>CAVVDN010000022.1:0-61545 GCA_963747045.1 uncultured Acidobacteriaceae bacterium | reverse complement strand
CGGACGCCAATCTGGTCTGACCCGCCGAAATTCTTCCATACAAAGGACATGAGCGGGATCTTCGAGAGGTGATCAGCATATGGCTGTCCTTGACCACATCAGAACCTGCATTGCCGTTTCCCCAGATTTGCGTATACGACTGTCGGTGATCAGACAATATGATATTTGGTGATTGCCGTTCGTCATGTATTCGCAAGGGTCTGCGCCCAACCAGAATGGAATAGGAAACTTTGTCTCCCACGGAACCGCGGCCAGTTACCGTGATACTTCCTATGCTGTCACGATGAGTTGACTCCAGAGAATTGTAGCTTCCGAAGGCAATCGCGGCGCTACTCACGTAGCATGTGACGGCTGCCCGAGCGATCTGCGAAGCACCGCCCAATATTCCGGCCAGCAAGCACAAATCCAAGATTTGTGACCATACGTGCGGCCAATAGGGATGCTTACGAGCAATAAGGCTCCCTTAGGAATCACTGGACGCCTTGGCTTTCGAAGAGCGGGCCCTATGTAAGCGTTCCAACATCGTGTTGCTTGGCTGGACTGCGCCCGCGTGTTATACACTCACGGAGGAATCGCAGTGTTATACAGAGTAATTATGGTACACGCATTCCGGGAATCTCCGTTAGGGTCAACGCAATAACTAAAGAGGCCACCGCTTGATGGTCTCGGTGACCTTGATGTGCTTGATGCACTTGGGAGCAACCCTCGTCGGCTTAGCAGTGAAAGCATCAGTCGCCGAGAGTGGCTAGCGCCCGTGGCAGAGCGGGGCAGCACATAATTGGTCCGCTAGCCAGTCGGCGGCTCGGGGCACCGCGTTGCTTACGGCTTCAGAGAGCCCTTCCTGTACTTCTAGCGGGAGCGGGCCGGTCTGGCAAGCCAGCACTCGCACCTCGACGCCGCAGGTCTCCTGCAATTCGCGCAGCATGTTGGAGGTCGGCAATTGGTGCAGGGAGAAGTCGTCCAGCTTGACGACGGGAATCTCGGCCGGATCGATTTCGAACCTCTCGCCGGGAGCCCGCCCGGCATCGACCGCATCGACAATGATCAGGCGCCGCGGGCGCACAGGGCTGAGGCAGAGCGTGAACAGCAGCTTGCGCACGCCGGTGCCGGCATCCAGCAGGCAAACGCTTTCGGGCACGCGGTAATGCGCCTCGACGTAGTCGACCAGCGCGCAGCCGAAGCCGTCATCGCCGAACAACATGTTGCCGACGCCGAGGACCAGCGTCGGCTTGGAGCAGAAATCAGGGAGATCGGACGGGTCGATCTCCCATCATCAATTTACTCCATCCGGCACTTGTCTCAATTCGCGAACGTGTCCACCAGGCTGCCGTCCGCGTCGAAGATGTCCAGCTTCACCGAGAGCTTCCCGTCCAGCCGGTGGGTGGCGCAGGACAAGCATGGGTCATAGGCGCGGATCGCCATCTCGACCGTGTTCAACACCCCCTGATCATATTTGCCGTCGTGGATCAGGCTTCTTGGCGGCCTGCGTCACGGACAGATTGATGGGAGCGTTGTTATGGGTCGTCCCGACGATCAGGTTCATGTTGGTGAGCATGCCGTCGGCGTCGGTCTCGTAATCGTGGATCAGCGTGCCGCGCGGCGCTTCCGTGCAGCCCACGCCGCGCGCGGCGCGCGGTGTCACCTTCACGCGGGTCTCCGGGCTGGTGATGTCCGGGTCGTCCAGCAGCCGGATGGTGTTCTCGGCGTTGTAGAGCAGTTCGATCAGGCGGGCCCAGTGATACAGCAGGGTGAGCTGAGCCGGCCGGCCGAACTTCTGCCGGAATTCCTCCAGCTCCGCCTGCGCCAGCGGCGTGTCGATGAAATCGCAAACGTTGATGCGCGCCAGAGTATTGGCGCGGTAGACGCCCTGGGTGCATCGATGTCCAGCGAGAAGCCTTCGCCCCGCTTCTTGGCATAGGGGAACTTCAGGTAGCTCCACGGCTCGATGTGCTCGGCGATGTACTCGGTGTAGTTGTCATACGGAAAATCTTGATAGGTGCCGCTGGCTCATCAGGCGCAGCTTGCCGTCATAGAGATTCAGCGCGCCGTTGTCTTTGACGGTTCCGATGAACCCGCTGGTGATGACGCCCAGCGACTTCACCACGTCGAGGTACTTGGGGAAGACGCTCTCTTTGGCGAAGGCGATGGAGAACTTCGCCAGTTCCAGCGCCTCGTCGGCCATCTTGCGCAACTGGTCGCGCTCGTCTTTCGCCAGCGGCTTGCTGAAGCCGCCGGGAACCGCGGCCTGCGGATGGATGGACTTGCCCGCGATGATCTCCAGCATCTTGGCGCACATGTGGCGCACCCGGACCACGCGCCGGGCCACTTCCGGAGCGGCCTGCAACACGCCAATGACGTTGCGCACCGAATAATCGGCAGCATCCGGGCCGAGCAGGAAATCGGCGCCCGCCAGGAAATAGAAGTGCAGAATGTGCTCTTCCATGAAGGCGATGCTGTTGCACAGCTCGCGCAGCTTCTCGCCGGCGGGCGGCGGCTCGACTCCGAACACCGCGTCGCAGGCCTTGGCCGCAGCCAGGTGATGCGACCACGGGCAGACGCCGCAAATGCGCGGCGTGATGCGCGGCATGTCTTCCACCGGCCGCCCCATGCAGAAGCGCTCGAAGCCGCGCAGCTCGATGACATTCACGCGGGCCGGTGTCCACATTGCCGGCATCGTCCAGTTGGATGGTGATCTTGGCGTGGCCCTCAATGCGCGTGACAGGCTGAATTACAATTGTCTTTGCCATGGCTCACCTCTTCGCCGGGTGGCCGCAGTCGGCCAGCACCGGAAAATCGGTTGAATGTTGCGGCCCGATCCGGAATCTGTTTGGGATCGAGGCCGATAGTGGAAAGCGCGCCCATCATGTCGACCATGGGATTGGCTTTCTCCGAGAGCGGGCCGAAGCAGCCTTCGCACGGCATGTAGGCGCGGATGCAGCGCGGTATGCCGTCGCTGCCGCCGCATCCGGAGCGCGTCGCCGGGCCGATGCACAGAATGCCCTGCTCCATCAAGCAACGCATCTCGTTCAGCGGCGCGCCGGGCGTGAACTCCGGTGCCTCCAGGCGGCGCTTCAGCGTCGAGACGGCCTTCTTCTCGCGGATCGTGGGGCACTCGTCGCACACGCTCTTGGTCGGCAGGAACGGAAGCGGCTTGCCTTCCAGCAGCGCGATGCAGCGCGCCCGCCACCATCTCCGGCGTGGTGGGGCAGCCGGGCAGAAAAGCGTCCACCTGCACGACTTCGCTGAAGGGCGTACACGCGATCGGTGAGGGTCGGGAATCTGCTCGTGCGGGAATCCGTTCTTTTCGGTGGTGACGCTGTCGCGATAGACCTTGTCAGCAGTTCTTCCGTGCTGAACTGATTGGCCAGCGCGGGGATGCCGCCATAGCAGGCGCAGGAGCCCAGGGCGATCAGGGTCTTGCATTTCCGGCGCATCTCCTGCGCCAGCTTCTTGTGCTCTTCGCTGCGGATGCCGCCGGAGATGAGTCCAACATCCGCCTCCGGGATTTCCATTTCCGCCTTTTCGCCGGTCTGACCAAACAGCTTGTGGTCCATCAGCACCGGCATGTGAACAATCTCTACTTTCTTAAGTAAGTCCATGAGCGGTTCGCCAATATCGAGGATTGTCACCTCGCATCCGCCGCATATGGCAAACCACTCTTCGGCTAGTCGAGCTGCCATGCTGCACCTCCGATGAACTTGAAATCTCTTTCCAGCAACCTGTAATGAATTCACCACGGAAGCACGGAATACACAGGAAAGAAGAAAAGGAATTTTTTCCGTGGCTTCCGTGGTGAAAATGATGTTGCTCACTGCTTGTACGGGCTTGGACCCAGCTGCTTCACCTGCTCCGTAACTCCTTCATCACTTGGGCGAACCTTGCGCCTTCCGCGGCCGATACCCACTCCAGTCGGAATCGCTCCTCCTCGATCCCAAAATCCTGCAGCATCAGCGTGATGGCCTCCGCGCGCTTCTCCGCCTTGTGATTGCCTTCCTGGTAGTGGCAATCGCCGGGATGGCATCCGCACATGAGCACGCCGTCGGCGCCCTTGGTCAGCGCGTCGATCACCAGGTTGGGATGCACCATGCCCGAGCACATCACGCGGATGATCCGCATGCTGGTGGGATACTGGCTGCGCGATATGCCGGCCAGGTCCGCGCCCGCATACGAGCACCAGTTGCAGCACAGCGCGATGATCAACGGCTCGAAGGTATCTTCCATCATCAAACTCCTAGACGCCGCATGGATCTGCGCCTCGATTTGGTCCAGCGTGAATCCTCTCACGAATATGCCTCTCTTGGGGCAGGTAGCCTGGCAGCAGCCGCAGCCCTTGCAGATGGTCTCGTTCACCTCCACTGATTTCTTCACCGATCCCTGCCACATGTACTCGAGCAGGGTGATCGCCTTGAACGGGCAGGTATCGACGCAGTAGGCGCAGCCGTCGCAGTTTTCGTCCACCACCTCGGAAATGTTGGCCTCCAGCTCGATGGTCTCGCGCGAGAGGATCGTCGCTGCCCGGGCCGCCGCCGCCTGCGCCTGGAGGATGGACTCCTCGACCGACTTGGCGAGTGCGCCAGGCCGCAGAGGAAAACGCCGTCGGTCATGAAGTCCACCGGCCGCAGCTTCATGTGGGCTTCCAGGAAGAAGCCCTCCTGTTCAGCGGCACCTTCAGGAACTGCGCGATCTCCTGGTTGCCGTGGTCCGGATGAATGCCGGCGGAGAGCACAACCAAGTCGGCAGCGATCTTCACCGGCATCCCGAGCGTCTGGTCAACGACGGATACGTTCAGCCCGTGCCCGTTCTGCGAAACTTCCGGCTTGCGGTCTCCTCGTACCGCACGAAGACCACGCCCTGCTTGCGCGCCTCGGAGTAATAGCTCTCCCTGAAACCGTAGGTGCGATGTCGCGGTAGAGGACATAAACGTTGGTTTGCGGCGAGAGCGTCTTGATCTTCAGGCGTTCTTGATCGGCCTCGGCGCAGCACACGCGCGAGCAGTAGGGATGGCCGTCGTCGCGCGAGCCGACGCACTGGATCATGACCACGGTCTTCGCCGGCGATCACCGCATGTCGCGAGGAACGGCGGCGCCATCGCGACAGACGTTGCTCCAGCTCCCGCTGCGTCAAGACCCGCTCGTCTTGCGCATACAGGTACTCTTTCGGCTCATACTGTTGAGCGCCGGTGGCGACGATGACCACACCGTGCTTGATCTCTGAACTCTTGCCATTGGCCGAAGATCTTGGTCCTGAAATCGCCGATGGTGCCGTCGATGGCTTCGATGGTGGCACCGGTGAAGAGATGGATGCGTTGGTTCTTCAACACCTGCGCTTTCGTCCGTTCTGCAGCTCCTGCCTGCGGGTCCTCTCCGTTGAGCAGGTAGCGGACGTGCCGCAGGTTGCCGCCCAGCTCCTTCTCCTTCTCCACCAGGTAGGCATCAAAGCCCTGCTCAGCCAGTGCCAGGGCAGCGGTCATGCCGGCCATTCCGCCGCCGATGACCAGAGCCGGATTTGTTGATCGCAACCGAGCGCCGGGTTAGCGGCTCCAGCAGCCGGCCTTGGCGACCGCCATGCGCACCAGGTCCTTCGCCTTCTCCGTGGCCTTCTCCGGCTCGTGCATGTGCACCCAGGAGCATTGGTCGCGAATGTTCGCCATCTCGAAGAGATAGGGGTTGAGCCCGGCCTCGCGCAGGGTGTTGCGGAACAGCGGCTCGTGCGTCCGCGGCGTGCAGGAGGCCACCACCACGCGATTCAGATTGTGCTCGGTGATCTTCTCCTTGATGCGCTCCTGCGTGTCGTTGGAGCAGGTGTAGAGATTGTTCTCCGCATAGACGACGTTGGGCAGGGTCTTCGCATACTCCACCACGGCGGGCACATCCACCACTCCGGCGATATTGGTCCCACAGTGGCAGACAAAGACCCGACGCGGGGCTCCTGTCCCGCGACGTCGTTCTCCGGCGGGTAATTCTTTCGGCGAGATCAGCGTGCCGCGGGCTTCGCTTAGATACGGACAGCACCTGCGACGCCGCCGCCGACGCCTGCATCACGGTTTCCGGAATGTCCTTGGGCTCGGCGAATGGCCCGGCCACGATAGATTCCCTCGCGCGACGTCGCTGTGGGCTGGAAGGCCGAGGTTTGGCAGAAGTTGAACGAGTTCGAGCCGACGCCAAAGCGTTGCGCCAGCTTTTCCGACTCTTTTCGGCGGCTGCATGCCCACCGACAGCACGACCAGATCGTATTCCGCAGCAAGTTTCTTATCGTTCTCGCCGAGATACTGCACGATCAGGTTTCGCGTCTCAGGAAGTTCGACAATGGCGGGCACGCGGGACCGGATGTAGCGCACTCCCAGCTCCTGCGCCCGCGGTAGTACTGCTCGAAGCCCTTGCTGAAGGCGCGCAAGTCCATGAAGAAGACGTCGCACTGCAAGTCCTCGCCGAGATGCTCCTTGGCGATGATGGCTTCCTTGGTGGCGTACATGCAGCACACCGAGGAGCAGTAGTCGTGCTCGGCATCGCGCGATCCCACGCACTGCATAAAGCAATGCGCTTCGGCTCGGTGCGATCGTAGGGCCGCAGCACGTGGCCGGAGTAAGGTCCCGACGCGGACAGGATGCGCTCGAACTCCAGCGAGGTGATTACGTTGGGGAAGCGGCCGTAGCCGAGGTCTTTCTTCAGGCGCGGATCGAAGAGCTCGTATCCGGGAGCGAGCACAACCGCGCCGACGTTCAGCTTCAGCGTCTCTTCCCGTTGCAAGATAGTCGATGGCGTGGGCCTGGCAAGCGTCTCGCACAGATGGCAATCGGAGCAGATTCCGCAGGCCAGGCAGCGCTTGGCTTCCGCGATCGCCTCTTCCGGCGTGTAACCGACGTGCACCTCGGCAAAGGTCCTGCCACGAGTAGCGGGATCGAGCGCCTGCATCGGCACCTGGCGCTGCATCAGCACGCCCGTCGTATCCACGACGTACTCAGTGCGATACGGTCCTTCCAGTTCGCGTCCGGCACGCAGGTCCCGGCCATTGAGCAAGCGATCGATCGAGGTCGCCGCTTTCTTGCCGGCGAGCTTGGCGTTGATCACCACGTCGGGACCGGTGACGCAGTCGCCGCCGGCGAACACTCCGGCGAGGCCGGTTTCGAGGGTCAGAGGATCGGCGGCGAGGGTCCCCCACTTGGTGGTCTCGAGACCGAGGCGCTCACCTAGCGCGCCTACATCGGGGGACTGGCCGATCGTCGCGATGACTGCGTCACACGGGAGAACAAATTCGGAGCCGGGAATCGGCTCGGGCGCGGGACGTCCGCTGGCATCGGGCGCGCCGAGCTTCATCTTCAGGCACTCGAGCCCGGCCACGCGGCCGTCGGGCCCGGCCTTGAACGACTTGGGCGCGACCAGGAGCATCAGCTTGATGCCCTCGCGCTCGGCATCCTCGACCTCGCGCGTGTCGGCAGGCATCTCGGCGCGCGTGCGCCGATAGACGATCGTGACTTCGCCCGCTCCGCTGCGCAGCGCCGTGCGCGCCGCATCCAGGGCAGAGTTGCCGCCGCCGATCACGAGCACGCGCTTGCCGGGCGCGACCGGCTTTCCCAGATTCACCTGGCGCAGGAACTCCACTCCGCCAGTTCACGCCCGGCAGGTCTTCCCCGGCAATGCGAAGCTTGCGCTCGACGTGCGCGCCGATGGCGACGAAGACCGCGGCATAGTTCTTCCGCAGCGTCCTCGAAAGCTGATGCCCGTGCCGACGGGCGTGTTCAGCTTGATCTCGATCCCGATCGCCGCGCAGCCGGTCGATTTCGGCATTCAACAACCGGCGCGGAAGGCGGAACGAGGGGAATGCCGAGCGCCAGCATTCCTCCGGCAGTGCTGGAGGCTTCGAAGATCGTCGGGCGGTATCCCTTCTGACGAAGCTGGTAGGCACAAACCAGTCCCGCGGGGCCCGAGCCGACTATGGCGACTTTCTCGGGTCGGTCAGGAACGCTGGGTTGCGGCAGCTTGTAATCGGGAAAGTAGTCGGTGACGAAGCGCTTCAGTCCGGGCAGATTCAGCGGGTCGTCCACGCCGGCACGCGTACACGCGTCGGTGCATGGGTGGGTACAAACTCGGCCGCAGATCGAAGGCAGTGGGTTATCGCGCAGGATGACTTGGAGCGCTTCCTGAAATCTGCCTTGCGCGATCAACTGCACGTATCCCTGCCCGTCCTGATGAACTGGGCAGGCAGCCTCGCATGGAGGCGTGCCACGGCGCGAGATCGTGAAGACGTTCGGAACGGCTTGCGGGAAGGGCCGGTAGATCGCCTTGCGATCTGTCAGTCCCTGATCGAATTCCGACGGCAGCGTCACCGGGCACTCGGCAATGCATGCCCCGCAGCCGGTGCACCGCGATTCGTCGATGAAGCGCGCATGCTTCTTCACCGTGACGGTGAAATCGCCAGCCTGACCCGCAATGCTCTCCACCTCGCTCAGCGTGAGGATTTCAATATCCCTATGGCGGCCAATCTCCACCAGGCGCGGCGCCATGGTGCACATGGCGCAATCGTTCGTCGGGAAGGTCTTATCGAGCTGCGCCATCACGCCGCCGATCGCGGGCTTGCTCTCGACCAGATAAACCTTGATGCCGGCGCCCGCCAGGTCCAGCGCGGCCTGCATGCCGCCGATGCCGCCGCCCACCACCAGCGCAGCGCCTACCGGCTGAACTTTGGAGTTGTCAGATGGCATTGGGAACTGCCTCCGGTGCAGGCGCCTGTTGCTGAGCCCGTTCCTTGACAGCACGAAATAAAGGGCCATCGGGCGATAGACCATGTGCGACCACTTGCCGAACGACATCTCGATCAGCAGCAGTGGAGTCGCAATGATGACGTGCAGCGCGTAAGCGTAGTGACAACTCGAGACCGAAGCCGCAATAGCGCAGAATGTGTGCCACCAGCCCGCTGAGTACGACACAGACGATCAGAACAGGAAAGACCAGATCGTTGAACTTGGTTTCCTTGTAGATTTCCTTCTGCGCGCGCCACCGGCCGACGAGGATGTCTCCGATTCCATACAGAATGAAGCCGGCGGCGAGATATCCGACCCATCGTTGCGGGTTGTAGAAGGGATAAATGTTGTCGGTTTGAAACCAGCGCAGGCCGAATGTCTTTATCGTTAGCATTGTGACCGTACCAAGGCCAGCATCCAATGCCCCAGCCACCGGCCCTTCTGTCGGGCATTTACGCATCAGCGAGTGTGTCACCGACTGATAAATATGTTCCCGCTTGGCCTGCGTAAGCGGATAGTGGGATTTTCTGCTCGTTCCTCGGGACATCGTGAGTCGTCCACACGCGGTATATCCTGGACAACAACAGTGCTAACGGAAGCAGGACCACTACCAGCGTGTAATAGGTGATGATGGGGAACATGTGCTCCAGTCCCAAGCCCGTTGTGGCCAACTGGCCGACGGTATGCGGGACTTTCCAGAGGTGATAACCGAGAATCAGCAGGAAGGTGAATAGGGCAACAAAAACTAGCGAGCCGAGATACCAGGTCTTGGACTGCAGCAGCTTTGCGGTGATGCCGCTCCAGTCGTATTGCGCGCTCAGGAAACGTCGCAGCGTCACCATGGAGATTCGCGGTTCGGCCTGGCGGGGGCAAGCGGTGGAACAGTCGCCGCAATCGTGGCAAATCCACGGCTCCAGGCTCGCCAGCAGCGGCCCGCTCAGGCCAAGCAGCCATACCGGATGCTCTTACCGGGGAAAGCTGGCTCCGCCGTTGACGAGATCACAAGAAAGTGTGCAACTGCCACACTGATAGCATGCGGCGCTGTCAAAGGTGCCGTAACGCCGAATATCGGCCAGCAGCGTGGGATCGCATTGGACGGGGAGTGCGCCTACTGCCATTTTGCTACCCCCTATTCAGGCGTTCTAGGTCTTAGGGCGCAGTTACTGCCACTTCCTTGACGACCCGGCGGGTGTAAATGAGGTAGGTCCCGCTCACCTGCACCATCTGGACTTCGAAGTATCGTCTTATAGGTTTCGGCTCCGAGCGAGGCCTGGTCCTGGGTTTCGTAGAGCCGGCCGTCCCACAGGAACTTCCTGCCATCGATGGTCACCGAACGATTCGGATTGAGTTGAGCGTTCGTCGTGGTGGTTGCCATGGCAGCCTCTAAGTCTCGAGCGCAGGGCCAGTGGAAAGACCCACGTAAAGGGCCGAAAGTGCCGAACCGGGACTTGCGAGGGTCCCGCAGCATGGTCCGCGTTGGGGTGCTCGAACGTTCGTTCGAATACATGGACCAATGTTCATGTTTGTATCGTGAGCGGTGTGCCGGTGTGCAGTGACCGCCAAAGGCAGTGTATGTGACCCAAATCACGAGCCTGTGCGACCGGGGTCACGTGAATTTGTTAGCGGATCGCGCTACTTAGTTAAACGCGGTCGGTGCAGTTAATGACGCCGGGGGCAATATGTGTCTGGCGATACCGGGCAAGGTCCTCGAAATCGAAGAGTGCGAAGCTCTGCTGAGCGGCAAGGTTCAGTTCGGCGGCATCGTCCGCCAAGTCCGCTTCGACTTCGTTCCTGAGGTGCAGGTTGGCCAATATGTGATGGTGCATGTCGGCTTCGCCATCAGCGTGGTTGACGCGGAAGAAGCCGAGCGCACCTACCAAATCTTGCGAAGCATGGGCCTGCTGGAATTCGAGCTGCCGGCTGAAGCGTTGTGAAGTACATCGACGAATACCGCGACCGGGACATCGCCCAAAAGCTGCTGGCTAAGATTGCCAACCGCACGCAGCATCCCTGGGTGCTGATGGAGATTTGCGGCGGGCAGACGCACACCATCATGCGCTATGGATTGGACGAGTTGCTGCCGCGAGATATCGAGCTAGTACACGGCCCCGGCTGCCCAGTCTGTGTTACGCCCCTGGAGATGATCGACAAAGCCGTCGTCCTCGCCTCGCGGCCGGATGTGATCCTGGTCTCCTATGGTGACATGCTGCGCGTGCCAGGCTCGCACTCCGATCTGCTACGGGTAAAGGCGCAGGGCGGAGATGTTCGCGTGGTGTATTCGCCCATCGAAGCGGTTAAGTCGCGCAGGCGAATCCGCAGCGGCATGTCGTGTTCTTCGCCATTGGCTTCGAAACGACGGCGCCGCCGAACGCGATGGCGGTTTGGGAGGCGAAGCGCTTAGGGCTCACGAACTTTTCTGCGCTGGTCTCGCATGTCATCGTTCCTCCAGCGATTCGGCTGTTGCTTCGCCAGCCTGGAAATCGCGTACAGGGTTTCATCGCGCCGGGACACGTCTGCACCGTGATGGGCTGCAGCGAATATGAAGATCTGGTCAGCGAATTCCGCGTTCCCATCGTGATTGGCGGCTTCGAGCCGGTGGACCTGCTGGAAGCGGTGCTCATGCTGATTGAGCAACTGGAAGACGGCCGCGCCGAATTGCAGAATCAGTACGCGCGGTCAGTCCCGCGCAGCGGCAACGTGCCCGCACAGCAAATCATGCAGAAGGTCTTCGAGGTGTGCGACCGCAAGTGGCGTGGCATTGGCTCCATTGCCGAGAGCGGATATCGTCTCCGGTCGGAGTTCGCGGCCTTCGATGCGGAACAGGTGTTCGGCATGGAAGACGCTGGAGTACAGGAGCCTGCCGAATGTATCAGCGCGCTGGTACTGCAAGGCCGAACGAAGCCGCCCGACTGCTCCGCCTTTGGAGTGCGCTGCACGCCGGGCAATCCGTTGGGCGCGCCGATGGTTTCCGCGGAGGGTGCCTGTGCCGCTTACTATCAATACCGGCGCCACGCGATTTCTCACTGAAAACCTCTCATCTCCCGATTGTCTCTGGGCCGCTTACAATTAATGTCCTCTCTTCTGGCGCGCTCGTGCAATCACGTCGGCATGTGAGCGTTATCACTGAATGGCTGTTGCAGCGCATGCAATAAACATGCATTCCCTTGTTTGCCGAACGGACGTTCGATAGGCGAGGACGGCGGAAGCCATGGTTGACGCTTACTACCAGCGTCGCGGTCTGCTCAGCAATGGGCTGACGCTAGCCTTCGTGCTATCACTGGCCTTGCTCGTTCAAGCATCGCAGGCCCCGGCTGCCCCGCAGATTTCCAACGACGATTGCCTGGCGTGCCATGGCGACAAATCCATGACCACCAAGCGCGCCGGACGCACGGTGTCGCTATACATCGATCAGAAAAAGTTAGCGGCCTCGGTTCACAGCCCCTTGCAGTGCACCAACTGTCACGCCGATCTGGATGGCAAGGAACTGCCGCACAACGCGCCGCTTGGCAAGGTCAATTGCGGGTCGTGTCACAGCGATGAGTTTCAGCAGCACACCAAATCCGTTCATGGCAAAGCTCTGGCCCAAGGTGATGCGCTGGCGCCGCGTTGCGTGAATTGTCACGGCAATCATGACATCGTGCCGGTGAAAGACCCGCGTTCGGCCGTGGCGGCAATCAAAGTCCCTTACGTTTGCGGGCAATGTCACCAGGAAGGCACACCGGTACAGCGGAACCGCGATATTGCGCAGCACGACATCTTGGAGAACTACACGGAAAGCATTCATGGCGAGGGCCTGCTGAAGAAGGGGCTGATTGTTGCGGCCAACTGCGCTTCCTGTCATACCGCTCACTCGATTCTGCCGCACGCGGATCCCAACTCCTCCATTGCGCGCAAGAACATCGCCGCCACCTGCACCAAGTGCCATGCCAACATCGAACTGGTGCACCGCAAGACCATCCGCGGCGAACTCTGGGAGAAGCAGGCCAACACCTTACCCGCGTGCATCGACTGCCATCAGCCGCACAAGGTGCGCAACGTTTTCTACTCCCAAGGCATGGCCGATGCCGATTGCATGCGCTGTCACGCCGATGAGCAGCTGAAAGCAAGCGACGGGCGTTCCATGCTCGTGCGCGTCAGCGAAGTCGCCGGTTCGCGGCACATCAAGGTGGCGTGCAGCCAATGCCACTCGGAGGTGAACGCCTCGCGCGTTCGTCCCTGCGAAACCATAACGCACAAAGTGGATTGCACCGCCTGCCATGAGGCAATCGGCCAGGAGTACGCCCGCAGCACGCACGGTATGATGCACGCGCAAGGCAATCCCAATGCGCCGTTTTGCAAGGATTGCCACGGCACGCACCACGTGCTCGGAAAGCGCAATCCTGAATCGCTGACGTTTGCGACCAATGTGCCCGATCTCTGCGCCAAGTGCCACCGCGAAGGCCAGAAAGCCGCCGTCCTCTACACCGGCAAAGAGCACGAGATCATTCCCCGCTACACCGAAAGCATTCACGGCAAGGGATTACTGAAGAGCGGACTCACGGTCACGGCCACGTGCACCAGTTGCCACACCGCACACCACGAGCTGCCTGCCGCCGACCCGGAATCGACGGTGAATCCGAAGAATGTACCCGCCACCTGCGGCGCGTGCCATCACGGCATTGCAGAGCAGTTCGTGCAGAGCATCCATTCGGCGGCCATCACCAAGACCGGGCAGCCGCTGCCCGTCTGCAATGACTGCCATAGCGCGCACTCGATCCGCCGCACCGATCTGGACGGCTTCAAACTCGACATCATGAACACCTGTGGGCACTGCCACGCAGAGATCGCGAAGACCTACTTCGACACCTATCACGGCAAGGTGTCGCGCCTGGGTTACACGAAAACCGCCAAGTGTTATGACTGCCACGGCGCGCACGACATCCTGAAAGTCACGGATCCGCGTTCGCATTTGAGCCGCGCCAACGTGGTCGCAACCTGTCGCAAGTGCCACTCCGATGCGACGCGACGCTTCGCCGGATATCTGACACACGCCACGCACCACGATCCCAAGAAGTACCCGTTCCTGTTCTGGACATTTTGGGGAATGACGACGCTGTTGGTAAGCACATTCACAATCAGCGGAGTACATACGCTGCTGTGGCTACCTCGCGCGCTCAAAATGCGTCGCGAATTGCGTGAGGAGGAAGCCCGGGAGGCCCAGGCCAAGGAAGCTTCATCGCGCACGGACAGCGGGCCGAAGGACAACAACCATGGCCAACATTAACCACGAATACTCTGCCAGTGCGGTCGGGCGCGCCGTAGCGGTAGTCGAGCCGTTGCCGATTGCTGTACCGGCTGACCGGCGAGAGTTCGTGCGCTTTACACGTTTGCACCGCACGTTGCATGCCTGCATGATTGTCAGCTTCCTTACTCTGGCGCTGACGGGAATGTCACTGAAGTTCTCCTACACCGCATGGGCCTTCCGGCTGGCTCACATTCTCGGCGGATTCGAGACCGCCGGCTTTATCCACCGTACGGCTGCGGTTGTCATGTTCGGGACGTTCACGACGCACATCGTGACCCTGGTCCGCGACAAGCGGCGCAACCAGCTGACCTGGCGCTCGGTTCTCTTCGGACCGAACACAATATTGCCCACGAAGCGTGACGCCCAGGAACTGGCGGGCACGATGAAGTGGTTCGTGGGCCGGGGACCGCGCCCCGATTATGGCCGCTGGACGTATTGGGAAAAGTTCGACTACTTCGCCGTGTTCTGGGGAATCGTGGTCATTGGTTCCACCGGGCTGACACTCTGGTTCCCGGTATTCTTCACACGCTTTCTGCCAGGCGCCTTCATCAATGTGGCTACCATCATTCACAGCGATGAAGCTCTGCTGGCTACCGGTTTCATCTTCACCGTGCATTTCTTCAACACCCATCTGCGGCCGGAGAAGTTTCCCATGGACACCACGATCTTCACTGGCCACATGCCAGTTGCGGAATTGAGGCGGGACAAACCGCGGGAATATGCAGCGTTGGTCGCGACCGGCGAACTGGAAAAACACTTGGAGGAACCCCAACCGGAGATCGTCGTCAAGGCCTTTCGAGCGTTTGCCTGGACGGCGCTGGGAATCGGTTTCAGTGTGGTCGTGTGGATTATCTACGCTATGGTATTTGCCTACCGATAGCAGATCGCGCTCCGATGGGCAGGACCAACGGTGTTTCAGGAGTATGCCATGACGAAACAACTTCTTCGCTTTATCGTATCTGGAGTAGTGGCGCTGTCCATTGTTAGCTGCTCGCGAGACAAGACGTCGCCCGCCAAGGGCGCTGCCGAAGCGTGGCTGAAGATTGTCGATTCCGGCAACTATGCGCAGAGCTGGGATGAGGCGGCGAATCTTATGAAGACTACAGTTGCCAAGGAGCAGTGGCAGCAAATTCTGGACTCAAACCGCGCACCTCTTGGTTCGGTAATATCGCGTAAGTTAACTTCTGCCGAGTATAGAGAGGGGATCCCCGGCGCTCCCGCCGGGCAGTACGTCGTGTTGCAGTACGACAGCACCTTCGAGCATAGAAGCTCGGTCATCGAAACGGCTGCTCCCACTCTAGACAAGGACGGAACTTGGAGAGTTTCCCTGTACTACATCAAATGAGTCTGAGCGGTCTTCGCACGCCAATCAGCAGGTCAACCGCGAGTGTTCGACTCTTCAGAAGTTGTTGGCGTTTGACCGAGTTCACACTCGGCTTTTCACCTGCGAGATCGTGTAGGTCGGACAGCGGCTAGCCCCGCCACCGTGCTGACGAGCTTCTCACTGACGATCTAATTTTCGTGAGCCGCGACGCTCCTTGGCGGTTCCGGACGATCCATCCGAGAGGAAGAACTAAGCGAGTGGACGCTGCCAAGGGCCGGGTGCAAACCGGCCTAGCCACACCCCGCTCCGCACGACGACGGTGTGTTCGTCGCCTAGCTGTCCCACCCTCACGAATCGTCAGTTGGGAACAAGGTGGGCCGTTCCGCCGTGACCCTCGACCGCGGTGGCGAGGCTATTGTCTTAATCAGCGCCAGCTAAACCATCACGATCAGCTTGCCCAGCCGCCACGGTCAAGCCGTGCTCTTGCTCGCGGGAACATCCGGTTCAGGAACACTCTCGGGATCGAGTGCTTCTCTCCCGGCTGTGCGCCCGTCTAGACCTGAGTTTTCCGCAGGCTCCAGCGTTGACGGTTGGACAGCACCTCCCGCGCCGGCCTCCCCGATAGAAGGCGGTGGAGTTTCGATGCCCGCCGTTGGATTCGCAGCAGTCGCCTCCGGTTGGGCAGCCTCATCTACCTGGGCCTCGCCGGAGCCAGGATCGTCTTCAGGTGGGCCGTCAGCCGCTACCGCGTCTTCTCCCTCTGCCTCTCTTGCTTTCTTTTCCAGAAAATCAAGGGTCTTCATAAAGGAATTTCTAGTAGTCGTAGTATAGCGCTGAAGCTTCTGTATCCAATCGTAACCCAGGCAATCCAAACCCACACTCCTTCATGGTTCTGACTTGGGCCGAATTCCAGCCCCCAACTTCCAATAATCCGCAAATAAAAGATCTAGTTACAAGACGGTCGCAACATCGCCGTTGGCATACTGCTCGTGCAGAGCCTCGTATGCTTTCAGGTATTTTGGGTATGGTTTCCCATCGCGCCAAGAGAGCACAGTTCTTGCAAGCATCCCGTGTTTAAGGCTGTTCATCCTGTTGCGTCGTTTACCCTCCGGAGTTCGCGGCCCGGTCGACTTATTAGAATTTCTCCCGGTTGGCTTTCAACTTTCTGTCGGAAGCCTTAGCTTTTGTGTCATCGGTCTTGCTTTCTTTTTTATTACTCATGATATAAGTCCCACTCGCAGTTATTGATATTAAGGCTGACACCACCTACCATGTTCGCTGTAGAAAATGTCTTCCTAACTAAGAATCCTGTAGTCAATAAGTTCATGTTCACTTTCAATGCATTTAATTGAAAGGTTGTAGGTCTCGGCAGCTGTATTTAAGTCAAAGCTTGTAAGTAACGGCCGGTTAATAACTTAGGAGGTGCATTGATCACGCTGACCGCGATTATCAATGGTTTATGGTTTTAGAAGTGGCTGGCAATAATCACAGGAAGGCGCGCACTCGCAGGATCGGAAGCCTCAGCGGGGATCTGGCACAGATCACGAACGGCGATCCGTACATTTGTTCGATTACAGCGAATCCCTGGAGTAGGTCAACTGGTTGCGACCGCCGTCGGATCGGCTGTCGGCAACGATGCTGCTTTTCAAAAGGAGACGAGAGTTTGCCGCCGGGCTGGGCCTTGTACCGCGATATTGGCCAACCGGAGGCAGTCTGTCGCTACCAGGATTGTGTTGAGCAGTCGCAGCTCCCACCGACTTCGAGCCTGGCTCCAAATGTCGCCTTTCGCTGCCTCTGCATGGGACGATGCAGTTCCAGCCGAGAGTATTTACGGTGTGATCTTCTCCGCTTTGTTCGCCAAATCCTCGGTGGCTTTGAGATTGTCACCTCTCAGCCGTACCTTGCCTTCAATATCCCGCTCTAACAATACCGCTCCATTCCTAGCGTTGAAGCGATAAGGAACCGTAAGTGACGTGGATCCAGCAACTGTTGTTACGTCACGCTCCATTGCGCTTCTTTGCAGAACCGGCTGCTACTCAAGAGAAATCTGAGAGTTGTCGGAAGCTAACAGCTACTAGTAAGGATATCCGATAACAAAAAGCTTTCTGGTACCTGGTGTGTGGATGTTCTGCATTGAGAGGTGCGACAGCTAAGCCATTCGGACACCTTCGCCCGCTGCCAAGGATCCGTTTGCCGATTTCAGCAAAATGAGGATGGTCATTGATGTAGGTGCGGACTTCGGGTGTCGTGTCAGTGACAGCTTCGACTATACGCTCCAGGATGTGCACGACTTCTTCGCCCGACAGGCCCCCTGGAGCCGGAGCAATGGCGTTCTCGGTTTCATGCTGGTCAGGCTTTGCCTGGCATCTCCGAAGAGGAGGCAGCCGACATCGCGCACTCTGAGCTTGGGTCGGGACTATCGCAGCGGAAGATCCAAAAGCTAATCGCGAAATCCCGTATCACAAACCTACGCAACGGTGGACAGTTACGTCTTGGCCCGGCGGTTGTTCTGGGTGATTCGCGAACTGCAAGCCGCCGCCAAAGGAGGATTAACACAGGCTCGGCATTAGTCACGAGGATGCATGCGTACCTGCACAGCGTCAACCACAAACTTCTCGACCAAACCCATTGCCGCCCCAAGTTCAGCCGACGGTTGGCCGTGAAGCCGTGAGGTGCTAGTGGGATAACACTCGGCCATGGAGCGCACCGCGGAAACTGGCCACAGGTGTGCACGAGATGAGTTGATGAGTTCTAATTAGGCGGCATGAGCGACCTCCGAGAGCGTTCTTTGATCAGTCCGATGCCAGCCTCCAATTCCCGTTCTGCGTGGTAGTATGGCAGACTGACAGGTCAGCTGATGAAGCTTACTGACAAAGTCGAATCTGTTCTGAGACAGAAAGCGGGCAACGTAGTATTGTCGGTTGAACCCGAGCAGACGGTCTACGAAGCGATTGAGAAGATGGCCAAAGAGGGAGTAGGGGCGTTGCTTGTCATGTCCGAAGGCAAGCTGGCCGGAATCCTCTCGGAGCGTGACTACGCACGCAAAATCGTCCTCCAGGGGCGCGCCTCGAAAGAGACTCGAGTCCGCGAGATCATGACTAGCCCCGTGATCTTCGTAACTCGCCAACAAACCGTAGATGAGTGTATGGCCATCATGACCAACCGCCACATTCGCCACCTTCCGGTGTTGGAAGGTGAAACGGTGATGGGCGTGGTGTCTATCGGTGACCTGGTAAAGTGGATCATTGCGGGTCAGGAGCAGACCATCCAGCAACTGGAAGGCTATATCACCGGAAGGTACCCGGGCTGAGGACGATAGTTCAGCGGTTCATCGCCATTGTTCCAAATGAAGGTAGTTTCAGTCGTTGAGCCTGATCCAGAGCTGGCCGGCAGAATTGAAGAAAACAAGTAATGCTGACCGCAGGCGTCGGCGACCCTCCAATGCGTGCACCCTTGTTGGGGGAAATCCGGCTAGATCGCAAGAACCCCGTTTCAGCGGGGGGCGGAATTGCGATAACACGGCAAGCGAGAACGTGTCTAGTTAGGAACGCGGTAGCGCGCCGTGCTGGCATCGTTCAGTTTTGATTCGGCAGTTCCATTCGAAGTTGCCGCTGTAAATCAAGAAGTACCCCTTCCTCCAGGCGGGACGGCACTGAACGGGAATTCCACTTGGCTCTGGACGACATTACGAAACTTATCGATGCGAGAAGAGAAAGAGGCCATTTCACGCACAGCGGTTAAACGACCTGATTCCGCACGACATCCACTTCCTGGAGGACTTGCTCACCACCATCGGCACGCGAGGCATTGACGTGCTTGAGGGTCAGCCTGAGCTACCTTTCTCACCCCTCGAAAACGGCTTGAGGAGGAGGTGGAGGCCGGTGAGCTCGACCTGCCCCCGGGCGCTCTTGAAAAGACCACCGATCCGGTGCGCATCTACCTGCGCCAGATGGGCATAGTGCCTCTGCTCACCCGCGAAGGGGAAGTCGACATAGCCAAGCGCATCGAGCGTGGACATCTGCGCGGGCTGAAGGCGCTTTCGCGCTCGCCCCTTGTGATCCGACAAATCCTGGTCACTGGCGAGGATTTAAAGCGCGGCATACGCTCGAAGTCGTAGCCTTCGATGACGATGAGATCACCCAGGAGACCCTGCAGCACTGCTTCAACGACATTACGCACCGCATCGGCGAGCTGCAGAAGCATTACAGAAGAGCCAATCGGTTGGCCCGACGGCTAACAACCATAGTGGCAAAACAGAGAGCACGGGAATACCGCCGCTGCCGATTCAGCCTCGGCCGCGAGATCGTTCGAGTTTCGCTCATCGTCCGCAACCTCGGCCTCAGCAACGGCGAGCAGCGGCGGTGTCGCGGCGACCTGAAAAGGCTGGAAAGCGATGCCGAGGTTAGCTTCCAGCAGCAGCAGCGCACTCAGCAGAAAATCACACAGAGCGAGATGGAAGCGGAACGAGCCAAACACGAGCTCATCGAGGCCAACTTGCGCCTCGTGGTGTCCATCGCCGAGAAATGTGGCGATCGTGGGCTGCACTCGCTCGACTTGATCCAGGAGGGCAACGTCGGCCTGATGAAGGCGGTGGACAAGTTCGAATATCGCCGCGGCTACAGGAGCCCGCGGCTTCGGCATTGCGAGTTCCAACATGATGTCTTTAGCGTGTGGGTAATTTCGGGGCGTAGATTCCCCGTGAATTGTGCTAGATTCGACGGGAAGTGAGTCTGTGAAGGGATGCAGCTTTCAACATACGCGCCAATGGCTTCGCTTGGCTGGAGCCGTAGTCGCCTTAGCGCTTGCTTTGGCCAGCTTCTCGTCGGCCAGCGACGAGCTTGGCGGCAACTATAACTTTATCGGGATATTCTCCATTGCCATGGCCGTTCCGGGCGGCAGCTCATCACCCGGCGCTGATTCGTCAGCCTCAGACAGTAATAGCGGTCCCTCGGTGCCGCCCGCACCCCAATCGCAAGCCCAGAGTGCGCCTCCTTGTTCCGACGTTCCCATTTTGAAACGAGGCACACAGCCGGCGTTGCCTCCTTGTCCTGACCCCTCGCCGGACGCGCCGCCCCCGCCGGACTCCGTATCCACGAATTCACTGACTCCCGCCGAAGCGTTGATCGAAAGGACCAGACAAGCGTCGTTCCAGTTTTCAGAGAAGCTTCCCAACTTTATCTGCCAGGAGTTCATGTCGCGGTTTACCCAGCGAGGTCGCGAGGAGAAAAAGCTCCTTGACTTGGTTTCGGCTGAAATCGTTTACGAGGACCGTCAGGAAAGTTATCGTAACGTGAAGATCAATAACCGCCCCACGGACAAGCCGCTGCAGGAGATCGATGGGTCCTGGTCCACCGGAGAATTCGCGTCCATTCTGCTGGAACTCTTTCACCCCGCTACGCACGCGCAGTTCCGGTCCGGCGGTGCGTCCACCATTTCGGGTTTCAGTGCTCAGGTTTACGACTTTCAAGTGCGGAGTGAAAATTCACACTGGACGTTGCACGCCGGCTCTCAGACTCTGGCTCCGGCTTACGGAGGCTCCGTATGGGTGGATCCGGACACCGCACGCGTCCTGCGAATCGAGATACAGGCCCGCAACATACCGTCAGATTTCCCGATGGATACGGCCGAAACCGCGGTTGATTATTCGTACGTGAGGATTGGCGAGAAATCGTTTCTGCTTCCGGTCCATGCCGAGGCCTTGGGTTGTGAACGGGGTACCAGCTACTGCAGCCACAACATCATTGACTTCCGCAACTATCACGAATTCAAATCCGAGATCAAGATTCTTCCCCATTGATTGCGTTCGAACCTCTGCCCATGCGACCCAGCTCCAGAACAGCGCAGGGTCTTCGATAGTGAGGACCGACCATTACATCTCCGTGCTGCCTGCGGAATCGATCCGATCGGCGAGTTTGTCTCGACAATTCTAGTGTGGGAAGCTGCGGTCCCGAAGTGTCGTTCTGGTGAAGTTGCACTGGATCGGTAGCAGTTCGGCGGACGCCAAGTCGGTCTTGGGTCAAGTTCTGCTGCGTGCCCACAATCAGTGGCCAGCTTTGCGGAATTCCTCTTTTCTCGACGACGCGCTGTCAATTCACGGGAAACCCTGTTTTCGTCAACTGATATTTGGAAGGGAGGAGATGGAGCTGCCCGACTTGGAGCGCTTAGGCACCTCAAGCGCTATGAAGAGCGGCGCGGACCTTAGCCGGCGTGAAGGGCACCGAGCGCATCCGCACCCCCACGGCGTCAAATACCGCGTTCGCGATGGCGGAGGGAATAACAGAGGCAGCGGGCTCACCCACGCCCCAGGGCTTCTCCGTAGGACGATCGATCAGATCGATGTCCACCTCCGGAACCTCGGGGAAGGTCAGGATGGGATAGCTAGCCCAGTCCACGCTGGTAACTCGCGAGCGGTCAAACGTAACCTCTTCTTTCAGTGTGCGGCTCACAGTCTGGACCACATTGCCTTCGATCTGATTTCGCACACCGTCCGGATTGATGATCTGCCCGCAGTCCTGCACCATGGCAAAATGCTTGACGCAAATCTCGCCGCTCTTGCGGTTCACTTCCACGTCGGCTACCGCACCCACATAAGTGCGTGACAGTTCATACTTAACGTAGGTGACGCCGCGGCCGCTGGCGACGTCGCCGCTGGCAGACTTCGCCGAGGTCCGGCCCTGCCATTGCGCGAGGCGCATCAGCCGCTTCAAAAGCTCCGTGCCGCGCGGGTCGCTGCTGAGGTAACGCAGCCGGAACTCAAACGGATCGGCGGAAGCAGCTACCGCCAGCTCGTCCAGGAACGCCTCGTTGCAGAAGGTGTTCTGCATGCGGCCAGGGGCGCGAATCCAGGAAGGACGGAATGGCGTCTCGGCCAACCGGTGGGCCACGGTTCGCATGTTGGGAAATGTGTAGGGAATCGCCGAGTTGTTAATGATGTTGCCGGGGAACATTCCCTTCTCGAAGGGTAGGCCGGCCGCCTCTGCTGCCAGCAGCTTGACGTTGCCGCCGCCGCCCTCCGGGACGTAAAGCTGGGAATACCAGGCGACCACTTGGCCGCTTGCGTCGAGTCCTGCCTGAAGGTCCATCAGGGTTGGCGGTCCTTTCGGATCCCAGCCGTTTTCGTCCTCGCGCATCCACTGCACGCGCACCGGCCGCCCCATAGCGCGGGCGAGGAGGGCGGCGTCGGCTGCCGCGTCTTCGTGGCCGTTGCGGCCATAGCAGCCGGAGCCTTCCACGTAGATGACATGCACGTCGCTGTCTTTCATGGACAGCATGGCCGCAAGCTGCAGGCGGAGATCATGGGGAGCCTGGGTGGCTGACCAGCAAGTGAGCTTGCCATCCTTGAAATCCGCCACCGCACAGGATGGTCCCATCGAGGCGTGAGAGTTAATGGCGAAATTGTAGGTTGCGCTGATCCGCTTCGCCGCCTGCGCCAGAGCTTTCTCGGCGTCGCCGACATTGCTGGTCACATCGTCCTTGTTAACCTTGGTGGCCCGGACGTACTCCCACAACTGCTTCTGCTCCGGCAGGGCGTCCCAGTTGGACCAGCTCGCTTTGAGTTTCTGCGCCGCCCTGATGGCGCCCCATTCGCTCTCTGCTATTACCGCCAGGAAGTTGTTCTGACGCACCACCTTGACCACACCCGGAATGTCCTTGATCGAATTCTCGTCGACACTCAGCAAGCTCGCGCCCATGGCCGGCGGCCGCACCACACGACCGTGCAGCATGCCCGGGACCTTGAAGTCCTGCACATAGATGAATTGGCCGGTAACTTTAGGTGGAATGTCATCGCGAGCGATTGACTTGCCAACGACGGTATATGTGGTGGGGTCTTTGAGCGGCGCCTGCTTGTCGAGCTTCAGAGAGAAATTCTTGCCGCCGATCAGCTCGCCATAACTGACGTTCTTGCACGCACCAGTTCCACAGGCACCCTTGGAGCGAACGATCCCGTCTTCGACGTAGAGATCCTCGACCGGAACGCCGAAGAAAGTCTTGCTTGCTTGCTCGACTAATGCCAGGCGTGCAGTGGCTGCGGCCTGCCGAATCTGCACTCCGCCGGCCTGGATGGTGAGGCTGCCCCAGGTCTTTCCCTGCGCGGGGGTGAGCGTCGTATCGCCCTCGATGAGGGCGACGCCCGCCAGCGGCACGTCCAACTCCTCGGCCACGATTTGCCTTAAGGCCGTGCTGACGCCGGTGCCAAGCTCCACCTTGCCGGAGTAGAGAGTTACGCGGCCGCTGGGATCGATAGCGAGAAAGGCATCCACCTCGTCCAGAGCCACCGTCTTGGGCGAGGCTGTACCTTGTGCCTCCACCGTTACCGGGAAAGATGGCAGGGAAAAACTGACGACCAGGATGCCGGTGCCCTGCAAGAAATCGCGGCGAGTTGGTTTACCGGATAGCATGGTCGTCCGACGTTCAAGCTCGCGTTGCAGCGCGCTTGAC
The DNA here is from genome assembly GCA_963747045.1 of uncultured Acidobacteriaceae bacterium. Classification (GTDB taxonomy): domain Bacteria; phylum Acidobacteriota; class Terriglobia; order Terriglobales; family Acidobacteriaceae; genus Bog-257. Next base: position 37,761 of record CAVVDN010000022.1, on the reverse strand, counting down.
AGCGCGCACGATGCGAAGATGCGTGCCGCAACGGCACAGGTTTTGAGCCAGTGCCTGCTTGATCTGAGCTTCGCTTGGGCTCTTATTGCGCGCCAGAAAAGCGGCTGCTTCCATGATCATGCCGTTGATGCAAAAACCGCACTGCGCTGCTTGCTCTGTAATGAAGGCCTGCTGTATGGCAATCAGCTTCCCGGCCGACCCGCTGAGCCCTTCGAGGGTCACGATTTTCTTCTTGCCTACGGCCGAGAGCGGCGTCACACAGGACCGCACTGCGTCGCCGTCAATATGCACGGTGCAGGAGCCGCATTGTCCCAGGCCACAGCCGAAGCGCGGACCCCGCAGTCCCAGGTTGTCGCGCAAGGCATACAGCAGCGGCATATCCGGATCATCGACCGTGACCCGCTTGAGACGACCATTGACGTAGAGTGGAATCGTCTTAACTGGAGTCCCCCTCCTCACGGCAAAAACGGCAACGATTTTACACCCATCAGGCCGGTTCGCAACGTTGAGGAATGATTTTCTGGCGCTTCCAATGTCTGCATCCGCGCCGAGACGCGGACCATCTGCGGCTACACTTTGGCGGTCACACTATTTTTGTCGATCAGGGCCCAGCCGCAGGTGTCGAAGATCGCTTGCAGTTTGGTGTCTCGTCCTGAGACATCGAGGACGACGGCGCTCGCCTGCTTTTCGAGTGGTGTGAACTCGAAGCGGAGTGTATGCCAGGCGGCGGGTGAACGCAATGACATCGGGTGCGAAGAGTTCTTTATCGTTGGCGGAGCTGGGTGGAGATATTGAATGACAAATTGTGTAGGTCGGTGGTGCATTAGTTTCGTCGGGACAGCTCTCGCCGGCGGAGTCGCGGACAGCTCCTCTAACGTTCGAGCTGCAACATGTAACGGGCTCCCGGTTCCTGCGCCATCGCACGGCAGGTTTGTAAGAACGCCTGTCCCGCATGAGTCAGGACTGCACCTCGGCGGTGGACTACGCGAAGCCTGCGCTCAAAGGCAAGCTCGCGAACAGGAACGTGCACCAGGTCACCGCTGCGGACCTCGTTCTCGACTGCGATTAGCGGAACCAGCGCTACGCCGTTCTCCATGCGCACGAACTGCTTGATGTCCTCGATGGTGGGCAACTCGATGCTCATGTGCAGGACGGTCCGGTGTTTCCTAAATGCCTGAATGACTCGTTCGCGATAGGGCGAAATTACGCTGTGAGCGACAAAGGATTCTGCCCCCAGGTCCCTGATGTCGACCCTGTGGGCCCTCGCGAGCGGATGGCTGGGATAAACGATCAGGGCCAGTTCGTCCCGGTAAAGCAACAGCGAGGTCAGCTCGTCGCCTTCCGGACGAAATGACAGCACGCCGAATTCGACATCATGATTCAGCACGCTGGAAGAGATCTCGCGCGCCAGGCCGCGATGCACCTCGATGCGGATGAGGGGGTGGGTGCGATGGAAACGATGGAGCACAGGCAGTAAGTATCGCGAGGTAAACTCGTTGGCCGCCAGCGACAGTTTGCCATAGTTAAGCTGCCGTATTTCCTTAAGCGCCTCGCGCGCTTCCTCGCGGACGTTCAGCAATTCCTCGGCATAGGTGACCAGCAACTGTCCGGCATCGGTGAGCGTGCCGTCGCGTGAAGAGCGGTCGAAGAGCTTCTCACCCAGGCCGTCCTCAAGTTTAGAGATGGTCTGGCTGACGGCGGACTGCGTGCGATGCAGCCGGGTCGCGGCACGAGAAAAGCTCTTCTCTCGCGCGACCGCCAGGAAGGTCTCCAGCTGAAAAAGATCCATAAGCCCTGCTTCCTTCCATGCGCTACACATTCTTATTCAATCATATCTACTAATGATGTGACAATAATTATTAGTTTGACTAATTGGTTAGGTTTATGGTCGCCTGATAACAGGGAGAGTGTATGGATCCAGAGCGCGTACTCATCTTTGATACCTCTCTGCGCGACGGCGAGCAAGCCCCGGGCTGCAGCATGAACACGGAGGAAAAGCTGGCGTTTGCCCGCAAGCTGCAACGGCTCGGCGTGGACATACATTGAAGCCGGATTCCCGATCGCCTCCAGCGGGGACGCTGAAGCGGTGCGGCGCGTAGCGACCGAGGTCGAAGGGCCCATTATCGCCGGGTTGGCGCGGTGCGTGGAAAAGGACATCGACGTCGCCTGGCAAGCGCTGTGCTGTTCGTCACGGCCGCGCATTCACACCTTCCTCGCTACCAGCGATATCCACCTGGCATTCAAGCTCAAGATCGGACGTGACGAGGCGTTGCGGCAGGCGTCGCAAATGGTCGCCTACGCCAGGTCGCTCTGCCCTGATGTGGAGTTCTCGCCGGAGGACGCAACCCGCTCCGACGTGGGGTTTCTCTGCGAAGTGCTGCAGGCGGCGGTCGAGGCCGGCGCTACGACCCTAAACATCCCCGACACAGTGGGCTATACCACGCCGCTGGAGTTCGGCAACCTGATTCGCACCATTCGCCAGCAGCTACGCGGCAGCGAACACGTAATCATCTCGGTTCACTGCCATAACGATCTCGGACTAGCGGTCGCCAACTCGCTGGCCGGAGTCGAGGCCGGGGCTCGCCAGGTGGAGTGTACGGTGAACGGCATCGGCGAGCGCGCCGGTAATGCCTCGCTGGAAGAAATTGCGATGGTGCTGCACGTGCGCAAAGACCGCTATCCGGTAGCAACCGGCATCCGTCATCAAGAGATCCATTCGACCAGTCGGCTGCTATCGAAAATTCTTGGTTTTGAGACCCAGCCCAACAAGGCCATCGTCGGCCGCAACGCCTTTGCGCATGAGGCCGGTATCCACCAGCACGGTGTGTTGAGCAATCCGCTGTGCTACGAGATCATGACGCCGGAGACGGTCGGATTGCCGCCGGACCGCATCGTGCTGGGCAAGCACTCGGGCCGGCACGCGCTTGCCTACAAGTTCAAAGAGATGGGCTACGAGCTTTCCGCCAGCGAGATCGACGACATTTATCACACATTTATCCGCCTGGCAGATCGCAAGAAGCATGTCTACGAGCAGGACCTGCTGTCGATGCTTTTCACGCAGCGATCGGATATGAGTGAACCTAAAGGTGCCCAGGAAATGAGAGCGTGATGAACTTGCGTATTGCAGTATTACCCGGCGACGGTATCGGTCCGGAAGTTACGCGGCAGGCGGTAGCTGTCCTGCAAAGCGTGTCCGACGTTTGCGGCTATGACTTCCGCTTCACGTCTTGTGCGATCGGCGGGGCGGCCATCGAGCAGGACGGAACGCCACTGCCGGAGAAGACGCTCTCGGCTTGCCTGGAATCAGATGCGGTGCTGCTGGGCGCAGTCGGCGCGCGCAAGTACGACACCGGCACCGGCCGGATACGCCCCGAAGTGGGGCTGCTCGAGTTGCGGCAAGCGCTCGGCGGATATGCCAACCTCCGTCCGGTGCGGGCCTATGAGGCCATCGCCGACTGCTCTCCCCTGCGCGAAGACGTGGTCCGTGGCGCGGACATTCTCATCGTGCGAGAGCTGCTGGGTGGCCTCTACTTTGCGCAGCCGCGCGGCTTCGAAAAAGAAGGCATCTCCGCTTTCAACACCATGCGCTACGAAGTGTACGAAATCGAGCGCGTTTCGCATGTGGCATTCAAAGAAGCGCGACGGCGCCGCAAGCACGTTACATCCGTCGACAAGGCGAACGTGCTGGAGACTTCGCAACTGTGGCGTCGCACGGTCAATGAAGTGGCGAAGCAATATCCTGACGTAACGCTGGAGCACGCTTACGTGGATTCGTTTGCCATGCAGCTGGTGACGACGCCCGCGCGTTTTGATGTTGTCCTGACGGAAAACCTGTTTGGCGACATTCTCTCGGACGAAGCCGCTGTTATTTGTGGGTCACTGGGCATGCTGGCGTCGGCGAGCATCGGAGGTCGTGTCGATCTCTATGAGCCGGTACATGGCTCTGCGCCTGACATCGCGGGACTCGGAATGGCGAATCCGATGGGCGCTATCCAGTCGGCTGCCATGCTGCTGCAATATTCCGCTGGACTGTGTGATGAAGCCGCGCAAATTGTGGAGTCGGTAGAGCGGACACTGGCGCGCGGACTGGTGACTCCGGACCTGGCCGGGCGCCGCAAGCGTCTTCCTTCCGGCACAGACGTAATCGGAGACGCTGTGGTAGAAACCGTAAGCGATCTGCTACAGCAGCATGTGGCTTATCACGCGGTGTAACAATGCAGATGAACCATCCGAAGACGCTGTTCGAAAAAGTATGGGACTCGCACGTAGTGATGGAGAGTGAAGGCGAGCCCACGCTGCTCTACATCGACCTTCATCTTGTGCACGAAGTCACGTCCCCGCAAGCTTTCGAGGGTCTGGGCCTGGCGAACCGCAAAGTACGCCGCCCCGAGCTTACGTTTGCAACCATTGACCACAACATCCCAACAACCTCCGACGAGCGCTTTCAGATCAAGGACCAGATCGCGGCGCAACAGATTGCGACACTGCGGCGTAACTGCGAAAGTGCTGGGATTCCTTTGTTCGACGTGGGTTCGGGCCGGCAAGGAATCGTTCACGTCATCGGGCCGGAACTGGGGCTCACTCAGCCCGGCATGACCGTGGTCTGTGGCGACAGCCACACCAGCACCCATGGCGCGTTTGGAGCGCTGGCATTCGGCGTGGGCACCTCGGAGGTCGAGCACGTGTTGGCGACGCAATGCGTGTCGCAGAAAAAGCCGCGCAGCATGCGCATCTCGGTTTCCGACACGCTGCCAGAGGGAACTTCGGCGAAGGACTTAGTGCTCGAAATCATTCGGCGGTTGCGCACGGATGGTGGTACGGGATACGTCATTGAGTATGCAGGCGAGGCCGTGCGGGCCCTGACGATGGAAGAGCGCATGACGATGTGCAACATGAGCATCGAGTGCGGCGCTCGCGCGGGCATGGTGGCGCCCGACGAAACCACGTTTGCGTATCTCGCGGGACGTCCCTATGCCCCCAGCGCCAAGTCTTGGGCGAAGGCCGTTGCGTACTGGCGAAGCCTGACCACAGATGATGGCGCGCAGTTCGACAAAGAGGTCAGCCTTGACGGCTCGCGACTGGAGCCCATTGTCACCTGGGGAACGAACCCAGGAATGGCGGTCCCAATCACTGCTAGCGTACCGATGCTGGACGAGACCCACAATGACTCCGAGCGCAAGGCCATGGTCGCTGCGCTCGACTATATGGGATTGCAGCCGGGCACGCCGATCGAAGACATCTCGCTCGATCTCGTGTTTATCGGCTCGTGCACTAACGGCCGACTGGAAGATCTGCGCTCAGCGGCACGGGTGATTCGCGGTCACAAGGTTCATCGCGATGTGACCGTCCTAGTCGTTCCGGGTTCAGAGGCGGTGAAGCGGGCGGCCGAACGCGAAGGCCTCAATCGCATCTTCACCGAAGCGGGCGCGCAGTGGCGCGAGCCCGGATGCTCGATGTGCCTGGGCATGAATCCTGACATTCTCGCGCCAAAGCAACGCTGCGCTTCTACCAGCAACCGCAACTTTGAGGGCCGTCAAGGCCGAGACGGACGAACGCACCTGGTCAGCCCCGCAGTTGCCGCGGCCGCAGCGGTGGCTGGGCATTTTGTCGACGTCCGTGGATGGCAGTACAGGAATTAAGAGATGGAACCCTTTCGCAAACATCGTGGTATCGTGGCGCCGCTGCTGCGCGAGAACATCGATACCGATCAGATCATCCCCAAGCAGCACTTGAAGCGCATCGAGCGCACCGGCTTCGGGGCATATCTTTTTTCCGATTGGCGCTTCCATCCGGACGGAACGCCTCGCCACGATTTCGTGCTCAACCACGAGCACTATCGCTCCGCCAGCATTCTCGTGGCCGGCAAGAATTTCGGATGCGGCTCATCGCGCGAGCACGCGGCGTGGGCGCTGTCCGAGTTTGGCATTCGCGCCATCATCGCCCCTTCTTACGCCGACATCTTCCGCATCAATGCGGGCAATAACGGCCTGCTGCTCATTGAAGCAGAGGAGGAGGCTGTGCAGCGCATTGCCGAGCAGACCGAAACGCAACGTCCGTACAGCTTGATCATCGATCTCGAGCACCAAACCGTCGCCGATGATTATGGCTTCGCCGTAAGCTTCGCAATCGAGCCGTTCCGTCGCCATCGCCTGCTGCACGGGCTCGACGAAATTGGCATGACGTTGACACATAAGGCGGAGATTACACGTTTTGAGCATCAGCGCCGCACCTTCCAACAGAGTTCCGGCCTTTCAGACACCTCCCTGACCGCGGAGCCTGTGCCGATTGTCAACCGGGTAAAACAGCGCTTCCGCTAATGTAGATCGTTTGAGCGCCGATTTCGGAGCCAGCGAGTATGTGTGCGCAGAAAGATGCTGATGCTTTGTGGCAACCTCGCCCAAAGGTCTAGCGGTGCAGCAGTGACAATGAGAGCCGATCTTAGTAGGTTCTGCTTTGGTTAGGCCATGATTTCGCCGAAATTCCAGCTCCTCATTAGCTCCCATTTGAATCCGAAACCCAAAGGTCAACAGCACAGCATCGAGCGTCCCCAGGACCACGCTTTAACTCCTACTGACAACTGATCAAAATAGTTCGCGAAGAACTCGCCTTTATGAGTAGGGCACTGTCCCGCTGTAGGTTTGGGAGTCCCGAAGCTGGGCCTATTCCTCTTCCTTTGCGAACCACTGCTCAAACCATTGCAGCGTTCGGAGGGTGTAGTCGCGTGCATCAGCGGGCCGGTAGAACAGATGGCCTTCGTTGGGATACACCACCAGTTTGGTCGGAACCTTCATTGTTTTCAGAGCGTGGTACCACTCGACCGACTGCGTCATCGGTACTTCGCCATCGCGGTCACCCACCAGTATCAATGTTGGCGTCTTCACGTTCTTAACGAAGCGAATCGGATCCGACGTCTGGTAAACCGCGGGATCGTCGTACACAGATGCACCGAAGAAGGGAAGCATCCATTCGTCAATATCATTCAAGCCGTAGTAGCTTTGCCAGTCGGATAAGCCTGCGCCTGCAACTGCTGCCGCAAACCGGTGGGTTTGTGTTTCTGCCCACATCGTCATGTAGCCGCCGTAACTATGCCCCCTGATCCCCAACTTCTTCACGTCGATCGGATAGTCCTTGGTTATCGCATCGACGCCGGCCAGGATATCGCGATAGTCGCCGCCGCCGAAATCTTTTATGTTGCCTTGCGTGTATGCTTGCCCTTGCCCGTAGCTCCCGCGCGGATTCGGACAAAGAACAAACCAGCCCATCAGGGAGGCAGATCTCATGTCACTCATGCCGCCGGGCTGCCACTTCGATGTGCATGCCCATGAGGGCCCACCGTGTACGTTGACAATTAGTGGATACTTTTTGGCCGGATCGAACTCCTTCGGGAACATCAGCCAGCCTTGAATACGGGTGTCTCCGCTCATCCAGTGCACGTTGCGGCTCTCTCCCCAGTTCGCCCTGACGCCTTCGTTCAGGTGTGTGATCTGCTTCCACACGCCCGTGGGCCCAGCCCACACTTCAGGCGGCGTGTTCGCCGACTGCCGCACCACTGCGCTCGCCGATCCATCGCGCGAGAACGAAGCCGATGGAACCCATGCGTCCGTGCTGGTGGCTATCAGCTCTTCCCCCGTCCAGCCATTCCAACCCGACCCGCCGCGGTATCCAGTTTTAGCCACCACCGCATACCCCGAGTTCCCGTCCACGTTAGCCACTACGGCGATGCTGGCAGACGCCGTCCAGGCAATCGAAGATGGCGACGCTTGAATACCCGGCGTCAGGTTGCGGGCGGTGCCGCCGTTCACCGGCACAACGTAGACATCTCCTCCTGTTAGTCCCTCATCGCTCATCAGCCCTTCGATGAACGCCACAGATTTTCCATCGGGAGAAATGTGGGGCTCAGCAATTTGCCACTTCGGTTTATAAATTTCACGTAATTGGCCGTTGTCTTCGTTGATGGTATACAGACGTGCGATCCACCAGTTGTTGTCACCGGAGCCGTAGGCGGCAATCGCCACCCAACCCTTGGAATCCGGAGTCCAGTCGTATTCGTAAACGTAAGCATCGGGCGGCGTGACCTGCTTGAGCTTCGTTTGGCCTAGATAGACCACCGCGACCCGCTGCTCAAATATCTTGTCGCCCACCACACCTGCCAGCGGCGTCATCGGTTGCAGGGGTCCGGCTATACGCGGAATGCCTTCGATATAAAGGACTGCGATTTTTGTGCCGTCCGGCGAATAGCGCGGCGTTTGAGCATAACCCTTCAATTCGGCAAGTTTCATGAGGCCGCTGCCATCGGACAATGCGGTCCAAAGTTGTGACGCAGGCGGGTCTTCAGGGAGGTCGCCCAGCCAGGTGATATGGCTGCTGTCGGCAGACCACGCGACATCGCGGGCCGCCAGTTTCTGGTCGGACGCTATCTGGTGCTTTGCTCCGTCTGCCACGGTTGCCACCGAGAGTTGGCCCTCCACGATGTAGGCTACCTTTGCTCCGTCGGGTGAGATAGCAACCTGGTCGATTCGCTTGACGGATGGCAATGAATCCAGAGCGCTGACCGCGCGGTCTTGAGCAATCGTGGAACGGCTCAGCAGCATTAACGGGAGCAGCAGAATCAAGTTGCAGCGTGGATACTTCATGGTGGCGTTGAAGTATACACAACTGCCCCGCCGTGGACTACGGAGCTTCAACTTTCTGACCGCGATTGATCTGCCTAACGAGCCGACTCCCGGTAAGTCGGATGGCGGCCTACGAACATGTCAACGGCGCTGAGCGGCTCGCGCAAGCTCCGACGTTCGGGCTGATTGGCTCCCACAATACATACCGGGGGCGTCCGGCGGCGCTGCCAGTGGGCAGATGCCCAATAGCTAGCAGGTGTCAACCAATGGTCATTTGGTGTGCAGGTTCATACCAACCTGCCGCACCACTGAACCCTGCATAAGTTCCATGCTTTGTGTTGAGAAGCGCCCACGTCGACAGGCTCCGGCTTTGGCTTGTGATGTGCTCTATCCATAACGAGAGAGTTGGACTAACACGCAAGCAGTCCTTATCCCGCCTGTTTGTCGAGTCCTAATTGAGGTAGAGAGCCTCCATGAAATCACATAGAAAAACGCGGGTGGCATTCTTATCAGCAGTTTGCATTTATGCTATGGCCGCAACGTCGGTTCTCTCGATGGCAGAGACCATGTCACGCGTGAATGCCCACAAGGTGAAGATCACGGGGCCGATTGTGGTGCACGAAGGTGACATGGTACAGATCCTGAACGAAAAGGACGGCTCGGTCCACGGCTTCAAAGTGACACACAAGACCGCAATCAAATGCGAGAAAGGCTTCTTGCATGGCAATACAGTTATGCATCCCTCGGCATTAGTGCCCGCCTTGACCGTGGAGATAGAAGGGATAGGCAGTTCCCAAGATGTGCTCGAGGCCACAACGATTAAAGTAGACCCCGACACATTCGTGCTCACGGTGGGCCAGGAGAAGCAGGGAGTGGATTTGTGCCGGAAACCCGACCAAGATCCTGGGCGGTATCACGGAATAAGGACGTTATTCAGCAGCTTACTTCCCCCGATCTAGTTGCGGCTCGCACGCCATAGTGCGGGTTCATGCTTGTGAATTGCGAGATACTTGTACCATCCACTCGTGCGTTGCACCTTGGAACACCCACAACGCTTTCGGTGGCCAGACATTCGGCGCAAATCCCCCGACCAGAGAGAACCCTGTCAAGAACGCCGCCCGGGCGAAGAAGATGCGCCTTCGGCCGATGGTCTGGCACTTCGGACAGTGCCGGTTGCGGCAGGAGTTGTAAGAGATGGCCTGATGCCCGCAGCGAACGCATTGATCGCGATGCCCACCGAGTGCGGCCGTGCGGCAACGCGCGATGGCGCGAAGCACTTTGAGCTGGGTCCACGTCAGCGAATCGCAATAGCGTTCGAGGAACTTGTCGCCTGCCCTGCGGATGATATCGGCCACCTCCCAGGGTGGTCGTGTCATGCCTGATAGTCGTCCGGCCGCTTTCGTGAAAAGCGCTGGCTAGTGACGTTGATCTGATCCAGCGGGTTGGGTGCGGCGTGCAGGTGGCGCTGCGACATGTGGAGATACCGAGTGGTATGTTCCAGATGCGCATGGCCCATCAGAAGCTGGATCGTCCGCAGGTCGGTTCCTGATTCCATCAGGGTTGTCGCGAAGCTGTGGCGGAGTGTATGTGCGCCAATCCTCTTCTTGATTCCGGCGCGCTTGGCGGCTTCTCTGCAGATGTACCAGATCGTGTGACCTGAGATTGGCTGCTCTATCCCACGATGCCCTTCCGTGCTGGGAAACAGATAATCTTTGGGCCGCTTCCATCGCCAGTACTCACGTAAAGCTGCGAGCAGTTTCGGTGTCATGGGCACATCACGATCTCGGGAACCTTTGCCCTGGCGAACATGGATAACCATCCGTTCGCTGTCCACGTCGCTTACTTGCGATCCAGATCTGCGGTTTCCGATCTGCGATGACGCACATCGATTCCCTTGTGATTTGAACGACTTCTTATCCCGCGTTCCATAGACGAAAGCGACCCAGGGGCTGTGCTACTATCTCCGTCGCACCCAGCTTTTCAGCTCTTAAAGGAGTGCTCATGCGGAACGCCGCAATATCGCTAGCTGTTGTTGTGCTGATAGTAGCACCGACGTTCAACCTAGACGCCGGCAGCCTGGCGGGGGTGACGATGCCAGACACGGAACAGGTCGGGAGCACAAAGCTGGGGCTTAATGGCCTGGGATTACGAACCAAGTTTATGGTCAAGGTCTACGTTGCGGGGCTCTAGCTTCAGCAAAAGTCGTCGGATCCCGACGCCATCATCAAGGCCGATGCGCCCAAGCGGATCGTCATGCAGTTCCTGCACGGTGCGAGCAAGAACCAAATGTCTGACGCATTTAACGAGTCGTTCAACGACAATTCGCCGGAAGCCGTGAAGACGATCAGGGCCGACATCGACCGGTTGCTGAACGCGCTCGAGCCCGTCAAGGTGGGCGACCAAATGGTCTTTACTTATGTTCCGGGCACGGGCACGACGTTCGCCATGAACGGCAAGGAGAAGCTGACCATTGCCGGTCCGGCCTTCGGCCCAGTGCTTTTCTCGGTGTGGCTCGGTCCGAAGCCCCCAATGGGGATCTGAAAAAGGGCATGCTCGGACAGTAGAACCAATAGCCTTACCGGGGAGAACTCCGAGCGCAACCCTGCGAAGCTCGAAAAGCCCGGGGTTCCGGCATTCCGCTGGATGTGGTATCGCAATCAAGGAAGGATAGACATGGACATTCAAAGCATAGTGGCACAACTTAAACAGGAAGCTAGCCGTATCGAGCACGCAATTGCCGCCCTGACGGGGCTAGGTTCGCAACCTGCACGACGTGGTCGTCCACCTAAAGGAAGGCAGAGTAAGCCTGCTAGTGGCGCCAAGCGTCGTCGTATGAGCGCGGCCGCTCGTGCCAGGATAGGCGCTGCCAAGAAAGCCTGGTGGGCAAAGCAGAAAGGCAAACCTGGGCCCAAGAAGCGTGCCGCCGTCTCCAAGAAGGCCAAGAGTCGCCCTCCGATGAGTGCCGCTGCCAGGAAGAAGCTGTCAGCATTGATGAAAGCGCGGTGGGCTGAGAGAAAGAAGGCATAACTCGACTCGTGCCACCGCGGTTGTTGTCACGGGAAATCACCAGCACGATATGACCCGGGATTGAGTTGGACTTTATCAACCTGGTCGATCACGGGATGTGGGTCTTACAAGTAGAAGTATGTCCCGCGAAGCTTTGCCTTACACCTCTCCCTGAGGACGAGCCATAGCGAAGATGAGGCTGTCTTCTCGATTATCGGAACTGGAAGCCAGCAAGACTCGGCGCGGCAGAGGCTGTGCTGTCGCGGTCGAGAAGCTGCTGTCTTCGTTTAGGGGCGTCCAGTTTCGCGATGCCGAATCACTCATTCGATTCCATGACGCGTTGCTATTCCTTCGGGCCTTCCCGCAAAGCCGCAAAGTCGTTCAGTTCACGGAAAAGTTGCTGACCGGCATCTCAAAGCAACTCGAAAGGCTGCAGGAGTCCGCTGCCAACCTGCAGTTACTGGATTCGGAACAGTTTTCCGGCATCGCGGGCACAACCATCAGTGACAGGTTCAACTACGATGTCGCGCGCTGGCTCGCAGAACGCTATCTCCAGCAGTTGAGCGTCGATTGGAACTTGGACGAGCAAGGACGACAGATGGCGGTGAGCCTGCCGCCTCTTCTTCCGCAGCTCGCCGACGACTCGTTGGTTGAAGCCGACACGCCTTATTTACAGTGGCTCGAAGCCGCGGCTGGTGGCACCGAGCAAATCCTGCCGTGGCTGCTGCGGCGCGTCGAAGACAAGCCCGGCAGCATGTTGGAGAAAACGGCATGGTACGATGCGCTGAAGATCGACGTGTCTTGGAAGCTGGCCGATTCTCCCGCCAGCCGAACGCACGCGCGCCACGAACCTCCGGAAATGTACTTCCATCGGGAGCCGCTGATCCCACGCAGCCAGGTGTCGCTGCTGAACGAGCTTGCATCGCAGCCCATCCCAATCCGCAAGCTATCCCGTCCCAAAGGGGAACAACTGCTGGATAAAGTACGTGCCGCGCTTACCGTGCGTTATCGCGAGCTCTATGGCACGACGCGGGGAGATCCCGAGAGCGTGGTAGAAGCCGATGCGGGACGTGGTGTCCATATTTTCCTGTGGGGATTGCCTCCAGAAAGGCGTTTACCCTTGCGCGCCTATCATGCTGGAATCACGTTTAAGAACGGCGTACCCATCAACTATATCGAGGGCATCTCACTCTTCGAATGGATGGAGGTCGGCTTTAATACCTTCTACGCGTTTCGCGAAGGCGAGACGGCATGGATCTACTCCAAAGTTCTCCATCTGCTGCACCAGCTCACTGACGTTACTTGCTTCTCGGTGTATCCCTACCAACTCGGAGATGAGAATGAGGAGGCGATCAAATCGGGAGCGTTCTGGTTTTATCGCAAGCTTGGGTTTCGGCCAGGTCGTCCGGAATTGCTGACGATTACGCAGCGCGAAGAAGGGAAGATCGCGAGCAAGCCAGGATACCGGACTTCGGCCCGAGTCCTTCGCACGCTGGCCGCCGGGCATGTGTTTTACGAGTTTCGCGACGAGCAGCGCGGGCTATGGGACACGTTTTGCGCTCGCAACATCGGATTGTCTGTACAACGGCGAATGGCCACCGAATTTGATGGGGATCCCGAGAAGATGCGCCGCGACACGAGTGCCGCACTGGCAAGAATTCTGCAAGTGGACATAGAAACGTGGAGCGCAATCGAACGGGCAGCCTTTGAAGACTTCGCGTGCGTCTTGTCGCTTGTGCCTGAGCTGAAGAGCTGGACAAGCGATCAAAAACAGGCGCTGACACAGATCGTTCTCGCCAAGGCGACGGCGGATGAATCAGACTATCTCCGTCTGTTGCAACGACACCATGCCCTGAAGGTGGCGCTCGTGACACTGGGCTCTTCCCTCCGGGTCGCGGAGACGGACAAATTGACCGCGAAAAGCGGCGGGGGCAAGTCTTTGAGAAAGTTCGGCAAGACCGGTTTCGACTAACGGATGCGCGGCGGCACGAGTTGGCGGTCCGGGGCGCTGTCGAACATTGCGAGTGTGACGCCCGCTCCGAATCTGGAAGCCAAAAAACTTCACCTTGCATTTCTCATCTTGCGAGGTCGATAATGTCGGCACTTCGGCGACGGAACCGAAAGGGCCATGGCCAACATCCACTACAAAGCCTACGCGATGAACGCGATCACTCCCATGAAGTGGTGGAAGACGTGGATCGTGCGCGGCATCCTTTTCAGCCTAGGGGCAATTAAATCGCTGCGCAACGATGTGGTACAACTATCGTTCATTCATTTTGCGCGATGGGTCATCATTAAACGCACTAAGTTTCCCCATGTCGCGCAACAGCAGCCGAAAGAAGAGCTGCAATACGACTATCTGCTGTTTTTCAGTAACTTCAACGGAACCTGGAACCAGTACATCGACGCATTCTCGGCCGTCTTGAGCGGTGGATTGAATGCCATCTGGCGTTGGAGTGAAAAGTTCCCTGGTTCGGTTCCGGTGACGCCTTTCAAGCAATACATCGCGCGTGGCCAGTTCGATACGGATTACTACTACACGGCCTATCCATATGCCACCACCAACGACGTGAAGGCAGCACATCGGGTACAAGCGGCCCTCGACGTTTTTGAAAAGGAGAGCGCGGGTAAATCGCCGGAAGAGTTCGCGCGTTCCTATCTGAGCTTCTTGGTGGCGGTCCAACGTGATCTTGGGCAAACTGGCAAGGCGCCAGTAGGTACATAGGAGCTATAGGAACTAGAAGAGGGGAGTGGCATGGCGAGTCAGAGCGGAAACGTGTACGGGCTGACCATTCTTTCGCCTATTCTGCACGATGCAAAGGCCGACACTTCGCACAATTGCGCCCTCCGAATGAAGCTGGCCAAGCTACCTCGCGATGAATCCAGCCCTTTTGCCAGAGTGTCAAGCACCCACATGGCGCGATTGGTGGTGATGGATGACGTGGTGTACATGGGCATGCCTTCCTGCGAGGAGCATCTAAAGTCGCAGTATCTCATCTTCGAAACAAATTTTGACGGTGATCTGGACACCTATCTGGCCCGGATGGCGCGCGAGATCCCAACGGAAGTTGATGGGATATGGCGCCACTGCTGGGGTTATCCGGGAGTACAGGACGTCGAAGCTTTTATTGTCTATATGAAGAAGTGCCAGATCACCACTACGTTCTACTTTGCTGACGTCAACGACAAGACAGTTCAGGAAACATTGAAGGCACTCCAAACCCAGGCCGCACTCGCGGAATTTATCGTACATAACCAAGGCAGGCCCCCCGCCGACTTGCAGAAATCCTTTGCAGACTTCTTACAAATGTTGCGCAACGCGCCGCCACCGGTCCCCGGTCGCCCCGGAACGGGCGGCCCGCCTCGCATCGAGACAAGAATGAAGTGGGCAAACACAAATTAGGCCAGACAGAGGTGGGCAACGCCAAATGAGTAAGTTAGACGCGACCGACATTCAAGGATTCGTGTTGCGGGGATACGGCCTCCCCTTCGCACGCTATATGTTTCTCGAGATTGAGAATGCTCATAGCGGACAGCTTTTCATTGGACGACTCTTGGATCAAATCACCACCGGCGAACACTGGGATGCGGGCAAGCCCGATTGGACGCTGAACGTCGCTTTCACGCATAAGGGCCTGGTTAACTTGAATCTGCCGGATGCCTCGCTTCTGAGCTTTCCAGTGGAATTTCTTCAAGGCATGAAGGCGCGAGGAGAAATTCTTTCCGACATCGGTAAGAACGGTCCCGAAAAATGGGACGCCGTTTGGCGCGACGGGCGGGTCGACATCTGGCTGGCCGTGAATTCCAAAACCAAAGACACTCTGGATGCGGCTTGTGCCGATCTGCAAAAACTCATGGGGGAGACGCGTGGGGCCACGCTGCTTGACTCCCAGGACGCAGGCGCACTCTTCATCGGTGGCCATTGGAGTGCGAAAGAGCATTTCGGCTACACAGATGGATTCGGCAATCCCGATTTCCTTGGTGTGGAACGTGACACCCAGCCGGGCCAGGGAAAACTGACCGCCAATGGCAATTGGGCTCCTCTCGCCACGGGTGAACTTCTGCTGGGATATGCAGATGAAGCCGGCGAACTTCCCGTCGCGCCCATCCCTCACCTGCTCGCCAGCAACGGGACATTCATGGTGTACCGCAAGCTGCATCAGAATGTTGCCACGTTCCGCCGATATCTGGATGAAAAAGGGAAGCTGTATTCAGGAGGAAAAGAGAAGCTGGCTTCGAAGTTTATCGGCCGCTGGCGTGATGGCACGCCAGTCGAGCTTTCGCCCGACGCGCCCAATCAAGAAATTGTGCAAGACAAGCGACGGAACGTAAACTTCACTTTCGGCAACGATCAGGACGGCACGCGCTGCCCCATTGGCGCGCATGTACGCCGCATGAATCCGCGGGACGCGTTCGGCTTCAACGGCCGGCTGGTTAACCGTCGACGCATCACTCGGCGTGGCTTGCCGTACGGGCCGTACGTGCCGGAGGACCAGCCAGTGACGGACGACGGCGAGCGCGGAATCATCTTTATGGCGCTCAACGCGAGTCTGTTCCGGCAGTTTGAGTTTGTCCAGCAGCAGTGGGTGGAATACGGCAACGACGCTCGACTTGGCAATGACAAAGACATCCTGCTCGGCAACCACGAAGCGCGCGACAGGTACACAATCCAGGGAACGGAAGATCCCAAGAATCCGCCATTCGTGTGCGGCGACCTGCCGCACTTTGTGGAGCTGCGCGGCGGAGACTACTTTTTCCTGCCCAGCATGACGGCGTTGCGCATGATCGCCGCGGGCACCGTGGATCCTAGGTAAGAGAAGCGATGAGGTGATGTTCGTTTCGTCATTCAGATAGGTTTGGTAAACGTATGCGCAGCGTTTATCAAGTTGGCTGTACTGATGCTGATCGATCCGCTGCATGGCTGTCGGGTCACACGGATCTATCGGGATGCGGGAGTCACCGACATGCGCAAGGGTTCGAAGGGCTGTACCGTCTCGTCAGCGATCGTTTGTCGTGTGAGCCGCTGAGCGGAGGATCGGCTTCCCACATTTCCAGGTGCGCAAATATGAACATAGAAACGCATCCCAATGACGCTTAGATTTGCGTGGTCATGGCGCTAGACAGTCTTTGGGTGTCGCGGGGAAAAGGCCCGATCTACAAGTTGCACAGATATTTGGCCTCCCATTTCAGGAGCGTCATTGCACGAGTGATACCAGTATTGGGCGATGACTTCGAACATCCTGCCTGTTCAGAATTGACCGTGCATGGTTCGAGGAACGTGCAATGATCGGTCATGTCTAACAAAAACTTAACGAAAGAACCGGAAGAGGCTATTCTCCGCGGGGTCAAAGAAGAAATGGCGAAACCTCGCATTGTAAGGTCTGCTAGGAGAGCGCAACCCGCGCCGACCCGCGCTTTCCCCTAAGCGGAAGCCAGTGGCCAGGATTAGCACGTCCAGCTCGTAGTCCTCACAGGCCCGTGACGCATCCAGTAGCGTTGTGAGTATAGCTGTCCTCGGAATCAACGAGGAGAGTCCTTCTTTGGAGGAGCCCTGCTCGGACAACTAAAACTTGTGCCGACGCTTGCCGGTGTTTCGATGCGATTATTTGAACCCGCGCCCACCACATCCATTGGGCAACTCTCGCGCAACCTGCGCGATTTCGAGGGCAAGGCCGTCACTATTGCGTGTGGTGGCCTCGGGAGCCAATTGCCACGCTGACCCCCTCAGGACTAGGCCGCGCTTATGCGCTTTCTGGCGACACAACCAAGGCAGGCGCCGCCTACCAGGACTTTCCTGAAATTTACATTTACAAACGGGCTAAGGCCGAATTCGCAAAGCTATCTAAAGCTCGAGAGTGAGATCTCTTATGACTCTTGGTCCCCGCGGGTTTCGGGCAGATCCTGGTTCAACAGATCTATCGAAATCTAAGCCGAGTTCCGGCGACGGGTCTATGGCGTGGCCCACTTCTAGCTTTAGCTCGTCCTGCGGTCGAGGCCGTCATTACCTTGCTGGCGCGCCCGAAGAGCATCGTAGATCAAGGGTACGGTATGATCCTGGCCTCGGGTCCCGTTCTCCTGCGCATTGTGTCCCACATTGCGGCACTTTTGCATCGCCGCAACCGAATAGCTAATCCCGCGCCCCTGATATCACCAAGACCCCACGTCCTCTAGCGGGCGGCGTGTGGCTGCATTTGCGAGCGGGCGACCAGAAACTTCTGCCGGCAGGCTATGCCCGCGGCGCGAATGTTGGCGAATTCGGGCGTGCCGCGCAGTCCGGCGAAGAACGGGTCCGAGTCCATCACAGGATACGAGCAGTAGTGCCCTTCAATCGCTTTGGAAAGCAGTGAGAGCGCCTTGGCGTTCTGGCCGCAATAGGCGAGGTTCGCAGCAGCCAAGTAGTTCGCTTCGGGATCAGCCGAGACCGGGGCTTTTGCCGCCATGGCCGCGATGTCGACCGCCGGCTTATGCTCGGCGCAAGCGATCAGCATGTCGTAACTGGGCCACTGAAGAATATGCGGCGCGCCGAGTCGTATGGCTTCTTCTGTCTTACCGTCGCGCAGCAGTGCCAGTAGCGTGATGGCCTTCGAGAAGTCGGAGTCCGGATCCAGTCGCAGGTACTCTGCGGCCCGCGGGTAATCCCCGCGAAGCGCGGGCAGGATGGCGCAGGAACGCAGCCCCGACATCCTGTTGTGCGGATCGAGCTGGAAAGCCAGGTCGCACTGGCGGCTGGCCTCGTCGGTAATCCCGGCGTAGCGCAAGGCGTAGTTCAGGATGTAATGGGCGTCAGCGCTTTCCGGATGGCGGCGAACCAGATCCTGAGCCTGCTGCATCGCCTTTGTCTCGTCGCCATCCTCGACGTAGACGGCAATCCAACTGGCGACGGCGGGCAGGTAATCAGGATCCAGGGCGACAGCGCGTGCCACGGCCAACGTGTAGCGTTCGCCGCCGCCACCCTTGCCGTAGCGCGCTTCGACGTAATATCTGCGGCCGAGCGCAAGCCAGGCGGGAGCGAAATTTGCATCCAGCGCGACTGAGCGTTCCAGCATAGCGAGCGTCTGCTGGTTTGTGCCAGAGTCCTGCGGCATGGACAGCGCGCGCAGGTAGAGTCCATAGGCCTCGTTGTTCGTCGGTCGCGTGCCCTTCACCGTGTAGGTCGAGCCGCCGAGCGCGGCTGCGAGGACTCCCTGGGTACGGGAGACGATCTTCTGGCGCAGTTCGATCATGTTGTGGGCGGGAGCGTCGAGTGTATCGGCCCATAGGACGCGCCCGGTCTTGACGTCGATGGCTTCCAACGTCAGGTGCAACTGGTCGCCCTCGGGAAGGAATCGTCCGGTGACGATGCTGGCCGCGTGCATCTCGGCGCCCAATTTGCGTGGGTCGAGCCCGGCCCGAGCGTGTTGGGAGGTTTCGAAGAACGGTTCTACGGAAAGCCCACGGGCATAGCTGAGCGTGCTGGCAACTTCATCGGCAAGCGGCAGGCTCAAGTAATCGAGCTGCTTGTCGTTTCCGGCATTCTGAAACGGAAGCACGGCGACCACCTTCAACGACGGCACAGGTGGCATGGCCGGTTTTCGGCGCAGGAGGTACAAGCTGGCGGCTAAAGCCAGGAGCATGACGCATGCAAGTGCGATCCAGGGGCGTCGGGTGCGGGCCTCAGCCCGCCTGCGTTCGGCAAGCTCCTGCTGCTGCCGCTCGCTTTCCAGACGATCGCGTTCTACATGGCGTGCCGCGAGATTCTCCAGGCGCTCGGCCAGCTCCGCCGGGCTACGAAGGCGGCGCGCGGGGTCGCCGCAGACGGCTGCGGCAATGTCCTCGCGCAACAACGGGTCGGCAACTTCTTCCTCCCAGCCGGGCGAGAGCGGCTTGCGGAAGTCGCCCACCACTATCTGGTACAGCATGACGCCGAGGGCGTAGACATCCGACTGTGCGGTCGCGGGTTTGCCGGAGAAAACCTCGGGTGCGAGATACAGCAGCGTTCCGCTGAATAAGCTTGATTCGAGGGCCGCAGTCTGCGTCAAGCCCGAGACGCGTGATGCCCAGCGCCTCCAGCCGCGACGGCTCGAGCAAGAGCGCGCTGCCGAAATCGGCGATCTTGATCCGCTCTTCCCCGTCTGCCAGCCGGGCGACGAGCACGTTGGCCGGCTTCAAGTCCTTGTGCAGGACGCCGACTGCGTGTACGTCGGAGACCGCCCGCGATATTTCTGCAAGTACGTGCAGCCGCCGCTGCAAGGGAATGCTCGGCAGCCCTCCCTGGTCCTCAGCCCACGCTGCAAGGTTCAGCCCGCCATACTCGCTCTCCAGGAAGTAGGGCTCGGTCTCGAAATTCCACTCCAGAATCTGAACAAGATGACGGCGATCTTCTAGCGACTCGCGCAGGAAGCGGAAGACCGTCACTTCGCGCTTCAGGGTCCTGAGGCGGGTGAGCTTGGAGACAAACTTAAAGACACGAAGCTCGTGGGTCTTGGGGTGCTCGGCAAGCCACACCTCGCTGCCGGATGAGGTGTCGAGCGGGCGCAGCAGTAACCACTGTTCGCGACCAGGGACAGGACTCCCCGCCACCAGCTTTGCCTTCAACGGCGAGGGTGACGGACGGCTCGCCTCGGCATGCGCGACCGCCGCCAGGCGATATCCCACCCGCGGCACCGTGATGACGATACTGGAATCGTCGTCGCCCAGCGCCTTGCGCAATTTGTAAACCGCGGTGGAAAGGGAGCCTTCGACGACGTTGAGGCCCGGCCACACGGCGTCGAGGAGTTCGCTCTTGCTGACCACCTCGCCCGCGTGCCGGAGCAGGTAAAGCAGCACCTCCAGAGGCTTGAGTTCGAGGTCAACCGCCTCGCCGCCGACGCGCAGCTCCAGCCGCGACTCGTCGAACGTCCGCCCGGCAAAGCTCCACATACATCCCGAGAGCTCTGGCAATTCCGGGGCTAAGCGATTGGTGGCCATGAACTTCCGTTTCTTGAGAGTCTCTTGAGAATTCCGTCAGGACAGTCGGCAGCGGACTGCTGCACATTATGACCCACGGCCAGCGGGGTGACCAGCACATTTTGGCGATGCCGAAGCACGGAGGAAGCCGCACCAGCCCTGTCCTCGTGAACGACGCCGTTTGCGGGGTCTTCCAAGGTGAATCTCGCGGCCAAACAAGGAGGAGCCATGCCCGACCGCTCGAGCCAGAAGTTTCGTTCGTTGCGACCGTCCGCGATTCCCGCGTCACGTTTTCAGCATTCGCGCCTAGAGAGTGCAGGTCCGGAGTCGCTCGCGAGCAGCGTGGCGCCTTCAATGACGGTCTGCATCGCCCTAGTGCTTCTGTGCCGCGCGGCAATTTCCTCGTCTGCGCAATCCTTGACCACGCTGCACGCCTTCGCGGGATATCCGAATGACGGGAGCGCCCCTAGCGCCGGGCTGGTGCAAGCCACCGACGGGAACTTCTACGGGACAACCTATGCCGGCGGGACCAGCGGCAACTGTCAGGGCGGCTGTGGCACGGTCTTTAGAATCACGCCAGGGGGCACGCTGACCACGCTGCACAGCTTCGACTGTTATGACGGCGCCAGCCCTACCGCCGCGCTGGTGCAAGGCACTGACGGGAACTTCTACGGGACAACCTACGGAGGCGGGGCCAACCAGTACTATGGCACGGTATTCAAAATCACCCCCAGCGGAACGTTGACCTCGCTCTACAGCTTTTGCGCTCAAGCGAACTGCACTGACGGCTCTATGCCTTACGCCGGGCTGGTGCAAGGCACCGACGGGAACTTCTACGGGACAACCTTGGAGGGCGGAGCCAACAGCGGCTGTTCTCTCGGCAGCGGCACCTGCGGCACGGTCTTCAAAATCACGCCCGGGGGCACGCTGACCACGCTGCACAGCTTTTGCGCTCAATCTGGCTGCGCTGACGGCGGCAACCCTTACGCCGGGCTGGTGCAAGCCAGCGACGGGAACTTCTACGGGACAACCTTCGAGCGCGGGGCCAACGGTTATGGCACGGTCTTCAAAATCACCCCGAGCGGGCACGCTGACCACGCTTTACAGCTTTTGCTCTCAAACGAACTGCGCTGACGGCCAATACCCTTACGCCGGGCTGGTGCAAGCCACCGATGGGAACTTCTACGGGACAACCTCCGCTGGCGGCGGGGGGGCCTACCACCAGGGCGGCACGGTCTTCAAAATCACCCCCAGCGGCACCCTGACCACGATCTACAACTTTTGCTCCCAACCCAACTGCACTGACGGCGACAGTTCTGTTGCCCGTCTGCTGCAAGCCAGCGACGGGAACTCTCTACGGGACAACGCTACATGGCGGGGCCTACTGCACATCCAACAGCGGCTGTGGCACGGTCTTCAAAATCACCCCAAGCGGCACGCTGACCACGCTGCACAGCTTCGACGACAGTGACGGCAAAGCGCCTTTCGGCGGGCTGGTGCAAGCCACCGATGGGAACTTCTATGGGGCAGCCACGTATGGCGCAAACCCTGCATGCACTGCCGGCCTCGGCGGCTGTGGCACAGTCTTCCGTCTGTCGATAGACCACCCGGTGCAATTTATTGCTGCCACGCCGTGCCGCGTAGTGGACACGCGCAACCCGAACGGGCCGTTCGGCGGACCGGTGCTGCAGGGGAACACTTCGCGCAGCTTCCCGCTTCCGCAAAGCACGCACTGCAATATTCCTGCGAGCGCGGCGTATTCGTTGAATGTGACTGTAGTTCCGCGCAGACCCTTGGGATATCTGACCATCTGGCCGACCGGACAGGACCAGCCGCTGGTTTCCACGCTGAATTCGCCTGATGGCCGAGTGAAGGCCAATGCGGCCATTGTGCCCGCAGGTACACAGGGCGCGGTGAGCGTCTATGTTACCGATACGACCGACGTGATCATCGATATCGACGGCTACTTCGCCACGCCGGGCCAGAACACCTATGCGTTCTATCCTCTGACGCCATGCCGTGTGATCGACACCCGAGGCCCCAACGGTGACCTGGGCGGACCCTACCTGCACGGGAAGGTGCAGCGGGATTTCCCGGTGCTGGAGAGCCATTGTCTGAGTGGGCTCAACCAGCCGCAAGCGTATTCCTTTAACTTCACCGTGGCGCCGCACAGTGCGGGACAGCCGACTGGGTTATCTGACGGTATGGCCGGAAGGCCAGGACCAGCCGGTGGTCTCCACCTTGAACAACCCGACCGGAACCGTGGTGGCCAACGCAGCCATCGTGCCTGCAGGAACGGGCGGCGGCATCTCGACGTACGCTTACGACGACACTGACCTGATCGTGGACATCAATGGCTATTTCGCAGCGCCGGGCACGGGCGGATTATCGCTCTATCCAATCATGCCCTGCCGCGCGTACGACAGCCGTGACAACAACGGGCAGCCATTCCAGGGCACGCGCACAATCGATGTTGTCGATAGTCCATGCGGCCCATCCGTCAATGCGCAGGCGTATGTATTCAATGCGACCGTGGTTCCGGCAAACGGCCCCATGGGGTACCTGACGCTTTGGGCGCACGGTCAGGACATGCCGGTTGTATCGACTCTGAATGCCTACGACGGATATATCACTTCGAACTTGGCCATCGTGCCCACCACGGACGGCTCCATTAACGCCTACGCCGATGGACTGACGCAGTTGATCCTGGACATCTCTGGCTATTTCGCACCATGAGGGTCGGGCCGGGCTACGCATTGTACTACCCGCTTTTCGCTCGCCCGGGTAAGCAAACCGGTCGAACGGGTGCAGTCAGTGGAACAAACGTCTGGATTTGTCGGCAAGGGAAACTATCTACATGAGCGAGTAGTCGGCTTACCGGCTTGCAGAAAGTCGGGCACCTCCTGATTTCTCCAGCAGAGACGAACGGGCCAGATTGTGCTTTGTAAGGTCCTGATACGCCGGTTCATCCAGGATCGGCTGCCGTGCTCAGTCGCTTCTTCTCGTTACCGTGTATGGCTCTGCCTTCAATCTTCGCCTGCCACGTCGCTAATAAGATGCTGGCCCATGACCTTGTCCATCAGCATTCGGAACATCTCTTCCACTCCTTCGCCACTCTTGGCGCTGGTAATTTTGATCGCCCAGCCTTCCGCTTCGAGCGCCTGCAATTCGGGAGCAGCAATCTGCCACGTGTCCCAGAGGTCTGACTTGTTAATCACGAGGACACAGGGAATCTCACCTACTGTTTCGACGGCCCGCTGGTGAATGCTTTTGGCTGTGACTAGCGAATCGGACCAGGTGCCATCACAGACCAGAAAATACCCCGAGGCCCCGCGTAGGTACGAAGTTTGTGCCTGGGAACGTGAATCCTCGCCGGCCAGGTCCCAGAGCATCAGCAAGACATCCTGATCGCCGACCTTCATTTCTTTCTTATCGATCTTGACGCCGACCGTACTGAGATACTTGGTGGAGAAAATTCCCTTGACGAAGCGCGCGACCAAACTGGTTTTGCCAACACCGAAAGAACCCAGCATACAGATCTTCTTCTGAACGACCTGGCTCATGGTCTCTCTCCCTGCGGCTGCGATTGGACCTTCAACGTAACGCTGCGATTCACTTCCAGCTGATGAGCCGCTGAGCCGTGATGGATGGGCTCAGCATTGCCCAATCCTACCGCGCTGATCGTATCGGCAGGAATACCACGTTCGCGGAGCGCATCGTAGACCGACTGGGCGCGCTGTGCGCTCAAGGCAGCATTCTTAGTCTCAGCGCCCGTCTGGTCGGCTCGGCCATTGAGGACAACGTGGATTTTGATGCCCAATTTGTCGGCCGCGTTCTGTAGCTTGTCGAGCGATCCTTCGATGTTATCGATGCGAACGAACTGGTCAGGGGTAATCATGCTGGAGTTTACCGGAAACAGCACGACCTGCTCTTCAATGCCGTGCTTTTCCGACTCGAAATCCCGCACTTGCACGAAGCGGTCGTCCAGCGACTGATAAGGCACAAAACGTGCCTGCAAAGCCCGAACCGGAATACCTGCTTCGGCAGCTATCCTGGCAGGGTCCGGCGACAAAGGATCACGCAATCCCCAAACCCAGTAATGTCCCCAACTCCGCTCGGCGCCCGTGACCACAATGCCCGGCTGGTGGTTCAGTCGAGTCAGGTAGTCATTCCAACGGCGGTTGCGCTGATGAATCGAGATGCCGATCGCCAACAGAGCGAGTGCAATCACAGCCACCGCTCCCAGTAGCAACCATGGACGCCGTTGCTTCGACCGCTCGGTCTGGCCGAGCAGGCATTTTTGCAAGTGCGGACGGGCAGCATCGAATATGCTGGCATCTCCGTTGAAGGCTGCCAACTGGGCAGCGAATTCCTGGTGGATCAGCTCGTTTTCCCGTGCGAAGACATTGCGTAGTTCCGGAGGCGGTGTCCCCAGAATTGTTCCCGCCAGCAGGGCCTGCGGTCCGTGATGTACCCAGATCGTGAACTCGCCGGCCTGCATGGTTTCCAGGTCCTGCGAGTGCTTGCTGGTAAAGGAATCGCGCACAAAATCCTGGATCGCGGAAAGCATGCCGGAGACCAGTTCTGCTTCGCTAACGCCCTCGCCCGGCGACGCAACATACTGCAGTACCAGGCCGGTTTCGCGATGAATCAGAAATACCTGTTGCACCTTGTAGCGCAGGCTGCGCAACAGCGCCACCTCGCCGAACGATTTGCCGGTGCGCAACGCCTCCAGGCGCCACTTCATGCTCTCCCAGGAGAGGCTGCGCTCTAACGTGATGTTGATGTTTTCGACCAGGTTGCGGAAGGCGTTGGCTACCGACTTGCGAACCGTTTCGCCAATGATGGGCGCCAGGGAAGTGGCGAGAAATTTCGGGTTGCGTGCGACGGAGACTTGCAGCGCTTGTTCAACGATCGGATAGAAGGAACGCGACAATTCGCGGTCGCGACGGATGGAAATCGCGACGGCCTTCGCCAGGACTCGGCTAACCTCCTCGGCGCGAAGGTTAGGATCGTCGAGCCGCTCGTGAAGTTTCTGGAGCTCCGCGATTTGCTGCCCCAGCAGCAAAGCACGCAACTCGCTCAGCTCATCCTGCGGATGAGCGGATTCGGGATCACGGTCGAGCTCAGTAGGCGTGGAGCCCATACGAACCTCACGCTCCAACGCTGCGCACAGATTTGGACTTTTCCTTGGCCTCTCCGCTTTCGTCCTTCAAACGCACGGCGAGCTCGACAAACAAAGCAGCTAATGCGGCGCGGTCGATCTTGTCGTGACGCAGCTCCTGCACGCGGGTTTCGAGTAGCGCGCTGAGCGACTCATTGCGGCGGCGAATCTCATCCGCCAGTTTGCCGGCCTCGGCCATCAGCTCTTGTCGCGCTGTGCTGCGATCCTGCTCAAGCTTGTTATCGAGATCAAGGATCTTTTTGGATAGCTGCGAGGCTGCGGTCTTCAGTTCGCGCGAGAGGTTGTTCAGCGTCTCCTCGCGTTCGTCGCGCTCCGCCTTCAAGCGTGTCCCCAGCGACTGGGTCTCACTCTTAAAGAAGGCCTCCAGGGAGTCGAGCCGCCGTCTTAGGGTGTCCTTGATCTCGGAGGTCTCGCGACTAAGAGCCTCTTCCAGGCGGGCGAATCGAGCTTCGTAGTTTTTGATCTGTGAACCGAAGAGAATGTCACGAATTTTATCCACGCTAGCGCCGCTGGCTTCAGCAGTTTCGGCCACTGCAGCATCGAGCGAGTTCGGCTTGCTAGTCGGCTTGTCCTTTGAGTCTTTCTCACGAACCTGGCCAGGACTCATTGTTTCCTCCATTGGAGCGCACAGCAGGCAACATGCTATACCGGAACGGCGAGAGAGAGAACTGTAGTTTTTGGCCAGCGAAAAAGGACGCCTGGTAGCCATCAGTTGATCGGTGCTCTCTTTGGCCCGGTTATACGGGAAGAAGACGAGAAACTTTGTGGGCCAGCATTTCTGGGCGCGGCTATTACGTGTCGACGGTGGGGCGGAGACGAGACGGTGATCCGGGAGTACACACGGAATCAGGAGCGGGAAGACAAGCGGTTGGATCAAATCAACCTGTGGCGCGAATCGGCCACCGTAGGTGGCTTCAGAAAGCGGGGCCGCGTTAGCGATCCCGTACAGCCGCCTTGAGCGGCTCACAATCGAAAGCCCCGCTATGGAGCGAAGATGCAGACTTCTTCGGAACTGGTGTCGCGGTTCGGGCAACAACTCGTGTCGAAATCTTCCTTAAAATGCACCCTGAAGCAAGCAGCAGCCATTTCATGGTTACTTCTATCGCATGCTCACCAAACAGGCGCGTATGCTAATGGCGCGAAAGATTACATCGTCAACGGGAAGATCACCGGGGGCGTCGCCTTCGTGGCCTGTCCGGAAAAGTATGGCGATACCGGCGTTACAACCTTCATCATCGACCAACGCGGAATCGTTTACGAGAAGAACCTCGGTAAAGGACACAGCTGAGATTGCGAAAGCGATGATGGAGTTTAATCTTGATCAAGACTTGGAATCCGGTGCCGGAGTGAGCGCTGGCGAGCCCAGGTCTTGATGGGAAGCAGACAGTTAGCGAGTCAATTCAACCCCAGACGGGAGAGGAGCAAACCATGAAGGTTCAATGTACGCGCTTATCCGTGGCAGGGGCGGCTGCGCTTGCCGCAGTCCTGTCGGTACTTCTGCTGTTGAACGGCACGGCTGATGCTCAAAGCGCTCAAGTCCAGGGAGTCATCAACGGACGAAGTGGCGCCACCATGACCGTTCAAACTCAGGATGCCGGCAACGTTGTTGTCGTTCTCAACGACTTCACCAGCGTGGAAGACGTATCGGGGATCTTCCACGCTCGCAGGAAGCAGATGGGCTTGACGGTTCTGGAGCCCGGCCTTCAGGTGCAAGTGCAAGGCAACTACAACGCCCAGAACCAGCTGGTGGCCAACACCATCAAGTTCGATGGCAAAAACTTGCAGACCGCTACCGACATTCAGGCTGGCGTGACTCCGGTTGAGCAGCAGGAGCAGGCGCAGCAGCAGAAGTTGGCGCAGCAGCAAGCCGAACTCAAACAGCAGCAGCAGGCGCTGACGAAGGAGCAGCAAGAACAGGCAGCGGAGAACGCCAAGATCGCCGCCGAGAAGGCAGCCATTGCGGCCGTGAACAAGCGCTTCGGCGAACTGGGCGATTACAACATCTGGGATGAGGTCACGGTTTATTTCGGCAACGACAAAGTCACGGTTGATCCCCAGTACGACTCGAAATTGCAGGCTCTCTGTCAGAAGGCCAAGACCGTTACCGGATACGTCATTCAGGTAAAGGGTTACGCGTCGGCCGTGGGCTCCGCTGCCCTGAACCAGAAACTGAGCCAGGAGCGGGCAGCCAATGTCACCGATTTCCTGGACCAGCAGTGCCATATTCCTCTGACGAACATACTGGCTCCTGGAGCGATGGGAACCAGTCGGCAGGTTGCTCCCGACGCGACTGCAGAAGGCCAGGCTGAGAACCGGCGCGTCGTCGTCAGAGTCCTGCAAAACAAGGGTATCGCTGGAACCTAACAAATTGTGCACAGCCTGGGCGAGCATGACCTCAGATCGGGCTCGCCCAGTCATGCACCGGAACGCCGGAGATTATGCCTGCAAGGACGGGTTGTGGCGACGGATGCAGCCCTGACGGCAGGTCAAAATCGCCGGCTGAAATTCGCGCTGTGGAGGGCGGCTTTCGTCTGCCTTGGTGTCTTCCTGGTAGCTCGGACAAACTCTGCCGTCACCTGGTCAAGCCCTGACCAATTCTGCGGGCAGTTCTGCCATTCCATGACTTGGGCTTCGGCCGCTTAAAAGCGAGGACCCCACTACCTCAATCAGGTCGGTGTGAGCGCCGGTTGCGGTGACTGTCACATACCGTACGCTTCCCGTCATGCTTCAGGGAGCCCGCTATGAGCGTCCCTTTACCGGACGGGTGGCGTACACTCGAAATGCATCTGATTACGACATCCCGGAGGGCACTTGGCAGAAGTTCGGTCACAAGAAGGCGAATCGATAGAAAATCTCTTGCGTCGCTTCAAGCGTAAAGTACAAACCGAAGACATCATCAAGGAAGTCAAACGGCACTCTTTCTTCTTGAAGCCCGGCCAGAAAAAGCGAGTTAAACAAGCCCTGGCGCAGAAACGTGCGCGAAAGAAATCGCGTACGCATTCGGACGAGCGAAGATAGTGTACTTCCCCTGAGTCCGGCTCGGGTTTCGAGGATATGGAGGAAGGCTATGGGACATGATAAGCAAGTCAAATACAGGCTGATCTGCGGCGACCAGAACAAAATCAATGACGAATTACTTCCCGCCACCACCAGCTGGAAACCCATTCTGATGACTGCCATCGTTGACCCGAGCGCCCCAGACGGCCCGACCTTTGCTGTTATGTTGGAACGTACAGCCACTGAGTACTGACATTGCCTTCCAATACAGGCTGCCCCTGGAGCCTTGCCCATCCCGCGACGATGGACGCCCCCTACCGATCGGATCGCCTTCTACTCGTCCAATGACTCGGGTGATCGCCGGCCGAACGGTGGAGTGGCCGCCGGCGAGGCCCGCCGTCGCTGAAGAAAGTCGACGTTCATGTTCCTCATTGAATGGCACCGCCCGTATTACGATCAGACCCTTGGGCCGGGTTAAGCCTGTGGATGGTCGGCAGATTCCGGCTTGCCGGCAACGCGAAAATAATCCTCGGGCGATCCAGCGATCCAGCGCTTCATGTCGCGGCCCGAAACCGGTCGGACATGTACCGCAGCCGCATCTCACCAATAACGTGATGGATCGGAAGAAGACTTCTTGGGAGTCAGCCCATCACGATTCCAACTTGAAGAGGGATTGCTACTGCAACTGTGCGTATTCGGCTTGGGCTGCCTTGTAGATGAGGATGTCGGGATCAGCGTCTTTCCAAAGGGTGGGGAAACTTTTTTGTTCATCGATGGCACGTGTCCGGGCGGCATCGGCGCCTCGCTTTGCCGACTCCTCATCCGAACCAGAGCGTGTGTTATGGCGCCGGCTGGAACTCCGGGTCGCCATCCTGCCACAGCAGAAACGACATCTCGTCGGCGAACTCCAAGTCGCGTTGCGCCCGGGTTGAGCCCATGCCGTGTCCGGCGTCGTAGTCCACTCGCAGCAACACGGGCCTCTTGCTCGTCGTCGCTGCTTGCAAACGGGCCGTCATCTTCGCCGGCTGAGCGGGATCGACTCGTGGATCGTTGATTCCTGCGGTCAGCAGGACTCCCGGATACGCGGTGCCCTCTTTGACGTGTTGGTATGCGTCCATCGCATACAGCCCCTTGAACCCCTCAGCATCGGTTACGCTACCGAACTCGGCGATGTTTGGCGGACCATTCGGCTCGAATTCCATTCGCAGTGCGTTCGAGCAACCTACGCGGATCAAGGCCCCGGCAAACAAGTCGGGGCGCTGCGTTATGGCTCCGCCAATCAGGATGCCCCCGGCACTCGTGCCTTCGCCCGAGAGGCGCTGGGTGCTCGTGTAGTTGTTCTCGATCAGGTACTGGGCGCTGGCGATGAAATCGTCAATCGTATGCCGCTTGGTGAGCTTGTAGCCAGCGCGGTACCATTCTTCGCCGTATTCGCCGCCACCCCGCACGTGCGCGATAGCAAGCACGTCTCCGCGCTCCAACCACGCCAACCATACCGGGTTAAAGTTCGGATCAAAGGAAATGCCGTACGCCCCGTAGCCGATTAAGTGTGTCGGTCGGTTCCCGTCCAGCTTCAGGTTCTTGGCACGGATGATCGAAAGCGGAATCATGGTGCCATCGGCGCTCTTCGCCTTTACTTCCACTGCCTCATAGCCCGACGTATCGATGGGTAACGGTGGCTCGATTCCAGTATTGCTCATGGTCTTTCGTTGCGCGTCATAAGCCAGCCATTGCGGAGGGGTCGTCCAAGATACGACGTGCACCAGGGCGCCGGGTTCCGTCGGGGTCACGGAAATGTCCGACACCGAAAGTCCCTGAGGCACACTTACCGCTTCGAGATTGCCGTCGAAAGAGAGCCGCCGCATTCGACCGATGCCGCCGTCGAGGTCGCGAATGTAAATGCCGTCCTTCGCAACATCCGCTTCCTGGACGACGACGTCACTCGCGGGGACCACGACTGTGGCGTGCTTCAGGTCTGGCTTCTTGAGGCTGGTGCGGATTACCTCGTATCGCGGTTTGTCCTTGTGAGTCACCAGGTAGACATCGTCGTCGTGAACATCGAAGCGTACTACGGCTGCATCCACATCAAAGAGTTTTTTCCAGTTCACCGGCGATGAATTCAATTGGTCGATGGGTACGTAGTACGCGGTAGCTTCGTTTTGCGTCCCGTGTGCGATGAGGCCAATGAGGTAAGGCGATGCCGGCGAATAGGTGATAAAGCTGAGATCGTTGTCGTCGATCTTCACGTCGGGTGAATAGCCGTACCCAAATACGAAGCGATCCCGTTCCGGATCATGTCCTAGCTCGTGAATGTACACACGACTCCGCTGCTCGAAGGCGGTCCTGGGCATGTCCGGCGTCAACTTCTGCAGGCGGTTGTAGAAGAAGGATTTGTTGCCGGGCAGCCATGCGACGGCACCGAAGCGAGCACGGTCAATGGCATCGGGTAGCTGCTTCCCGGTTGTGGTTTCCAGAACGTGCAGAACACTCTCCTCAGAGCCGCCCGGAGAAATTCCATAAGCGACTAACGCGCCGTCGAGGGACGGCTGAAAATAGTCGATCGAGGAGTGCACACCGTTTTTCGTTAGGAGCTCAGGATCGAACAGCAACCGCTCCTGTGCTCCAGCATGGTCGCGGACGTACAGCTTGAAGTTGTCAGCTCCGGGATCAGCCTTGAGGTAGAAAATCTTGCCGCCCCAAACCTGCGCGCTTCGCACCGGGGTGTTGGCGGTGTCAAGAGCCTTTACTCGTGCGAGGAATTTTTCGCGTCCTGGAATCCTGGCCAGCGTAGTGCGCGTGTAGTCATCTTGCGCTTTCATCCACTTCGCGACATTCACCTCGTGCCAGTTCTCAAGCCAGCGGTAAGGATCTGTAACCGTCTGGCCAAAAAATGTCTCGGTGACTATTTGCGTCTCGGTGGGTGGCGGGCCGCCTTGTCCGTACAACTTCGCGGGTACGGCACCGATTGCGACGAGGGTGATCCAGAGACAAAAGAGCGCGGACGGCCGAAGGCGAATAGGGATCGGCATAAACTGCTCCTTGTGCTCGTCGTAGTCTTAAGAATCGACTGGGCCTGGACGAGATCATAGCGTGAGATCTTCTTCCTAGACAAATGGAACAGAAAGACCAACCAAGGAAATCGCGGCCAACGGGGCCGATTGGATGAATTTGGGCTGCCAAAGAGACCAGGTTTGTAGTTATCTGCGTGAGAAGACAAAGCTCGACCGCGACCGGTTCCGTTCGGACTTGAACGCCTGGAGTAGCCACTCGATACTCTTTGAGAAACAATCCTTTCTACGACCGCTTGGGTAATACAGCGACGAGCACAACGAGAGGTGCTCGCCCCTAAATCGAGTTCGAGGCAGGCTACGGCGTGATCTCGAAGACCACACCCTTGCCGTTCGCACCACCCCCATTGGTCGTGCCATAGACGTTTCTCCTTGGCCGGGCGCTTCGGATACAGCACTAACACTTATCGGGGCAATCTCCCAGACCCACGTTTGGGGCCAACTTCCAATCGGCCGACAGAACCGAGTGTTGTCACTGATTCGAATCGAGATGCGGGACTGCCCGGTTCCGAACGATTATTTCCCCGATCCAATCATGCAGCCATAGGCTCCATTCATTATGGACTTCGCGAACACGGATTCGAGTCATAGCTTTCCCTGCCATAGGCGTCCTTCCAGCTTTCTTTCAGGAAAATTCAAGTTCCGTTCAAGGACTCTCAAGCCCATTCGACCGTAATCTCGCTCCACATCGCGAGGGCAATAATGCTACTCGCCGAGGAGGAGAGAAATGTTGAAGAGAGTTGCTGTTTTCGTATATGGAGTCGCCTGCTATGGCGTCTTCTTCGCCACCTTTCTTTACGCCGTCGGGTTTATAGGAAACCTGGTGGTTCCCAAAACGATGGATTCGCCGGCACGAATACCGTTCCTATATGCACTTGGAATCGACGTGCTACTGCTCGGCATCTTCGCCGTACAACACAGTGTGATGGCGCGGCCGTGGTTCAAGCGGGCTTGGACGCGCGTTGTGCCCGAAGCCGCGGAGCGCAGCACGTATGTTCTGTTATCGAGCCTGGCGTTGATCGCCTTGTTCGCTTTCTGGCAGCCGCTTGGGCGGAACAGTGTGGAACATCCAGAATCCGACGGCCCGTTGGGTCATGTATCAGTTGTTTGGGCTGGGATTTGGCGTCGTGCTGATTGCCACTTTCCTGATCAACCATTTCGACTTGTTTGGGTTGCGGCAGGTCTGGCTGTACCTTACGGGAAAACCATATACCCCACTGACCTTCCGCACCCCCCTCTTCTACAAGTATGTGCGTCATCCCCTTTATGTCGGATGGCTAATGGCGTTCTGGTTCACGCCGATCATGACGGGCGCGCACCTGTTGTTCGCCATCATGACAACCACGTACATGTTGACTGCGATTCGTTGGGAAGAGCACGACCTGATCATGCTGTTCGGCGAAAAGTACGCACGCTATCGCGAGAGCGTTCCGATGCTGGTGCCCATCGGTTCCTCCAAGCCAAGAGAGAGCACTGATGTACATCAACCCGCTGCGAAGGAAGCGGCTTAGGAGGATCACCATGTCACAGATATCGACAACAGCTCGCGAAAGGATCCAGGCGCAGGGATTCTGTGGCTTGAGCGACGCCACATACGCGCAGATCAATTACCCCTTGCGCCTGTCCCCTGCGCATCATGATGCTGTGGGTAGCAGTGGGGACGGTGCTGGCCTCGGCCCAGATATTGTGGGCCTTGGTGCCGTTCACAGCGCTGGGTGCAATTTTGACGGGGCATCCATTTGATGTCCTGTACAACCAGGGGCTGCGGTACCTGACTGGGTACGCCGAAAAACTGCCGCGCTATGGGCGTCGGCGGCGCTTCGCCTTCGCGGTCGCGACGATCATGACGGCGCTGGCCGCATGGGCATTCCAAGCAGGCGTGCCTTTGCTCGGCTACATCGTCGGAGGGGCAATCGTGGCCTCTACTTGCTTGCAGGTGATTACGGGGATCTGCGGCCCGGCCGTCCTGGCAGGCAGGCTGTTCGGGAAGGTCGTGTGTGAGGAACCTGAGCGGTACGTTCGGCTCGAACCGAGCGAGAGGGCCGACGATTGCAGTCGGTCGCAGATCCTGAGACGGTCGATCAGGGGATTCCGAATGGTTCGACCGAAATGTGAGGCTGACAATGCCGCGTGATTACTTGATGGCGGCGGACGAGCGAGCCGCCCTGCTAGCTTGCTGCTGTGGGTGGCTCGACTGCGACATGCCCGTCAGGCCAGCCAAGGAAACGGGAGAACTCGTCAACAAAGATCTGCCAGGCGGGCTCGCCGGGGACAACCTCGTGACTGCGGCTGGGGAGTTCCACGTAGCGAGCGCCGCGGATTCGCGAGGCGATAAGGCGTCCTTCGCTGGCGGGAACAACGGCCTCGTCGCGCGAGTGAATGACGAGAGTGGGGCAGCAGACCTTGGGCAGGAGGTCGGTGATGTCGATCTTGGGGAACTCGGCCATCATTCGGCGCGGCGTTATCGGGTGAAGACGTGATGCGCTGAAATTCGTTCATCCATTCCGTTTCCTCAGGGCTGGCGTCTGGGCGGAAGAGCGTGGTCCAGAGCTGACGGAAGGCGGGATTGTCGCGGCCCCAGCCGAGGCGGATGAGAGTCAGCATGGCATTGAACTGCTCGGTCATCATGCTGCCGGGAGGAGGCCATCCTCGGGCAAACGCTCCGACGAGGATGAGCTTGGTCACCCGCTCCGGATGGCGAGCTGCATAGGCCGCGCCGATAGGGCCGCCCTGGCAAGCTCCCCACCAGCGCGAACTGGTCGAAGCCAACGGCATGAGATGAGTCTCTTCGAAGTCGGCGAGCGAGCGCTCGAAAGGAAAAGTCATCGACATTCCAGTCGGAGAGGCCACTACCACGCTGGTCATAACGAAGAAGAGTGTTGTGGCTCATGATCTGCGAAAACCAATGCCGGCGATACGGATTCTTCCATTCAAAGTCGAGGTGATTGAGCCAATCGATGGCACGCACCAGCGGAGGCCCGCTTCCGCCGATGGTGTAGGCCAGGCGCACACCATCGCTGGTGGTGAAGAACTGAATTTCCTGCTCGGATGGCGAGTCAGCGGCCGGAGGAGCGTACGACCGTGTGCACGGCGGAGGTTGCCGGGCGATTCGCTGCACCTTGGCAATAAAGCGATATCCCTGGCGCGGCACGGTCTCGATGAACTTCTGGCCGTTGGCGCCGTCTTGTAAGAGCGCGGCGAAGCTTGGAAATGTTGTGGTCGAGATTGTTGTCTTCGACGACGCTGTCGGGCCAGAGCCGTTGCATCAGCTCGTCCTTGCGGAGGAGGCGGCCGTGGTTTTCGACGAGGATGCAGAGCGTATCGAAGACCTTGGCACGAAGCGGAATCAGTTCGCCCGAACGCAACAGGCGGCGTTCCGCGACATCCAGTTGAAACGATTCGAAACGAAAAACCATAACCCCCCTTCAAAAAACGGCTGACAGTCCTCAGCCTGCGGCCCAGAATGAGCCACCCAAGCGCAGATTATATCTCCTCGTCAGTACATCCCCGGATGTCGGAGAATCTTCGCCGCGGGAGCTGCGTCTCAGTTTGCGGTATCAACCGGAAGGGGGTGAGCTGGCAGAGTGTTGGTTGTGCCTGGAACGATGATCAAGGACAGACCACTACGGATAGAGCGTTGCCCCGTCATCAATGCCGCCCGCGATGGAGTGCAGGCTGGCTCAACCAGGAACCGAGTAAGTCGCAGTCCCTGTTGAGCAAGTTGGTCGAGTCTCGGCGTCGGACCGCCTCGGAGCTCACCTCCACCATAGGAACCGAGGTCGCCATATCCCACGTCGTCGGCCAGGATGCTACATTTGGCTTCTTTTCAGCCGCGATTGGCATTGTCTCCCGCGTCTCTGCAAGGATTACTACTTCTGGAATCTGAGGGCGGCTCTCTTGCGTTCGTGCGTATCCGAAGGAAGAATCAGGATGCAAGAAATTCACTGCAGCAACGCGCGCACGTCTTGGAGAGCGTTGTTCAGCTCTTTCTTCTGCTCTAGAACTCGATCTGGAATAGGGATGACGTGTGCGAGGTCCTGCGGGGAGGCCTCAATGGCCTTGTTCACCGCGGGCAGCATCGATTCATCATTCATCGCGGCGGTGTACGCAGAGATGATTCGAGTCAGAGCTGCTGAAGCTTGCGAAGTTCGCACCGAGATGCTGCGGAGGGATTCAAGATCCCGCTTCATGGCCATCTGCCAATCCAGCCCTTTCCCCAGCCGTCCGATGGCTAGCCGCAATCGGGATCGCTGAGCAGCAGAGACTTGCCCAGACTGCACTGCGCTAGAGATTGCTTTCAAATGGCTAAGGAGGAGGTCTTTTGCGACTAGCGTGGCAAAAAGCGATCCTCCGTTCCCGACGTCACGCGAAAACTCCAGTCCCGCCGCCAAGGTATCAACAGCAGCGTCCCGATTGCCCGTTTTGAGAAGGTGAAATGCATAAAGCACATTCAGGCGTCCCAAAACCATTGCCCTTCTTACGTACTCCATCGGCAAGTCAGATCCGAATTCGTAATTGGGTCCCCAATCCAGTCCCCAATCGCAGGTGGGGATTGACGTCCCTCGAGCCATCAACTCCAACGCTGGCCGGTTTTTCTGAAGAAGGTCCCAGTACTGCGAATCGTCATATGGGGCCGAGCCGTCCAGTATTGCGTTGAGTTCTTTGGCCTGTTGTTCGCTTACGCCGGCATCGTGAATCACAGACATTGCCGACCAATACCGCAAGGCTGCGTTTTGCCCGAGCGGAACACTCTGTTGTGACCATCCCGCGACCGCAAATGATACGGTAAATAATAGTGTCGAAATGGATTTGCTAAAGAGCTTCATAACTTGATCCTCTCCTCGCTGAGTACTGCGACCTCGGCGCCCTTTCCTACACCGCCAATCCCCGTCGACCTCCTCCTTCGCTTTGCTCTGGACCATCTCGCTTGACGATTCCGAACACTTACTCCACAATCACCATGCCAGCGTCGCTTCGCTCCGACTGCTGTTCACCTTCACTCCGGAACGCCGTTCGGCTTCACAGCGGAATCGCGTTCACCTTCACCGGAATACCCCGCTGTCCCTCGTCAACGCCTCAGGGGCATTTCCGAACTGAAACGTATAAAGGACCGGAAGCGCATGTCTCCAGTGCCGTCGCTTTTTCCGCGGACAGCTCTCAAGCGGAGGTAGGTCACGCGACGCCAGCGGATTTCGCCGTTTTCTCCTTCGCCCCTGCGTCTCTGGACAGATAGGTCAACTGTGTCAGCTCTGCAAAGCGAGGGCCTGCAGCCTCGACGATTCCGGCCGTCTTCAGGATCACCTCCTGACGAACTGCCGTGCAATCGGAGATGACGGCGGTGCTATCATACGCGGCAAGTCAGAGTGGGGAGTGCCCCGATGCCCGACGAACTCGATGACCCAGGTGCGCAAGAGCTGGAGCGCAAACTGGCCACAATTCTTTCGGCTGATGTTGCCGAATTCAGCCGTCTGATGGGCGAAGATGAAGAACAGACGTTGAGGACATTTCGAGGTCACAAGGGAGTCTTCGAGTCGCTGGTGGCGATGCACCGCGGACGCATTTTCAATACTGCCGGGGATGCGATCCTGGCGGAGTTCGGCAGTGCCGTCGAAGCAGTGCGTTGCGCTACCGACATCCAGGCGGCACTGCGAACGCGTAACGATCACTTGCCGGCCTCGCGGCAGGTGCGATTCCGAATCGGGATCAACCTGGGTGACGTTATGGTGCAGGGCCAGGACCTTATGGGAGATGGCGTCAACGTCGCCGCGCGGCTACAGACCGCCGCAGAGCCTGGGGGGATATGTATTTCGGGGAGTGTTCACGACCAGATACGCAATAAGCTGTCGCTCTCGTTCCAATCGCTCGGCGAAAAGAATTACAAGAATATCCAGCAGCCCGTCCGGACCTTCTCCATCACGGAAGCCGACGGCCAGGGCACCTTTCCGTCTCCCAAGCCGCATAGTACAAC
>CAVVDN010000021.1:0-13800 GCA_963747045.1 uncultured Acidobacteriaceae bacterium | reverse complement strand
GCCGGAAGCCGACCAGTGCAAGTTCGGCGACCTAATCGTGATTCCCGAGTACAACACTTCCCTGTTCGACCTTCCGCTGAAGATCGCCACGCCGGAGTATGTGGAGTTTCCCGTGCGCACGCGGCTGGCGACGATGAATCCCGACGCGGGAGCGGGATTTTATTCTCGGGCTGGGGACCGCTGCCGCTCGTCTTCGGCCCGGTGCCGCCGCAACGGTATGCCATGGCGAGGGTGCTGGCGAATCCGTGAGGCAGTTGTCGGTTCAGTTGTCAGTTGTCGGTGGTCAGTTACCGGTTATCGGTTATCGGCTGCTGATGGCTGCATTGGCTTGCCTTGTATCAGGGCACGACTAAAGTCGTGCCCTGATACGAAGCAGCCCGATGGACGGACGCAGCACGGCTCGTACGAGTGCAACCTTGCAGAACGTACAAGCACCTCGTCAGCGAGCAATCTTTCGGCGCAGGCCTGCGATGCCCACAATTCCTGAGAACAGCAACACGATGCTGCCGGGCTCGGGAACGGACGATGCCGACAACGAGCCGAGGTTGTCGATCGGGTTGCTGCCCTGCATCACGTCGCTGACGTACGGCTCGTAGTAATAGACATTGCCGTTGGCGCGGCCTGAGGTCGGCAGATTGTCCGGTCCCGCGACAACGTCAAGCGTCAAGTCCGTCGAGTTGTATTCCAGCACAAAGTGTTCCTGGCCGTTGATGGGCAGGCCCAGCACCATCGAGAACGTGCCCGAGCTGCCGGAGAAATTCATGATGTCGAACATGTTCCCGATCTGCGGGGTGTAGCCGTTGAGCAGATCGACGAATAGTGTGCCGTTCAACGACGCGTGCCCGGCGATGTTGAGCTGGTCGTATGACGTCTGCGAGGCGATGTCGAAGGCGAGACTTCCGTTCGCGCCCTGGGTGTAGTTGCCGTTGATCATCATGTTGCCGACGGTCATCGGCATGTCGCCCATGTTGAAGGCCGCGTTCGAAGTCACATTGCCCTGGATCGATCCGCCGTTGCCATAGACTGCGCCGCCGGCGAAGTTGCTCGACCCCTGGAGGAGACCGTCGATCGTGGTTTGCCCCGCGGTCTGCGTGTATTTGCCGAGGCTGGAGATTGTGCCCCCCGATGCAATCTGCACGACGCCACTGTTGAGGAAGCCGGACAGCGCGTTGCCGGTCGCGTGCGAGCTGACTGGTACCGTGAGAGTCGCGCCATTGGCGATCGAGATCGTGCCGGCATTGGTGACGGAGCCGAACTGCACGGCATCGGACATGCTGCCCACCGATAGGACGCCGCCGCTTAGGTTGGTCAGCGACGCCGCGCGGAAGGAGTTGCTGCCGGGTTGGTTCTGTCCCCCAGTGATAATCATTCCGGAGTTGGTGATGTTCCCTCTTATGCTCAACACCCCGCCGTCTTCCACGCTGATGCCGCCGCTATTGACGACGCTTCCCAATATGACAGCGCTCTCATAAGCACTGGGGCCGGAGACACCAATCGTCCCGGAATTGGTGACGTTGCCATTAAGCTGGACATCTGTCAATGGTTCGTTTGGACCAAGCGCCATAATCACGATGGCTCCCGCGTTGGAGGTGTTTCCGTTGACTGTGAGCATTTCCCCACCGAACACCAGTCCATTGGGGAGATTGTTCAAGCTCCCCAAGGTGGCATTGGCATAGCTGTAATCGAACCTCCCGCTGTTGGTGAGCTCACCGGCAATAGAGAGCTGGCTGCCGCGTGAGAGGCCAAACACCTCGCCGGCATTCACCAGGTTTCCATTCACGGAAAGCATCTGCACGTCGAGATTGCCGGTACTTGTGTTGGTGATCGGCCCGGAGGTCAGGCCGTAAATGGCGATCGAGCCGGAGTTGGTGAGTGTGCCTCCGACGCTGAGAACCGCCGTAAAATCCTCATCGATGATTGTGCCGGAGTTGGTCATGTCGCCGCTGACGGTAATGGCCGGCCAGACGAAAGAGCTTGCCAGTTGAATCGTTCCGCTGTTGGTGAACGCACCCCCGAGCACGAGCTTCGAGCCGTTGTAGAGATTGACCTGTCCCGCATTGCTGGAGTTCGCGTTCGCCGTTATCGTGTCGCCAGCCAGCGTTAGCGTGCCCGACTGATTAATGGTTAGCGCACCGGCGATCTGGACGAGCAGTCCCCGCCCCAGGGTATCAGCCAAAGTCGAGCTGCCGGTGCTGCCGCCTAGCGTCAGCG
Source organism: uncultured Acidobacteriaceae bacterium (assembly GCA_963747045.1). Taxonomy (GTDB): domain Bacteria; phylum Acidobacteriota; class Terriglobia; order Terriglobales; family Acidobacteriaceae; genus Bog-257. The sequence goes on along the minus strand of CAVVDN010000021.1, from coordinate 11,589 downwards.
AATTGATCCTGGCGTTCACGTCGAGGGTGACGCTATCGTTGCCGGTGTTGATGAAGACGTCGCTGCCGGCACCCGGCTCGCCGGCGCTCCAGTTGGCCGGGTTGTCCCAGTATCCGGTGCCACCGAGCCAGTTGTCGGGCGAGCTGGGATCGAAGCTCGACGAGGAGTAAGACGTGCCACTCATCCACGACGAGAAATCGGCGGTGCGGTGCGGGCGCGTTCGGGCGACGTTTGCAGCGCCCGCGGAGGTGAAGCTGATGTTCAGCAGCGCCAGAAGAATGACGGAGCGCAGGAAGGAACTGCAAACGAATCGCCGCATGGTTTGCTCCTCGCAAGAATCGTCAAAGGTTGAGGGCCCAAGGAGCTTGCTGGCCGGAGATTGTGCTCTGGTTTCGGAAGGCTGTCAATATGAAAACTGGGCTTTGCGAGGAAGCGCAGGTGCAGTTGTCAGCTGTCAGTTGTCAGTAGTCCGGCGTCAATCGTCCAGCACGGTTCGGGCGCGTCAGTTGTCAGTGCGCAACAGGGAGTGCTCAGTGGTCCGTCAGGCATCGCCGCGCAGTCGCTAGTAATCAGTCACAACTCCCTGGCTGCCGATACGTATCAGGGCATGACTTTAGTCGTGCCGAAAGTGCGCAAATCATAGGCTCGGCTTTAGCCGCTGCACCCCGAACCGCAGGGGCTAAAGCCCGCACTTCGGGTGAAGCAAACGGCACGACTGAAGTCGTGCCCTGATACGAAGCAGCCCGACGGAAGGACGCAGAACGGCTCGTACGAGTGCAACCTTGCGGAACGTACAAGCACACCGTCAGCGGGCAATCTGTCGCCGCAATCCGGCAACTCCCACAATGCCGGACGTGAGCAACGCGAGGCTGCCCGGCTCGGGAACGGAGGACGCCGGCGACGCACCGAGGTTGTCGACCGGGTTCGCGCCCTGCATCACGTCGCTGACGTACGGCTCGTAGTAATAGACATTGCCGTTGGCGCGGCCTGAAGTCGGTTCAGTGTCCGGTCCCGCGACAACGTCGAGCGTCAGGTCCGTCGGGTTATATTCCAGCACGAAGTGCTCCTGGCCGTTGATGGGCAGGCCCAGCACCATCGAGAACGTTCCCGACTTGCCGGCAAAATTCATGATGTCGAACATGTTCCCAATTTGCGGGACGTAGCCGTTGAGCAGATCGACATACAGCGTGCCGTTGAGCGAGGCGCGACCGCTCATGTTGAGCTGATCGTACGAGGTGAGCGAGGCGATATCGAAGGCGAGACTGCCGTTGGCGCCCTGGGTGTAGTTGCCGCTGATCGCCATGGTGCCGACGGTCATCGGCATGTCGCCCATGTTGAACGCCGCATTCGAAATTACGTTGCCCTGAATCATTCCGTCATTGCCGTAGACCGCGCCACCTGCGAAATTCACGTTGCCGCGGCCGGCGACGCGCAGGGTTCCGTCGACCGTCGTCTGTCCGGCGATTTGCGTGAAGGTCAGAGGGCTGGAGAAGGTGCCGCCTTGCGCGATCACCAGCGTCCCGCTGTTGAGAAATCCCGGAAACGCATTGGCGACGGCGTGCGAGCCTCCCGTGATATTCAACGTCGCGTCATTGCCGATGGAGACGCTGCCGGCGTTGTTCATGTAAGCGATGTTGGCGACGTCGGACATGCCGCCCAGCGAGAGCACGCCGCCGGCAGCGTTGGTCAGAGTGCCGGTTACCGAAAGGTTGTTGCCGCCGCTCTGCGTGCCGGTCTGGATGGTCCCCGAGTTGGCCAGGCTTCCCGTCGAGAGCGGTGCGCCGTTCAACGTGATGGTGCCCTGGTTGACGATGCTGGTCGCGCTCAGGCCGCCGGTGTAAGGGCCGTCCAGCTCGACATTTCCCGTCGGGGCATTGGTAAACGCGCCATACGCGATCAGGATCTGGCCGTTGCTGGGGCCGATGTATCCCTCGTAAATTCCGCCGGAGTTATACGCGTTGCCATGGACCGTCATGTTTCCGCCGACAAACACTTCTCCGCTGTTGTTCAGGCCGCCCACGTTGGCGGTGGAGTAGCTGACGTCGAAGCGCCCGCTATTGGTAAGCATGCCCGCGATGCTGAACTGGCTGCCGCGTCCATAGCCGTAGACCTGGCCCGCGTTCACCAGATCGCCATTCACGTTCAGCATCTGCACATTGAGGCTGCCGGTAACTGTATTGGTGAGCGTCCCGGAGGTGAGGCTGTAGATCGCAATCAAAGCGGAGTTGTTGACCGTGCCGCCCACACTCAGAACCGCCGTGTCGTCCAGATCAATGATGTTGCCGGAGTTGGTCAGCGCGCCGCTAACCGTAATGGCCGGCCGGAAGAATTCGCCATTCAGTTGAATGGTTCCGGTGTTGGCGAAGCCGGCGCGAAGCAGAAGCGCCGAGTTGTTGTTGAGATTCACGCTTCCCGCGTTGCTGGAGTTGGCGTTCGCCGTTATTGCATCTCCCGCCAGCGTCAGCGTGCCGGACTGGTTGATGGTGAGCGCACCGGCGATCTGGACGAAGAGGCCTCGTCCGAAGGGCTCGGTCAGCGTCGAGGTTCCCGTGCTGCCGCCAAGGGTCAGGGAGTTGATGCTGGCGTTCTGGTCGAGGGTTACATTGTCGCTGCCGGTGGCAATGACGACGTCGCTGCTGCCGCCGGGTACGCCGACGCTCCAGTCGGCACCGTTGTCCCAATACCCGGTGCCGCCAAGCCAGTCGTCGGGCGAATCAGGAGTCAGGCTGGAGTGCAGATCCATTGAACCGGCAAGCCAGGATTCATAGCCGAGCGAGTCGCGGTGCGGCTGGGTGGCGATGCTCGATGCGTGAGCCGCAGGAACGACATTCAGAAACGCGCCGACAAGGAACACGCGCAGCGGGAGCGAACTGGCGAGCCGACACATGAAGACTCCTTGCAAAACGTGAGGGATTCGTTCGCTACCACAGGCGTGCTGGACGCCGAATTGTGCTCTGGATTCACAGACCAGTCAAGCTCCAATTTGGGATAAGGCCTTCCCCGCAGACAGGACCCGGCGTCGCCATCCGTCAATGTGGGATAATGCGCTCATCGCCTCCAAACGGAGCATAGGGAGATTGGCATGACACAACCGGCCGCGGGCGACACCGCACGTCAGAAAACGTATGGCCATGTTGTCCTCTGGTCGGTCATCTCGTTAATCGTCGGTCTGCTCATCGGACATATGGCCACCTATCACCTCATGCATCACCGAGGATCGGCGGCTTTCACCACAACCTACCAGGCGGTGCTGCTCAGCAACGGTGCGGTGTACTACGGCAAGCTCGCAGGCTACGGCACGCACTTCCCCGTCCTGACGGATGTCTTCTACATCGTGAGCAAGACCGATCCCGATACCAAACAAGTGACCAACGTCCTGGTGAAGCGCGGCAAGGAACTGCATGGTCCGGACCGGATGTACATCAATCCCGAGCAGATTGTGACGGTCGAGCCGGTAGGTGCGGATTCGAAAGTAGCGCAGCTGATCGACCAGGCGGGCAAATAGGGCCTTAGAAGTTTTCCTTCGCCTACCGAGCGCTGAAGCGCTGGGCTAACCTCTTTCGCGCCTGCGGCGCTCGGCCCCGGCGCGTGGTGCGGACCTTCACAGTTTGCTGAAAAAAGAACCAAGCTGAGCTCAAGCTGTCATCTTGAGCGAGCTCAGGGTGTGATCTTGAAGATCACGCCGCAGCCGTCGCCGCAGTAGAGATCGGGAACTCCGCCGGTGGTGGTGGTGCCGTAGAGATTGCCGGCACTATCCATCACGAGGCTGCCCACGGGGCTGTCGCCATCGATGCCGCAAGTGAAGTCGTGCAACGAGGTGTAGTTCCACGTGTCTCCTGCGCGGGTGAGTTTGAAGACCGCGCCGCAGCCGTAGCTTCCGTCAACGCTGGTGGTGCCGTAGAGATTGCCGGCGCGGTCCATGATGAGATTCGACTGCGGTCCAGCGCCGAGGTGGCACGGCGGAGTGCCGCAGCTCCTGCTGGGAAATTCGTAGAGCACATTGTGGGTCCAGCTGGTGCCCGACGGCGAGAGTTCGAACACGGTGCCTCCGCCGCCCAGGTGATAGTCGTATTCGGTGCTGCCGTAGAGATTGCCGGCGGCATCGACAATCACGCCGGCGGCCGGGAAGATGCCGTCGTTGCCGCCGTGAAAGTTGTACAGCGTGGTCTCGCTCCAGCCGGAGCCGCTCGGCATCAACTCAAAAACTGTGCCGTGATTCAGTTCTCCGCCGGCGACGGTTGTGCCGTAGAGATTTCCCTGACTGTCGATGGCAACGCCTCCCGAGGGTCCGACGCCGTCATCCACGCGAGTTGAGCCGAAGGCGTACAGGATGGATTCCGAGGCAGAGCCGTTGGCGAGCGCCAGCTTGTAGACCGTCCCATTGCCGTCGCAGCCGCCGCCCAGGCAACCTACGTTGGAGCCGCCGCCACTGGTGGCTCCGTATAAATTGCCCGCGCTATCGAACGCCAACTGCCCGCGGGGAAAGTTTCCATCCGGCAGGGCGGAAAACGGATAGACGATCGACTGATTCCAGCCGCCATTCGCCGGCGCCATCTTGAAGACCACGCCGCAACCCCGTCCGGGATAGCAACCATTGCCATTGCCGCCGTAGGCGGTGGTGCCGTAGAGATTGCCGTCCGGTCCGAAGACCATGCTGCTGATCGCAGTGCTGCCCTGGCTCGCGCTCTGGCCGGCAAACACGACGGTGAAATTCCAGCCGGAGCCGTTGGGCGAAAGCTGGTAGACAACCAGGCAGCCGGTCGGACAGGTTTGCTGGTTGGACATCGACGACGATGTGCCGTAGAGATTTCCGGCGGAGTCGAGGGTGAGGCCGGCGAGCGGATATTCTCCGTCTGTCGTTCCGCTGAAGTAGTGAATGATTTGGAAGCTCTGCGCGTGGGCCGGCAGAGACACCACCGACGCAACAATGAGCGCCAACAGAACAACGGCCAGGCGGATGGCCGCGCCTGACCGGGGTGGACCGTTGCGAACAGGACGAGGCAGTCGGCGCATCATAGCCTACCTCCAACCTCAGAAACTCTGCTGAAATGGATGTGAGCTGCGGGTGGGTAGTTGCTTTTATGCCAGTCCAAAGTCGAGCGGCTCCGATGCGCCGTTCTCGCCAAAAAAAACCGCGGCCTGACTTTCGCCAGACCGCGAGCGCTGTGCCTCAACGCAACCTTTGTTCGACTGATGGAGGGACGCCAGCTCTCGAAAACCGTGAGGCCTGGGCACCCACCGACTGATTACTGACAACCGACAACTGACCTACTGCAGCGACGCCAAAGTCTTCTGCGCGTCCTGCGCATCCTGGCCAGTGAGTTTCAACTGCAAGGATTTCTGCAGTTCGGTGCGGGCGCGATCTTTCTCGCCCACTCCGGTCAATGCCATACCGAGGTGATAGCGGAAGCCGGGGTTGTCCGGCTGCTTCTTGACCGCGTCTTCGGCCAGCGAGACCGACACCCGGTAATTGCCTTTCTTGTACTGGATCCAGGCGAGGGTATCGTTGATGGCGGTCATGTCGGGCGCCATCTGCTTGGCCTGCGTCGCCAGGCTGAGCGCCATGTCGAGGTTCTCGCCCTGCTCGGCGTAGACCCAGGCGAGATTGTTGGCGGCGATGGGATCGTGGGCATTCTGCGCCAGGCTGGCCTGGTAGTACTTGCCCGCGTTCTTCATGTCGCCCTTCGACATGTAGAGATTGCCCATGGCGTTGTTGAGGGTGACCGAGTTCGGCTGGATGGCCAGAGCTTTCTGGTAATAGTCCAGCGCCTGGTCGGTCTTGCCTTCCACCGCATAAATCTGGCCGATGTGCATGTAGGCGACGGCCGACTTGGGATCGATCTGCAGCGCCTTCTGGAACTCGGCCATGGCCTGGTCATACTTCTTGGTGGTGGCCAGCGCCGAGGCGTAGATGAAGATTGCTCCTTCGCGCTTGGGGTTGGCATTGGCGTACTGCTGCGACAGTTGCAAAGCCTTGGCTTCCTGACCGGAGGCAAACAGCAGCGCAACGTAGTTGGTCATGGCGGCGTCGGAATTGGGGGAGAGCTTCAAGGCCTGCTGGAAGGCTTTCTCCGCGTCCGGATATTTCTTCTGGCCTCCGTAGGCCATCGCCATGTTGATGTAGATCAGCGGGTCGTTGGGCGCGCCCTTCTGCGCTTCCTTCAGCTCGTCGAGGGCTTTGTCGTACTGCCGTTCGCCGAGATCGATGGTGGCAATCAGGAAGTGCGCGGTGGGATTGTTCTCGTTCAGCCGCTGCAAGCGGGCGGCATATTCGCGCGCCGTATCGTAGTCGTGGGAATCGCGATAGACCTCGGTCAGCGACTGCAAGGTCATCTGGTTGCCCGGCTTGATCCGGTTGGCTTCCTGGAGTTCGCTCTTGGCTCCGGCCATGTCGCCCGACTGGCGCAGAATCTGACCGAGCACGAAGTGGGCTTCCGCATTTTCGGGAGCGTCTTTCACGACGTCACGCAGGGTGGTCGTGGCCTCGGCGATATTTCCCTTCATCGCCATCAGGCGGCCATTGGTGAGGCGCGCGGTGACGTCCCCGGGATTGTCCTTGAGCAGACGATCGACCATCCTCTGGGCATCGTCCAGCTTGCCCATACCGATCATGGTCTCCAGCACGCGAACCTGGAGCATCTGGTTCTTGGGATCGTTGTTCAGACCGCGTTGATACTCGGCCAAAGCCGCCGGGGTGTTGCGCTCGGCGAGATAGAAATCGCCGATGGCTGAAGCCACTTCCGGATTGCTGGGCTGCTTCAGACGAAGTTCGTCGACCAGCTTGTCGGCGCCGGCCTGGTCGTGCTGGGACAGCAGCAGGCCCGCCAGGCGCAGATAGCCGGCGGGGTTTTCGGGATTATTGCGAATCTCGTCGCGATAGGCTTCTTCCGCCGCTTTGAGGTCCTTCTTGAAGAGCAGGAAGCCGGCGAGGTCGGCATAGGCCTGGAGGTCATGCGGGTCGAGCGCAATCGCTTTGCGGAAATCCTTGTCGGCCAGGTCGTCCTGTTTCTGGAAGGCGTAGACGGCGCCGCGATTCATGTACGCGCCGGCCATGTCGGGCTTGAGCGCGATGGCCTTGCTGAAGGCGGTGAGCGCGTCGTCCAGGTGCTTCTGCGACAACAGCACATTGCCCAGCAGGACTTGCGCCTCGGCGCTATTGGGATCGTGTTCGACCACGTAGCGCGCCTGCTCTTCCGCATTGCTGTAGAAATGCGGCCCCGAGGCCAGATACATTCCGCCCAGATCGATGCGTGCCTTCAGGTTGTTGGGATCGAGTTCGACGGCCTGGCTCATCTCCTTGAAGGCTTCCTGGCGCTTCTCCAGCTTGATGTCCGCCTGCGCCAGCTGATAGTGCGCGTCGGCGTACTTGGGATCGATCTGCAGCGCTTTCTTGAACTGGATGGCGGCGGAATCGTACTTCTGCTCCGTCATGTACTTCATGCCGCTTTCCAGATACTTCTTCTTGGCGACTTCGGGATTGCGGCTGCAACCGGCGAGGACGACGGTTAGTGCGGCCAGCAGGGTGGCGAAAACGATGTAGCGGTTGCGCATAACTTCTCCTGGGTTCACCGTGGGATGACCTGATCGATGCTGCTTGTGATGGATTTCGCGAACGCGAACGCCTGTTGCTTGGCCGCTGCCTCATCGCCGTTCGTCACCGGAACGACGATGCGGACCAGTGCGGCATCGGTGCGGTTCAGGCGCATCGCGTCGTAGATCAAATAGAACTTGCCCCAGTACTCGCTGGCGATCACGCGGCCATGCGACTGGTACCAGTAGACGACAATTTCTTCATCCAGCCCTTTGCGCAGGGCGTAGAGATTGACCGGGACCTTGCGGCCGTCGTCCAGCTGCAGTTGGTAGATGGTGGACTCCACCGGATTCCATCCGGCGCCGGGCAGACAGTTCTTGGGCGAGTGAATGCCCGCGCCCGTACGCTGTGAGCGGAAGTAGGCGATGTAGAGGCCCATGAAATTCTGTCCCATCCCCGGCATCCAGTAGCCACGATTGAGATAGTCGGTGACTTTGAGCAGGTCGAGGGTTTCCTTGTCCAGCGGCCACTCGGCCATCGAGGCATAGGGACCGATCTTGGTGGGAAACTCGGACAGCGGTTTGGCGGGTGGCGTCGATTCTCCGTGGGACAGGTAGGCCATCCCGGTGGTTGCGCCTAACAGGATCGCAATCATCAGCCAGTAACGAATTCCTGCCTTCATTGGGCCGCCTTGATGCCAAGCTCCGGGTTGGGTCCGGGTTGGTACCAGCCGAGCTTCTTGCGAATGAAGGTAATCAGGCTATGCAGCAGGAGGAACATGATGGTCGCGACAACGAAGATGACCCAGCCGGAAAATTCGTGCATGAATCCTTGCGCCGCCTTGGCGCCGATGTAGTTGGCCATGATCGCCGTGATCATGACGCGGGTGCCGTTGCTGATGATGGCCAGCGGAACCATGGCCACGATGAGCAGCCAGCGCACCGCAACACTGCGTTCCACAACATATCCGTATCCCGCAGCCAGCGCAAGCAACGACATCAGCGAGCGAATGCCGCTGCAAGCCTCCACGACCTCGAGCTTCATCTGCGGCAGCACCAGGATGTTGCCCTCGCGCATCACCGGGAACAGGTTCAGCATCTCCAGCACGCGGGTGGCAAACTTCGAGGCCAGGAACTGCAACGGAAAGACGATCTCGTTGTAGACGACCGCCGGAAATGGAATGGCGAATATCAGGAACGCCAGCGGAAAAGTCATCGCCCGCAGTTTGGCCCAGCCGGCGAAGTAGACAATCAGCCCGCAAATCGTAAACAGGATGGAAATGCGGGAGAGAGAATTCTCCGCGCCCAGGCTGCCGAGGAACAAAAATCCCAGCGAGCCCAGAACCACCACCATGCCCCACGCCGACGGCTTGCGCGGGATGAGGCGAAGTGTGTCGCGCCTCGCCCAGATCAGATAGGCCGACAGGATCGGCACCAGGAAACCATGTCCGTAATCGGCATCGTTGTACCATTGCCAGACCAGGAGCTTGATCACCGGTGCATACAACAGTCCCAAAACCCCGACCAGCAGAAGCCCCTGCCAGCCGAAGGGCTTCAGCGTTTGCCATAGCGAGGAAATGAAAGAGGGCCGCTTTTCGCCGGACAGAACTTCGTCTGCCGGCGGTGTCAGCGCGGTACCCGGTTTGGTGCCAGCCAGCGCCACAGAATCCTACTCCTGATGATTTACCCTGCGAATGGAACGAGCCATTGTGTGCAATTATTTGGCCGAGTCTCTGAATTACGTTCACACAGATCTACTCTGAAATCAATAAGATATTCGCCTGCAAAGTTGGAAGCGCAAGACCTTGGCCATTTCATGTGCAAACTGTTGCACAGTAGTGTGCAGCAGAATTCTCCCCGAAGCTGAGGGCCGGAAGCTTCGAGCTATGCGCTTCGGGCCGAGAGGGTTAAGAACAAGAGCATATGTCTCACGCGCCAACTGTGCTCAGGGCGCGCAGCTGGAAGGTCGGTCTTTCGAGAGTAGTTCTACTACCATCGAACTTTACAGTGTACTTCCTACATGTCAAGACTTAAAAACGCAACAATAAGCCGTAAGTCACTGATGATTAAGCCGATATAAAGGTAATAAATCACTTGACACACCAAGCCAATTTTGCTAATTTGCTCTTGGAGATGGTTATGCAAGAGCAACCTCAAACCCTTCAGCAAGTTATCCGGCACTACAGCGACCCTGAAACCTGCATTCAGACCGTAGCGGCTTCCCGCTGGCCCAACGGCGTAACCTGTCCGGCCTGTGAAGGCAAAGATCACTATTACCTCAAGACTCGCCGCATCTGGAAGTGCAAGGAATGCGGTCGCCAGTTCTCCGTCAAGCTGGGAACCATCTTCGAGGATTCGCCCATCGGCTTAGACAAGTGGCTAACCGCAATGTGGCTGCTGGCGTCCTGCAAGAATGGCATTAGCTCCTACGAAGTTGCTGGCGCTATAGGCGTCACTCAGCGCACCGCATGGTTCATGATGCACCGCATTCGCACCGCCGTACAGGAAAGCTCGCTGATGAAGCTGCCCAACACTGGCGCTCCGGTCGAAGTAGACGAAACTTTCATCGGCGGCAAGGCTCGCAATATGCACCAGTGCGCAAACGCCAGCTGAGCGCATCAAGGTGCACTGGCGGAAACGATAAGACCATCGTCATGGGAATGCTGCAACGTGGCGGCAAGGTCAAGGCCCGTGTCGTCCCAGATCGCAAGCAGGCTACCGTCCAGCAGATCGTGCGCCACTACGTAGAGCCCGGAAGCGAGCATCATACCGATGAGCACGCGGGCTATCAGGGACTCAACAAGGATTACGTCCACGAAGTCATCAACCACGTGAGAAGCCTATGTTCGCGGCCATGTGAGCACCAACGGAATCGAGAATTTCTGGAGCTTGTTGAAACGCAGTTGGCTGGAACCTACGTCAGCGTCGAACCGTTTCACCTGTTCCGGTATCTGGACGAAGAGATGTTCCGCTACAATTATCGCGGAATGGCGAGCGGAAGATCACCAACTCCGACAGATTCAATCTGATTCTTTCGCAAATCGCAGGAAAGCGGCTGACCTACAAAGAGGTCACTGGCAAGGTGGGAGAAACGACTTTCTAGTCCTTAGCGCGGGAAGCGGGGGCCGAAGCCGAAACGCGGGTAGCAGCCCGCGTTCGCTTCTGCTTTTTTTCCGCTTCTAGTCGTTCCTCGATTCGCTTTCGCGGAACGGATACAACGCGACGGAACATATCGGTAAAGGCCGCGAAATCGCCCTTCACTTCATCGGCATGAACTCTGGGACGATTTGCCACGGTAAAACCCTCTTCGGAAAGAGGGTATTCCAGTGGTGTGCCACGGTCAAATCGCTATCCCGGATCGTCCTATGAAATTCTGTTATTGCGACGAAAGCGGTACCGGAAACGAGCCCAATTGCCGTAATGGTTGGCGTTCTTGTGGATTCACAGCAAATGCGCATTTCAAAGAAGAGTGGGCTGGACTGCTGGACGCCCTCTCAATAATGGCTGGTAAACCTATAACAGAACTACATACCAGGAATTTTTATGCGGGTAACGGAGTTTTCAGGGATATAGATGGCCGACCCGCGCTCGGATCATCACGCGCATATTTGAATGGATTGCTGAGCGTAAGCATCACATCGTTTTCACTTCCGTTTGTCGTGACACTTACGACAAGAATTATGCGCTGCAATATATCCCAGACGAGCTCAATACTCTTTGGAGATTCATGGGATTTCACCTCATGCTTGCCGTACAGAAGTGGGCCCAGCGCGAGCCGAAGAATAAAGGCAACACCATATTCGTATTCGACAACAAGGAACGAGAGCAGTTACGCTTCACTGACGTAATACTTAGGCCGCCAGCTTGGAGCGGAGAATACTACGATCTTTCGAAGAGGCAGAAGCCGTTAGATCAAGTGATTGATTTTCCGTATTTTGGAGATTCTGAGGATGTAGGTCTAATCCAACTGGCTGACTTTGTGGCATTCTTTTTGCGCCGCTTTGCTGAGATAAAAGAAAATCTAGCGTGCCTGCTAGGTACGGGGATGAAGCCGCGAGG
>CAVVDN010000020.1:0-146380 GCA_963747045.1 uncultured Acidobacteriaceae bacterium | reverse complement strand
CGGCGCGCGAGGCCGGTGAGAAGGCCGCGGCCGAGCTTGAGCAATTGCTGGCTGAATTGTCGCTCGCGCGCGATCGCGAGCGCGAGCAAACTCAGGCCTCAACGCGTTGCGTGCGCGCTGGCAGCAGGCTCTCGGGCTCCAGGTGTCCACCGAAGCGCTGCAGCAGGCCGCGCTGGGCAAGGTATCCGGCAAAGTCACGCAGTGGCTGAAGGCTCAGTCGCTCGACCTGCGGCCGCGCGTCGCGCAACAGCTGCGGGTGGAGCGGGGCTGGGAGCGGGCGGTTGAAACCGTCCTGGGCTCCTACCTCGAGGCTGTGTGCGTCGATGGCCTGGACGCGGTCACCGATCTGCTGGCGAGCTTCGACGGCGGGCATCTGGCGGTGGTGAGCTGCGAAGCGGCCGTCCGACGGTGATTCGGCTTGTCTGCGGGCGAAGGTGCAGGCGCGCGTACCTGAGCTCGGTGCTCTCGTGCGTGTTTACGGCCGAGACTTTGGGCGAGGCGCTGCGGCTCCGGGGCGGTTTGGCGGCGGGTCAATCGGTGGTCACACGCGACGGCATCTGGTGGGGGCGGACTGGCTGCGGCTGTCGCGCGATCCCGACCTCATACCGGTGTGATCGAACGCGAGGAGTCGCTGCGCGAGCTTCGCGCCGAGGTGAGCCGGCTTGAGCCGGGGTGAAGGATCTGGAGCATGCGCTCGAGCTCACCCGTGAGCGGGTGCGCGATTGCGAAGACCGCCGCGATCGATTTCAAACCGACGTCAACCGGCTGCATCGAGAGCATGTGGACCGGCGGGCGGAACTCGATGCGGCCCAGGCACGCACAGCGGACGCTGCGCGGCGCCTGAGCCAGCTCGAGACGGGCCTCGAGGACGTGCGCGCCGACCTTGGCGCACCGAAAGCGATTTGCGGGCGGCGCGCGGCCGCATGGAGACCGCCATCGATGCCTTGGCGGCGCTCGAGCCGAAACGCCTGGAACTCGAGCAGGAACGCGAGCGCATGCGGGCGGAGCTCGCGCCGCTCGCGCCGCGGCGCAGGCGACGCAGCAGCGGGCCCGCGAATTGGCGCTGCAGGTGGAATCGCGCCGCTCATCGCATGCCTCGCTCCGCAACACGCTCACGCGCGTGGAGAAGCAACTGCAGGACTTGCCCTGCGGCGCGACGAATTGGCGCGGCAGCTTAAGGATGGCGAAGCCCCGCTCCAGGGCAGCTCGCGCAGCTCGATCAAGCGCTCAGGTGCGCGCGCAGATCGAGGGCGAGCTACAGGCTGCGAGAATTGCCAGCGACGAGCTGGATGCCTTGCTGAGAGACCGTGAAACGCACCGCGCATCGATCGAGCAGCAGGTCGAGTCGGCGCGCGCGGCCTTGGATGATGCACGCCTTGCCGCACAGCAGGTGCGCGTGCGCCGCGAAGGCGTCGCCGAGCAATTGGCCGCCACGAATTTCGATTTTCCTGCGCTGCTCGCCGGGCTTGCCGCCGAGGCGACGGCGGAAGGCTGGGAATCGCAGCTCGAGGAGATGAAGGGAAAAATCGAGCGCCTGGGCCAGGTGAATCTCGCGGCGATCGGCGAGTTCAAAGAGCAATCCGAACGCAAGGAGTACCTCGATCGTCAGTGCAAGGATCTGACCGACGCGCTGGAAACTCTGGAATCGGCGATGCGCAAGATCGACCGCGAAACGCGCACCCGCTTCGAGGATACTTTCGATCGGGTGAATGCGGGGCTCAAGGAGAAGTTCCCGCGCCTGTTCGGCGGCGGCCATGCCTATCTGGAGCTCTCGGGAGAGGAATCCGAGGCGGCCGGTGTCTCGGTGATGGCGCGCCCGCCGGGCAAGCGCAACAGCACCATCAGCCAATTGTCGGGCGGCGAAAAGGCATTGACCGCGGTGGCGTTGGTATTCGCGATTTTCGATTTGAATCCGGCGCCGTTCTGCCTGCTCGACGAGGTCGATGCGCCGCTCGATGAGAACAACGTCGGACGCTTCTGCGACATCGTGCGCGAAATGTCGCGCAGCGTGCAGTTCATCTTCATCACGCACAACAAGAGCACCATGGAAATGGCCTCGCAACTCGTGGGCGTCACCATGAACGAGCCGGGCGTGTCGCGCTTGGTGGCCGTGGACGTGGATGAGGCCGTGCGCATGGCCGCGATGTAAGGACACGCTCAGTTGGGCGAGTTGCGCTGGATATTGTTGGGGCTGGGGATACTGGCGATCGGCGCCATTTGGTGGTGGACCGTGCGCCGCTCCGGCCAGGCGCCGGGAAATGCCGAGCTGCGCGAGTCGAGCGCGCGCGCCCCTGCACGCGTTCGGGGAGCTGCCGGCGAACCGGCACCGACCGAGAAGCGGCCCGCCGTGCAGCCGAATCTCGCGATTGGGGCGTGCCGCCGTTGGAGCCGCTCAGCATCCACGCACCGGCGAGTTTCGAGCGAGTGCCCGCGCTGGATCACCCATGATGACCGACGCCGATCCGCTGGAGATCACCGTGGACATCGAGCGCTCGCCGCCGGCGATCAAGCGCCGCCGCCGCGCGGCGACCCCATGCCACGCCGGGGCGACGCCGACGCCAACGGCGCCGAGCATCGGCGCCCCCGCGCCGCACCACCGGCACGCCGCCGCCCGCGGCCCCGGCCTCGCTGCGGCCGAGTACGGAGAACAGCGACCGTCTTGCCACGGTCGCGCCGCAAGTTCCGAATGCGAGCGAAATGCAGAGGATCGTGACGGTGCGCGTATGTGCGGTCGGCGACGCGCGCTGGTCCGGAGCGGCCTTGATGGCGGCGCTCGAGCTACACGGACTGGCCTACGGGCGATACCAGGTCTATCACCGCAAACACAGCGACGGCCGCAGCATATTTTGCGTCGCAAGCCTGATCGAGCCGGGCACCTTCGACATCGCGAGCATGGCCGAAGAGGAATTTCGCGGCGTGACCTTGTTTGCGGTGCTGCCGGGACCGCTCGAGCCGCTGCACGACCGTCGACGCGCTGTTGGCCGACTGCGCGTGATCTGGCGCGGGAGCTGTCGGGAACGGTGCAGGACGCCAAAGGGATGCCGTTCTCGCCGCAGCGCACCGCGGCGCTGCGCGAAGACGTGGCGCGCTTTCAAGCGCTTTTGCGGTAGCGTACGCCTCCGGATGAGCGCCAAGAGCGAAACGGAACGGGCAAAACGCGCGGCGGCGGCACGAGCCGCCGAGTTGCGCGAACTCTTGGAGCGATACAACTATCGCTATCACGCACTCGACGATCCGGAAGTGCCGGATGCCGAATATGATCGGCTCATGCTCGAACTGAACGACATCGAGACCCGCTATCCCGAGCTGCTCACGCGGATTCGCCGACGCAACGCGTCGGGGCGGCGCCGGTCGCCGCATTCGGCGCCGTGCGGCACCGCATTCCCATGCTGTCATTGGACAACGCCTTCAGCGACGAGGAAGTGCGGGACTTCGATCGGCGGATCCGCGAACGCCTGCCGCAGTCAAAGCCGATCCGCTACTCCGCCGAGCCGAAGCTCGACGGTCTGGCGATCAGCGCGCTGTACGAGCGCGGCGCCTTCGTGCAGGGGGCCACTCGCGGCGACGGCGAGACCGGCGAGGACATCACGCAAAATCTGCGCACCATCCCCGCGTTGCCGCTGAGGTTGCGGGCAGCGGATGCGCCGCGGGTGCTCGAGGTGCGCGGCGAGGTGTTCATGCCGCTGGCCGGATTCGAACGCTTCAACAAGGAAGCGCTGGCGCGCGGCGAAAAGAGCTTCGTCAACCCGCGCAATGCCGCCGCGGGCAGTTTGCGCCAGCTCGATCCGCGGATGACCGCGGCCCGTCCGCTCGACTTGTTCATCTACGGCATCGGCTACGTGGAGGGCGGCGAGATTCCGTCGCATCACGGCGAGATGCTCAAGTCGCTGCGCCGCTGGGGATTCAAGATTTGTCCGCAATCGCGCGTGGTCGAGTCGGTCGAGGGCTGTCTCGAGTATTACCGAGAGATGGGCGCGGCGCGCGCCAAATTGCCGTATCAAATCGACGGCGTGGTCTACAAGGTCGACGACATCGAACTGCAGCGGCAACTCGGCTTCGTCTCGCGCGCACCGCGTTGGGCCATTGCGCACAAATTTCCCGCCGAAGAGGCCTTGACGACGGTGCGCGACATCGAGTTTCAGGTGGGGCGCACGGGCGCGCTCACGCCGGTGGCGCGGTTGGAGCCGGTCTTTGTCGGCGGCGTCACGGTGAGCAACGCGACGCTGCACAACATGGATGAAATGACGCGCAAGGACGTGCGGCCGGGGGATACCGTGGTGATTCGCCGGGCCGGCGATGTAATCCCGGAGGTCGTGCGTGTGCTGGCGGAGCGCCGCATCGCGGGCGCGAAACTGGTCGCGCTGCCGAAGGTGTGCCCGGTGTGCGGATCGCCGGTGATGCGCGAGTCCGATCAAGCCGTCGCACGCTGCACCGGCGGCAGGACCTGCGCGGCGCAGCGCAAAGAGGAAATCAAGCACTTCGCCTCGCGCCGCGCGCTCGACATCCAAGGGCTCGGCGACAAGCTCGTCGAGCAGCTGGTGGATCGGGACTGGGTGCGCACGCCTGCCGATCTGTTCGAGCTCAAGCCGCGCAGCTCGCGACGCTGGAACGCATGGGCGAGAAATCCGCGCAGAAATTGCACTCGGCCATCGCGGCGGCAAAGCAGACCACGCTGCCGCGCTTTCTGTATGCGCTCGGCATCCGCGATGTCGGCGAGGCGACGGCGCTGGCGCTCGCCCAGCACTTCGGCGATGTGGCGGCGCTGCGCGGCGCATCGGCGGAGGAGATCCAGCGCGTGCCGGATGTGGGTCCCGTCGTGGCGGGCCACATCCGCGCCTATTTCGAGAACGCCGAGAATGCAGCGCTCGTCGAGCGGCTGCTGGCGAGCGGCATCACCTGGCCGGCGGTGGAGCGAGGCCGCCGCAAGGGCGAGCTTGCCGGCAAGACCTTCGTGCTGACCGGCACGCTCGCACAACTAACGCGCGAGCAGGCGCAGGATGCGATCACGCGGCGCGGCGGTAAAGTCAGCGGCAGCGTGTCGAAAAGACCGACTACGTCGTGGCGGGCGAGGATGCGGGTTCGAAGCTCAAGAAGGCCCAGGAGCTCGGCTCGCAGTGCTCGATGAGCCGGCGTTCTTGAGATTGCTGAAAGAAATAATCTAGCGGGCCCGTGCGGGCCCGCTGTTCCTTCACGGCCAGTTGGCAGGCCTTTGGGTTCGCCCGTTTGCCCCTCAGGTTCTTTTCGATTTTCGCGTTCTTCTTCAACTCCGCCACATAGGCCTGCAACTTCTTGCGAATCACGGCGTTGGTGAGCTGCGGCTTGACTTGATCGAACGGCGGCGGGGTGGCATCGCGCGTGTCCTCGAGCTGGATGACATGCCAGCCGTACTGGGTTTGCACGGGCTGCGGGGTGACTTCGCCCTTCTTCAAGCCTTCACGGCATCGGCAAACGGCTTGACCATGCGCGCAGGGTGAACCAGCCCAAATCGCCGCCGTTGGTCTTGGAGCCGTCGATCGACTCTGCCTTGGCGAGGTCCTCGAACTTCGCGCCGCCCTTGAGCTTCTTGATGATCTGGTCGGCCTGATCCTTGCTCGAGACCAGAATATGCCGCGCGTGATATTCGGTCTTGTCCATCGAGGCGATGGCGCTGTCGTATTCGGCGTGCAGTTCCGCATCCGTGGGCTCTTGGCCCTTCAGATACTTCTGCGACGCGGCGTCGGCCAGCACGCGCATGCGCAGCACCTCGAGCTGCGCCTCGGTATCCGGATTCTTCTCCAAGCCGTCCTTGTCGGCCTGCGCAGCCAGAAGCTGCATGCTGATCAGCTCGTCCAGCACCTGATTCTTCTGATCCGGCGTCAACTCCTGCTGCTTGCCCTGCAGCAGACTCTTCACATAAATGTCGTATTCGGTGCGCGATATCGGCGTACCGTTGACGATGGCGACCGGCGCCGGCGCGGGCTTCTCGGCCGCCGGGGGCGCCGCCGCCTGCTGAGTCTTGCCGCAGGCCGCCAGGCCGGCATGGCTACCACGGTGGACACCACGGTCCACGGCGTACGAGAAAATTGGCTCATTGGGATCCTCTAAACAAAAAAGGCGACTTTGGCCGACGTGGCCGAGCGCCCGGGGGCGGCAGTTTAAGATAATTCGCCGCATTTGGCTAAAAATCAGCTCGGGAGGCCGCGCAGCGGTTTACTTAGGACAGGATCCTCAGGCTCGATCCGCGGGGGGCACCAGCGCCTCGATGGCGAGCGCGTGAATCTCTTCCCGAACATGTCGGCGAGCGCGGCATAGACCAGGCGGTGGCGGGCGAGCGGAGGACGCCGCGAAACGCCTCGGACACGATACGCACGCGAAATGACTGTGCCCGCCGGCGGCCCCCGCGTGCCCGGCGTGCCGGTGACTTTCATCCTCGACGATGAGCTCCAGCGGCGCGCAACGTCTGGCGGTAACCGGATGCGATGTGAGCAAAGCCGTGCTTTTCGGCGTAACGGTGCATCACGGCGAAGAGTTCGTCCTTGCAGTGAAAGCAGCGAGTAGCGTCGTTGCGAAGGTATTCGGGCCGCTCCATCTCGTCCGTCTCGATCACGGTGAGCGGAATCTGCTGCTCTTCGGCAAAAGCGACGGCGTCCCGCATTTGCGAGCCCGCGAGGCTGGGCGAATCAGCGAGCACGGCCAGCATGTCATCGGCGAGCTCCTGATGCGCGACCCACGCCAGGAACGCGGAATCGATTCCTCCGGAGTAGGCGACCAGCAGGCGGCGCAGGGAAGCGAGGTGCGTGCGCAGCGCGAGCAGCTTGTCGCTGTTGGAGACGGGCATGGGTTGATTATAGGGCGGCTTCAGTACAGCCGCGTCAGGCGCCGCAGGGTCCCGAAGGAACCGACGTTCGCCAGGCTGAAGGTGAAGCGGAAGGCGTTCTCATTGCGTATGCCGGGAAACGACCAGCGAGCATATTGAAAGGCGACGCCGCAGCAATCCCAGTTGTAGTTGGTCTGTGCCACGGCCGACTGCACATAGGAGAGCCGCGAGTCCACGCCAATGCTGACCGCGCCGCTCATTCCTTGTTTGCTCATGCCGCCGTAAATCACGCCAGCGCGCCATTGGTTATAGATACTGGGCGTGACGACCCCGTTGGACGTGACCGAGGCCTCGCCCGGCGAATTGACGTAGGTCTGTCCGCCATTGATGTAGAAATTGCCAAGGCGATATCCGGCGAAGATGGTGCTCGAATTCAAATGGTCGAGGACCGGGTCGTAATCGACTGCCCATTGAAAGTCGACGTTCGCTTCCTGGAAACGCAGCCGCGAGATGATGGGCGAGAAGTGCCGCGGCTCGGTGAGAAAGGCGATTCCGGTGAGGTCTTCGGTGCTATCGAAGACATTGCGTCTTCCATCCACCAGCGCTCCGCCGAAGGTCGTGTTGCCGTAATATTTCTGCGCCAGCTCCCAGGTGATGACGTCGCCGGAGGCAGCGGACTTGTCGTCGCAGGCTTTTTCCGCGGCGGTGAGGCGCTGGCTGAGGTCCTGGGAGAGCGAAAGATGTGACTTGTCGAAGCACGTGGCAGCCAGCGACGACTTCTTGGCGTAGAGGCGATTCACGATGCCATATTCGACTTCATTGGTATCGGCCAGAATATCGCGATCGTCGAAGCGGATGATCTGGCTGAAGTCATTGATGCCAGTCTGGTAGCGATAAATTGCAAACGGCTCGAAGGTGTGCTTCACCACCCGGCCGAACAGCTTCTTGTCGAAGACCTTCACCAGCGTCGGTGGGCGGAGCTCGAAGGACGCGTCGAAGACGTTACGGTTGATGGGATCGCTGACCGCGATGGGCACAGCCGATGCCGTGTTTTCCAGGCGCTGCGAATAGTAGGTCTCTCGCAATCCCACTTCCGGACGGAAGGTCCAGCCGTCAAAAAATTTTGGCCAGGCGAGGTGTGGGGCGGCATCGACGCGTCCCACAATCGGCGCGGTTTCAAAGCCGATCTCGTTGCGCGACAGGCCCTCGGCGGCGACGTCGTAGGCGTACACGAATTCGGTGCGGCTGAAGGGCCGCTCGACGGTGGAAAGCTCCAGGCTCGGTGCGTGCACAATTTCGATGTAATCGCCGGGGGCATTGAAGCTCTCGTAGTTCCGATAGCTCGAGGCAAGCACGCCGAAGCCGTAACCGTCCCAGCCCTTAAAGACAAATCCGTAGGAGCGAACTTCGGAGTTGATAGCCTCGGAAAAACCCTGGGCGAAGGCTATTCGAAAAAGGTAGGACGAAAGGTAGTCCGCCGAAAGCACGCCTCGCCAGTTATCCGGAAATTGCTTGAAGAGGTTGACCTTCAGCTCCTGGCCGCCTTCGTTCTGTCCAAGATAGGTCGGGCCTTTGCTGTCAATTACCCCGAAGTAATTGGCCGCGAAGCCGTAGGTGTAACCCACGGCGCGAAAGTCGCCGAGTTGGGACCAACCGACCTTAGTGTAGATTTCAGCGCCAAGGGTAGCGTCGGTATTGCGGCTGATGGCCCAATAGAAAGCATCGCCGAAAATGGTGCCCCGAACATTGGAGTCGCCAACCAGAGGAATCAGGAAGCCGCTCTTGCGTCCCAGATTGTCGACGGGATGTTCGACAAACGGAAAATAGAAGACGGGAATGCCGGCGACCTTCAGCGTTGCGTGATGCATGACGGCATCGTCGCCGACTTCAACGTTGGCGGTCTTCGAGTCCAGTAGCCACTTGGGCTTGGGCAACTGACACGACGTCACATAGCCATGGTTGACGCGATAGCGGTCCGGCCCCAACTTGTCGACGACCTTGCCCTTGAAGAAAAACGGTGTCGACGAAGTGAGGAACATCGTGCGGTTCTTGACTTTGGCGCCGATCGAGCCGGTAGCGTCGTAGAATTCGCCGGTGTCGCGGCTGACGTCGTAGGTGGCGCGACTGCCCTCGATGCGTTCGTTGCGCGGTCCGCCCTGAAAAACCACGTGGCCGGTGGCCTTGATGATTCCGGTGGTGGAGTCGTAGGTAGCTTCGTCGCAGTTCAGCGTGTACAGGCCGAAGCGGATCTCCACGTTGCCACGCACGTGATAGAGGTCCTGATTTTTTTCCTGCTCGTCGGCGCGGATGAGAACTTCGTTGCGTCCCAAAGGAACGTTGGTGGCCGGCCGCTCCGGCCCCAGCTCTTCCTGATTGCCGCTGATGCTGAGCTCCTGCTCAATGATGTCCTCGGTGTCGGTGTCTTCGTTGCCGGTGTCGGTGGTCGCTTTGGGAGGCTTGGCGGTCTGGATTTGCGGTGAACTGGAGCCGGCATCGGTTTTATTGCTGTTGGCGGACGAATTCTGCCCGGACTGGTGCGGTCCAAACGGGGAAGGCGGCTCGGCTCCCAGCGAGAGTTGTTGCGGCAAAGGAGCAGCATGCAACCGGATGGTTAACACGCCGGGCCGGAGTATCAGCTGACATAAGAACACTGCCGTGATAAGAAATCGAGTGCGAGCAGTCATCGACGGGCGTTCGTCTCTCGGGCGCAGGGTTGTAATGGAGCTGAACCTTGCACGTTAGCACGGCGCGTTACTTACAGGCAAAGCGGCAATTACCTGCACTGTTTGCATTCCAGATTTCCTGCACACGGGTTCTGTCATTGCGGCACGCATCGTAGCGGACGGCGCGAAAACGGGCGATCGAATCTTATGGAACAGCCGAATTCAAGTGCGGAGGGCACGAACGATATCGCGCCCGAACCGGGCGTATGGCGCAACGAAGTGCAGGCGCGGGTCGCGGGATATCGCAGTCGCCGGGGGCGGCGCATCGAAGGCGCATTCAGCATGCGCTTTCCGTTTCCGCCCGCCGAGGCTGTAAGCGCGCCGGAAGTTGGAGTGCCAATCGCGAATGTTGTCGAGTCAGATGCCTGCGTAGATAGCGAAAGTGGTGGTCCTGAGGAGCGGCAGTTAACTTCGTGTGTTTCCGCGGAGCCAGTGGAGACGATTCCAAGTTTGCCGGAGACGAGCACGCCGATTGCCGATGCCAACGATGCTGCTGCCGATGAGCCGTTTGAGTTTACCCCGCCGCCAGCGCGACAGAAGCGCAAGGTGATTGCGTTTCCGCGTCCGGTGATCGCAGAGCTGACCGATCAGCCGGAAGAGCCGCTGATGCCGGGGCAGCCGCGTATTCTTGACGTTCAGGAAGAGCTGCCCAACCTGCCCACTACGCCGCTGCTCGATGGGCTGCAGTTTCCCTCGCAGCAGCAGCCGAGCGAAGTGGCGGAGGCCGATCATGTCGAGTTGCCGCTCCAGCCGGTGACGATCTCGCAGCGCATGTACGCCGGTTTTGTCGATTGCGTGCTGGCCGGTGCTGCGGCGGGGCTGTTCGTCGCTGCCGGCTACAAGTTAATGCCGCCAATGCCGCTCACTAAGCCTCTGCTGCTGATCGTCGCCGCTATTCCTTTGCTGCTGTGGGCGGTGTATCAGTATCTGTTCATGATGTACGGCGGAAGGACCGTCGGCATGCGAGTGGCGCACCTGCGGCTGAGCAGCTTCAAGGGAGCCTCGCCGCGCCGCCGCCAGCGCCGCAAGCGCGTCCTGGGACTCTACTTCTCGACCGCCTCGCTGATGATGGGTCTGCTGTGGGCGTTGGTGGACGCGGATACGCTCTGCTGGCACGACCGCATCAGCGGGACGTATCTGATCGCGGAATAAGGCAGCCATTAGCAACTAGCAATTCGTCTAGGGCGATGCGGGGGCTCCGAGGCGTCTTCACAGGCCGCCAAGAACTGCGAGTTCGGAGAACATGAGTCAGGGCACGACTTCAGTCGGGCCGATAAGCCACTTATTTTGTGATGTCGAGACGGCTTTCAGCCGGCGACAGAGTTTGTGCCGTCCCAGAAGGGATTCCGGGCTGGTTGCGGCGCGGCTACCTAGGACTCCGGCCGCAGCGACCCCGTCCTGGCCTGTCGCAGCGACCCCGTCCTGGCCTGTCAATGACACGCCCTGCGGGCTCCAGCCCTTGGTAAATGCTGAGTGCCGACTGCCGAGAGCTAAGAGCGACGAGCTAAGAGCTAGTCGCTTACCTATCTTCCACCATGCGTTCGACAATGCGGTCAATGCTGTCGAGCGCCTTCTTGGTGGGTTCTTCGTTGTTATTCGACATGATGGCGAAGGCGATGTGATCTGCCGACTGCGTGGTCGCATATCCCGCTAGAGAGTAGACGTGCGTAAGCGAGCCGGTCTTGGCGCGCACCATGCGCGCGGCCGGCGTGTTCCGAAAACGATCGGCCAATGAGCCATCGATGCCGGCAACCGGCAGCGTGTCGGCGTACGCCTTGCCCCACGACTGTTGCGAGCAGTAGCGCAAGAGCTGCACAATCGCCTGCGGCGTGACCAGGTCTTCCCGCGACAAGCCCGAGCCGTCGTAGAAAGCGAACTGGTCGGACTTGATGCCCGCATTCACCAGGAAGCTGCGCAGCACTTCGAGTCCGCCGGCGATCGATCCCGACGTCCCTTTTTCTTTGCCCAGCAGGCGCAGCATCAGCTCCGCGTGCAGGTTCTGGCTCACCTTGTTGATCACCCGCAGGTCTTCGCCGATGGGTTGCGACTGATAGCTGGCCAGAATCAGCGGCGTCAGATTGGGCGGATGCGCCGCGCCGCCGCCCGACGCCAGCGATGTGATGCTGAAGGTCTGCGTCGAGGCCAGCTCTGTGTGGCGCGTGCGCGCGCGGCCATAGATGGTCACGCCGCGTTGCTCGAGCAGTTCGGCCAGCAGTCGCGCCGAAAAATCCGCAGGATCTTCAATCGCCAGCGCCTCACCGAAGCCCGGATCGTCCTGCGGAATGTTGCCCCAGAAGGTGATCTGGTTGGAGCCGGGCTCGCGGTTGATCGAGACCGAGCGCGGCTCGCTGCCCGCGGGCGTAGTGTTCACGCGGTTGTCGATTTTGTAGTACTCGGGAAACGGCGTGATGCTGAGGAAGGCGTGCTCGCCCGGACGGTCGCCGGGCATGATGTTGACGAAGATCACGTTGTCATTGATGGTGAGCGCGGAAACCGGCGCTCCCCACTCGCGCGCCAGATCGTCCTGCGACCAGCCTTCACCGTAACGCTCCCACACGAAATAGGAGTCGTCGGCCACAACGTCGCCGTCCACGTACTTCAGGCCGTGGGCCACCAGTTGATCGGCGAGTTGCTGCAGCACCTGGATCGGCGGCGCCTTGCGCTCGGTATGCATGCTGTAGGGAAGCGTGCGTCCGGAGAGATTGGGATCGCCGCGGCCGACCAGCACCAAGTCGGAGTCCAGACGTCCATACTTGTCGAGCGAGCCCAGCGTCTCGACCGTGGTTTTGAAGCGGTAGTCGGAGCCGATGAGTCCGAAGACGGCAGCCGTGGTGAACAGCTTGGCGTTCGATGCGGGCGTGAAAAGCTTGTCCGCGTTCAGGGTGACGAGCGTGCGGCCAGTGTCGAGTGAAATTGCGTAAAGGCCCCAAAAACTGTGCGCGGCGTCGGGATCTTCGAGGATGGTTTGGACATCGCGCCCGAGGCGGGAGGAGTCGGGGGCTTTGTTCCTGTTCGCGGCAACGGAGGGCACGGCCAATACGAGCGCAATCGCGACACAAGCGAAATAGCGGGCCCGAATCATATACCTACCTACCCTAGCTACTCTGGATTTTACATCGGAACGCAAGGACCGCTTGAGGCTTTTTCGCGGATTGCGGAACGCCATTCGCCATTCCCTCTTCCTCGGAGCTGTTCGCACTCTCCTGGTAGGACTCAGGAAGAGCACAATCTTCACCCGCGCGTGAAACGTCAAGCCCGGCATTTAATTCATGAAACAACATCGCTGGCGAATGCCGAACAGCGAAACGGCGATCCCGAATGCGATCTAGTGATCAGCGCTTCCTCTCGTACAATCTCTCTATGCGCCCGCGCTTCAGCTGGAAACTGCGTTCGCGTGAGCTTGCCCTGGGCGAGCGGACGGTCATCATGGGCGTCCTCAACGTCACGCCCGATTCGTTCTCTGATGGCGGGAAGTTTTTCGCCTCGGAGAAAGCGATCGAGCACGGGCTGCGCATGCTGGAGGAGGGCGCTGACATCCTCGACATCGGCGGCGAATCGACGCGGCCGGGGGCAACGCTGGAGGCGGCAGATTCCGGCGCGCCGCTGGTCTCCGCAGCCGAGGAGTTGCAGCGCGTCCTGCCGGTGATCGAGGGCATTTTGCGAGCCCGCCCCGACGCGGTGATTTCCATCGACACCTATAAGGGGGGAACGGCACGGCAGGCGGTTGCCGCCGGGGCGGAGATCGTCAACGACGTCAGCGGCTTTCTTTGGGACCGGGAGATGGCGCCGGCGTGCGCTGAGCTGCGCTGCGGCGTGGTGCTGATGCACACGCGCGGCAAGCCTGACCAGTGGCGGCGACTGCCGCAGCTCTCCAGCATTGCTGTTGCCGTCGAACATGACCTGGGCAATCGCGTGCAGGCTGCGTTCGACGGCGGCGTGGAGCGCGCGCGGATCGTCCTCGATCCAGGCTTCGGCTTCGGCAAGAGCTTCGACGACAACTATCCGCTGCTGGCGCACCTCGACCAGTTGCAGCGCCTGGGATTTCCGCTGCTGGCGGGAACGTCGCGCAAATCGTTCGTCGGGCGCACGGTGGGCAAGCGAATAGGCCACGACGCGCCGGCGTCGGAGCGGTTGTGCGGCTCGCTGGCGGCAATGGTGGCGAGCATCCTGCACGGGGCGCATATCGTGCGCGTGCATGACGTCAGACCCGCGGTGGAAGCGGCTTCGGTAGCGGATGCGGTTGCAAGAGAGCAGGGGACAGGGTAGGAGATTAGGATAGGAAATTGCCGATTACTGGCTTTCATCTCTGACCCTGACCCCAAAATCCCAGCCCCCGTCCCGTTTCGTTATAGAATCTCGCTGCTCGCCGTTGATCACGGTAACCCTAGAGAGGCAGTCACTTATGAGTTCCTATCTGCGCAGCCTAACTTCGAGGATTCTTGCCGTTCTCTTCGCAGCCATTGTGCTCAGCGTTTGCGCGACGGCGCAGACCTACACGGTGCTGCACGAGTTCACGGGCGGCAGCGACGGCGGTGGGCCCCTTGCGGGACTGACCATGGATACCGGGGGACGTCTCTACGGAACGACCAGCGCGGGCGGGTCGGGTAACGGGACTGTGTTTCAGCTCAAGCACGCCGGCAGCGGATGGGTCTTCGTGCCGTTGTACAGCTTCCAGGGCGGAAATGATGGAGCTGTTCCCGACGGCCGGGTGGTTTTCGGACCGAACGGTACGCTGTACGGCACGACTTTGGAAGGCGGAGGAGGGACCTACTGTGTGGGGGGCTGCGGCACAGTGTTTAACGTGCACGCTCCAGCCCGGGCTTGCAGCCGTGCGCTGTGCCCCTGGGCAGAAGAGGTGCTTTACGCCTTTCAGGGCGGATCTACCGATGACGGACTCAGGCCGCTTGGCGATCTCGTGTTCGACCCAAGCGGCAATCTATTTGGCGTAACCGACGGTGGCGGCGCCAATTTCTCGGGAACCGTGTATGAGTTGACGCCGTCGGGCGGAAGCTGGTCGGAGAGCGTCCTGCACAATTTCGTGTTCGGCGAAAACGACGGCCAGACCCCTCAGGCAGGGATGGTTCTTCAAGGCACGAGCACTCTGTACGGCACAACTGCAGACGGTGGCCATTACACGGGAGGCGTGGTGTTTGAGCTGACGCGCTCCGGATCCGACTGGGTGGAGAGCTTGATTCACTCCTTTCACCCTACAACCGATGGAAACGTGCCGAACGGCATTTCGGCCGACAGTGCGGGGAATCTTTACGGCGGCACGTTGTTCGGCGGGCCGGATTCGCTCGGCACCGTATGGCAATTGAGCCAGTCAGCCGGCAACTGGACGTTCAACGTGATTAGTCCGGATCCCGGGGACAACTGTGGTGTTGCCGGGCCTCTCACTCTGGATTCGGCGGGCAATATTTACGGCGCCACGTGCGACGAGATTTTTGAGCTGAGCCCGTCCGGCGGGGGATGGACACACACTGTGCTGCATCACTTCACCGGCGGAATGGATGGTATCCAGGCCAACGGCAATATGGTACTGGACGCGAACGGCAACATTTATGGGACGACGTACCAGGGAGGCATCGGCAACTGCTCTATGGGATGCGGACTGGTTTACGAGATCTCGCGGTAGAAAGCGCACTTACGACCTGCGCGAAACACGATCCACCAGCTACTGGTCTCTTGCCCTGCTTTTCTGCAGCCCCCACCTTGCGTGTTCGGCGACGATCGCATCTTCATCGTCACACAGCTTCCGAAGAATTTCGACGAACCGTTCCTCGCCGCTGTTCGCCATGGCGATGACAACGTTGCGCAGCAGGCCGCTGCGTTTGGCGCGCTTGACAGGCGAGCCGCGGAAGTTCGCGCGAAATTCTTCCGGCGTGAGCCGCGCCAGCCACTCCAGATCAGGATTCACCAGCTTCGGACGCGGTTCGAGCGCCGTAGTTTTTGTGAGCGGCGCGTGCCGGTTCCAGGGACACACGTCCTGACAAATGTCGCAGCCGAAGACTTGCCGGCCGATGCCGGACCGCAGCTCTTCAGGGATCGTTCCGCGCACCTCGATCGTTAAGTAGGAAATGCATCTCGTCGCGTCGAGCTGATAGGGAGCAGGGAAGGCGTTGGTGGGGCAGGCGTCGAGACAGCGCGTGCAGGAGCCGCAGCGGTCGGCGGGCGGCAGGTCGGGCGGCGAGCTCCAGCGAGGTGAGCATCACGCCCAGGAAGAGCCACGAGCCAAGTTGCTGGTTAAGGATGCAGGTGTTCTTGCCGATCCAGCCTATGCCGGCATACTTGGCGAAGATGCGCTCGATGACCGGGCCCGTGTCGACGTAGCACCAGGTGCGCGGAGCATCGATCTCGCGCTGCGCGCAAAGCGTGAGTAGCTGCGCTTCCACGGCGCGCAGCTTTTCCAGCAGCACCTCGTGGTAATCGTGTTGCGACCACGCGTAGCGGGAGATCCAGCCTTGCGCGGGACTGCCGGTGTGCGTGGAATATGGCTCGGCTGTGTTGTAGTTGAGCGCGCAGACCAGCACCGAGCGCGCCCAGGGCGCGGCGTGAGCGAGGGAAGCGCGCTTGAGCTCGCCCGCGTCGTTCTTCGCTTCGAGATAGCGCATCTCGCCGGCGTTATCCGCGGCGAGCCAGTCGGAGAAGTAGCGATGTTCGGGCGTGTCCGCGACGCCGGCGACGCCGGCGAGGTCAAAGCCGGAGTCGATGGCAAGCTGCTTCAGGTCGCGGGCGAGGTCGAAGGACACAGAGACAGTTTCAAGTTTCGA
Source organism: uncultured Acidobacteriaceae bacterium (assembly GCA_963747045.1). Taxonomy (GTDB): domain Bacteria; phylum Acidobacteriota; class Terriglobia; order Terriglobales; family Acidobacteriaceae; genus Bog-257. The sequence goes on along the minus strand of CAVVDN010000020.1, from coordinate 130,091 downwards.
GTTTCGAGTTGCAAGTCTGGGAGCAGTTGTGAGCTGCCAGTTGTCAGTAGCCGGTTGTCAGTTATCAGTTATCAGTTTCTGTTGTCAGAGGTGAGTTGCCGTTGTCAATCACCTCTCAAGGATCAAATCGCATTGGCTGGCCGAGTATCCGGCAGTAGCCTCGATACTGACAGCTGGCACCTGACAACTGACTACGCCTCTTCCAGGGCTGCGGCCAGCGGATCATCCGCTACTGCCTCTGCCAATCCAATCTCCACGGCCCGATGCGCGTGCACTTTTTCTGCGGCGAGAAACATCTGCATCGCGCGCGCCCTGCCGATCAGGCGTGGCAGGCGCTGGGTTCCGCCCCAGCCTGTGACCAGGCCGAGCGCCGCGCCGCGATGTCCGAACAATGCGTGCGGGCCGGCGATGCGGCGATCGCAGGCCAGCGCGAGGTCGAGCCCGCCGCCCATACAGTAGCCGTGAACAGCGGCAATTGTCGGTGCAGGGAAGCCGGCGATGGCGTTCATCAGGCGCTGTCCCATGCGAGCGAAGCGCAACGCCTGCGGCCCGTCGAGCGCCGCGATCTCGTGCAGATCGGCCCCCGCGGAAAAGAAGTGCGCGTTGCCGGTGATGACGAGCCGCGACGGCGGATGCAGCGCCAGCTCTCCCACGACTGCCGTAAGCGCGCGCACGCGCGCGGCGGTCAGGCGGTTCGTGCCGTCGTCCGAAAGCAGACGCAACAGCGCCGCATCGCCGTAACGTTCCAGTTCGTAGCGAGTATCCGCAGCGGCGGCCAACTCAGAAGATCTTCAAGTAGATCGTGAGGTACTTCTTCGGATTCTGGCGGACGGCCTTGATCAGGTCGCGCGTCTCCACCAGCAGGTCGTTGGTGTTGTTGTACAGCGCCGGATCCTTCAGCAGCTTGCCGCCCGTGCCTTTGCCTGCGTCGAGGTCAGTGACGATGCTGTCGATGTGGGTGACGGTGCTGTCGATCTTATTTGCCATGGCCTGGTCTCTGAGCAGCTTGCCCAGCGTTCCCTTGCCGGCGTTGATGTCGGTCACCATCCCGTTCGCGGTCAAGACCATCTTATTGGCATTGTCGTAGAGCGCGGGATCCTTCAGGAACTTGCCGATTGTGCCTTGTCCGTTGTTGACCTGGTTGATGATGTTGTTCACGTTATCGATGGCGCCATTGACCTTCTGGTAGAGCTGATCGTTGGTGATGAGCTGGCCGATGGTGCTCTTGGGCGAATTGATCTCATCGGTGATGCGCGAGAGTTGCGCGAGCGTATTGTTGGCGCGGTTGTAGAGCTCCTCGTCGTAGATGATTTTTCCGATCGAGCCCTTGCCGCTCTGGATGTAAGACAAGGTATCGCTCAACTGCTTGACCAGCGCGTTCACGTTGTCGAGCGTGCTCTGGCCGGCGCGCACGACGTCCTGGAATTGCGCGGTCTCGCGCGTCGCCAGCGTTTCGCCATTCTCCAGCGGCATGCCCTGGGCCCGGCGGCAATCCATATCGATGAAGACTTCGCCCAGCACCCCGGCCGTGGTAAGCGCCACCAGGCACTGGTTGCTCATGGTGTCGGCGTAGCGGGTCGTAATCTTCATCGTGATTTCGACCGGCGTCGCTTTGTTGGGCGGATTGGTCACCACGCGAATGCGGGCGACGTTGCCGATGTCGACGCCCTCCAGGCGCACGGGTGCCCCCACGCGCAGGCCGCTGGCGTTGTCGACGAACGCCTTAACCAGGATCTTCTTGGTGAACAGACCGGTGGTGCCGGTCATGAGGAAGATGAGAACGGCAAGTGTGATCAGCGCCACCAGCACGGTGATGCCGACTCGCAGCTGCGACCATCGGACCTGCTTTTCGCTTGGCACGGTTTGCGATCGCCCTTGAGACGCGGCTGCCGCAACCGCTCCGCCGGCCGCCTCGAAAAGGTGAATGATAACACGCAAACAACGAATATGAGAGAGAACGTGTAGAGAGTAGTGTCTACCTGGTCGAGGGACGGCAGATCCCCAGGTCTCGAACCCGCGAGACCTGGGGCGCCCAACCGTGTGATTCGCGCGGTTACAGCTCCAGCTCGGCCCGGATCATGTTGTCTTCCAGATTCGAGTACATCTTGAAGCCCAGCTTCTGGCACAGCGCGCGCATCTCGCGGTTTTCCGGCAGCATGTTGGAGACGACCTTGCTCAGCTTCTCCATGCGTGCCACCTCGATCAGCTGGCGGTAGAGTTCCGTGCCGAGGCCCTTGTGCTGCGCCTCGTCGATGGCCACCGCAGCCAGCTCCGCTTCGTTGAGGCCGTGCAACTGGCTCATGCGGCCGACAGCGAGAATCTGTTGCTCGCCGTCGATTTCGCGCTCGGCGATAAGCGCCAGCTCGCGGTCGTAGTCGATGAAGCAGGCGCGGGTCAGGCGGTCATGCGACGTACGCTGCGTCAGCTTCAACGGCTGGAAGTAGCGCAGGTAAACGCTGCGCTCCGAAAGCTTCCCGTGGAACTTGATCATCGCCGGCTCGTCTTCGGGCCGGATGGGCCGGATGGTTACCATGTTGCCGTCTTTCATCTTCCAGTCGGAAACCAGGTGAATCGGGTAGGGCCGGATGGCCGGCTTGGGCAGTTTGTCGGCGGTGACATTGGGACCGTGGACGACGACGCGCGCGTCCAGCGCCAGCAGGCGGTCAGACGAGGCCAGCAGGGGATTGATGTCGATTTCGCTGATCCACGGCTGCTCAACTACAAGCTGGCTGAAGCGCACCAGCAAATTTTCGAGTGCAGGGATGTCCACCGGCTTGCGTCCGCGTACGCCTTTCAGCGCGCGGAAGATATTGGTCTGCTCCATCATGCGGAGGGCCAGGGTGGAGTTGAGCGGCGGCAGGGCGAGGGCGCGGTCCTTGAAAACCTCGACCAACTGGCCGCCGGTGCCGAAGAGAATCACGGGGCCGAACTGCGAATCCAGGCTGCTGCCGATGATCAGTTCATAGCCGTCGAGCTTCGCCATGGGCTGCACCGTGACGCCCTGGAAGTGCTCGGCGCCAGCCTTCTCGGTGACCGCCTGCTTGATGTTGTTGAACGCGGTCTTCACGGCCTGCGCATCGCGCAGGTTGAGTTGCACGCCGCCAACATCGGTCTTGTGCGTGATGGTGAGCGAATAGAGCTTGAGGACGACGGGATAGCCGATCTCTCCTGCAGCTTCGAGGGCTTCCGCTTCCGTGATGGCGACGCGCGTCTCGACCGTGGGGATGTCGTAGCACTTCAGCAGCTGCTTGGATTCGTACTCCGTCAGAATGGTGCGGCCCGACTGGCGCACGTCGCGGATGATGCTTTCGGCCTTGCCGCGCTGCACGGCCGCGTCGGCGTGCTGCGGCATGGTCGGGGTTTCGTAGATGCCCTTCAGGTTGTAAGCGTAGCGCCACATGTAGTTGAAGGCGCGCACGGCGCTGTCGGGGAACTGGAAAGTCGGAATGCCGGCCTGGTTGAGGATTTGCTCGCCGGCGGAAACTTCGGCGCCGCCCATCCAGCTGGCCAGCACCGGCTTGCCCAAGCCCTTCGCGTACGGCTTTAGTTTTTCGGCGATCTGCGTTGGATGCGTCATGTCTTGCGGCGTCAGCACGACCAGCATGCCGTCGATGCTCGGGTCTTTGGCGGCAATCTCCAGCGACTTGGCATAACGCTCCGGCTCGGCGTCGCCCAAGATGTCCACGGGATTGTTGTGGCTCCATTGCGCGGGCAGAATCTCGTCGAAGGCCTTCATGGTTTCGGCGGAGAGGTCGGCAAGTTCCCCTCCTCCGGCCACCAGAGCGTCGGTGGCGAGCACGCCCGGGCCGCCGGCGTTGGTGACAATGCACAGCCGCTTGCCGCGCGGGCGCGGCTGCTTGGCCAGCACATCGGACATGAAGAAGATGTCGGCGATGCTGTTGACGCGCAGAACGCCGGTGCGACGGAAGGCCGCATCGAGAACTTCATCACTCCCGGTGAGCGCGCCGGTGTGGGAGGCCGCGGCCTTGGCGGCGGCAGCCGTGCGCCCGGCCTTGATGACGATCACCGGCTTCGTCAGCGAGACTTCGCGCGCAGCGGAGAGGAACGAGCGGGCATCGCCGATCGATTCCATGTAGATGACGATGCTTTGCGTGCGCTGGTCGCTGCCGAAGTAGTCCACCAGGTCGCCCCAGTTGACGTCGAGCATGGAGCCGATGGAGACGAAGGCGCTGAAGCCGACGTTCTCGCGCAAGCTCCAGTCCAGCACCGCAGTGCAGAGCGCGCCGCTCTGGCTGATGAAGGCGACGTTGCCTGGCCGCGCGACCGAGTGTGCGAAAGTCGCGTTCAGCCCGCGAATGGGATTCATCACGCCCAGGCAATTCGGCCCGATGAGCCGCATCTTGCCGCGGATGATCTCGGAGATTTGCCGCTCCAGGTCCTTGCCGTGCTCGCCGAATTCCTTGAAGCCGGCGGAAATCACAATCGCCGACGGAATGCCGACCTCGACCGACTCGGCAATCAGGTCGGGAACCGTGTCGGCGGGCGTGGTGACCACGACGAGGTCGACCTTGTCCGGCAGGTCCTTCACGCTGGGATAAGCCTTGATGCCCAGCACGCTCGGCCGCTTGGCATTGACCGGGAAGACTGTGCCGCCGAAGGGGCTGCTGAGCAGGTTCCAGAGCACCGACCGGCCCACGCTGCCCTGGCGCTCGGAGGCGCCTATTACGGCGACGCTCTTGGGCATAAACAGTGAATCGAGGGGATGGATTTCGGAGCGATAAACGTCGGAAGAAGGGTCAGCCTTAATCTGGCTGGCGAACTGGGGCTTAGTAGCAGTTGTCATGAATGAGTCCTCGAGATGTGACGAAGTTCTAGTCTAAGCTTGGAGGGCGCGGCGAGGGTTAATAAAGAGTCACGGAGAGGTGTGATTGATGTCACAAAATGCGCAGATTTCGAGCCCGGCACACGGCGTGAGGATGGAGGGATTGGCTGGTGGAGGAAATGTTTACCGCAAAACTATCAAGTACTACTTGAATAGCAGAGGTGAACTCCGGAACCGGAAATATAAACGTGGTTGAAAGTGCGTGGCTGCTAGCGCACGCCCTTCTTGTCGGTGGGCAAAGCATGAACGCTGCGCGGCGGGCGGCGGGTGCCGTTGCGCAGCCCTTTGGCGTCGAGCTTGAGATCGGCGATGGTGCGAGAGAGTGTGTTGCGATGCATGCCGAGCAGGCGGGCCGCTTTGCACTGATTGCCATTGCAATCCTGCAGGACCGTGAGGATGAACTTCTTCTTGAATTCACTTACGCCTTCCGCGTAAGTGATGCCGCTCCGGAACATCTGCACAACCAAAGCTTCCAATTGGTCTTTCACGACGCCTCTCTCTCGCATACTCATTGTGTCGTTGGACTCGCTTGCGTCTCCGTATTGCTGTGCGGCTCATGCGGGAGATGCTGGGGCGCAGTCTTCAGCAAATCCCATCCCGCCCAGAAGCGCTGCCGCAGCTCCGCCGGTGCCGCCCAGATGAATCCGCGGCTGGTGGTCAGCAGCATCGGCGCAATGCGCGATCGCGGCAGTCCCCACTGCGGAGCGAACGCCGCCAATGCCAGCACGATCACCGCACTCAAGGCTACGCCACGGAGGAACCCGAAGGCCGCGCCCAGGACGCGGTCAAACCATCGCAATCCGATGCCTTTGACCGCCCAGCGTGCCAGGCGACCCAGCAACCCTGCGAGCAGCAAAACAACAAAGAAGATGGTAAAGAACCCGGCGATGTCCGCCATCCACTGGGAGTTCACGTAATGCGCATACCAGGATCCTACTCGCGGGTACTCCCAGGCCGCGATCAGGTATCCGATGACCACGCCCGCCAAGGCGAAAAATTCGTGGAAGAAACCTTCCGACATCGCCTGCAGCGTCGAAAACAAAATGATGAGCACAATCAACCAGTCGAGCGCCGAAAGGCCCATCACGGCTCACCCTCCTTACGCCGGCAGCGGATGCCCGGTGAGTTGGGTGTAAGCCTCGATGTACTTCTCGCTGGTCTTGGCCGCCACCTCGGGAGGAAGTCCCGGTGCGGGCGGCTGCTTGTTCCACTTGATCGACTCCAGGTAGTCGCGCACATACTGCTTGTCGAACGACTCCTGTGCGCCGCCTGGCCTGTACTTGTCCTTGGGCCAGAAGCGCGACGAGTCCGGCGTCAGCACCTCGTCGGCCAGAACCAGGCCACGTGCCGTGCGTCCGAACTCGAACTTGGTATCGGCGATGATGATGCCGCGCGTCTCGGCATAATCGGCCGCCTTCTTGTAGATGTTGAGCGTCAGGTCGCGCAGTTGCTCGCTCAGTTCCCGGCCGGCCAGCTCGACCATGCGATCGAAGGAAATATTTTCGTCGTGGCCGCTGGTGGCTTTGGTTGCGGGCGTGAAGATCGGCTCCGGCAGCTTGTCCGACTCGCGCAATCCCGACGGCAACGGAATGCCGCACACCGTCCCTGACGATTTGTATTCCTTCCAGCCCGAGCCCGACAGGTAGCCGCGCGCCACGCACTCGATGGTCACCATGTCGGCGCGCTGCACCAACATGGAGCGTCCGCGCAGCTGCGCCGCGTACGGCTGCAGCTGGGCGGGATACTGGCTCACATCGGCGGTAGCGAGATGGTTGGGGACAATGTCCTTCAGGAAGTCGAACCAGAACAGCGAAAGCTGCGTGAGCACGCGTCCCTTTTGCGGGATGCCGGTCGCCAGCACGTAATCGAAGGCCGAGATGCGGTCGGTGGCGACAAACAGCAGCCGGTCGGCGCCCACCTTGTACAGGTCGCGGACCTTACCGCTGGCGAACAGTTGCAGCTGAGGAAAATCGGTTTGTAGAAGAACGTCGTTGGTTTCAGTTGAGCTGGTCACGGTTGCAATCGCTTCGGAGAGTCAGTGGCGTATTTTAATTTGCCCGACTGGTTTGTCAACGGCGTCGGGCAAACAAATTTTTTTCGAGTGCAAATTGTTGCACGTCTGTCCTTGACAAATTCGCAGCGGCGCGGGACCTGCATGAGTACTGGCGTTTTCGCGGCTGTGCGGGAAAGGAGCGGACCGTAAGGAAGGCTCAGGCGCAGGAAATCGGGCGCGAGGCACAACTCCCGGAACCGCTCCGCTGTCAAGGGCAGGCGCAGAAATTTTTCTGCTGGATCAGTCCGCGGCTGTGCGATGCACCGCCCGCGCGTCTTCCAGGTACTGCACATCCGGGTTACCTTGCACCCCCGCCGACTGCATCCGCTGCCGCAGGTCATCGGAGTTCATAAACTTGCGCGCTTCCTCGATCGTCTGCCAGTCGAGCAGCAACACGATGTCGTGCGGGTCCTCCATACTGTGGAATACGTGGCATCCGGTTTCGCCGGCGCGTTTGCGGTTGTTCAGGTGGGAATCGAAAGCTTCTTTCCAGCGGCTGTAGTCGGCTACCTTATGGCGTATCAGAACGTGAACCATGAAAACTCCTCCGCTTCGTATCCCCACCAAGATACGAAATCCCGCGCCGATTGTGAACTGGCAAGTGAACAGAGGGCTGTGATGTGAGGGCAGTCGGCGGTCAGCATTCGGTAAGTCCGGATTCAGCATGCCGCCGTTCGCGAGTGGCCGGGCCGACTGCCGAGTGCCGACCGCCGAAATCCGAGTGCCGTTGCTATACTGCCGGAAACACCAGGAGAGTCGCTGCTTGCCACGCCTCATCATTCGCTCCTCCGACATCCATGCCGCCGGCTGCTTCACCCTAACCAGGATTCCCAAGGGCACGCGCGTGCTCGAGTACTCCGGCGAGCGCATCAGCAAAGAAGAAGGCGATAACCGCTACGACGGCCGGCCGTTCACCTACCTGTTCGGCATCGGCGACGGCGAGGTCGTGATCGATGGCCACAGCATGGCCATGTTCGTGAACCACTCCTGCGATCCCAACTGCGAGACCGACGAGGAAGACGGCCGCGTGTTCATCGAGAGCATCCGCAACATCTCGGCGGGCGAGGAGCTCACGTACGACTATTACCTTTACGACGGCGACGACGACGCGCCCTGCACCTGCGGCAGCAAGAAATGCCGGGGGAGCATGTACTCGCCCGCCGAACTGCGCAAGAAGCGCCGCGCCGCGGAAAAGAAGCAGCGGGAAGCTGAGAAAGCGGCGAAGGAAAAACGTTAGGATTACCACAGAGACACAGAGGCACAGAGAAGGATTGTTTGTGTTAATTCTGGGCTGCCGATCGAAGAGTTCCTATAGCTGATGCCCGAGGCTCGGTGTTTTTGCGCCCAGCCCTTTCTTGCAACTGGATAATTACGAGTCATGACAGCCGCCGCGTTGCTTGCTTCGTTCGTGTTTTTATGGCTATTTGTCTGCGTGATCCTCGGCTACTTTTCCGGTTGGTATTCCTTGATGAGCGCGTTCCCAGACCGTCCTTATGAAGAAGCCCTGGCTGTGTTTAGCGCAGAAAGCGGCATGGTCGGGCCCGTGTCCATGCACGGCATTCTTAAACTAAGCGCTTGTCGCTCCGGCCTGTGGGTCGGCATCACAAAGCTGTTTGGTCCCTTCAGTAAAGACTTCCTGGTCCCCTGGGACGCCATTACGGTGTCCAGAAAGGCAACGCTCGGTTTGAGATACGCCGAACTGTCGCTCGGGACTCACGGAAAGCTGCGCGTTCGAGATCTCTTGGCGGACCGATTGTGGCAAGTTGTTCCCCAAAGTTGGCCGGAGAAAGGGGCGCCTCAGCCAGTAACCGTCAAGCGTGTGTTCCGGCACTATTTCCTGCAATGGTTGATCATTACAACCTTGGCGGCGGCGTTTTTCCTGATCGCGCCTCGCATAATGGGTCGGGGAAGCGGCAGCTATCCGCCGGTGATCGTCGCTGTGCTTTTTCCCGCGACTGTGTTTGGAATATTCACGGCGTTCCAGATGGTCCGGAAAAGATAAGTCCGCCTTGTTGTTCTTGTGCTCTGTGCCTCTGTGTCTTTGTGGTTAATCAATATCTCCCGGCTGACTTCGCAGGCGCCCACTCTTCCACTTCCACTCCCATGTGCCGCAGATGATGCAGCATGTGGTCGACATAATCGTCGAAGACGAATTGCAGCGTCAGCGGAGCCGAGTCGCCGATGGTCAGCGTACGCGACCATGCCGAAGGCGCCGCCACCTCGGCCGCAGCCAGCAACTGCCGGTTCAGCGCAACCCACAATTCAATCAGCGTGCCCCACTCGCGCTCCTGATAGCGTTGCAGCGCGACCCACGCGTCGCCGTCGTAATCCGGCATAGCTGGCTTGTCCTGCAACTGCGTCCGCACGATCCGCTGATAATTGTTGGCCGCCGAATCCAGCAGATGCCCGAGTTCCTCCTTACCCGACCAGCTCTCGGGCCCCGGCTTGACTTCGACTTTGTCGTGCGAAAGGCTGTTCAGGCGCGCCGGCAAGCGATCCATCAAATTGCCAAGTGCTTGCAAATGATTCATGTCACCCCCAATAACATCCAGAAAACCTGAACAATATTATGCGAAGAGAAAGGCAGTCAGGCCATCGAAGGAGCCGAGCAAAGCGTCGATCATGCACTCACGCCAAAAGGAGCTGCGAAAGCAGCGGCCGTGCAATCCGGACCGCCAATATCAAAGCAGCTTTGAGTGCCCGGCCCCGGTCAATCGAGCCCTGATCGCCGGTCATGATCTCCCAAACCTCGCTTCCCCGTTCCACAGGCGGGCACCGTATAATCGAACCTTCCGAAGTTTCCTTCCATGAGTTATCAGGTCCTCGCGCGCAAATACCGGCCACAAAAATTCTCCGACGTGATTGGGCAGGACCACGTCACGCGCACGCTGAAGAACGCCATCGAGCAGGGGCGCATTGCGCACGGCTACATTTTCAGCGGCCATCGCGGCATCGGCAAGACAACCATCGCGCGCATCCTGGCGATGGCGCTGAACTGCCAGTCGCAGGACCATCCTGTGCCCGAGCCGTGCGGCGTCTGCGATTCCTGCCGCGAGATTCGCGCCGGCAATGCGGTCGACGTGATCGAGATCGACGCGGCCACCAATCGCGGCATCGACGAAATCCGCGAGCTGCGCGAGGCAGCGCGCTATCGCCCGGCGCGCGATCGCTTCAAGATCTACATCCTTGACGAAGCGCACCAGATCACCGACGCCGCCTTTAACGCGCTGCTGAAAACGCTGGAAGAGCCGCCCAGCCACATTGTCTTCATGATGGCGACGACGCAGCCCGAAGACATCCCGCAGACCATCCGCTCGCGCTGCCAGCATTTCAGCTTTCACGCCGTGCGCTTTGACGACATCGTCCAGCAGCTGCGCGACATCGCCAAGGCGGAAAACATCCAGGCCGACGACGACGCTCTGGCCATGCTGGCCGAGGTCGGCGACGGCTCGATGCGCGACGCGCTCAGCATCATGGACCAGGCCATTGCCTGCTGCGGCACCACGCTGAGTGCCGAGGTTGTGCGCGGCCTGGTAGGCACGGTCTCAACGCAGGTGCTGGAGGACGTAATGGACGCGGTCGCGCGCAACTCCAGCGAGGACGTGCTACGCACGATCGACCGCCTGCTGGTGGAAGGGCAGAGCCCGCAGCATTTCGCGCGGCAGATGCTGCGCTTCCTGCGCAACGCGCTGGTGGCGAAGGTCGCGGGCAGCGATTCGCCGGTGCTGCAAATTTCCGCCGACGAACGCGCGCGCGTGGCGCGTGTGGCCGAGCGCTTCAGCGAAGAAGACCTCTCGCGCTTCATGCAGATCATGCTGCGCACACACGGCGAGCTCGGCTACAAGCAGGAGCAGCGCTTCCATCTCGAGCTGGGCCTGCTGAAACTGGTGCACGCGCAACGCCTGCTGCCGCTGGAGCAGTTGCTGAGCGGGGAAGCGGCGCAACCGGCGGTGCCGCGGACGAGCGGCACGGTAGCCGGATCGGGCGGCGGCATGTCGCGGGAGGGCTCGACGGCGCGTTCCCTGAGTTCGTCGCGAGCGGCTGAGCCGGAGCCGTCGTCGTCGCGCGTGCCGGCAGCGTCACCGTTCACGCGGCCCTCGCCGTTCGAAGCGGATCGCAGCCGCAAGACCGAGCCGAAGGTCGGAAGTCACGGGTATTCCGCGCGGCGAGGCATCGAATCGTTACGAGCAGGCGAATTCCTCCGTAGTCTCCGGCGCAGTTGCGACCAGCAGCGCCACGGCAACGGCGGTCGCAGTTGAGACGGAAGCGGCAGTCGCAGTCGCCGAGCCGGCCGCAGAAGCTCCCGTCGATGCGCTGCGCGCGGCGGTGCTGGCCGCCCTTGAGGACGCGGGGCAGGACATGCTGGCGCACAATCTCGAAGAATGGCGAGTGGCTGCTGCGCGGCCCGGAGCTGGTGGTGAAGGTCGCGATGTCGCAGGTGCTGATCGACGTCGCCCTCGGCGCCGAGCCCAAACGCATCATCAGCGGGGCGCTGGGCAACGCTTCCAGCAAGCCGCTGAAGTTCAAGATGGAGGGCGGCGCGGTGGCCGCTCCGGCCAAGCAGGATGCTGCGCCGCGTCCGGCCAACGGCGGCAACGGAGGCAGCGCGCGCTCACGGGCGATGGCCGACCCTCTGGTGCAGCGCATGCAGGAAAAGTTCGGCGCCGAAGTGCGCACCGTGATCGATCACAAGGACCGTCGCTGACGGCAGGATTCGCCACGGAACCAGGAAAGCTTGGAATCAAAGAAAATAAATTCCGTGTTCTCCGTGCTTCCGTGGTGAACAAGGTGTTCCGAGTAGAGGCAAATTCACATGGAAGGTTTCAACTTGCAGGACATGCTGGCGCAGGCGCGGCAGCAGGCCGAGAAGCTGCAGGAAAAGATGCAGCAGATCACCGTCGAGGCGTCCTCGGGCGGCGGCAGCGTCACCGTGCGCATGAACGGCCAGAAGCAGCTGCAGAGCATTATCATCGAACCCGAGGTGGTGAAGTCGGGCGACATCGAAATGCTGCAGGACCTGGTCATCGCCGCGGTCAACGAAGCTTCGCGCAAAGTCGACGAGGCGCTGAAGTCCAGTCTGGGCGGCATGTTCGGCGGCATGGGCCTGCCGGGAATGTAATCAACCACAGAGACACAGAGGCACAGAGAAAGCTAAGTCTGAAAATCTCTGTGTCTCTGTGCCTCTGTGGTTAACCAGGTTTTTGAGGGTGGCACATTGTCCAGGTTCGCCGAGCCGATGGCTCGACTCATTGAAGAACTGAAGAAGCTGCCCGGCGTGGGCGGCAAGACGGCGCAGCGCTTTGCCTTTCACATCCTGCGCGCCAGTGACGAAGACGCCGAGCTGCTGGCCGGCGCCATCCGCAACGTCAAGGCCAGCCTGCATCTCTGCTCCATCTGCAACAACATCACCGACGTCGATCCCTGCACCTATTGCGCAAGCCCTACCCGCAATCAGCGGCTGGTGTGCGTGGTCGAAGAGCCCACCAACATCGCCGCCATCGAGAAGACGCGCCACTACAACGGCGTCTATCACGTGCTGCACGGCGCGCTGTCGCCGCTGCATGGCGTTGGGCCGGAGCAGTTGCGCATCGCGAATCTGGAGCGGCGGGTCGAGTCGGGCAGCGTCGACGAATTGATTCTCGCGACCAATCCCACCGTCGAAGGCGAGGCCACGGCGACCTACATCTCGCGGCTGTTCAAATCGTCCGCCGGTGAAGGTCACGCGCATCGCCACCGGCGTTCCCGCCGGCAGCGACATCGAGTACGCCGATGAGGTCACGATGCAGAAGGCGATGGAAGGCCGGCGCGAGCTGTAAAGGTCGGGCCGGGGTTTTGAGTGTAATGGCCTGTTTGCGTCAGTTGGGCACAAGTTTAAGAAACGTGAGGGAATGATGCTCCGGCCACCAAGCGGCTTCAATATGGGCAAGGCACCGTTTGGCCTCCTCTAAAGCAGACCGTGGGCTTCCATTTCGCCTTGTTCTCTTCTAAGTCGTAACTCAATCCGCAATCGCTTTGAGCGACTGCTAGCGACAACGAATCTCGTTTGGCTTTCTCATCCACACGAATGGGGATGTCGCCGTCGGGGTCGTTGATATCGCCGTTCTTGGCTTTCACACGCAGAAGGTAAGAACCCGCCGGAACACCTCCGAAGTTGAAGGAACCGTCCTCTGCTGCTGTTGTGGAACTGATCTGTTTGAGCGAAACCATCTCAAGCAAAGTAAGGGTTGCTCCCGCCAAAGGTGTGCTTTTGGCAGTCATTAGACCATCGGCAATTCGCCCGCGTACAAGTGCAGTCGCCAATATTGGAGTCTCCGGCCACTGAAAAGCCGCCTTCGCCGACGGGGAACCGCTAGACACGTCTAGGAGGACATCCCCGATTCCTGCTCCGGGATGACCTGTCGTGAGTAGAAAGCTGCCTTCTTTCTCAAGCTGAAATCGCGCCGTTCCGGTAGCGTCGGTGACCGACGAGGTGACCTCATCACCGAATTCAGTGGTGACGAGAAGCCGCAATCCTTCAACAGGACCATAGGAATTCGTAATGAGAACCGTGAAAGAGGGAGAGGTCTTGACCAGCAGTTCGCCTCTTGCACATGCAAAGCAAGGAATGGCTAGTAGCAGCATGACAAGAAGCGGTCGCATCGACAAGATTATCGCACAGCGTACAACGCCAAATGCCCATAACTGGCGTAACATCCCCATATCACAAGTGAACTGCTATGAAAACCTGGCCGTCGCCGTATTTTTCCTTGCAGGCTGCGTGGATCCAGCATGTGCGGGCGAGCCGTGCAAGCTCATTCATGGTCGCGCTCACTTCTACGGCGGAGACGGCCAACTTCCCATCTGGCATATCGGAACGCACCACGAATATGAGCCTGACCAGTCTTCGGATGCGAGGGTTATACAGTGGCTGGAGGCTGGAGTGCCGGACTCCGAAAAGTCAAACTATTCCAGCCCCGCGTCAGCGGTTTATCTGTACGCTGACTTCTTGATCTGCCCGACCGAACCCTTGGTGACGGGAGCGGTACAGCACGCGGAAGTAAAGAGTGCGTCTCAACGCCGTTACGTCCGCATACAGGACTGAGACCTTGTTTTCGCCAGCAATCCTCATCGGGTCTTGCGGGCCGTTGTGGGTGTAAGTGCCTGACTTCAACGATAACCCGCAGAGGCGTAGTATCAGAACCAACATGGATGGCATAGATCCCAGCCGCCTCTTCAAATGCCGGGTGCTTGTTGTGGAAGACGACCCGCTCGTGCTCAAAACCACAGCAGCCGTGCTACAGACCTTTGGATTCTCGGTTCGGACCGCAGAAGACGGATTCGTAGCCCTGAAGATTCTTAGAGAGGTCTTACCCGACATCATTCTGTGTGATTTGAGAATGCCGGGGATGTCGGGCTTTGAGCTACTTTCAATTGTGCGTCGCAGGTTTCCTCATATCCCGACCATTGCCATCAGTGGGGAATATGTTCTTGCGTCCATGCCTCTTGGGCTGCTGGTAGACCATTTTTTCCAAAAAGGCGGGTATACCCCAGAGCAGCTCTTCTCCAAGATCAAGGAGCTGATTGCAGCATCCCCGATACGGCCCCACTTGGGGAAACATGACCCCGCGCCGCTGTGGATTCCCAGAAAGGACGCTGACTATATCGTAGTGACCTGCCCAGAATGCTTGAGATCGTCCTCGATTGAAGACGACGCGGTCAACGAAGATTTACATGAGACCGATTGTGTGGCTTGCGGGGCAACGATTCGTTATCTAGTCGACTCAGGCGTCCTCAACGCGCTTGAGCGGAAAAAGAAACTCCTTCCGCCGACCGAGAGTAGCGGTACTCCCTAGCTGGCGCAACATCGCCATCACACTCAAAATCTTCTCTGGGACAAATCCGGCCCATTTCATTTCTGTGCGGGCGGCGTAGCCTTGTTCGCCAGATAGCCGTTGATCGCCTCATCCCACTCTTTCTCTGCCTTCTGGTCGCCCTGAGCGAAATGTTGCACGTGCTCGTTGGCTTCGGGGATGAGGGCGGTGCGCTCGTAGACAACGCTCACGGCGGTCTTCTGCGCGCCGTCGCGGGTGAGATGGATGTCGATCAGCGTCGCCATGGCACCGGCCAGGACGTACGTGTATTGGAAGTGTCCCGCGGTGAGATCGAAGGCGGTGTTCACCCAGAACGCCTCATGCTGACCGTGCATGATTTTGAAGACCATGCCCGGCTGATCGTGCGCCGGCTGCGGATAGAGGAATTGCGGATTCCAGTCCGGCGACCACTTGCGCTCTTCATTGGCGCCGAAGAGAGGCGCGACCCGCTCGAACGGCCCGTTGGCGGTGAAGTGGAATTCGGTGCGCGTGTGCGCCAGAGCGTTCGACGCTGGCTTCTGCGCGAAAAGGGAAGTGCTGGCCATTGCAATCATAAGAGCACCTGCGAGGACGTTGAAAATTAACTTCCAGGCGCGGCCCTCTAGATCCTGGTCCCCGGTCCCTGACCCCTGCTTCTTCATCATCGTTTCTCCTTCAGTTGATGGCTGTCGGCTGCGGTGAGGGTCAGGCGATAGATCTCGCGCAGCTTGGCGATTTCCTTGAGCGTCTGCGGCGAGAACGGCGCTTTGCCTTCAAAGGCGTGCAGAACGATGCCCTCCAGCAGATCGCCGAGGCTCATGTCCTTGAGCTCGGCCAGCCCTTTCAGGACCTTGAGCAGCCGCTTTTCCATACGCACGCCGGTCTGTACGCGCTCGACGACGATGGGGTGTTTGGGTTCTGCTGCCATGGTACAAATGTACCAAGATAACAACAACAGATCAACCACAGAGACACAGAGGCACAGACCGAGAACGGAGCTTCAACCCCTTGTCGGGCGCAGGGCTAGAGCCCGTGGTGAGCTTTGGCTTCGCAGCACGACTGAAGTCGTGTCGCATCACGAAGCAAGATGACCTTCCCGTAGAAGGCCAGCCCTGATGAAGCCTCTGTGGTGAACAAAAGCGGGCCCGGAGGGCCCACTTGATTCAGACGTCGAAATTGGAAGCCTCTAGCCTTTGAGTTTGGCCAGCAGGTCGGCGGGGTGCACAGGTTTGGCGAGTATCTCGAACTCATGTCCCTGGGCCCGTGCGTTCTCCAGCAGATCGGCCGTAGCGGCCTGGCCGGAGAACAAGAAGGATTTTGCAGCCCGGCAAAAAGCCGCGAATGTTGATGGCCGCCTCGATGCCGTTCATGTCCTGCATGATGACGTCGCTGATAACGAGATCGGGTTGCAGCGACCGCGCGCTTTCGACCGCGGCGGTTCCGCTGTAAACCGCCGACGCCTCGTAACCGTTAAGGTCGAGGATCCTGGCGAGAGTATCAGCAATGACCTGTTCGTCATCCACGACCAAGACCCTGGGTTTTCTTCCCATGTTGCATGCACTCGTCCCCTTTGCAAACATAGCGAAGCCGAACTACCGATTATAGCGGAGATGCCGAAGAGGAAAATTCTGCCGGGAACTTACGTGTGAGATGCACAAATTACCCAGTGCGTGGCAGGAATCGTTCGAATTTCCACCGGGTTTGGCTTGCTGATCTGTTTTGCTCCTGGTTAGAGCAATTGCACGTGCCACGCGACTGCTCCGGCGGAACGTCAACTGGCGCTCGAGCCCCGTTTGTGTCATCGCTCACAACAGGTCAGTGATCGAAATCACCGCCTGCATGGTCACGGCCTTTGTACATTGAGTTTGGCGAAACGCCTTATGCTAAGGCAAAAGGCAGCCCCGGCGACCTTCGAATCGCCGGAGCATTAGCTAAGACCCAGCGGCCGACCATGGGCCGGCGGCATAAAACAAAAAGGGAGAGCGCGATCATGGCATACGTTATTACCGATACCTGTACGAAAGACGAACTCTGCGTCGAAGCTTGTCCGACCGACTGCATTCACCCCAAAAAAGATGAAGACGGTTTCGAAGCCGCCCCCCAGCTGTATGTGGATCCCGAGGGCTGCATCGACTGCGGCGCGTGCGTTCCGGTTTGCCCGACCAATTCGAGTCTTCGTGGCCGAGGAAGTTCCCGCCGACAAGCAGGAGTTCATCGCCATGAACGCCGCGCATTACGGCAAATAGCTCAGCTTTGCGATGAGAAGCGGCGCAGCCGCGCGCTGCGCCCCGCTGCTCCTCGACATGCGCATTGAGTTATCCATGTTCAAGATCGCCGAGACCTGAACTCGACGCTCAGCGCACAATCAGGCATCCCAGCACAATCGCGAGGATATCTTCGGGAATGGCGATGAAGATGTCCTTCACCTTCAGTGAAGTCACCAGCCCGCGACGCGTGTAATAGCCTGCGTAGGCTCCGACAATCCCTCCCAAGATTCCGGGAACCAAGCCCGCCACCAGGCTTCCACCGCTCCCAACCGACAGGCAAGCCCCCGAAAGTCCGCCGGTTACGATGCGGGCGAGCAAACCTACGGGTGCGGTGCGTGGTGGTGTCTTGGGCAGGACATCGGCTACCAGTTCCAACACTGCCAGTAGCGTCAACAGCGCCACCGCGAATGATGACGACATAAAATTCAGCTGGGTGCCCGCGAGGTTCAGCCATCCCAAGTGCGCACCCCAAGCGATGAGCGCGGGTGCGGTCATTGACCGCAGGCCTGCGACAAATCCGATAGCGAATGCCAGAAGCGTGATCTGACTCATTCTCTTTCACCCTGAGCGTTCGAAATTGGACCGAATTGTAGCTGAGATGCATTTGCGCTCAGCCGGTCGCAAAGTAATGCGCTACAGGCCCTCAGGCACGGCCAGGGACGAGAACGGTCCGCGCCGGGTGTCGAAAGTTCACTTCGGCAGTTAACAGTTATTAACGACGCTTTCATTGGTGATGTGTTATTTTGAAAAATCGTTAACACCACTCCCGCTGCCGGAGGCGCTCAACATTGGCAAGAGATATGGTCCCTAAACGCATCTTTCTGACGAAAGGTGTGGGGAAACACAAGGAACGACTCACCTCATTCGAGCTGGCACTGCGGGACGCCGGGATTGCCGCCCAGAATCTGGTGCGGGTCTCTTCCATCTTCCCGCCGAACTGCAAGTTGATCCCACGCAAAGAAGGGTTGCCGTATCTTTCGCCCGGCGAGGTGACGTTCGCCGTGGTCGCGGAGAATTCCACGCGCGAACCGCACCGGCTGGTCGCCTCCAGCATCGGGCTAGCGATTCCCGCCGACCGCAGCACCTACGGCTACCTCAGCGAGCACCACTCGTTTGGCGAAACCGACGACGTGGCCGGCGACTACGCCGAAGAGTTGGCCGCGGAAATGCTCGCCACCACGTTGGATGTGGAGTTTGACGCCGACAAGTCGTGGGACGAAAAGAAGCAGATCTATCGTTTGTCGAACAAGATTGTGCGCACCGCCAACATCACGCAGAGCGCGGTAGGCGACAAGCGCGAGCGGTGGACGACGGTGATCGCGGCAGCGATCTTGATCTTCGAGTAGGTCGACTCACCATAAGCCTACCTGTGGTAAAATGTAAGACATGAAGTCGGCGGTAGGTAATATCAGCACAAAGGGGCAGATCGTCATTCCCGCGGCGATTCGCGACGAGATGGGCTTGGTTCCGGGAACGCGCGTTGCGATTGAGCGGCAGGGAGACACCATTGTCCTGCGTCCGGTCACGGAGGCCTTTATTCGCGGTCTCCGGGGCTGCTTCCGCGGTGCGGGGCTGGAAGATCTGCGTGAGCGCGTCCATCGCGACGACAAATACAGATGACCCGCAGGTATGTTCTGGACGCTAGTGCACTCCTTCGATTTGTTGAAGACATGCCGGGCGGAGGACGGGTTGAGGAGTTGCTCTTTCAATTAGAGCGCGGCCACTGCGAATTGCTGATTTCGGCGGTGAACTGGGGCGAAGTCTATTTCGTCATCGCCCACAAAAGAAGTGAGGATCGAGCGCGTTGGTTCTCCGCAAAGCTCCGCAGCCTTCCTGCCCAGATTGTTCCCGCAGACTATCCGGAGGCCGAAGGCGCAGCTTACTTTCGAAAGAGCTTCTCGCTATCGTACGCTGATGCGTTCGCAGCATCCTTGGCTGCCAGCCGGCGCGCCACCCTTGTGACGGGTGATTTCGATTTCAAAACTGTTGCCGACACAATTACGGTCGAATTTCTTCCGAAGAAACAATAGTCATTGCTGCGGAGTCAGCGCCGATATTCCTGGGGCTCGGGACCTTTCTCCAGCGTCTCGCGATTCCAGACGAGTCCCTCGCGGCTATAGTTCGCCATCTCGAAGTCCTGCGTCAGCTCCAGCGCGTCGACGGGGCAGGCGTCCTCGCACAATCCGCAGAACATGCAGCGGCTCAGGTCGTAGGTGAAGAAGGTGAGTTCTTTGCGGCGGGTCTTCTCGTTGCGCTCGGTGCCGACCATGATGAGCTGCTCGGGGCAGGCCAACGCGCAGAGGTCGCAGCCGATGCACAACGTCTCGTTGGTGTCAGGATGGTTGTTCAGGCGCGGCGCGCCGCGAAAGCGCTCAGCCACATGCGGCCGCTGCAACGGGTACTGCTCGGTGTACACACACTTCGGGTCCTGATTGCGGAAGGTCACCTTCAGACCCGTGAACAGGTCGAGGAAGAGCATCTTGCGAAGTGTGCCGTTCATCCTGCCCCCCGATTGCCTGAAGTTTAACACGCTGAAATTTCGGGGGCGAGAAAAAGGCCTGCCACTGTGGGCAGGCCGAAGGAGGCGTTGTTCAGTTTAGTGAGGCGGGGCGGGCGTGCCGGTGTTGCCTCCCGACGGATTCGCCCAGGGAAGATTCGTAGCGGGACACTCGTACAGCGGCTTCTTACCATCCTTGCAGTCGGCCTGCGACTGCTGGGTGTCGGAGGGAGGCGGCGTAGCCGTATTCGAAGGTGTCGGCGCCGCATTAGGGGCCGGCGCCGGGCTGTTGCCGGCCTGCGAGTTGGTATTGGCCGTGGGCGAGGCGGAATTTGCCGGCGTCTGGCTAGTCACCGGCGGTGTGCTCTGCGGCTGCGGCGCGCTGCCGTTCTGCGACTGGTCCTGTCCCGGCGCACTCTGCTGCTGCAACATCGACATCATCTGCGGAGCCGGACGCTCATCCTGCGTGCTGCTCGGACTCATGCCGTTGTTCGCGGGATTTGCCGCGTTGCCGGCCGTCTTGCAGGAGCTCGCAATGGCTCTCACATTGGAAGCCTGCACCGTGTTCGCGCTGTGAGTTGTGGCGCTGCCGGCGCGAGTGGAGTCGTCGCTCGAACGGTCTTCCGACAGCGTGATCTCAACCTCGCGGCCAACCATCGAGCGCAGCGTATTGTCGTCGCCATTCACCTGGTACTGCATGCCGTTCGGATCGGTCACAGTGTAGTTTCCGGTCGAACCGGTCAGGCACCCGCGAATCACATCGGTGCGGGTGGCGGAAGATTGCGTTCGGGTTTGGGCCTGGTCCTGAGAATTCGCTGCGGCGCCGCTGGCCGGCGCGTCCTGAGCTACGGCCAGAATGGCCGTCAATATGCCGAAGCCCAGCAACAAAACTAATCGCCTCATGTTTGGTTCTCCTGAACTGCGCAACGGGGTGCTGTACTCACTACCCCTGTTAGGAATTCGGAAAAGACCTTTTGGGTTTTCCAGTCGGAAAGGAAATTGCGCTGCGCAGCATTGTCGTGTAGAAGCAGTCGCTTGGCTGCCTGAGTTTTTCGATCGATTGCATGCAACCCCGCGCGAGCGGCGGCCGAGATCAGAAAATCCGAGCGCCGAGTGCGGCAGGCGACACCTCTTCGCTACACTGAAATCAATGCCCGGGGCAATCTTTGACTGGCGTCAGTGCGATGCCTACGTGTTCGACATCGACGGCACGCTGGCTAACACGCGCGGCGGCGTTCACTACAACTCCTTTCATACGGCGTTGCGCGAGGTGTACGGCTGCGAGGGCCGCATCGATCCCGTTCCCGTGCATGGCAACACCGACATCGGTATCCTGCGCGCAGCGCTCGCCTATCACGGCAAGTTGCCTGACGACTTTGAAGCACGGCTGCCGCAAGCTCAGGAACTGATGTGCGCCGAGGTGCTGCGGAACGCGGCGAACCTGCAGGTGGAGCTATGTCCGGGAATCCCGGAATTGCTGGCGCTGTTGCACCGCGAGCGCAGGCTGCTGGGCGTGGTCACCGGCAACTTCGAGCGGATTGGATGGAGCAAATTGGAGCGCGGCGGTATTCGCCACTACTTCGACTTCGGCTCGTTCAGCGGTCAGCGCGAAACGCGCGAGGACATCTTCCGTCATGGAATCGAGCTCGCCCGTCAACGGCGCGGGCTGCAAACCTCGGTTTGCTTTGTCGGCGATACACCCAGCGACATTCAAGCCGCCGCCCGCCTGAGCATGCCAGTCATCGCGGTGGCTACCGGGATTTATTCACAGGATGAGTTGGTGCGGGAAGCCCCCACGCTATGCGTCGGGACATGCGCAGAGTTGATGAAGGCATGAGCGCTCACTTCTTTCGTTGTGCAGCGTTTTTCGAGATGCTCTAAAATTCTGACAGAGATGCGAGTCGTAGCCGGGACAATATTGTTGTTTGCGCTGGCGAGTCTTCTGGCCGCGCAACAACCCGCGTCGCATTCGGCTGCCGCTGGGCCGGCGACTCCTGTAGCTGCGAAGACGAACTCGGGGCCGGAGCAGAACTCGACTCCTCCGGCCAACAGCAGCATCCCTGACCCGAAGTCCGCCACAACCCAGGCTGAGCCCGCTTCCGCGCAACCGACGAACCCGCCGGCCCCTGCCGAGGTGATTCTGCCGACGGTTAGCAAGCGGGAAGTGGCGGAAGCGAAGCGTCAGTTCGAAGCGGGCGTGAAGCTGAAGAAGAAGGGCACTCTCGACGAGGCCTTCGTCAAGTTCTCCAGCGCCTCCGAGCTTGATCCGCGCAGTTATGACTACGCAGCGGCGCGCGAATTCACCCGGGAAGAGCTGGCGATGCAGGCGTTAAGAAAAGGCAACCAGGCGATGCTCGACAACAACGAAGTCGTCGCCATGGCCGAGTTCCAGCGCGCTTTGCAGTACGATCCCACGAACCAGTACGCGCTGCAGCGTCTGCGCGATGCCATGCCGGAACAGGCGCAGCCCGAGCAGCCGATGACCGTGGTCGAGCAGTCAACGCCCATCGAGTTGCAGCCGGCCGCGCCACATCATGACTTCCACTTCCGCGGCGACTCGCGAACGCTGTTGATGGATATTACCCGCGCGTACGGCATCGACGCCGAGTTCGACGAATCGTTCAAGCAGCGGCGCGTGCACTTCGACATCGACGACGTGAATTTCGCGACCGCGCTGGGAGCGGCCGACGACGTTACTAAGAGCTTCTGGGTCGCGCTTTCGCCGAAGCAGATTTATTTCCTGGCCGACACCGTCGAGAATCGCCGCCAGTTCGAGCGCTTCGGCCTAGAGACGTTTCATCTGCCCGATCTGAACGACCAGCAATTGACGGAGATGACGAACTCGCTGCGCGTGCTGCTCAACCTGCGCTTCATCAGTACCGACAAAGCCCAGTCGACGATTTCGATTCGTGCCGAGTTGCCGGTATTGCAGGTCGCCGAACAATTGATTAAGAGCTTGACGGGCGGACGGCCGGAAGTCCTGCTGGACATGCGGGTGTACGCGGTCAGTGCCAACTTCGCGCGTTCGCTGGGAACGGCGCTGCCCACGGAGTTCAACTTGTTCAACATCAGTCCGGCGCTGATCGCCGGACTGGGACAGAACGCGCAGAACCTCATCAACCAGGTAATCGCGTCCGGCGGTATCAATCAGGCGAACTCGACGGCGATCAGCGCTCTGCTGGCGCAGTTGTCGAACTCCAGCAGCAGCTCGATTCTCTCGCAGCCGTTCGCGACTTTCGGCGGCGGGCTGACGCTGTTTGGCTTGAACGCCGCAGGCGTCGGCATCAGTCCGACTTTCAGTTTGAATAGCTCCGACATCCGCAGCCTGGAGCACGTGACCTTGCGCGCTTCGCACAACGATCCCGCGGTGATGAAGATCGGCGAGCGCTATCCCATCATCAATGCTACCTACGCTCCGATCTACAACAGTTCGTCGATTGCGCAGGTCATCGGCAACCAGAGCTACGTCGCCCCATTTCCGTCGTTTAATTTTGAAGATCTCGGCGTCAACCTGAAAGCCACGCCGTGGATCCACGGCAGCTCCAACGTGAGCATGAAGATTGAACTACAAATTCGGGCCCTCTCCGGTACGGTCAACAACGGAATTCCTATCATCAGCAACCGCGAATACACGGGAAATATTACGGTGAAGAACGGCGAGTCGAGCGTGGTGACCGGAATGATCGATATGGACGATTCGCGCAGCATCACGGGATATCCGTTTCTGGGGCAAGTTCCCGTGTTGAGTTATGGAACGACCGTCCATAACAAGAACATCATGCAGGACGAACTGCTGGTCGTGATTACGCCGCACATCTTGCGGGAGGCGGAGCAGAAGTCGTTCGCCGTCCCGTTGCCCGAGTCGCATTAAGCTCTCTCCCGATTCCTCCACGACATTCCCTTCCAGAGTCACAGGTATAATGTTCCGGCCCCGCCGAAGAGCCTGCCGGAGTGCGGCGAGTCAGCCCGCCGCGTCGCGGAATGAAACACCGAACGGATTCGAGGAGAGATATGCAGCTTTGCAGAACCGTAATTATCATAACCATGATTCTGTTCATCGCGCTCGGTGTCGCCGGCGCGCAGACATGGACGCCTCTGACTCATCAACCCAGCTTTGCCGCCGGAACGCTACATCTTCTTACTGACGGAACGGTGATTGTGCACCACGAGGATGGCAATAGCGGTTACAGCGATTGGTGGAAGTACACGCCCGACATCAACGGCAGCTATGTGAATGGAACGTGGCAGCAAGTAGCGTCGCTCCCGTCGAACTATGGACCGGAATCGTTCGGTTCGGCCGTGCTGGCCGATGGCAAGATGCTCATCGAAGGCGGAGAGCAAAATTTTGCCAGCTATGTCTGGACGAACATGGGTTCACTCTACGATCCTATTGCGAACACATGGACGATGGTCAATCCCCCGAGTGGCTGGAGCACTGTTGGCGATGCCTCCTTGATCGTGTTGGCCAACAAGACTGTCATGCTGGCCAACTGCTGCACCGAGCAGCAAGCCCTGCTCAACGAGACGACGATGACGTGGACGCCAACCGGTAGCGGCAAGTTCGACGAGAACGACGAGGAAGGCTGGGTGCTGCTGCCCAACGGCAAAGTGCTGACCGTCGATTGCTACACTAACAATTTCAATCCGAACGGTACGAACTCCGAGTTGTACGATCCGAGTTCGGGTTCATGGTCGAGCGCCGGCAGTACCATCGTGCAGCTCTGGGACTCCCACGGCTCGTATGAAACCGGTCCTTCTGTGCTTCGGCCGAACGGAACGGTTTGGGCGACCGGCTCAAATGGCGCAGGTCCGGGAAACACTTCCGTCTACAACATCAGCACGGGAACGTGGACTCCGGGACCGACTTTTCCCGGCATGCTCGATGTCGCCGACGGTCCGGCAGCGCTGCTGCCTGACGGCAATGTGCTAGTCGATACAAGTCCGGGAATCTTCCAACTCGGTGTGCAGTTCTTCGAGTTCGACGGCACGGACCTGACCTCGGTTCCCGGGAACCCGAATTCCATGATCGATTCGTCCTGGTACGGACAATTCCTAATGTTGCCCACAGGACAAATCATGTACACGGATCTCAGCAGCGACATTTATCTCTACACTCCGTCGGGAAGCGCGCTTCCCGGACTCGCGCCTTCAGCGATCCTGACCAGCGCGGTGATCACTCGCGGCAACACGTTCCGGCTTGCGGGCTTCCGCTTCAACGGCGCATCGCAAGACGCGATGTACGGCGACGATGCGCAGAACGCCACCAACTACCCGCTCGTGCGCTTCACCAACCAGAGCACAGGACACGTATTTTACGCGCGCACGCATGATCACAGCACGATGGCGGTCGGTTACAACGGTCCGGCTTATACCTATGTCGATGTTCCGGCCAACATGGAAACGGGCGCGAGCTATCTGGAAGTTGTGGTGAATGGGATTCCGTCGCCGCGCTATCCGGTGGGAATCAACTAGAACGTTCGACTGGGTTAATTGACTCGCGGGCGGAAGTGCGCCTTCGGGCGTAGAAATGATCGCCTGAAGGCGTGCTCTACCCTGCGTCCGTCTACCGCCGTATTCTCCCTTCTGCCGCCGAGACCGGAACTTGCTCCACGATCTCGATGCCGAAGCCTTCAAGTCCCGCGACCTTGCGCGGATGGTTGGTCAGCAGGCGAATGCGCTTCAGGTTCAGGTCGGAGAGGATCTGCGCGCCGATGCCGATTTCGCGCTGCGTCTTGCGCTGGCTCTCGGGCAAGGTCGGCAGGCGCTGCTCGTGATGGAACTGGATGGTCATGCGCTCGCCTAGGCGCTCGACGGAATAGCCCTTCGACGTCGAGTGCAGATAGATGAGCGCGCCGCGACCCTCTTCGGCGATGCGGCGCATTGAGGCATCAATCATGTTGCGGCATTGGCACCAGCTTGCGCCGAAGACGTCGCCCACCAGACAATGCGAGTGCATGCGCACCAACACCGGTCCTTGATTGGCATCTTCCACGTCGCCTTTCACCATCGCGATGTGCGAATCGCCGGTGATTTCCGATTCGTAGACAATCATGCGGAACTCGCCGTAAGCGGTTGGAACCAGCGCTTCCGCCAATCGTCGCACATAACGCTCGTGCGCCATGCGATAGCGGATGACTTCCGCGACTGTGAGCATTTTCAGGTTGTGCTGCTGGCAAAATTCGGTGAGCTCAGGAACGCGCGCCATCGTTCCATCGTCGCTCATGATCTCGCAGATCACGCCTGCGGGAACCATTCCCGCCATCCGCGCCAGATCGACGGAAGCTTCGGTTTGTCCGGCGCGCACCAGAACGCCGCCTTTGCGCGCGCGCAGCGGAAAAATATGTCCGGGACGCGCGAGATCGTTCGGCCGGGTTGCAGGATCGATCGCCACTTGAATCGTGCGCGCGCGATCGTAGGCGGAAATTCCCGTGCTCACGCCGTCTTTAGCGTCGATGGACTCGGTGAACGCGGTGCCGAAGTTCGAGGTGTTCTCCGCCGACATTTGCCCGAGCCGCAGATATTCCAGGCGCTCTTCGGTCATCGCCAGGCAAACCAATCCGCGACCATATTTCGCCATGAAGTTGATCGCTTCGGGCGTGATCTTCTCGGCGGCCATGGTGAGGTCGCCTTCGTTCTCACGGTCTTCGTCGTCGATGACCACGATCATTCGACCCGCGCGAATTTCCTCCAGCGCGGTTTCGACATCGCAGAATGAGCTTTGTGGAGTCATAAGCTGGAAAGATTTTAGCAGCTCGCAGTGTGCGAAGGCCGTTTGGCTCTTGGCCTTCAGGCGCCGAACTTAGTTCTTTGAAGCCGCAATAAACGAGCGTCTAATTACACGTGTGGTTCTACGGGGAGGTCTCACGATGGAGAAGGTTGTTCCGCGCTGGGAATGGCGCACCTTCGGCGAGGACTTTGGGGAAGCGGATGCCAAATATGCTGGCTTAACGCCCAGTGACGTACAGGAAAGCGACGAGTTATATTTCCTCTCCAGCGCCAAGGACGCGAACGTCAAAGTCCGCTTCGACCTCATGGATATCAAGACGCTGGAGCAGATCAACGCCGATGGCCTGGAGCAGTGGAAGCCGGTGATGAAAGCATCGTTCCCGCTGCCGGCAGCGGAAGTAAGAAAGGTCCTCGAAGTGTTGGGCGTGCCTGTGCCATTTCTGGCTCGCGATAGGTTCACCCTCGATCAGTTTGTAACCGAGCTCAGCGAGCCCAGCGGCTTGCGTGTGGTGAAGGTGCACAAGCAACGCTCGCGCTACGGTATTAATGGTTGCATGTCCGAGATGACGGAAGTTGTGGCCGATGGCCGGAAGACTCGCACGGTGGCCCTCGAGTTGGAAGACGCGGCTAGGGTCATTGCCACGGTGCGCGAGTTGGGCCTGGACCGGTTTCCCAACATCAGCTACCCACGCGGCTTGAAACAATTGCTCGGTATGAAAGGCTAAGGTGACGCGCCATGCCTCGCTACGCGGTGATCGATGTGGGCACAAACTCCGTGAAGTTCAATATCAGCGAACGGCGCGCGGACGGCACCTGGCAAACGCTGGTCGACCGCGCCGAGATAACGCGGCTCGGTGAAGGTCTGGCGAAGACTGGCGAGATCGGAGCCGACGCGATGGGGCGGACTGTCTCGGCCATTGTCGGCATGGCGACCGAAGCCCGCAACGCCGGAGTGGCGGCGATCGCTGCGGTCGGCACGATGGGAATGCGCACGGCCGGCAATAGCCAACAGTTCATTGACATGGTGGAGCAACGTTGTGGCGTGCGGATCGAAATCGTTCCTGGCCAGGAAGAGGGAAGGCTTGCGTACCTGGCGGTCAAGGCGGGGCTCGGTCTTGCTGAAGGATCGCTGGCAATTTTCGACACCGGCGGCGGCAGCACGCAATTCACCTTCGGTCAGGGTTCGAACGTCGACGAGCGGTTCAGCCTGAATGTGGGCGCGGTCCGATTTACGGAGAAGTACGCTCTTGCCGGTGCGATCTCGCAGGAACAACTCAATCTTGCCCAGGACGCTATCGCGTCTGAATTCACGCGCATTGACGGAAGACCTTCGCCGGACACGCTGGTGGGAATGGGGGGCGCGATCACCAATATCGCCGCCGTGAAGCACCAGATGGCCAAATACGATCCCGATCTCATTCAGGGCTCGACCATTGAAAGAGCCGAAGTGGAAAGGCAGATCGAGTTGTACCGCTCCAGGTCGCTGAAGCAGCGGCGCGCGATTGTTGGCTTGCAGCCGGAGCGCGCCGATGTGATTCTTGCCGGCGCGTGCATCGTGAAGACCGTGATGGGCAAACTTAGTAAGAACAAACTTTCGGTGAGCGACCGAGGCCTGCGCCACGGGCTTCTGATCGACCGTTTTGCGGGCTGATTCGAACTGACCTATGGGGCAAAATCACGAGCCGCTAATCTAAAAAACTACTTGGCCGCTTAAGCAGGGAAGCGGCCAAGCATAGGGTCTGCACTGCTCTGAAGAGAGGAGAATCGAACCCTGCGAATTGTTAACGGATTAATGGTCTGGAAACAAGACCACTGAGGTGTTTACCTACCCGTAGCTTTCATGGGGTATCTATAGCAACCAAATGAATAATAATGCGCCTCAAGCAGGTGAGATTAGAGATTGCGGCCATTTCTGACTCACCTAAAATCCGCATTCGGCAACTAAATACTCATCTCAGACTATCTTGCATGAAGCTTCACGCGCCGGGGTTGAACAGTCGGATGGTCCAAAAAGTCAGCATCGACATCATGGCTGCGGCCGGGATGGTGAGGATCCAGGCCCAGACGATACGACGGGCAATGCCCCAGCGAACGGCCGATAGGCGTCGCGTTGTACCAACTCCAACAATGGCTCCGGTGATGGTGTGGGTGGTGCTGACGGGGATGCCGGCCAGAGCTGTCCCCCACAATGTAAGAGCTCCCGCTGCTTCGGCGCAGAACCCGCCCACGGGCTTGAGCTTGGTGATCTTCGAGCCCATGGTATGCACGATGCGCCAGCCTCCAAAATAGGTTCCCAGCGCGATGGCGGTCTGCGCGGCCAGAATGATGGGCCAGTGCCATTGTCCCCAGTTGGCTTCGAAGTCGCGTTTGCTGAGCACCCCGGCCGTGTAGAGCGCCCCCGCTACTATACCCATGGTCTTCTGTGCGTCGTTGCCGCCATGTCCCAAGCTGTAGGCGGCGGCCGATAATAACTGCAGCTTGCGGAACAACGTATCCACCTGGCGCGGCGACTTCCGGCGGAAGATCCAGGAAATGCCGACCATGAAGCCAAAGCCTAGCACCAGGCCGAGGGCGGGCGCGACGACGATGAAGATCAGCGTCTTGGTCCAGCCGCTAGGGATGATGACGCCGGGAGCCGAGCGCCAGCCATGCAGGAGAATGGCGCGGGCCATGGCCGCTCCGGCATAGCCGCCGATGAGCGCGTGCGAGGACGATGTGGGCAAGCCCAGCAGCCAGGTAATGACGTCCCAGAGAATGGCGCCCACAAGCCCTGCCATCACCACGTATTGCGTCACAATGTCCAGCCGGATCATGCCGGTGACGATGGTCTTGGCGACGGCGGTGCCCAGCAGGAACGCTGCGAGAAAGTTGAACACTGCGGCCCACAAAACGGCCAAGCGCGGCGACAAAACACGGGTCGAGACCACGGTGGCGATGCTATTGGCCGCGTCGTGAAAGCCGTTCAAAAAATCGAACATCAGGGCGAGCAGGACGGTGGCCAGCAGCAGTAGAAGTCCTGTGCTCACAAGTGTTCATCCTGTTTGGAAGTGGGTTCGTGATCCACGAAGGCCTCAAGCGCTCTTCAGTACTACCGTTTCCAGCACATTGGCTACGTCTTCGGCCTTGTCGCTGGCTTCTTCCAAAATCTCCAGCAGTTCCTTCAGCTTGATAAGCGTGATGGGATCGTAGCTATTGTCAAAGAGGCGGCCGATGGCTTCGCGGCTCACCTGGTCCGCCTCGTTCTCCAGGCGGTTCACTTCGACGCAATGGGCCAGCAGCTTTCCATTCTTATTCAGAAGGCTGACGGCTTTTCTCAGCTCTTCGGCTTGTTTCAAGATGATGCCCGCCAGCACCTTGGCCGAAGGTGATGGCTGCATGATCTTGTAATTGAGCAGGCGATCGCTGGCGGCGAAGATGAAATCGAGGACGTCGTCGAGCGAGGAGGCGAGCAGGTGTATGTCTTCGCGGTCGAAGGGCGTGATGAAGGTCTGGTTGAGCTTCACCAGGATGCGGTGGGTCATGTCGTCGCCGCGGTGCTCGATCTCCTTGATCTTTTCGACCGCCAGCGGCATGCGCTCATAGTCGTAGTGGTCGAGCAGGTCGGAGAGTGCCTTCGCACCTTCAACAAGATTGCCCGCAATCTCTTCAAACATGTCAAAAAATTTGGTTTCGTGCGGAATCAGGCGCATGCGAGACTCCGGCGCGCAGGGAGAGTCAGGGAACGATGCATAAATCGGAAACTGCGTTTAACAGAACTGTAACAAAAGGTAACTATGGCATGAGGCTGGGAGCAGGGTCAAACGGGAGCGAGTTTTGTCACAGGAGTCGGTGATCTGTATTCCGGGGCGCGTAGAACACCGCACCGGAGATGGGACTACGCGGGAAACCAGCGCTGTGCAGAGTTTCTTACAAGTAAGACAGTCTTACTAGTAAGAAAATCTGCAGTCCGGCTGATCCATCCCTGCGCCTCAATTTTGCGAAAGGGCAGGAGCGATTCATCCCGCCCACGCGGTTCGCGCCCGGTGGAACAGCCCTTTCAAGGCGCGGATTACCCAGTGCATCACGAGTACGACCAAGATTAGCCACGCTGCGACGATGACCGCGGCGATGTAGGGATGCTCGGTGGCGATCCACGTCAAGCCAATGGCAGTGGCATCTTCGCCGAAGCTGAGCGCCATGTTGGAGAACGGCTCGGGTGACGGCGTGACGGCGCTGCGCAGGGCCATCTTGCCGCTGTGCGCGGCGAAGGCGATCGCGCCCCCGGCGGCGGCTGAGGCCAGTTGCAATCCCGGCGAGAGATGCGAACTGGCAACGTAGGCCAGCAGCGCCGCGACGGGGACGCGAATGAAGGTGTGCAGCGCATTCCAGATGAGATCGAAGGCGGGAACCTTGTCGGCGAAAAACTCCAGGCTGAACATGGCCAGCGCGACGCCGATGATCCACCACGAACTCAGCGCGTCGAGGCTGGAGGGCAGCACGAACACGCCCGCGCGCGCGAGCAGTCCCAGGGTCGCGACCGTGGCGTAAACGTTCAGCCCTGCGGCAAAGCTCGTGGCCGCCAACATCGCCGCTGTCTGGTCGGAGTTGAAGATCACAGCAGAGTGGGATGCGGAGACCGTGCTGAAGATGCACAGACTGGAGGCGCGGCGAAGGTGTATGCTGCGTTGCCGGGCGGCATGATGCCGCGGGAAGCGAGGACGAAGCGATGGACAAGGACGAGAAGCCTTCCGGCTACAAACTGTCGCGACGACAGATACTGCAAATGGGATTGACCGCTTCGGCGGCCAGCTTGTTGCCCGGCGGCATCGAGCTTGTGGTCCCGCCGACCTTGGCTGCGCAGAACCAGGCGCCGTTGTCGTCGTGGAACGACGGCGCGGCCAAACAGGCGATCTTGAACTTCGTGCGCGTGACAACCGATCCTGCAAGCGCAAAGTTCGTTGCGCCGGAGCAGCGCATTGCCACCTTCGACCAGGACGGCACGCTCTGGGTCGAGCACCCGATCTACACCCAGGTAGTCTATTGCCTCGAACGGGTGCCGGCGGTGGTTAAGGCTAAGCCGGAGCTGGCCAATGTTGAGCCCTTCAAGACCGTGCTCAGCGGAAATCGCGAGGCCATTGCCCAGTTGCCGACGGATCAGCTGGTAAAGATCCTGACCGTCACGCTCTCGGGTATGAGCGTGGAACAGTTCGCGGCCGAGGCGAAGGATTGGCTCGATACGGCCCGCGACCCGCGCTGGAAGCGCCCCTACACCGATCTCACGTATCTGCCGATGGTTGAGCTGCTGCAATACATGCGCGCTAACGGCTACAAGACGTACATCGTCACCGGAGGCGGTCAGGATTTTGTGCGTGTGTACGGTGACAAGTTGTACGGCATTCCGCCGGAGCAGATCGTCGGCACTGCCGGCGGCACCAGCTACGGCTACGACAAGAATGGGAAGCCGTTTCTTACCAAAGACCCGAAGATGCTCTTGAACGATAATTTCGCCGGCAAACCCGAAGGCATTCACCTGATGATTGGCCGCCGTCCCTACGCGGCTTTCGGGAATTCGACCGGCGACCAGCAGATGTTGGAGTACACCAAAGCCGGCGACGGCGAACGGCTCGCGATGATCGTACTGCATGACGATGGGAAACGCGAGTACGCCTATGGCCCTGCGCAAGGACTGCCGGACACAAAAGTCGGGACCTTCACCCAGGCACTTTACGCCGAAGCGAAGTCACAAGGCTGGATCGTCATCAGCATGAAGAGCGATTGGCATCGCATTTTCGCGTTCGAGTAGGACTACACCTCTTCTTTTTCGAGCATGCGGCGGGCTTCTTGCAATTCCTTGTTCCTGCTCGCGTCGACCTTGGGGTAGCCGACCCTCAATTCCTTGAGGGCGTCTACAATTGCGGCCGCGATTACCAGTTGGCTAAACCACTTGTGATCCGCGGGAACGACATACCACGGCGCGTCGGAGGTCGCGGTGTTGCGAATCATGTCCTCGTAGCAGTCCATGTACTCTCCCCAGTGTTCGCGTTCCAGGACATCGGCCTTGGAGAATTTCCAATTCTTTTCCGGACGCTCCAGCCGCGCGAGAAACCGCTTACGCTGTTCTTCGCGCGAGAGGTGCAGAAAAACTTTCCGAACCAGA
The DNA here is from genome assembly GCA_963747045.1 of uncultured Acidobacteriaceae bacterium. Classification (GTDB taxonomy): domain Bacteria; phylum Acidobacteriota; class Terriglobia; order Terriglobales; family Acidobacteriaceae; genus Bog-257. Next base: position 97,740 of record CAVVDN010000020.1, on the reverse strand, counting down.
ATACCGTTGCGCCCGAGGTAGCCTTCGAATTGGCACATCTCTTCAAAACGGTGCTTCCAAATTTTCTTGTCGATGAGCGACGGTGGAACCTTCTCAGCCTTGAGCAGGTGAGAGTGCACCCTGACTACCAGCACTTCTTCGTAATAAGAGCGGTTGAAGATACCGATCTGGCCGCGGGCAGGAAGGCGTTTGCTAGCCCGCCAAAGATAGTCGTGGTTGAGTTCCTCTTCCGACGGTGGCTTAAATGAGGAGACGGTGCAGCCCTGGGGATTCACGCCCGACATAACGTGCTTGACCACGCTGTCTTTGCCGGCTGCATCCATTCCCTGAAGGACCAGCAGAAGCGCCCAGCGGTCCTGGGCATAGAGCTTGTCCTGCAAGTCGACGAGCTGCGCCAGGCCATCTTCCAGCGCAGCGCTTGCATCCTCACTCGATTGAAAATTCCAGGTGTCGGCGGGATCGTGGTCGTTCAAGTGAAAGCCCTTGCCCTTCCCGACACGATAGCGTTGCGCAACGCTCTGCAGGCTCTTCAATGGGTCGCTACTCCTTACTGTGCAGGCTTCGCGGTTTCTTCCTTCATTTCGGTCTGCACAAGATGAAAGGCAGGCCCGACATTTTCTACCGCGTGGGTCTCGGGGTCGCGCCAGACAGCGGTGCCGGCCTTGCATTCGCCGACTTTGGTTTTACCGTCAGGATACGTGAACTTGATCTTGGCATCGGTGACGCAATAGACGACGCTGGCCGGATGCGAATGCATCGCGACTTTCTGTCCGGCAGGCACGTGCACGTCCAGGACGCGAACGTGGGCATTGTCGAGCAAGACCTTGTGAGTTTCCGCGCCTCCGGACACAGTCACAACGTCCTGGGCCAGAGATACCGAGAAGGCGATAAAGAGCAACGGCATCAGACATAACAATCGACGCATGTTCGCTCCTTTATTGTTGAACTCCGCACGCTTCGCCTGTACCGGGCAGCGCGGGATGGAAAACTACTATAGCGGCCGGGACGGTGGTGTCAACCAAACAGGCGGGGAAGTCCGATTGAATGGTCACCGTTGGGCTGTGCCGGTTGACGATGCCTGCACCTTAGCCTCCGCGCGCTGCTGGTCGGCGGTGCGGCCTTGTCGTTGATAAAACTTTGCCAAGTGCGTCCAGGCATCAGGAGCATCGGGATCGAGCTGCACAGCTTGCTCCTCAAATAACGTAGCCTTCCTCAGATCGCCTGACGCGGCCCAGGCGGCAGCACGTCCCTGTGCGATGTCGAAGCTGAAGCTGCGTCCGGTTTTTTCCGCCAGCAGATCGGGCGGCGCGGAGTGCGCGGCGTCATCGAGCGCCTGCAGCGCGCCATCAGGACGATGGCTGATGAGATACAGCCGAGCGAGTTTAATCTGCGCATGCGCTTTAGTCGTTGGGTCGGACGATAGCGGAATTGCCTGCTCCAAGGCGTGAATGGCCTGCGGGAAGCGGCCGTCTTTCTGGTAAAGCTCGGCGAGCGAGAACCAGATGAGGCTCTCTTTGGGATCGAGCCCCGATGCGGCCAGCCATTGCTTCTCGGCGGCGGCATTCTGTCCCACGTTGTGGTAGAGCGTGCCCAGGCTTGTCATTGCCTGCAATCGCTGGGTCGGGTCGGACGAGAGCAGCAGAACTTCTTCGTAGGCATGCATCGCGTCGGGGATGCGCTGCTGGCGTTGGTAGAGGTCAGCGAGCGACGACCAGACGCTGGCCCGGAAGGCAGGTAGCGACGACCACGGCGTCACTTCGCGCGGCGCGAGAGCCAGGGCGCGCTTCCAATCGTCTTCCGCTTCGGATTCGCGCTGAGCGGCAGAGAGAATCTGGCCACGATACCAGCGGGCGTGTGCGTTGTCGGAGAATATGGCGATCGCCTTGTCCATTGCGTTGAGCGCCTCGGAGTTACGGCCCAGCGCGCAGAGGACTCGCGCCGCGTTGACCCACTGGTTGAACGAAGCGGCGTTGAGCGGCAGAGGTTGGCGCGGGATGGGCGCGGTATGGCAATCGACTTCGAAGCGCTTGATAAGCTCGGCATTCTGCGGCGCGCGGCGAACCAGGACGATAGACGCTTCGTCGAGGAAGACGGGCCGCCACTGTTCGCTGTTGCAGTCGTACTTGAGACGGTCAAGCGAGATTTCATCCAACGTGAGCGGGAAGATGATGGTGTTGATGCCGTACTTGTCCGCCTCCTGCCGCCACTGCGGCGAATCGAGCGGCAGGGTCGTCATCTGTGCTGCGTGTTTGAGGAAGTCGGCTCCAAAAGGAATCTCTCGTCCGTCGACGTAGTCGCGTCGTTCCGGGCCGAGCGCCCAGAGCGTGTATCCGCCCTCGTTGTAAGTGTTAAAGACCTGATCGGGAAGATTCTGGTTGCGGATGAACAGCGCGGCCGGCTCAGGAAACCATCCCGAGAGCCCGGCGCCGAAGGTCGAAAGATTGCGCTCGGCAAGGTAGTGATATCCGGATATGGCGTCGACGGCACGCACAACGCCGACTACTACAAAGAGCGCGGCAGCGGTGGATGCTAGCGCGGAACGTACTCGTGGATTGGGGAAGTGTTTGCGAAGCCACGGCACCGCAGATGCAAGCACCGCTCCAGCGACGATAGTCACGATGCTGCTGGCGAGCGCCACGTATCGCATGTGATGGCTGACTTCGTACAGGGCGGCCAGCAGCAGCATCGCCGCTCCCAGTCGTCGCTGAAGCAAGGCGACGACGATCGCCACCACGACAATCACGAACAGCACGTGGCCGATGTCGTTGGTGCTGCGAACGGTGAAGCTGACAAGAGGACTCGTCCAGTTCCAGCGTAGCGGCGCCCATTCGTTGACGTAGATGGCAAAGGCTGCGCTGGTGTACTGGGCCGTTTCCTTGTAGAGCTTCCATCCCCACGGGTTCAACAGAGTGGCGACCGCAGTCGTCAGGAACCACGGGATTTCCCGCTTCAGCCGCGCGATGGCGTTATGCCGGCGCTCGCCGGCAAACGGCAACTCCAGAACTTCGACTCCGGCGAAGGCAGCCAGCAGTCCGAATCCGGAGAAGAAGCTGAAATGGATGTTGACCCAAGCGACCATCAGGACGGGCAGCAACCATAGCGGGCCGCGGCTGGTTTGGAAATGCTGCCACAAGATCGACACGTAGGCGGCGAAGATGACGATCGCGAATAGCTCCGACCGCGGCACCATGCGCAAGGCGATGAACGGCATCGCGAGGATGGCAAGGGCTGCCGTGAATGAGTTGCCGCGACGCAACAACAACGAGACGGTCGCGACGGAGACGAGGGCGGTTAGCCAGGAGAGCAGTTTGTAGCCGCCGAGCACGTAGACCCAGTACAGCAAAACTCCGCCGAGCGCGGGGTAGACCGCTGGCGCGCCAGGCATAGTGTAAGAAAAGACATCGTAGGTGAAGACGTGATGATGCTGCGCGATCCAGCGTCCGCGAGCCAATTGCCAGCCGAAATCGGGATCACCGATGGTAGCCAATCCCGCGAGAAATGCGTAGACCAAAGCCACGACAGCCAGCACGCGAAACAATCGCCGCTCGAGGCGTTGAGAACCGTCCGCAGGCAAGGGGTTCACGTCGAGCGGACGGGCCGACGCTGCCGCTGGCTTAAACGAGACGGACATTCAGGACTGGTTGGGCGTGGATACACCGGCTCATGTTGCAGGCAAGTATAACCGTAGCAACGGAGCGGTGGAATTGCTCAAGGGAATGCCGGCTAACAGCTGATCGAGCAGCGATGAAACTGCGCCGAGGAGAATTCCCGGCAAAGGAAAAGGGCCGCGGCAAGCGGCCCTTTTCCTGAGAAAGAGTCGGGGTTAGAGCGTGGATTCGATCTCGAAGCCCCAGGCTTCAAGAAGCGGCTCAGGGATGTACTTCGAGTTCTTGTTCTTCCGCGCCCATTCACGCAGCCGGGTGGAGCGAATGTACTGATCCGGCTGCAGCTTGAATTCTTTGACCACCTGCTCAAATTCAGTAATGGTGGGAACCACCGGGCCGATGGGCTCGGGTTTGCCCCAATTAGGATTGCCACGTCGCTTTGCCATGTGTTGTGCTTTCTTCCTGTCTAGAGAGATAAAAGTCGGATGACCGCCATGCTGCAAGTGATGCCTTGGCCCTTTTTTAGCCTAACTAATTGGATTCAAGCAGCTTCAACAACGATTCGGGGCGCGATGATGCTGGGCCTTGCTAAGACCTGTCTACCGGAAGGTAACCGCTTGGGCCAGAGAACGGTCTAATATAGACCGGTTTTTGACTGAGTTGCAAGCTAAATTGCCGCCGCACCGTACACCGTAAGTTGCAGATTCGGGTTCACCCCATAAGCCCCGAAAAGTAGACGAGTTGCAAGCAGAAAAGTTACCGGAAAGCGGCGGCTGGAGAGCCGGAATATTGCAAATTGTGGAAAATCGGGTCCGGTTGAGCCGTCAGGCTCCAAGATTGGTCCGAATTCGTTCGAAAAAGCGGGCTATCGGGCCGCTAGAGCATGACCTCAAAGTGAGACACCGCCGCTCGCGCGCATGAGCTCAGCCGCGCCGTGGAAATCGAAACAGAGTTTGAAGACAGGGGCCTAAGGTCGCACAGTCGCATTGCTCGGCCCCGCGAAGATGGCATCTACTTTCCTCGCCGCGGCAGAAAGATCGCGCGACAGCCGCCGTGCCGCGGCGCGGGCTGCCTCTGCACGGTCACGCTGCCCGGTTTGATCGAGCGCACGCGCCAGCAGCAGATAACCAACGTCAGAAGGCTCGATCTTCAAGGCCTGCGAATAGGCTTCTATCGCGGCGGGCTGATCGCCCGCCTGGGCGGTCACAATGCCAAGTGCAAGCCAGACCTGCCCGTCATGCTCATCGATCTCCAGCGCCTTCTGAAAACTCGCGCGCGCCTGTGGGAACTCTCGCAACTGGCGATAAGCCGAACCCATGCGCGCAAAAGCGGTGGAACGCAGCCAAAGGTTTTTCTGAACCGCGTGATCGGTGAGGGTGATCGTCTTCTGATATTGCTCAATTGCCTCTCGCGCCTTGCCATGTTGCTGGTCGTACATACCGATTGCCACATACGCGGAGGGATCCGAGGGATTCATTTGCGTGGCCGCAATCAGGTGCGGCAGGGCGTCGACGACGCGTCCTTGGTCCATCAGCGTCGAGCCGACGATGTTTTCCGCCAGATAATTGCCCTGTGTGACCTCAAGCGCGTGTTCCCAGAGAGCGAGGTTGTCTCCCCAATAGCCGATCTGGCGCCAGGTGAGCACCGTCAATGCCGCCAGAACCGCGACCGCGGCTGCGCGAACAAACGCGGGCGGAAAATGCCGCTGTTCGGCGATATCCGATATTCCCCAGGTCGCCAGAATGAACAGTCCGATAAACGAGATATATGCGTACCGGTCGGCCATGGCCTGCCGGTTCACTTGCAGCAGGCCAATCATGGGAACCAGCGTACCGAGAAACCAGAACCAGCCCACGAGAAAATAGCGCCGTCGCCGAAGCGCAATCGCGAACGCAGAGATTGCGATCAGAACGAACAACGCCCCACCGACCTGCCATGCGGCCAGCGATCCCGCCGGATGAGGATAGAACGGCGACAGATTCGCCGGCCAGACGGCCTTGGCCAGATATCGCACATAGGACACAATCGCGTTTTCCAGGCGCCCCGCCAGGGCGAACTGCTGGCTAATGCCGCCAACGGCCAATTGCGACTTCACCGTGATGACGCAACTCGCAGCTGCCAGGGCAAACAGGGGCAACTTTTCTAGCAGCAGCCAACGTAAGGATCTCTGTTCGCCGTTCGCTCTTTGCGCTTCGCTCTTCGCGATTCGCACTTCGCCGGAATCGCTTGGCAGACAAGTCTGGCGAAACGCGAATAGCGAAGAGCGGACAGCGACGCGCTCCAGCGGCCAGTAATCCCAAAGCAGCAGAACGAAGGGCAGTGTCACGATCTGCGGCTTCGACATCAAGCCGAGCGCAAACATCGCTGCGACGGCAAGGTAACGTCCCGGCCGCGGTCTTCGCGTATACCAGCCATAAGCCAGCAAGGCGAGGAGAAAAAACGTCATGCTCAGCAGGTTCTTGCGCTCCGCAATCCAGGCCACGGATTCGACGTTGATGGGATGCAAGGCAAACAGCGCCGCCACCATCGCGCTGCGACCAACACAGCCGGTTGCCCGCTGTAACACCCAGAGCAGCAAGATTGCATTCAACGCATGAAGAAAAATGTTCATGTCGTGCGGACCCGCGGGCCCAGGACCGAACATCTCGGTGTCGAGAGCATGCGAAAGCCAAGCCACGGGATGCCAGTCCGGCACGTCAGGAGTGACGGAACCAAACGAGGTGAACGCCCACCTTGTGGTTTCCCAAGTCAATCCTGCGCGGACCTGGGGATTGGCGTAGACATACGAGCCATCGTCGAGTTCCGCGAAAGGATGCGAATGGACAGGGAAATAAACCGCAACGGTCATGACCGCCAGCAGAAGCGCCAGCCAGAGCGCGGTTCTCCTCACAGGTCTATCGCTCTCGATTCCAGCACGTTGCTGTCCGGACCGCGAGCGGGGATTGGCAGTTAGGGAAGACTTCGCCGGCAGGACTTGATTCCTCGGAATTCTTATTGTGCGGAGACTTCGCTTATCTTACACCGCCGTCAAAAGCGACGGCCCCTGTGTTCCTGGTGTGCATGGGCAGTCTGCTCGAAGCTAAAAAAGGCGCCACGTCAGCTCAGGGTTGAGTGACGTGGCGCGAGAAGCTTCGTTCTATCGGTCCTACTGAATTATGACCGGATAGTTCTGCGAAGCGATGCCGTTTACGACGACCTGCAGGTTGGCGGTACCGGTTTCCATGTTCGATGGAATATCGATATGGGTAAACGAGGGACCCTGGTAGCCAACTGCCATGGTGTTGTGATCGTGGGTGTGGGCGTAGAACACGTGTCCCGTGCCAACATTCGTCAGCCGCACGATCGGGTAGTTGCGTAGCGTCCTGGAAATCATCGCCGTAGGCATTGTTCTGCGAAACGCCGTTGAACTTGATGCCGGCGATGCGATACGTCTGTCCCCGGTGGAACGATGGGGCGGTAGTGAAAATCGCTGTCGGGGTCCAGCCGGTGTACTGGCTGCCGGCAGAGGTGAACAGCTCGACATCATTGCTGAAGTCGGTGAACATGATCTGACCGCTAGGCAGCATCAGCATGTGGCCGTAATAGGAGGAGTCGCCGGAACCGTTGGGCGGATTGGGAACTGTGTTCAAGGTGCTGCCATTCCACTCGAACATCTGGCCGCCAGAGCCTCCGAAACTTCTGGGCTTGCAAACATCAGTACATTGCCGTTGGTTTCCAGCGCAGCCGGGCCATCCGCGATACCGAAAGTGCCGGGAAAGTCCGGGCCTGCCGTCCAGGTGTTGTTGGCGTAGTTGTAGACGCCGGTGTGAGCGGCGCCGCAGCTGTTGGCGCCTGTCTGATAGACGGTGCCGTTCGGCATCAGCACAGCGGGACCAAGCTCGTAGGACGCGCGTCCGGAGCCACCGCAGTTAGCGGCTGAATCCCAATACTGGGCCGGCGTGCTGCCCTGGCTGGTCCAGGCACCGGTCGAAGGATTGTACAGCTCGTAATTCTTTCCGGATCCGTTGTACTGGAATACGTAGGCATCCACATCTATCACCTGACCGCCGGGAAGCAGGGTCATGCCTTCCTCGTCGTAGATGTCAAACTTCCCAGAACCCGTTGAGGTCCAGGTCAGAGTCGTCGGATCCAGCAACGCTGCCTGCTTCGCCGTGTCGCAGCAGCTGCTCTGCATGTAGGTACCGCTGCTCAGAACAACGCTGGGACTGTCGCCAATGGATGCCCATCCGCTGGGAGGAGCGACGGACGTCCAGGTGTTGGCAACCGGGTCGTAAATCGCGCCCTTAGTTGTCCAGGCATCGCCGCCCAGATTGTATTCGCCGCCTTCAGCTATATATCGTCCATCGGGCAGCACGGCGGAGCCGAAATAGAGAGGCCCGTAACCGGCTGGCATGGTGGCAACCTGGGTCCAGGTGCCGGTCGTGTAACTACCGTTGATATCGGGACAGAGGGTATACCAGTTGCCCCAGGTTCCGCTGTTACCGCTTTCGTCGTGCACCAGAACACAGCCGTTGGTTAGCAGTGCCATGGCACCGGCACCGATGTTGGGAACGTTTTGTACAGGTGTCCAGGATTGCGCTGTGGCAGCGGTGGCTGCACACACGGCAATCGCGGCGATTCCGAGCATTCGCAAGAGCTTCATGTTTCTCCTCAATTGTGCGTTGGTTTCAAGGGCGATCTTCGATGCCGACCTTCGGCGTCCGGCAGGAGGGGCCGCAGACGTACATCTCTGAGCAGACAGCTCTGGAAATCTACTCGAACGTCCGTTCGAAGTCAATCAGGTGCTCGCAAATACTATCGACTTCGTTGTAGCGGGAAACAGTCAGCAGAACGGAACAGGGAAGGACGGGTTCCAAAGAAATAGTACCGGCGTGGTACTATATGAATCTAAGCATACAAAGCCATGATCCGCTTCGCAAAGCTTACCGATTACGGGCTGGTCCTGATGACCATCATGGCCCGCGATAGCGTTGCGGCCGTGCATACGGCGCGCGACCTGGCAGCCGCGTCACGTCTGCCACTGCCGACCGTAAGTAAGGTGTTGAAGCAGCTTTTACAAAGCGGGCTTCTGACTTCGCATCGCGGATTGAAGGGTGGATACGGCCTGGCCAAAGAGGCAGCCGAGATATCTGTGGCGGAGATTGTGGCTGCCATCGAGGGTCCGATCGCATTGACCGAGTGCAGTACTCGACGATAACCGGCATGTGCGATCTGGAGCGATCCTGCCCGATCAAGGCGCAACCAGAGAATCATCAGTCAGGTCGTGCGCGGCGCGCTGGAGAAAGTTACGCTTTCCGATCTGATTCAGCCCATGCAGTTGACCGCCATCCGAGACGCGCGCGGCAAAGCTGGTGCCGACGATTGTTCAAATATCCGGGAGAATGCAATGAGTTCGAACGTAGATACCATTCAGGACCTGGCGAACCACGAGTACAAGTGGGGCTTCGTCACCGACATTGAGGAAGAGCGTGTCCCCAAGGGCCTGAACGAAGACACCATCCGCCTGATCTCGGCGAAGAAGAACGAGCCGCGAGTTCATGCTGGACTGGCGGCTGAAGGCGTTTCGCCACTGGGCGTCGCTGGAAGAGACGCAGGCCGAGCCGAAGTGGGCCAACGTCCAGTATCCGCCGATCGACTATCAGGACATCATCTATTACTCGGCGCCGAAGCAGAAGCCGCAGCTCGAGAGCCTGGACCAGCTCGATCCCGAGATTCTGCGCACCTACGAGAAGCTGGGCATCCCGCTTACCGAGCAGAAGATGCTGGCCGGCGTGGCCGTGGACGCGGTGTTCGACAGCGTCTCCGTGGCGACGACCTTCAAGGAGAAGCTGGCCGAGGCCGGCGTCATCTTCTGCTCGTTCTCCGAGGCGGTGCAGAAGCATCCCGAGCTGGTGCAGAAGTATCTGGGCTCGGTTGTTCCGTACACCGACAACTTCTTCGCGGCGCTGAACGCCGCGGTCTTCAGCGACGGATCGTTCGTCTACGTGCCCAAGGGCGTGCGCTGCCCGATGGAGCTTTCGACCTACTTCCGCATCAATGCCGCGGAGACGGGCCAGTTCGAGCGCACGCTGATCGTCGCCGACGAAGGCGCGTACGTCAGCTACCTCGAAGGCTGCACCGCGCCGATCCGCGATGAGAACCAGCTGCACGCCGCGGTGGTCGAACTGGTCGCGCTCGACAACGCGAAGATCAAGTACTCGACGGTGCAGAACTGGTATCCCGGCGACAAGGAAGGCAAGGGCGGGATCTACAACTTCGTCACCAAGCGCGGCAAGTGCCAGGGCGTGAACTCGAAGATCTCCTGGACGCAGGTCGAGACCGGCTCGGCCATCACCTGGAAGTATCCCAGCTGCATCCTGCAGGGCGACAACTCGGTGGGCGAGTTCTACTCGGTGGCGCTGACCAACAACTATCAGCAGGCCGACACCGGCACCAAGATGATCCACATCGGCAAGAACACGAAGAGCACGATCGTCTCGAAGGGCATCTCCGCCGGACACGGGCAGAACACCTATCGCGGGCTGGTGAAGATCCTGAAGGGCGCGACCGGCGCGCGCAACTACACGCAGTGCGATTCGCTGCTGATCGGCGACAAGTGCGGCGCGCACACCTTCCCCTACATCGAAGTGAAGAACTCCACGGCGCACATGGAGCACGAGGCGTCGACCTCGAAGATCGGCGAGGACCAGATGTTCTACCTGCGGCAGCGCGGGCTGAAGGCCGAAGACGCCGTGTCGATGATCGTCAACGGCTTCTGCAAGCGCGTCTTCCGCGAGCTGCCGATGGAGTTCGCGGTCGAGGCGCAGAAGCTGCTGAGCGTGAGCCTGGAAGGCAGCGTCGGGTAATGAGTAGTGCTGGCCTTCAGGCCAGCCTCAAGCGCGGCTTGAAGGGGCGCAGCTTTAGCTGCGCGCGACGACGCGTAATGAAATGTGGGCTTCAGCCCCTGAGGGGATTCACGCTTCAGCGAGATTCCCTCAGCGGCTAAAGCCGTCATTCAAGAGATGGGAGACGGCACGGCTGAAGCCGTGCCCCTTCAAATCAGAATTTATCGAGCAGAGGACGAACGAAAGAATGAGCTTGCTGGAAATCAAGAATCTGCACGCCAACGTTGGCGGCACACGAGATCCTCAAGGGCATCGACCTGACGGTCAATCCCGGCGAGGTGCACTCCATCATGGGGCCGAACGGCTCGGGCAAGAGCACGCTGGCGCAGGTGCTGGCGCGGCGCGAGAGCTACGAGTCACCGCCGGCGAGATCCTCTTCAACGGCAAAGACCTGCTGGCGATGAAGCCCGAAGACGCCGCCTGCGAAGGCGTGTTCCTCGCGTTTCAGTATCCGGTGGAGATTCCCGGCATCAGCAACGCCTACTTCCTGCGCTCGGCGCTGAACGCCATCCGCAAATATCACGGCGAGGAGGAAATGGACGCCATGGACTTCCTGCCCATGTTGCGCGAGAAGCTGAAGCTGCTGGAGATGGACGAGCAGCTGATGAACCGCTCGGTGAACGAGGGCTTTTCCGGCGGCGAGAAGAAGCGCAACGAAATTTTGCAGATGGCGGTGCTCGAGCCGAAGCTGGCGATTCTCGACGAGACCGACTCCGGCCTCGATATCGACGCGCTGCGGATCGTGGCCAAGGGCGTGAACGCCATGCGCAGCCCGGAGCGCGCCGTTCGTCGTGGTCACGCACTACCAGCGCCTGCTGAACTACATCGTGCCGGATTTCGTGCACGTGCTGGTGGACGGCCGCATCGTGCGCTCGGGCGGCCCGGAGCTGGCGCTGGAACTGGAAGAGAAGGGCTACAGCCCGATCGAAGCCGGACGCACGCCAGACCGCGCCGCGCTGAATCAGGCGATAACGGGATGACAATCGTGACCACAGCGACTCCGAAATCTCGAACGCTATCTGGAAGCTTACTGGCGACTTCGAACAGACGGCCGCGGGCCGCGATCTCGGCTGGCTGCGGAAGCTCCGCGAGGACGCCTTCGCGCGCTTCTGCGAAGTTGGCTTCCCGACCACGCACGACGAAGACTGGCGCTTCACCAGTGTCTCGCGCGATCGCGCAAGACGCCGTTCCAGCTCGCCGCGACAGCGCCAACGTCAGCCGGGAAGACCTGCGCGCTGTATCGACTTGCCCGGCGCAGCTTGCCAGCTCGTGTTCGTCAACGGCCGCTTCGTTCGCGAGCTTGTCGGTGTCGGAATCTGCCGCAGGAGCGACGTCCGTAGTCACGGGCTTGGCCGATGCGATCAGCAGCGAATCCAGCCGCGCTCGAACCGCACCTCGGCCGCTATCTCGATACCCAGCGCGATGCCTTTCGCGGCGCTGAACACCGCTTCCTCGAAGACGGCGCCTTACATCCACGTTCGCCGAAGGCGCGGTGCTCGAGCAGCCGATTCATCTGCTGTTCGTCTCCACCGCAGCGCCGGACGCCCGCACGATGACCCATCCGCGCAACCTGATCGTGGCGGAAGATCAAAGCCAGGTCACCGTGGTCGAAGATTACGTCTCGCTCGGCAGCGGACGTCGCCTTCTCGCAACACCGCCACCGAGCTGATTGCCGGCGAGAACGCCGTGGTGTCGCACTACATGATCGAGCGCGAGACACCGCAGGCGTTCAACGTCTCCACGCTGCGCATCCAGCAGGGCGCAGCGCCAATGTCGCGTCGCATTCCGTGCTGCTCGGCGGCGCGCTGGTGCGCAACAACGTGCATCCGGTGCTGGCGGGCGAAGGCGGCGAGTGCCTGATCAACGGCCTCTTCATCGGCAGCGGCCGCAGCATCTGGACAACTACATGCTGGTGGAGCACGCCAGCCCGCACTGCGAGCAGCCGCCAGTTCTACAACGGCATTCTCGACGACCAGGCGCACGGCGTCTTCCACGGGCGCATCATCGTGCACAAGGACGCGCAGAAGACCGACGCCAAGCAGACCAATCGCAACCTGCTGCTCTCCGACGACGCGCAGATCGACACCAAGCCGCAGCTCGAAATCTACGCCGACGACGTGAAGTGCACGCACGGCGCGACCATCGGCCAGATCGAAGAGAACGCGCTCTTCTATCTGCGCTCGCGCGGCATCGACGAAATCTCGGCGCGCCGGCTGCTGCTGCTGGCCTTCGCCAGCGAATGCCTCGACCGCATGAAGCGACGCGGCGCGCCGCACTCATCGCGGAGACCTGATCAACGCGCATCTCTTCGAGCATGGCCAATCCGCTTGCCGCGCCGGCGCGAACCGCAGGCGGCGAGCCAAGCGGAAGAAATTGGGAGGAAGTGGGATGACCACGGCTGCCGAACAGCCTGTCGCTGCGAGTTCGCTCGGCAATGTCGGCCGCGAGCGCTGCCGGCTTTGACGTGGAGAAAGTCCGCGCCGACTTTCCCATCCTGCAGCAGAAGGTTCACGGCAAGCCGCTCGTCTATCTCGATAACGCCGCCACCTCGCAGAAGCCGCAGGCGGTGATCGACGCCATCTCGCATTACTACGAGCGCGGACAACGCCAACATCCATCGCGGCGTGCACTTCCTCTCCGAGCGCGCCACCGAGGAGCTACGAAGCGGCGCGCGCAACGGTGCAGCAGTTTCTCAACGCCGCCGACACGCCAGCGAAATCATCTTCGTCCGCGGCACCACCGAGGCCATCAACCTGGTCGCGCAGACCTACGGCCGCACGCACGTCGGCGCGGGCGACGAAGTCGCTCATCACCGCCATGGAGCATCACTCCAACATCGTGCCCTGGCAGATGCTCTGCGAGGAAAAGGGCGCCAAGCTGCGCGTCGCTGCCCATCAACGACCGCGGCGAGCTGCTGCTCGACGAATTGCGCAAGCTGCTCGGGCCGCAGACGAAGTTCGTCGCCGTCACGCACGTTTCGAATGCGCTCGGGCACCATCAATCCGGTGCGCAAGATCATCGAGATGGCGCACGCAGCACGGACATTCCCGTGCTGGTCGACGGCGCGCAGGCCGCGCCGCACATGCCGGTGGACGTGCAGGCGCTCGATTGCGATTTCTACGCCTTCTCCGGCCACAAGCTCTACGGGCCCGACCGGCATCGGCGTGCTCTACGGCAAATGCGCGCTGCTCGAAGCGATGCCGCCGTACCAGGGCGGCGGCGACATGATCAGCTCGGTCACCTTCGAGAAGACGCTCTACAACAAGCTGCCGTACAAGTTCGAAGCGGGCACGCCCGACATCGCCGGCGCCATCGGCCTGGGCGCGGCGCATCGAATATGTTGAACGTCTGGGCATCGACAACATCGCCGCGCACGAGCACGACCTGCTGGCCTACGCCACCGAAGCGTTCTCGGCGATTCCCGGCGTGCGCCTGATCGGCACGGCCGCGGAAAAGGCCGGCGTGCTCTCGTTCGTCATCGACGGCATTCATCCGCACGATATCGGCACCATCCTCGATCAGGAAGGCATCGCCATCCGCACCGGCCATCACTGCGCGCAGCCGGTGATGCAGCGCTTCGGCATTCCGGCCACCGCGCGCGCCTCGTTCGCGCTTTACAACACGCGGCGAGGAAATCGATCGCGCTGGTCGACGGGCATCGAAAAGGTGAAGGAGGTGTTCGCCTGATGTCCGATCTGCGCGATCTCTATCAGGAAGTGATCCTGGAGCACAGCAAGGCGCCGCGCAACTTTCGCGAGCTGCAGACCGCCAATCACAAAGCCGAGGGCTTCAATCCGCTGTGCGGCGATCACTTCACCGTTTATCTCGATCTCGAAGGCGACACGATCCGCGACATCACCTTTCAGGGCTCGGGCTGCGCCATCTCGAAGGCGTCCGCCTCGATGATGACGCAGAGCGTGAAAGGGCAAGAGCAACGAAGAAGCCGAGAAGCTCTTCGAGAATTTCACAAGCTGGTCACCGGGCAAGCGAAACGGCGATCGCGAGTCGCTGGGCAAGCTGGCGGTGTTTGCCGGCGTTTCCGAGTTTCCCGGTGCGGGTGAAGTGCGCGACGCTGGCGTGGCACACCCTGCAGGCCGCGCTGGAAGGGAAGCAGGACGCGGTTTCAACGGAGTAAATTCGCAAAAAAAAAATAGCAGGATTCTTTAAGCCCCTCAATTTTCTGCGGCGGCAGCGAGACGCGACGAAACGTAACATTCTGAAGCTTCTTTTGTTCCGAGGAGATGGGAATGGGCACCGCACCGCGTGGATCCTTGCGGTACGAAGTCGAGAAATCTAAAGACGAATTGAACAATGCCGTGACGACCGTTAAATGCCGCGGCAGGATCGTGCGCGATGCGGCGGTCCAGTTGAAAGAGGCCGTCAAGCCGCTGATTCCCGAGGGCGGGCGCATCCTGATCGACCTCACGGATGTCGAGCACGTGGACAGCTCCGGACTGGGTACACTGGTTGGATCTCGGCGTCGGCGCTGAATGCGGGATATTGCCGGCTGGAACTGGTGAATCTTTCGCCGCGCGTCGCGGACCTGCTGCGGCTGACAAGACTCACACAGTTGTTCGCGTCCTAGTGGTTCTTTCGCTAGAAGTAAGATAGATGAGATACGGGTGGAGCACGCCTTTAGGTGTGCATGGCGCAGCGCTTTAGCGCGCCTGAGGTCAGTGGTATCTCAGCGGCTAAAGCCGAATCTAAGAAAAGAGTAATGCACCGCTGAAGCGGTGCTCCACCTCGAGGCGAATCAGACAATGCACATGGGCGTTGCCATTACGTTGAATCGCGCTTGCGATGTCATCGAAATTCCCAGCGGGATTAAAGTTTCGCTGCCGCAGGGGACGGTGGTACGCATCATGCAGACCTTGGGCGGCAGCTATACCGTCACCGGCGGGCAGTACGGGGCGATGTATCGTATCGACGCGCGTGATGCGGATGCGCTGGGACTGCCGACTCCGGAAGCTGTTCCCGAATCCGAGCAGCGCGCGTTCAGCGAGCAGCTTGTGTGGGAGGAGCTGAAGACGGTTTTCGATCCGGAGATTCCGGTCAACGTCGTCGATCTCGGTTTGATTTACGAGTGCAAGACCAGCGATGCCGAAGGCGGCGGACACAAACTCGACGTGAAGATGTCGATGACTGCGCCGGGCTGCGGCATGGGGAACGTGCTGAAGACCGATGTAGAGAGTAAGCTGTCGCGGCTGCCGGAGGTAAAAGAAGTGAACGTCGAGATTGTCTTCGATCCGCCGTGGAGTCCGGCGCTGATGTCAGAGGCCGCGAAGCTGCAGCTGGGCTTCGATCTGGATTACGGCGAGCCGTCGCCGGGGTTTCCTATCATGCGGTGAGAGTAGAGCGGCCCGATACGCCGGCCTAAAGGCCAGCTCTACCCTAGAACTCGCGATAATTTAGCAGCGCCGCGCCGATAAGCACGAAGCACACCGGCCAGATCCACGAAGCGTAGCCACGATCCTCCTCCGGCAGGCGCAGCTCGAGCCAGCGCGACCATCCGGCCATGACGCCGACTACCGCCATCGGCGTATGGCTCAATTCTGCCAGAGTCTCTTCTCTCACGTTCTGCGTTCCGTGCGAGTGGGTCAGCAGCAGCGCCGCACCGACGGCGCAAATGAGCGGGAAGACAAGTGGCAGCGGACCCTGTTGCGAGCGATTGCGTCGAACGCGCAGCTCGAAAATCGCGAAAGCAACGCACAGCACCGCAGCCATGCGATGTTGCGCGATTTCCGGGTCGGCCCAGGTCGTCCAGAAGCTCTTGGGGCCGAGCGGCCAGCATTCGGGATCGCCGCGTAGAAAAATGAAGATGGCGATGCCGATCATCAGTAGCGGCCAGTATTCGGCCCACGGCGCGCGGCCGGTGCGCGCCAGCACGGCGAGAAATCCCATGGCGAGCACAATCACACCCATCCAGTGATGGTTGTATTCCGACCACTTCATGTCGTTAAGAGAGCGTAACGATATGCCCAGCCCCTCACTGGTGTAGGCGACGATGCGGCGCGTGGGATCGTCAGCAGAAATTGTCTGGCCGGGACGCCTGGTGGAGAGCTCGGACTCCGGCGGACTCGCCATTCGTGGCCACATCGGTTTATAGCGCGCCCAGATATGTGACGGCTGGACTGTGTCGTTGACCAGGTCGGCCGCGGGCGGCGCGGAGGTCATCGATGCTGCGGAAAGCAGGATCGTGATGCCGATACCAACTTCGGCTTCCACCAACCGCCGCAGCCGCAGTATGACCTGGTCTGGACCGTGCCGCCGGATCATGAGGAAGTTCACTCCTCCCAGTACCAGCAGCGCTCCCAGCATGGCGATCTTGGCCAGCAGCATCAGCCCGTACGTCGTTCCGAACAGGGCAGAAAATGAGCCGACATAGGCGAAGCTCATGCACACGCCGCTGAAGACTATGGCGATGACGCTGGCGAAAGCCAGCTGCGAAAAGCGTCGGGTCAAGTACCACTGTGTCGCACGCTCGCGGTTGACATACAGACCCACAAGGAGGAAGGGCAGTCCTCCAATCCAGAGACCGCTGGCGACCTCGTGCAGGGCGGTGAGGAGGATTAGCGGTACGCGGTGTTCGAGGCGCGAGGCGGCATGGTCGGTCATCACCGACGCGCTCAGGATGACTACGACCAGGAACGAGAGATACCAACCGATGTACTTGTTTCGCCCTTCCCACGCATTCGAAAACCGCGAATGAGTGGAGTGCCCCATACCGGCGACGACGGCCGCACCGACCGACGCAACCAGGATGAGGGTGCCTGCAATAAAGAACGTGGCGCCGGTAACGTCGCGGAACGGTACTTCGAGCGTCGCCATCAGGACGGCGCTATTCACATAGAGGTAGAGTACCTGCACCACGGCGAGGCCGCCGGCAGCAACCCGAAACCAGCGTCGTGCGAGTTGGTGCACCCCCTGAAGGGAATCCGCTGGAACATCTGTGCTGGGCCTGGCGATCCAGCACATGAACACCAAGCCGCCCAACAGCAAGGACTGACCAACTAGAGTTCCCGCGCTCAGCAGTACGGCGAGATATCCAAAAATGTCGACAAGCTTCAGCATGGTGAACGGCTATTTCACCGTGAAATCGACCTCGCCGCGGCTGATGTGGCCATCGGAGGCGAGCACCTGCCATTGCAGCTTGTAGGCTCCCGGCTTCAGGCCGGTGGTGTGCGACTCCAGAGTGTCAGGTGTCGGCTGTTTAAGCGGATCTAACTTGGCGGATGCCCCGTCCGGCGCGATCAGTTGCACACGCGAGCGGCTGCCATCGACGCGCACATTGAAGCGCAACCAGATCGGAAGGTCGGCGCCGGCGACGGTCGCGTTCGCTTTCGGCTTGGAGTCCATGAGAACGGCGTGGGCCCAGAGCGGCGCCGCGGCGCCCACGATTAGAATTAAAGGAATGAAGACGTAAGCGAAAGCTCTTCGAAGAGCATGGCCCAAGGTCGGTACCTCCGTGTGTGCATTGAGAATTTGTGGCTGACAAATGCAGAATACTATCTCCGTGGCGATGGCTCCAACCCGACTGACCGATTCCTATCTGGGAATAGTCAAAAACTTTCGATGAAATCCGGTTGTCGGCACCCTGTCCGTTGCGTAGAATCCTGTGCGCGTGAGGGCGCGGCGCTCGAGGCGATGCTCGCATGAGTTTCAGACGGGGCGATGAAGGTGCAGGACGTCGAAACGAGAACATTTCGCGCCAGTTCGTGGGTATCAGCCGAGTCTTTCGGAATTGCCCGTTCTTGACACAGATGCAGGTTGCATCTTTTAGTGAGGGCCAGCATCTATAGGTTGAGTGTAACTGACTAAAGGATGTAGTATGTCCAATCCCAATAAAGACTTAGAAGGCGCAGATCCGGAACTGAGAGACGATTCCGAAGCCGCGAGAACGCTGCCGGTTTTGCCCGTCCGCGACACGGTTTTGTTTCCTCATGCGGTGCTTCCGCTGACCGTGGGGCGCGAAAGCTCGGTGCAATTGATCAACTCCCTGGGCGACGACAAGACCATTATTGTTGTGGCGCAGCGCGAGGCGCGCGTCGACAATCCGCAGCCAACCGACCTGTTCAGCGTCGGCAGCCTCGCGGTCGTGCACAAAGTTGTCCGCATGCCTAACCAGAGCCTGTTCGTGTTTGCCGAGGGCCTGGAGCGCGTGAAGGTCTCCGAATACAGCCAGCTGACGCCGTTCATGCGCGCCACAGTGGAGTCAATTCCCGAACTGCCTGCTCCCAAGAACGCCGAGATTGAGGCGTTGCAGCGCAACGTGCTGACGCTGTTTCAGCAGATTGTCGCCGGATCTCCCACATTGTCGGATGAGCTTTCCACGGTTGCCGGCAATATCGAGGATGCCGGGCGCATGGTCGACTTCATCGCGTCGTCGTTGCCGTCACTGTCGACCCGCGACAAGCAGGACGTGCTGGAGACCTCGGATGTGCACGTGCGGCTGGAGAAAATCAACCAGCACCTGGCCAAGGAACTGGAGGTCCAGCAGCTGCGCAACAAGATTCAGAGCGAAGTGCAGGATCGGGTGCAGCAGACGCAACGCGAGTATTACCTGCGCGAGCAGATGAAGGCCATCCAGAAAGAACTGGGTGAGCAGGATGAAACCACTCGCGATGCCGAGGAACTTCGGCAGAAGATCGAATCGGCGGGCATGCCCGATGACGTGAAGAAAGAGGCACTGAAGGAGCTCGGCCGGCTGGCGCGTATGTCGCCGATGGCCGCGGACTACGGCCTCACGCGCAACTACATCGAGTGGTTGGCGGTGCTGCCGTGGCAGAAATCGTCCGGCGGCGAAGTGGATATCCCAAAGGCGAAGGAGATTCTCGACTCCGATCACTACGATCTGGAGAAGGTGAAGAATCGCATTCTCGACTATCTGTCGGTGCGGCGGCTGAAGCCGTCGATGAAGGGTCCGATCCTTTGCTTTGTCGGCCCTCCGGGAGTGGGGAAGACCTCGCTGGGGAAATCGATCGCCCGGGCGTTAGGCCGGAAGTTCGTGCGGTTGTCGCTTGGTGGCGTACACGATGAAGCCGAAATCCGCGGACACCGCCGCACGTATATCGGCGCATTGCCCGGGCAGATCATGCAGGGCATTCGGCGGGCGGAGACCAACGATCCGGTCTTCATGCTGGACGAGATCGATAAGGTCGGACGCGACTTCCGCGGCGATCCCGGCTCGGCGCTGCTGGAGGCGCTCGATCCTGAGCAGAACTTCAGCTTCCGCGACAACTACCTCGACGTGCCGTTTGATCTGTCGAAGGTGCTGTTCATCACCACGGCCAACCAGCTCGATCCCGTCGCTGACCCTCTGCGCGATCGCATGGAGATCATCGAGCTGCAAGGCTACACCGAGGAAGAGAAGGTCCACATTGCGTTTCAATATCTGATTCCGCGTCAGATCGAGGAGAACGGCATCAACGGCGACCAGATCGAATTTCCCGAAGAGACGATCCGGTTCATCATCCGGCACTACACGCGTGAAGCGGGCGTACGTAACCTGGAGCGAACAATTGGAACCATTTGCCGCAAGCAGGCGCGACGCATTGCCGAGGGCAAGACCGACAAGCTGAAGGTCACGCCCGAGTTAGTGCAGACACACGACATGCTTGGCGGCATGAAGATTCGCACCGAAGGCGAGATCGCCGAGCGCACGAAACGCGCTGGCGTAGCCGTTGGCCTGGCGTGGACGCCGACGGGTGGCGACGTGCTTTTCGTCGAAGCGAACAAGATGAAGGGCAAGGGCGGCTTCACCATGACCGGTCAGCTCGGCCAGGTGATGCAGGAGTCGATGCAGGCGGCGCTGACCTGGGTGAGATCGCACGCGAAGGAACTCGGTGTGGACGAGAGCTTCTTCGCCGATCACGACATTCACATCCATGTCCCGGCGGGCGCGATTCCGAAGGATGGTCCGTCGGCCGGCGTGACGATGGTGACCGCGCTGGTCTCGCTGCTCACGGATCGTCTGGTGCGGCCGTTGACGGCGATGACCGGTGAGATCACGCTGAGCGGTAACGTGCTGCCGATCGGCGGCATCAAGGAGAAGACTCTGGCGGCCAAGCGCGCCGGCGTTACCGACATCATTCTGCCCGGGGAAAACAAGCAGAATGTCGAAGAAGATCTAACGCCGGAACAGCTTCAGGGGCTGAGCATGCACTACGTGAAGACTATCGAAGAGCTGCTCGAGATTGCGCTGCCCAGTTCGCGTGCAGAAGCGAAACAGGACGAGGAAGTGCGCGAGCAGGTGCTGCAAACGGTGCCGGTCGGGTAATCCGAGCAGCTTTCCAAAGATGAACATCAGACCGTGGGTTCACGCCCGGGGGTTTGTTTGCGAGCGTGCTAACGAATCTCGCTAAATCATTGGGTCCGTGGGCGTTTGCCAGTAAAAGTGTGCCTTTGAGGCAGCACTTGTCGGCCATTTACTCTGGTATTTAGGTGCACGACAGCGCCTCTTGAAGTTGGCACTCGGCGTCGAATACTCTACCGCTTTAACCTAGCTTATATATTGCACGACTGAACGGGAAACTCCTACTCCCACGGTCTCATAACTGGAACAACGGAATAAGCCGAACCGGGATGCTTGGAACGACGATTTCCCACTACCGCGTGCTTGATAAGCTGGGCTCGGGCGGCATGGGTGTCGTTTACCGCGCGGAAGACACGCGCCTTGGCCGCCAGGTAGCCCTCAAGACATTGCCCCCGGAAGTCGACAACGACCCCCAATTAGTGGAACGTTTGGTGCGGGAAGCGCGGGCTGCATCCTCCCTGAATCATCCCAACATCTGCACGATTCACGAAGTCAATGAAGCTGATGGGCGCCACTTCATCACGATGGAGTTGCTCGAAGGCCATACGCTGCGCGAGCGTATTGCGGAAGGTCCACTTCCCACGAGCGAACTCCTTCGTATTGCTTTCCAGATCACCGACGCGCTCGATGCGGCGCACAAGAAAGGTATCGTTCATCGCGACCTGAAGCCGGCCAATGTTTTTCTGACCAGCCGCGGGGACGCCAAGATACTGGACTTCGGTTTGGCGAAGGTGGAAGAACCCAAAGCCGCCGTCGCCGCAAGCGCTGACGTGACCGCGGCCGGGATTACCGCGGCAAGTGGAATTCCCGCCGCCGGCGTCGGCAATCCTAAATTGCACTTAACGACCTCCGGCAAGACAGTCGGAACCATCGCGTATATGTCGCCCGAGCAGGCGCGTGGCGAAAAGCTGGATGCGCGGAGCGACCTGTTTTCGCTGGGTATCGTGTTGTATGAAATGGGTGCCGGTGTGCTGCCGTTCACCGGATCTACCACGGCGCTGATGTTTGACGCGATTCTGAATCGTGATCCGGTTCCTGCTTCCCAGTTCAACTCGAACCTCACGCAGGCATTCTGCAACCTGGTCACGAAACTGTTGCAGAAGGATTGCAGGCTGCGTTACCAGAGCGCGTCGGATCTTCTGGCAGACTTGCGTCGCCTGCGTGACGGAAATCCGGTCAAGACTGCTGCTGCAAGTGTCCCAGCAGCGCGGAAGGCGGGTAAGCACATCGACTCTCTGGCGGTGCTGCCGTTCGTTAACGCAACCGGGAACTCGGAGCTCGGCTATCTGGGCGAGGCTATCGCTGAAGGATTAATCGATGGCCTTTCTCACGTTCCGAAGCTTCGTGTCGTACCCCGCAGCAAGGCGTTCCGTCATCGCGATCACGCGGACGAGCTTCACGCGGTAGGGAGCGAACTGGGAGCCCGGGCTATTTTGAACGGCCGCATCACGCGGCAAGGCGATTTGTTGTGCGTTAGAGCGGAACTTATCGACTTAGCCAAGGATACTCAGTTGTGGGGCTCGCAGTTCAGCTGCGGTACCGACGATCTGCTGGAGGTCCGGGAGGAAATTACCCGGCTCGTGGCCGAAAGGCTCCGGACTCCGTCTTCCTCCGCAAGCAAACGGGCCACGCCCAAATCGCCATCCCCTGCTCTGGCGCACAATTCTGCGGACGAACTGTTTGTTCGTGGCAGTGAATACGCAATTCAGTGGACTCCGGAAAGCCTGCAGCGTGCCATCGAGCTTTACGGCCACGCCATCGAGGCCGATCCGCAGTTTGCGATGGCGTACGCGTGTAAGGCGGTCGCGCATGCCATGCTCACGGTCGTAGGCAGGGTCGAATCGGCTCGGGAACTTGCGGAGGCGAAAATCTGCGCGCAACGGGCGCTGGAGCTGGATGAGAACCTCTCGGAAGCTCACGCCGCCTTGAGTCTTACTCAGGTGTACTGCGATATCAACTTTGCGGAGGCGCTATGGCAGACAGAGCGGGCGTTAGAGTTAAACGCCGACTCAGCGATCGCGCGTTATGCCTCTGCCATGACTCTTGCCGCCTGCAATCGGCTGGAAGATGCGCTCGAGCAAGCCAGGGAAGGGTGCGTAGTCGACCCTCTGATGGCGCCCATCAATTACTGCTTTGGACTGGTTCTCTATTACCAACGGCGGTGGGATGAGGCTGACGCACAGCTGCAACACACACTCGAGCTCAACCCGAATTTCCAGGCGGCGCGGGCGGTGCGCGGTATTGTGCTCGCCCACTCGGGACGACTTTCCGAAGCCATGGACGAGGTGAATGCGGTCGTAAGTCAAGAGCCCACATTGGCGTGGGAGTTGTTGGTGGCTTACGTGGCTGCTCTATCTGGAGACCGGGAGCAGGCCGAGGGCATTCTTACCCAAGTCGATTCGACGGCGACGGCGGATGTTAGCTACTTTGCGGCTCTCACCTGGGGTGCCTTGGGCGAGTTGGATCGCGGCTTTGCGGAACTCGAGCGTACTCGGGACCTTGGTTTTGGGACCCTTGCAACGGCTGCCGTAGATCCTGCACTGGATCCGTTCCGCTTGGATCCGCGTTGGGAGCCATTTCTGCGGAGCGTCGAACAACTGGCGGAGGCGATCCGTGAGCTGCAGCAACCGGAATAGGAAAGTGAAGCTTGCCCCCGCGCCCGGGAAGATAGTTGGAGTATCCATTGAGATAGTTCGGGGTGTCAAAAGGCGCGTGGTTTCAAGATGCTTTAGGTTGGCGGACCGGGCAAGTTGTTTAGAAGATTGGCGGGCAAGTTTTCAACCGCGAATCGTGAGAATGGCACGACGCTTGCGTTCGTAAGAGCTCCTACGTGGAGGGAATAGAGCGTCGAGTCAGGCTTTTTGTCGTTGATGGGCAGCGCCACAGGAGCAACACATGGATGACTTAGCCAGGAAAGACTACCGACGCGGACCTCTTCACAGTTCTGGGGC
Source organism: uncultured Acidobacteriaceae bacterium (assembly GCA_963747045.1). Taxonomy (GTDB): domain Bacteria; phylum Acidobacteriota; class Terriglobia; order Terriglobales; family Acidobacteriaceae; genus Bog-257. The sequence continues at coordinate 73,988 of CAVVDN010000020.1, read as the reverse complement.
GGTTGCCGCAAGCCGGGCCGGGTTGGCCTCTTCGTCTTCTTCGTCTGCCGTCAAGAGCCCACTGCACACTTCCGGATCTGTTGCCGTGAGCCGGCCGGGGCTGGGGTCTTCTGGCGTCAAGAGTCCGTTGCATACCTCGGGCTCCGTTGCCGCAAGCCGGTCAGGGTTGGGTTCGTCCTCGGGCGTCAAGAGCATACCCCGGTCTTCTGGTTCCGTGGCCGCCCAATATTCACACGGGACTGATCCGTTCTCGGCGACCGCGTACTGGCCCGGACCAGAGCACTCTCCTGAATCGTTGGCCGAGACGGGAGTGCGTCAGTCCGTACTTGAGGAACTGGCTCTGAAGAGCCTCTATATCTCCGGTCCCTTCTCGCTACGCGAATTGGTCTCGCAGATGCGGTTGCCTTTTTCCGTGGTGAACGAGCTGCTTCGTCGCATGCGTGCCGAGCAGCTCTGCGAAGTAACGGGAATGTCGGGGAGTCTTCCGCAAATCGCCATTACTACGCAGGGGAGATCGCGAGCCGCCGAACTGTTGCGGACGAACCTGTATGCGGGTCCGGCTCCAGTTTCCTTCGACCACTACAAACAGCAGGTTAGGGAGCAGAGCGCGCGTCATCTCGATGTCGACGAGCCGTCGGTCGAGAGTGCCTTCGCGCACTTGGTTCTCGATGCCGATGTTTTAGAGAAGCTGGGCACGGCCCTGAATTCCGGGACGTCTATTTTTCTCTACGGTCCCAGTGGCGCTGGAAAAACCACCATAGCGACGGCGCTGGCGAAAGTGCTTGCCGTGGATCGGGTGTGGATACCCTATGCGGTCGAAGTCGAAGGCCAGATTATCTGCGTCTACGACCCCGAGGTGCACAAGAAGATCGATGACCCCGCCGCGCAGAGTGGTGATGTGCGTTGGGTGCTTTGCCATCGTCCAACCGTGCTGATCGGCGGCGAACTGACCCTGGAAATGCTGGAGCTGCAGTACAACCCGATAACGAAGTTCTACTCGGCGCCGGTGCAGATGAAGGCTAACAATGGGGTATTAATCATTGACGACTTCGGGCGTCAGCGGATGCGCCCGGAAGAACTGCTCAACCGGTGGGTGGTTCCGCTTGATCGCAGAATCGACTTCCTCAGTCTGGCGGGAGGGAAGAAGATCGAGATTCCGTTCGAGCCGTGCGTCGTATTTGCCACCAACATGGATCCGTCAGCCCTGGGTGATGAGGCATTCTTGCGCAGAATTCAGACCAAAATCAAAGTGGGGTCTGTTTCGGAACAGCAGTTCCATGCCATCTTCCGTGGAGTCTGCGGTACCTGCCGGCTAGAGTGCGATGCTGCCGCCATTGATGAGTTGATCCAGATCATCCGGCAGGAGCTGAAGCAGCCGCTGCGGGCGTGTCATCCCCAGGACCTGGTGAATCGCATTTGCTGGAAGGCGCGTTACAAACGGACGGAGCCTTGCCTCGATCGAGACACTTTGCTGGCCGCGGCGAACGCTTATTTTCTGCGCGAACCCGAGCCCGAGCCGGAATCTGCTTAGTCTTAAAAGTTGGGCCAAAGGTGCCTAAGAAGCGCTACCTATTGAGCGCCCAATCTCATCATTGTTTGCCACAAAAACAGCACTAGGACCACCACAAGGAAGAGTCCGACGATCACCCCTCCTATCAAGACGATCGCAGCAATGCGCTCCTGTGCCGGGGTCGGCGGGGTTACACCGAGATAGTTCGTGTACACGCGATACAGAATGCGGAGAATGATTCCGCGTTGAGGCTCAGGGCTGCTTTTGTGTGCCTGCGAGGAGTTCATGCTCGCCTTTAGGATGTAGACAAACAGAAACGGTCGCAATACAGCTGTTGGAGCGGAAAACTAGAGCGCATGTCTGTTTATTTCTTTCGCTCCGGGCGAGGTGCGCTCTCGGCAAGGGCGACCACCCAATCGACTTTCGCTGATACAGCGCAACCGCGGTTTCATAACGTTTGTTGCCGTCGTGTACAGCGAATCACCGGGGACGCTCCGACGGTCCACTCCACATGCAGACCTCAACGTAGGCTCCGTCCCGGTGGGGGTAATGCGGCCGGTGGAGCAGGCCTTCATGCCTGGCTTTGCCGGCTAACGACGCAATCGGGCGCTGAGGTCATCGACTTCAGCGCCTGAAGGTTATTTGGTGCGCTGAACACGGGCCTGAAGGCACTAGCCGATCACAGCTCTGCCTAAAGTGCTCTGGAAATAGAAACCGGAAGAGTGATCGGTTTCTCAACCCTAGTCTAATCCGGTACCGACACCAGCGTTTTCGTATATACTCCTCGGCGCGGAGGGAGGACGAGTGAGTGTTGCCGGCGTCGAATTGCAAGTTACAAAACAGACCAGCATGCAAGGTCTCTTCTTTACGGAATCGCGTGCCCGAACGGCTCTTCTCGGGGCCATTCTGATCGCAACTACGATTGCGGTTTACCTGCCTGTCCACAATTGCCAGTTCTTCAGCTTGGATGACAACGGCTATGTACTCGACAACGAGCAGGTTCACCGCGGACTGACCTTGGCGACCGTCAAGTGGGCCTTCTCCAACCTGCAAATGGGAAACTGGATTCCCCTCAGTTTTCTCTCTCATGCCCTGGACTATCAACTCTTTGGCGACAATCCTGCCGGGCACCACGACGTCAATGCTCTGCTGCATGCGATCAATGCCGCTCTACTGTTTTGGGTGCTGAAGCGGGCGACGGGATATACCGGCCGCAGCTTCATGGTTGGCGCACTTTTTGCCCTGCATCCGCTCAACGTGGAAGCGGTCGCCTGGGTAGCGGAACGCAAGACCGTTCTGAGTATGGTGTTTTTCCTGCTGGCGCTTGGCGCCTATGAATGGTTTGCCCGTGAGCCGCGGGACAGTCGATACCGGGTCGTGGCCCTCTTATTTGCCGTTGGATTAATGGCCAAGGCGCAGATCATCACTTTGCCTTTTGTCTTTCTGCTGTGGGATTTCTGGCCCCTGCAGCGAATGTCGCTGGGGCAGCAACTATCGCCCGAGGCCAAGGTCCCTCCGCTGCCGCAGAAATCGCTCTTCTGGTTAGTACGGGAGAAACTGTCGCTGCTACTCATCGGCGCGGCGGTTTCGCTGTTAACCATCTACTCTGAAGGGGGAACGCGCGACGCGCGATGGTCTCCCCTCTCGCATCGTCTGGCCAATGCTGTCTTCTCTTACAGCCAATATGTTGCCAAAGCTTTTTGGCCCTCGAATATGGCGCCCATGTACCCCAATCGCGGGGACTCTTTGGCCGGCTGGCAGGTCGGCTGTGCCGGGCTTCTCCTGGTCACGATCACAGCCTTGGTCGTCGCCGGACGACGTCATCGCTACTTGCCCGTGGGCTGGTTCTGGTTTCTGGGCACGCTGGTACCCATGCTCCAGATATTGCAATTCGGCCAAGAGGGTATGGCGGATCGCTTTGCCTATCAAGCCCTGATCGGGCTGTTCATTATGGTCTGTTGGGGGCTGTCGGACTTCGCAAGACAGCGGCATATCTCGCCCGCCTGGCTGGCGGGCAGCGGGGCGGTGGTGCTACTTGCGCTCACCATGGTCACTCACCGCCAGATCGGCTACTGGAAGACCCCTGCCGCCATGTGGTCGCACGCCGCAATCACCGTAAAAGACCATTGGATGGCCGAAGGCGAGTTCGGCGCCGAATTGCTGCAGGCAGGAAAAACGGATGAGGCGTTGTACTACCTACGCAAGTCACTGGCGATCAATCCCTATTTTGTGGTGAGCAACACCAGCTTCGCCATTTACGATCAGCAGCACGGGGACCTCCGAGATGCTGTCGCGCGATTGGAGAATGCATTGCAGGACTACAGCTTGCAGGCGGGCGAGCACGCCATGGTGTACAGGGAAATGGGGATCGCTTACCGCGACATGGGCGACCCATTCATGGCCCGTGGCTGCTTCGATAAAGAAGCGGAATGGCGTAAGAAAGCGGAAGAAGAGCAAGAACGGCGCAACCGGTAAGCACTCTCCCCCTTAGGCGATTGCTCGATAATTTCTGCGAAATGCGGCTGATATGGGAGTTGCTGGAAGGAGCAGGCAGCCAACGAATCCGACGGCAAAAAAACAACAAAGCCACCTCAGTCGAAGAGAACCATGCATTCGTGTGGCAGGCGGTTTTTTGTGTTTTCCCGCGGCACTCTGACTTCTCACCTAACACTCATGGTCTTGTGGTCAAAACGTCAGTTGTTTAGCAGGTAATTTAACTCTACTTCTTTTGCTCCGGCGCCAGATGCCGTTGCGGCATCGGCGGCCAGCCGATCGATTTCCCCTGGAAGAGCGGGACCGCGGTTTCATAACGCTTGCTGCCGTCGTGCACGGCAAACCGACGGGGATGCTCCGGCGGTCCACTCCACATGCACACACCCGCGTAGGCTCCGTCCTTGCGGAGGATGTAGTAGCTCATGTCGACATACTGCAGCCTGCGCATGTCGCCATTGAAATTGCGGACGATGCGCTTGAGCGCGTCCATGCCGGCTTCCTGCGGCGACAGGCCGCGCCGCATGTTCTCCACGATGGTGTGAGCGCCCACTACGCGAATGTTCTCTTCGCCGTTGCCTGTGGCGCCAGCCGAGCCGACATCCTGATCGGTGTAGCAACCCGCGCCGATGATGGGAGAATCGCCGGCGCGTCCGGCAAGCTTCCACGCCAAGCCGCTTGTAGTCGTTGCTCCCGATATCTGACCTTTCTCATTCAGCGCCGAGCAATTTATGGTTCCGTGCGGCGGATGCAGGACGTGGTCGATCGCTGCCGCGCGGAACTCCGGCTCGATTCCGAGCTTGGCAGCCAGTGTCTCCAGTTTCTTGATGCGACCGTCTTCGAGCGATGAGCGGCTGCCGCCTTCGTCGGGCAGCTTGTAATTCGGGCTGTCGATGCCCGGGCCCCACCAGTCCTTGTCGGACATAGTTTCTTTCCACAGCAGCCAAATCTTGCGCGAGCGCTCGGTAAGCAGGTTCTCGCGTTGAAAGCCCATGGCGAAACCGAACTTCTGCGCACCCTCGCCGACAAGCATGATATGCCCTGTGTGCTCCATCACGGCCTTGGAGAGCAGCGAGACATTCTTGATGTCGCGCACGGATGCCACCGAGCCGGCCATTCGCGTGGGACCGTGCATGCAGCAGGCGTCGAGCTCCACCACGCCGTCTTCGTTGGGCAGGCCTCCCAAACCTACGCTGTCATCGTTGGCATCGTCCTCAGGACCGGTGATGACCTGCATCACGGCGTCCAGCGTGTCGCCGCCGCTCGTCAGCACGGCGTAGCCGCGATCAAGATAGTTATAGCCGTTGGCTGCAGAGACAATGACCGGCTTCTTGGCGGAACCCACAGAAGATGAGTCAGGCGTTTTGGAACTGTTGTGCGCGTGAAGATCCAATGCCAGCGAGGCGGAGCCGATAGCCGTAGTAGCGATAAAATCGCGGCGCGAAAGCTTCATCATGAACCCCAAGAAAGTGACGCAGCAGAATAGCACGGCAAAGTAGATGCGAACCGAGTTGGCGGTCCTTATCTCGGAATCGACTTGCTTTTGCAAGATGCAACAGCAATAATCCGCCATTACCTGGGTTCTGAATACTTGTGAATCAGGTCTCCTGCGCCCATCGGGAGAGACATGTCAGCTACGGAAAAATTCATTGCTGCTCGTCAGTTTCTGCTCGACAACCGAACTGACTATCTGAAGGCCTATCGGGAATTCCGCTGGCCTGAGTTGTCCGAGTTTAACTGGGCACGCGATTGGTTCGATGTCTACGCCCAGGGGAATCGCAAAACTGCTTTATGGCTGCGGCGCGAGGGCAAGGGCGAATTTCAGCTGAGCTATCAGGAGATGGCCGAGCGCTCCGATCGCGTGGCGAACTTTTTACAGCGCCAGGGCGTCGCGAAAGGCGACCGAATCGTCCTGTGCCTTCCCAATGAGGTGGCCATCTGGGAGTTGATGTTGGCAGCCATCAAGGTCGGTGCTGTCGTTGTGCCGACGACCACCCTTGCCACCGAAAGCGACATTCGAGATCGGCTAGCCCGCAGCGACGCGCAAATTGTCGTCACCGACGCAAGCGCGATGGAACGCATTCCCGCAGACGCACAAATCAAGAAAATTCTGGTAGGCGGCGAAGCTGCGGGATGGATACCGTACGAGACTGCGCTCCAAGAGAAGCGAGATTACAAGGCCGTTCCCACGCAGGCGACCGATCCATTCCTGCTCTATTTCACGTCAGGCACCACAGCCAAGGCCAAGCTGGTGCTGCACACGCATCAGAGCTATCCGGTGGGTCATCTTTCCACGATGTATTGGATTGGGATCCAGGAGAACGACATTCATCAGAACATCAGCTCGCCGGGATGGGCCAAGCATGCCTGGAGCTGTTTCTTCGCTCCGTGGAACGCAGGTGCTACGACGTTTGTCTACGACGCCCCACGATTTCGTGCCGCGAACACGCTGCAGGTGCTGCACGAGGTTGGTGTCAATACATTGTGTGCTCCGCCTACGGTGTGGCGGATGGTCATCCTGGAGGATATGGGCAGCAGGCCGGGCGCTTTGCGCGAGCTGGCCAGCGCGGGCGAGCCGCTGAATCCCGAAGTCATCGAGCAGGTCGAGAAAGCCTGGGGACTCATCATCCGCGACGGCTATGGGCAGACGGAAACCACCGCCGTGGTCGGCAATCCTCCGGGACAGCTTGTGAAACCGGGCAGCATGGGCCGTCCGCTTCCCGGCTACCACATTGCCATTGTCGATCTCGAGGACAAGCCCTCCGAAGAGGGAGAAGTTACGGTAAAGCTCGATCCGCATCCCATGGGCCTGATGACGGGCTATCTCGACGATCCCGAGAAAACCGAGGCGGTCATGCAAAACAAGCTCTACCATACGGGCGATCTCGCCTCGCGAGATGAGGATGGCTACTACTTCTTCGTGGGCCGTGGCGATGATGTATTCAAGTCGTCCGACTATCGCATCAGCCCGTTTGAGTTGGAGAGTGTATTGATGGAGCATCCACTGGTGGCCGAAGTGGCCATCGTTCCCAGCCAAGACCTGATTCGCACCAACGTTCCGAAAGCCTTCATCACCATCGTCGCCGACGCACGTCCCTCGGCAGAGATCGCGCGTGAGATCCTGCTCTTCGCCAAGGAGAAGCTGGCTGCATACAAGCGTGTGCGAAAGCTAGAATTCCACGAACTTCCCAAAACCATCTCTGGAAAGATTCGCAGGTCAGAGTTGCGCAAAATGGAAGTGCAACGCGTGAAGGACGACCAGCGAGGTCCGCTGGAGTTCTGGCTCAAAGACTTCGAGTAGTCCCGTTACGCTACGCGGTGCCATAGCGATCTTGTTTCCCTGTGTGCAAACGAGCAGCAGCACTTGTCTAAGGTTCTTCGGGACTGCACAATACGGGGATAATTGAACGATAGCTGTTGAAAACAAATAGATTGTTGGCTTCGTTCTGTAAATTCGCGCCTACTTATGTTCGCTTTCAGGTTCGGTATCAGTCATAGCGGCATCGCCCAGAGATGATCGACAGTAGGCGAACAAAAAGTAGTAGGCTGCTCGATGGTATCGAGTGACGGCGGCCACGAAGTGAAGACAGACCGCCTTTCGCAGGTGACGCGACTCTTCACGACCAACACCGCTCGCGCCTGTGAGCACTGCCAGGATATGGGCTCATTGGGAAAGAGCGTACTTCCAGAAGTGCGTATCTCGCCGAATTGCGGAATTTCTCAACAGATGGGCTTATTTCGGGCGGTTGTGGGCGTCGCACAGGCCCGCTCACGAATGTGTCTAATCGATGCAGAAAAGCGAGGCGCTCCTCGATGCGCTGACTTGCAACTTTCGGGTAGCAGTTGCAGCGCGGACATATCGTTTCGGGGCCAGCATCGTGTAGAAGTGGTCGCCCTTCGGGGGTGCAACAATGAGCATCAGTGGAACGCACGTCCGCAGCCGGCGCCTGCCAGTGGATGACCTAGTGGCCAACAAACAAGCATTAGGTCGTAGCAGTGACCTCGCGGACTTGAAGAGGAATCCGGGAACCTCGAAGTCGGAGATGTGACAGAGGCCGCTATTGGCCTCATGTGGCATAAGCCTAGGCTCACTCGCGAGGCGCAGCGACCCGGGAACCCCATGGCAGCCAACTCGAAGCACTGTTAAGCCAATCGCCGGAGCGCCGGCACCAGGTGCGCGATCTGATCCTGGATTTCAAGATTTCATCCCGTAACTCATTTCCGAACTGGGGAAGGGAAGCGACCGTTTCGCAGGAGGTAAGCGTCCGGAGTAGGCCGCGTTGACAAGGTGGCGACGGCGATACGTGTCGCGGCTCCGCCCAAGCTTGTTGGAAATCCGTCGACGAGGCGACTTCTGGACAGTGTTCGGCAAGGCCATGGTCCGAACGGCGTTGCTGACGAGTTTGCGCTCCCTAGTTACCGCATCTGCTAGCGAGCTTCTTCAAGCTCGTCACGTTTAACTCCGGCGGCTGTTCCGACAACGCGTCCCGGTTAGACATGCGGTTTATAGCCGGCGACATGGTGCCCGTGGCCTGAACCATTTTTCCGTTGTAGCGCTTGAATAGTGTGGGATCTCCGTTTAGCACGTACAAGTCATCGCGGCTTGTGCCGATGGTATAGCGATTGTCTACACCGGTGAGGCAGCCTTTGATGGTGATGGTTTTATTGTCCGAGGCAACGGAGGTTGCCGCGCCGGCGGCTCGTTGATCTTGCGCGGAAGCCACTACGGTCGGGCATGAAGCTGAGATGCCAATTATCAGAACGACAGCTGCAAACTTGGAATGTGTCACAACCGTCTCTCACTTTCTGATTGCGTCACTCATCATCAATGCAAACAGCAGCGGCAAATAGATAATCGAACACCGAAATAACTGCCGGGCGCGAATTCTGGAACTGGCTTCGCTGAGCAATCCACCGGGAACGATCATTCGTCCAGCAAAAAACAGGAGGACCAGTCCGAGCATCGCCGCCCCAATAAGATACGTAGTTCCAGACATCGCGGAAACCGCGGGCAGCAAACTCACGGGAAGCAGGAAGATGCTGTAAAGAAGTATTCGGCGGGCGGTCGAGCGGCCGTCGGGCTCGACCACGGGAAGCATGCGAATGCCACCTCGGGCGTAGTCTTCGCGATACATCCATGCGATGGCGAAAAAATGAGGGAATTGCCAGAGGAAGAGGATCGAGAAGAGCAGCAGCGTACCCAAATCGATGCGTCCACATGCCGCGGTCCAACCCAGCACGCCCGGCATTGCTCCAGGTATGGCGCCCACGAAGGTGCACCAGGGGGAAACACGTTTCAGCGGCGTGTAGGCGGCGAGATACACAACTGAAGTTAGAAAGGTAAGTATTCCGGTGAACGGGTTAGTAAGAACCATCAGGTAAATTGATCCCCCGAGGGTGAGCATAATTCCGATGACGGTGCCATGAGTCATCGATATGCGGCCCGCTGGGATGGGGCGATTGGCAGTGCGCCGCATCTTCCCGTCCACGTCATGTTCCATCACTTCGTTGAGCGCCGCTGTGCCGCTGGAGACCAATCCAATCCCGAGCAAGGCGTGGAACAACGTCCAGCTGATGACGGACAGTCCGGCTTGTCTGGCGGCGAAGAAGAATCCGCACCATGCAGTCACGATGATCAGCGTGGTCACCCGCGCCTTGGTTAGCTCGGCATAGTCGCTGAGGCGGGCTTTCACCCTCCCCGACGATGCAGATTCAAGCGCCGCAGTTTTCATCGAGCTCCTTCCGTCGATTGCCGACTATCGTTGGACCTGAAAAGCATCGGGAGGATCACGCCAGCAACGCCGCCAAAAGGTGTCGTCGGACAAGTGCCCCGCTCGCCACTGCTGCAAGTTCGCCAACGTAGTCGCGGCCATGCCGCCGTCTTCGGAATCGAAAACAACGACAACACCGGCGATTTGGTCAGCCACCGCCGGTCCCGCATCCGCGCCGCGGAAGACAGACTTGGCTGCACCCCACTTCGGTCCCGACCCGAATTGGTCTTTTTCGCGTGGCTGTACCCAGATGATTTTCACCTGCTTGCCATCCAGAGGCTCCCATTTGCCGGGGAAAGTCCCGACCTGCTCTTTGGTTTCGCGCACCAGATCAGCGTCATGAGTGTCGCCGGCGCTGGCAACGATGTTCACTTTGGCGGCACCGGGAATATCGACGTACTCCAGGCGAATCCAGCCGCGAGAAAGCTCGGAGATCTTGATGTGCACCCAGGTGTCTGTGGAATCCAGTATCTCGAATTCGTCTTCTGCGTCCGCCTGAAACAGAACTTCCGCCCCTTGCACTGGCTGCGCGGCGACGGGAGTGTTCGAGCGTTTCACAACTGCCAGGTTTGCGGGGCGAATCTGGTTATGCAAGATCTCCTCGAGGCTTGCTTTCTCTGCCCGCAGGCCCTGCATCTTCTTCGCCGTGGCCGGATCGACAGGCTTGGCCGGCATAATATCGGAAGGCGCTGTGGTTAGTCGTGGCGTATTGAAAAAACCCGCCGAGGCGCTTGCCGAGGGAGTATCGGGCAGTCGAGGAGCCGGAGTACGCGTGACGCCGGCCGGTTGTTTGCCCGCGCTTTGCGGATTCAACTTTTCATCGAGCGCGTCGAGCAGATCGGACTCCAACCGTCCGCTGGACCTGAGCACGCGATAGCCGGAGCTCGCGGCGGTCGATGCCGAATACCAGGCGGTAATCTTTGCCGTCACGTGAACGGCGGTCTCTCCGGTGCCAGCTGCTTTCAGTTGTACTTCGTATTCGTAATAGCCGCGCTTGTAACCATCCAGAGATTGCCCGGAGACTTCGGCGAACCCATCCAGCACGGGGAGCTTGCCTCCGGGATAAGAGGCAATGCTGTGGAGCGCCTTCTGCACGTCTGCTTTGGGAGCCGGGAAGGTCCGTTCCGAAGACGACGTTTGCGCCGTTGAGATCGAGGTCGCCAGTATGGCGAGCAGGGCGATGCCGGCCGCAAAGGGTGGGCACCAGCGTTTCACAGGTCCGGTCACGGCAGCGGCTCCAGTTGGCTGCGATGGATCCAGCCGCGATGGCCGTCTTCGGTTTCTACGCCGTACCAGTAGGCCGTCAGGATAACGATAACGACTTCCGTCTGCCCGGGAACGCTCTCTAAAGTTGCGGCGCTGTGGAAGGGCGCCGATTTCAACTGTGCTCCCTGGTCTTTCACTCGCAACTCAACTTGCCGGCGCAGTGCCGTGATCTCCTTTTGTAAGTCCGGGACGCTCTCAGCAGGTTGGCTTGCCGTTACAACGCTCTGCGAAATAAGCGGGGATGATGTCGATTCCGGCGGGGGCGCCGGCTTTGTATAGGCGGCTTCTGCAGCACGCTGGTGTGCTTCCTCGCGGGCCGCCTCGATGGTCTTGACGTGATCTCGAATCGCGGTGAATTCTGCCGACTCCACATCGCCCAGAGAGGAATGGCGCACGCCACGAGCGTCCACAAAAACAGCGTCAATCTGCACGGTCACCGAGTCGGGAGCAACTTGCTGCACGATGTATCGCACACTGACCGTGCCAATGTCTTCGCTGTCCTTAAAGAAACGCGGCGACAGTACCTTCTCGGCAACTTTGTAATAAGCCTTGCCTTGGCCTTTCCATTCGCCAAAAGCATGGGCCGATGTAGCGCTGTGAGCGCCGTAGAGAATTCTCTCTTTTTCGTAGGAAAATGTGCCGTGGATGATCTGGTCCTGGGTCACCTGTTCGACGGCCTTGAAGACATCAGCCGGTGCCGCCTGCAAGGGCAAAACGTATGGTGGAAGCTCGTCCTTATGGCTCTTGGCGTGGCATAGGAGAGCGCACAGTGTGACCAAAGCGACGCTAAAGCGCCGGCAAGCGGTCCGGCGACTGCGCGAGTTGAAAGCGGAGGGAATACGAGTTGACCCGGAGCCATGAAGCGTGCACCAAGTTAATTGCATAAACATGCGAACGTAACAGGCATTCAAGTCCGCAGCGTGCCTGAAAAGTTCGTTCCTCGCCATTCGACAATAAGACTTGTTCCACGCGTTACGATGCGGCGGCGCGGAACGACTGCATGGCGCTGGCCTCGTCGGCCTCGATCTCAAGTACTAAGTGCAGCTTGGTCATGTGCAGGAGGTCCTGGACGCGCTTGCTCACGTCGACCAGCTTCAGTTGACCGCCTTGATTCCGGGCTGCGGTATAGGCGTTCACCAGCTCCCCCAATCCCGAGCTGTCGATGTACCCCACGTTCCGAAGGTTGAGCAGAATCTTACGCCTTCCCTGGGTTGTGAGCTCGCGGACCAGCTGCCGGAGCTTCGCGCTGTCTTCGCCAAGCGCGATTCGGCCCGCCACGTCGATGACGGCAACGTCGCCTACTTGCCGCGTAGTCATCTGCAACTTGATGGGAGTGTGCTCGCCCAGCGAAATGCCGAGGCGGTTCAGAGTGCTGTTGGCCTTGGCGGCGATCTCATCGGATTCCGTTCGGACGACAACCAGACTGCGGTCGGCCGCCAGCACTTCGCGAAAGAACGCCGCATCTTCGGGGCAGTTTTCATCGGGAGTAGCGGCTAGCGCGTTTGGGCTGCTCGCCGCCTTACCTAAGGCGGAGCCAGCGCCGACCCCGGCGAGGCCAAGCAATGCTGCGGCGCCGAACCCCAGGGCTACCACCTGACCTATGGCCGGGACTGCCAACAGTACGGCCGCGCCGACCCCGGCTGACATCCCACCGGCGAATCCCATGAACCCTCCCACGGTCGCGCCGAGTTCTTTGCCTGTGGTTGCACTCTCGCCCTCAGAGCGAGTGAGGAAAACGATTTCCTGCGGCGGCACGCCGTGTTCAGCCAGTTCTTTGTATGCCGCCTCGGCACTTTCCCGGGCCGAAAACACTCCGATTGCTGTATGCAAGGCGCACCTCCGTCCGCTTTGTCAGGCGCGCAGAGGGGCAGCCAGCCTGACAAGACGGACTGCATACTAAGCCGAACGAGGTGGCACCTGTCAAGAAAATAAGGCGCTTTGCAAGCATATATGCCAACAAAAAATGTCACGAAATTGTGTCTAAAACGTCAACAAAGCAAAAAATTGTTGCAAACGGTTTGCGGGACATTTACTATCGCCGCCGTTTGGCTTTCCCAATTTGGGAATTCGGACGACGAAAGCCAGCTCAGCCATCTCGTTTCAGCGAGGTCATTCGCTATGCAGATTGGCATCACGACTATTGCCCTCCGTAAGAAGTTTTCGCGTTCAATCACCGCAGCTTTCGCAGCCATGTTGGCGTTCTTGCCATTCCTGGTTGTGTTTTTCGGGAACCCGACGCCGAGCCGCGCGATCCCAGCATTCGCGCGCAAGTATGGATTGCCGTGTTCGGCTTGTCATGAAGCTTGGCCCATGCTCAACACTTTCGGCCAGACCTTCAAAGACAACGGATACCAGTTGATGAACGATCGCGACTCGCCGATCTGGCAGAACCCGTCGTATTGGCCCGCGACCTTCCGCATCACGCCCAATTGGCACCTGGAGAATACGAACAAGGTCGCGGTCGACCAACCCGACGGCACGCAGATCGAACAGGCCGTAACGGTCAACGGCTTCGACCTCAGCGGCCTCGACATCCTGACGGGCGGCACGCTGTACAAGAACGTCTCGTTCTTCCTGACTCCGTCGTCCGACAACACCGGGGCGTTTCACTTTGAGACCGCTTACGCCCGTTTGGACAACATCGGCAACAGTCCGTGGTTCAACTTCAAAATGGGCAAGTTCGAGTTGGACAACATCATCTCCGAGAAGCGCATTCTGACACTGTCCAATAACGGCGGATTTTATGTGCTCTATCACTTCGCGCCGTTAGGCGATGACAATTTCTGGGGACAGATCGGAGACAATCAACTGGGCCTGGAGTTGCTGGGCCACTCGGCCAATGACCGGACACGGTATTCCGTCGCCCTGGTAAGTGCGAATGATGGCAATGTCAATCTGCCTTCCCAGAACGCGTACGCAACGTACATCACGGCGAGTCAGGCGTTCAATGCCGGGTATCAAGGAGGAGTGGACCGCGTCGGCGGCTACGTATTCATCGGCAATGGACCTACGTACAACCTGACATCGGGTGGCGCACCAATCACCGGCGTTGGCAACAAACCCTGGAATCGTGAAGGAGTTTTCGGGTTGTTGTACGTCAAGAAGCTGGATTTCCAGCTTTACTACCAGCATGGCTGGGACAGTGCTTACTTCGGTACCAGCACACCGGCAAATGCGGCGCTTCCACCTGGTGCGCAGGCCCCGTCCTGGAATGGCGGCTTCGTCGAAACCCACTACGTGTTCAATCCACAACTGATATTGATTCAGCGTGACGAATTCGTGCGGATGTCACAACAGGCGCTGCCTACGATCCCAGGAAACTTCTCGAACACGAACGCCTATACCTTCGCGTTCCGGTATTACCCGTTCATGTTCAGCCGTGCCGGATTCGCTTATCACGCTGAGTACGCATTGATCCAACAAAAAGGGGCAGCACCGATCAGCGCAACTCAGCTGAGCACCTACAGCGCTTTTCTGGGCTTTGACTTCGACTTCTGAGGAGCTATCCGATGCGCGCACGAACTCTGCAATTCGAGCTGATTCTAGGTGCGGTTGCGATGGTGTTCCTCGGAACCGCGGCATACGCACAACAGACGCAGTACAGCGAAAACAAGCGCCTGAACATGGAGAGCCATGTTGGAGACAGAACAGGCCACGCGACGGTGGGGCAGTCGATTTACAAGCGCTTTTGTATCGGTTGCCACGGAGAACTGGGTGACGGCATGGGCGAGAACGCCGTGTGGATCGATCCTAGGCCGCGCAATTTCACCATTGCCATCTTCCGCTGCCGCTCCACGCCGACAGGCACACTGCCCCTCGACTCTGATTTGTACGACACCATTGGCCGCGGAATGTTGAATTCCAACATGCCGCACTGGGCGCCGCTGAAGGATCAGGACCGTGTGGACCTGGTTGCCTATGTGAAGCACTTCTCGCCGCGCTGGGTTACCGAGAAGCCCGGCACTCCCATTACGATCCCCCCCGAGCCGCCGGTTACCGCCGAGCGCATCAAGGAAGGCCGGGTCCTGTTTCAGAAGCTGGAATGTTGGAAGTGTCATGGCGTGACTGGCAGAGGAAACGGCCCCTCGGCCGACACGCTGACCGACGACGAGAATCGGCCGATTAAAGCGTTCAACTTCCACGATTCTCAGCGCTTCAAATGCGGCGACACGGACCAAGCAATGTACAAGGATTTTATGACCGGCCTGGACGGCTCTCCCATGCCGTCGTTTGCCGATAACATTAAGCCCGACCAAGCCTGGTCTCTCGTGATGTATCTGCGCACGCTGCAGCCTGACAACACTCGGGAAAAGCAGATTGCGAAACAACTCGGGTTAACGCCGATTGATCCGATGCAACCGCTGCCAGACAGCGATTCGGCAGCGCCCACATCAAGCCAGCCCACAAATCCGTCATCGGAACCGGCGGCGCAACCCAACAACCCTGCTTCCACGCCGCCGCCGGCGGCGGCCAGTACGCCACAATCCAACGAATCAGCGAAACCATGAGCACGGTTAAAGGAGACCATTGGATGAAAGCTCAGTTCAAAGTTGCGGGATTACTCGTTGCCATCTTCCTGGTTGCGACCCTGGCCTTGATGCACGGGCCCCAGGTCAGTGCGGCGGCAACCGGCAAAATTACCGGCACGGTAAAGCTCGATGGCACGCCCCCGCACATGAAGGGAATCGACATGTCGAAAGATCCCTATTGTGCGAAGTACCATGCGAATAGTCCTGCGCAACTGGAGTTGGTCGTCGTAGGCAAGGGCGGCGGACTGCAGAACGTCGTCTTGTACTTGTCGCAAGGACTTTCGGCCGAGGCGGCCGCACAGAAGTCGTCGAGCACTCCGGTGTTCGACCAGAAGGGCTGCCAGTACGAGCCGCACGTTATCGCCATGAACCCCGGCGAAGAGTACAAGGTCACAACGAGCGATCAGACGGCGCACAACATCCATCCGGAGCCGAATCCGATGACGGGCAACATCCCGTGGAATCGCTCGCAGCCACCGGGCGCGCCGCCCATTGTGCAGAGCTGGAAAACGGAAGAAGTTGCCATACCCGTGAAGTGCAACATCCATCCCTGGATGCACGGCTATCACGTGGTAGTGAAAGGACCCTATGCCGTGACCGATGACAGCGGCAACTTCACCATCCAGAATGTCCCGCCGGGAAGTTACACCGTGACCGCATGGCAGGAAACCTATGGAAAACAGGACCAGAAGGTGACGGTGGCGGCCGGTCAGTCCGCGAGCGCCAATTTCACGTTCAAGGCGAAGTAGATTTCGCATTGGCGTTATGATGCGCCGTCTACGGCGTGGCCCAAGACCGGCGGTTTCTGCGATGAGGCGGCTATGGGGAAGTTGCTAGCGGTAACGATCATCGTGATTGCGATAGGTTCGGCGATTCCCATCGTTTTACATATCTGGGA
The DNA here is from genome assembly GCA_963747045.1 of uncultured Acidobacteriaceae bacterium. GTDB lineage: Bacteria > Acidobacteriota > Terriglobia > Terriglobales > Acidobacteriaceae > Bog-257. The sequence continues at coordinate 57,524 of CAVVDN010000020.1, read as the reverse complement.
AGCGCCGGTGGATATCTCGACCCACGGGAAGATGATCGATGAACAGATGTCGGAGACGATGATTGAAGCCGGCATCTGCTTCCTGGCGTCGCAACTGCTACTCGGCGTCTTCATCTGGCGATATTCGAATCGCCCGAAGGACGAGAAGATCAAGTACTTCCCCGGCGGCGCACGCGGGCTGGTGACGGCTGCGGTCATCGTCGTGGGGTTGGAGGTGCTGGCGCTGGGAGCCTTCGGCACTCGCGCCTGGGCTGCAATTTATTTCACGCCGCCCTCAGCGCAAGCCATGCCGGTGCAAGTGCAGGCGGGACAGTTTGCCTTCTATTTCCGATATCCCGGGCCGGACGGCACCTTCGGCCCGCTGCATCCCGAAAAGATCAACGAAGCCACCGAGAACTTCTTCGGGATCGACCCCGACCATGACGCCGATTCCAAAGACGACATTGTGACCGCGGAAATGGCCGTGCCGGTCAATCGCGAGATCAACCTTCTGATGCACTCCAAAGATGTTGGCCATTCGTTTTTTGTGCGCGAACTGCGCATCCAACAGGATTTCGTGCCCGGGCTCGACCTGGCGCTACATTTCACGCCGACCAAGATCGGACGATATGAGATCGTCTGCACCCAGCTCTGCGGCCTGGGACACTACAACATGAAGGCGTACCTGGAAGTTATGTCGCAAGAAGACTTCGACAAATGGCTGAAGCAACAGGCAGCGCTGCAATAATCCCACTCGCGGCACAGGGAAGCAGGAGCTAGCTGAGAATCAAATTATGAGTGCTACGTCATCGCCCCATGTACACCATCACGCGCCACCGACCGGATTCATCCGGAAGTATGTCTTCAGCCTCGACCATAAAGTCATCGGCGAACAATACTACACGCTGGCTTTGGTGGCCGTGTATATCGGCCTGGTGTTGTCCTGGATCATGAGGATCCACCTGGCCTGGCCGGCCTACGGAATTCCCGGGGTGAAGTGGCTCTCAGCGACCGGTGCGCCCAACGGCGTTCTGACACCTGAGTACTACCTCCAGCTCATGACCATGCACGGCACCATCATGGTCTTCTTCGTGTTGACGACCGCGCCGTTTGCCGGATTCGGTAACTACTTCCTGCCCATTCAGGTCGGCGCCGAAGACATGCCCTTCCCGCACATCAACATGATGTCGTTCTGGGTGACGTTCGTCGCGTTCTGCTTCGCGATCGCAGCTTTCTTCGTGCCGCAGGGACCACCGCTATCGGGCTGGACGGCCTACGCACCCCTGAGCGCGCTGGGTGCTGTGGCCGGACCTGGTCAAGGTACCGGCCAGGTGATGTGGGCCATTTCCATTGGCATCTTCTGCATCGGCCAGTTGCTGGGCTCGCTCAACTTCATTACGACTACGCTCGATATGCGGTGCAAGGGCATGAGTCTGATGCGGCTGCCGCTCAGCGTTTGGGCGTGGTTCATCACTTCCTGCATTGGCCTGACTGCGTTTGCGGTGCTGATGCCCGCATGTATCCTGCTGATTCTGGACCATGTGGCCGGAACCAGCTTTTTCGTTCCGTCGGGCTTGGTGGTCAATGATCAGCTACAGCCGCACGCTGGCGGCTCCACGTTGCTGTGGCAGCACCTGTTCTGGTTCTTTGGCCATCCTGAGGTGTACATCGCGATCGTGCCGGCGATGGGCGTGGTCTCGCACGTCTTGGTCACCAACATGCGCCGGCCGCTGCTGAGCCATCGCGTGATCATCTACTCCATGGTCACGATCGGGTTCCTCAGTTACATGGTCTACGGTCACCACATGTTCGTGAGCGGCATGAATCCGTTCTCGTCGATCGTTTTTTCGTTCCCGACGCTGGCGATTACGATCCCAGCGACCATCATCGTGCTGATTTGGATCGGCAGCTTGTACGGCTCGAAGCTGCGCATCAACTCCGCCTCTCTCTTTGCGCTCGGTTTCATCTCAATGTTCGTCAGCGGTGGCATCAGCGGCTTCTTTCTCGCCCAGCCTTCCATCGACATCATGCTGCACGCCACCTACTTCGTGGTCGGACACTTCCACCTCGTGATGGCAGTGGCCGCGCTGTTCGGCATCTTTGCCGGCACTTACTTCTGGTTCGGCAAGGTCACCGGCAGAATGATGAACGAGACTCTGGGCAAGATTCACTTCTGGTTCACATTTGTTGGCGCCTATTGCATCTTCATGCCTTTCCACTATCTTGGGATGGCGGGAAACGTTCGCCGCTATCAGGCGTTTGTCGACGATTTCATGGCCCCCCTGATGCCGGTCCACAAATTCATCACCATTGCCGCTCTGATTACGGGAGCAGCGCAACTGGTGTTCCTGTACAACCTGATTCACAGTCGCTTCTGGGGCAAACCGGCCCCGCAGAATCCATGGGAAGGGACGTCGCTCGAATGGTCGATTCCGTCACCACCGCCGTTCGATAACTTCGCTGGCAAGCTACCCGTCGTCTATCATGATCCCTACCAGTATGGGGTGGAAAGCGCGACCGGCGATTACGTCATGCAGGATTCGCCGGAGAAGGTCCTTTCCGTTCGCGATGAGAAGTGATTGACCCGGCGCAAGGCAGGAGCCCCACTGCCTTGTGCCCATACGAAGGGGGCATGGGAGTTCCGTTCACCGGCATGGCAACCACAGTTCACGAACCACCACGGATGGATTCTTCCGGCGCGGCGAACACGCCGTCGTCGGGCGCGGGAGGTTGGAGCGCGCCTCCGGTACCGGGCAATTTGCGCTCGGTCGAAGACACTTCTCCGGCATCTCGTACCGGCATATGGGTGGGTTTGGCGGCGATCACCATGACCTTTGCCGCCTTCACCAGCGCCATGATCGTGCGCCAGGGAAGCTCGACCGATTGGCAACATTTCACGCTGCCTTCGATGCTGTACGTCAGCACCACAGTTCTGTTGGTGAGCAGCGCCGTCCTGGAGATTGCGCGCAAGCGGATCGCAGCATTCATGGCAGGCTCGCCCGGGTCTCACGCAGCCGCCTCGACTTGGCTGTGGCTGACGATGGGGTTGGGCCTGCTCTTTGTGGGTTGCCAATACCTCGCGTGGCTGAGCCTGCGCGCCGAGGGCATGTACATGGCGACCAATCCCAGCAGTTCATTCTTTTATTTGTTCACCGGCCTGCACGCCGTGCATGTGTTTGGCGGACTGGCGGGACTGGCGCTGGTCATCTGGCGCTTTAGCAAGCCGCGCGCCAGTCTGCGCCTGAGCACCCTCAGCACGGTCGCATACTACTGGCACTTCATGAACGTGCTGTGGATTTACCTGTTGCTGCTGCTGTGGATGCGGGTTTAGGCCGCCTCGGGAGGAAACGTCTTGAGCCATGCTGACATCACGATGAATGGCCATGTAGTGGCGGAGACAAGGACGTCGCCCTTTGCCATGCCGACCAAGAAGCTGGCAATGTGGCTTTTCATCATCGCCGATGCAGCCACCTTCGCGGCCTGCCTGCTGGCGTACGGCTTCCTGCGCAACGGCTCACTAAATTGGCCGACGCCGTTCAAGTTTTTCCCCACACTGGTGAACGCCATGGTGATGACGTTCATCCTCATCTCCAGCAGCCTGACCATGTTCCTGGGAGTACGAAACGCGAAGCTGAACAATCGCAGCGCGGCCGTGCGTTGGACAATGCTTACCGCCGCGGGCGGCGCAATTTTTGCGCTCCTGCATTTGCGGGAATGGATGGGCCTCATTCATGAGGGCGTGGGCATGTTTCACAACCCCTGGGGCAACGACCTTTTCGGCGCGGCGTTCTTCACCATCACCGGTTTGCACCTTACGCACGTCACCATCGGCGTAATCGTTCTCCTGTTCGTAGGCGCTCGTTACAAGCGCGGGCGCTTCAATGCCGACGACCTGGAGATCACTGGCCTTTACTGGCACTTCGTCGACCTGGTGTGGATGTTTGTGGTGCCTCTGGTTTACCTGCTAAATGTTTCCAAATAGCCGGGCAGAGGAGGACGGATGGAAGATCTGACCAAGCAGCAGCCAGGCGGGGCGGCGCCCTACGCGGGTAGCCTGACGCGCTACCTCGTCGTCTATGTTTGCATTCTAGTGCTGGCGGGACTGCAATTCGTCATCGCCTATCAGCACCTCACAGTTTTGTCGATGATATTCCGGATGGGCGCCATCGCGATTTTGGAAGCCGGGTTGGCACTTGTGTTCTTCATGCACCTGGGTTCGGAGAACCGGACATTTGTCACCTGGGTGGCCATTATCACGCTAGTGGTCTTCGCCGCCCTGCAGTACAGTTGGACCGACAGTTATCGCATGGAGCGCAACGCTCCCCAGGGCTTCCGTTCGGGGCCGCCATCATGAAGTCTTCCCATACAGTTTCGCAATGGCGGCAGCGCTGGGCGCTTTCGCTTGCGCTATTGTTTTTTTTATTTCTCTCTCCGCCGGCTCTCTGGTCTGAGAACTGCCCGTTCTGCTACTCGAAAGCCATGTCCACGGGCACGAACATCCTGCAGGCGTTTCGACACGGCATTGTCATACTTATGGTGCCGCCTTTCTTGATGTCAATCCTGATTTCTGTCGTTACCTATCGCCGCCGAAATTCGTTCCGCTCTCGCTGAAGGCACCCAGGATGAGCAGCGGTGCCTTTCATGACGGGAGCTTCTTGGCGAAGAAGCGGCACCACCCCCGTGTTTCGGGACGAAAGAGCTCCCGTCTCAATGTCATCCGCAAGTCTGAAGAACCGTGGAGCAGCGCTTCTCGAAGAGCTCTTCCCGCCGCAACAACCGATAGCAGCGATTTCGGGGCTTCACCCAACATGTCTGATCGGATAGATACAGATCGAACCGGTGCTTCGCAACAATGCCTTCCAAATCATGCGTTGTACCGCTAGTTTAAGGTTGTGAGTGCTATTCTTTTCGCTTCGTGTTAGAGATCATGAACGTCGTACTGAACGAGATTGAGGCCCGTGTGTTGGGCGCTCTGGTGGAAAAGGACGTCACAACGCCGGACTACTATCCGTTGTCGCTGAAAGCGCTAGTGAACGCCTGCAACCAGAGGAATAACCGCGACCCGGTCATGAATTTGGAAGAGGACGCGGTTCGGGACGCTTTGAATAGGTTGCACGAACACGGACTGGCAGGTCCGGCCAGCGAGGCCGACAGCCGCGTAACCAAATACGAACACCGACTGCAGGAGACCTTCAACTTCTCGCGTGGTGAGACGGCTGTTTTGTGCGTGCTGCTGTTGCGCGGGGCTCAGACGCCGGGAGAGTTGCGCGGGCGGACGGAGCGCATGCATCGCTTCGAAGATTTGGATGCGGTGCAATCCAGCCTGCAGAAGCTGATGCAACGCGAGCCTCCTCTGGTAATGGTGTTGCCCAGACAGCCGGGTACAAAGGAATCCCGTTACGCGCATCTGCTTTCTGGCGAGGTGGAGGCCGGGGAGCTAGCGTCGGCGCGAGTGGTCTCACCGTCGAGTTCTTCTGCCGACGGCGAGCGCATCAGCCGATTGGAAGAGGCGGTCGCTGCATTGCGGAACGAAGTCAGCCAACTTAAACAGCAACTGGCGGAGTTTCGCAAGCAGTTTGAGTAACGTTCTGATCGGCACCATCGCATCCATCCCGGGGAGTCCGATATAGACCTAAATCTTGAATTGCGAAACCTGGGGCCCTCACTGAGAAAGCTCAAGCGGCCCTCAGGGAAGTAATGAAGGCTCTCGAAGAACGCCAGCGGGAGCATCGCCACAGGCTGCCAATTAGGGCCAACTATCACAACATTACCGTTTGCCAACATTGAGCGACAGCGCATTGGTGTAAGACGAAGAGACAGGCCGGCCTCGCTCCGGGGATAGCACGCCGCTAGCGACGACGTTTGTAATGCTCGTTATCGAAATACATTAGCGTTGACTTCGGGGGGAGAGGATGGTAACTTCGACGGCCATCCAAGGGCAACCGAGGCTCGGCGTGGACGAGAAACACGAGGTCGGGCGGCCATCCCGGCCGAGTTCTAACAGCTGAAAGGTCCCAAAGACCTGAAAGGGAAGGAAGGCTGCGCAGATTCCATGAAAACTGACCCGAAAAATCGCCACCATCATCCTCTACATCCAGAAGAATTCGATATTAACTTGGATTGGCCATGTAAAGACATGTCGGAGCAGATGAAAACGCTCCAAAAGATACTCAAGGACGTGATCGAGGCAATCGAACACTGCAAGAAAAACCACAAGCATGCGCCTATTAAGGGCTTTAACCATGGATATCACAACATTACGGTCTGTAAACACTGAATCTTGAGCGACTCCTCATTGGCGCCGGACGATAAGGCAGGCCCGCGCCTTGCTTTAGGTGAGAGCGCTCGGGCGACGACGTTTGTACTGAAGATCGCGGAACGCTGCAACCTCAATTGCAGCTACTGCTACATGTACAACAAGGGGGATACGTCGTATCTGGGGCGCCCGAAGTTCATGGCCAAGGAGATCGCGACGGCTGCGCTGGAACGAATTGCCGGCTACGCAACTCGTCACAATCTGCCCGAGATCACGCTTGCGCTGCATGGCGGCGAGCCGCTCCTGATCGGGCGGAAGTGGGTGCAGTGGTATCTGGAGGAGGTCCGCCGGATAGAAGCGAACAACGGAACACAGTTTGTTGTTGGGGTCCAAACCAACGGCATCCTGCTGGACGCCGACTGGATCGAGCTGTTGAATGGATACGGAGTGACGATTGGCATAAGCTGCGACGGACCAGAAGAATGGAACGACCTGCAGCGAATCGGGATTGATGGCGGCGGATCCTACAAGAAAGTGCGATCCTCCATGGAGTTGCTGGCGGCGACGCCGGGTACGCGCTGGGGCGTGCTGACAGTAGTCAACCCGGCGACGCGGGGTAGCAAGGTATTGCAGCACTTCGCCGACCTGGGAGCCAAAACAGTTGATTTAATTTGGCCGGATTTCAACCACGACAATCCTCCTCCGTGGCCAGAAGGGATGCTGGGGCGGTATTTCTGCGAACTTTTCGACTACTGGTACCACGAAATGCCTTCGCCGCCGAGGATCCGGTACTTTGAGAGTGCGATGAGCTTGATGCTCGGGGGAGTATCGCAATATGACTCTCTGGGATTGCATCCGGTTGCTGACATCATCGTTGAGTCGGACGGAACCTGGGAACCACTGGACACGCTACGCATCTGCGGCAATGGCATTACGCGTACGGGACTCGACGTTCGCCGTCATGAGGTGGAATCGATCTGGAAGTCGCCTCTCTATCAAATGGGATTACGTTGCGAGGAGCTTTTGTCGCCGCAATGCCAAGCGTGTGAGTGCCGGCGGATCTGCGGTGGGGGGTACCTGCCACATCGCTATCGCAGGGCAACCGGCATCGCCAATCCGAGTGTGTACTGCACCGACCTGCTGGAACTGCTGACGCACATCCGGCAGCGGATCGTCACGGACCTGCGCCAGGCCGGAATCTTGAAAGACGCGTCGTAAAGGGCACCAGGGACGCCTTGTTACGTCAGACCGGCCCTGATCGGCAGGCGATCCGAGCGCTCCCCTGCAGGTGGCGTTCCCGCAAACAACCAGCGCTATAATGCTCGCCAGAAACGACAACCTACTGTGCGCCTGGAAGGGCAGCCAGAGAGGGATTGATGCGCGCCGCGCCTGCTCAACATTTCGGGCCCTATGAACTCCTGTCGCCGATCGGTGCGGGCGGGATGGGCGCCGTGTACCGTGCACGGGACACTCGGTTGGGGCGCTTCGTCGCCATCAAGGTGCTTCCACCTGCATTCAGTGCAGACCCCGAGCGCTTGCGCCGGTTCCAGCAGGAAGCCGAAGCGGCAGCAGCGCTAAACCACCCCAACATCGTGGCAGTGTTCGACATCGGCACAACCGATACAGGGGCACCATACATCGTTTCGGAGTTGCTGGAAGGATTCACCCTGCGCCATTACCTTCGCGATGGCCGGCTTCCACTGCAGAAGGTGATCGATTACGGGGGGCAGATTGCCCGCGGTCTGGCAGCCGCGCACGAACGTGGAATTATCCATCGCGATCTCAAGCCGGAAAACATATTTGTTACGCGGGATGAGCATGTCAAGATCCTGGATTTCGGTTTGGCCAAGCTGATGGACGTGCCGCAGGCGGGCCCAGGTGATCAAACGATCTCGATAACGGAACGAGGAACCGTGCCGGGGGTCGTGATGGGGACGGTGGGCTACATGTCGCCGGAACAGGTACGGGGAAAGCCATGCGACACACGGACGGACATTTTCAGTTTCGGGCTGATTCTGTACGAAATGGTGGCAGGCAAACCGGCGTTCAAGGCGGCAACCGACGCCGACACGCAGGCCGAGATCCTACGGGGCGAGCCGGAACATTTGAGCACAACCAACAGCAGTGTTCCGCCAGGCCTGGAACAACTAGTGTGGCATTGCCTGGAGAAGGAATCGCAGCGACGGTTTCAGTCGGCCAGTGACATTGCGTTCAGCCTGCAGGCGTTGTCCACTGCCGGGTCTGCACCATCGGGAGCGAGCGGTGCGGTGGCGCCCGGGCCGAAGTCACGTTGGCCAAAGGTGGCGCTGGCAGTAGCCGCAGCCGTCGCATTGGGAGTGGTTGCGTTTCTCTTCGGTTTGAATCAGACACGCATCGTGATACCGCACTACGCGCAGCTGACGTATCAGCCGGGATTGGTGACGTCGGCGAGAATTTCGCCCGACGGACTGACCGTTCTCTGCTCGGCACGGTTCAGCAAAGGCTTCCAACTGTATTCGATCCGATTCGACAGCATCGGAGTGCGGCCACTCGGAGTAGAGGCTGGCGAGGTACTCAGCATCTCGTCGAAAGGCGAGGCGGCGGTGCTGCAGACATGGCAGTCGCTGGCCGGGTCTGCGGGTGTAGGGTTGTTGGCGCGGGTGCCGCTAGGCGGTGGCGCCCCCAAGATGATGTTGAAGGACGTACAATCAGCGGACTGGTCGCCGGACGGAGAGCAGTTGGCGACGGCCCGCTATATCGGCGACAAACGGGTGTATCGACTGGAATATCCAACCGGCAAAGTGCTGTATGAAACAGCGGGCTGGATTGCAGGAGTGCGGGTGTCCGCGGACGGAAGGTCCATAGCATTCATCGACCACCCGATGTTTGGCGACGACGCGGGGTATGTGGCGGTGATTCCGAGCACTGGGGGAGCGGTGCGGCGGCTCAGCCGCCTGTGGGGAGACCTGCAGAGCCTGGCATGGAATCCCAAAGGCGAAGTGTGGTTCTCAGCCACCGATGTCGGTTTCGATTACGCGTTGTACGCCACGACGCAGTCGGGAAAGTCCCGACAAGTGTTGACCGTACCGGGCGGTCTGGTGCTCAACGACATCGCGAAGGATGGAAAAGTACTCGTCACGGACGCCGTCGAGCGCACCCTCATCCTGGTTTCGACGCGATCGCATCCGGACGAACAGAACCTTGCCTGGCTCGACAACACGGAGTTCTTCCGATTTTCGGCGGACGGGGCGCAGATTCTGATGGGCGACGAAAGCAGCGCCAGCGGGACTCATCATGCCAGTTTCCTACGCAGCGTGGACGGGTCTTCGGCGGTTAGAGTAGGCGAGGGAGACGGCATCGCGCTCTCTCCGGACGGGGAGTGGGTGTTGTCGCGTATTCCGCCGGACGAGCTGGTATTGCTGCCTACCGGTGCCGGCGAAATTCGCCCGTTATCACTTTCCACGACAAGCACGGACCCGTCTGGGGAACGCGTTTCCAAGACCGCGATTCGGGCAGACCTGCCAGCTGAATGGTTGCCGGACGGGAAGCACATTGCCTACGTTGGCGACGATAGCCGTACACATTTGCTTGATCTGCAAGGGAAGGACATTGCTCTCACTCCCGCGGGCACAAACGGATATCTGCCGACAGCGGACGGAAAATCCGTGCTGGTACTGACGACGAAGGGAAACTTCGAGTTGTATCCGGTGGGCGGCGGCGATCCGGCACCGTTCCCGTATCTGCAAGCGGGCGACCGGCCCGTCCGGTTCAGTTCCGACGGCAAGGATATCTTCGTACGAACCTCGGTAAAGGGAGTCCCGGGAATCAACCTCTATCGCGTTAACCTGATGAACGGGAGGAGGTCGTTACTATGGCACTTGCAAGGCCCTAACCCTATGTTGTCGAATGAAATCTCGCTGGTGGATGTGACCCCTGACGGCACTGGTTACGCCTATGGTTACCGGCAGAAATCCACGGTGCTGTATTCGGTGAGCGGACTGAAGTGAGGTGGGGAAGCTGCGTCCGGCGTAATGATACGGCTGCCATGATCTGACGTAAACAGGCGCGGCTATTGAAAGCTCTTTTCAGCGCGTAAACGGCCAGATCGTAACCCCTGGAACAGAAGCCTGTGAAGTGGTCGTGACCGAAGCCACTTCCGAGTTCGAAGTATCTGAGCGGCCTGCGGCGGCGAAGCACCGTTGGCCGACCAACTTCGATCGGGCGCCATTTTTCGCCGTGGCGGTTCAACGGTTGGTCACGGTCTGCTCGCGCCGGATGCCGTCCCGGACGCTGTTGGCTGCTGCACCAGCTTCAGCTTGCGGTTGATGCGCGGCCAGTACTGCCGCAGAAGATTGCCGCCTGCATTCCCCAACAGGTCATATCCGAAGCGGCTGAAAGTGTTCCCGGCAGTTCGGTAGTTATCGGGGTAATAGATGTTGGCCAAACCTTCCGCCCCCATCATCCCGAGCAGCCCCGACCAATTGAATTCCTGATTCCCAGAATCACCGCGTGTTACGAATACGCGACGCATGGCGTACTTGACGGAACCGCCCAAGTCAAGGTCGTTGCGCACAAAAAAGCGCGGGTCCTGGTGCAGCGCCGAAGCCAGCAGGAAGGTCCCGAAGAGCTGGGAGGATGATCTGCGGGCCATGGCCGCTCCCAGTCGCTGGCCATAACCACCAATGCCCTCGTTGAAGGCGACGGGTGCGTCGTGCACCTGGTTGACACCAGCGCTCAAATTAGCCGCGACAAACGCACTGAGAGAAACACTATTGTTCACGAAGAGCTTGAATTTCTGCTCCGGCGACATGGGGGCGGTGTTAGTAGCTAGATTAGGGAACACCAGCGATTCCCGTTGCAGCAGGCTGACAAATTGAGCGCTGCTTTGCATACGATTGTTGCCTCGCGCTGTGGCCTGCGCTTTGGTGACGGAGGGCGCATCGGGAGAGGCGCCAGACGGATCTTGTTGCTGCGCGCTACTTCTCAGCCCTAGCAGTTGCATCGTCAGGGCGAGTGCCAGAACCAGGCGCAACATCGACAGCACCCTCAAGTAAGGCAACTGCCAGATGTCCCTTCCACTTTGAACGGTCATCACGACAATGCGTACTGCAACTTGCTCACTGAAGCTTGGCCAGTTCCTTGGCATAAAGATGGTTCTCCGGAAACTCTTGCGCCAGACCAGCCAGCAAGGTCTTCGCCTGCGCGCGGTCATGATCGCGCAACGCAGCCACTGCAAGCAGGAGCCGGGCGTAAGGAAGCAAATAGTGACCGTGTTCAGCTGTGAGACGGAGGTTGTGCAAACCCGTCTCTTTATTCGTCTGCGCTCCGGTCACTCGCAAGATCCATCGCATCGTCGCCGACTGCTGGCTCAACAAATAATTCTCCACGCCAACCGCCAGATACGCGTCGTAGTAGTTCGAGTGGATTGCAAGGAGCTGCTCGGCAAGCGCACGGCCGATCTTCATGTAATTCAATCCGGCAAGGTCGCGTTTCTCGACCATGGCTGCATAGTCTCCGCGCAGGCCGAGTACCATCACTTTTGTAAACATTGCATCGGCATTGCCGGGATCCTGACCCAACCTCCGGTCCGCAAGCCCATCCGCCTTCGCCAGTTGAGCTTCAAACGCACTCTTCGCTTGCGGGTCTGGCGAAGGCTTTGAGCGGTTTTCGAAGTTGTTGTTATCCGTGAACAACTCCGACTCAAGCACATGCAGCCGGTCGAACTCCGCGAACAGATATGCTGCCGCATTCGACACCGGACCTAGCGGATCTTCAGGGTTTGCGCTTTGCCAATGTTCAAAGACCTGATGTGCAGCCTGGAATTGCAAGTTGTACATGTCGCGATAGCCCGCATCCAGCGACGGAAGGACCTGTCCGGATGCAGAAGCAGCTAGAAATAAGGTGAAAGCCACCTGAGCGAATAGACCATGCCTCATTGATTTCCTTGACGGCTCATGTGCAATACCTGCCGTAGTCTAGAGATAAACATTGTGATGAAACTATGATGCAGAAGTTGTCAACAATTTGTCAGATATTTACGGCGCGCCTGGCCATCCCCAAAGCGTCAGACTGGAACGAGCCCGACGAGTGGACCAATTCGACCACTTCGGCAACAGCCGCTACGAAGATATCAATCTGTGTTTCCTCAACGATGAGAGGTGGCGCGGTCTTCAGCACAATGAAGCTGTTGCCGCACATCTGCGTCAGGATGTCGCGCTGGAACAGATTCATGACCACCATTTGCCCGAACAGGCCGGCATGGATCGCGCGAAGAGCTTCGAAGGCGGTGCGCAAGCGTAGTTGTCGAGGCGCGCGAAACTCGATTCCGCAGAAAAGCCCCATTCCGCGAACTTGCTCCACCATCTCATAACCGTTTAACGCCTGCTCAAGTTTCCCGCGCAGGACCAGTCTATTTGTTCGGCGCGCTCAACCAGATGCTCCTGATCGATGACCTCCAGCGTAGCCAAGCCCGCGCGCATGGCCAAAGCGTTTTCACTGTAGGTAGATGTGTGGATGATCGACCTTTTCAGCGAGTTGTAGACCGCATTGGATGTCTTCCGACATCACCACCGCCCCGACAGGCACCAGGCCTCCGCTAAGGGCTTTGGCCAGAATCACCATATCGGGCTCGACGCTGTAACGCTGGCATGCAAGGAACTTTCCCGTTCGCCCCTTCCCAGTCTGTACCTCGTCTAAGACCAGCAGCGTTCCGTATTGGCGGCACAAGTTCTCCGCCTGCTTTAGATATTCGGGCGGGGGAACGCAAATACCCGCTTCGCCCTGAAGCGGCTCCGGCACCAATGCAGCATAACGCTGCGATTCCAGCTTTGATTTCAGCGATGACAAGTCGCCAAACGGAACCGCATGGCAGTCAGCCAGCAAGGGGCCGAAGCCCTGCCCCCAGAAGTCATCGCCCATCAACGACAGGGCTCCCATAGTCAGCCCGTGAAACGCGCCGCCGGCATACAAGAATCCGCTGCGGCCGGTGCGGGCGCGCGCAAACTTCATAGCCGCTTCCACGCCTTCGCTACCTACCCCGCTCGCCTGCGCATTGCGCGGTACCCATCGATTTGAAGCGAACAGCCAACTTTCGATTGCCCATGACTCGCCCAGTCGACGGGATCGCTGCTGAATGGGCCATGTTTTGCGAGTGCTCATTAGTGTGGCGAGTCAAGGCGGACTTTCCCGCTCGTCGACTGTTCAGAGCTGATCCGAAGCCTGCACCGAAACACCGGTCAGGCCATGTGCTTTGTTTATTTGGGGCGTGTTTTGATCAGTCGTTGACTAGCGAATGTCTCATCCCTAATATGGAGCGACCTGCAACGCTGGGTCGCTTCGCATGGCCGAACAAGTCATCTCGCACTACCGCATCTTGGAAAAGCTGGGCGGCGGCGGCATGGGAGTGGTTTACAAGGCCGAAGATACTCGCCTGCATCGCTTTGTAGCGCTGAAGTTCCTGCCAGATGAAGTCGCGAAAGATGCGTCGTCCCTCAGCCGGTTCCAGCGCGAAGCTCAAGCGGCTTCCGCTCTGAACCATCCGAATATTTGCACCATCTACGACATCGGCCAGGAGGACGGGCGAGCCTTCATCGCAATGGAGTATCTGGAAGGCTCCACGCTGAAACACCTGATCGAAGGCCGCCCTCTTAAAATCGGACAGCTATTCGACCTTGGGATTCAGCTTGCGGACGCCCTCGACGCGGCACACTCGAGCGGAATCGTACACCGCGACATCAAGCCAGCGAACATATTTGTGACGCTGCGTGGACAGGCAAAGATCCTGGATTTTGGCTTGGCGAAAGTAGGCCAGCACAGATCCCTTGCTGCAAGTGCCAGCGCGGAAACCGAGCTGCCTACCGCCTTCAACGAAGGTCAGCTCACCACTCCGGGAACAGCAATGGGCACCATCGGCTATATGTCGCCGGAGCAGGCGCGCGGCGAGCCTCTGGACCATCGCACCGATCTTTTCTCCTTCGGGGTGGTGCTGTATGAGATGGCGACCGGGAAGCAGCCGTTCACCGGAGCCACCTCCGCCGTCGTCTTCGAAGCCATCTTGAATAAGGAGCCGGCACCGCCGATCCAATTGAATCCGGGGTTGCCTCCGCAATTCGAGACGATCTTAGGTAAAGCTCTGGAGAAGGACCGCGACCTGCGTTGCCAGAGCGCGGCCGAGTTGCGGGCCGACTTGAAGCGCCTGAAGCGCGACACGGATTCCTCGCGCACACGTCCCGGTGTTAGCTCGGGGTCAAGCCCTGCCGTCATAGAAACTCCCTTCGCGCCGCCCGCGGGTGCTCGCAAGCGGGGTCCGCTGCTTCCTGTGCTGATAGCGGCAGGGCTTCTACTTGCGGCTGCGACCGGACTATTTGTTGGCAAGCGGCTCTGGCAATCTGCGGCGCCCAGCGCGCCGCTGTACCACGAGATCACCTTCCGCCGCGGTGAAATTCGTTCAGCACGCTTCGCTCCGGATGGACAGACAATAATTTACAGCGCCGCTTGGCAGGGGAATCCAGTGGAGACATTTTCGGCACGCGAAGGTATGGTCGAATCACGGTCACTGGGCTTGGGACGTACGGAGCTGGCGGCGATTTCCACGAAAGGCGAGATGGCACTTCTGTTAGACAGCCACCCGCTTGGAACCTGGGTCAATGTTGGCACGCTGGCCCGTGCGCCAATTGCGGGAGGCGCGCCGCGTCCTGTTCTCGAGGATGTCGAGTGGGCGGACTGGTCGCCGGACGGCTCAACCCTGGCGGTGGTGCGCAACGTTCGTGGCCGAGACCGCTTGGAGTATCCCATTGGCAAGGTCCTCTACGAAACCAGCGGAGGGTGGATCAGTTATCCCCGCGTTTCTCCCAAAGGTGACTACGTCGCTTTCTTCGACCATCCCAACCAGGGAGACGACGGTGGCACGCTCGCGGTGGTTGATAGCTCCGGTCACAAAACCACACTAACTCGCCAGTGGTATGGCACGCAGGGTCTGGTTTGGACGCCCGACGGACAGGAGATTTGGTTTACTGCCAGCGAGTTGGGACTGTTCCACTACATCAGCGCGGTTACGCTCTCCAAACAGCAGAGGTTGGTCACACGCGTCCCTGGATCTCTGGTGATCTTTGATATCTGGAAAGACGGACGCGTTCTGCTGGCCCGCGCAGACCGGCGGCGCGAGGTCATGGGTTTCAGTCCGGGCGTTAGCAAGGATCGTGACCTCTCCTGGCTGGACTACACCTACCCCGCCGATATCTCCAGCGACGGCAAGACACTGCTGTTCGACGAGGAGGGAATCGGAGGCGGAGTTCAATATGGTGACGTCCAGGACTTGACGTATGCCGTATACATTCGGAACACAGACGGGTCGCCCGCTGTACGTCTCGGCGAAGGTGGCGCCACGGCTCTCTCGCCGGACAAAAAATGGGTCATCATTGTTACGCCCAGTTCTCCGGCCCAGTTTCGGCTGTTGCCTACGGGGGCGGGCGAAACCAAAGCCCTGACCAACGACTCCATCAACCATCAGTGGGCGCGCTGGTTCTCCGACGGCAAGCGCTTTGTCTTTACCGGGAACGAAGGCGGGCAAGGCGTGCATTACTATGTGCAGGATATTTCTGGAGGACCGCCCAAGTCGATTTCCCCGGAGGGCGTGGATGCTCTAGCCTACGCGGTTTCGCCGGACGGTCAGTATGTCGCTGGCATTGGGCCCGACCAGAAATGCTATCTGTTCCCCACCGCGGGCGGCGAGCCCAAGCTCGTCAGTGGCATGGAGCCAGGCGACATCCCGATCAGCTTTAGTTCCGATGGTCATTCGATTTATCTGTACAGTACCGGTGAAGTGCCGGCGAAGGTGTATCGCCTCGATCTGGCCTTGGGCAAGAAGTCCGTCTGGAAGGAAATCGCCCCGGTCGATCCCACCGGAGTCTCTACTATTGGCCCGATCCTTATGACGCCCGATGGCAAGACATACGTCTATGGCTTTCACCGAACTGTAGGGGATCTTTACCTTGTAGAAGGGCTCAAATAGAGAACGACGTCCTATCGACAGATGACGGGCAATTTCAATTCAGTGTGCATGTCGCCAGGGAATTTTAGCGTGGCCTCCAAACGAAGATTAGTTCGCTGGTACATAAGAAATCCTCGGACGGTCTTGCCAACTTACCAAACTTCTGGCGGGTTTGGGATTAGAGATGCTGGGGGCCTCCATGGACAAACCTCCGCTTTCTCGGATTTGGCTATTCACGGTAAAATGAGCCACTTTCTTTCAGGTGAAAAATGGCTCTGGTCCCGGGAACCCACTTAGGCCCTTACGAATCGTCGCTGCCGCGCCGAGCCTCTTCTTTTGGCGCATAACCCGGGTCTGCATTCTTCCAAATCCGGAGAAATTCACGGTAGCTACCCTGTTCGGTACTTGTTTGTGTGACGCCCGCCACACGCCGCTGCCGCTTTTGTGAGGGTTTCGGGCAGCCTCAAGCTGCCGCTACTCTCCGTAGGTTTGTGTTCAAATCTGCGCGAGGGTTGGGTTTCTTTCGCATGACCTCCGCTTCTGCTTGCAGCCAGTCGTCCAAGTCGTGTCCGGGCTCGTAGCCGCGTTGTTCAAATAACTGATATGCACGCATTCGGATGTTGTCTTCGGTCAATTCGGGCGAACCGACATCGAAGACCTGTGGGACCTTGTCCTTATGCTTCGACATTGTGAACCTCCGGGAGTTAGCTTCGACGCGTTGCACGTCAAAAAACGCCATTGGTCATACGCTAATCGATTCGAGCGTTCGGGGTCAGTGCCGACAGTCACACGTCGATGTACGGTCACGTGAGGAAGTTGTCCGTACCAGTCAAATGGGCGCCCCCGCTAGCGCAAGCCGAGTCTGGCGGCATTCCGTAACAGCTTTATAAGGCAAACAAGCTGCAAGCACAGAGCGGAGTAATTTCTGAAGACGGACACAGTACGGACACAGAGTATTTGATTTTTTGTATGATCCGCCGGAACCCTTGATTTTATTGGCTGCCCCCCAGGGATTCGAACCCCGATATGCTGATCCAGAGTCAGCTGTCCTGCCGTTGAACGAGGGGGCAGCGAATACAACTATTTCCGCGCGGGCGCGCTGACTCGATTGTATGGGCAACAGAATTGAGCGTCAACCGCGAACGCAATCGCTCCCGGAGTGACTGAGTCATCAGAATTCTTGCCCGCGCCAGAGCACTGACCTACCGGAATTAGATCGGGACCCACGCCGGCGCCTGAGGCACAGATCGACTCTGACGCGATAAAATCGGCGGGTTAGGAGAAGTTATGTCTTCCATGGTTGGTAACGTCTCAATCGCTCCAGATTCTTCAGAAGTCGCCCGGCGGCCGCTGGAGGCTGCACAGTGTGCGCTCATCGTTGTCGACATCCAGGAGAAGCTGCTGCCACCGATCTTCAACAAAGAAACGCTGGTGAAGAACTCGCAGCTGCTGATTCGGCTGGCGAAAATTCTCTCTATTCCGGTGCTGGTCACCACGCAGTACTGCAAGGGCCTGGGTTCGACCGTGCCGGAGATTGCCTCGTTGCTCTCCGACATACCTAGTACCGACAAAATGGAATTCGGATGTTTCGGCAGCGATCCGTTCCGAACGAAGCTGAAGAACTTGCCGGGCAACCGCAACACGGTGCTGCTGTGCGGCATGGAGTCGCATATCTGCGTCATGCAGACAGCTCTGGGCGCGCTGAACGAAGGTTACCTGGTGCATGTGGCATCGGATGCGGTGGGCTCGCGTGTGGAGTGGAACTGGAAGATCGGCCTGGAGCGCATGAAAGCTGCCGGGGCGGTGATCTCTTCGACCGAGATGATGATGTACGAATTGCTGCGCTGTTCGGGGACACCGGCGTTTAAGGAACTGCTTCAGTATCTGAAGTGAAAGAGTCGCCATTTTCTGCCTTTACCGTAAGGCAAGGCGCTCGGGGTGAGCGCCGTCCCGAAACGGATTCCGACACACTCGCCCGTGATGAAAGCTCTCGAATCGAGGCTGCCGGAGGTGTATGCTGTGCGTTTGCGCGGGAACTCGTCGATTGCCCGTGAGGCGGGCTGCGCGCATCCAAGTCAGGCGAGCTTGCGTAAACGGCATTCATAGTTCTCGGAGCAA
This sequence comes from uncultured Acidobacteriaceae bacterium, assembly GCA_963747045.1. Taxonomy (GTDB): domain Bacteria; phylum Acidobacteriota; class Terriglobia; order Terriglobales; family Acidobacteriaceae; genus Bog-257. The sequence goes on along the minus strand of CAVVDN010000020.1, from coordinate 39,204 downwards.
GCCGCACCACGGAGGCCAGATGGCAACCACTGTTCAAACGGAAGCGCCGCGGATGATTCATGACCCGACGGCAAATTTTGAAACGGACCTTGCGCTCGAGTTCCTGCGGGTAACCGAAGAATCCGCGGTTGCCGCCGGCAAGACCATGGGGCAGGGCGATCGCAAACATGCCGACCAGGTGGCGACCGAAGCCATGCGCGGCGTTATGGACTCCGTGCCGATGGACGGGACCATCGTGATCGGCGAAGGGGAGCGCGATGAGGCGCCGATGTTGTATATCGGCGAGAAGGTCGGCAAGCAGGATGGAGGCAGCTATCCGGCGGTGGACATCGCCGTCGATCCGCTGGAAGGCACGAATCTTTGCGCAACAGGATCGCCCGGAGCGATCACGGTACTGGCGGCTTCGGAGGGCGGTGGCTTGCTGCACGCGCCCGACTGCTACATGGAGAAGATCGTTGTTGGGCCGTCCTGCCGCGGCGTCGTCGATCTGGAAGCGCCGGTAGCGCACAATCTCGCGGTCATTGCCAAGGTGCTGGGCCGCAAGGTTGAGGATTTGGTGATCATCATTCTCGACCGTCCGCGCCATGAAAAGCTGATTGGCGAAATCCGCAAGGCAGGCGCTCGCATTCGACTGATCTCAGACGGTGACCTATCCCCGGGTGTTGCGGCCGCCATGCTGGGATCCGGGGTGCACGCGGTGATGGGAACCGGCGGGGCGCCCGGAAGGCGTGATTACGGCTGCGGCCGTGCGCTGCCTGAACGGCTACATGGTCGGACGACTGGTCGGCTACACTCCGGAGCAGGGTGAACGAATGAAAGACATGGGGATTAACGATCCCAACCGCATCTATACCGCCGACGAGCTCGCCCCCGGCAAGAACATCATCTTCGCCGCCACGGGCGTGACCGACGGGCCGCTGCTCAAAGGTGTGCGCTTCTTTGGCGATGGCGTACGCACTACGTCGCTAGTCATGAAGCTCAGCAAGGGCAAAGTACGCTTTATCGAGAGCATCCACCTCGATAAGCGTCTCGATGCGAAGGTCAGAATTCCCGAACGGTAAAGTATCGGATAAGGTTCGAAGAAAGGCCCTCCCTTGGAGGGTCTTCTTGTTGGCTGACCCGGCTCCCACCTGAGCAGGCTGGCGCGAGCTCGACGGACGCCCGAATTCCAGCGTGGCTCCCGAGTCCATGCAACTCATCATTTTCCGCTTGCTTCTGTAATAGGAGGAGTAAAATCCAATCAGCAGCGGACGGTAGCTACGGGTGGAAGTGGTCCATCCGGTGAGGCTTGGCATGGACGTCCATATCAGCTACAAAGTTTCTAAAACGCCCGACCTCGAAAAACTAATCAATCAACAAGTGGAAAAACTGGGACGATTTCTGCAGGTGTTTCGTCCGGATCTGGTGCACCTGAAAGGCGCCCTCTCAGGAGAACTCCGCCAAACAAGGCCTTGGCGTTACGCTGAACCTGCGACTACCCTCGGGGCAGATGGCGGCGCAATCGACTGCACCGACAGCCAGGACGGCGGTAAGAGTTGCTTTTGACGAACTCGCCGAGCAGGTCAAAAAGCACAAGCATATGTTGCGCAACCAGCACAAATGGCCGCGTCGCCGTGGGCCACAGCGTGGGGTGATCGAGACCGTACCTTTCGAACAAACCGTTGCCGCCGTCAAACCGGAACTGATCTCGCACGACGACATTTCCAATTATCTCGATGTGAACTTCCCCCGCCTGAAGCGATTTATCCAGCGGGAGCTGCATTACCGGGAAGACCAGGGACAAATCGCTCCCGACCAAATTGCGGTTGAGGACGTAGTGAACGAAGCCATCGCTAACGCACTAGGTGACCAGATTGAGAAGCCTGAGCGGATGAAGCTGGAGCCATGGATGCACCGGCTGGCGCTGGAGGCGATCACCAAATTGGGAGTAGGCGGCGATGAAGGGAATGTCCCTCTGGAGCGCTCTCGCGGACAGCAAAATGCCCAGGCTTCGGATGAAGCTTTGCTGCAGTTCCATCAGCCGGATGAGAAGCTGATCGAAGAGAACGTCATTGCGGATCCGGCCGCCAATAATCCCGAAGAACTGGCGGCGCGGCGTGAACTGATTAGCCTGGTTTCGTCCGCTTTGCGAGATGCCGGCCGCGATGAGAGGGAAGCTTTCATCTTCTACACCATCGAAGGCTTTACCCTTGATGAAATCGCCGACATCACCAACCACAGCGTGGAGGAGGTGCGCGCGGCCATTCGCAACGCCCGTGAGCATCTGCAATGCGCCTTGCCTATCAAGGACCTTCTGAAAGACAAGCTTGTGGAGTATTCACGAAGCGCCTGATGCGGGCGCGTCCAGCAGTGAGAATCACCAAGACAGGAGAGCCGGAATGATCACACGCGATGACATCCGTGAACTTGCTAACTTTCGGTCGCCGGAGGGCTGTGCCGTTACGTTTTACTATCAGCCCTCGACACCGCTCAACAAGTCGCATCGGGAAGAACTGATCCAAGTAAAGGACATGATTCGGGGCGCGCTTCGCGAAGCCGAGAAGAGCGGTAAGAACGGCTCCACGCGCGCTGATTTGGAGCGCATCAGCAACATGCTGGATCCGTTGCGCGGCAACGGCGGCAAAGCCAAGGCCATTTTTGCCTGCGGGAAAGAAGGCTTCTGGCGTGAATTCGACGTTCCCGCACAGCTCCTGACGTCACGAATTGGAGTGAGCCAGCGGTTCCGGCTCAAGCCCTTGGCTGCTGTTTTGGATGGCGAGCAGCGTGTGTGCGTCGTTCTCGCTGATCGCACCATGGCGCGGGTATTCGAATTAAGAAATGACGAGATCAGTGAGAAGCAGGACTTCATCAACGAACTAACCCGGCGTGGTAAGAGCGACGGTTTTGCGGGTTACGACGCCGGGCATGTCGAGCGCAAGCAGATGAACGAGGCGATGCAGCACTTCAAGACCGTCGCCGATCATATCGAGCAGTATTTTGGGCGCGGGACCCACGACCATCTAGTAGTCGGCTGCCGCGACGACGTGTGGTCCGAGATCGAGCCGCAACTGCAGTCGGGTGCCCGCCAGCATTTGGTCGGTCACTTCCGGATCGACCCCAAGGTGGCAACGCCCGAGCAAGTCAAGCAGATGGCGCAGGAGCAATTGCGGCAGTATACGGCGAACGAGAAGCAAGAGCTGATCCGCGAGGTGATTGGCGAAGCTCATCGCAACGGGCGCGGGGCCATCGGACTGCGTCGAGTGCTGCGCTCGCTCGAGCAAGGGGAAGTGCTCACCCTGCTGATCGGAGCAACCTTTAGTGCACCGGGAGTGAAATGCCACAACTGCGGGCACATCGATCTGCACGTCACGCCCGACTGTGTCGTGTGCGGCCGGGAGAACACCGAGCTCGAGGACCTTGGGGACGCGATTGTCGGTAACGCAATCCGTAGCGGGGTAGAACTGGTGTATATCCATGATGACGAGGAGTTCGACCGCATTGGGCGAATCGCTGCGTTGTTGCGCTTCCGCGCAGACCAGAACACTCCGGCAAAGGCGGCGAGCTAGACAGCAACTGCCATCCAGCGAACTAGGGCACAGCGAAAGCTGTGCCTTTTTTACATGGAACGAGCGCGGCCCAAAGCCAGAGAAGCAGGACGGAATTGCGCAGCGCAGAATCGTGGTAGAAGGCGATCCACGTTCCTACTACTAATCATTCATCGAAAGCGCCATCCCAAAAAGTTTTTATGCGAATCATCGCGATGTGAAAGCTTTCACACCGCCGCAGGGCCAACCTCGCTTTCTGAACCTCCATCGGAAATAGGAAGCAGCGATCGCAGATTTCGATCGCAGTTAAAGTCCCGCCTCACACCTGCCGAAAAAACTAGGTGTGCGAACGGCAACCAGCCCCTACAGAACGGTGAAGGTTTTCCTCGATGACGATGCCGAATGATGTTTTGCTCACCATGTTGATGGGAATCCCGGCGATGCTCTTGCATGAGTTCGGGCACATTGCAGCTGCATTACTCTGCGGCGTAAAGGTAAAAAAAATGGGACTTTCCCGCACTGGCTTGTATACGGTGCGAGAAGCGGGACCGAGGTGGGCCAATCTATGCGTCTCGCTAGCGGGCCCGCTGTTTAACCTGCTGCTCGCGATCGCGTTCCGCGAGATCCTTCCAAGTTTTGCCTGGGTGAACTTGATCGCCTGCTGTTATAACTTGCTACCCATTCCAAACTCGGATGGTCGTCGCATCCTCGCGCTGCTCGCAGGAGACAATACCATCACGGAGACGAGCACCGGACGTTTGCGCAGCACGCCTGTTTAGGCAGACGCCGAATCGAGACTTATTGCAGGTCGAGAACCTTTTGTTCCAAGTTTCCGCCGATCCTGCGGGTTCCGTTCGTTGCCAGGATCCTACGCTGCCATATACCGAAGTTCTTCTTGCGCAGATCAATGGTATGCGAGCCAGGAGCGACTTGCAGTGAGTACGGAGTCTTCCCGACATACTCACCGTCAAGGAAGACATCGGCGCCGGCCGGATACGACCAAATCTGCAGCTCCGGCTTCGGAGGTGGCGGCGGCGCAGGAGCAGTTACTGGAGTTGGCGCGGGTGTTGACAGAGAAGCGCGAACGGCTCCTTCAATCGGCGGCGAGACTGGCTGCCCATCCACATCGCAGTTAACGTAATAGACCGAGAGCGAAGAAGTGAGGTACTTCTTGGTCTCGGGTGGCGGCGAGTCTTTCAGAACGTCGCTAAGCACTTTCTCCAAGAGCTTCTCGCGGGAAGAGAATGAATTCAGGTTGGCTTGGGAGACAGTCCTGCCGCTCTGGTCATACGCCCGGACAACCAGCGTCTTGGGCTTATCATCTCGCTTCAAATTCAGAGTGTCCGTCGTGGCGTTCGGCGCTGCTCCGGCGTAGGCGTAACTCCAGGTGCCTCCGGAGCCGTTGCCTCCGGAGTCACTTTGCGGCGACGATTTATAGGTGTGGGCGGAAGCCTTGAGTCCATCGAAGGCGTTGGGGTTCGTGGAGAAAACCACGATGTAATTGGTCTCGCTGGTCGAGGGTACCTGCGAAAAGCACAGACCGCCGTAGGCCTCTTGCCGCGTCTTGCTGCCCAACCATTTCAACGTGAACTTGGGAATCGCCGGAACGGGCTGTCCGTTCTCAGCAATGGCAAACGAAATGTTTTTTCCACAGCCACCAGAGGTGGGGGCTTGTCCCAAAACAAAGGTGACAGACGATAACATCAAAACAACAACAACAAGTCCGTATCTCATCTTAATCGACGACCTGATGTCCTGCGTTGCGCCGCGCATGGCAAATCGTTCCTGGCCTTACCGATGCCACAAGCCCACTTACGGCCTGACGAGCGCCAGCTTTCTATCCCGCCGTCAGCTTACACCCTCAACTCTGGATGAGCCAAGAAGAATCAGGCAGGTGGCTCCTTTTCTCGGCAAATTATATACCATTAAAGTGCTATATTGACTCCTTCCTTAGTTTCTGCTAAGTACTGGTGGAAGCCTACTCGTCAGCATCTTGGTGCTACTTACAAGTAAGATTCTTGCGATTGTGCAGCACAACTGGAGAGACGAACGTGGATAAGGAAACTAGAGCCCCAGTGGTCTGGACATCCGTTGGACACGGCCCGAGAATTGGCCTGATGAGATTCGCCTTTTGGGTCATCCTCACCGCGCTGGCGTATGTCTGCTACATGATCGGGAACGACGTCTTTGCCCACGACCAAACGTTCTCTGAGGCGTGGAAGGGGTCTCCTCATCAGCTTATGCAGGATATCGGTCAACTTGCCACGATGGCGTGGCAGTACAAAGTGGTAAGCCTGATTGTGCTTGGCATCGTAGGCGCCGTGCTGCTCGTGCGCCTTGTTCCTGACGTCAAGAATCAGGTCCAGCGCCGGTAAGCCTCACCGCTCGAAACTGTTTTCTCGCCTCTCGCCACGGCCTCCGCCGTTTAAGACTGATCGCGCCGGGTTGCTATTTCTACCTCGCCTCGCGGCAAGCCCATCCGGAAGATTCTTGCATTCTGGGCCCGAAGCATCCATGTCCTCAGGGCGTAGACTGTTAGCCTGGATTCGCGCTCCCGTCCAAAACAAGGAGGTGCTCGAATGGCGACGGATTCGTTCGCGGCGGCCCCGAGCCGAACTGCTACACCGACAGTGCACTCGGTCCTGCTGATCGGCCAAGACCCTCGTCTGGGACAGCGATTGGAGAGCGGGCTGCAAGCCCGGAACTGCACCTTCGAGTATGCGGCAGGAAGCGCTGACGCTCTGCGAAGGCTTCGGCGCACTCCGCATGATGTGATCATCACCGATCCGGCCACCAGCATAGAAGAAGATCTGGCCCTGCTTGCCGAGATTCAAGCCATACGTCCGGGCGTGAGGGTAATCGTTCTTGCTCCCAGTAGTACGCCGGAAGAGATCATTGCCGCATTGCGGGCGCGCGTTTTCCTATGCAAGAGTGCTCCATTCGATGCCGACGAGATTGCTGGTTATGCTGCCCGCGCCGCAACCACCTCCGATTCGCTCATCGGAATCGAGGTTATATCGGCTCATAGCGATTGGGTTTCGTTGCGAATGAATTGCCAAGTTCTGACCGCGGAGAGGTTGATTGCGTTCTTAACGGAGTTGCGCTCGGAATTACCGGAGTCTCCGCGCGAAGAGCTGATGATGGCCTTCCGCGAAATTCTCATGAACGCGATCGAACATGGGGCTCGGTTTCAATCCGGTAAAGTAATCGACGTTGCTGCTGTCCATACGGCACGCGCCATTGTCTTTTACGTGCATGATCCGGGAGCGGGGTTTCGCTGGGAAAAAATAGAGCATGCCGCAATTTCTAATCCTCCCGGTCAACCGACTCAGCACCTGAGCATTCGAGAGAGCAAGGGAATGAGGCCTGGAGGTTTCGGCATACTGATAAGCCGAGGCATCGTAGACGAGCTGATTTACAGCGAAGTCGGGAACGAAGTGCTGCTGATCAAACATACCGCTTAACCAGCGTTTGCCAGTCGAGTACCGCACACGCCCCACACTCAACTGGAGGCGCCCAACGAAAAGTCGGCATAGGTGAAATCTTCACGACTCACAATTTCCCCTGCTTCCAAGGGAATGGCGAGGTCGAACATCGGCCCCGCATACACACAGGTGTGAAACTCACCGTTCTCGCCGCATGGATCAACATGCGAGGGGAGGTCGCGCAATAGGTCAGCATCGAAATCGCGACCGGCAAAGCTTGCTGGCAATTGTTTGCTATCGATGCAGGTCAACCGTGCTCGGAGCCCGCAAGCCAGCATTTCCCTGGCCAACGCGGCCGTCGGCAATTGCCAAAGTGGAAACAACGGTTGGAGGCCGGTCGGCTGCAACTGCTTCTCGCGATAAGCCCGTATGTCCCGCAGAAACAAATCGCCGAAGGCAATCGCCTGCACGCCCTGGTTTACCGCTCGAGCACAGGTTTCACGCATTCGGTCTTCGTAGATTTCGTTCGAGCAGGGCCAGGGTAGGGGCACGGTCCACAGCGGCAGTCCGGCCGCGCGCGCCTGCGCTTCCAGCACCGTGCGTCGAGTGCCATGCATCGATACGCGATCAAATTCGGTGTTGATCGTGGTCAGCAGGCCAGCGATCTCGCAGTCGCTGTGCTGACGCAAAACGTGAAGCGTCCAGGCGCTGTCTTTGCCGCTGCTCCAGGAGAGTAGAACCCGTGCCATGCAGACACTATAAGGCCACAGTGAGCTCTGTTGATCCCTTAGATTCTGCTTGGTCGATTAACAGACAATTCACGGTTCTGACCACCACTATGCGGCATACTGAAACGTGGGAGTCCTGACCCAGTTGTTGTCCGCAGACCAGCATTTTCAGCCGCGCCAAAGATCTTTGGCATTCCGGCGAAAGCTACCCTCATTTTCGAATACTGAGCGAGTCAACGTAGCTGCTGTCTGCTACCGCCTCCGTGACGATGAGCCTGAGTTCCTGCTGGTGCGCACCCGTAATGGCCATTGGACGTTTCCCAAAGGCGGGATGGGCAGGGATGCAACCACAGCCGATGCTGCTGCACGGGAGGCGTACGAAGAGGCTGGCGTAAGAGGCTCAGTTGAGCGGATTCCTTTCACCGCGTACCGACACTGCAAGCCCCGCAAACTCAGATCGCCGAGACATGTGGTCACGGTTCACGCCCATTTGTGTGAGGTCAAGCGTTTGGTTCCGCCGTTAGAGGGCTACCGCGCCCCAACATGGTTCCGGGCCGATAAAGCAAAGCGCCGGCTACAGAAGTTTCGAGCTCCAGAGTTCGCGGCTGAGCTAAGCAATGTGGTTGATCAAGCGGCGAAGCTCATCCAACAGCGATAATGGAAGCACCGGCCTGCCCTAGTCTCAAACACCCGGCACAGAAAAACTGATTAGAAATGCAGCCATGCATCTGGCGCGTCTCGGAGCCACGCGAGTAGCCTGACCTCCCCGCTCGGGCCGCTAGCAAATTATCTGCGCCTGCTTAGTAATCTTTCAGTTTCAATTTGTTCCCACCTTCATTACACTCCGGTGAACGCGAAATCAAAATATCCGCGCGATGGGAGAGACTATGCGAACTGCTGTGGCAACTGCGCCAAGCCGTCAAACGGAAAAAACCACAACTGTGCCGAAGGGTCGCGAGCCGGTTACCCCCAGTTGGGTGGGACGCGTTCCCCAACTCAAGCCGGGCCAGTATGCCGATGGCATGCCCATCCATTCGCCCGAGTACATCTGCTGCAAGCTCATCCTGCGGCCCAACAAGTTCCATTCGCGCGAGAGCTTCTTCGACTTCGGCAAGGTCTTTAAGGAGCCCGCAAAAGAGCACGGCGTAAAGTACACGACGGAAGGCTTCATAGAACAGCCGGTCAAGATCCGCGAAGTGCTGTTCGTTGATACCGACGACTTCCGCCTGTACAACAATGCCTTCATTCTGCGCCGCCGAATCCCCTACAAGGACGGCTTCCCCATCGGCGAGCCCGAGATCGTCTTCAAGTTCAGGCATCCCGACTTGCAGATGTGCGCCGAAACCGACGTGCGGCCGAACATCCTGGGCGATCACCGCGTCAAGTTCAAGGTCCAGGCCCTGCCGCTGAAGGAAAGACTCGGCGGCATCCGCCTGCTCTACTCCCACAACGTGCAGTTCACCCGCGGAGCCATCGGACTCGGCCGTGAGAATATCCGCGACATGGACGCATTGATCGACATGCTCCCAGTGCTCGCCAAAGTCAGGAAGACGCCCAAAGAAGAAATCCATTTGGTCAGCAATACCATCGTCGAGGAAGTCCTTCAGGACATCGGCATGCTCGACTTCGGCGACGGCCTGACCTGCAAAGCCAACGTGGCCATCTGGCGTACCCGCGGCGAGCATCGGCCCCTGATCGGCGAATTCGCCTACCAGTTCCGCTTCCAGGACCGCGACAAACTCAGCAAAGACGCCCTGCGCCGTACCGAAGCATTCTTTATCTCGCTGCAGTACGCTGCCGAAGACTACATCAACCTGAGTGCCACCAAGACGGCAACGGTTTATCGACTTCTGGGCAATCCGCCAAAGTCGCACGAATAATGTCCGGCGTGCGCCCATCCGCATGAAGGAGGTGCGTAGTCATGAGTGAAGCCGCAAAGGCTGTCCCGATAACCGCCGACGCCAGAAGTGCAGCAGCAACAGCGTCCGTTGTCGACATCTTTCTCGAATTCCTGACCATAGGCGCGACCAGCTTCGGTGGCGTCGTCCCGTATCTGCGTGCCAACCTTGTTGTGAAACGCAACTGGATCAATGACAAGGAATTCGTAGAAATGCTCTCGATCAGCCAGTCTCTTCCCGGGCTGAATGCGACAAACATGGCCGTCCTCGTCGGAGAAAAACTCCACGGCTGGATGGGTTCGGTCGTGGCGGTTCTGGGCATGTGCCTGCCTGGTGGGGTGCTTATGTACGTCATGGGCATCTTCTATCACTTGCATGGAGACCATCCCTGGTCGACGGCAGCGCTCAAGGGAGTGGCGGCCGCGGCCATTGGTCTCATCTTGTCCACAGTCGTCGGCTTGAGTGAGAAAGCGCTGTCTCAGAAGTTCGATTTCGTCTTCATGGCTGCTACCGTGGTCGCTGTGAATCGCTTCCACTGGTCGGTTCCTCGGGCGCTCATCATCGTGGGAGCTCTGGCGATCCTCTTCCACTATCCGCGCAAGAATGAGAAAGCGAGTGAAAGCCAATGAATCAGATACCAGCACTCGTCCGTGTGTTCTCCTATTTGTCGATCCTGACTGTCGGCGGGGGCATGGCTGCCTTCCCTGAAATGAAGATCCTGACCGTGGAGGTGCACAAGTGGCTTACGTTCTCGCAATTGATTCACATTTATAGCGTCGGCCAGATGGCGCCGGGCCCGAACATGATGATGATCGTGGTGATCGGCCAGTGGGCCGGCGGTTTATTGGGTGCGGTTGTCACGCTGCTCGCTTTCTTTGGTCCCACAGCATTGCTCGCGTATTTAGTAGCAAAGGGCTGGCAAAAACTAGAGAGGTGGCCTTGGCGGAAATCCATACAGCAAGGATTGGCTCCGGTATCGATCGGCCTGTTACTGGCTGGCTGCTTCACGATGGCAAAAGGCACCATCACAGGAGTGGAGACAGGCGCGATCGCAGTCGGTGTGTTGCTAGTACTGCTGCGGTACAAGATCAACCCGGCTTTGCTGGTGGTGGGCGGCGCGGTAATCGGAATCCTGTCATTTCTGCCGAAATAATCAATCAGCCGAAGGCTTCAGCTGCTGTGGATTCTTCCGCCGAGATGTCACCAGAAATTAGCGACGAAGAAAAGCCACCCTTTGCATTCGGCGTCGGTGGCATAAAGCGGTCGCGGCTCGCGTGCTGTCGGCTTCTGTTCCAATAAAAATGAATATTCTGGGGCGGGTGTAATTATCGTACTCTCGAGGAAAACACAGATCAGTGCGTCCTTGGCACGCCGGGGCGAGAAAGATGACGTGATGTTCCAATCACGCAACGCCATTTTCCGCATCGGATTTGCGATTGTCCCCGTATTAGCGATTTTCTGCCTGACAGCATGCAGTGGAAAAGAAACTCCCACGGCTTTCGCGCCAAAGTCAGCAGAAGCGCAGCCCGAATCGAAGCTCGAGAAAGAAGCCGTCGTGCCGGCGGAAGACGTGGCCGGCGATGCCGAGCAGAAACCAGGCGCGTTGACCCTGCCGCTGGCCTTGAAGCGCCGCACCGGCGATCTGGACCAGATGCTGAAGGAGCACAACATTCGCGCACTGGTGCTGATCAATCCCATCAGCTTCTTCTACCAGAATGGCAAGCCGCACGGTATCACCTACGAGGCGCTCGACGAATTCGAGCGTTTTGTAAACAAGAAATTCAAGACAGGCGCCCTGAAGGTAAAAGTCGCCTACATTCCCATGAGGCCCGACGAACTAGGACCAGGCTTGACTGAAGGTGCAGGTGATTTCATTGCGCAAGGCGTCGCTATCACGCCTTCGCGGGAAGCAAAATATGCTTTCACTATACCCATCCAGACCAACGTCACCGAGATCGTAGTAACCGGAGGCGACTTGGCAAACGCCGCCAGCTTCGACGATCTGGCGGGCCAAAACATCTATGTTAATCCGCTCTCGAACTACTACGACGATCTGAAGAAGATCAGCGCCGAGCGGGAAAAGGCAGGGAAATCGGCGCTTTCTATCAAAGCCGCCGACAAAAATCTAACGCAAGATGACCTCGTGGAAATGGTCAATGCCGGCCTCATTCCGGCAACCGTTGTCACAGCGACGCGCGCGAAACTCTGGCAACAGATTCTGCCCAACCTTAAGCCCCACCCGGAATTGGTTGTGGCCAGCGGAGGAGATCTGGGCTGGGTGATGCGCAAGAACAACCCCGAGCTGAAGAAACTGCTGGATGAGTTTGCCGAGACTCACAAGGAGGGGACATCTTTCGGCAACACGCTACTGCGCCGCTACCTGCAGAACACAAAGTGGATCAAGAATTCCACTTCAGCGGAAGAAATGACGAAGTTCGCCTCCTACGTCGAGTACTTCAAGAAATATTCGGCTCAGTATGACTTCGACTACTTGATGATCGCGGCGCAGGCCTACCAGGAGTCTTTGCTCGACCAGAGCAAGAAAAGTCCGGTGGGCGCCGTCGGCATCATGCAGGTCATACCCAAATATGCCGCAGCCAGCCCGATCAACGTCCCAGATGTCGGCACTGCCGACAAAAATATATTGGCTGGCGTAAAGATGCTGCGCAACATTGCCGATACATATTTCAACGACCCAGCGATTGACTCGGTGAACAAAACGCTATTCACGTTTGCCAGCTACAATGCCGGTCCGAACCGCATTGTGCGACTGCGCAAGAAAGCCGCGGCCGATGGGCTCGATCCCAACAAATGGTTCGGCAATGTGGAGTTGGAGGTTGCTCAAGACGTGGGGCAGGAGACCGTCACCTATGTTGGAAACATCTACAAGTATTACATCGCCTATAAGCTGACCTACGAACAGTCGCTGGAAAAACAGAAAGCGAAGGCTGCTGCGGGCTGAGTGGGGGAGACAGAGTTTCGGGCCCGATAAACAACCAGGTAATGTGCAGCGCCAGGAGTCTCCATTCCGCATGACAGAATGGCCATCCCTGGCGCCCGCAACAAGTTAGGTCAGTCCTACTGGACAGATCTCGTCTTCGCCGAAGCAAGGTCGTACCGGTCATTGTTCATCACCTTGCTCCACGCAGCCACGAAGTCTTTCACGAACGACTCCTTCGAGTCGTTACATGCATAGACCTCGGCGAACGCTCGCAGTTGCGAGTGCGAACCGAAGATCAGGTCGACACGGGTGCCGGTCCACTTGACCTTTCCCGTCTTCCGATCAACCCCCTCATACACGCCCTCGGTTGAGGAGGGCCGCCACGTCGTATTCATGTCGAGCAGGTTGACGAAGAAGTCGTTCGTCAGCGTGCCGGGCTTGTCGGTGAAGACCCCGTGCCTGGTCCCGCCGAAGTTCGCACTCAGGGCACGCATGCCGCCGACCAGGGCGGTCATCTCGGGCGCCGTCAACTTCAGCAACTGCGCCTTGTCCACCAGCAGCTCTTCCGGCGATGTGCCATTTGTCTTCCGGACATAGTTGCGGAAGCCGTCGGCTTTCGGCTCCATTACCGCGAAGGAATGAACATCGGTTTGCTCCTGCGAAGCGTCTGTGCGCCCGGGCAAAAAGGGAACTTTCACGTCGTGCCCGGCATTTTTCGCAGCTTCCTCGACGGCTGCGCAGCCGCCCAGAACAATCAGGTCAGCCAGCGAGACCTTCTTTCCCTTGCCGTTGGACGCCGCGCTGTTGAACGCCTTCTGAATGGCTTCCAACTTCGACAGCACCCTGGCCAGTTCGGCAGGTTGGTTCACTTCCCAACTCTTTTGCGGCTCGAGACGAATACGCGCTCCGTTCGCGCCGCCGCGTTTGTCGGAGCCGCGGAACGACGAGGCCGACGCCCAGGCAGTCGTAACTAGCTGCGGGACCGTAAGTCCGGATGCGAGGATCTTCTTTTTCAGATCGGCAATTTCCTTGTCGCCGATCAGTTCGTGATCGACTGCGGGAACGGGGTCTTGCCAAATCTGGGGCTCTTTGGGAACGAGTGGGCCAAGATAACGGGGAATCGGTCCCATGTCGCGGTGCGTCAACTTGAACCACGCTTTGGCGAACGCGTCCGCGAGCTCCTGCGGATGCTCGTAGAAGCGCCGCGAAATCTTTTCGTACGCAGGGTCGAAGCGCAAAGCGAGGTCTGTGGTCAGCATGGTGGGGGCGTGACGCTTGGATTTATCGTGCGCGTCGGGCACCGTACCGGCGCCTGCGCCATTCTTCGCTGTCCACTGATGCGCGCCGGCCGGGCTTTTCGTCAGCTCCCATTCGTAGCCGAACAAGTTCTGGAAGAAGTTGTTACTCCATTTTGTGGGCGTCGTGGTCCAGGTGACTTCTAGGCCGCTGCCAATGGTGCTATCGCCGTTACCGCTGCCGTAAGTATTTTGCCAACCCAGGCCTTGCTGCTCGATCGCGGCACCCTCGGGCTCGGGACCCACATACTTGCTCGGATCGGCCGCGCCGTGGGTTTTGCCGAAGCTGTGCCCGCCGGCAATGAGCGCAACCGTCTCCTCGTCATTCATCGCCATGCGAGCGAAGGTCTCGCGGATGTCCTTTGCCGCAGCCAGGGGATCGGGATTTCCATTCGGCCCTTCGGGATTCACGTAAATCAGTCCCATCTGAACCGCAGCCAGTGGATTCGCCAGATCGCGATCGCCACTGTAGCGCTCGTCCGCAAGCCACTTGCCTTCCGGACCCCAGTAGATATCATCACTCGGCTCCCACACGTCCTCACGCCCGCCGCCGAAGCCAAAAGTCTTGAAGCCCATCGACTCCAAAGCGACGTTGCCGGCGAGGATCATGAGGTCGGCCCAGGAGATCTTCCGCCCATACTTCTGCTTGATGGGCCAGAGCAGGCGGCGTGCCTTATCGAGGTTCACATTGTCCGGCCAGCTATTGAGGGGTGCAAAGCGCTGTTCGCCGGAGCCCGCCCCGCCGCGGCCATCGCCGATGCGATAGGTGCCAGCGCTGTGCCACGCCATACGAATGAAGAGCGGGCCGTAATGTCCGAAGTCAGCCGGCCACCACTCTTGTGAATCCGTCATCAAGGCATGGAGGTCCTTGACCACGGCATTCAGGTCGAGGCTCTTAAACTCCTCCGCGTAGTTGAATTCCTTGCCCATCGGATCAGACTTCGGAGAGTGCTGGTGCAGGATGTTCACGTTGAGCTGATTCGGCCACCAGCTCGCATTGGTATAAGGCTTGCTACCAGGGCCGTGCGCCACTGGGCACTTGGATTCGGTTGACTGGCTCTTTTGATTATCAGGGGTCGATACCCCGGCTGCGGCGGCGAGTTCTTTCTCCATGGGTTCCTCTTCTTTCGAAATTGGTTAAGAGTATGACGTACTACAAACGGCAGCTACGAGCAGTGTGAGGCGCGCACTTCGTACAGAGTCCCCGAAAAATCATTTCGCATTCGCGAAGCACGCGCTTACCCAGCGAGCTCTTCGCAGGCCGAGGGACATCGTACCACTCGATGTCCTCCACACTGCCGCAGCGGTCGCAGATGAAGTGATGATGCTGCATGTCCTTGGCATCGAAGCGAGCGGCCCGGCCTTCAACGGCTACCTCACGCACCAAACCCGCCTGCACCAGGTCCCGCAAATTGTTGTAAGTTGTGGCCCTCGAGGAGCGGGGATCCACGCGATTCACGGCCTCAAAAATTTCCGCAGCCGTGGGGTGGCGGTCGCTTTTCATCAGGAATGCCATCACGGCATAGCGCTGCGGAGTGCACCGCAACCCGCTGCTTTCCAAGGATCGTTTGATCGACTCGGCATTCATATGATATTAGATTATATCTAATGTGAGATTTTGTCGAGCCTGACTTGGGGCCGGAGCGGCAATGGGAAGAATTGGCGAATGCCAAAGATTTAAGATAATGCGATGAAAACTGCTGTGCTTTCCAATACTGTGCCCGAGCAACCCGCACCGCCTTCTGCGGAACCACGTCATACCCGCTGGCAGGACGTTAAACTCGAGCCCCTCAAGCCATTGATCGACCGGCAGCTCATTGTCGGTGACAACATCATGATCGCTCGCGTCCTGCTGAAAAAGGGGGCGTTCGTGCCCATGCACAGCCACCTTAATGAGCAGGTTACGTACATCCTTGAAGGCGCGCTGAAATTTCTGATCCAGGACAAGGAGATCACCGTCGGGGCGGGAGAAGTTCTCACCATACCTGCCGGTATGCCGCATGAGGCCGTGGCCCTGGAAGATACCGTAGACCTGGATGTCTTTACGCCGCCGCGCGTGGACTGGATGACGGGCACTGACAGCTACTTGCGAGGCTAACCCAGCCGTAAGCCGGGCGCGTCGGCTGCCGGTTTGATCAGGACCTTTACGGCACCAGGACAGTCTTGCCGAAGGCGCCCGGCTCCAGGATTTCCTTGTGCGCGCGGGCAGCTTCGGCGAGCGGCAACTCTTTGCCGACAATTGGTCGCAGTGTGCCATTCGCCAGACCAGCGATCAGCCCGGCGTGGATCTCGTTCGCTTCGGCTTCGGTCACAGCCCAAAGGGTAAAGGCGCGAATCGAAGCACGGCGCGCCATAAGGTCGCGCGGCGTGATGGTGACGTCGCCGCGACTGCCAATCACGACAACTCGGCCGCGAAAAGCGAGTAGCTTCAGGTCATGACCGAGATTCACATTGGCAAGCATTTCCAGGATGACGTCAACACCTCGCCCTCCGGTCGCTTCCAAAATCTGCTTCGGTGAGTCCGGATTCGTGTGATCGAAAGCATAGTGAGCGCCCTCGCGCAGGACCAGCTCGCGGCCCTTCTCGGTGCCGGCTGTGCCGAGGACAGTTAGGCCGATAGCGTGCGCGATCTGAACTGCCGCAATGCCTACTCCACCACTGGCGCCGTGAATCAGGACGCTTTCGCCGGCACGCGCGTGGGCACACTGATACAACGCGTGATACGCGGTGCCGTACGGCACCCACACGCCCGCTCCCTCGGCGTACGTAATCTCTGCTGGAAGGGAATGAACCTGATTCTCTGAGGCGAGCGCATATTCCGCGTACGCACCGGTTATTGTATTTGCAAGATAAACGCGGTCGCCTGGCTTGACCTTGCTCACGTCTTTACCGACGGCTTCGACAACGCCTGCGCCGTCCGAACCGGGTGTATACGGCAATGACGGTTTAATGGCGTACGTGCCGTTGCGCATGTACGTGTCATAAGGGTTCACGCCGGCGGCATGAATTCGAACTAGAACCTGGCCAGCATCGGGATGCGGCGTGGGAATGTGTTCGAGCTTTAAGACTTCAGGACCACCGAATTCGTGAACGACAATGCCTTTCATTGTCTCCTCCGAGGTTGATTGTTGCACCAGCCGTGTCTGCAGGGAAGTCACATCGGGCGCCCGACAAGCGCTGCCGTAAACGTCAGGTATTGTCTCCCTTGCTGACCTGCCGTTGGGAGAAGCCGTCGAGAATGTCTTTTAATTTGCGGTTCTCAGTAATGACGGTTTCGACACAGGAAAGCGAGTTCAGGCCGAGGGCGGCAAACTTGGCGATACCGGTCAGCAATTCCAGATGTTGCTCGTCAAATCGCGTCGACGGATGAGGTGTATCGAGATAAATGATGCCGAGCACTTCTCTGGACGCAACTAACGGCACGCACATCACCGAATTGTTGGAAGCAGGGTAGGTGCGCTTGTTTGCGCTCGGAGGATCTCTGGTCAAGACACCGACGCCCTGATCCCTCACCTGCTGCGTGATCTCGCGACTCACCTGTATCGGTTTCATTGGGCCGGCTTTCCGGTCCCAGGTAACGGCTGCATGGAACCTGGAGGATTTAGGATTCGCCAGCAGGATCGCACCGCGTCTGGCAGGAATGCCTTGGAAGACTGTTCCCAGAACCTGCCACAACAATGAGTCGACATCCCGGATGGCTGCGGCCTTTATCGCCAGATTAAGCAGGAGATGTAAGTCGCGTTCACGCCGGGCGGAACGCGGAAGCGCAGCGGCTGTGGACGGATTCAAATAATAAGTTTCTTCCGGACGAAGCCGGGCTGAACCGCCGGTACGCAGATCACTTACCAACTGCACACAGTCGAGGGCTATGTCCGGGAGGCAGAGAAAGGTCAGCGTGGAGTCGCCAATCGAGATGCGGTCTCCGTCCTGCAGGGCGTGTTCATGAACCGGGGCGCCGTTTACCAGCGTACCGTTCTTGCTCTCCAGATCGACCAGCTTGAACATTCCGTTCTCATGGCGCACCACGCAGTGACGGGTGGACATGCAAGAGTTCGGAATGAAGAGTCGGTTCGAAGGGTCCCGGCCGATGCCGCACTCTTCGTGATCGAGAGCGGCGCTGGCACCCCTAGCGGGACCGTGAGTGATCAGGAGCAGGTTCTTCATCGGTGCAGATCGCGATCAGCCGGCGGATACCGTCAGACGGTCCCCGCCGCAACGTTTATTTGAAGGAATCATAATCCCTTTGCGAACCACCAAAAAGCCCGCGCACGCCGTCAGACTGGCAGGATCGGGCTCAGCGCGGACATAGAATGTAAGCTATTGTCCCTCCGCTCACGACGGATTGCGCAACACGGTACATACGGAAGCGCAGAGTGCTCCTCCGATGTTGAAGGTCGCTGCAACACTGGCATCTTTTCGCTGCGTCTCCTTGGGAGCGTTACCTTTCAGCTGCCAGAAGCACGATCCCAGCATCGCAATGCCCGTCGCGCCGATAGGATGGCCCTTCGCGATCAGGCCTCCGGACATGTTAATCGCGCAGTCGCCATCCACCGCGGCCTTGCCTTCCACCCAATACTGCGCACCTTTGCCGGGAGCCGCTTTCCCGATTACTTCCGTGCCCAGTGCGGCGGCAACCGTAAAGCAATCGTGAATCTCGGCAACATTCACGTCTGCCGGTTTGACTCCAGCCATGTCATAGGCTTTCTGCATCGCCGTGTACGCCCCCGTCGGACGTAGAGTGTTCCGTCCTTCCTTCTGCAACGGATCGGTTGCCTGTCCGTAGCCGGCGATCTCGACGCAGTCGGCTTTGGCAACGCCCAACTTCTGAAGCCCCTCCGGGGTCGCCAGAATCAGCGCGGCGTATCCGTCTGTGATTTGGGAGCAATCGTAGGTCTTGAGCGGCAGGCCATCCACGACGTAGCGGTTGATTCCTTCGATCTTCATTGCCTGCTCAAGCGTGATCTGGACTTTATTCATCTGCGCCCAGGGATTGTATTTGGCATTTTGATACTCGTTGACGGCGATCTGGGCCAAGTCGCTTTCGGAAACCCCGTGAACCTGCATGTAGCACTGCATGATTTCCGCAAATAAGTGAGGAAACACAAAGACTTTGCCGGTCCGCTCATCGGGATGCGAGAAGTAGCCCAGAACCTCGCCAATCAGCTTGCCGTCCATCTTGCCTTCCGCATCGCGCATCTTTTCGTAACCGAGGGCCACTCCCACGTCACCGGCGCCGCCGAGCAGCTTGTAAATGACCGACAGGACTGCCTGGCCGCCCGACGCGCACGCATTTTCGACGGACTCGATCGGTTTGCCTTGCAAACCGGGAACCGTGGCCACGAGCCCCGCCAGCAACCCTTGTTTGTTCAGCGTGAAGTTGCATGCCGCTCCCGCGGAACCCACATCGATGCTTGCGGGCGGAATCTTGATTTGTTGGCAGACTTCGGTGACGGCGTTGGCCACGATCTCGGGCACGGTCAGGCCCATCAGCTTACCGAATTTCGACTGACTATAGGCAACGATGTAGATTGGCTTGTTCATGGTTTCTCCTCGCGAGATTTCGTGGTAGCGGTTCACCGATCGACTGCGCACAATCTTCCGATGGGTGAGCCGCAATTTGCCTCCGACAGTTTACGATGAGTCGGGGGGCGGCTCAGTGACGAACGATACAGGGTGATGTTTCCCTCGCTCCAGCGCGCCCTCAAGGAGGACCAGGTGCAGTTCACCAAGATCATTCTGCTTCACGGCAAGGGAGGCAGCCCGGTTGGTAGCGTCAGCCAACTCGAGAAGGAACTTCGACAATATCCTGCGGGCAACATTCCTGACGAGCTGTTCGAGCGTCCGAAGCTGCTTCATTCGGATCCCAATGTGCCGGCGGAGGAATCGCTGGCTGATTTAGCGGCTCGCAATTTGCCTGAGAATGCCGCCCTGATTGGGGTCAGTCTCGGCGGACTGGTCGCGGCCAAGCTGCAGGAGCAGGGACGGGAGGATCTCAGCCTGGTCTGTATCAGCTCGCCAACATGGGCAGATGGGATTCGGCTCGAAAGACGGGTTCCGAACCGGCTGGCGCTCTACTCGTCCAACGACCTTGTTATTGCTGGCAGAACCTCGGAGTGGCCGCAGCTCGCACAGGCGTTTGATCTGCCGTGGCTGACACACGACACCGATCAGCACAAGCGACCATTGGCAAAACTGGTGTTTGCCTTTCTAAACGGAAAGGAAATATCGCCGGACTAATTGCATGGCCCAGCCCTATCTTTGAAATGGCGCTCACGCCGAAATAATTCGCACTCTTTCATCAAGCGAAGTGGGAGTCTAACGGACTGCCAGATCTAGATACAAAACCCAATCTGGATTGCCGTCATGATTGTAGCCAGGCGTCCTGAACTGGCGAAAGCCAGAGTTGTGAAATGGCGACCCGCTAATCAAGATAAACGCGCCGTTCGATGGATCACACCAACGAGCCCGTACCAGGCCGGCAAGTTCTCCCATGTTTACCGTGAGTGTGGCGTTTTGCGGGCAGTAGGTAAGCGCGTAGAATCCTGGCGCCCAGGCAGGCGTGCAGTAGCTAGCCGTAGTGAGGTCCAAATTGCCGTCGTCATATGTGCCATAGGCGCCTATTACCAAACGATGAGCCGTATCCGGCATAAGCCTCTTGCCATGGTAGCGTAGCGAAAAGGCTATTAAGGTACTTGATTTCGCTCGCGCCGGACTGTTTGAGAAAAAGTTGCCAACCCGACGGAAACAGCCACGTGTAGTGATTGCCATAGAGTTGGCCAGAGCCTCCGCCGGTTAGCGTCCAATACGCCAGCTCACGCAGTACATACGGTCCGGCAAGCCCAGGCAGCTGGCCAGTGTCGTTCTCGTATTAGTAGTTCGCTTCGGTTAGAAATAGCGGGGTGACGGGCGTACTGACATATGCTTGTACGAAATAGTCGCATGTTTCGAAATATGTGTAGCAGGCATCCATAGTCAGCACATTATCCAGGGTAGTGTCCTGGTTCGAGTAACTGAAATTGAAACCATAGAACTGAATTTTCAGCAAATGAACAGGGTCAGCACTTGCGATGCCTAACATGACTTGGTGAACGAGATTGTTATCGGACGGATTGGTAGACTAGGTCTGAAAGTCGTTGCCGCTCTGCCAGATGATGTTGGCAAACCCACGTAGCGGTTGCCAAGATAAACTCCGTAGTTGTAGGCCTTCGCGGACCCGTTATTTTCGAGCGTCTCCAGCCATCCGCCTGTCTCGATAGGATCAAGAACAACTGCGAGGTTGTACATTGCCGCCAGGTTGATTAACGCATCCAGCTCGGCGAAATAAGTAGGATTGGGTGCCGAGAGGTCGTAATTTGAAGGATTGGTGCGGCTGGTGAATGGGGAGGTGCCATCGTACGACGTACCGTTGCTGTTTCCCCCGTGTAGGTGGTGCAAAGCGCGTCCACTAATATAGAGTTGAATCCCGTTGTTTGGCGATTGGCCATGTAGCCGGCCATTTGTTGTGGCGTGAGATTCGCGATCATGGATTGCGGCGGATCCCCCATAAGCAAAAATGGCACGCCGTTGCCATCAGTCAGATAGCGGCCGTTAGGACTAGCTTTGAGAGGGTAGACGGGGGATGGTCGAGGGTTGCGCGGAACATTCTGTGCCGCGAGAGTTGCAAAGGCCACAGAGATAAAGAGAAGCAGCAATGCTGTTGCTTTCACCAAAGTTTCTCTTTTTGTCGTTGGTGGTCCGGCTGACACAGTGACGCGGAGCAACCATGCCTTAAAGTTTGTCGTGCCAGCCAGCTTTCCGTCGTGTCGTCGAGCGACTAAGATTCTCACCGTCGCCGGAGCAGTCAGCGCGGAGCTTTCGAAAGAGTCTGTCTTGAAGAAGTCATTTCAGGTCGTAGTAGCACCCGCTGAAGTCCTTGTACATTTTGCTCAAATCGACGGCCGCAAGCGCAAATCATCGAGTCCGGCAGATGCTGACCGCACTCGCACATGAATCCGATTTGGCGGGCGGGATTGCCAACCACAATGGCATACGCAGGAACATCCCGGATGACTACCGTACCCGCCCCGATGAATGCGTAGCGGCCAATGGTCACACCGCAGACGATCGTGGCATTCGCTCCGATCGTCGCGCCTTCATCAACGTTGGTTGCGACGAACTGATCGCGGCCCTTCTTGACCTCGGCACGCGGATTGAGGTCGTTGGTGAAAACTGCGTTAGGGCCTACAAATACGTGATCGCCAAGGGAAACGCCGTCCCATACGGCTACGCCGTTTTTTATGGTCACGCCATCACCGATCACGACGTTCGATTCAACGAAGGCATGATCGCCGATGTTGCAATGCTTACCGACGACCGCGCCAGCCATAACATGAGCGAAAGCCCAGATCCGGGTGCCTTCGCCAACGACTTGCGTTTCGACCAGGGCTTGCGGATGAACGAAGTAGGAAGCGGAACTCACGGGCCCTCCAGATGCAGCGAAAAATAATCCAGAAGCAACGACGTGAAAATAATTAAGCCGTTGCCGACGAGGAGTCGGGAAGATGCTCGGTTGCCGGCGATCGTGGCGCCGGTCGCGCTTTTGCTGCCGCAGTCGCTCCAACTCCGTCCTTCTTTCCAATCCGCTCAGCAGCCATGGTCTCGGCCTTCAGCAGCTGTTCGAGTGTCAAATTCTTGGCCACGGTTCGATAAGCCTGGGTGATTCGTTCCGCCAATATGGAATACCAGACGTAGGCCTGAATTGCATTCTGAGCATCGGCTTTGTGCATGGCGTAAAACTGGGCCAGCGCGAATTGGGCAATAAGGACGCCTTGTGCGGCGGATTCCTGACAAGCTATCAGAGTGGCTTCGTCGCGTAGGCTCTCATACGCGCGCTCATTCATAAAGTGTTGCAAAGCTGATTGCGCGTGGCGTTCCTGACTGAGGGTCATGAACAGTAGTTCCACCCGGCTCGATACCCCGAGCTTGTCGTAGATCCGAAACAAACAGTTCTTGACCGTGTGTTGGCTGAGGTGCAGACGTGCAGCAATTTCGCGGTTGGAAAGTCCATGTGCGACGCCTCGGACGATCTCCATCTCCCGCTTCGAAAGCAGGTCGAGACCGCGTGCGTCAACTGCACGGATATTGTGCGATGAAGCCAGCGCCTGCAGCAGGGTCGCCACCTGCTCGCTGTTCGCCCAAACCTGCCCTTCATGCACTTTGTGAATACACTTGGACAACGAAGCGACGGAGTCGTTTTTGCTAAAAATCCCGCGTGCTCCGGCCCGGAAAGCTTCCAATATGATGTCTCCTTGCGAACTATCGAGGAGCATCACAGCTTTCAGATCGGCATGCATGGCTCGCAATCCACGCAGCACTTCGAAGCCTCGGCCCGCCTGCTCGTCGAGGTTGCAGCTGAGCAGCAAAACATCAATATCGCCGACGTTGATGTGGGTGGCTAAACGATCAGCTCCAGGCGGCGAAGTCGTCACCTGTAAGCAACCATCGCGTTTTAAGGCGTCCGCTAAAAGCTCCGTGTGGACGCGCGTATCGTCGCATACGTGGACACGTATACAAAGGGTCTGTGGCTCGTGGCGCATTTCTTTCCTCCCGACGAATTTGTTCGCAGGGCAGCAGGAACTAGAATTCCCCCAAAACATCCTTAGTGGCAAAGATGATTTTGCGGCCTGAGTGAGAAAGTAGTAGTTCCTAGTTGCAAAGAACTTACACCAAGCTTGTAGTTTTCACAACCCAACAATGGTGTTGCAACCAGCGTAGATTTGAGATGGCACCATCGCCCACGTAGGTGCCGCGTCGGATGTTACCCGATTGCGGAGGACATTCATCTTCGTTGGTAATTTTGATGTCGGGACGCAGGTCGGGTAGTTTCCTAAAGTCGCGTTGATGGCATGGAGACATGCCCATTTCCGCAACGATGGCCCAGAAAACCAGACGGCGAAGCGTCCTATTATCGCAGACTGGGCATTCCGAGGGCGGACTGTTCGACTGCTCTGATGCATAGCAGGAGAGATGATAGGCAAAGATCCCCAACGCAGTATGGTCAATATTGACTAACTGCAAGAAAGTCCCCGTTTGACATAGCAATTTTGATGCCGTACTGCAGGCCGCAGCCAATATCTTTCGGCGGTAACCGCCAGGTAACCATGTAAGAATGCTCCAGAGAAAATCGTCTCTGGCTCCTCTTACTCCGGGTCTGATACTTCCGATTCTACTCACGCAGAGTAATTCTTCGCGGAGAGACTATGCCCATTGCGACATTCTGCAACCCGTCATAATGTCTACCCACTCGAAGGCTCAAACCAATTGCGGATCTCTCGTTGAGACTGAAGCGGACACCTTGTTCGCGGTGCCACTTGGGTCAGGATTGGTTTTTCGGTCTGTGGGAGGAGCTTCTTATCTGTGGCATTTGACCACGATGGGAGTGAGAGGGCGAAGCTATGTACGACGTTGCATTGGGCAGCTTTCCGGAACCACCGGTCTTTGCAGGAATTGGCGGAGACCCGGACACGGAAAGGTGGTTTGCCATTCATACCTATGCCCGGCACGAAAAAGTGGTAGCGCAGGCCGTTCGCGAACAGGGAATCGCGAGCTTCCTGCCTCTCGTGAAGCAGGTACGCCAATGGTCGGATCGACGCAAAGTAGTGGAATTGCCTTTGTTCGGATGTTATGTCTTCGTCAAAATTGCTCCCACGAACGACCAGAGGATTCGGGTCCTGAAGGTGAATGGTGTGCTTGGCTTCGTTGGGACGCACGGGATGGGAATTTCTATTCCGCAAGCCCAGATCGAGGCAGTCCGAATTCTGGTGGAAGAACAGTTGCCGGTCAGTTCACATCCGTTCTTGAAGATCGGCGAGCGAGTTCGAATTCGGAGTGGCGCCCTCGCAGGCGTGGAAGGCATCCTCGTCGCTCGAAGCGGAGAGCGTACTCTGGTGATATCTCTTGATGCAATTCAAAGGTCCCTCAGCGTCAGCGTGCAGGGATACGACGTTGTACCCGTCTAACTCACGTCTCCTCCATGCCTAGAAGTCTTCATCTGGTATCTGAAACCCGGGCAGCCGTGCTGCGGCTTTTGGTTGTAAGCCGTGAGTCAGCCATCCTGGGTCCACTATGGACTATTGGCGAATCGAACCACTGGCAGCTGGAGAGCGCGACCAACGGCTGGGGAGCCATGGAGAGGGTTCAATCCGGGATTACTCCAGACCTGCTTGTTTTGGACTTGCCGCAGGCCGACAAGGATGGGCTGCACTTTCTCCGCTGGCTGCGCCGCCTCCGTCCTGAATTGCCGATACTTATAGTTTGCGATCGGGAAGACGCGGCTACACAGCAGGAATCCATCCGACTCGGCGCCCGGACTGTGGTGACAAAGCCACTTGCGGGCCGCGCTTTGGAGAGTGCGATTCGCCGGCAGCTTTCTTCGGCGGTCGAAAGTGAAGCTGCCGAGATCACCAGTGAAGATGTCGCGCAAGTGGGTGGCGAGGACTTCTTCGTTGCGGCCAGCCCGGTCATGAGAAATGTCCGTGCCCAAGTTGAACTCCTGGCCGAGAGTGGCTGTCCGGTCTTGATCTTGGGTGAAGCCGGCAGCGGCAAGGAAACGGTCGCCCGGTTACTGCACCAGCTTTCGATCCGATCTGGCTTCCGGTTTGCCAGCGTCAACTGTGCGGCTCTGCCTAGCGATCTATTGGAGAGCGAATTGTTCGGATGTGACCGGAATGGAAACGGAACGTCGCATGCCAAACCCGGCAAGCTGGAGCTTTGCGACAAAGGCAGCTTGTTGTTGCACGAGATCACCGAGATGCCGATGAGCCTGCAGTCGAAGCTTCTGCAGGTAATACAGAGCAAGAGGTTTACAAAGCAGGGAAGCGGAAGCGCAGTGGCGGTGGATGTGCGGATCCTGGCAGCGAGCAGCACGAGTCCTGAGAATGCAATCGCTGATAACAAGCTTCGCGAGGACCTGTACTACCGACTGAGCAGCTATACCGTAAGAGTTCCTCCGCTGCGGAATCGTCGGGAAGAACTTCCTCTGCTGCTGCACTATTTCATGCGCTATCTGGCAAAACAGTATGCGCTTTCACCCCGTAATTTTTCCCCTGCCGTTTTGGAAGCATGTCACGCTCACGCCTGGCCCGGTAATTTACGAGAACTGGAAAACTTCGTAAAGCGCTTCTTGCTCGGGTCTGACAAACAGTTTGCAAGCGAGCATGTTGACTTCGCGGCTAACAGCACGCCTTCTGAAGGCGATGGATGCAACAGTCAGGGCTCGGAGCTGCGGAGCGGAATTTCCGGTTCTCATTCTCTGAAGTCGCTCGTGCAGACGGTAAAGCTGGAAGCGGAGAAGAATGCCATCGCCGCTGCCCTGGAAAAGACAGGGTGGAACCGCAAAGCGGCGGCGCGACTGCTGAAGGTCAGCTATCGCAGTTTGCTCTACAAAATCGACCAATATCACATGAAATCGCCCGACTCGGCTTTCTTGCCAGGCGGCGCAGGCGTCGGGCCCAGCGGAAATGGGTTCGGCGGGTAACAGACGCTGGTTGAAGAGCACTGTGCAGCTGGCGACTGCGAGGAGTTTGAACATGAAAATCGCAGACATTGGGCTGTGCTGCAGAAGGTCAGCCCTGGTGTTAGTTTGTCTCCTGTCGGTTGGCTCGATTTGGGCGCAAAGCCAGCTGGCAACTTCATCCGGTGTTCAATCCCTGGTCCCCACCGAGACCGCTTCGGCCAACCAGCCGAATTCGGTTTCGGTCCAGGGCAATAAGCCGCACGACGATGGCTTCATCATCGGCAACGGCGACCGATTGTCCATCAGCGTTTGGAAACAGCCCGACCTTTCGCGCTCGCTTCCGGTGCGTTCCGACGGGAAGATCTCGCTTCCCCTTATTGGAGAGGTGCTCGCAACGGGACGGACACCCTTAAGGCTGGAAGAAGAGATCACCAGCAAATTGCAGCCGTACCTCGCCGAGCCGGAAGTCACCGTGATCGTCGAGCAGATCAACAGCGAGAAATTCAATATTCTCGGCAGAGTAGCAAAGCCAGGGTCGTATCCACTCGTGAACCCCACAACCGTTCTGGATGCGATCGCCCTGGCCGGTGGCTGTCGCGAATTTGCGAAACAGAAAGATATTTACATTTTGCGCCGGCATCCGGATGGCAGCGAGACCAAGCTGCCGTTCAATTATCAGGAAGTGATCAAAGGCAAGAACACGGCCCAGAACATCGAGCTTCAGCCCCATGACACCGTCATCATTCCTTAGAAAGCTCTTCCTGTTAGCAATTTGCGCAGCTCTGGTGTCGGCTTGTCGGCCGGCTTGGTGCCAGCAGGAGACGAGTGCATCGGATGCGGCTGACGAAAACGGTGACGATGCGCAACTACTCGTGCCGCCGCCCGTGAGCAATCAGAGCTACCCAACCGAATTTGCCGGAGACACGGAGCAAAACTATCTTCGTGGCGGCTTCACAATCAGCAGC
Source organism: uncultured Acidobacteriaceae bacterium (assembly GCA_963747045.1). GTDB lineage: Bacteria > Acidobacteriota > Terriglobia > Terriglobales > Acidobacteriaceae > Bog-257. The sequence continues at coordinate 11,935 of CAVVDN010000020.1, read as the reverse complement.
GCATATTCGAACAACATCACCGGTACGTCAACCTCGAATCCGATTGGTGGCATGAGCTACTCATTGTGGCCGAGCATCTCGGTGAATAAAGTTACGCCGCAGCTGCAGTTGGCGCTCAGCTATAGTCCCGGTTTTACCATCTATCAAAATCACAGCGGCTACGACCAGGCTAACCAGAACGCAGTCCTCAGTTTGCAATACCTCGTCACTCCGAGGCTTAGGATCGGCGTGCAGGAGGGATTTCAGAAAACCACAAACCTATTTGATCAGCCTACCCCCCTCGCTGCATTAACCGTTTCCGGTTCGGCTCCGATTACTGGGGTTGGAGTGATTTCGCCGTTCGCAGATCAAATGAGCAATAGCACCTCTGCACAGCTTGTCTACCAGCTTGGCGAAACTTCTTCGGTTGGGGTGACTGGCAGCTTTGCCACCCAGAACTACCTCAATTCGCCGCAGAATTCGGGGCTATACAATTCACAGTCGGAAAGCGCATCTGCTTTCTATTCTCGTCGTCTCGGCGAGAAGTTTTACATCGGCTCCAATTTCCAGTACGTAAACACACTCTCATACCAGACCGGCCTGCCCAGCACGCACATAGAAACAGAGACCGTATTTGCGTTCCTATCGATCTATCTAAAACCGAACCTCTCCATATCGGTATCCGGAGGCCCACAACATTACGCGGGTACGCAGCCGCCATCTTCCCCGGTCTCGTCCTGGAGTCCGCTGCTAACCGTAAGCGGTTCGTGGCAGGGACCGCGTACTACGGTGGCAGTGAGTTATTCGCGCATCGTAAGCGGTGCTGGCGGCCTCAGTGGCATCTTCCACTCTACTACGGTGGCCGCGTCAACCAACTGGAAGATCAGCCGAAACTGGAATGCAGGCGCTGGGGCGAGTTATGGAAACAATACATCGCTGACACCGTTGTTCTCTTCGAGCAATTCAGGACGCACGATACTCGGCACTGTCTCGGCGCAACGCTGTCTGGGCGAGCACGCGAGCTTACAGTTCGGCTATAACTGGACCAATCAGAATTATCAGCAATTTGTGCCCATTGCTACGATTCCCAACGTTAGCCGCGTGTTCGTGTCCTTGTCGTATCAATTCACCAGACCGTTACGGAGAGATTAATGCCGGCACCGACTCCACAGCAGCCTCAGGAGGCACTGAATCTGCGGCATTACTGGGCAATTGTTTGCCGCCGTCGTCTGCTCCTGGTCATTGGCCTGCTTATCGGTTGGCTTGCTATCTGGGGCTCAAGCTGGATTCTGCCGCCACGGTACAAGTCAGGCACGCTGATACTGGTCGAACAGCCGACCATGCCTAACGCCTACGTTCTCCCCAACGTTAACGAAAATCTGCAGGAGCGCTTGCAGAGCATTACCCAACAGATTCTCAGTCGCTCGCGACTGTTGCACATCGTCGAGGAGATGAATCTGTATTCCAAGGAGCGCTCCCGGCTGTCCCCCGACGACATTGTCGACCGAATGCGCAAGAACATCGATATCGAGTTGGTGCGCGGGTCGGACAATCGCATCACCGCATTCAATGTGTATTACACAGCCGATAATCCACAGATGGCTCAGGAGGTCACAAGTAAGCTGACCAACCTGTTCATCGATGAAAATCTCGAAGTTCGACAGGAGGAGTCAGAAGGCAATACGAAATTTCTGGAAGACCAATTGCAGTCCGCACGCCAGACTCTGGAATCGCAGGAAGAGAAGGTTCGCGAATTTAAAGCACAGCATGTTGGCGAGCTTCCCAGCCAACTGAATAGCAATGTGCAGATCCTGGGCGGCCTGCAAACGCAATTGCAGGCGGAAGGCGAGGCCCTCAACGCTAGCAAGCAGCAGCGTGTCTATCTCGAGACCCTTCTAAGCCAGTACCGAGCTCTGCGCGGGCCGTCGAAAGACCCAGACGCTCCGAAAGGCGGAATTGCGGAATTGGATGAGCAGATCGACAAGCTCAAGACAGAATTGCGTGACCTAAGTTCGACTTATGGCGAGAAACATCCCGAGATTCGGAAGGTGAAGGACGAGATTGCAAAGGCCGAGGCGCAGCGCACCCAGCTTCTGGCAGAGGCGAAAGCGAAGAGCAGCAAGCCCCAGCCGGACGAGTCAGGCGTCGGACGGTCGCCGGCGGATGCTGCGGGCAGCTAAAGATCCGTCGTCCTTTGCACAATTGCAAAGCCAGTTGCAAGCGAACCAGATCGAAATCAAGAACCGCGAGCAGGCCATCGCCGCACTGAACGATAGGATCAATGAATATCAGGCGCGGTTAAATCAAGAGCCGATCCGAGAGCAACAGCTAGCTGACCTGACCCGAGGTTATGACCAATCCAAAGCGTCGTATGACGACTTGTTGAAGAAGAAGAACGATTCTGCCATGGCTACCAGCATGGAACTGCTTCAACAAGGTGAACGCTTCCGCATCATTGATCCCCCCAGCCTTCCGATGAAGCCAAGTTTTCCAAACCGGCTCAAGTTTTGTGCGATTGGTTTGTTTGTGGGCCTGGTGCTTGGCGCCGGTAGCGTGTGGGCAGCAGAGATGATGGACGATCGGGTCTACAGCGAGCTCGAACTGCGAAAGCTGCTGCCGGTTTCCATACTCTCGGAGCTTCCTCTGATTTCCGCTCCTAACGATGAACGCGAGCAGCAGCGCAGAGACATGATGGGATGGGTAGCAACAGCGGGAGTGTTGGCCATCATTATCGCTGGCTCTGCAGTAAGTTACTGGAAAAGCTAAGAGCATCGCTTTATGTATAAGGCCTTCTACAATCTGCGATGGAACCCGTTCGACATCAGCCCAGATCCTACGTTTCTGTTTGCGACGCCACGGCACAACGAGGCGCTAGCCGCGCTGTACCACGCCGTGCGTGGCCACAAAGGTTTCGTAGTGCTGACGGGGGAGGTAGGAACAGGGAAGACGCTCTTGCTGCGTTGTGTCCTTCAGTTGTTTCAGGAAAGCAACGACGTAGCGTATGCGTATGTGTTTAATGGCCGCCTGTCTTCGTGCGAATTCCTGGAGTATATCGCGACAGATTTTGGTTTGAGTGTCGCCGGAAAAAACAAGAGCCAGATTCTTTTCGACCTAAGCCAGTACATGGTCGGGCGAGGCGCAAAGGACCTCACGACTGTTCTGGTCGTCGACGAAGCACATCATCTTTCTTCCGAAATTCTGGAAGAGGTCCGGCTGCTGACAAATCTCGAAACCACTCGCGGCAAGCTTTTGCAGATTCTGCTGGTTGGCCAACCCGAGTTGGATGACAAACTCGATTCTCCCGGTTTGCGGCAGCTCAAGCAGAGAATCGCTCATCGCGCACAACTCAATCCGCTAGACGCCGACGAAACAGACCAGTACATTCAGTGGCGCCTGCGGATCGCAGGAACGAAAGCCGGAAGCAGCATCTTTCCGTCAGATACCGCAGCTGCTGTCTATCGCTATTCGAAAGGCATTCCCCGCCTCATCAATACGCTCTGCGACAACGCCCTCATAACAGCTTACGCCAAGAAATTGGGTACCGTTACGCCAGAGATCGTCGATACGGCGGCGGCGGACTTGCGCCTGGATGTAGTCCGACTTGTCGACTCTGAGATGGCGGCCGATGTGGAGGAGACTCTCGCACGCCGAGCTTCCAAGAGCCTGCTGGAGTTCCTTTCCTATTTAAAGAGAACACCCGCGCACGAAGTGGAACAGGAACGCTAAGAAGGAACCACAGCAAATATGAGCCAGATCTTCGATGCGCTTCATCAGTCTGCAACAGAACGCTCCGGCGGCAGCTTGGGCGAGTTCGCGGCAGCACAAGACTTGCTGCAGGTGGTCGAACGCAAAATTCCTTTGCCAATACCTGCGGTAGAGGAGAAGCAGACTTGTCGTCGTAACCCGACGGCACATTGGCCCTCGGCGAAACCGAACCTGCCAATTCAAAGCAAGTTAGTTTGCTTCACGGAGAGCGAAAGCCTGGCAGCCGAAAAATTTCGCTTCCTGGCTACTCGGTTACGTCATATGCAGCAGAAACGCTCTCTGAAACGATTGGTCATAACCAGCTCGGTTACCGGAGAAGGGAAGAGCATGGTGGCGAGCAATTTAGCGTGCGCGCTCGCCGCGGGCAAGCAGCGGGTGCTGTTGCTGGAGGGAGACCTTCGGCGGCCATCTCTTGCGCAGCAGCTCGGCTTGCGAGAGCTACCCGGGTTGAGTCAACTGCTGCAGAGCGGTGGTGACGAGCCCAGCAATGTTTTCTCACTCGAGAATGTTGGATTCTGCGTATTGCTGGCTGGGGATTTTCATACCAATCCACTGGAGTTCATGGAGCCAGGGAAATTGTCCACTCTCGTAGAGAATTTAGCCGGCGATTTTGACTGGATCGTGATCGACTCGCCTCCGATCCTGCCCTTAGCCGACACGAGCATCTGGATGAGACTCGCCGATGCCGTGATGCTGGTTGCGCGCCCAGGAGTTACAGCCAAACGCCAGCTCCAACGGGCGTTAGAGGCAGTTGAACAGTCAAAGTTGTTAGGAGCGGTACTCAACGCGTCAACAGAAGCAATCGGTAACAAATATTACTATCACTACACTCGTCGGCCTGCAGGCCCACAGCTATCGAACCAGTCCGCGAAATAGCAACCTACCTCAACCGATTCACAGCCTTGGCATTCTGAAGATATCGCTTAACCATTCGCCATCGGTGCTCTGTTGACTGAAGGACCAATACATAGCGGCAATCGCCGGGACGCTGTTCGGCCGGATTCGCCGGCAGGTATGAAGCGCGACGTGCTGCCTGAAGAGGCGTTCAGGCGAATGATCGCGGTGGAGCGCAAGCGCACAGAGCGATCTGCCAATCCCTTTCTTCTCATGCTGGTTGAGGCGGGTGAGCACCATGGTGACGAAGCCAATGCCCGGCTTCTCGGCGAAGTCATCGCGGCGTTGCTCAAGGCGACCCGGGAAACTGACGTGGTCGGCTGGCACAAGCATAATGCTTGTGTCGGCGTCTTGTTCACCCAGCTTGCTACTCTCGAAAAAGGCTCCATCCTTGGGTTCATGCTATCCAGGATCGGCAGTATTCTGCGCGACAACTTGAGTCTTCAGCAACTCAGCGACGTAAATATTTCGTTCCATTTCTTTCCCGACGATTGGGGTCAAAGCGACTCCCACCGACCAAGTAACCCAAAGCTGTATCCTGACTTGCCGCGAAGCGACAACTTCGACAAGCTCTTCTCGATCACGAAACGACTCATGGACATAGTCGGTAGCCTGTTGCTGCTGACCTTTGCGATGCCCGCGTTATTACTGGTTGCCATGGCAGTGAAGCTATCGTCGAAAGGTCCGATCTTGTACCGCCAGCAACGGGTGGGCCAGTATGGCAAACCGTTTACGTTTCTGAAGTTTCGTTCGATGTACGTGGACAACGATCCCGCGGTGCACAAGAATTACGTGCTGAAGCTGATCGCCGGCAAGGCAGAGCGTCATCCCAGCAATGGTAATGGCAGTCACGCTGGCGTATACAAGTTGACGCAGGACGATCGCATTACTCGCATCGGCGGATTTCTGCGGCGCTCCAGTCTCGACGAACTCCCGCAATTATTCAATGTCCTGAAAGGTGAAATGTCGCTGGTCGGTCCACGGCCAGCTATCCCCTACGAAGTTGCCGCTTATCAGACTTGGCATCGCCGGAGATTCCTGGAAGTGAAGCCGGGCATAACCGGACTTTGGCAAGTCTATGGACGTGGTCGAGTGGAGTTCGACGAAATGGTTCGGCTGGATCTTCGCTATGCCCGAACCTGGTCACCCTGGCTCGATCTTAAGATCCTGCTCCGCACACCGCGCGCCGTTATTGTCGGCTCGGGCGCTTACTGAGGTTAGAGCGACCCGCCACCACACCGGCAAAATCCTAAATCTGGCCAAGCTCCGAGGAGGAAAACAATCGTGTCCGTCGCCACTGGGTACATTCCCGCAGTCCAATCCGAACCCAACAGTAATATGGTCAACTTCGGAGTGGTTGGATACGGCTACTGGGGGCCGAACGTCGTCAGGAATTTGGACGGCTTGGAAGGAGCTCAGGTCCATGCCATCTCCGACAAGTCGCCGATCGCTCTTGCCAAGGCAGAAAAGGCCGTGCCTGCCGCTCGCGCAACTGCCGATGCCAACGAAATCATCCGTTCCCCCGAGGTTGATGCGGTCGCCATCATCACGCCCGTGTGGACGCACTTCGAACTCGCAAAGGCCGCGCTGGAGAATGGCAAGCACGTCTTTGTAGAGAAGCCTTTTACCAGCAACGCTGCACAGGCTGAAGAGCTGATCAATTTAGCCGCCCGCAAGAATCTCCAGATCATGGTCGACCACACCTTTCTGTTTACCGGAGCGGTGCGCAAGATCAAGCAGTTGCTGGACGGCGACACCCTGGGCAAACTCTACTACTACGATTCGACTCGCGTGAATCTCGGTTTGTTCCAGCATGACGTGAACGTTATCTGGGACCTTGCTCCCCACGACCTGTCCATCATGGACTACTTGATCCACGGGAATGCCGAGCAGATCGTAGCCACCGGCCAGACACACCTGAACCGTCACGAGGACGTGGCGTTCATCACGCTCTACTTCCCCAATGACGTTATCGCGCACATCAATGTCAACTGGCTTTCGCCGGTGAAGGTTCGTATGACCCTAATCGGCGGTGAGAAGAAGATGTTGGTTTGGAACGATCTTGAGGCAGACGAAAAAATCAAGGTCTATGACAAGGGCGTGAGGGTCACGAGTCGTGAAGGCGTTTACAACCTTCTGGTGAACTACCGCTCAGGCGATATGTGGGCGCCACATTTGGAGCCGGTCGAGGCATTGCGCCTGGAGCTCGGCTACTTCGTTGAATGCATCAACAACGGCCAGACGCCCTTTAACGACGGATTGGCCGGACTGCGAGTGGTGAAAATGTTGGAAGCTGCCAATCAGTCGTTGCGGAATCGGGGAGCGGCAGTGCACCTTGCACCACAGCCGGCAAGCTCTGCCACCATGCCATCCTTCGGCGATCCGAAGCCCCCGGTACTTGGCATCGTGCAACCCGCAGCCGCTGCGGCCGCTTCGCTTGGATAGGCGGTACGTTGCCACAGAGAAAAGGAGACCGAACATGGAGCCCATTAGCGTACCGTTTCTCGACCTCATCACGCCTCACATAGAGATGGAGGAGCAGCTTGTAAGCGTGTTTCGTAACGCGCTGCGCACGGCTGGTTTCATCGGCGGCACCCCGGTGCAGCATTTTGAGGCGGCCTTCGCGAGGTTTTGCGAAGTGGAGCACTGCGTTGGTGTCGGCAGCGGCACCGATGCTCTTCGTTTCGCGTTAACCGCAGCGGGAGTACTGCCCGGTGACAGCGTCCTAACGGTAGCCAATACCTTCATCGCTACTACTGAAGCCATCAGCCAAGCTGGCGCACTCCCGGAGTTCGTTGACATTGACCAGCGCACTTACAACATCGATCCGGAAAAGTTGCGCGAGTACCTGGAGATTAACTGCGATCGGGATTCGAGGTCCGGCCGTCCAATTTCCCGTCGAACAGGGCGGACCATTACGGCTATTGTCCCGGTGCACCTCTACGGGCAGATGGCCGACATGGATCCGATTCTGCAGCTGGCACGCCACTACAACCTGCTGGTGATTGAGGATGCCTGCCAGGCCCATGGGGCAGAGTATTTTTCGCGCGAAGAACAGCGCTGGAGAAAGGCCGGCTCCATTGGCAAAGCCGCAGCTTTCAGTTTTTATCCTGGCAAGAACCTTGGCGCTTGCGGCGAGGCGGGAGCGGTCACGACCAACGATCCCGAGGTCGCCGAGACTTGCCGCAAGCTGCGCGACCATGGACAGGCCGCGAAGTATTATCACGACATCGAAGGTTACAACGGACGACTGGACGCGATTCAGGCAGGTATCCTCCAGGCAAAGCTGGAACATGTTCCGGCGTGGAATGCAGAGCGCCGCAAGCTGGCGAAGCAATACGCGGAGCAGCTTGAAGGTACGGAGGGATTAGTCCTGCCATTTGAGCCCTCCTGGTCGCGAGCCGTTTACCATCTCTATGTGGTGCGGGTGCCGGAGCGGCAAGAGATCCAGAACGGTCTGAAAGCGGCCGGCATCGGCACTGGAATTCATTATCCCGTTCCACTCCATGTGCAGCGGGCCTATCAGTATCTGGGATATCGAGAGGGCGACCTTCCGGTCACTGAGAGAGTCAGCGCACAGATCCTGTCTTTGCCAATGTATCCCCAACTTGCCGGCGGTCAACAGGCCATGGTGGTCGAAGCGCTGAAAAACTGCCTGGTGCCGGTACGCAGCGGTTCACCGCAGCCGGTCGGCGACTAGGCTCACGGGCAGGGATGTTGAGCGATCCATTCGAGGTCGCATGTGCCTGATGAAAGTGTTTGAAATCGATCCTGCCGCCGACCAACGGTGGGATTGTTTTGTACAAGGTCACCCGCAATCTTCCATCTTCCACACGCGAGCGTGGTTGGAAGCGCTGCAGCGAACGTACGAATACCGTGTGCGCGCCGTTACTACGTCCGAACCCAGCTGTGAACTCCGTTCCGCCATAGCCTACTGCGAGGTCACTGGATTCTTCGGGAAGCGCAGATTGGTTTCGTTGCCATTTTCCGATCACTGCCACCCACTATTTGACACGGAGCAGCAGATGCGAGTCCTGGGTGCGGATCTGCTGAGAAAACGCGATACGGAAAAATGGGACTACCTCGAACTAAGGCCTGCAGAACCCATAGCGGCGATCCCGGGTTTAGGAGAAAGCGAGCGCTTTGTCTTTCATCGACTGAATCTCCGGCGCAGTCTGGAGGAGGTCTTTGCCAGTCTTCATAAGGATTGCGTGCAAAGAAAGATCCGGCGGGCAGAGAAAGCCGGTCTGACGGTAGAAGACGGAACAACTGATGTTTTGCTGAAGAAGTTCTACCGACTTCTGGTCATTACACGCCAGCGGCACGGCTTGCCGGCACAACCGATGCAGTGGTTCAGAAATCTGATCTCCGGCTTCGGATCGAATCTGACGATCAGCGTGGCATCTTCAGTTGGCCAGTCGGTCGCGGCCATCATCACCATCCGGCATAACCGCACGCTGGTCTACAAGTATGGTGGCTCAGATCTGCGGTTTGTTTCTCTTGGAGGCATGCAGTTGCTGTTATGGCGTGCGATCCAGCGGGCCATGCAGGAGGACCTTTGGGAGTTCGACTTGGGCCGCAGCGACGTCAGCGACGCGGGACTGGTGACATTCAAGAATCGATGGAATGCCGAACAGAGCATCCTGAGCTATCGCCGATACGGCGACATGCCTTCTACACGTCTGGCCAAAACCTACCAGAGCCCCCTCAGCAAATATGTGTGGGCGCATACTCCCAAACCTGTGTTGACGGCCGCCGGCAGAATGTTCTACCGGCAGCTTGGATAAGTTCCTTTCCAGTTTGAACATCTTCATCTGCTATTAAAGGAGGCCGCGCGTGGGACCGAAGGCCAAGATCGTTGTGGTTGGACTGGGCGAAGTCGGTAAGCCGCTTTATGAGCTTGTTTCGCAGTATCACGAGACGACCGGCGTCGACATCGCCCCAGTTGCCATCGACCGCGGCGTTGATGTTCTGCACATTTGCTATCCGTTCCAGATCAAGGATTTTGTGGGAGAGAGCGTCCGCTACATCGAACGCTACAAGCCGGCCCTCACCGTTATCAACAGCACGGTAGCCGTTGGCACGACACGAGAGATCGAAAACCGCGTGCAGTTGCCGGTGGTGAATAGCCCGGTACGCGGCAAGCACGCCCGCATGCTGCAGGACATTCAGAAGTACACGAAATTCGTGGGTGCGACCGATCCCGCTGCCGGGCACCGCGCCGCTCAGCACTTTGAGTCGCTCGGGTTGAAGACCAAAGTATTGTCCTCGCCCGAAGCGACCGAACTGGCGAAGCTGACCGAAACTACCTACTTCGGCGTGATGATCGCCTGGGCGCAGGAGGTTGAGCGATATTGCGATAAGTGGGGCGCCGACTACGATCAGGTCGCTTCGTTCTACGAGGAGATCGGTTTCTTCCCGCCAGTGAAATACTTCCCGGGCGTTATTGGCGGTCATTGCGTCATGCAGAACATCGAGATTCTAAGCCGCCTGAACCCAACTATGCTGCTGGACACCATCAAAGCCTCGAACGAGATGAAGGTCGAACGGGAGCTGCGAGCCAAGCGGGAAGTCGCCCTGGTTTAAGCCGGAACCATCGCAATGTCAGCTCTGACGTCTGTTGCTCGTCCCGAATCGCCGGTGGTCGCGCCCCGCCGAAGCCTGAAAGGCAAACGGGCAGGAATGGTGCTGTTTTCCAGCTATCCGGCGGACCCTCGTCCACGCCGTGCCGTCGAGGCGCTGCTGACCGAGGGCATGAGCATAGATTTGATCTGTCTGCAGGACGGCAGCGGCATCTCGCGAGAGAGACACCGTAGCTTCGATATCGTCCGCGTGCCGCTGACTCATGAGCGGGGCAACAAGCTTTCGTACGTCTATAAGTACTCCGCATTCATCGCCGTTTCGGCAGCCATTCTGGCGTGGCGTTCGGTGCGGCGCCGCTACGATCTTATTTACGTGCACAACATGCCGGACGTCCTAGTCGCCAGCTCTCTCGTGCCGAAGTTGCTGGGAGCGAAGGTCATCCTCGACCAGCACGATCCCATGCCGGAAGTGATGAAGACGATCTTCGGCCTGGACGACCAAAGCTTTGGCGTGCGCCTGCTGACTTGGCTGGAGAAGTGGAGCATCGCGCGCGTCGATCGGGTGATCACGGTAAACATGGCTTGCAAGCGCATCTTCGGATCGCGTAGCTGCGCGCCAGAGAAGATTGCCCTGGTCATGAATTCGCCCGATGAAGCGATCTTTTCGTTCCGGGCAGCCCACCCGTTGACCTCGATGAACGGGTCGCTGGACCGGCGCTTTGTAATGATGTATCACGGCTCACTGGTAGAGCGGAACGGGCTGGACCTCGCCATCGAAGCGCTGGCGAAGGTCCGCACAACGATGCCGGGTGCGGTGCTCAGGATCTATGGCCGTGAGACGCCCTTTCTCCAAAGTGTTATGAGCCGGGTGCAAAGCCAGGGATTGAGCGACTGCGTCAGCTATCTTGGGCCGCGCAGCCTTGAGGCCCTGGTCGGCGAGATCGAAGGCTGCGACGTAGGCGTTATTCCCAACCAGCGAAGCGCGTTTGCCGATATCAACACGCCGACTCGAATCTTTGAGTATCTGGCCTTGGGGAAGCCGGTGATCGCACCGCGAACCCGGGGAATCCAGGATTACTTTGGACCCGACGCGCTGCTGTACTTCGACTGCGGCGATGCAGAGGACCTTTCACGGACGATGCTGGCATCCGCTCGTCATTATCGCGACGCGATCGAGAATGCAAAACGCGGCCAACGCGTATACCTGGCCCACACCTGGACCCAGGAGAGGAACACCTTGGTCGGTACAGTGGCAGACGTCTTGAGTAATCCGTAACAAATGCCTTCCTCCCCTTCTCTACGTCGCATTCGTACTGAGGCAAGCTGGCTGCAATGATCGGTGTCATCGCAGATCAATCCGACACCGCGGTAGTAGAAGAGTTCTTCGAGCTCTTCAAGACTTCGTGGGAGTTCTATCAGGTCGGAAAGCGATACGAAGTTCTGCTTTGCGCGGGCGAGCATACGGTCCCCAAGCAAGCCGCGGAACGGCTTGTCGTGTACTCGGGACGACCCATCGCGCTGGACAGCGAGCACCACAGCGTCGTTGCCGGTGCACGGCGAGGTCGTATGCTGATGTACAGAGGTCACTCGCTTCCGGTTTATGGAGACTGCCTGAAATTTCACGACGGCGATGGCACGCTGCGGGACGAAGACGGGCGTTGTCCGGCCATGTACCTCTATCAAGCAATACGAGAAGGGCTGAAGTCGAGGTCACA
>CAVVDN010000019.1:0-201227 GCA_963747045.1 uncultured Acidobacteriaceae bacterium | reverse complement strand
ACGCATTGCTCAACCCCCAGGCCTGGCCCGCGATATCAGCCTGTGCTGGGGCCACCCGCGCGGGCCTCCTGATCGCAACGCCGATGATGATTGCCGGGCAACGACATTCACGCCCGGCTCCGCCGGCTCCGCGACCGGACCGAGCGGCAGCTCCAGGACTTCCTGGAGATCCTTGAGGCACCCCAGGCCGCCATCGGGCATGGATCTCGCCCGGCACCCCGTCCCGCGTCCGTTCCCCCGCGGTTTTGCCCCGGTAAGCGATCCCCATGCTCCTCCGCCGCCAGGCCACCGCACAGAACGTGATGAGCATATCGACATGACACCTATGGTCGATGTCGTCTTTCAGCTGACTCACGTTCATGCTCTTCTCGATGCATTTGACCGGTGGTGAGAAGGTGGACGTCCCCCCGGCGCGGCACGGCGTCGGGGTCGAGGAACCGTCCGCGACGTTCCTGACCCTGCTCAAGCCGGCCCGCAGGAAGCGCCGAGCCCCGGCTCCTGCTGGGCCATGGCGAAGGTGCCCCGGCAACCATCGAGCAGGCGAAGCGGTTCGTTCGCGACGGGGTTCGCGAAGGGCGCCGCAAGGTTGTCCTCCAGGCGGACGGTGCTGTCCCGCACGGTGCGGTCGTCAAGATCGCCGCGGCGCCGGCCGACGTTGAAGGCGTGACGCTCCATATCGGCGTCCAGGAACCGCCCCGATAGGGCGAGACGACGCCAGGCGGAGGATATGCCATACGAACCTCGGAACTGGGCTTCCGCGCCCGGAACCGTGAATTGCAGCTGCGCAAAGCTGAGCGTGCTTTTCTTCAAATCGAAGTCGCCGGCAAATTGTGCCGGTACATCGGTGATGGTCTGATCGTTGGGCTTGCCTTGCCCGCGGCGGCTGAGCTCGACAATCACCTTCTTGACGTTCTCGCTGCTGAACCTGCCATTGTCGATGTGGAAGTTGCCGTTCAGCTGCATACGCTGGAGCACGACCTCTTTCCCCGGGGGCAGATTTAGCTTCGCCTTCAGTTCGAGTCCGCCGGTCAGCGCGGGCTCCGACTTCGAGGCCAGTTCCAGCACGTCCTGGAGCCGCGCGTGTTGAATGTCGACATCGAGCGTGATGGTTTTTCCCTTCTGCCCCGGCTTGCCCGCTACTTCGCCGCTGGTCACGATGTCTGACTCAAGAAAATGCGCCTTCACCGGCTGCAAATAGGTGTTGCCGTTGGTGCCATCAACGATGGCATGAAACTTCGTGGTAAGGTGTACGGCCTCGCCGCCGTGGTCGAGCTGGAAGTCGGGCGTGTCGGTTGTGCCGTCAACCAGGATGTTGTGCAACAGACCTGAGTAGTCGCCCACCGAGGAAAGTATCCCGGAGATGCCGTGGAACACCGACAAATCAGCGTGCTCGAAGTTGTAGTGTCCGCCGAGCGGCGTCGACGCCGGATCGTCGAAGTCCCACGGGCCGAAGTGGCCGGTGGTTTCGATCAGTCCGGGCGGCGTGGGATTGGTGAGCTCGGCGGTGAATTTCATCGGCTCGCCCGCGCCGGCGCTGCGCAGCTCGAGCTTACGAAGATCGAACAGCAACGGCTCGCGCGATGGGTCTTTGCGCAGGATGTAAAGCTTCGTGCCGTCGGCGTTGAGGTGGTCGATGATGAAGTTGGCGAGATGCGTCTCGTACTTCCGCTGACGGGGACTCTTCGCGACGCCTGACTCGTTCAGACGACTGCCCGTCGAATGGTTGCCGTGCTCGCCCTTGGGCCCGACCTTGATCTCAAGGTCTTCCAACTTGAGCCTGCCGATATGGACAGGCGTGCGCAGCAATTCCACCAGGCCGGCTTCGAGGCCGAGATGCTTGACTGTGATAAGAGGCGGAAGCGACGGATCACCACGGTTCGGCAATACCAGATTGTCGGCGCTGGCGTAGACAAGAAGTCCGACCTTGATATGCAGGTTTTCGAGCGTGACGTCGGACTGATAATGTTCGCGCAAGGCGAGCACGACGCGAGCTTCCAGCCAGCGCTCGAGTGGCGCGGGAAACGAGATGACAACGATCAAGGTGATGGCGCAGAAGACGGCCAGCCCGAGCAGGGTCCACAGCAGGTATCGAATTGGGCGTGACAAAGCCATCACCACGCAGAACAGCCGGTGCCAACCGCCCCAGTGCCGCAAATCACGGCGCGGATACGCTGTCGGGTTCCCAAGGTGAGATGCAGCATTCTCTGGAGCAAGCAGTGCCGGTCGCCAACATAGTTGCAACGAGCTACTAGATCGCGAGCGCCCCGCGAATCTCCACGGACGATTTGTTCCATGTTCTCGCGGGCGTCGACCACGAGGGCATCGCTCGGCTCTTCCAGGGTTGCGAACTGGCTAGGCACAAGCTGCGGATTCATATAACTGCCGGTGCGCGCGGCCACGCGCGCCGCGATGAGCGCCTCTTCCGCTTTGAGATAGACCAGCTTCACTTCCGGGCCGACGACGAGCCTCTCGCGATAAGCGGCTTTCAGCGCCGAGCAGGCCAGCACGACGTTCTCACCGGCGCGAATCCATCGAGCGATAGCGTCATGCAACGCCTGGAGCCACGGGGCGCGATCTGTGTCGGTCAGCGCGCTGCCGGCCCGCATTTTCGCAATGTTGGCGGCCGAATGGTAGTCGTCGGCGTCGGCGAAGCGGCAATGCAACTGTTCGGCCAACGCGCGTCCGACCGTTGTCTTGCCCGCGCCGGTCACGCCCATCAAGAGGATGATCATGATCGCGAAAGCCTAGTGTACAAAGTCAGGCTATGTGTGAAGTGTCCTACAATGGCGGCATCAAGGGGGCGGAAACATGCGCTACGCGACGATCTTCTTCGTGATGATGCTGTGCTCAACGATCGCATTCGGGCAGGGGCAACCGCAATGGACGGTCATTCAGCATGTGGAGCTAAGCCAGCAAGGCCATTCCATTCCCCAGACAACCATACTGGTTCCAACGGAGCCAGGTATCTATCGAATATCGGTTTACTTCTCTGTCGGCGGTGGAACAGGGTCGGGTGCATGGCTGGAGGTACTGGATGGGACTGACATCACCGGCGCACCTTTGGAAGGCTACGGCACCCTGGAGCTTCCCTGTGCCGCGGCAAGTTGGTTTTCGGCTCCCCCTTTCACGGTAAGCTTGAAACCCCAGGAACCACTCACGTACCAGGTTAAGGCGTCGACCGGCGCGGCTGGTTGCCAGTACAATCTCGCGATTATCGTTGAGCAGTTGCTGTAGCAACGATCGTTTTCTGGCTATGCGTAGTCGCCCGCCCTTTCTGCAGGGCAGCGGATGGATGGCACGCCCTTGCATACACTCCACCATCATGCGCGGCGCCCAAGAATCTGCTTGCCAAAATTCATAAAAGTACTACTATCCGGTCACCAGATTTTCTTTCTGCGGGCGTGGGGCCCGTTGTCCCTTCCACAAAAATCTCGCGTAGGAGCTTGCATGTTTATGACACGGCCAATTGCAGCTTTCGTTCCCTTAACATTGCCGGCAACTCCGTTCTGCCGCACCCGGGCCAACACACGACCGCTGATCTGCCGCTCAGCGTCTAAACAACTGTTCCTGATCGCGACGGGCGCGGTCTTACTCGCTGTTTTGCTCGCCAGCACTCCGGCTGCGGCAACCGACACGGTCATCATCAATGGCCCCGGATGCACCGTGACCGAAGAGGATGCGGTCGGCCTTCTGCTGCACCACGATCTCTACCTGCGCATCGACTATCCCGACACGCACTGGCGCTTCGGCTTGCGGAATATAGGCATGAAAGGCCCCCAGGCGCTGAACGTCACGATCCAGGGAGCGCAGTACACCTCGCCGCAATACATCATCAAGCGCGCCGGTATGGCGGAGATGTTTGTTCCTTACGACGACCGCAGCCACACCTATTACGACATGTCGTTTGGCAACGATCGCCTTGACCAGATCGATCCCCAGGACCTCCCAGCCGACAACGCCGCGCTGGTCTATTTCCGTAATCAAGTCAACGGCGCTCTTCTATACGTGCGTGATAGCGTGCCCAAGGTCGCGGTGGAATGCCGTGACGAGGGCGTGGGCTGGTTGTGCAAGGAGCCAGGCAGCCACATGCGCAGGCGTATCCAGGAGGTCGTGATTTGGTCGGTATTCGATGCCTACAACTACGACTACATCATCGAATACACCTTCCATGAGGACGGCCGCATCACCTTCCGTAGTGGAGCGACCGGCTACAACCTGCCTTACGATACCTCCGAGCCGCACGTGCATAACGGACTTTGGCGGGTGAGTACCAAGCTTCTGGGTCGCGACGACAACGATGTCATGCAGTTCCAGCATAACGAGGATGCAAACGGCTACATCGCTACCGACACCTACGTACCGGTGACCAACGAAGAGACGACGGACTGGAACCAGACGCAATTCAGCAGCGTCACGATCCAGAGCCAGACCCAAAACAACGACTACGGACACGCCATCGGCTATCAGTTCTATCCCTTCAACCGTTGGGGCCAAGGCCACTTTCAGGAAACCTTTACCCAGCACGATGAAGATCTCACCAACGACAATCCCGGAGAGGATGGTACCGGCACGGGTACCAACGACTGGCTGTACACCTGGTACAACCCGAACAGTTACCTACTGTCGTACCTGAACGGCCAACCGCTGGGCGGGACGGGCGATGGCATTGTGCTGTGGTATTTCGGATCGACCCATCACGAGCCGACCGACGCCGACAACCAGATGGGCAGCGGCGGCCGCACCGGCATCACCCTGCTGCACTGGCTAGGCTTTGAGATGGTTCCGCACAACTTCTTCGACTACAACCCACTGGGCGGTCCGGCGCGCTGCGGCGATGCCAACGACCTGAATGATGCCAACTTACTGATGTCGCACCATCATCACTGATGCTGTGCGATCAATGCCGATACACGCGCTCGTGCCTCAGGTTCTTAAACGGATCTGAGGCACGGCGCACCGGAGCCGCGCCTGGTTACAAAGCACGTTCGCGGGAGAAGGCTTCAACCTCTTCGCCCGTCCTCCGACGCCAGCGGGCGCCAGCGCATGCGGTCATACTTGATTAAGCTGTTCGCCGCGTCAGGGCCGTCCGTGCCGGCGTCGTAGTTGGGGAACTGTGGCGGCGGTAGCTGCGTCCACGCCTCCTCGATGGGAGTGATGATGCGCCACTCCGCCTCGACCTCGTCGCGACGGGTGAACAGCGTTGCGTCACCGCGCATTACGTCCAGCAGCAGCGTCTCGTAGGCGGCGGGGGTGTCGCGTCCCGAAGGCCTCGTTGTACGAGAAGTCCATGTCCACGCGAATCGCGCGCATCTGCTGGCCCGGCTGCTTGGCACTGAAGCTCAGCGCGATGCCTTCATTCGGCTGAATGCGCAGCGCGATGACGTTGTGGTGCACGTCGTCGGGATTGCGCGAGAACAGCGCTTGAGGCGTGCGTTTGAAGTGCACCGCGACTTCCGTCACCGATTTCGCCATCCGCTTACCGGCACGTACATAGAACGGAACGCCCGCCCAGCGCCAGTTGTCGACGTGGAACTCCACCGCCGCGATAGGTTTCGGTCAGCGAATTCGGATTGACGCCCGGCTCCTGACGATAACCCGGCACAGGCTTGCCGTCGATCTTTCCCGGCCCGTACTGGCCGCGCACGGTGATACTTCGCGACCTCCTCCTTCGTCATGGGCCGGATCGCGCGCAGCACCTGCACCTTCTGGCCTGCGCACGGTGTCGGCATCGAAAGCGACGGGCGGTTCCATCGCGGTCAGCATCAGCAGTTGAAGCATGTGGTTGGCGACCATGTCGCGCAGCGCGCCCGTCTCTTCGTAAAACTCGCCACGGCCTTCGACGCCCAGCGTCTCCGCCGCCGTGATCTCGATGTACTCAACGTAGTTGCGGTTCCACACCGGCTCGAAGATGGAGTTGCCGAAGCGGAACATCATGATGTTCTGCACCGTCTCCTTGCCGAGATAGTGATCGATGCGATAGACGGAGTTTTCGTCGAAGACGCGGGAGACGATTTCGTTCAGCTCCTGCGCGCTTTTCAGATCGCGGCCAAAGGGCTTTTCCAGGATGATGCGCGTCCAGCCTTCGCTATTGCGGGCCAGACCGGCTTCGCCCAAGCCCTTCGACAATGGGAGGCGCCAAGGAAGCCGAAGTCGAGATGTAAAACAGCATGTTCTTGCTGGCGCCGTTCTTCTGCATCTCCTCGATTTTCGCTTTCAGCCCGGGATAGAAATCGTGCCGGTTGGCATCGCCGACCAGATAGTGCAGCCGCTGTGCAAAATCCTGCCAGACTTCCTCGCTGAAATCGCGCGCGTCTTTGGAGGTGGCCGCGCCGTCGTGCAGACGTTGGCGCAATTCGTCGTCATCGAGCCTGGTGCGACCGATGCCGAGCACCTGAAAATTACGCGTGGTGCAGCCGACACACGCCAGGTCGTAGAGCGCGGGAATCAGCTTGCGGCGCGTCAGGTCGCCGGTCGCACCAAAGATCACGACCAGGCACGAATCGCCTGGCGGCAGGGAAGGCGTTTTCAGTTTTTGCGGCGCAGGTTGAACAAGCGTGCTCATCGTCGGCTCCGGTCACGAGTAGTGACCTATGGGCAGATGCCGGGGAAGGAAGAAAGTTTCGGCTGCGGAAGGATGGCAGGAACCGCCGCAGTCGAGCGAGTGCGTGCCAGCCGTTGCTAATTGTGGCCGCATGCCGGAATTGCATGCCAAGCCATCGCCGTTGTCAGCGGGCTCTCGTCAGCAGAGGCATTTCGCGCGCCGACCGGGTCCCTCCGCCTGAGGAAGGCGGAGGCCGTGAGATGAACTTCGGTTAACGCCGGCGGAGGCTATACCGCTCTGCGTCCGGTGACCAGGTTGATGATGAGAACCACCACCGCGACCACGAGCAGCAAATGAATCAAGCTACCCGCGATATGAAAGCCCCAGCCCAGCAGCCAAAGAATCAGCAGAATGGCAAATATCGTCCAAAGCATCGCCCTATCACCTCCGGCCAGAGAACTGGCTCATGAGATAGGAGTGCAGATTCTACTCTGGAGTTGTACGCGGGCGTCACGTGAGCTAACCGGCGCGACCATGAAACGAAAGCCACGCGCCATTTTGCTGCAGAAAAAGGACCGCCCGCCGGCTGTCTAGTGGGCTTCCAGCCGCGAGCGCATCTTCTCCGCCAACTCGCGCACCGAGTTGATTTTTTCCGCGATCTCCGGCGCCAGCCCCGCATGCCGCAGCGCCAGCTCGGAGTTGAGCAGGATGCCGGTCACCTCGCCGCGCAGTTCGTTGCATAAAATCTTTTCGACTACGCGCTCGGCCGCCAGCTTCTCCTCCTGCGATCGGCGCAGCGCCACCTGGATCTCGCGCACAATGCGCTCGGGGCTGTGCAGCGAAAGATTGACATACACCGGAATGGCCGTTCCGCAGCGATTCAGCAGCGTGTCCAGGGCGCGAAAGTCGGCTTCCAGCAGCGACTGGTCGATCGCCAGCAGTTCGTAGTCTGCGCTTTGAAGTTTGCTCGTGGCCTGGGGCACAGAGCCGGCCATATGCGTCTTATGTCCGGTGCCGCGCTCCAGCGCCGCTCCATATTCTTTTCCTCGTGAGGATGTTGTCACCAGCAGAATCATGGCTTCTCCTTCCGCCGCTTCGTCAAGGCACAATTCCGCTTCAGCGCGCGCGGCGTGTCACCGAAGTTATGGTTGGTTCGGAGCCTGGCCTCTAGGGCGCCGGGGGTGGACTGTATTCTTTGAGTTTGCGATACAGCGTTGTCTTGCCGATGCCCAGGCGGCGCGCCGCTTCCAGCTTGTCGCCGTTCAGTACCGTGATGGCATGCAGGATCGCCTGCTTCTCCAACTGCTCCAGCGGTGTGATGACCGTCGATTCCGCCTGCAACTCGGGCGTCTCGGGCTGTACGTTATAGTTCCGCACCTGCGTGGGCAGGTCCGGCACCTGGATGGTAGGCAGCGAACAGGTAGTGCAGGCCCGCTCGACGCAGTTCTCCAGCTCGCGCACATTGCCCGGCCAGTCGTATTGCAGCATCAGCCGCAGCGCCTCGTCGGAGATGCTGCGCTTCGGCGCACAGGAGTCGTTGATCTTGTCGAGGAAACTGCCAATCAGCAGTGGAATGTCCTGCTTACGCTCGCGCAGCGGCGGAATGCGCAGGGTCAGGACATTGAGGCGAAAATAGAGGTCGCGGCGGAAGCTTCCCTGGCTGACGGCAGCGTCCAGATCGCGGTTGGTGGCCGCCAGGATGCGAACTTTGATGGGCACCGAGCGCGTGCCGCCCACCGGCCGAATTTCGTGCTCCTGGATGGCCCGCAGCAGCTTGGCTTGCAGGTCGATGGGCAACTCGCCCACCTCATCGAGGAAGATCGTCCCGCCTTCCGCCGTGGAAAGCAGCCCTTCCTTAGGGCGCATCGCGCCGGTGAACGCCCCGCGCACGTAGCCAAACAGTTCGCTCTCGATCAGCGTAGGCACCAGGGCGCCGCAGTCGACGGGAATAAAGGGCTTGTCTTTCAGCGGGCCGGCGAAATGAATCGCGCGCGCGACCAGTTCCTTGCCGGTGCCGCTCTCGCCCAGGATGAGCACCGGATGCGTGCTCTGAGCGGCCTTGGCAATGATGCGATACAGCTTTTCCATTTCCGGCGAGTGTCCGACCAGTTGTCCGAAGCCCTGCTTCGATTTGAGCTGCTCGCGCAATAACCGGTTCTCGATAGTCAGCCGCAGGTGGGAGGTTGCCCGGCCCAATTCGAGACGCAGCTCATCGAAGTTGAAGGGCTTGGTGATGTAGTCGTAGGCCCCCAGCTTCATCGCCTGTACCGCCGATTGCACGGTGGCAAAGCCGGTCATGACGATGACGACCGCCTCCGGCCGGCGCCGCTTGATCTCGCGCAGCACCTCGAGGCCATTGTTTCCCGGCAGACGCAGATCCAGCAGGACCACATCTACCTGGTTGTCCTGCAGAATGCGGTAGACCTCATCGCGCGATTCGGCCACCTGCGCACTGAAGCCCAGCGAGCGCGCCACCTCCCGGCAGCACTCCCGAACGGCTCGTTCATCCTCGACAATTAACAGGTTCAACAGATTAGCTTCAACCGTCCGTTCGCTTTCGGGAATTGCTTCGGTTGCAATCACGTTACTCGCCCCTTTGGGCAGCCAGCCGGGATACGTGGCTTTCTCAGCGCCCATCTCTATCATCCCTTTTTGGGAAAGCGTTGCTAGTACACTGGTCACAATCTTGTGTGAGGTCGTCGGACGGTACCTGCGGCTCCGTTTCCTTCCACCGCCGTTGCAGGCGCTTCATCAATTCGGCGGCCCGCTGAGCGTTGCGCGCGACTTCCCGAATCGGCCGTTTTAGGTGGCTGTACGGTGGAAGCTTCCACTCCAGCATCTGCGCATTCAGCAGCACGCCGCTCATTAGATTGCAAAGCTCGTGCAGCAATTGCGAGCTGTCTTCCGCAACTTGCGGCGAGGGGCACGCCGTATCGCTCACGTGCCCCTCGCTGTCACCGCAGGAGGAGGTCACTCTTGCATCGTTGCTTTCGCCCGTATAAAGCTCGCCGTCATCCCGTCGCTGGTCGAGCGAAACCGGCAAGCCGGGATACGGAAACATCTTCGGAGCTTCCGCCAGAGCCACAACGTCAGCAGGGGCGGCGTTAGAGGACTGCGCGTGCAGCGCTGCACCGCGTAAACCGCCCGTGGTCACCGCATCGATTCTCGGCTTGGTTGTTCGCATGTTTATTTCCGACACGCAACTCTTAAAGCACGTGCGCAGCCATTCTGCGGACGATCGCAACTACCTTGTTTCAAGAGCTTACGAGTGCCGGCCGGAGTGCAGTCAGGATTGCTTGATTAGGAAAAGTTCAGAATGGAACAGAGATCAAACGCGGAGACGCAAGCTGTTGTTGAAGCGGGAAATGTGATTTTCCCGCTTCTGTAGAAAATTCTAAACTGCGAACCAAAACGGAACGACGGCGTTATTCGTTACTGCCGGTTGGCACTCGATTCCGTGCCGCTGACGTTTGCCGCCTCCGACGACGCGACTCCTCCAGCCTCCTGCAAGAGCAAGCCGTTGTAGGTCGAAGCCGCCAGCAGGCGTCCTTGATAATTCATGGCCGCCCGGATGGAGACGCCGGTATCAGGCGAGCGCTGCCAAGTGCGGCCGCCATCGGTGCTCTCGAAAACCCCATGAGCGTAACGCGCGGTCGCCAGCAGACGCTGCGGGCCCGGCGCCGAACGCACCGCGAAGACATGTCGCGCCGGGAGTCCGCCGAGAACGTGCTCCCAGTTTGCGCCGCCGTCGGTGGAGTGCAGCGCGCCTTCGCGCGTGCCCAGCCAAAGCGACTTGTCGCTGACTTGGGTCAGGTTGTAGAGGCCGGTGACATATTGCGGATAGGTAATCTCGGTCCACGACTTGCCCTGATCGTGCGAGAGAAACGCATGCTTGGGCGAGACCAGGCTCAGCGTGCCGTCAGAGAAAGCATTGACGGCCACAAAATCGCTTACTCCCTCGACCATCGCTGCGTACCACTTGCGGCCGTGATCGGTGCTGACAAAGAGCCCATCGTTGGTCGCGGCATACCAGGTGTCGCCGCTGAGGTCGAAGGCCTGAATGCGGGGAGTCTTGTCGTCCGCGATTTCGTGCTCGGCGGGCGCAGCCGGCTTGTGTGCTGCAGTCGTCGTCGCGCGATGCGTCGTGGTGGTCTTCGCGTGCGAACCGGCGGCCTTATAGCTCGGCTCCCACGCTGTCTTCGTCGCCTGCGGCATCGGGCCATTGATCATCGCCGCCGGCTTCCATTCGCCATTCAACGAGGTCAGGTAAAAGATGCCGTGATTGGTGCCGGCGAAGATCACGCCGTCTTCCGACTGTTGCAAGCTTAAGATGTCGCGCTCGTCGAGACCACGATTGGACTGACGCCACGTCATGCCGCTATCGTCGGAGACGAAGAAGCCGCCCTGCCACTTGTCATTGACGACGCCGACGTAAATCCGGTTGGGATCTTTGTTGTCGACGACGACGCCGCCAACCACGCGGTGCGAGAAGCCCCGGTTCGAAGCCTGATAATGCGCGAAGCCATCATTGCTGGCCAGCACGCCGCCGCGATCCGTGGCCACCAGAACGTGGTCCGGATTATTGGGATCGACCATCACGTCGTTGACGATCACTTGGCTGTCCGTCACCAGCTTCCAATGATCGCCGCCATCCAGCGTCTTCCAAAGTCCGGCGACGGTGCCCGCATAGACGATCGAGGAGCGCTGCGGGTCCTGCTTCATGACGCGGGTGCGGTGCGCCGACTCCGGCAACGAAAGATAAATGCGATGAAAATACTCGGCCTTGTTGACGCTCTTGTACATGCCGGAGCACGCGCTGGCATACACCACTTGTGGATCGCGTGGATCGACGATGATGCTGAACATGTCGGAGTCGAAGGCGATACCTTTGCTGATGCTGTGCCAGGTGACGCCCCCATCCGTGGTCTTCCACGGCAGGTGCCAGGTGCCGGCGTAGATGATGTCGGGATTCTGGGGATCAACAGCCAGTGACTCGATGTCCTTGATCTCGGCGTGGTTCTCGGGCGAAATGCGTTGCCAGGTCTGACCGCCGTCGGGCGACCGGAAAACTCCGTCGAGCGCGCCTATGAACAGCATATTCGGATCGCTGGGAGCCATGGCCAGGGCACGCACGGACTTGCCATGCACGCCCGGCAGAGCGCGCCAGGTGCGGCCGCCATCGTCGGAGCGGAACACATCGCCTTCGTCGGCATTGAACAGGCTCCACGCCGCGACGTAGATCGTCGATGGGTGCGTAGGATTGAAGATGATGTGATCGAGGACGTAGTCGTCACCCGGACCGAGATGCGTGAACAGCGACCATGACGCGCCGCCATCCTCCGACAGAAACAGCTGTCCGGCACTGGTGCCGAGCAACACGCGATTAGGATTGGACGGATCGTAGGAGAGACTGCGAACGTCACCACCTTCAGGGCCGATCAACCGCCAATCAGAAGCTGCCGCCGCGAGGGCGAACAGCGCGAAACACAAAACTACGCTAGCAAGAAACGAGAAAGCTTTACGCATAGGTCTTATTGAAAGATAAAGCGACTGTCGCTGTTTCTCTATCATAATCCCGAGCTGCCGAAAGGCGCAGTCCCGAAATGGAGCAAGAATCAGCACCGTAACGTGTTGGTCCTAAGCACGCGAGCCCACAACTTTCGTTGAGTGCCGATAGCCGTTCTCGACAGCGGCTACCAAGAACAGATGCCCGACTGGGCCACGAGCGTTGCAAATCTATCTAATGTGGCGCGCCGTGTTCTCTCCGCCGACACTCAAACCGAAGACCAGAAGCATCCACGAAGCGCTTGGCTTGCACAGAACCCCTTTCCGATTCGGGAATATCGATTTGGAATCTCTACGAAATCGTTAGGCAAACAGCTTCCAACAGCAGAACAATGTGGGTGAATACGGCCGGTGCGAGCGGTACGCTTCCCGTCCCCATTAGAACCAAGGTGTCGCTCCCGACCGACGTGTTGGTGCTCAAGTGGCGGCGATTCGTTGCGCCCCTTGGGCACAAGGAGTCCTGGGAGGCAAAATGTTATCCACGCGCCAAGGTTGTTCACTCTGCCTTCGTCTTCTTCTCCTTTTCTTTCTAATAGTGTCAGCGATTTCGGTTTATTCACAATCCACTGCACTGCAATTCGTTTCGGTGACTCCGTGTCGGGTTGCGGATACGC
Organism: uncultured Acidobacteriaceae bacterium; assembly: GCA_963747045.1. Lineage (GTDB taxonomy): Bacteria > Acidobacteriota > Terriglobia > Terriglobales > Acidobacteriaceae > Bog-257. Next base: position 188,507 of record CAVVDN010000019.1, on the reverse strand, counting down.
GCAATCCGGTCGGCGAGTTCGGCGGCCCGACGATGAATGGCAACACGGAGCGCGATTTTCCTATTCCGCAGAGTGCGTGCAGCATTCCCGACAACGCTGCCGCGTATTCGTTGAATGTCACGGTGGCTCCGTCGGGATCACTGAACTATTTGACCATTTGGCCGACTGGACAGCAGCAACCGGTGGCCTCCACGTTGAACTCGTACGACGGCCGCATCAAGGCCAACGCAGCGATTGTGCCTGCGGGAACCAACGGCTCAGTCAGCGTTTATGTCACCGATAAGACCAATGTGATCCTCGACATCGACGGCTACTTCGTTCCGGCGAATACCTCGACCTTGGCCTTCTTTCCGCTGACGCCGTGCCGCGTGGCCGACACGCGCGGCGCTACTGGGCCGCTGGGCGGTCCCACGATGCAGCCCAACCAGACGCGGATTTTTCCGGTGCTGGCGAGTTCCTGTGACGTACCCAGCAGTGCACAAGGCTACTCGCTGAACATGACGGTGGCGCCCAAGCATGCTTTGGGCTATCTGACATTGTGGCCCACAGGCGAGCCACAGCCGTACGTCTCCACGCTGAACGCGCCGACCGGAACCGTCGTGGCGAACGCGGCGATCGTTCCCGCGGGTACGAGTGGCGCGGTGAGCGTCTTCGTCACCGACCAGACGGACGTGATCATCGACATCAACGGCTACTTCGCGCCGGCGGCTTCGGGGCAAGGCCCGCTGTCGCTGTATTCACTGGTGCCATGCCGCGTATTGGACACGCGTCCGCCGCACGGCAGCGGCCTGCTGTACAACGCTCTACCAGTGAATGTGCTGGGCAGCGCTTGCAGCGTGCCGGCTGCTCAGGCCTATGTGTTCAATGCCACCGTGGTGACCGACAGCGGTCCGATGGGGTATCTCAGCTTGTGGCCCGATGCCGAAGGACAACCGGTGGTCTCGACCTTGAATGCCTACGACGGTGCCGTTACCTCGAATATGGCGATCGTGCCAACGCTGAATGGAGATGTTGACGCGTACGCGTTCAATCCGGCATGGCTGATCATGGACATCTTCAGCTACTTCGCGCCCATTCAGCCGCTGCAAGTGATCACGACCTCTCTGCCGGGCGGTACGGCCAATTACAACTACAGCGTGACGCTAACGGCGACCGGAGGTGTGCTGCCCTACACCTGGAGCCTCAGTTCGGGAAACTTACCGCCGGGACTGATGCTTGACTCGGCCACTGGCACGATCTCCGGCATGCCCACCATGACAGGCAACTACCCCTTCGCCCTGGAAGTTACCGACTCGGAGACACCTCCGGTGAGCAACGCGGTCAACCTCGGCATCAGTGTTTACCCGACGCTCGTGTCGCTGAACATCACCACGCTCGGATTGCCAAGGGGCGCGCAGAACTCGCCCTACAGTGCGTCTCTGGCGGCGACGGGCGGAGTGACACCATACACCTGGAGCATTACCAGCGGTAGCCTGCCGCCGGGATTAACGCTGAACAGCAGCACAGGAGCCATCACCGGTACGCCGTCGGGGGCAGGCGTGAGCAACTTCACGGTGAAGGTGACGGATGCGCAGTCTGACACGGCAACCCAGTCGTTGAGCATTACCATAAGCCCGGCGGTGCCGCTGAGCATCAGCACAACCACACTGCCGGCGGGAACTGCGGGCACACCGTACAGCGCACCAATCACGGCGGTCGGTGGCGTTTATCCGTATGCGTGGAGCGTCATCGCAGGCAAGATTCCCGACGGGCTCACGCTGAACAGCAGCACCGGAGTTCTCTCCGGAACACCGCAAAACGTTGGGCAGTCGAGTTTCAGCGTGCAGGTGGTGGATTCTGAAACGCCGCCGGTGAGTGCGACAGGGCAAGTGAGCATCACCATTAATTCTCCCGGAGGCAACGGCAATCCGGGCGTGCTCAGCGGCAACTATGCGTTCTACTTGAACGGCTTCAATGCAACGGGCGCATGGACGGTGGCGGGCAGCTTCATCTCCGACGGTAATGGCAACATCACCAGCGGAATGATCGACTACAACTCCATCACCGGCCAGCCAATCAATACCACGGTGAGCGGGACGTACGCCATCAGCGCCATCGGACTGAATCTCCTGACGCTCCAGGGCGCAGGATGGGGTCCGATGACCTTCGCCTTTGATCTCAAGTCCACCGGCAACGGTCGGATGATTGAGTACGACGACACCACCGGCCAGGGCAGCCGCGGCTCAGGTGAGTTGCGCAAAGCGTCGGCCAGCGCATTTTCGCTGAACGCACTCAACGGAGGCTGGGTCTTCGGCTTGACGGGAGCAAGCCTGCACCACGGCGGTCAGGTGGACCGCTTCGTCGATGTCGGTCAATTCGTACTTTCTAATGGAAATATGACCGGAGGGGCCTGCGACATAAACGACGGGGGATCGTACAACACATGTACCTTCTCCGGCAGCGTGTCCGGCATCAACGCACAAAACGGCCGCGGCACGGTCACGGTGCAAAGCAGCAATGGTCCCTCGCATGAGGTCGTTTACGTGGTGTCCACCAACGAGCTCGTGATGGAGCAGACTGACTCGGTGCCCAACACGCAAGTCCCGCTGCAAACCGGTCTGGTGGAGCAACAGAGCGGGTCGTTTAACAACAGCACCATGAGCGGCACCGACGTGATGATCATGCAAGCCATCCACGGAAGCGACGGCCTGGACCAATCGGTTGCGGGCATCGTCAATTTCGACGGTCACGGCAATGTCAACATTCTTGCCATGGACGAAGATCTCGCCGGGACCATCACCCAGGACGCGCCGTCACAGGCGACCTACAGCGTGCAGTCCAATGGCGCGCTGACCATTCATTGCCAGAGCGGCGGTTGTCCCGCTGGCTTCCTGATCAGCGCAAACCAGGGCATGATCATCGGCACCGGCTCCAGCACCATGTTTGGGGAGTTTGGATTACAAACCGGCGGACCATTCTCCAATGCATCCATCTCCGGAACCTATATCGCTGGCACGCTGCCGCCGCTCGACTATGCCAATACGTCGAACGAACTGAATGTGGGTCCAGCCGACGGCCAGGGCAATTTGGTCCTAAGCGGAGATTCCAGCAGATCGGATGGGCTGGATCAGTGGTTTGGCACGCCAGTTAGTTACAGCGTCGCCGCCAACGGCAGAGGCACGGCGGAAGCTCAGGGAGATCATGCACCGTCCGTCGTTTACATCGTCTCGCCTACGGCGTTTGTCATCATGTTCCCAAACCCCGGTGCCGGAATGGAGTTGTTTGGGTACTGAGCTTGCCAAGCGACGGAAGTTAAGAGTGTGCCGGCGTGTTCGAGCGCCGGCCATTTTCTTCGCTAGGTGTTAATTGCCGGCTGCGGTTTCAAGATCACGCCCCGGCTCTCTTTGCCGTTCATCAAGACGGTGACCGCGGTTTCGAACCGCAGGTGCCGCACGCAGTCGTGCTCTTCCACTGCACGCTGCTCGTTCAGCCACGCCCAATCGAGAAGACCTTCTCCGGCATCGGGGTTAACGGTGAAGTAGCCGATCTGAAACGCCGTGAGGTTCTGGAAGAAGTGGCTACCCTGCGAGGGCGCAACGCGGAAGTCGCGAAATCCCGACTCGACAATGACGCGCGCGCCCGCGATCTGGTCCCACGCGACAGGTATGCCCAGCCAGGCATCGGTCGATCCCCATCGTCCTACGCCAATCAGCAGATAGGGCCGGTTCTCGTGACTCAGCTTGGCGTTCAGATGAGCCACACCCTGTGCCACCTCACGGCTGCGCGAGCGCTCAAAGCGGTGCGAGTCGACCACCACGACATCGCAGATATCCGCGATGCGGCCGTGTCCCAGCACAACCGAGCTCTGGCAGAGCAGCTTTTCGGTCTCGACTTCCTCGATGCGGATGTCCTCGCCCTCGCGCGACACCACCAGCGGGCGCAGTTGCAGAAATCCAAACTCGGCAGGCTCGGTCGGCGACTGGGGGAGACGTACGGCAAACTCGATTTCGACCGGGCGTCCCAGCGCCTCTTCACCGATTTGCATCAGTCTGTCGAGAATCTGTGGCAATGGAAACATGCCGTGCTTGAGGATCGGCGCAAAGCTCACTACGCGAGGCCCGGGGCGGCTGAGGCCGTCATAAACCGCGTGATTCTCAGCCGAGTAGGTCGAGGCCACGGGCTGCAGCGTGCCATCGCTCTCGGCGGCATCCAGGCTGTACGCAACTTCGCGCAGTCCGCTGGCCGGATGCTCGGAGGGTACCGCATGGGTCACCTCGAGCGCCCAGAACTCGTTCTGCGAATTGTTCAGCATGTCTTCCACGGACGAGAACTGCACCAGATGCCGGGGATGGCGCGGACTGAAGGTGAGACATTTGCCTCCGCCGACCACGGCGCGTCCCAAACCCAGCGCTACCGCGGCGAATCCGTCCTCGACGCGCACTGGCGGCATGGGATAGAAATTGCGCGAGCGGACAACGCCGGAAAAGTCGGGATAGAAGCGGGCGTTGTGAGGCGCGCCCACCACCTGCTGGAGTACCACTGCCATCTTCTCTTCTTCCAGCCGATAGGGTGTGGCACGGACATAGGTCTTGGCGTGCTGGCTGAAGGTTGACGCGTACACCAGCTTGATGGCTTCCAGCAACTGCTCCAGGCGAACATTGATGTCGCCATGCTGGTTGGCCAGCATGAAGGTTTCGTAGACGCCGGAGAATGGCTGGTACTGCGAATCCTCCAGCAAGCTGGAGGAACGCACTGCCAGCGGATAGTGCACCCCTTCAAGAAATGCCAGCAAGTTGTCAAGCAGCGCGATGGGGAAGGGTGCGGCCAGGAACCGCTGTTCGATTTCCTCTTCGTCATCGCAGTGCAGTGCGAAGTCGAGCAGATTGTTGTCGGCCAGAAATTGATCGAAGACCGTCGTTGTCAGCACCAGGGTCGGAGGGACGGCCACGCGAACGTCGGGGAAGGTGCGGTTGGTACCACGTTGTCGGAGCATGTGTCGGACGAAAGCCAGACCGCGAGCTTTGCCGCCGAGTGAGCCGCCGCCAATCTGCAAGAAGAAGGCCTCGTCCGGCTGAAAGCTTGCGCCGTTGAATTCGCCGATAAGGGCCTGGCTTTGCTCGCGGCGATACTCCGCGATGGAGGCGATCAAGTCCCGGCGCAGGATCTCGAGCGTGCCGAAGTCGCTGAGGGTGCGGGGACGCAGCCGTTGCGCCAGCGCGAATTCGGTACGCGCCATCAGCCAATGCGAAAAATGATTGCGCTCGGCGTGATACGCCAGGCTCGCTTCCGGCACCGTGGTCAGCGCGTGTTCCAGCTCGTTCAGGTTGGCGGCGCGGGCCACCTCCGTCACGCCGTCGGGCATGTGGAAGACGAAGTCGCCGAAGCCCATCTCCTCGGTCAGAATGTGCCGCAGATCGCCGAGCAAGGTGGGCGAGCGCTTCTGCAGGAAGGAAAAACCCTCGGTGTAGGCGCGCTCCATGAACTCGGTGCGGCTGGATTGCAGCGCGATGGGCACGTCGGGAATGGTGCGCCGCACCATGTGCGCCAGCTCGAAACCGGCCTCAGGGGTGAGTTCGCCATGCCGCGGAAACTCCACGTCGGAGATGACTCCCAGCAGGTAATCGCGATACTTCAGCACTTCCTGCTCCGCGTCCTCGTAGTTGGAGCACAGCAGAATTTTCGGCCGCGCGCGCATGCGCACGAGCTTGTGCGCGAGGTTGATGGCCTCGCTCAGCAAGCGGCGCGATTGATCGATGATTTCGGTATAGATGACCGGCAGAAAGAGCGAGTAGTAGCGGATATCGTCCTCGACCATCAGCAGCACGGGCACACTCATCTCGAGCGTGTCGTGCAGGATGTTGCGCTTGTCCTCGATGTACTTGACGATCGAGATCAGGATGCGGGCGTTGCCTTCCCACAGGAAGACGCGATCAATTTCCGTTTGCGGATTACGAGCCAGGAAGTTTTTGATCTCGCGATGGTCGTAGGCCAGCACCACGACCGGCACATCGAGTCCGGCGGCCTTGATTTCGCGCGCCAGTTGCGCTGCATCCATGTCGCCGATGTGCAAATTGGCGACGATGAGATTGAAGCGCGGCTGCGAGCGCGCCAACTGCAAGGCCTCGCGCCCGCTGGAAACATGCGTGATGCCGGGCACCTGGTGCATGTGCAACTCCAGCGACTCGCGAATCAGCAGCTCGTTGAGTCGACCGTCCTCGCGCAGAATGAAGGAGTCGTAGAGACTCGAGACCAGCAGGATGTCGCTCACGCGGAACGGCATCAGGTTCTCGAAGCCTTCCAGGAGGCGCTCGGAATGGTGAGTGGAACTGGCGACGTGCTGCGTGGTGGTCAACCTTGACCTTTCTCGCTCGGACGAGCGGGCAGCGCTGAAACGAGCGCCGCCGCCGTCAAAATCGTACACCCGACGCTTTCATTCGGCAGTGATGTTCTGCATTCGGCGCGGGACCAGCGCGATCGGGATGCCCACAAAGAACACGTGCGAGAAGATGAGATTGAGATAATCAGCCGCCGTGGCCGACCCCTGCTTGGGCGTGGCCGACAGCGGCACAACCAGGTAATGCATGAAGAGGAACACGGCCATCCCGTAAAGCGGTCCCCAGAGAAATGGCGTTCGCAGGAGAAACCGCAGCCTGAGGCTGGTGAGGTAGAACGTCGCTGCCGCGCCGATGGCAATGGTGAAGTGCAGCAGAACTCCTACTGCCGCTGTAGCCATACCACCGCGAAAAGACCTGGTCCCGAGCAGACCACTGGCGATGAATTGAAAGACGCGCACTGCTGACACACCATTCAAAGCCGTGATGGCCACAGCAGCGTCGAGTCCATCGAGCACGCCTGCTACTAGCCCTGCGGTCAGGATGGTGCGGAGAGGGTCCGGCGGTCTGAGGACGGTTGTCGAGCTCGCCACAGCCAGACTGTATCGCTTTTCTTAAGGCGGGGGGGGCGCACTTCGTGACCAGTGGGCAATTCGCATACCTGATTTGCCGCCTGCTCGTGATGAAACTCTCGCGGCGACATTGCCAAATCAGATACGGCTGCTCTCGATTTATGCACTATTCATGCGACATTTACTTTCTCGTCAACGTGGCTAGCAACAATACAGGCAGCGGCCGATTTTACGCATACGGCTCAAGCTGGCCCTGATGGCGACTTTGCGCGCGAACGCCCTACTTGCACCGACAGGCTTCGAGGACGCCGCGCCCATTCCCATTGACCAGCTGCCTTTCACCAGCCACGACGCCACCGCAGGCAGCGAAGATGAACTGCAAGCCGTGGTGGTGGGCTCTGCCGCCGCGTGCGACCTGCCGCTAAGCCTGCGCGAGTCTCGTTTCTTCCGCAACATTGCCCGCCGCAGCGCCAGCGGGGAAGCGCCGGCCAAGACGCTCAGCGAGCTACAAGCGTTTCTGAACGACTCCCACGCAGTGTGGGAAAACAGCTGGATTCGTTTTCCCGAGGCGCGCCTCAGCCGCTGCGCGCGCGAGGTGTTTGAGACCGACATGAACGTGGTGCGCGACGGCGCCCTCGTCGAGCGCTCCGATGCTGGGCGGTTCTGCTTAATGCAGAACGGAGAGCGATGGCTGCGGATTCCCATCAGCTATGCCTTGAAGCTTGCGCTGGCCGACCTGCTGGGAACGCAACCGCACATGCCCGAGCCGATGCGGCAGGAAGCGCAACGGCTCATGCGGCACTTCCTGAACGACAACACCTCGCCCGAGACCACCTCGTTTTACATCGTGGAGGGCGACGGCGAGAGATCGCTCGGCGAGCGGGTAGCACGCGAAGCCGCGCGGCGCTTTCTTTTTACCTCGCTGTTGATGTCGTGGGCGAACCAGCGCTTCGGCCTGTTGGAGAACGGCCAGCGTGCGCTCGTCTATCACGCGCCCGTGCCATCGGTGCGTCAGGAAGAGTTGTCCAGCTGTCTCTCGGATTCCTTCTATCGCGAGCTGTTCATGAGTCCCTGCCTTTCGGGCTGGAACGACGGCGAGGCCAAGTATCAGTACATGCACCTGTGTCATCAGGTGTTGAGCCGCAGCCAGTTGAACGCCGTAGCCAAGCTGCGCGAGGCCGGCATCATCGCCAACAATCTCGTCGTGCTGCCCAGCCTGACCAACGTGAGCCTGGCGAATAATGGCATTCACGTCAGCCTCGGCAGCCGTTCGCTGGATGAACAACTGCGATGTCGAAACCTGACGCCCGACGCTGAGAAACGTCTTGGCGATCTCGCCATCAAGATCTACGAACACTTCCTGCCGCTCTTCGTCGGTACCTATTCCGCAGCACCCTATCGCGTCGGTTTTACCGACTTCCATCCTGAGCGCCTGCTGTCGTTTCTGCCGCATGAGCTCGACTTCACGCACTTGCGGCTACTGTGGCGCGAGTGGAAAGAGAAGGCTCAGCTCAACTTGTTCGGACACCGGCTGACGCCCTACGGCCCGCGGGGATTCGATCAGTTCATCGCCAAGCTCTTCGGCTTGCGTGGCGATTGCGTCCCCGATGCGCGTCTGCTGACGTATCCCGTGGCATGGCTGGCTACCGAGCATTCTTCGGCGCTCGACGGCACGCCGGGCAACATCGAGCGGCTATCGTCGGAGCTGGACGAGTTGGGCATCGTCGATCAACGGATGTCGTTCTACATGCCGCTGCGCCTGCGTGAACACGCGCGGCAGGGCTACTCAGGATTCGAGGCCCGTTACTACAGCCTCTTCCCGAGCTATGACCGCGACATGGCGCCGGCGATCAGCTTGCAACAATTTCTGCTGGCGCTGTCTTATCGCGTGGCGCTTAACGGCGAGATCACGCACGAACAGATTCCCGACGCAGCCTCGTCAGAAAGCGAGCGGCGGCAACCGTTCTTTTTCGCCGCGGCAGGCCTGCCCGCGTTCTATATGCATCGTGATTCGCACAACCAGTTCCTGCGCCACATTCTGACGTACTGCAAGAAGATTCGGCCAAGCCGCAGGCATGCGGGATACCTACGCGTTCCTATCCAGGAGTATCGCCGGGCGCTGCTGACATATGTTCGCGAGTCAGCGAGCGACCTTGCCGAAGGGATGAATGTGCAGTCGGTGCTGGACGATCTGGCCACGCGATGCGAAGGCGAAGAGCTGCAAGCCAGCCACAGGCTCCTCAAGGGAATCCTTGGCGATTCGGGCAGGAACGCGATGCGGGTGGAGGCGCGCGAGTTCAACCGCATGGCGGAAGAGTTCTACCGCGAGCCATTGCGGAAGCAACATTTGCGGGAAGCTTTACTCCATCTGCGCCAGGACGTTGCCGAGCTGGAACGCTCGGCATGCAGCGAATTGCGCGCGTGCTTGCGGCACGGGGTTCGCATCCAGGACGCCGGCCGATTTCTGAACGGAATCGAGGAGCGCGTGGTGATGGAAGAGCTGTCGGTGCATGAAATGTCTGCGCTGTTGAACTTGCTCATCCTGCTGGTGTGGAGAGAGCGCCGCAGGACTCGGAGGCCTTCATGAATCCAGTTGTTCACGAGTACATCGACCGTGCCACCGGCAGCGTTATGCACGAGCAACTGCTGGGCAATGCCGTTATCGCGGCGTTGTACTCGCCGGCATTGGAGAAAGCTCCGCTGCTGACGCGCATGGCGTCGAGCCGTTACATGTCGCGCGTGCTCGGCTACCTGAACTACGACAACGTGCTCTCGGCACGCGCAACCGGCATGTTGAAGTTCCTGCGCGAATCCGGGATTCCACTTTCGGAGTTTGTCGGCAATCTCTCCGAATACGACAGCGCGCGCAAAATCTTTGAGCGTCAGATCCGCTATTGGATTTGCCGCCCCATGCCGAACAATTCACGTCCGGTGGTCTGTCCCGCCGATGCGCGCGCGCTGGTCGGCTCCATGGCCGAGTCGTCCGGGCTGTACATCAAGCAGAAATTCTTCTCGTTCCCCGAGTTGTTGGGGGAAGGCTCGCCCTGGCAGCGCCGTTTCAGGGCGGAGACTACGCCGTCTTTCGTCTCACGCCGGAGAAGTATCACTACACGCATAGTCCAGTATGCGGACGCGTGCTCGATATCTACTCCGTCGGCGGTCGATATCACCCGTGCAATCCGAATGCGGCGGTGCAGTTGATAACACCGGTATCGAAGAATCGGCGCGTAGTGACCATTCTCGACACGGATTGTGCGGAGGGCTCGTGCGTCGGCCGCGTGGCGATGATCGAAGTGGTCGCGCTCATGGTCGGGCAGATCGAGCAGCGCTACAGTCGAGGAGCGCTATGAGAGCCCGCGCGGGCTGGAGAAAGGAATGCTTCTGAAGGCGGGTGCGCCCAAGGCGCTTTTCCGGCCGGGCAGCAGCACCGTGGTCCTGCTGTTTCAGACGGATCGCGTTCGATTTGCACCTGACCTGGTCGCCAACCAATATCGCAATGGCGTGCAGAGCCGTTTTTCGCTCACGCTGGGTGAGCCGCTGACCGAAACCGACGTCGCGGTGCGTTCGCTGCTGGCGATGCCGGTCGAGGAGGATCCATGCTGAACGTCTTGTTTGTCGTCGCATCTCGGCGCTGCGCTCTTTGCGCTGCTCGCCTGGGGCGTGCGCGCGCTGCCCGCTGAGAAGTGGCAGATGCTGGCGGCCGTGCCCATCGCCAAGTCGAGCGATGGCTCGTGGCGCGGGCTGAATCTGACGTTCTACGGCTTCTTCAGCGCAACGGGCACGACCTTCGGCTTCGCCCTAATGCTGCTGCTGCTTGCCTCGGTGGGCATTCCTGCGATGGTGAGCGCGTTGTTGGTCGTCGTTGTGCTGCTGGTGTGCGTGCCGGCTTCGCGGATGTCGCCGGAATTGTCGAACGCAAGCGAAACACGTTTACGATCGCGGGCGCGGCGTTCGTCGCGACGATCATCCTGCCGCTGCTGGTGCTCGCTCTGCGCGCGCTGGCGTTTCCTGCATCGCGAACTTCCCGTGCTGCCGATTTTCGCAGCGGCGGCAATCGCCTACGCCTTGGGAGAATCGATTGGGCGCCTGGCTTGTCTCAGCTTCGGCTGCTGTTACGGCATGCCGCTGCGGAATGCGAACCCGGCGATCGCGCGGCTCTTCCAGAAGCACAATCTCGTGATTCATGGCTCGACCAAGAAGGCGGTGTACGCCTCCGGCCTGGACGGCGAACCGCTGATTCCGGTGCAGGCGATCACTTCGGCGATCTTCGCGGTGTCTGGCATTGTGGGAGTCGCGCTGTTTCTGGCGGGACACTTTCGTCTGGCGGGCCTGATTCCCGTCATCGCCAGTTGGGGATGGCGTGCCTGCTCGGAGTGGCTGCGCGCCGACTCATCGCGGTACGTCGAAGATCTCGGCTTATCAAATGATGGCGATCTTTTCCGTGCTGTATCTGGGTGCCTTCGTCTCGCTGACGCCTGCCGGCACAGCGGTCATGCCGGATCTCTCCGCGGCATTTGCGCAGATTGCGTTCTGCGCCGCCGATCGTCGCCTTGCAGCTGTTCTGGGTCGCGCTGTTCCTCTACTACGGACGCAGCCGGGTCACGGACTCACGGCTGTCGTTCCACGTGGTGGCTGAGCGGACCTGATTGCGTTCAGGGTTGCAGGAGTGTCGCCGTTGCCGCGGTTCGAATTTTCTTGCCGTGCCGACCCGGGGCTTGCGCCCCGGGCTCACACCATTCCACCGCTTCGCGGCTGGGTCTGAGCCAAAACTGGTTTCCGTGCTCTCCGTGCCTCCGTGGTGAACCCGCTCTTAGAACGGGAACTTCGCGGCGAACTGCATTCCTCTCGGCCCGCCTCCGCCGAGGAACGGGTTGCCGATGCCCACGTCGCCTGTCGCGGTGAGCGCGTAATAGCCGACACCGCGGCCGTTCGACGCAATGCCATTCACGCCGGGATCGGCGATAAAGTTCGGCAGCTCCGGATTGGCGAAGTTGGGATGGTTGAAGATATTGAAGAACTCGGCGCGCAGCATCAGGTTCACGCGCTCGGTGATGGCGGTGTTCTTGAACACCGCGAAATTGAACTCCTTGAACGGCGGGCCGATCAGGACGTTGCGCCCGAGATCACCGAAGTGGCGGCTGCCTGCCAGGCAGTTACTGTCGCCGATGGACGAAGTCGCCGTCGTGTTGCCGAAGGTGCAAGGCACCTGGAAGTTCGCCAGGTTCAGGAAATTAAATGGCGCGCTGCCGTACTGAATCGGTCCCACAACGTCGGGGCGATCGAAGCCCTCGCCTGAGCCGGAGTAGTCGCCATAGAAGTTGTAATTCAGGGTAAACGGCTGCCGCATCCTGCAGCGTTGCGGTGCCGTCGATGCCCCAGCCGCTCTTCAAGCGTCCCGTGCTGCCGGGAAATTGATAGGTGAAATACGCAGCTGAAGCGTTGGCGAATGTCGAAGTTTGAATTGCCGCGCTCGGCGTTCACATCGGTGCTGTTGTTTGGCTGCGAGGCATTGGGAATGAAGTCTTCGAGATCGCTGGCGTTGTCGATGGAATGCGACCAGACGTAATTGACCTGCGTCGACAGCCCATGCCAGGAGCTGGTACGAAGAGTGGCTTGCAGCGCGTTGTAAGTTGAGAACGCGCTGGATTGCTCCTGGTTGACATAGAAGAAATTCGGATACGCGGTGCGCGGCACGTTACCGCCGGAGTCGAATCCGGCAATCGGGCAGTTCGGGAAGGTAAAACCGACGCAGGCCGGCCCGGTATCGTAGGCCGTGATCTGCGCCTGGCTGGGCTGGTTGGCATCAACAAAGCGAAACAGCCGCGTGCCTTTCGACCCAACGTAGCCCAGTTCCATCGTGACTTTATTTCCGAACGCCTGCTGCAGGTTGACGTTGTAGTTCTGGACGTAGGGCGTACGGATATTGGGATCGATGCCGAAGAAGCTGTCCAGCGGCGACGAGTTTACATAGACGGGCGAGCCTGCAGCGATGGGTCCCGAGGTCGCGCCGGAGAACGTAATCGGAGCGCCGCCTACGCCGGTGAACGCCGGTCCGGGACAGAAGGTGCAGTTGTAAGGAAGGTGTCCGAGGAACATGTCCTGGGAGAAAGCGTCGAAGAAGATGCCGTAGCCGCCGCGAAGAACAGTCGTCCCTTTGCCCGTAACGTCCCAGGCAAAGCCGAAGCGCGGGGCGAAGTTCTTCCAGTCCGGGTTGTACAGCTCCGACGGTCCACCCTGCCCGCCAACCTGCTCCAGTGTGCCGCCAGCGGCGGGAACCAGGCGATAAAACAGGTCGTTCTTCTCGCCGGCGACGCCGTAGTAGTCCCACCGCAGTCCGTAGTTCAACGTCAGGCGCGGCGTCCAGCGAAAGCTGTCCTGGATGTAAAGTCCGTTATTGTTCTGGTATTCGTGACGATTGGTGTAGCCGGCGGCCTGACTGCCACCCGAAGGCAGACCTTCGAGGAATGCCGTCAGGTCGTCGAAGCTCAGCTTGCCGCGGAAGTTGGAATCCTGGGTGATGCCGATCGTGGTGCGGCGGTATTCGTAGCCGAATTTCAGCTCATGACGTCCAATCTTCCAGGAGTAGTTGTCGAGCGCCTGCCAGTTGGTATCCACGCGCTGCCGCGGAACGCTGGCGGTAGCTCCAAGCTTGGAGAAGTTGCCAACGGAAATCAACGGCAGCCCGTAGTTATAAGAGCTGACGCCAGTGTCCAGTCCGATGGTCGCGGGATTGAAATTGCCATCTTGCGGGAAAAATCCTTCGGCGAAACGGTTCCAGCCGAAGCGCGCCTCATTCACTTGCGAGGGATTGATGACCTTCACCCACGAGAGAGCGACCAGCTGCACGCGCGTGGGCGTGATGGTGTTGAAGCCCGGTAGCAGGCCGCTGGCCAATTGCGCGAAGGGGAAACTCTGGTTGCTGTTGCCGAAGTAATAGCGGCCGGAAATGCTGTTATTGGTGTTGGGATTGTAGTCGAGCTTGGTGATGACGCTGTCGATGTCGTTGCTGAAGTTAGTCGCGGTCGCAAGATTCGGCTGGTTGCAGCCGTTGACGGTTGTGGTGGCACCCCCGATGTTCGGCTGCGGCCAGGGATTGCGCGCCAGCAGATTCAGCATCGGCTGGCTAAGCGGGACACCGTTTTGCGCGGCAATGGCTTCGGCCTGCGCGATGGCTGTCTGATCGGGCACGCAGCTCAGCGCAGACTTGCGCGCCGCTCTCGCGCTGCCCCTCGTAGTCAACAAAAAAGAAAGCCTTGTCCTTGACGATGGGGCCGCCGAGCGCACCGCCGAATTGATTATTCAGGAACGGATTCTTTGGCTGGCCGACGAAGTTGAAGTAGTTGCGGGCACCCAGCTCGCCGCTGCGCCAATACTCCAGCGCGGAGCCATGCCAGTTGTTGGTGCCGCTCTTGGTCACGATGTTGACCACCGCGCCGCTGTTGCGTCCGTACTCGGCCTGATAGTTTGACAGCACGTGCAGCTCGGCAACGGCGTCGATGGGAAGAATCGTCGCGGGATCGCCGAAGACGCCGGCTTCGTTGATCGCCGGGTCATTGCGGTAGCCGTCGTTCATGTCGGTGCCGTCGAGCAGGTAGTTGTTCGAACGGCCGCGCGAGCCGTTCATCGAGAACTCGCCGAAAGAGCCGGGCGAATCGCTGATCTGGTCAGGCGAGCCGGCGACGCCTGGGTTGAGATAGATGAGCTTGGTGTAGTCGCGGCCATTGACGGGAATGTTCTCGATGGTCTTGGAGGTCAGAGTTCCGCCGATGTCGGTCGTCGTGGTGTCGACGTGCGGCACCTCGCTCGGTGACCTCGACCTGCTGGCTCACCTGCCCGGGCTTCAGCGCAACGTCGACGCGACTCTGCGCCGCAACATTGACCGTCACTCCTTTGGTGATGGCAGTTTCGAATCCCGATTGCGTGATGGTGACGTCGTAGGTACCGATGGGTAGCTCGGGAACGTTGTAGCTGCCGTCCGGCGTGGTTTGGGTGGTGCGCTCCAGTCCGGTATCGACGTTGCGCACCTTTACGGTCGCCCCGGAGACCACTGCACCCGAGCTATCGGTTACGGTGCCGACGACGCTCCCACGAAAGGTCTGCGCCGAAACAACACCAGCCAAGAACAGAGAGACTACCGCCACCAGCAGAATCTGCCTGTGTCCCATGATGAGCCCTCGGAGATGTGTGTGTTGGGCGAGAATTATTCACGAAGGAAGGCGGAACGCCAAGAGAAATCGGCGAGAGTGAATTCAAGCTGAGTGACGGAATCAGCGCCGCCCACTTTTGTGTCAGGACAGAGCTTTTCTCCCATGGACGCGAGCCAAAGGAGAGAGCACACTTTGAGGTTATCGCCGCGCTTATCCCTGCTGCTCTTTTCTTCTCGCCAGCAAATACCCGCGGATCAACTCGTTCAGAGTCGCCGTCCAGCACGCGGTCCACGTCGCCGATCTCCACTCGCGTGCGCAGGTCCTTCACCATGCGATAGGGCTGCAGGACGTAGGAGCGAATCTGCGAGCCGAAGTCGATGTCGAGCTTGGAGTCCTCGATCTGCTTGGTCTCGGCGCGCTTCTTCTCCAGTTCGTACTCGTACAGCCGCGAGCGCAGGATCCTCATCGCCTTCTCGCGGTTCTTGTGCTGCGAGCGCTCGTTCTGGCAGGCGACCACGATGCCGGTCGGAATGTGCGTGATGCGCACGGCCGAATCGGTGGTGTTGACGTGCTGGCCGCCCTTGCCGCCGGAGCGATAGGTGTCGACGCGAATGTCTTCCGGCTTGATATCGACCTGAATGCTCTCGTCGATTTCCGGCGAGACGAAGACGCTGGCGAACGAAGTGTGCCGCGCGCTTGGCCTGGTCGAAGGGCGAGATGCGCACCAGCCGATGCACGCCGATCTCGCTGGTCAGCAGGCCGTAGGCGTATTCGCCGTTGACGCCGAAGGTCGCCGACTTGATGCCCGCTTCGTCGCCCGGCTGATATTCGTACAGCGCAGTCTGAAAGCCCTGGCGCTCGGCCCAGCGCAGATACATGCGCATCAGCATCTCGGCCCAGTCCTGCGATTCGGTGCCGCCGGCGCCGGGATGAATGGTCACGATGGCGTTGCGGTCGTCGTTCTCGCCGGAGAGCAGCGTCTCGGTCTCCAGCTTGCTCGACCAGCGCGCGCAGGTTGGTCGATCTCGCGGCGCAGATCGGCGGAGACGTCCTCGCCTTCGTGCGCCAGATCGAAGTAGGCGTTGATGTCGCCGGAGCGGCGCGCCAGCTCGTCGTGCGTGGCCAGCGCGTTCTCCAGCCGCTTCTTCTCGCGCATCACCTGCTGCGATTTTTCGGGATTCGACCAGAGCGTGGGATCGGCGGTTTGCTTTTCGATCTCGCTCAGCTTTTCGCGCAGCTTGGGCGCGTCAAAGATACTCCTGAAGATCGTGGACCTTCTCGCGGAGGGCGGCGTATTCCTGTTCTAGTTCTTCGACCATGGAAAACCTTGTTCACCACAGAGCCACAGAGGCACAGAGAAGACGAAGCAAATTGCCACTTCCGACGTAAAGCTTAGCTTTATCGACTTCGGAAAGCCGCATGCTTGCTCCTAAACCAATTTCAGAACTCTGTGCCTCTGTGGTTAATTCAATCCTTATGCGGGCTGCGCCGATCCTGCAGGTCCGAACGTACCGCAACAGCAGCCCCAGCAACGTGATTATCGCACACAGAAACGGGAACCAATCGCCGTGGCGCGTGTAGAACGTGGTCGACTCTTCCAGACCGATACGCGCTTGCAGCGCGACGCGCTGGTTGCGCGGCGCCTCGGCCACGATGCGGCCATAGGGGTCGATGACCGCCGTGACGCCGTTATTGGTGTCGCGCAGCAGCCAGCGATTGTTCTCCACCGCGCGCATGCGCGCCATGTTCAGATGCTGCCGCGGCGCGCCGCCTTCGCCGTACCAGCCGTCGTTGGAGATGTTGACGAAGACCTCGCGCCCCATTGTGGGCGAACTGCCGCACCTCGTTGGGAAAGATCGGACTCGTAGCAGATGAATACTCCGGCCTTCATGTTGCCAACATCGAGCGGTGCGCGCGAGGTGCCGCGCGCGAAGGTCCCGACCTGTCGCGTGAGCCCTCCGGCAAAGCTGAACAGCTTCTCGAAGGGCACATACTCGCCGAAGGGAACGAGATGAATCTTGTCGTAGCGCGCGGTCCACGCGCCTGTGGGCGCGATCACCGAAGCCGAGTTGAAGATGTCCGGACGGCGGTTGATCTCGCCGGTGTGCTCGATGCCGATGGAGCCGGCGATGATGTAGGAATCGGTCGCGCGCGCGACGTTGGCCAACGTGCTGCGCAGGTGCAGGTCGGTCACCCAGAAAGGCGCGGGCGACTCCGGCCAGATGATCAGACCGGGCGAGCCGGGCTTCGCGTTTCGTGGACGCACGCTGAGGTCGGAGAGCGAATGCAGTGTCTGCACAAGGTAGTCGAGCGACCAGTCGGCTTCCAGAATCGGAATGTTGGACTGCACCAGCGTTGCGCCCTGCGATGCCGGCGACGCTTCTGGCTTCTCCAGTTTGCCGGCGTGCAACGCAATCGCCGCGGCCAGAGCTGCCGTCAACAGCACATTGCGCCGGGCGTAAGGAACAAGAAATGCCGCAGCCAGGGCGGTGTTCACCAGCGCAATCTCAAACGAGAGACCGTAAACGCCGGTGACGGTCGCGATGCGCGTCAACGGGATGTTGTCGATCTTGCGTGGTGCCCAGCAGGTCCCAGGGAAAGCCGGTGATGTAGGTGCGCGCCAGCTCCACCGCGACCCAGAGAAACGGCGTGAACACCAGCGCGCGCAGGCTGAAGCCGTTGCGGCGCGCGGCAATCAAAGCCAGCAGCAGTCCAAACAGTCCGTGATACAGGGCGAGATAAAGTGCAAACATCACCAGCAGCAGGATCGACATTGCAGTGCCGATGCCGCCGTACACGTGCATAACGTGGAAAATCCAGGCACAACTTCCGAGATACCAGATGATGCCGCTGGCATAGCCGAGCAGAAATCCTTGCCAAGCGGTGGCGGGCGCGAGGAACTGTCCTCCGTCAGCGAGTACCATCGTCACGTCCTGCTCGCGGCACTTGAGGATGGCGTAAATCAAGCGGCGCAAGCGCCACCCAGCTCAGGATGTACAGGGAAAAATCTGGGAAGATCAGGACCTGGAGAACGCCGGAAGCGCAGGCGAAAATCCAGGCTCTCAGGCGGATGCGTCTCACTAATCGAGTTTAGCAAACGGTGACAAGACGGATGAGAGAGCAACGTTACAGGCTGATTACAGTCAGATCATCTGACGGGCAGCCGGGAGGCATTCGCGCCTCCTGAAGTGACGGCAGCCCACAAATGCGAAGGCCGCGCGGTCGGGTGCGCGGCCTCGCTAGTTGCTGATTGCTAGCTGCTAATTGCTACTTGATCGCCACCAGCTTGTTCATCAGCTCCGAGTAGTCCTTCTTCTCGACACCATGTACCTGCTTGTTATACTCGTCCACCTTTGCCGAGTAGTTCATCGAGCAGAACTTCGGACCGCACATGGAGCAGAATGCCGCCTCTTTGTAGTACGCGTCCGGCAGCGTCTCGTCGTGCATGGCCTTGGCCGTTTCCGGATCCAGAGAGAGCGCGAACTGCTTGTCCCAATCGAAGGTGTAGCGGGCGTAGCTGATGGCGTCGTCGCGGTCCTGTGCGCCGGGACGATGGCGCGCCACGTCGGCGGCGTGCGCCGCAATCTTGTAGGCGATGATGCCATCCTTCACGTCTTTATCGTTCGGCAAGCCGAGATGTTCCTTCGGCGTGACGTAGCAGAGCATCGCCGCGCCGTGCCAGCCTATCAGCGCCGCGCCAATGGCCGACGTGATGTGGTCGTAGCCAGGTGCGATGTCGATGACCAGCGGCCCAAGCGTGTAGAACGGGGCGCCGTAACAGAGCTCGACTTCCTTCTCCACCTGCTCTTTGATCTTGTCCAGCGGCACGTGCCCGGGGCCTTCGATCATCACCTGCACATCGCGCTCCCAGGCCTTCTTGGTCAGCTCGCCCAGCGTCTTCAACTCGGCAAACTGCGCCTCGTCGCTGGCGTCGGCGATGCAACCGGGCCGCAGGCCGTCTCCGAGCGAGTAGCTCACATCGTGCTTGGCGAGAATCTTGGTGATGTCGTCGAAGCGCTCGTAGAGGAAATTCTGTTTGTGGTGGTGGGCCATCCACTGCGCCAGGATCGCACCGCCGCGGCTCACGATGCCGGTGATGCGCTTGGTGATCAACGGCAGGTATTCGACCAGCACGCCGGCGTGGATGGTCATGTAGTCGACGCCCTGCTCCGCCTGCTCCTCGATGACCTCGAGCATGACGTCGGCGTTCAGGTCTTCGATGCGCTTTACCCGCGCGACCGCTTCGTAAATCGGCACGGTACCGATGGGCACGGGCGAGTGCCGCAGGATGGCTTCGCGGATTTCGTGAATGCCGCCGCCGGTCGAGAGGTCCATCACCGTGTCGGCGCCGTGGTGAACGGAAGTGTGCAGCTTCTTCAGTTCTTCATCGACGTTGCTGGTCACCGACGAGTTGCCGATATTGGAGTTGATCTTGCACTTCGAGGCCACGCCGATGCACATCGGCTCCAGCTCAGGATGATTCACGTTGGCCGGAATGATCATGTGGCCGGCAGCAACTTCGTCGCGCACCAACTCCGGCGCCACACGCTCGCGCTCGGCCACAAACAGCATCTCTTCGGTGAGCAGGCCCTTGCGGGCAAAGTGCATCTGCGACATGTTGGAGTCGCCGGTGCGAGCGGCCTCTTCGCGTCGCTTGGCGATCCACTCGGCGCGCGGCTTGGGCGTAGTACCGTTGCTGCCATTACTTCCGGTCATGATGTGGGAACTCCTTTAGACAAGCGTTCATTATAACGCTCGGCGAAACCAGGGCAGTGACCCCGCGCAATGGATGCTGTGACGCGATCGTCGACCGTCACCGAGGCAAGGTTTGCCCTGCCGGCCCCACGACAATCCCGCAGCGATAACCTGCGTGGAAGGGTGGTATGGTAGCCTCAAAGGCAACAACAGGGAAGCATTCGTTTCCCGAGCATGGGCCAACATCGCCGGCTGACATTGGGCCGCGAAAGGCCGGGTCGAAGTTCAGGATATGCCCCAGCCGCCAGACATGCCAGCCGTTCCCGCCATCGCCCGCGTCGCGGGTGCCGAAGAGCACAGCGTTGAGATCGACGGCCTGACCTGGCGTTATCTCACCGCGGGCTCCGGGCCGCCGTTGCTGCTCATCCACGGTTTCATGGGCTACTCCTACTCCTGGCGATTCAACATCGCCCCGCTGGCGCAACACTTCACGGTGTGGGCGCTGGATTTGCCTGGCTGCGGTTTCTCCCAACGTCCCGACTGCAATGAGTGCACCATCGCGGGTGACGCGGAACGGGTGCTGCAATTCATGAACCACTTCGGTATCGAGAATGCCGACATTGTGGGATCGTCGCGCGGCGGCGGGCTCGCCATGGTGCTGGCGGCGATCGCTGTCAGGCGCGACCAGCTGAGTCGCGTCCGGCGGCTGGTGCTGGTTTCGCCCATCAATCCCTGGTCGAGCCACGGCAAGGTGCTGACCCGGCTGCTGGCCACCACGCTGGGCGGCCTGTACGTGGTCCACGTGCAGCCGCGTCTGCGAATCATCTCCAAGCGCTATTTCACTGCGCTCTACGGCGACCCGAAGCGCATCGCGCCCGGCACCTTCGAAGCCTACGCCGCCGGCATGGAGCCCTCGGGAAGCTTCGAACATCTGTTGCGCATCCTGCGCTCGTGGAAAGATGACCTGGAGGCCATCAACGACTCTTTGCGCGAGATCAGCGGCCTTCCCATACTCATCCTCTGGGGATCGCGCGATCGCGCCGTGTATCCGTCATCCATTCATCAACTGCAGCGCCATTTGATGAATAGCGCGCTGGTGATGTTCCAGGGCGCGGGGCACATGCCGTATGAGGAAGTGCCGGAGGAATTCAATCGCGTGCTGTGCGATTTCCTGTTGCATGACGCGCCACGCACGCCGTTCGAAATCGCAGCCGACGAGCCGCCGGCGTTGCCGGATCTGCCCTCGGAGCCCGCTTCCCGGCTGCGGCGCTCCGGACCCTGAGCTTCTGGGCTTCGGGACTACTGTTCCACGCGCAACCAGGTGGCATCGGGAGCGAAGGCGGTCACGAACGGCACCTCGTCGTCGGTTTTGGCTCCCCAGTCTTTCTGGTAGACGATGCGGTCGCGGTTGATCATGAAGGTCATCACTCCGGATTTACCGTACTCCGCCGGCCACGCGATGAAGGCATAGCCGCGCGTCATCTGTCCCGAACGCAGGTAGTCGCGAAGGCCACCAGTGGCCCAGACTCCCTGGCTCGTCAAAATGCCGAAATAGTATCCGTGAAACGGTTTGTGGGCGGCCGGCTTCAGCTTCGCGCCCTGCTCCGAGGCGTAGGCCAGCAACGGGCCTACCAGACTCTTCGGCTTTCCGGCTGTTTGCGGCCAATACAATCCATTTTCTTTTCCCTCATCGCTAATGAAATAGCGCGCATACTGCTGCGCACCTTCATGGGCCTGCTTGTAATACTCCTCTTGCGCGTCGGCCAGCGACGCCATGATGTCGACGGTCGCCAGCTCGTTGCGGCCGATGCGCCGGACCGCGAGCTCCGTGGCCCCAGCTGGAGTGTCGAAATACCATTGGCCTTGGCGGTTCTTGCGCAGCGGAACCGGAAACGCCGTGTTGGTTGCGCCAACGACGAGGATCAGATTCTCCGTATCCAGCTTGCGCCAGCGGTTCATCTGCTGGTAGGCCCCGACAAATCCGGCCATGTCGGCCTTGTCCGCAGCTGCGTCCCCGGAGTAGAGGATGCCTTTCGAATTCGGGCCGAAGACCTCCAGCATCTGGGGCTCACTGTCGCTGCCTGCCGCCTCAACCAAAGCCTTCGCGGCTTCTTCCGGTGTGGCGAACGTTTTCTGCCCCGGTGCGGCTTCGCCCGCCGCAGAGGTTTTCTTGTGGCAACCTGTCAGGAAAAGTCCCAGCGTCAGCAGCGCGAACACCAGTCCGCAGCACCGAAGCTCGCGCACGTGCACCCGACACAACTTCCTCATCCATTTCTCCCTAGTCGTCGTTTTGTTCTTAATGCGCAGCGTGGTTGATTTGCGGTAGCGGTGCTTCAATGTGCGCCTTCGAGGCGACCGCCCGTGCCCCATCCGCCACCTGTGCCGGGGCGAATGATCCAGCCGCGGAAGCTGGCCGCCCGATCGCCCCAGCCTCCCACCGCAAACAGCGTAGTCGAGTTCTTACTCCAGCTGCTGAATACGGTCATGACTGCGCCGCTATCGCTCGGCCCCCAGCCGCGGAGATCTTCCAGGTTGCTCCAGCCTCCCGCGATGGCGTCAAAGCTGGCGGTGTCCTTGTTGGTATCACGCTCATTGGCGCTGCCGCCGGCGCTGCCGCCATGCTGGAAGGCCGTGTAGGGATGCGTGTAGTCGTAGCTGGTGCGATAGGTGTGATTGCCGTAGTAGTTCTGGCCGCCATAGTAAGCGCCATGCCAGGCATTGTTTCCGCCGTAAGGATAGTCGCGAAAATAAGCGGTGCCGTGATACCAGTTGCAAGTCCAGTTGGCGGCTCCCCAATCGCAGCAACCACCCGCGGTGAGCGCTCCCGCAGCCACACCGGAGCCAAAGGTGATTTCACGAGTGTTGCTGGTCGTCGAGGGCGTGTAGTTGGGCGTTTGCAACTGCATGCCGGAGACCAGGGAGGGATTGTAGATGGGCAAATACAGCACCTGAGGATTTGCCGGTTGCAGCGAGACGATGTCGGGGGTCGGCTGGTTGACCCGCAGCTGCGGCCCGGAGGTGAGGTTGCCGGCGTTGACGGCCTTGTTGCGCAGCGCCTGGATTGCCGCCATCAACTCACTCTGCTGATTGTGATACGACTCTCCCAGCTGCGACGTCCACGCAAGGTTCGTCGCCATATTGCTTAACACGTCGGGAAACTCCGTCAGCGCTTTGACGCTGGGGTCCCAGGACTGGAGCGCGACAGCCTCCATCAACGCGTGCCCCGAAATGCCTTTATTCTTGACGAAGTCGTTGGCCGCGAACACTTGATCGGGATAGGTCGCGCCGGCCAAGATCATGCCCACCAGCGGGTCGGGATAGAGCGCGATTGGGGCGACCAGCGCCTGCAGTTCCTGGTCGGTTAACGGCAGGCCCTGCCCGGAATAGTCGCTGCTCCTGCGGGTCGCTGACTGGAAGATCGCCGCCGCCCCTGAGTCCAAAGGCAGGCTCGCCAAAAGCACACCCAGACAAATGACCGCGGAGAACAGCTCCTTGTAACGAATTCGCATCACCGAGACCTCTTCCTTGGAGACCATTAGTTGTAAATCAAGTGCGCCGCATCGTTCTAGGGGAAAGTTGGAACTGCACCCGGCAGGCGGCGTTTGGCACTTAGCATTGGTGCTTGTCCGGCCGTCTCTGTTGACGCCCCGGGTTCCCAATCAAATCGAGACCTGAACGCGGCACCCCAGGCACAGGCAAGCTCTACTTGAACAACTCGCACCCTTTTCGAACTATGACAGATTAGCCAAAAGCCGACAGCCCGATGCCAAATGCCGACAGCGCAATTTTTCATGTTGCTGTTTGCGCAAACGGGTGTACATTCTAGTCGAATTTTCGGGCCCGAAGTCATCCCGCACTCAGATTGCAGAGGAGCTTCGCCGATGTCCACCACCCTCCACTTGCCCCGCGCCGCGCTCCCAGCAATTTGCTTTGCCTTTCTGACGGCGCCCGCCGCGTCAGGTCAAACCATCTACAACAGGGCCCGATCAACGGTGACTCCGACGCGTTTACCATCAACTTCGGCTTCATCGTCATCGATACCCTCACAGTATCGAGCCCAGCCAGAAGTGAATATCGATAAGGAGGCGAACCTATGACGAGTCGAGGTTGCTTAGTGGTTCTTGGTGTATGCCTGCTGCTCCTGACCAGCGTGCTTGCGTCAGGCCAGACCATTTACGACAACGGCCCCAGGGGCGATGACGTCGACGCTTGGACCATTAACCAGGGCTTCGTCGTTAGCGACACCATCACCGTGTCACAAGGCGCCAGCGAGATTAACGGATTGGTCTTCAACGGGTGGGTTTTTCCCGGCGACATCCTCGATTCCGTCGAAGTCTCCATCACCTCACAGGAGTTCGGCGGGACCACTTACTTCGACCAGCAGGTGAACTTCACGCAGTCCCAATGCAGCACCAATGCTTATGGATTCAACACTTGCGAGGAGACCGGCAGTTTCAACGGCCCCACGCTTGGCAACGGCACGTACTGGCTCAACCTCAGCAACGCCATTGTAAACAATGGCGACCCCATCTACTGGGACGAGAACAGCGGCGACGGCTGCCAATCTCCGGGGTGCCCGTCGCAGGCCTCCGAAAGTTCCGTCGGCACGATCCCGTCAGAGTCGTTCACTGTTTTGGGGAGCTCGACGAGCGGCGGCGGCAGCGTCCCCGAGCCGGGATCCCTTCTGCTGCTTACGGGGGGCGTGATCGGTATGGCCGGGATGCTTCGCCGCAAGCTACGTTGAAAATCAATGCCGGATCTTGCGCGGGATTTGAAAAGGAGGAGAGATCCATGAAGGCTTGCCTGGTGATTCTCTGCCTAGGCCTGCTGCTCCTGACCGGTGGGCTCGCCTCCGGCCAGACCATCTACGACAACGGCCACGCCGGCACCGACACCGACGCCTGGACCATCAACAGCGGCTTTGTCGTGAGCGATTCATTCACGGTTTCGTCAGGCGCCAGCCAGATTAACGGGCTGGTCTTCAATGCGTGGCTCTTTTCCGGCGATGTCCTTGATTCCGTCGAAGTCTCCATCACCTCACAGGAGTTCGGAGGAACCACTTACCTCGATCAGCAGGTGAACTTCGTGCAATCGGATTGCATGGTCAACTCCTACGCATTCAACGTCTGCGTAGAAACCGGCAGTTTCAGCGGCCCTACGCTCGATAACGGAACGTACTGGGTCAACCTGAGCAACGCCGTCGTCAACAATGGCGACCCCGTCTATTGGGACGAAAACAGCGGCGTCGATTGCCAATCTCCCGGTTGTCCGTCGCAGGCTTCCGAAAATTCCGTCGGCACGATCCCATCGGAGTCGTTCACCGTTTTAGGGAGTTCGACGAGCGGCGGCGGGAGCGTTCCCGAGCCGGGCTCCCTTCTGCTGCTTGCCGGCGGCGTAATGGGTGTGGCGGGGACGCTCCGCCGCAAGCTGCGTTGAACCCCAGACGTCAGTAACGACAAGGAGGTGCATTCATGAAGAGTCAAGGTCGCAGAGTGATTCTCGGTCTAGGCCTGCTGCTCCTGACCAGCCTGCTCGCGTCAGGCCAAACAATTTACGACAACGGCCCTATTTTCGGCGAGGCTGACGCCTGGACGATCAACGAAGGCTTCGTCGTCAGCGATACATTCACGGTTTCGCAAGGAACCAGCCACATCAATGGACTCGTCTTTGGCGCGTGGCTTTTTCCCGGTGACGTGCTCGAGTCGGTCGAAGTCTCTATTACGTCGCAGGAGTTCGGTGGCACCACGTACTCCGATCAGCAAGTCAGCTTTACGCAGTCCAACTGCGAGACCAATCACTACGGATTCAACCTGTGTGACGAAACCGGCAACTTCAGCGGCCCGACCCTCGGCAACGGAACGTACTGGGTCAACCTCAGCAATGCCATCGTGAACAATGGGGATCCCGTTTACTGGGACGAGAACAGCGGGATGGGCTGCACCTCGCCCGGATGCCCGTCGCAGGCCTCCGACAATAGTGTGGGCTCGATTCCATCGGAGTCGTTCACCGTATTGGGTGGCTCGACGAGTGGCGGTGGCAGCGTCCCCGAGCCGGGAAGCCTGTTCTTGTTCGCCGGCGCGTTGCTGTCCGCCGCAGGCATGATGTGGCGCAGGGTCCGCTGACACCGCAGGTGATTTGGAACAGGAGGGAGACGTTGTGAAAAGTCGAGTTTGCTTAGTAGTGTTGGCCGCGGTCGTGCTTCTCCTCGGAATACCGGCTTCGGCCCAGATTCTCTACGAAAACGGTCCCATCAACGGCGAGACCGATGCCTGGACGATCAATTTCGGCTTCGTGGTAAATGACAGCTTCACCATTTCAACGGGAAGCAGCACCATATCAGGCCTGTCCTTTGGGGCATGGCTGACGCAGGGCGACGTTCTGCAATCTGTCGACGTACTCATGAGTTCCGAGGCCTTCGGGGGGACGATCTATTTCAATAGCCAGGTCAACGTCACGCAGTCGGGCTGCTTCGTGAACAACTACGGTTTCGATGTTTGCACCGAAACCGCGAACTTCAGCGGCCCCACTCTTGCCGACGGGACGTATTGGCTCAGCCTGCTGAACGCAACCGTGAACGACGGCGATCCGGTGTACTGGGACGAGAACAGCGGGAGCGGGTGCCATTCCGAGGGCTGCCCATCGCAAGCCTGCGAAGGCGACTGCGTTGGGTCGATCCCCGCTGAAGCCTTCAGCATTCTGGGCTCGTCCGGCGGGACCGGCAGCGTGCCCGAGCCAGGAAGCCTGGCGCTGTTTGCCGGAGGCTTTGCTGTCGTAGCCGGCGGCGTGCGGCGCAAGTTCTGGTCGTAAACGCACGCGATACGCAGTTTCAAAGGAGCATAACGTGAGAAGTCATACGTCGCGGTTGACCCTGCTTTTCGTCGCCGTCGCACTCGCATTGGCTCTGCCGGCATCGGCACAGATTCTCTACGAAAACGGTCCCATCAACGGCGAGACCGACGCCTGGACCTTCAATCTTGGATTCACGCCCAGCGATACCTTCACCATCTCGACGGGTCCGAGCGTAGTCACAGGATTCTCCTTTGGGGCATGGGTGACTGAGGGTGATGTCGTTACCTCGGCTGAGGTCGTCCTGTCTTCCCGCGAACTCGGGACCGGAACTATCTACTTCGACGGGACCATCAACCTCAGCCAGTCCGGGTGCTTCGTGAATAACTATGGCTACGACGTGTGCACGGAAACCGGCAGCATTGCGCCCACGTCTCTGATCAACGGAACGTATTGGGTGACGCTTGAGAATGGCATGGACACGCTCGGCGACCCAGTCTACTGGGACGAAAACCAGGGCGTCGGCTGCCACTCTCCCGGTTGTCCGTCCTATGCCACGGAAAGCTTTCTCGGGTCGATTCCTTCCGAGGCGTTCAGCATTCTCGGTTCTCCGGTCGGGCAGGGCAGTGTGCCGGAGCCTGGCAGCTTGGCACTCGTCGTCGCCGGCTTTGCGGTTGTGGCTGGCGGGGTGCGACGCAGGTTCGGGTCGTAGGCGCTGTCACTACGGATTTAAAAGGAGGTTAGGTGAAAAACCATGTTGCACGGTTAGCTCTCCTTATCGTCACTGTGTCGCTCGCGTTCGTGCTGCCGGCTTCGGCGCAGATCTTATATGAGAACGGACCGATCAACGGTACGAACGACGGCTGGACGATCAACTTCGGCTTTGTGGTGAGCGACACCTTCACTATTTCCACCGGGAACAGCAACCTGACTGGTTTGGCGTTTGGCGCGTGGCTGTTTCCGGGAGATACGCTGGACTCGGTGCAGGTCACCCTCACCTCGGAGGAGTTTGGCGGTACGACTTACCTCAACCAGATCGTCAATCTCACCCAATCGGGCTGTTCCGGCAATCAGTACGGATACAACGTGTGCACTGAGACCGGCATGTTCACGGGTGGTCCCACACTGCCCAATGGGACCTACTGGTTGAACATGATGAACGCGGTGACGAGTGAAGGAAACCCAGTGTATTGGGATGAGAACGATGGTGTGGGTTGTCAGTCCGGCGGATGTCCATCGTTTGCCTCCAATAACGGTGTGGGCACGCTGGGCTCAGAAGCCTTCAGCATCCTGGGGACATCAAGCGGGCAGGGCAGCGTGCCCGAGCCGGGAAGCCTGGCACTGTTTGCCGGTGGCGTTGCTGTTGTTGCCGTCGGCGTGCGGCGACGGTTGTTCTGAGTTTCAAGGTGCAGGTGTTAATAAACAGAACCCGGAGAAGGGTTCGATCCATGAAATTGCATATCGCTGTGCTGTCGCTGCTTGCTCTGTGCCTGATGGCTGTTCCGGCCACGGCCCAGAACCAGACAGTTTATAACAACGGTCCCATCAACGGCTCCACCGATGCGTGGACCATCAACTCCGGGTTCGTCGTTAGCGACACCTTCACCGTAGGCTCCGGCGGCGGCTTCGTTAACGTTCTGGTGTTCGGCGCTTGGGCGTTCGAGGGCGACGTTCTGGAGTCGGCTGAAGTTCAGATCACCTCGGCTGAATTCGGCGGCACCACCTACACCGATCAGATTGTGAACTTCACGCAGAGCGGCTGCTCTGGCAACCAGTACGGCTTCAACGTTTGCACCGAGAGCGGTTCCTTTAGCCGGGTGAACCTGGCTGGCGGCACCTACTGGCTGAACCTGGACAACGCGGTTGTCAACGATGGCGACCCGATCTACTGGGATGAGAACTCGGGTCCGTCTTCGGCTTCGGAGAACTCGGTCGGAACGATTCCCTCGGAAGCGTTTACGGTCCTCCAACTCGAAGGTACCTCACCGTCGAGCTCGGTTCCCGAGCCCAGCAACATCCTGCTGCTCGCTTCAGGCGTCCTTGGCCTGGCTGGGGTGCTACGCCGCCGGCTGTTCTAAATTGAGCGGATTCGTGCTGGTATGGACGCTACTGCCCGTTAAGGCCCATGGCCTCCGCGGTGGGCGATAGCCGATCGGCAAGTGCCAGAAAGCAGGTAAGTTATTCCCGTTTTGGGCGAATAGCTCTCGTAAGCGTCATTCATACCGCAGCGCCTCGATCGGATCCAGCCGCGAGGCCTTAATCGCCGGCAGCATCCCGCTCACCAGGCCAACGATGGCGAGAATCACGGTCGCAATCACCACCGTCAACGGATCAATGATGAGGCGAATGTCGGCGGCCTGGGCATTTTTCGCGACGGCGCTGTAGAACGTGATCCGGCCCACTCCGATCGATACCGCATACGCGAGGACAATTCCCGCAACGCCGCCGACGGCCGTAATCACCAGCGCTTCGGCCAGGAACTGAAACAGAATATCGCGGCGGCGTCCCCCCAGCGCCTTCTCCACGCCGATTTCGCGTGTGCGCTGCGTTACCGACACCAGCATGATGTTCATCAGCCCCACGCCGCCAATGCCCAGCGTCAGCGTCCCGATAAACGCCAGCAGCACCTTCAGTCCCGCGGTGATGATGCTGAACTGCTTCAGCTGCTTCATCATGTTGTAGAGGAAGACGGCGCGCTTGTCGTCGGGCTTGAAGTTGTATTGCGTGGCCAGCGCCCCGCGCACCTGCCGCTCCACCAGTTCGTAATCGTTGCCTTCATACGACATCCAGATACCGTCGAGGTAATGCGTGTCCTTAAAGTCGCTCATGGCGCTGAAGGGGATGTAGATGGTCTTGTTGACGCTGTCGTCGCCCTCCTGCATGTGCGGCGTAAGCACGCCCACTACGCGGTAGCTGATGCCCTCAATGCGAATGTGCTGGCCGATGGCGTACTCGCCGGAGAACAGCTTCAGCTTGGCGTCGGAGCTGAGGACGGCGACGCGCGCGCGCGCCTCTTCGTCGTCTTCATTCAGCAGGCGGCCTTCGGCGAGGTTCAGCGCCAGAATATGGAAAATGCTGGGATAGTTGCCCTGCAGCGGCAGCGTGTAGGTGCGAACGTCCTGTTGCACGCTGACCTGCTTGTCGAGCTCCGGCGAGATGCGGTTCACAAGCGGCGCTGCGGCCGTGATGCGGTCAAGGTCTTCGATGGTGAACTTGATCTGCGTGCCGGCCTTTTGCCCGCCCGCCTGCTGCGAGGTGCGTCCGGGAAAGACGCCGATGATGCGCGTACCCCAGTTGGCGAAGATGACCTCAATAGCGCGGCCGAATCCCGCACCATAGGCCAGCAGCAGTACTACCGTCGCGATGCCCCATGCCATGCCCAGCATGGTGAGCGCCGTGCGCCGGCGGTTGTGGCGCATGGCGCTGTAAGCTTGCGACATCAGATCACGCATCATAGGTTCTTCTCGCTATTCGCCAGAAAGTACGTTGTTCGCTCGGTGCCCCACGTTCGCCCATCGTTTGGGCTAACGTGGGCCCAGGTTAGCGTCCAAAGGACGGACGCGAACCTGGGGCACCGTGCGTACAGCCTCGATTTGGTAGAGCGAACCTTCAGGTTCGCGTACCGGGCGCCGTTTACGTTGCGAGTCGGCTTTAGCCGACGGCACAATGTCGCCCGCTAAAGCGGGCTCCGACCTCGCTCTGACGCGACACTGAAGCGTCGCTCTACCTACTCCTGCCGCAGCGCGTCTACCGGCTGCAACCTGGCAGCCTTGCGCGCGGGATAAATTCCCGCAACGATCCCTGCCGCCGCCAGCGTCCCGATCGCCAGCGTCGCCGACATCAACGACATGGTCGGCGGATCGAAGCCGGGGACCTCGCCCACGCCGCGCATCATGTACATCAACAGGCCGGCGCCGGCCATCCCGATCGCTCCGCTCATCAGCGTGAGAAACGCGCCTTCGAGAAAGAACTGCAACAGGATGCTGCGATAGGTTGCGCCCACCGCCTTGCGCAGTCCGATCTCATGCGTGCGCTCGCTGACCGCCACCAGCATGATGTTGATGATCCCGATTGCGCCCAGCGTCAGCGTCACCAGGCCGACGCCGCCCAGGAAGATGTCCATCGCGTCGAAGATCTTGCCCACCGTCTCCGAGTTCTTGATGGTGTCCCAGTCTTCGAAGGCGTCTTCATCATGCCAGTCGAACTTGTGGTTGCGGGCGATGATCTTGCGCACCTCTTCGCGCGCCAGCGCATGCTCATCGCGCACCCGCGGACGATAATTGATGAACGAGACCGCGTTCTCCTGCAGATCTTTGGTCAGCGGAAAGTACTCGTGCATGGTGCTGAACGGCAGAAAGACGCGATTGTTGGTGGAATTGTTGTCGCCATGGCCGACGCGTTGCACTACTCCGACCACCTCAAAGCGAATGCCGTTCAGCAGGATGGTGTTGCCGACCGCCGGCCTGCCGGGAAACAGGTTCTTCAGCATCTCGTCGCCCAGCACCGCGACCAGGCGTTTCTGCGCTTCGTCGTCATCATTCAGCCAGCGTCCGGCGGCCAGCGGAAGGTAGCGGATCTCGGCATAGTTTGGCGGAACGCCGCTTACTTCGCCATTCGTGTTGCTGTAATCGCTGACCTCGCGAATGTCGGTGCGCGACAACACCGGCGCCGCCAGGCGCACATGCGGCGCCTCCCGTGTAATGTCCTGGTAGTCCTGATAGGTGAGGTTGTACGCGCGCGCCGAGCTCATGTTGCCGGCCACCGCCGGAGCATGGCCCGGGAAGACAAACATGATGTCCTCGCCCAGCGAGTTCAACTCACGCCGGTTGCCGGAGCGGAAGCCCTCGCCCAGCCCCACCAGCAGCAACAGCGAGCCCACGCCCCACGCGATGCCGAACATGGTGAGGAACGACCGCAGCTTGTTCGCCCACAGGGTGCGCAGCATCTGCCGCAATGTTTCGAGGAACATCATGGTGGTTTGGCCGGCCCTGAAGTAGATACGCGCTCATGCCGAACTTGGTTCCGGCAAAGGCCCGTCCCCATCAACATTGGACTCCAATAACTCGCGAAATGTTAGTGAGTTATGTCACGTGGCAATGGGTCACACGCCATGATGAAGAAGCCATAAAACTTTTGAATAACGTCTATGGATCGCCCACAAAATCGCAGGGATTGTTTATAGTAAAAGTAACGCATCTGACTGGCCTGGTTGATGGTTTGTTGCCGGTTGGAGTGCGAATTTTTCAGGGTCTAGGAGTGAAGTACGATGCCGAGAGCACCACGGGACAAGGAAGAAAACGCAACGCCAACGCCAAAGAAACGCACCCGCAAGGCCGCCGCGCCCACGAACGGGAACGGAGTTCATGCTGGGAACGGCAACGGTGCTGTGGAAAAATCCCTAACCGCCGCGCCTGAAGCTATCCCAGCAATGAAAGCTGCACCGTCTCTCGAAGAGCAAATCCGCCTGCGCGCTTACCACCTTTATTTGCAGCGCGGTGGATACGGTGGCTCACCCGAGCAGGACTGGCTGCAAGCGAAAGAAGAGATTAGCCGGGAACAGAGCGTCGCCTAAGTTCGTCCGGCGCTTTGTCCAAATAATGTTCTCGACAGCAGCGATGTTTCCCGCCACAATGGTGGATGGCGCGATGGTGTGTGCCCATTGCGTCTCGTAGATGAATCTTAGTCGAGGGCGTGATCTCTTTAACGCCCTCTGACATGATAATTAAGCCCAGCTTTGAGGCCGATTCTTCTCATCGACGATAACCCCTTGCAGCTGAAGGTCCGGGAGACGGTTCTTCGGCAGGCGGGCTTCCAAGTCTCCGTCGCTACCACTGCCGAAAGTGCACTCGCTACTCTTCGGGTCCTGCCTGACCGTGTTGGCCTCATTATCACCGACCATCTGATGCCCGGTTGCAGTGGCTCCGAGCTGGTGCGCCAGGTTCGCGCGCTGCACATTGCGCTGCCGGTCATCGTTCTGAGCGGCTTGGCTGAGGCCGAGTCGGAATACGATGGGCTCGACGTCGTTTTCCGGGTCAAGCCTTTTCCGCCCGAGGAACTCATCGCGCTCGCGCATATGCTGCTGGAATCCAACGGCGAGCGCCGCGGCGCCGCGTAGGCGGTCATCTTCTAGACCCTTCTTCCGATAGTTCTTGCGCGCTTACTTGCTCGGCGGCAGAGTTGTCGTCTCTTCCAGCCGCTGCTGGTTCTGCGGCGTATGCGCGATGCGCACGAACCCGTCGGCGCCGCCGATATCGCCGTCGAAGGTGAACGGCGTAAAGAATCCCGACACATCGCGCCAGCGAAGGTAGGGATCGTCGCCCTCAACCCAGTCCCATTCGAGCAGCGGCCGCGGCGCCAGCACGCGCTTCGTCACCCAGATGTCGCCCCCATCCTGCCAGGCCTTGAGGCCGTGAGTAGCGAAGAGCTGGCGCCAACGGGCTGCGCTCGCGTTGCCCGCTTCGGTCAGGAAGTAGAACTGCATCTGGCTGCCGTTGCCCAGCGGATTCAGCGGATGGAACGGGAAGCGCGAGAAGAATCCGGTGATGCCGTCGTTGAGCGAGAGCAAACCGACCATGCTGCCGGGACGCAGCACTGGTTGCAGCGCCAGCATGCGCGCCACGGTGCTGTTGTCCGCGCCCGGCTCGCCAGGCGTGGCGTAGGCGACGACGTTGTTTACCGCGATGATGGCAAGCAACAGCGCCAGTGGAAGCGTGCGCCGCGACAGCCGCTTCGGGCCTCGAAACGCGAAGGCGATCGCCGCCAGCAGCACCGGAAATCCCGGCATCCAGCGCTCGGACGCGCCCGGCTCGAATAACGCCACTCCCAGAAAGAGCATCACGCCGGAGCTCAGCAAGAACGGCAGCAGAACAATCCAACCGTCCCGTTGCCGGTAAAGCACCCAGATCAGCCAGGCCATACCGGCATAGAACAGAGCCAGCTTCCACAGCGAGGTATGCAGCAGGTCACGCGGCCGGACGGGATTGTACGGATCGTGCAGCGCCAGCCGCTTCAACTCGATGCCGGTCTTGTCGAGGTCCATCAGGCCGCGCGGCAGCCCGGTGGCCACGCGGAGATAGCGCTTTTGCGGCTGAATACCGTGGCCGGCGGCGGCGACCCACGCCTTGAAGTCGGCGGCCGACCTGACGCCCGCCAGAGCCGTTCCGGCGGCATACGACACGACGCCAATCAGCGCGCAAGCCAGTACTGCCTGCGCAATCCAGCGCGTGCGCTCCGGTCGATCGCTGTTCGCGACGACGCCGGGTTCTCTCCACAGGTACGCCAGGAGCAGGATCCCCGGAATGGCAAACAGGTCCGGCAGCCACAAGCACACCGCGAGCGTCAGCAGCGCGCCGATGAGCCACGCTCGGGCGCGCGAATATGGACCGGAATCTTGCAGCAGCAGATAGGTCGAAGCCAGCAGCAGTCCGAGGCCCGGCACATACGCCGAGCCGGTCTGAAAGAAACTCAGGAACGGATTCCAGCACAGAAACGCGGCAGCGATGAGGGCTCCGGCGAGGACGCTGCGGCTCAGCTTGACGGCCAGCGCGAAGCTCGCCAGCACGACCAGATAATCGACGATCAGGTTGAGCATGCGCATGGCGGCGAAGATTTGCAGCACCGCACTATTGGGGAATTGCCGCGCCCAGTGCGACTGCCCCATCTGCCAGAACGCGTAGTTCAGCGGCCGCCAGATCAAATGCGCAAAATCCCAGAAGTCGCGCGGACTCACCTGCCCCTGCGGGTACCGCGAAATTTGCAGGGCGTAAACGATGGTGTCGCCCCAGATAATCGGCTTGGTGAAGAAGATCAGCAGCAGATAAACCAGGGTGACAAATGCAAGCCCGAGTCCCAGGTGCAGGGGTGGTGGCGCAGAAGGTGCCGTCGACGAGTGCTGGCTGTCTGCTCGCCCGGCCGTTTTAGCAACGCTGGTGCCCATATCGCTCACGATGTGAAGGAAGTAAATCGAACAGGAGGAAGGATTATATCGGAAGAAGCGATCAGCCATCAGCCATCAGCACTCGGCAGTCGCCCTTGCACGCACATTGTCGTGATCCACGATCAGAACGGTAGTACGTTTTCATCAATCGTCATGCGCTGAATGCCGAATGCCGAATGCCGAATGCCTCCTACATCCCCTGCACCGGCGGCCGCGAGTCCGCCGTCTTCTGCTCTTCTTTGATCTCGACGAAGCTGAAGTGACGACTCATCGTCTCGGAGGTCTTGCCGTCAATCTCAACATACGGATACACGAAGTAGTTGAGCGGCGGGCCGTCCTGCTTGGGCGACAAGGTGATGTCGCGCCCGGTTGAAAATTGCACGCGATTGGCGTCCACCGTGCCGAAGAAATAGTCGGCTTTCTCTTTCGCCTTCCACGCCTCAGAAATATCCAGCGGCACCCAGCCGATGTTGCGCGCAAAGAACTCGGCCCAGCAGTGATAGCCGGAGATATCGCCGCTGTCTTTGTTCTCCGGGATGGGGAATCCGATGTCGAAGCGCGCGGGGATGTCGTCGGCGCGCATCATGCCGATAAACGGCGAGTGGAAGTCGGTGCAGTTGCCGTGCTTGGCATCGCAGGCCCAGACCGCGTCGCCGCGTCCCCATCCGGTGCCGGTCTTGTCGTAGCGCATGGTGGTGAACAGGTAATCGTAAGCGGCCTTGGCTTTGGCGACCGTGCCCGGTTGGCTGCCGGTCACCTGCACTGCGAGTTCTTTGATTTTGCCGTCCGTCGGAATGAGTTTGTCCGGCTCGACGAAGCGCTCCATCGAGGCGGGAACCACTCCGGGCTTCGTGTCCTTGCGTTCAAGTTGCGCGTAGCTGCCGCGCGAGTATTCGCGGCGCGTGACCTCATACTCCAGCGCAAAGTCCGCTGTGGACTGCACCGGATTATGAATCTCGGCGTACAAAATTTGGTTGCCGTATTCGCTTTCCTCGCCCATCACCGTCTGCACCGGCGACTTCACGTTCACCAGCCGTACCGTCTGATGCTCATCGGTCCGCGCCACCGGAATCCACACCCGCACCGCCTTCGCTCCCGCAGGAATGTCCTTCACCGTGAAGGCATAAGTGAAGCGGAACTTGCGAGAGGCGGGACTGAATTTCTGCTTCTCGGGAGTTGCAGATTGGGCCAGCAGGGCCGTGGTGAGACAGCAGACCAGCAGTGGCAGGGCGAGTCGCCGACGGTTCATTCGCGAAGCTCCTTCGCAGTTGGATGTAGCTGGATGCGAAAAGACGACAAAAATGTAACAGGCCAAGCGAGCGCAGTGTGGTCCGTTCCGCGGTCAGGTAGAGGGCAATCCGGCTTACCGGACCATAACGCCGCGGAGTTGTTCTCCGTGATTGCCGAGCAAGCTCGCGCAATGGGCGAATTAAGTCGGTTGACCGCACAGGCATACACAGAGCATGGAAGGGAATAGCGGTAAAGATAAGCTGCCTCGATCTCTTACGGCGTGGGTACCTCGATTTCGGCGCGGACAACGATCTGTGTTCCGTTGTTCAGTTTGACCTCTTTCCCCGTACTGCTCAGCAGGTTGTTGTTATCCATGCTCAGATCACGATAGCCAGCCGCCCAGCAGTTCGTTTCGGGATTGTGAGTGTAATGGCGTGTTTGCGTCAGTGAACCAATGGCGCAGTCGTCTCGACCTCAGTTCCGTCGCCCGTCCAAACAGGGAGGTTGAACGTGTAAGTCCTGTCCCGGCCGCGAGGCATATTTATATCGATAATTCTGGAAGAGAGGCCGGGTGAGGCGACATAGACTGTGTATTGACCATGCGGAAGCGAAACGCTGAAGATGCCTCTCGCATCAGGTGTGCCATGCGCAACATCAACCAGTTGACTCTTGGTGCTGGAGACTGGACGCCATTGCAGGACGTGCACTGAGGCTTCGGCAGGAGGCGTTCTGCTGGGGTCTTCCACCTCAATGGTCAGCTTGCTTATAGGCGCTTTTATCGCGGAGGATGAAACCTGCGCTGCCGGAGAAGACAAGAACGACATCAAGAAAGCAAATGTAACTAATATGCGCATCGTCGTGTCCCTCGCTAGATTCCCCATAAAAGAGTACCCGCTCCGAGAAAGCCCGGTAAGTGCCTTAGCTTTGTAACACGTCTCGAAGGAATGCAACATGTTAGGCAGTAACTGTTGCGAAATCCCAATTTCACAAGCAACCACCGCTAACCCGACGGCTACACGCAAATGCCCAGTGCCAATGGCGTCCCGCCTTGTTATCCTTGTAACAACTAACTTGCAACGCCTGGTCAAGCATGGCGGCGACACTGCAAAAGCGCATTGACGATCAGCCCACCATCTCGCGGCAGATGCTGCGCGAGGCCGAGACCGTCTTCCACGATCATCTCAAGCGCGTCGGCCTGAAGCGCACCGGACAGCGCGACACCATTCTGCGCGCCTTCCTCGACACCCGCGACCATCTCTCCACCGACGAGCTCTATCGCCTGGTCAAAAAGAAAGACAGCGGCATCGGTTTCACCACCGTCTATCGCACGCTGAAGCTTTTGTCGGAATGCGGCCTGGCTTCAGAAGTCGATTTCCACGACGGCATCGCCCGCTACGAACATCAGTATCAGCGCCGCAATCATCACCACATGGTCTGCACCGGATGCGGCAGTTCGGTAGAATTTTTCTCGCCCGAGATCGAGCGCATCGAGCAGGAGATCGGCCGCAAACACAAGTACCTGCCCACCCGGCACACCTTCCAGATTTACGGCGTCTGCGACAAGTGCCAGAAAAAACGAGGGCCAAGAGATCAAGGACCAGGGATCAGGGATCAGGGATCTGGGACCAGACTTCAGCGCTAGTCGCTGACCTCTGACCTCTGACCCCGACCCCGACCCCTGACATCTGGACCCCTGGCCTCTGACCCCGACCCCTGACATCTGACCCCTGGCCTCTGACCCCTGACCCCTGACCCCTGCTTTCGATGGTGCTACCATCCCTTCGCATGCGCACCCTCACCGACGCCGCCGAGCAGATTCAATCCGGCCGGCTCTCTCCCGTTGAACTCACACGCGAATACCTGGCGCGCATCGAGCGACTCAATCCAACTCTGAATGCCTTCATCACCGTGACCGCGGATCTCGCGCTCGACCAGGCGCGAAACGCTGAGGGTGAGATCCAGGCCGGCAACTATCGCGGCCCGCTGCACGGGATTCCTATCGCGCTCAAAGACCTGCTAGACACCGCGGGCGTACGCACCACCGCGGCCAGCAATCAGTATCGGGAGCGGGTGCCTGACGAAGACGCCGAGGCCGTGCGCCGCTTGAAGGATGCCGGCGCGGTGATCGTGGGCAAGCTCAACATGCACGAGTTCGCCTTCGGCATGACTGGAGTGATCAGCGCCTTCGGTGCGAGCAAGAATCCGTGGAACACGGAACGAATCACCGGCGGCTCTTCGTCGGGTTCGGCTGCCGCGGTCGCCGCGGGCTTATGTGTCGCAGCACTCGGCTCCGACACTTCGGGCTCGATTCGCTGCCCACCCGCGCTCTGCGGCATTGTGGGGCATCGCCCCAGCGCTAACCTCATCAGCACGCGCGGCGTCATTCCGCTCTCGACGTCGTTCGACACCATCGGTCCCATGACCCGCAGCGTGCGCGACGCCGCGGTCCTCATCGACGTGCTGAGCGGCACCACGCAATACGCGTCGTTGCTGCGGGAGGACGTCAAGCAGTTGCGCGTCGGAGTTGCGCGCAAGAAGTTCTTCGATGATCTCCACCCCGACGTAAGCGCTTCTGTGGAAGCGGCGCTCGCGACGCTGAAAGTGCTCGTTGCCGAGGTGCGCGAGGTCGAGGTGCCGACGCAAGGCTTTCGCACCATCTTCGACGCGGAGATCTACGAATATCACGAAGCGATGGTGCAGAAATCTCCCGAGCTGTACGACCCGCGTACCCTCTTTCGGCTGCGGAACTGCGCCGGCATCACGGCGACGGATTACATTCGCGCGCGACGCGGCATAGCGGAGTTTCGCGCGAAGGCCGACGAGCTGTACGAGCAAGTCGATGTGATTGTCACTCCGACCACGCCGGTGCCTGCGCCGAAAATCGCCGAACTCGAGGCGCTCGCGGTTGCCGATGTGCGTCCCTTCGAGGTGAAGTATCTGCTGCGCAATACGGCGCCATTCAGCGTGCTTTTCTGGCCGACGATTTCCGTGCCGTGCGGATTCACCCGCGACGGCCTGCCGGTCGGGATGCAGATCTCCGCGCGCCCGGGCGCGGATTCAACCGTGCTCCGCGTCGCCCACGCGTATGAGCGGGCGACGGAGTGGCACAAGAAGTCGCCAACGAAGGTTTAAAAGGTTACCTTCCGAAGGCACTAAGTTACCCCATCTAAGTGGATGTCGTAAGTCACTGATTTAAGACAACTTACTAAATTGTTCCACGTGGAACAATTTGTGGAACAGAATACGGGGGTTTCGATCCGATTACGGACTCAAGAAGCCGACAAAAATCGCCTCCGGCTCGAGCTGAACGCCGAACTCCGAGAAGACGCGCCCCTGAATTTCATCCTTCAGCGCGATGATCTCCGCTGCAGTCGCGCCTCCGCGATTCACAATCGCCAACGCATGCTTGCGCGAGATCGCAGCGCGGCCTCGCGTGTAGCCCTTCGCGAATCCCGCGTGCTCGACGAGCCACGCAGCTGAGATTTTGCGAAAGCCTTCGTGAGCAGGGAAGCTCGGCAACTGCAAACCGCGAAGCGCTACGCGGGCCGCGAGTCCGTCGACGAACACCTGCGGCAGAATCGGATTCTTGAAAAACGAACCTGCGCTACGCGCGTCCTCTTCGCCCGCTACGATGAGCATCGCCTTGCGATGCCGGATTTCGCGCACCGCACTTCGCACTTCACGCAGAGTCGGCTCCGTCGATTGCGTGGCGAAAAATTTCTGCAAGTCGGGGTATCGCAGCGCAGGTTTGCCGCCCGCGCGCAGCGCGAACGAAACCGCGAGCACAATGTAGCGCCCGCGCTCGCTCGTGTTGAAGATGCTCGCGCGATAGGCGAATCCGCAATCGCGATTGCTGAGCGTCGCGACGCGCATCGAACGGAGATCGAGCACGCGCACCTGTTCGATCGTCTGCGAAACCTCCTGCCCATACGCGCCGACATTTTGAATCGGCGTGCCGCCTACGGTGCCCGGAATTCCGCTGAGGCATTCGAGTCCGGCGCAATTCGCCGCGACCGCTCGCTCGACCAGCGCGTCCCAATCGCAGCCGGCGCCGGCGGTGAAGATCACTCTGTCATCATCTGTCGCTCGCTGCGAGACTTCGTCGATCGCGATCTTCAGCACGAGTCCTGCGAATCCCGCATCCGCAACCACAAGATTGCTGCCGCCGCCGAGAACAAGCAGCGGCACCTCGCGCGAGCGCGCGAACTCGACCGCCTCGACAACTTCAGCTTCGCTTTGCGCGGCGGCGAAGTAACGCGCCGGACCGCCAACACCAAGCGTCGTAAGCGGAGCAAGCGGCAGCTGTTCGCGCATGAGCATGAGAGAAGTCAACTATACGAGATGCGTGGGACGCCGAGCCTCTCGCTTCTCTTCGAAGTACTCAAATCATTCTGCCGTGTGACGAAAATCACAAACACTTGGCCCGCGCAGCCGCTATCCTAACCTTCGTTGCGCCGGAGAATCGCCCGCCTCGGCGTGCGCACAAGTTCGCGCTGAGCAGCGCGGGCAGAGTCGAGAGTGATCGCTGTTGCATCACTAACTCATGGGCGTCAGAAAAGCTGCGGCGTGCGCCTTTCTTGACGGCACTTTCGGCGAATTCGATAATTGAATGTTTGTCTATACGCTCCCGGCCCCACAAGCGTTGGCGGGACCTCGGCGTTGCTAAGGAGTCGGCTTCGTGGCTACCGCAGCCAATACCGTCGAAACTACCGCTCGAGTCAAAGCAGGAGTAGCTCCGTTGCGCGCAGGCCAGGGCTACTCGTTTCTTTTGCGCCGGCTGCATTCGCTCAGCGGCATCGTGCCCATCGGCGCATTCCTTATCGAGCATTTCATTTCCAATTCCGAATCGGCCAATGGCGTCCAGGCCTACAACGACCAGGTGAAGTTCCTCACCAGCTTGCCGTTCGTGCATGTGCTGGAGTGGGTGTTCATCTTCATTCCGCTGCTGTTTCACGCACTGTACGGCGTGTACATCTGGTATCGCGGCGACTCGAACGTCAAAGAGTATCCCTGGTCCGGCAACTGGATGTACTTCGCGCAGCGCTGGACGGGCATCGTCGCCCTCATCTACATCGCGTATCACGTCTGGGACATGCGCTTCACCGGCGTACACCTGATGGGCGGCGGCTACAACGCGGCGTTCTCGAAAGTGTGGTTCGACTTCCAGAATCCCTGGATGGTTGCGTTCTATGTGATCGGAATTGTCGCCGCCTCGTGGCACTTCTCGTACGGCGTGTGGTTGTTCGCCGCCAAGTGGGGACTCACGGTAGGCGATCAGGCGCGGCGCAAATTCGGATATGTGTGCTTCCTGCTGGCGTTGCTGCTGGTCGGCACCGGATTGTGGAGCATAAGCGGCTTCCTGCGCACGCCGCCGTCGCAGGTGCCGTACGTCGAGCACGACTGAGTTCAGCTTGGTAGTGCAGGCCTTCAGGCCTGCGTTCCGAGTCAAAAGGAAAAGTTTTGCCAATGATCTCGCGTGCGAGATCATCGGCGAAGAGGGAAATAGAAGACGGCGTGTGACGCGGACCTGAAGGTCCGCACTACCTGGAATTTTATGGCTCATCCTAAGATCATCGTGGTTGGTGGCGGACTGGCGGGACTGGCGGCCACCATCAAAATCGCCGAGATGGGAGGTCACGTCGACCTCTTCTCCATCGTTCCGGTGAAGCGTTCTCACTCGGTCTGCGCGCAGGGCGGCATCAATGCCGCGAAGAACCTGAAGGGCGAAGGCGACTCCACCTGGATCCACTTCGACGACACCATTTACGGTGGAGACTTTCTGGCCAACCAGCCGCCGGCGAAGCAGATGTGCGAAATGGCGCCCGGCATCATCGACCTGCTCGACCGCATGGGCGTGCCGTTCAACCGCACGTCGGAAGGCTTGCTCGATTTTCGGCGCTTTGGCGGCACGCTCTACAACCGAACGGCGTTCGCAGGCGCGACCACCGGCCAACAGCTTCTGTACGCGCTCGATGAGCAAGTGCGACGCTACGAAGCCGAAGGCAAGGTCACCAAGTACGAAGGCTGGGAATTTCTCTCCGGCGTGATGGACGATCATCGCTCTTGTCACGGCATCTGCGCGCTCGACCTGCGCAGCATGCAAGTGCAGACCTTCCCCGCCGAAGCCGTCATCATGGCGACCGGCGGCAACGGCGCCATCTTCGGCAAATCGACGAACTCGGTAGTGTGCACCGGCTCGGCGCAGTCGGCGCTGTACCAGCAAGGCGCGTTCTACGCCAATGGCGAGTTCATCCAGGTCCACCCCACCTGCATTCCCGGCGAAGACAAGCTGCGGCTGATGTCGGAGTCGGCGCGCGGCGAGGGCGGACGCGTCTGGGTGCCCAAGCAGCCGGGCGACAAGCGCGAAGGCAAGAGCATTCCGGAAAGCGAGCGCTGGTACTTCCTCGAGGAGTGGTATCCCAAGTACGGCAACCTGGTGCCGCGCGATGTGGCCACACGCGCCATTTTCAAAGTGGTTTATGAGCACCACCTCGGCATCGACGGCCAGCCGATGGTCTATCTCGACTTGACGCACATCGATCGCAAGATTCTCGATAAGAAGCTGGAAGGCATCCTCGAAATCTACGAGAAGTTTGTGGGCGACGATCCGCGCGACACCCCGATGAAGATCTTCCCCGGCATGCATTACACCATGGGCGGGCTCTGGGTCGACTTCGACCAGCGCACCAACATCGAGGGCCTCTACGCCTGCGGCGAGTGCGACTACTCGATCCACGGCGCGAATCGCCTGGGCGCGAATTCGCTAATGTCGTGCATCTACGGTGGATTCATCGCCGGGCCCCACGCGGTAAAGTATGCGCACAACGTCATCAAGAGCGGCAAACATCCGGCGGGGCACCTCTTCGAATCCGAGCGCAAGCGCCAGGAAGAGATCAACCACCGCTTGATGAACAACGACGGCACCGAGAACCCATTTCTGCTGTGGCGCGAGCTGGGCGAGCTGATGACCAAGAACGTCACGGTCATTCGCTACAACAAGAACCTGAAGGAGACCGACGCCAAGCTGGTCGAGATGCTGGAGCGCTATCGCCACGTCAACCTGAGCGACAAGTCGATGTGGGCGAACACGTCGTTCGTCTTCACGCGGCAGCTTTACAACATGCTGCAATTGGCGCGCGTGATCACGCAGGGCGCGGGCATGCGCGACGAATCGCGCGGCGCGCACTACAAGCCGGATTTCCCGGAGCGCGACGACGCCAACTGGCTGAAGACGACGAAGGCGTACTTTGCCGCCGATGCCGACGAGCCGCGCTTTGAGTTCGAGCCGGTGGACACGTCGTTGATCAAGCCGCGTCCGAGAAGATACGA
The DNA here is from genome assembly GCA_963747045.1 of uncultured Acidobacteriaceae bacterium. Lineage (GTDB taxonomy): Bacteria > Acidobacteriota > Terriglobia > Terriglobales > Acidobacteriaceae > Bog-257. The sequence continues at coordinate 145,501 of CAVVDN010000019.1, read as the reverse complement.
CGCTGCGACGTAGAAGCAGTTGCCGGTTGTCAGTTGCCGGTTGCCAGTTGTCGGTTGTCAGTTGCCGGTTGTCAGTTGCCGGTTGTCAGTCGGGATAGGGCAGTGACACAGTCTCGCGAAGCGAGACGGCATATCTTAGCCCAGCGTTTCAACGCTGGGCGAGCGTTAGTTTCGAAGCCGAGTCCCGTAGGGACGGCAGATGACAAGCGCGATGCACGCGTTTCTGCCCAAGGATGACATGGTTTGATTTTGACTGGGTTTGCTAAAAGCTGAAGGCCAACAGCCAACGGCCGAGAGCCGAACAGCGATTCATACAATGGCGAATAACAAAACTGTACTCATACGCGTCAAGCGCCAGGAAACTCCCGAGGCCAAGCCTCACTGGGAAGAGTTCGAGCTGCAACACCGGCCGGGCATGAACATCACCTCGGCGCTGATGGACATCGCGGCCAAGCCAGTTACGCGCGACGGCAAAGCGACCACGCCCGTCACCTACGACTCCAATTGCCTGGAAGAGGTGTGCGGCTCGTGCGCCATGCTCATCAACGGCAAGGCGCGCATGGCCTGCTCGGCGCTGATCGACCAACTGACGCAGCCGATCTCGCTGGAGCCGTTCTCGAAGTTTCCCGTGGTGCGCGATCTCTCGGTCGACCGCAGCGTGCTGTTTGAGAACCTGAAGACGGTGAAGGCGTGGGTTCCGCTCGACGGCAGCTACGATCTCGGCTCCGGACCGCGCCAGGCGCCGCTCGACCAGGAGCAACTGTATCCGCTATCGCGCTGCATCTCGTGCTGCTGTTGCATGGAGGCCTGCCCGCAATTCAATGACAAGACCGGCTTCGTGGGCGCCGCGACCATCTCGCAAGTGCGACTATTCAATGCGCATCCCACGGGCAAGGCGCTGAAGATCGAACGCCTGCAGGCGCTGATGGGCGATGGTGGCATCCAGGAATGCGGCTACGCGCAGAACTGCGTCGAGGTTTGCCCGAAAGAGATTCCGCTGACGAAGTCCATCGCCGACGTTGGCGGCCAGGTCATGTGGCAGGCGGTGAAAGACTTCTTCCGCACGTAAAGGCGGTTCACCACAGAGACACAGAGGCACAGAGTTTTTGGATTTTTTAACGCTGTGCCTCTGTGTCTCTGTGGTGAACCGACATGCTCAATCCATAAGCAACTCTGTCGTAAAATGGTTTTGGTTCCGCGATGGAAAGCCAGCGCGAGTTCGAGGCGTTGCGCCGCGAGATGTCGTCGTGGTGGTATGTCGCGCGTCGAAAACTTCTGCGCCACGCGATTGAGCAGGCGCTGCGTGATAAGCGCGAGGCGCGCGTGCTCGACTTCGGCGCCGCCGCCGACCTTCATCTTCTCCACGAACCCGGCGTTCGCGCCTTGAGCGCGCATTCCTCGTTGCCGCTGCTGGCGTTTCGGCAGATCCAAGGTCAACGCGATCTGGTCTGCACCTCGCCGGAAGAGCTGGCATTCTGCTCGAACGGCTTCGACGCGGTGGTGGCGGGCGACGTCCTGCAAACGGTGTCCGACGATGTGGCCGCCCTGCGCGAGTTGCGGCGCGTGCTGAAGGACGGCGCAACGCTTTGCCTGACGGTGCCGGCGTATCCCTCGCTCTGGGGCGAGAAGGACGAGGCGCACGGCCACCGCCGGCGCTATACCGCGAGCGAGTTGCGGCGCAAACTCAATAACGCCGGCTTCGAAGTCACGCGCGTGTCCTACGTTGTAGCAGTCGGATTTTTCCCCGCGGTGGTCGAGCGCATTGCCAAGGCCATCTTCAGCAAGACCATTCGCCGCAAAGAGTCCGATCGCGCCACGAAATGGGCCGACGCCGCCATGATCGCATTGCTGGACTGCGAGCGGTTTCTCATCCGTTACATCAACCTGCCGTTTGGGACGCGCGTGATCTGCTGGGCGCGCAAGCCGGCCGCGATCGCCGAGCGTGTCACCGTGTCCGCATGGGAGCGCCAATGGACGCGCTCGCCGCTGCCGCAAGGGATGTAGGAAGCAGTCGGCACTCGGCACTCCGCACTCGGCACTCGGCACTCCGCAGTCAGCAATCAGCAATCAGCAGTCAGCAGTCAGCAATCAGGTTCGTATCAGCGCATGTGTAATCGACAATCGACAATCAGGTTCGTATCAGGGCACGTGTGTAGTCGACAATCAGGTTCGTATCAGGGCGCGTGTGTAGTCGACAATCAGGTTCGTATCAGGGCGCGTGTGTAGTCGACAATCAGGTTCGTATCAGGGCACGTCTTTAGACGTGCCGAAAAGCGCTTGTTTTTGATGTTCGAAGTCGGCTTTAGCCGACGACACGGTGTCTCACGTTGTGTAACGCCGGCTGAACCGGCTCGGATCATATAAACAGCCGCTCTCGGCACGACTGAAGTCGTGCCTTGATACGAACCTGATTGCTGACTGCCGATCGCCGACGGCCGACGGCCGACGGCTGACTACCGACGGCCGACTGCTGACTGCTGACTGCTGACTGCTGATTACTGATTGCTGACTACCGACTACGATTGCCGAACACCCGCCGATTGCTAAAATTGTTTTGTGCCTCTGTTTCGCAGCATCGGAACCACCCTGGAGATGATCAAGTGGGAGCACTCGGTGCTCACGCTGCCGTTTGGGCTGACCGGCGCGGTGCTGGCCGCAGGCGGTATTCCCAATCTCCACACGTCCATCTGGATCGTTGTTGCGCTGGTGGCGGCGCGCTCGGCGGCGATGGCCTTCAACCGTCTCGCCGACGCAACGATTGATTCCACCAATCCCCGCACCAAGACGCGCGCACTACCCGCGGGGAAGCTCACCAAGGGCTTCGTGGGTTGGTTCGTCGTCATCACTTCGGCGATTCTGATTCTCGCTGCGTGGGAGCTGAATCCGCTGTCGTTCTATCTCTCGCCGGTGGCGTTGGCGATCGTCTTCTCGTATTCGTACACCAAGCGCTTGACGCGCTGGTCGCATGTGGTGCTGGGGATGGCGATGGGCATCGCACCGGCGGCGGCGTGGATCGCGGTGCGCGGCTCGCTCGATCCGCGAATTCTCATCCTCACCGCGGCTGTCGTCTTCTGGGGCGCAGGCTTCGACATCCTCTATGCCTGCCAGGATTACGAGCATGACCGTTCGGCCGACGTGTATTCCGTCCCCAAGGCGTTCGGCGTTCGCAGTGCGCTCGCGATCGCGCGGGTCTTTCATATTGTGACGGTGCTGCTGCTGGCGTGGATGATAGTGGCGTTCGGGCTGGGCAAGATCGCGATTGCCGGCGTGGTGTTTGTGGGCTGCCTGCTGATCTATGAGCACTCGCTGGTGAAGCACGACGATCTCAGCCGCGTGAATGCCGCGTTCTTCACCATGAATGGGCTGGTGTCGATGGCGTTTCTGTTCTTTATTGCGGCAGACCGAATGGTTTGAAGCAGGATCAGGGATCAGGGGTCGGGGGCCAGGGAATAGTGATTCGTGGTGGATATTGGCTATCGTTCGGGGCCGTACCTTGATTGAGTATAAGGGCCGAGTCATTGCATATTTCTCGTCGCCTGACGGCTAACCCCTAACCTCTGACCCCTAACCCCTAACCACTGCTCTTTACCGTTTCGCCGGCGGACTTGGCGAAGATAATTTCCGACACCAGCAGCAGCGCGCCGATCACGATGGCGCTGTCGGCGACGTTGAAGGCCGGCCAGTGATAGCTGCCCACGTAGAAGTCGAGGAAGTCGACGACGTGGCCGCTGAACATGCGGTCCCACAAGTTGCCCATCGCGCCGCCGAGGATCAGCGACAAGCCGACGGTCATGGTGCTGAGCGAGTGGCTGTTCTTCCACAGTAGGGCCGAGACCACAATCAGCGCCAGCACCGAGAAGCTGACCAGCGCGCCAAACTTCCATTGCGCCGCTGACTCGGCGAAGAGGCCGAAGGCCGCGCCCGTGTTCTCGACGTGGGTCAGACTAAAGAATCCAGGAATCACCGATACGCTGACATGCGGGTGGATGCTGCCCGCCACCACGCGTTTGGTGATGCGATCCAGCAACAGCACGACGGCCGCGATCAGGAAGAAGTATTTGCGCATTCGTTCAGCCTGTCACCTGCTCCAGATTAGACGTTGCCAGCCGGCGGAAAGAAGCAGTCGACGGTGCCCCAGGTTCGCCCATCTTTTGGGCTAACCTGGGTTTGGTCGAGACAGCCCAGGTTAGCGTCCAAACGAAGGACGCGAACCTGGGGCACCGCATTAACCTACTTTGGTCGCTTCGATCTCTCCCAGCACGGCGCTGCAGCGCTCGCAGACGGTCGGGTAATTCTTGTCTTCGCCGACGTGGGTCGAGTAATTCCAGCAGCGTTCGCACTTCTGTCCCGGCGCTTTGAGGACCTCGACGGTCAAGCCGGTGTCGCCGTTGGTTGCGGACCATTTCTCCAGCAGCACGTCGGAGACGATGAACAAATATCGCAGCTGATCGCGATAGCGCTCGAGCACCGGGTACATGCTCTCGGGCGCGGCAAGACGAATCTGTGCCTCCAGGCTCGAGCCGATGCGCTTCTCGTTGCGAGCCGCCTCCAGCGCCTTCAGCGCCTGATCGCGAACCGCGAGCAGCGTCTCCCAATCCTTCTTCAGGGCTGCGGCGTCGAACTCGGCGGCCAACTCGCCCGTCAAGTCTTGCGGACCAGGGAAGTGCTCGAGGTGAACGCTGTCCGGGCGGCCTGATGAGGGCGGCAAATGTTGCCAGACTTCGTCGGCGGTGAAGCTCATCACCGGCGCGAGCAGGCGCACGAGCGCTTCGCCCAGCTTCCACAGCGCGGTTTGCGCCGAGCGGCGCGCCGCAGACCTCGGCGCCGACGTGTACAGCCGGTCCTTCAGCACATCGAAGTAAATCGCGCTGAGATCGACGATGCAGAAGTCCTTCAGCCGCTGATACAGGCGATGAAATACGAATTCGTCGTAGTACTGGCGGACATCCTTCGTGACCTCGGCGGCGCGCAGCAGGATGTACTGATCGAGTGCGTGCATCTCGGCGAAGGGAACGGCGTCGCGCGCTGGATCGAAACCATCGAGGTTGCCGAGGATGTAGCGAAACGTGTTGCGGATCTTGCGATAGCTCTCCGCGACGCGCTGCATCAGCTCGTCGGAGCTCATCACGTCTTCGCGGAAATCGACCGACGCCACCCACAGGCGCACGATCTCAGCGCCAAGTTTGTCGGCGATGTCCACCGGATCGACAACGTTGCCGAGCGACTTCGACTGCGCGCGCCCTTGCGGATCGAGCACCCAGCCCACGGTCGCCGCGCTGCGGTATGGCGCCGCGCCCTTGGTTGCGACCGCGCAAAGCAGCGACGACTGGAACCATCCGCGATGCTGATCGCCGCCTTCGAGATAAAGGTCGGCGGGCCAGGGAAGTCCGGGCTCGTGGCCCAGCACGGCGGCGTGGCTCGACCCCGACTCGAACCACACATCGACGATGTCCATTTCCTTCCGGAACTTAGTCTTACCGCACTTACTGCAAGCGAAACCTGAAGGCAGAATCTGCTCGGGCGAATACTTGTACCAGGCGTCCGCGCCCTCGCGCGCAAACAGCTCGACGACCTTCTTATGCACGGCCGGATCGCCGACAAACTCGCGGCAACCTTCGCACTGGAACATGGCGATGGGCACGCCCCACACGCGCTGGCGCGAGATGCACCAGTCGGGCCGGCCGGCGACCATGTTGGTGATGCGCTCTTCGCCCCACGCCGGGTCCCACTTCACCTTCTTGATCTCGTCCAGCGAGCGCGTGCGAAGAGTTCCTCCGGACGGGAGTTTCTGCTCCATCGAGATGAACCACTGCTCGGTGGCGCGGAAGATGATGGGATTGTGGCAGCGCCAGCAGTGCGGATATGAATGCTCGATCTTCTCGTAGCCGAGCAGTACGCCGCGACTCTTCAATAACTCGACGATGGCAGCGTTGGCCTTGAAGACCTGTTGGCCTTCGTACTCGGGCAAGCCATTGCGCAGGATGCCGGCATCGTCCACGTCGCAGCGCAGATCGATGCCGTACTTAACGCCGGTGTTGAAGTCGTCGGCGCCGTGCGCAGGGGCGGTATGGACTGCGCCCGTGCCGGTGTCCATCGTGACGTAATCGCCGAGCACGCCCAGCACCGTGCGGTCGAGGAATGGGTGCGCAAACGTGGAATACTCGAGCTTCACGCCCGGGAACGACGCAATCTCCTTCGCATCGCCGAGCTTGCACTTCTCGATGGTCTGCTGCGCCAGCGCCTTGGCGACGATGTAGATCCACTCGCCGGTATCGAGCGCGACGTACTCCGCGTCGGGCGCGAAGGTCACCGCCATCGAGGCGGGCAGCGTCCAAGGCGTGGTCGTCCAGATGATGGTGGCGACGTTCTCCTTGCCTGCCAGCGCGGCATCGAGCTTTGCGGGATCGCTGGTCAGCGGATAGCGCACCCAGACGCTGGGGCTGGAGTGCATCTCATATTCGACCTCGGCCTCGGCCAGCGCCGTCTTGTCGTAGATGCACCAGTAGACCGACTTCAGGCCTTTATAGACCAGACCCTCCTCGTAGCACTTGTAGAAGGTCTCGAGCACCACGCTCTCGTACTGCGGATTCATGGTGGAGTAAGGATCTTCCCATCGGCCCAGTACGCCCAGCCGCTTGAACTGCGAGCGCTGAAGGTCGAGATACTTTTGCGCGTACTTGCGGCACTCCTCGCGCACGGCGAGGGGATCGAGCGCCTGCTTCTTGCGGCCCAGCTCGTTGTCGACTTTGATCTCGATGGGCAGGCCGTGGCAGTCCCATCCGGGGACGTACGGGGCGTCGAAGCCGCTCATGCTGCGCGCCTTCACCACGAAATCCTTCAGCGTCTTGTTCAGCGCGGTGCCCAGGTGAATGGGGCCGTTGGCGTACGGGGGCCCGTCATGCAGCACGTAGATGGGCTGCCCTTTGTGCGCCTCGCGAATGCGCTCGTAAAGGCGCGTCTTCTCCCAGTGTTCGAGCATTTGCGGCTCGTTCTTGGGCAGACTGGCCTTCATGGGAAAGTCGGTCTTGGGCAGGTTCAGCGTGGCTTTCAGGTCAAGCGGCAATGCTTTGGCTCTCCGGAAATTGCAGGAAAGTGTCGGTAAATTTCATTATAGAGGCAGTCGGTGGTCGGCACTCGGCACTCGGCAGTCGGCAATCGGCAGCCGGCACTCGGCACTCATCTTCCGCAAGTTTTAACAGTTCGTCACTTAGAGAGTGCTGATCGTACCGTCGTACTGCGGTTCGCAAATAATGCCGCACTCGACGCGCCGATAACTGAACCCAGGTTTCGGCTCTCTATCGCGTTTACGAAGCGCAGCCGCGTCCTTCAGGTTGGCATCACGAGGAGGGCCTAGCCCGACGGGGGATCTGCTTTTTGCCCGAGGTGCATCATGGTCCGAGCGAACAGCAGATCCCTCCTCAACCTGAAGGTCTCGTCGTGATGACAATCTTCTACTTCGCAGCCCTTATCCGCCGCCGCAAGCGCCGTCAACCCGAGTGCTGATTGCCGACTGCCGACTGCCTACTGCCGAGTGCCCACCCAACATCCTGAGCCCCCGGCGCTTACCGGCTCGCCTTTACTGCCGAGGGACGTCTCATCGAAAGTCACCTTACGCCAAACAACGATGTGGGGAGAGGTGCATCTAAGGATACGAGCGGCGACTCACATTTCGGGAACCCGAAGGTGGCTCACCCGCAACTGAAGTAGTGACCCTGGGTTTGAAGGGTGAGCAACTTGGCCTAAGGCAGAGCTCATCCATCTTGAGAGTAGCGGCACAGGTGGCCGGCGCAGACCAAGGAATTTACGAGATGCCTAATCAGACGCTGATTCCCCCGACCGAGCAAGCACAGGAACCGCAGCTCGACCTTTTATTGCGCACGTCGGCCAATGATTCGCTGTGGACGTCGCTGAAGGAGAACATCCGCGCTGCATTCTTCCCGGAGAAGTTGCCGCCTTTGCAGCTGACCTCGCGGCCGGTGAAGGTGCAGGACATCTGGGGCGAGTATCGCTACGGCAAGCAAAGCGCTGGCGTCTCGCTGATGGTGCACGTGGTGGCTATTGCAGCCATCATTGCGCTGTCTATCATGGGCGTCAAGAAGGTGCAGGAGAAACCGCACGAGACGGTCACATTGATTGCACCGGACCTTTCGCCTCCTCCGCTGCCGATGACCAAGCCAGGCCCGAGCGCCGGTGGCGGCGGTGGCGGCGGCGATCACGACAAGCTGCAGGCGCCCAAGGGCAAGCTGCCCAAGGCCGCGATGGAGCAGATCACGCCTCCGGCGATGGTCATCCGCAACGATCATCCCAAGCTGGCAGTCGAGCCGACGGTCGTGTTGCCGCCGCAGATCAAGCTCGCGTCCAGCATGCCGAATATCGGTAATCCGATGTCGGCCGTGCCGTCAGGACCACCTTCGAACGGGACGGGAGGCGGCGGTGGAATCGGCTCGGGCAACGGCGGCGGGGTGGGATCGGGATCGGGCCCTGGCGTAGGTCCGGGTCACGGCGGCGGCATCGGTGGCGGAGCTTTCCGTGTGGGTGGTGGAGTCTCTGCGCCGCGCGCGCTGGACACGCCCGATCCGGAGTATTCCGAAGAAGCCCGCAAAGCGAAGTATCAGGGAACGTGCGTACTGTGGCTGATCGTCGGCCCCGACGGCAAGCCGCGCGATGTGAAGGTGGCGCGCGCGCTGGGCATGGGTCTGGATGAGAAGGCGATTCAGGCGGTGCGCAATTGGAGATTCGAGCCTGCGATGAAAGACGGCAAGCCGGTCGCAGTGCAGATCAACGTTGAAGTGAACTTCCGCCTGTATTAAACCAGGTACAGAACGCGGAAGTGGAAAAGGGGAGGCGATGAGCCTCTCTCTTTTTTTGCTTTGCCGCTGGGAAGAGCAGGCCTTCAGGCCCGCGTCCAGGCCGTTTCCTTTAAGCGCCAATGCATGCGTTGATGGCAACCGTGAAGCGCTTAGGCGTCGTGTTCGCCAAAGCGACCTTTGCAAAAGTATGAGGATTCAATGTTCGAACAAGGATCACTTGGTTGCGCAAGCCCCAATCGCAATCGCCAGATTGACACGCACTGGAGGCAGGTATATCCGGAGAAGCAGCCCAGCCAACAGCTCAACGCTGTCCTGGAGCGTGCGCTGTATGAATCGGGCCGGATTACTCCTGGGCATTCTGCAGCCATAGACCGCCACGTTTTCAAATCCGGCATTGCGGAGAACAAACGCCAAGCTGTCGTCGGTGAAACCAGTCGTGTGGGTGAAGTCACGATAGCGGATGTATGTCCCCACCACCGGATGGGCCACGTTCGGTACCTCGACGATCAGCCTTCCATCTTTCTTGAGCGCGCCCCGAACCGCTTCCAGCGTTGAGGTCACGTCTTCCTCGGGAATGTGCTCCAGGACGTGCAGCATCAGGACAAGGTCAAATTCCCCCGGCTTGTTGCGAAGAAAATCAACGGTATCTTCCGCCAGCATCGTACTGCCAGGCAGCACCTGGTTGCAGGCCGATACTACCTCCGGTGAAACATCCACTGCTCTGATGTTCGAATATCCACGGCGACCATGAAGATAGCCGATGAGTGCCCCGAGTCCCGGACCGATCTCCAAGATGGCGGCCTCCTTATTCGTCGGAAAGTGCCTGCCATGATGTTCGAATGCCGCGAAGGCGTTGTGCTGCACCGTCGCTGGACGGGAAATATGGCCTAAGTGCTCGCTAATATAGTTATCGAATTTGCCTGTCATACATCGAGTTGCGCATGAATCCAGCGGCGCGTAACAAAGAGTCTGCGTCGATTATCATACCGGAGCGGATTGAGATCGGAGCCCGCTTCAGCGGGCAGCAGAGTGCCGCCCGCTGAAGCGGGCTCTTTCGCGAATAGACTCGCGGCGACGCGGCGCTGAAGCGCCGCACTACCCGCAAATTGCTCGTGGGAACGCGGGCGCTGCAGCACGATCCGTTGATGACAAAAAGTTAGTCGCGCAGGTTGGCCTTGAATTCGTTCTCCCAGTTCGTCCACTGTTCGTGGTCGCCCTTCAGGCCCAGCAATCCTTCCCGTATTTTGGAGATCCCGAAGCCGAACGCCTGCTCGATCTGGATGTGCGGCGGCATGCTGAGCAAGCCGCACTGCGTTTTCGCATCGATCAGGAACGGTCCATCGTAAGCCAGCGCCTGCTCGACGGCGTCGATCATCTCGCTGGGCCGCGATGCGACCGCACAGCCAATGCCGTTGGCTTTGGCGAAGCTGGCGAAGTCCATGTTGTTCACGCGGGTTGCGGCTTCGTCGACCGGGATGCCGGAGGCCTCCATCTCCAGGCGAACGAAATCGAATTCCTGATTGTCGAAGACAACAATCTTGATGGGCCAGCCGAAGTGCTTCGCCGTAATCACATCCTGCGGCATCATTCCGAAAGAACCGTCTCCGGTGAGCAGCCAAACCTGCCGCTTGGGATCGACGGAGCATGCGCCCAACGCCATGCCGAGGCCCGCGCCGATAGCGCCGTGGTTGAACGAGCTCAACACGCGGCGACCGCCGTGCAAGCGCATGTAACGCGCCATGTAGACGGTGGCCGAACCGCCATCAACGACGAAGATCGCATCCTTGGCGGCGCGATCGTTGATGATCCGCGCTACGACCGGCGGCAGAATCGGAGTCTGGTCGGTGGAAGGATCACTCTGGCGCGCGTTGTGCTCCATCCAGCGATCACGCAGCGACAGCAGCGACTTCAGCCAGCGGCCGGCGGGACGGGCCTCGACCAGCGGCATCAGCGCCCGCACGGTGGGGAGCACGTCGGCGACAATACCAAGTGTGACTGGCGCGCGCGAGCCGATGTTTTCGATGGCGCGGTCGACCTGGATGATGGGAATGCTGTCGGGCAGGAACTCGTCGTAGGGGAAGTTTGTGCCGAGCATCACCAGCACGTCGCAATCGAGCACGGCATGATATCCCGAGGGCGCACCGAGCAGGCCGGTCATGCCGATGACGTAGTTCTCGTCGTCCTCGAAGATCTCCTTGCCGCGCAGGGTGTGCGCGAGCGGTGCGCCGAGTTTCGCGACCAGCTGCAAAATCTCGGCCTTGGCATCGCGGCATCCGGTGCCGCAGAAGAAGGTCACGCGCTTGCCGGCGTTGATGATGTCGGCCGCTTTTTGCACTTCGCTCGCCACCGGAATCAGCGGCGAGCCGTGATGAACCAGTGGGTGCAGGAAGTGGCGGCTGGGAACGGTTTGCGGTAGCACGTCGGCCGGCAGTTCGATGCGCACCACTTCCTGCTCCGCGATGGCTTTCTGCATGGCGATCTCAGCGACGCGCGGCATTTGCGATGGCTCGGCGAGAATGGCCTGATACGCGCAGACGTCTCCGAAGATGCGTTTGAGGTCGACGGCCTGGAAGAATTTGGTCTCGCGTTCGGCGTGGGGGAGCTGGCCGGTGAGGGCGATGATGCTGCAGAAGCCTTCGTGCTTGGCGTCGAACAAGCCGTTGATCAGATGCAGCGCGCCGGGGCCGACGGTGCCGGCGCAAACCGCGGGACCGCTGCGAATGGCCGATTCTGCGTACGCGGCATAGGCGGCGTTCTCCTCGTGGTGCACGCCGATCCAGGCGATACGGCCGTCGCGGCGCAGCGCGTCGGTGAGGGGATTGAGAGCATCTCCGGCAATGCCGAAGATCTGTGTGACACCGTTATCAGCGAGTAGCGAGACGAGCATTTCGGCAACGTTCATGGCGATAGGGTTCCTTGGTCCGAGTTGTCTTACAGCGACTGCGTTGTTGTCTTTTACGGCGGCGGCCATTCCAGATGGATGATCTGGTGCGCCGCTATTCTAACGGCACCTTCTGCCGGTAGGCGGCGACCTGCACGTTCCAGCGTAACGCTTCGGTGATCGCGTCGCGCAGCTGCGAGGCGGCGTCGGGCTCGCCGTGTACCAGGAAGGTCTCTTTGGGCGCGCGGCGGAAGGTGTGCAGCCACTCCAGCAGTTCGGGCGTGTCGGCATGATCGCTGAACTGCTCCAGCGCCGCGATCTGGGCGCGAATGGGAACGTCCTCCCCGAACATCTTCACCGACTCGGCGCCGTTCTTGATGGTGAAGCCGCGCGTTCCCGGCGCCTGGAATCCGATGAACAGCACGAGGTTCTTGGGGTCGGGCAGGCGCTGCATCAGGTGATGGAGCACGCGACCGCCGGTCACCATGCCGCTGGAGGAGACGATGATCATTGGGTACCTCGATTCATTGATCTTCTTCGAATCCTGTTGCGTGCTGTCGAAGTAGAAATTCGACCAGTCGAGGGGCGAACCGTACTTCGCGATCTCAGCCTTGGTTTCGGGCGTGAACTCTTCGGTGTGCTTCAGGAAAACCTGCACCGCTTTGATCGCCATCGGGCTGTCGGCATGCACCGGCACGCGCGGAATCTGTTTCGTTTCCATCAACTCCTTCAGCAGGAAAAGAAATTTCTGCGTGCGCTCGACCGCGAATGACGGCACCACAACGCTACCGCCGCGCTGGAGCGTGGTACGGATGAGCGCGGCCAACTCGGGCCTGGGGTCGGTATGCGGATGCTGCCGATTGCCGTAGGTGCTTTCCATCACCAGCAGGTCGCAGTCTTCGCCGGCGGTTGGGCCGCAGTTGACGACCTTGCCAGGCGTGTCCTCGGCGCAGCGCACGCGGCCGATGTCGCCGGTGAAAAGCAGCCTGCGTCCGCCGCCGTTCAGCGTGATCTCCGCCATCGACGAGCCAAGAATGTGCGCGGCGCGCACGAAGCGAAAGGTCAGCTGGTCGGTGAGCTGATGCGGCTCCTCGAAGTTGATGGGGCGGAAGAGCGTCAGGGATTGTTGCGCTTCTTCCATGGTGTAGAGCGGCAGCGCGGGATGGTGCTTCGAGGCGCGCGTCTTGTTGTAGAACGCGGCGTCTTCTTCCTGCAGATGTCCGGAGTCGGGCAGCAGGATGCTGCACAGATCGACGGTCGCCGGCGTGGCGTAGATGGGCCCGTGGAAGCCTTGCTTGACCAGGCGCGGAATCCAGCCGGAGTGATCGATGTGCGCGTGGGTCAAGATGACGGCGTCGACCGTTTTGGCCGGCACCGGCAGGTCCTGCCAGTTGCGCTCGCGCCATTCCTTTTGGCCCTGGAAGAGGCCGCAGTCGATGAGAACCTGCAGCGGCCTTGCACCATTGTTGTCGACGTGGATCAGGTGCTTCGATCCGGTAACAACGCCTGCCGCACCCAGAAATTGTATATAGCTCAACCTGCCCTCGTTCTTAACGGCAACAGAAGGTTGTACCGTTTGCGGGGCAGTGATGGCAAGTGCAACTGGGAATAACCACAGAGACAAAGAGGCACAGAGGAATGTCTGCCGGTTTACCAAAGGACAGACCAAGAAAACTCTAATTACGAGCGAAGCGAGGAATCTGCTTTACGTGATTCGGAAAGAAGCAGATCCCTCGCCTCGCTCGTGATGACAATCTTCTGCTACGGACGACATCTCGAGACTTCAAAAATTCCTCTCTGTCTCTTTGCCTCTGTGGTGGATTTTTATTGCTTCGGTTGTTGCGGCACGTAGACGTTCTCGCCGGTTGTCGCGGTGGGCACGCTGCCGTCGTTGACGATGATCTTGTCGGGCGCGGCCGGAACCTCGAGGCGTCCGGTGCCTTTTTCGCCTGCCTTGGCGACGACGCGCACGACTTTTTCGCCCGACGGCGCTTGTATGATGACCGGCACCTCGGCGCCGGCATGCCCGGTGTTCACGATGGTCACGGTCTCCAGGAAGCTGGAATTGGCCTCATCCAGCAGCGGACGCGCATAAGCGGACTCGACGTGGAAGTCGGGCAGGCCACGGTCGCGATACACCCAGTCGTCGAAGAACCATTCCAGGTCGCGCTTGGAGCTGGTTTGCAGAAGCCGTTGCAGGTAGCTCGGCTCCTTGTCCTCTTCGGGTCGGTAGTTGGTTAACGCCGCGCGCAACGCCGTCTCGCCCAGCATGTCGCGCAGCATCCAGAAAACGAAGCCGCCCTTACCGCGCAGGTACAGCTCGTCGTTGGTGTTAAGCAGAGTATTGTCGGCGCTGTTTGCGTCAGAAGCTTTGGCACCCGGCTCGGGCTTGGGCAGCCGCGCATTTTCGGCCTTGGCCAGCGGCTCGCGAAACTCGTCGAGATACTCCAGCGCCGCCTTGCGCCCGGAGCGGTTGTCGATGAGCGCGCATTGCAGAAAGCGCTGCAAGCCTTCCTGGATCCACGGACGCGGCGACTCGAAGCGCGACGTGACCTGGGTGGAAAGCAGCAGAAGCTGGAGCGTGTCGCTGGGCCACGGCCGCAACGGCGTGAACAGAACGAATCCGCTCTCGTAGGCCAACGCCTTCGGTTCCGTCAGCTCGATGACGCGCATGGGCTGGCGCGGCTCGCCCAGCCAATCCTTCAGCAGAGGATCGTTGGCTTCGGCCGCCACGGCAAAATCGCGGGCGAGGGACGTGTGCTCGGGCGTATGCAGGAACGTGACGGTCGGGCGCGACAGCTCGACATAATTTCCCAAAGCGAATGTGGGAACCAGCTCACCCAGGCCGTTCAGCGTCAGCGTGTGAGTGAATTCCCTGGCTTTGCCTCCGGCTTCCGTGTCGCTGGTGACGCGCGCTTCACCGCAACCGGAAGCTGAATTCAGCGCAATGCAGAGCGCCTCGTTTTCGCCGCCGGGTACGGCGATCTTCGCCTCGAAGGCCGAGTGGGCGTGCCGCTGCTTCCATGCAGCAATCGCGTCGAACACGGCATTGCCGTCGCTCATGCTCACGGCCTCGATTGCGACGGGATACCACACCACGTGCCCCAGGCCGCGCACGGCGGTGAAAGGATCGCTGATCTCGTCCCAATCGCTGCGCGTCGCCACGTCCTCGGGCGTACCCATGCGCGTGAGGCGCGTCGCGTCGGATGTGATCGTGCCGCCGTACTGCACAGCCAGCGTGACGGTGCCGGCGGGAGCGACCTGCTTCGGCAGATTCACGATGGCTTCGGTCAGGCTGCCGGTGTGATCGATGTCGGAGGTGTAGTTGTCGCTCAGCCACTGCACCGGCTTGTCGTCGAGGGTGATGCTGTTCCAGGCGAACGACGACGTGACCTGCAGCGCGACAACTTTTTGCGGCGTCGCGGAATCGTTGCGCAAGGTGAGCGTTCCGGTCACGGCCATGACGTGCGATGCGCGGTCAACCTGCGCCACCAGTTGATAGCGGGTGATGGTGAAGGCGTCGCGGTCGATGGCGTGGGCCGACGCTGCAAGGAAAAGAACGGCGAGCAAAATCGTGACGCTCTTGGTGCGGAAGCCGGCGAGGAATGCGGAGTGATTCTGGTTTGTGCCGTCACTGCGCGACTCTGCCTTCTGCGACGCCGATACCCAGCGCTGACGCGCCGGGCTACGATTGTGCCGCCCTTCGGGCTGGATTTCACGGCTGGAGCAGTAAGTGGCAGCGAGTTCGGGCCGTGTCTCATGGCCCAGGCAAGCGGGATTACCGATTCCGGGTTGAACTTGACTCGACAAAAGAGTGAGAAAGAATGCGCCCCTGCTATGCCCGTGTTGTTGCGCTTGGAACGAACGTGTTCGCAACAGAGCCCGCAGGGCGACACAAACGTAGCCCAGCACGTGAGTGCAGGCAAAGCGGTTAGTTATCGATTTTGGGAGTCCCGTTGGGACGGCACGGAACATCATGAATTGGATTTTCCATGCGCCCGGCGCTGGCGCGCGACTTCATACATCACCACCGCTCCCGCGACCGAAACGTTGAGCGACGGCACGCGCCCCAGCATGGGAATCGAGACCAGGAAATCGCAGCGCCGCCGGACCAGGTCGTGCAAGCCTTTGCCTTCTGCGCCCAGCACGATGGCACAATCCATGTTGTAGTCCAGCTCGTCATAGCTCTGGGTACCGCGCTCGTCGAGGCCGACAGTCCAGACGTTTCGTTCTTTCAGCTCGTCCAGGGTGCGCGAGATGTTGGTGACCCGCGCGATCGGCAGGTGCTCGGAGGCCCCGGCGGAAGCTTTGACCGCCGTGCCGGTCAGCCCTGCAGCACGGCGCTCGGGAATGATGACGCCATCGGCGCCCGCGCCATCGGCAGTGCGGATCAGCGCGCCCAGGTTATGCGGGTCCTCAACGCCGTCGAGCACGACAAGAAAGGAGCGCTCGCCATGGCGCTGCTCCAGCAGGGTATCGACGTCGGCGTACTGCTTGCTGGTCGTGACCGCGATGACGCCCTGATGGGTGTTGGTGTTGGCGGTGCGATCCAGTTGTTCGCGGGGCAGAAAACGCACTTGCACGCCGCTGGCACGAGCGTCTTCAATCAGGCGCTGTACCCGCTGGTCGTGGCGCTCGCGCACGATCCCAATGTAGTCGAAGCTGCGCGCCCCGGATTTCAGCGCCTCGCTGACCGCATGAATGCCATAGATGACGACCATCGCTGCAGTCAGTTTACGACAAGGCGACGATCGGGCGCGCGCCCGGGCCGCGTTAGCCCTTCGCCACGCGTAGATTGTTGGTTACCGAGAGCACTCCCGACACCTGATTGGCGCGCAGGGTGCAAAGACCCTTGTCGGTTTCGGTATTGACCACACCTTCTAATGTCACGCGCGCGTTCTGCACAATGATGCGAATCGGAGGATTGACCTTGTCGTTGCTGTACTTGAACAAGGGCCCGTAGTTGTAGATCGCGTTATAGACCTCGCGCCGGAGGCGCTCGTCGATGGGGCCGGGAGACTGCACTTGAATTTTGTTGACGACCTTGTCGACGCCCTCTACTTTCTGTACCGCCCGCTCGGCGTCCTGCTTGGTCTGCGCGTGCTCGCTGGTGACACTGCCCAGCAGGATGACCGTGCGGCCCTGCAACTGAAATGCGATGTTGTCGTAGACACCGAAGTACGGCAGTTTAAGGATCGCGCTCTGGACCTTCTTGATCAGCTTGGCCTGCGCCTGGGGCGACAGATTCTCACTCGACATTTGCGATGGCGCGGCGCCATTTTGCTGGGCGAAGGCCGGTGAGGGGCCCCGAGCAGCGAGCAGAATCAAGCAAAGTGTGCAGGCCAGTGCTGCGGCCGAAGAAAAGGTCTTGCGCATCATGCCTCCTGGTAGCAACGAGCAACTAGCGGCTAGGTTAGATGCTCCCCGTCCGCAGTGCAGATTCGTGCGGATCAAGCTCGCAATGAATCATACGCCCGCACAAAGGGTCGAGAGGAACAGCTGATGCTGACTCTCAAGGGGGATTCCTAAGAGCTAAGGGCCAAGGGAGAACGGCTAACAACATGCGACCCGAGGCCAGCCACCTCGGGTCGCCATTGAAGCACCACTTCCACGTCTTACGACGCAGCGCGCGACTTCCCTCGCTCAGCCCAGAGCAATGGCGAGGAACCTGCGTGTTGCGCAGTGGCGCGCTTTAATGGTGCGGACTCGGAGGAACGCACTCGAGCCCGATGCCCGAGAGTAGTCCGCACAAAGCCACGCAGAGCCCAATCTGCCTCAGCGGCCGGGGTGACCATTCTTGCGGCAAACTCCGAGCGCAACCGAAGAAGCACCCGGATGAGGTCAGGAACCCGTCGTCTGCCATCCCCGAAACGCCATCGCGGCGCCTTGGAGCGCAAACGCAGTCCAGACCGCCTCTCATCGCCAAATGGTCGTCCCAACCCGGAAGCGGCACGTTATCCGCATGTGCCTCGATTGCGTGCAAGCATGCCTGAAACTTGTTCAACTCTCAATACAAAAAATTACGAAGATGTAATTTCTTCGCCAGGCAGCGCCCAAGCAAAGACGATGCCAAACTCGGAACCTTCCCATACGCACTTAGGCCTGCCATCGAATTCCACAATGGTAACGACTTTGTTACTACCCCGCCGCCGCGCTTCAATCTATGCTGGCCGGATATGGTGTCGGTAACGGTGTTGGCGAGCGGGAGCAAAGGGAACTGCACGCTGGTCTCCACCTCCCGTACCCGCTTGCTGGTCGATGCCGGCCTTTCGTGCCGCGAGCTGCTGCGGCGTCTGCTGCTTTGCGGCGAAGATTCGGCAACGCTGGACGCCGTCCTCATCACTCACGAACACGCCGACCACGTTGCCGGCCTGCGCGTGCTGGCGCGCCGGCTGAAAATTCCTGTCTACATCACCGGTGCGACCTATCAGGAGTATCAGCGCTGTGCGCGTGACGCGGCGGGCAACAGCGTGGCGCTCGAACGACGCGAGCCGTTCTGCTCCGGCAGCGGCTTTCAGATTGGCGACATCAGCGTGATGCCGTTCACCATTCCGCACGATGCCGTCGATCCGGTGGGATTCACCTTTCTGGCCGATGGCATCAAGCTCGGCATCTGCACCGATCTCGGCTACATTCCGGCCAGCGTGCGCGATCACCTGCGCGGCTGCCATGTGCTGATGATCGAATCCAACCACGATCTGGAGCTGCTGCGCGGCGGCCCCTATCCCTGGAGCGTGAAGCAGCGGGTGATGAGCCGCGTCGGCCACCTCTCCAATGACGCACTCGCGGATTTCCTGACGACCGACTATGATGGAAGTGCAGAGTTCCTCATACTGGCGCATCTTTCGGAGCAGAACAACCATCCGGAAATTGCGCGCATGACCGCGGAACGTGCCTTGGGCGCGCAGCCTAGCCTCTGTTGCACAACCGCTTGCTGCTGGCGCCCCAGCACGAACCGGCGGCGGCGATTCGACTGTAGCCGCGCTTCACGCATTCCCAGCGCGCCGGCGCCGTTGGCAACCTTCATCGATGGCGAAATGCACTGACCCCGTGATCGGCAAGATCCTGGCCGGATGGCGCTACGATATCTCCGGAATAGCCCCGGAAATGCGCGGCGATTACGAGGCCCATCTCGCGCGAGTGCGCCTTCTGCCGCTCGCGCCAGAGCCTGCATCGCGGCATCGATATTGGCCTGATGGCCCTGGCTTCAGCCTCCATCGTCCGTCTTCCTGCTGGCCTACGGCATCATTCGCCACTTCCATCCCAGCCACGCCTTCTGGCTGGAGATCGGCGCGCTCGGCGGCTTCCTGCTCTCGATCCTGCTGTGGCTGCTGGTCGCGCTGGTCGACCCCGGCCCCGCTGGTGATGAAAGACGTCGCCATTATCGGCGCGCGGCGCGGGCTGGAAAAGCTGCCGGAAGAAATCCGCGATCGCATTCCAGAAGACTTGCGGGTAAAGATCTCGGGACCGAACTAAGGCGTCTGGTAAGCCGAGCGTTGATTCGGCGCGTCGACTCAGACGACGAAATTGTGCCCGCTGAACCACTCGACCACCATGAAGGCCGCCATGCCGGCTGCAAGCGCCGTATAGACCAGCCACGCGGCGCAATTGCGACGCAACAGGCGATAGACGGCATAAAGGAAGGGTGGCTGCCACCAGAGATATCGTGCCATCGACCAATATCCCGTGGAAGTGGCGAGTAGTAACACCAACGCCAGATAGGTCCCCATCTCCGGTTTGCCCAGCTTGAACAGCCAGAAGCTCGCCAGCCATCCGGCAACCATCATGATTGCCCACACTCGCAGCCAGTGCGGCTGCTGGAAACAGAAGATCAAGGTAGAGATGGGATTCCCCAGTGATCGTCCCCAGGAGATCTCGGCATGCTGAAAAGCAAGCGCGTCACCAAGCCGCGCGTGCAAATAGAGCATAAAGAGCGCTATACCCAACGGGCAGAGCAGCAGCCCTATCACGGCATTCAGCTCCAAGGTGCGCCACGAGAACCGCCATTTATGTTTCCGGAGCCAGGCAATCACGTAGGACAGAGAGAACAGAAAGCCCGTTACCCGGGTGGCGGAAGCAACTCCGCCCATGGCACCCGCGGCCAGCCATCGCGAGCGGCTCGCAAAATAGAACGACAGAGCGATCACCGTGAAGTAGAGCGGCTCGGTGTATCCCGCATGGGCGTAGATGAGGTAGGGATTGAAGGCCACCAGGGAGGCTGCCCGAACTTTGTCCTCGGTGGTCTCGAGCTCGCCGGAGAACATCACGAGGAAAGCGCAGATGGCAAACAGCAGCTCCAGCTTGCTGGCAAGCACCAGGCTGCCGGCAGGCGATAGTCCGAGACCTTTGTGCAGCGCGGACGCAGTCAGGGGAAACAGAGGATAGAACGGCCAGTTGACGGCGATCCAATCGGGTTGTTCGGGATTCAGGGAGCGTGCCTGGGCGACGCTGTGGAAATAACCATATTGCAGAATCGAACGGTACCAGTTGCAATCCCAGCTGCACAGATCGCTCATGTGCTGGTAATTGGCGGCGCCTTCCCATGTGGCAAACTTAGCGAAACCGTAGGTGAAAAGATTGCTTCCCACCCATAACGCGAGAGCCACGCACAGGTTCGCGGATATCCGGCTCCATAGCCGATGACGAGCCGCGCCCGGGTCAAGGCCGACGGGAGCCGGAGCTTCAACGAACCGAGGCATCGATCTCCTGCAACATCTTCGAAGGCGCAAACACCGCTCATCCCACCGGCTGCGGCGGCTGTTCTCTAAGGAGATTTCACGGCGCACTGGCCGGGCAAGATCTTCAAGCTGGAAATGCTTATGCCTAATCGCCGGGTGTCGCTTGAGTCGTGCTCGTGTTCCGCCACCGAAGGTAAGTCGGGTGGCAGAAGAATGTCGAGATGGTCCGCCGCCCGCAGATCATGAAACTGCAAATCGTAAGTGAACGGGCCGCCGGCAATCGGCTTGAGTACCTGTTCCTGGTTTCCAAACCGAACAGGTATAGCGCGGCCTGTCAGCCAGGGTACGGCTTGGAACGACGTAGCAACGCAGATATCGCCGCTGAATTCACGGCTGAAGGTTAAGCCCGCGGAGCTACCCAGGGCCTCGTCGGTCCACCGTCCCTGCGGCTCCCTTATTGAGAAGCCGTGCGTGCCTGAGACCCATTGTGGCAGCCCCGGCCGGCTGAAGAGCATGCCTTCCTCTGGCGTCGAATCGTAGTGGCTGGGCTCATAGTCGGTTGAGGTTCGGTCTATGAAGTAGTCTTTGTATTGTGGCGAAACATGCGGATGCAGCACAGCAGCGAGGGCAGCAACATACACCCCGACTAACACTAAAATAGTTATCCACTTGAGAATTATGCTCATCGTAGTTACATCACAAACGAATGACCGCTGAACCATTCTACTATCATGAACGCCGCGAATCCTGAAGCAAAGCTCAGGTAGAGAAGCCACCATCTCGGATGGTGCTTTAAGATGCGATAGACGGCATACAGAAGGGGGGGCTCCCACCAAATGTATCGGGGAATACACCAGAACGTGGCGGAAAGTGGAAGCAGAATTGAGAGTGCCAGGAAAATCCCCATCTCCGCCTTCTGAATTTTGACCAGCCACGCGCTTAGCGCGAGCGCGACAACGACCATGAACCCCCACAGGCGCGGCCAGCGATGCGCGGTCAGGCTAATCCACAGAGTGTGCACCGGGTTGCCGGGAAGCTTGTGCCAGGCTACCTGGGCGTGCTGTTGTACCAGCGCGTCGCCCATGTGGGCGTGCAAATAGAGCAGGAATAGCGCCGTGCCCAAAGGGCAAAGCAGCAATCCGATGATTGCGTCGAGGTTGAGCTTGCGCCATGCCGATCGGGCGCGCAGCTCGCGCCGCCAGACGATGGCATAAGAGATCGAAAGCAGGAATCCAACGAAGCGGGTCGCGGAGGCGAGACCACCCATCGCTCCGGATAAGATCCAGCGCCTGCGGTCTGCGAAGTAAAATCCCAGAGTTATAAGACCAAAATAGAGTGGCTCGGAATAACCGGCGTGCGCATAGATCACGTAAGGATTGAACGCTACCAGTGAACCTGCGAGCAGACCTTCGTTCGTGGTGTCAATCTGGTCTCGTACCAATAGCAGGAATGCGTAGAGGGCAAACAACAACTCCAGCTTACTGGTGAGTACCATACTCGCGGCAAGCGGTAAATTGAGCCAGCGCCAGAACGGGTATGCAGTCATCGGGAACAAAGGATGAAAAGGCCAGTTGGCCTCTCCCGGTTCGTTTTCCGGGACGCGGTCATAACCATGTTGCAGGACCGAGGCATACCAGCCGCAATCCCACTGGCACAAATCGGATACCTTTTTGTAAGAGGCGGAACCTTCCCAGCTGGCAAATTTGGCGATGGATGTAACAAAGATGTTGCTTGCCACCCAGAGGAACACGGCGATCCACAGCAAATGCATCCGGCTGACGGCGGGGCGCGATACGGAGGCAGCGGTTGTCGTCTCCAGCTTGATCGCGGAGCTACTCATACTGAAGCGGGGTTTTCCGCTGTGATGGAAGTAGCATGAGGCTGCAGCAGCCCTAGTTGGTCGAGCCGCGCGCGCACCGAGGCGGCGATAGTGGTGGGATGCAGTAGTTCGCGCACCTTCGCCTGCGCGCGGCGTCCCATCTCAATAGCGGCTGCGCGATTGCTTTCGATGTGGCGCATGATGTCGCTGGCGGAGTCGAGGTCTGGATCGGCCCAGTGATATCCAGCTTTATAAGGTCCATGCGTCTCCTTGATCGTGATCAGCCGATAAGGGACCAGGTAACTGTCTTCGTCGGACATGAAGTCTACATTTCCTGAATATCCAGTAGCGACGACGGGCTTTCCATAGAGCATGGCCTCGGCCATAGTTAGTCCGAAACCTTCGGAGCGGTGAAGCGATACATAGCAATCGGCGGACCTCATCAGATGTTGCTTGTCAGCTCGGGTGAGAACCGCATCGAGGATTCGAATATTTGCACCCTCACTTGCGGATTGCAGCAACGTCAATTCCTGTTGGTGTTCAGCACTGTGGGCCGACTTGATGAGCAATTGCACGTCTCTGCGTTTTCCGAAGGCTTGCTTGTAGGCCTGAATCAAGCCCAGTGGATGCTTTCTCTCCAGGAAGCTGTGAAAATCGAAGAGGAAGAGAAATAGGAACACATCCGGGCTTATGCCAAGAAAACTCCGATCAACGGCTGCGTCGAGGTCGTCTTCCATTTCCAGCGAATGTGGCACGACCTGTACCGGAATCGGCGAGCACGACGCCACGGAATCGCGGGTGAAGCGACTCGGCGTCCAGATTTCGTCGGCATAGCCAAACGACGGAGCCCACTGGGGAGGGAACTCGGGAAGCTCCCACGCCCAATATCCAACGTTGTAGTGGCCGGCTAAATACGAAGGGTGTTTCGAGCCAAAATCATACAACCCATCCGCATTCAGCGTCATGAAATTGACGAGATACGGATTGTGGTTCAGCGCTGCTTCTTCCAAACGCTCAACATTGGTCGATCCGGAATCGACTCTATTATTAATACAATAAGGTAAGCCAGTGGCCTGAACGATCCTCAGATTGCTCCGAGCCCCCTCGCCTACTCCTTTTTCCGATTCGAAGTATCCCAACAGATTGACGCCTGCTGGAAGACTCAAGTCCATGGGAGGACGGTGGGCCTGATCTGCGGATGGGGCGCAGTCATTTAGCCATAAAAAGGGATTTCCTAAATGGGCGACATTAGGTCCAAGGCTCCAATAGTATTTGCGAGCGGTTGCTGGAATCCGAATTCCATTAGCGAAGTAATCGTGCTCGTACGACCAGCTGCTCGTCTCTCCCCAGCCATTCTTCATCAGCAGTTCGCGATAAGAACTGTATAGCTTCCTGGTATCGCCGATGGTGGACATCTCGAACCGGGTCTGGTATTTCGAAACGATCCATGGCTTGTTGGGATCAAAGCCGCTGAAGTGGAAAAAGTAGAGCGGAGCGCCATTCACGGTGACTTCATCGCCGATCACGATAGTCCGCTCATGCAGATTCCAGTAGGCTGCATTGAAGCCATAGTCACGAATTATCTCTACCCCGGGAAAAAGTCCAGGCACCATGTCCATCCAGCGTTGATCGACGAACAAGTTGTCCTGGAAAGAAACGATACAGTGATGGTATAGCTTATCGGACCACCAGCGCAGCAGCTGCCTGGACTCCAGCGAGTTGCGAATGCCGAAGAACCCCAGATTGTAGGTCCCCGCCTGAAGAATATCGTGCTCGGTTTGCCCACGACCATCATCAGGAAGAGGCGACAGCAGATGCGGTGTCAGGAGTACATTGGCGGTTTCCAGGCGCTCCCGCAGGGGCTCCAGCGGGCGGAAAATAAGAATATCCGGATCGAGATATAAAAGCTTACGAATCGCATAGCGCCGGAAAAGATATTCCAACAGATAAGGCTTGACCGCTGTGCTGGCTTCCAGGACGGTATATTTGAACAAGAAGCCGTTTAGGTTGGGGATATCCAGTTCGGAGGTAAATACACACGTAAACGGCTCCTTGTCGGGCTGGAAGAAGCCGGCAGGCGAGTCGAGCAGCAAAACAAAGAAGGGACAGCCGGGATGGGCCGCGTTCCAGGACTCGGCAAGCGCGCGTGCCATCGGTAAATAGTTCTTGGCGATGATGGTGCAGGCCGCAAAGTCCGGCGGTGGCGAGATCGCGCTGCGTTGAAGTGCGTCCATAGATACTAGTTAAGAACCAATCCTATCGAAAGATATACTCTCCAGCAGAAACCCCATGTGTCGTACGTCCTCACCGGCGGGCCCTGCCTTGGGAGCAGAAAAGGTAATGGTGTTTTCCGAGCTGCCTTTCAGCCAGTCACCAGGTACCACAAAATGTACGGCTCCGGCCTGACCGTACTGTATTGACCCGAGCAAATTAGTGTTCAGCCGGATCTCGACCGGCACATCACGCCGAGGAAAACCTTCTACCGTGATGCGGAGCTTCTGACCCTGAAGATTACTTTCGCCTGTCAGGAAACGAATTGATGCTTGTTCAGTAGTCCACATTGGCGCTCCCTCCGGACCGCCGGTGTTAAATCCTTCGAAAAGTCCAGACAAAGCATCTGTCTTCAAAGTAAACGGCAGTCGTAGCTGCGGATAGGGTGAAAGCTCGGCGGCAAGTCCTTGGGTCTGCAGCAACACCTGGCACGGCTCAGCACACGCTGCCGAATCATGTGTCAGGACTAATCGTAAAATATGCGAAAGATCGTGGCACGTTGCACCCCGGCCGAACATCAGGTTCGAAGGTGCGACACAAAACGGCTGACCCGCCCGTCGGAGGCGGCTGGCCACTCCTATCGCCGTCGGCCAGTCATCATGACCAAAGACTATTTGTATCATGGGTGCGCGGCCCTGTGCTGCCGTAGCAACCTGATTGGCGAATTCGCCCCCGCCAACTGGAATCATAAATTGTGGCACCGAGGCAAATACGATGCATGGAGCTAGACATGACATCACCAGCGAGACTTGCGATATACGCCGCCGGGCCACGGTAAGAGCAGGTAATATTAACGACAGTAGGCAAAATATCGCAGCGAACTGAATCGAATAAAAGAAGTATCCATTGAAGTTAGAGAGGCCTCCCGCCATCTTCATCGTCCAATAGAGGAAGAGAACACATACAACTAGTAGTTCCATCACCAGATATTTGGTGAATGGTGGCAGGTTGATGGGCCCCCGTATTCGTAGGCCCGCCAGCGTTCCCAGCAAGAACATAATGAACGCCCAGTACTCCAGCACATAGGGATGTGAACCTCCCTGGGCGAAGAGTACGGGAGAGGGTCCGAGATGCTTGTCGGGATTTGCGAGGAAAGTGAAAAAACTCAATTCGTACCGTACCGCCTGTCTCAAGCTATTGGGCAACCCAACTTGATCGCGCATGTAGGTGTGAATAGCGTCAATGTTGTTTGGCTTGTGCAACAATACATCGAGCAGTGGCGGAGTCGCAAAGACAGCAATGAGAACGCAACAGGTAATAAGTTCCTTTTTATTGTTCTTCAACAAGGGCCGCAGACTGCGATGGCGACGGTCCCACACGAGTTTGGCAAGCAATATCAGGCTTAGGGCGCCCACAAAGAGCAGTTGCGCGACATGAGCGTGTAGAAGCATCAAGCCGGTCAATGTGACTAGCGGAAGATATCGAATCTCGCCGGAAGCCACAGCAGCGCAACTGACAAGGTACAGAAGGAAGCAGAACAGCAGGACGTTGGGCATCCAGACCGAAGAGAGTGCAGTTTCGGTTCTTCCCATGTCCAACGATACTGTGCGGTTGATGACCTCGATCAGGAAGAACGAAGAGAGCGCTGCTATGGGGACGAACAGCGGGGTAGCTCTGTGCTGACCCACGATCCATATCGAGCTGAATAGAAACAGCACATTGACGAGGACGATGGTGAGTACACAGGCATTCATCGGCTGCGGTACGATGTGGAGCAGGTCGTGAAACAGCCACTCACCAGCTGCAAACATATAGAAAAACGCCGGTCCAGGATGATGGAATCCCCACCGCGAGTAGTTTCCTAACAATTCCCTAAAATGCTTTGCGTTCTGTATCTGAAGCGCGTTGGCCGCGGAGTCGCCCCACTCATAGATAGGTTGACGGAAAAGAGCGCGATTAAGGAATAAGAATGTTGCGAGAAAAACCACTGCCGCGACAAGAGTCGCCCGCGTGATATCCCGTTGCGAATCGACGCTGCCGGCAATCTGCTGCGTGTCCGCTGGCGCAATTATGATGGAGTGATCATCACGGGTTTTGACTGTGGAAGACATGAATGATGAGGTGCTGCGATTTCCTATCGCCGGGTAGCAATCACGGCGTAGGAAGGCGCGTGCGACATAGACGACACAAGGCCGCGACCATCGCTTTGCAGGTTCGGTGGTTCCGCTCTCTCCCCCGATCCGGCTACACAAACTTCCTGAGGAGCTAGAACACAAATCCTGCATTCGAGGCCCGTACTCTCAACCAGCGACTTCAGCACCTCCGGATAGATAGCGCGAAGATGGGTTGGGTCGATATGAGAATTGCGCCCAAAGGGTGTGTCAGAACCTGGATTAAGAGTTTCCACCACCAACAAGCCACCGGGTTTCAGCTTGGCCGCGGCGGAAGCAACCAGATCAGCCTGGAGCTCGGAAGGAAGATATTCAAGGACCCGCGAGCAGAAAATACCGCCGAGCGAGCGATCCGGTATTTGCTCTAAGTTGTCGAATAGGTCGCCTTCAATCACCGTCAGCGACTTGCGCCTCGCCTCTTCACAAGCCAGGCGGTCGGAATCAATTCCGTAGGCGGAGATCCCTTTCGCATCGAGGAGTTCGAGGAATTCTCCACGCCCGCAGCCCAAATCCAGAACCGGCTCAAATCCGCGAAACAGATCGGCATAGGGCGCTTGTTGCTCCTGGGTCGCCCGGCGCTCCGATCGAAGCGTGTCCTGCAGAAATTTCGGCAGACCCCCGCCCTTTTGTAAGATCTGTTGTTGCAGTAACGCGATAGCTTGGGCGTGGTACTCGAACGTCTGATTGACGCCGTGATGATAATTTTGCAGGGAACGGGTATACCAGCCTAACGAGCGCTGGAGAAACTTCTTAAAGGCCTGCACCGCACGATTTACAAAACCCGCATTGCGAGGATTCAGTTGGCCGACACCGCTGCTCAACTTCCACAATTCGGCGGACAGGTAGTCGAGCTTGGACGGATCAACCCGGGTCTGGTCATGACCATGGACGCTATCGCCGTTGGAGCCAGCGTTCTGGCTGCGGGCTACATGCTCCCTCAGTACAGCTATGATTTCCTGCTCGTCCATTTACTTTCCTGCGGCTCCAAAAAAAGGGATAGTTCTCCAGTCGCGCTGACAACCGTGCGGTTTAGGCTTTACCTCTTCGGAATGCTGCCATTACCATCCGCATCGGACTAGTTATCTGCCACGATGCCGAGTTTTGGATGTCGATAAGCAAATGTCTGAGATTGTTGAGCTCGGCTTGTTCTCGGTCCCGCACAGAGGTCATCTGATGAACTTGGCTTTCCAACGCAGACATTCTGGCTGAAGCATCGGCAAGCGCAGTTTGCAGATGGCTATGGATGATTTCCATCGCGGCCTTAGCTACAGGTAGTACTTTCAGAGTGATCGTGAGAATAACGGGTCCGCGTACGTCGGCCGCACCCTTCAGCAAGAAATTCGGATCGTCACCAATATTGATGATGAATGACGGGTTGTTGGGGAGCGGGCGAGCCGTGCCGCCAAATTGCAATCCGCGATCTGCCAAGACAGCCGGCGACTGCCAAAGGATCTGTCCAGTATCGGTGGAATGGATGACGATATCGCCAATCTCTACAAAGGATGGTTCGTAGCCGGTATCAATGCGCAACGGACCGTTCATGTCCGGATAGCGCAGGTCGAAAACGAGAGTATGCCACTGTCCCGCCGGCATGTTGCGAACCTGACAGAAATCGGGAGAATGCCCGCCATTGATCCAAGGGAAGACTTCCACGCGAATCTGTGTGGGAACTTCCAGCCTCGGAGCGGGTATCGATGGCATGCGGCCGAGAAGATGTTCGAGGTGGGAGGCGTAGACCACATAGTGGCGGCGAACCTCTTCGCGAACGTCGGTCCGAACTCTCGAACAAATATCGCAGCAACGGCGCGGTTTGAGTGCCTCCAGGCTTGCGAACGACGCCGAGTCCCCAACTATGATGAAACTCGAAAGTATCGGGAAACTCCGACTTGATCTCCTCCCACAATTGCCATACGCCAAAATCCTGATGGCGGGGACAGATGTCATGCATCATGATGACTCCGCCAGGTTTTACTTTAGGCAGCCAGCTGCGGAAGTCGTGAGCGACGGCTTCATAAGTGTGCAGGCCGTCGATATGCAGAAGATCGATGGAGTTGTCGGCAAACTGTGAGCATGCCTCGTCGAAACTTCGACGCAGCAGGTAGGAAAACTGCCGGTAGAGCCGCTCGTTGTACTGGCTCACCTCCTCGAATACTTCCTCGCCATAGCGGCCGGCATGCTCGTCCCCCTGCCAGTGATCCACGGCGTAGCAGAGTGTGCTCAGTCCATGCTCCTGCACGGTTTGACAGAAGGTGAAATACGCCTCGCCCCAGTGAGTGCCGAGCTCGACAATCAGATTGGGTTGCAGGGCCACGATTAAGTCGCTGGCGAAGGTGAGATGTCCCGTCCACTCGCCGACGTTGCGCGGCTTATAGCGGCGAGGCAGGAACTTTGGCGTCGGCAACCCAAGCGTGAGCTTGTCATCGCGACCTCGATCCGCAACAAACGGAGGCGACTCTGGTTCCGGCTTCGATCCAGAAGGCAATACCGTTTGTTGTTCGATACCCGCCAATCGTCAGCTCCGATGCCTGGGAAATCGGTGGTTGTGCCAAGCCTCGGGCCGGCATCCCACCTACAAAAGAGGCGCAACCGCCGCAGATACTTACAAAATTATACAGGCGCACGTCCATGCCAGTGCGAAACGTCAGGGGGGAGTCGTCGTCTGCGCGACTTAGGGCTATCACCGGCAGGGACTATGCGTGGAGAGATGAACGACACAGCAGTCAGGCCCGCATTTTGCCGCGGGCCCGTGTATGCATCGTTACGTGGTCGTCAAGCCAGTCCGGTGGCGGAAATCAGCATGTCGATCAGCTTGATTCCGATGAACGGCACGACCACGCCGCCGACGCCGTAAATCCACAGGTTGCGCCGCAGCAGGGCGGCCGCGCTCATGGGCCGATACTTCACGCCGCGCAGCGCGAGCGGGATCAGGGCGATGATGATTATGGCGTTGAAGATCACGGCCGACAGAATTGCCGACTGCGGCGTCCGCAGGTGCATGATGTTCAGCGCGTTCAGCACCGGAAAGGTTCCGGCGAACATCGCCGGGATGATGGCGAAGTACTTGGCGACGTCGTTGGCGATGGAGAACGTGGTCAGCGAGCCGCGCGTCATCAGCAACTGCTTGCCGATGGCAACGACCTCGATCAGCTTGGTCGGGTTGGAATCCAGATCGACCATGTTGCCGGCTTCCTTGGCGGCCTGCGTGCCGGTGTTCATGGCCACGCCCACGTCGGCCTGCGCCAGCGCGGGAGCGTCGTTGGTGCCGTCGCCGGTCATCGCCACCAGCTTGCCTTGCGCCTGCTCGCGGCGGATCAGGTCCATCTTGTCCTTGGGCGTGGCCTCGGCGAGGAAGTCGTCGACGCCGGCTTCGCGCGCAATCGCCGCGGCGGTCAGCGGATTGTCGCCGGTAATCATCACGGTCTTGATGCCGATGGCGCGCAGTTGATCGAAGCGCTCGCGCATGCCGCCCTTGACGATGTCCTTCAGGTAGATGACGCCCAGCGCGCGGCTGCTTCTCCGCCACCACCAGCGGCGTGCCGCCGGAGCGCGCAATCTTCTCCACATTGGCTTGCACTTCGGGCGGCATCGGCACGCCGTTGTTGGCGAGGTAGCGCGTGATCGCGTCCACCGCGCCCTTGCGGATCTGGTTGCCGTTCATGTTCACGCCCGACATGCGGGTCTGGGCGGTGAAGGGAACGAACTCCATTTCATGCGAGCTGCAACTCGCGTCCGCGCAGCCCGTAGCGCTCCTTCGCCAGCACGACGATCGAGCGGCCTTCCGGCGTCTCGTCGGCCAGCGACGAAAGCTGCGCCGCATCGGCCATCTCGGCTTCGCTGACGCCCGGCGCGGGAATAAATTCGGCAGCCTGGCGATTGCCCAGCGTGATGGTTCCGGTCTTGTCGAGCAGCAGCGTGTCGACGTCGCCCGCGGCTTCCACCGCGCGTCCCGACATGGCGAGCACGTTGTGCTGAATCAGGCGGTCCATGCCGGCGATGCCGATGGCCGACAGCAAACCGCCGATGGTGGTCGGAATCAGGCAGACCAGCAGTGAGACCAGCACGAACACCGTCTGCGGCGAGCCGGAGTAGATCGCGAACGGCTGCAGCGTCACGACCGCCAGCAGGAAGATGATGGTCAGCCCGGCGAGCAGAATGTTCAGCGCGATCTCGTTGGGCGTCTTCTGCCGCTCGGCGCCTTCGACCAGCGCGATCATGCGGTCGAGAAAGGTCTCGCCGGGATTGGACGTGACCTTGACGCGGATTTGATCGGAGAGCACGCGCGTGCCGCCGGTCACGGCCGAGCGGTCGCCGCCGGCTTCGCGAATGACGGGCGCGGATTCGCCGGTGATCGCCGACTCGTCCACCGACGCCACGCCTTCGATGATCTCGCCGTCGGAGGGAACGAATTCGCCGGCCGAGACGATCACCACGTCGCCGGCGCGCAGCTTGGAGCTGGGAACCTGCTCGATCTCGCTCGTTCTCGCCAACGCGGTTGGCAATCGTCTCCGAGCGGGCCTTGCGCAGAGTGTCGGCCTGCGCCTTGCCGCGGCCTTCGGCCATGGCCTCGGCGAAGTTGGCGAACAGCACGGTGAACCACAGCCACAAGGTGATCTGCAGGTTGAAGAGGAAGTGTCCGCCGCCGCGTACCAGCAGCACCGTGGTGATCACGCTGCCGATCTCGACCACGAACATGACGGGATTGCCCATCATGTGCCGCGGGATCGAGCTTGACGAACGAATCCAGGATGGCGCGCCAGACGATCTTCCCCTCCCAAATGGCCTTCTTTCGCGGCTTGTGGGGCGATGCCCGAGGCGTACCATCGTGGGTTCCGTAGCGATCGAGGGTTCCATTGTGCTTGCCATTCGAGTTCCTCAGAAAGTCTTGCCCGCCCCCATCAGCAGGTGCTCCAGAATCGGCCCCAGGCTCAGCGCCGGGAAGAACGTCAGCGCGCCGACGATGATGATCACGCCGATCAGAAGCACGGTGAACAGCGGCGTAGTCACCGGGAACGTTCCCAGCGACGGCGGCACGTACTTCTTCTGCGCCAGATTGCCGGCGATGGCCAGCATGGGAATGATCATCAGGAAGCGGCCGATCAGCATGGTGAAGCCGCCCGACGACGTTGTACCAGAGCGTGTTGGTGTTGAGCCCGGCGAAGGCCGAGCCGTTGTTGCCGCGCCTGCGAGGTGAACGAGTACAGAATCTGCGGACAGCCCGTGCGGCCCGGGGTTGCTGATGCTGGAAGTGCCGAAGCCGTGCACCGATCGAGATGCCGGCGAAGATCAGGATCACCAGCGGGAAAGACCAGCGCCACCAGCATCGCCATCTTCACGTCATAGGCCTCGATCTTCTTGCCGAGATACTCCGGCGTGCGGCCCACCATCAGCCCGGCGATGAAGACCGCGAGCACGACGTAAATCAGCATGCCGTACATGCCGGCGCCCACGCCGCCGAAGATCACCTCGCTCAGCATGATGTTGACCAGCGGCACCATGCCGCCGAGCGGCGTGAAGGAGTCGTGCCAGCCGTTGATGGCGCCGCAACTGGCATCGGTCGTGACGGTGGCCCAGAGCGCGGAATTGGCAATGCCGAAGCGGACTTCCTTGCCTTCCATGTTGCCGCCCGCCTGCGTCGCCGCTGCGTGCTGATTCACGCCATGCGAGCAGCGGATTGCCGCGCGCCTCCGCCCAGTAGGCCACGGTGACGCCGGCCACGAACAGGATGGCCATCGCCGCCCACACCGCCCAGCCGTGCGCGCTGCGATCCGGTCATGCGTCCCAGCGTGTAGGTCAGTCCGGCGCCGATGGCGAAGATCGCAAACATCTCAATCAAGTTGGAGAAGGGCGTGGGGTTTTCGAAGGGATGCGCGCTGTTGGCGTTGAAGAAGCCGCCGCCGTTGGTGCCGAATTCCTTGATGAACTCCTGGGAGGCCACCGGCCCCTGCGCGATGGTCTGCGTCGTGACCGTGTCCATCACCGGCTTGCCGCTGGCATCCACCGCGGGCTTGCCGTCGGCGTTGACGTGCGGCACCTGCATGCGGCTCGACCAGTTTCGCGGTATCGTACGGCTTCAGGTTCTGCACCACGCCCTGCGACACCAGCACCAGCGCTCCGATGATGCAGAACGGCAGCAGCACCCACAGGCAGCTGCGCACCATGTCCACCCAGAAGTTGCCGATGGTCTGCATCTGACGCCGCGCAATGCCGCGAATGAACGCGATCGCCAGCGCAATGCCAACCGCCGCCGAAATGAAGTTGTGATAGGCGAGCCCAGCCATCTGGGTCAGATAGCTCATGGTGGTCTCGCCGCGAGTAGTTCTGCCAGTTGGTGTTGGTGGTGAACGAAGCCGCGGTATTGAACGCCAGCGCCTGCGGCACTGCCGCGAAGTTCTGCGGATTGAACGGCAGATGCCCTGCACCCGCTCGATCAGGTACAGCAGCAGCATGGAAACCACGCTGAACAGCAGCATGGAGGCGGCATACTCCGTCCAGCGCATCTCGTGGCTCTCGTCCACGCCGGTCAACGCGATAGAGCAGTCGCTCGACCGGCCGCAGCACCGGATCCAGAAAGGTGCGCTCGCGATTGAAGACCCGGGTCATGAAGACGCCCAGAGGCTTCGTGACCAGCAAGATCAGCGCGAGGAAAACCGCGATTTGAAACCACCCGTTGGCTGTCATTTCAGAACTTCTCCGGCCGCAACAGCGCGTAGAACAGATAGATCATGGTCAACGCACAAACGACCAGCATGACGATCGATTGCGTGTGCATAGTGTCCCGTCTCCTATTTAATGCGCTCGCAGAAATGCACATAGCCTAGCGACAGCGCAAAGAAAGCGATAGTGATTGCGACAAAGATTACGTCCTGCATAAAGGATTCACACCCTCCTAGAACATGACCAACAGCGCTCCGAGGACCGTGTTCTGAGTCTGCACAAGGTCGGGTGACCACCCCGTTACCAGCGAACCAGGCGCCCCCGTGTTCCCACCCGGTGGGGTGACGCCTCCAGCTCCGGCGAAATAAGGCACGTTCGCGTGCCTATGGTCGTATTCCATGCGGAACGTTATGTACTGGCTGGGCATGTAATCGAATGTCGCGGAAGCGTCCCATGCCTTAAATGGATCGCCCGGGCTCTCGCTAAAATAAGGGGTACCCGAAAAAGCGGTCGCCCCGTTAATCGGCGGCAAAAGCACCAGATATCGTCCGGGGTTATTGATTTCGCCGCCCCCAAGAGTCACCCCGTACAGGTCCTTGTGCAACCAGAAACGGTTGTAGAACATGAATCCCAGAAAACTTTGTTTGGGCCCCTTGGCGGAGTCGCCGGTACAACTCACGCCTCCGCCATGCTCGCATCCCATATCGCCGGTGAGCGAGAACGCCATCCTGTCCAGCAAGCCATCTGGGTGGTCATAGTACTTGTACTCAATGCTGTCGTCGGTGTGATAGCGTATGCGACCCGGCACCCCGAGCGTGTCCGCACCCAGGACGTACTGATTTCCGATAAAGGCAAACTTCCCATTGGGCCGCCAGGCAATCTGGCCGCCGACTCCGGGCCGATGATTAAAACGCCCGTAGGACTGCCATCCATTAATGAGCCAGGGTTCGATCTTCAGGTGCTGGTTGGGAAAGATCTGTACCCTCATGCCGTTGAAGAACCACGGGGTGTTCGACGACACGTACGACGGCTGATACGCCCAATTGTCGAATTGGTAGTAGCTAAACAGCCCGACGTAGGACAGGAAAATGCCGGCTTGAATGTTGATCCCATCCAGGGCGTTAATGTGATATCCGGCCCACGCTTCGGAGATGTAGCGGTAAGCATCGGACAGGTTCCATTGACCGCGTCCCGGGCTGGCATCGTTGCGAGGAGTGGTCTGCGAATAGAGGCCGACCTGGGTCATCACCCTTGCCTGGACATTGTCCCAATGGAAGTCGCCGCCTATGCCAAGCTGGGTCACCTGGAATTCATTAGCGCGAAAGATCTCGCTCGAACCTGAAATCGTATCGTCCTGCGGGTGATTAAAGTCGTAGACGTAGTTGCCGTCGAAGCGAACCTCAGGCGTGAAAAACTTGGTGGCGACCGGAATGTCTTTGACACGGCTGTTGCCGTTCATCCAGGTGAAATCGGCGAAGGAGAACGGCTCCGGTTTCTTGTTGGGATCGGGCTGTTGCGCCAGCGCATTCTCCTGCGCGCCTGTACTTGGAATTAACGGCGCGGATCCCTGGTCGGCGACTGTGTGGTCTCCCGGGCCGTCAGAGCCCGGCTGCGAATTGTGGGCCTTGAGCTCCTGCTCAAGCTGATCGATTCTCTTCTGCATCGCCTCAAGCTGCTTGGCAACAGCGGCGGGAATTTGCTGGTCGGAAGTGGCGCTGGCCTGCTGATCCGAGCCGGCCTTGGTCAGCTGGTCGGACGGGTTGGGACCTGCCGTCTGTGCACGCCCGATCAGCGGCACGCACAGCACCGCCAGCAACAGGGCCGCGGCATTGCGTCCGTGTACGGCGAGAAACTCAGCCATCTCCTCTTCCAGATGGACGAAGAGCCGCCTGCCGCACGCCGCATCCACCGCCTGCGATTCGGCGACGCGCCGGACAACCGGGGAGACGCGACGGCTGCCAAGCTTCCCGGGTTTCCGGCCGACAAAAAAGCAGTTCAATAGAAAGACGAGGAAGAAAACCAAACTTACAGCGCAGACAAGCAGGAATAATGTCGTCATGATGCCTCGCACACAACGGCGCCTTCGCCGTCACCTGTCGATTGGAGCATTCGCGCAGTAAGGCCCGGCTAAAGAGTTCGTAAGTTTTTCGTAAGTCTCACCTTTCGAAATGGAGCCGGGGAAAATTCGCCCGGGCCGACTTTGCGGAGTTTGCCAGCTTTTGGATATGCCGCTTGCGGGCGCGTCTCGAGCCACACTGGGGAAGACGGGCTCATTCTTCGGCACAAAAGCGCTTGTTCCAGGACGAAGTGGGTGTACCATATAGCGCTGTCTCGAATGCACCGCGAAGGCAACGGTGTACGGCTTCGGGCTGACGCTTCCGACCGTGCCTTGGCCGAGATGGGTTCGGGGCAAATCAGGGCTGGCCGCCCGCTCTCGGGTCTTCAATTCGATAAGGAGATCATTCGTATGCACCGGGTCCTGCTTTCGCTTCTGTTGGTCCTTTCATTGCTTGCCGTTCCGGCGGGTGCACAAACTGCAGCCACGCAGGCGCCTGCTGCTTCCAGTGCACCGTCGTCTGCTCCGGCGCCGGGAGGCCGCAAGAAGCGCGTCGCGGTTTTCGACTTCGATTACGCCACGGTTCAAAGTTCTACACAGGCGCTGTTCGGTACCAACGTCGATGTGGGCAAAGGAATCTCCGATCTGCTGGTCCGCCATCTTGTGCAGGACGGCACCTACTCCGTCATCGAACGCAAAGCCATGGACAAGATTTTGGGGGAGCAGAACTTCTCCAATAGCGACCGCGCGAATCCCAACTCAGCCGCCAAGATCGGCAAAATCCTCGGCGTGGACGCCATCATCGTCGGCAGCATCACGCAGTTTGGCAACGACAACCAGAACACGAAAGTCGGCGGAGGCGGCGGAGGTTGGGGAGGCTATGGAATCGGTGGCTTCAGTCACAAGAAGAGCAAGGCGGTAGTGCAGGTCGACGCTCGCCTGGTTGATATCGATACCGCCGAGATTCTGGGCGTTGCCAGCGGCAAAGGCGAGTCGTCGCGGGAGAGCACTTCGCTGCTGGGCGGCGGCGGCAACTGGCATGGATTCGGCGGCGGAGCGGTAGACTTCGGCAGCAGCGACTTCCAGTCGACGATCATCGGCGAAGCGGTGAACCAGGCCGTCGTCCAGATGACCAGCGAACTGGTGGCCGACAACACCAAGCTGGTCGCACGCACGATCAATGTCGAGGGTCTCGTCGCAGCGGTCGACGGCGGTCAGATCATCCTGAACATCGGCTCGAAGGCGGGGCTGAAGGTCGGCGATCAGTTGACGGTCAAGCGCATCACCCGAGAAATCAAAGATCCTTCGACGGGACAGGTGATTCGCCGGATGACCTCGGACGTCGGCGTGATTCGCCTGACCGACGTGGATGAGGTTTCTGCCGTCGGCAGCCCGGTCTCGGGTTCGGGTTTCAAGGTTGGCGACGAGGTGAAGACGGTCACGCAATAGCGGACGGTCTCATCCGAAAATCTCCTTCACCTTGTTCAGCAGCGAGCGGCTGACCGGCTTGTTCTCGTGCGCGAGCGTGCCGTGCAACTCCTGCAAGCAGTTCGCGCTGCCGCTTGCTCAGCTTCGCACGGCGTCTGCACCTTCACCTCGACGTAACAGATCGCCGCGGCCATGGCCGTTCAGCACCGGCACGCCTTTGTTCCTCAGCTTGAAGCGTCGTGCCCGTCTGCGTGCCTTCCGGAACTTGCATCGTCTGCTCGCCTTCCAGCGTCGGCACCTGGATCTCCGTGCCCAGCGCGGCCTGCGTAGAACGAGATCGGAATCATGCAGTGCAGGTCGCTTGCCTTCGCGCTCGAAGAACGAGTGCTCCTTGACGTGCAGCACGACGTACAGATCGCCGGGAGGCCCGCCGTAGACGCCGGCTTCGCCCTCGCCCGAGTAGAGAATGCGCGCGCCTTCTTCCACGCCCGCCGGAACTTTGACGGTGACCGTGCGCTCGCGCGTGACGCGTCCCTGGCCGCGGCATTGTTGCAGGGATCGACGATCAGCTTGCCCGAGCCGCCGCAGGTGCTGCAGGCGCGCGTGATGGCGAAGAAGCCCTGCTGATAGCGCATCTGCCCGCGGCCGCCGCAGGTGGTGCAATTGATCGGCGCTTTGCCGGGAGCGACGCCGCTCCCTTGCACTTGCCGCACTCTTCCTGCCGGCGCATCTGCACCTGCTTGGTGACGCCGAAGACCGCTTCCTCAAATTCCAGCGTGATATCTTCGCGCAGTCGGCGCCGCGCTGCGCGCGGGTACGGCGACGCGTCCCTGCCGCCGAACATGTCGCCGAAGCCGAAGAGGTCGCCGAAGATGTCCTGGAAATCGTTGAAGACGGTCGGGATCGAATCCGCCGAACGCTGGGCCCGCTGCCGGACCGACGCCGGCGTGCCCGAAGCGATCGTAGCGGGCGCGCTTCTCGGTGTCGGCGAGCACGGCATAGGCTTCGCTGCACTCCTTGAACTTCTCTTCGGCCTCGGGATTGTCGGGATTGCGGTCGGGATGGTACTGCAGCGCGAGCTTGCGATAAGCGCTCTTGATCTCCTGGTCGTTCGCCGTGCGCGAGACGCCCAGGACCTCGTAGTAGTCGCGTTTCACGTTAGTGGCCAGAAGTTGTAATCCTCTAGTACTTGGCATTGCGCGCCACGCGCACCATCGCCGGACGCAGCAGGCGGTCCTTCAGCTTGTAGCCGCGCTGCAACTCGTCGATCACGTGATTGTCTTCCACTTCATCGGTATCGACCATCTGCACCGCCTGGTGCAGGTTGGGATCGAACGCCTCGCCCTGCGCCTCCAGCGGCTCGCACGCCGAGCTTCGCCAGCGCATCATGAAACTGCTTGTCGATCAGCTCGATGCCCGAGCGAAAATCTTCCAGCGAAGCGGCGTTGGTCTTCAGCGCGCGGTCCAGGCTGTCGAGAATCGGCAGCAGCGATCTGATGCGCATCGGCCACGCGTACTCGCGGAACTCCTGCTGCTCGCGTGCAGCTGCGCTTGCGATAGTTCTCGAACTCCGCCTGAATGCGGGCGGCACGGTCGAGATACGCCGCGCACTCGGCCTTTGCCTTCTCCAGTTCGGACTCCAGTCCGTCGGACGCAGTACCGCCTCCGTGCGCGGAGGTCCGCCCTGGGGCGAGTCGTCCCTCTTCGCCGGGCGGCAATTCGTGATCCAGCTCCAGCTCGACGCGCCAGCTTCCGTTTTGCTTCTTGTCTGCCATGGTAATCCTCTCAGTCTTGTACGTGCTTCGTTCCACAGCCGATCGAACAGGCGCGCGATGTACGACACCGCGGTGATGGTGTGCTCGTAGTCCATGCGCGTCGGGCCGATCACGGCCAGCGAACCCATCACCTCGTCGCCCACGCGCGCCGGCGTGCCGATCAGCACGAAATTATTTAGATGCGGCATGGCATCCTCCAGACCCACCACCACGCGCACCGCCTCCTGCCGCGCGTCGAGATAGGCCGAGAGCAGATCGACCATGCGCTGCTTCTCCTCCAGCGTCGCCAGCAACTGCCGCAGGCGCTCCTTGTCCTGCTCGGTGATAACCAGGTTGGCGGCGCCTTCCACGTACACGGTCTGCGATCCGGCTCTCGGCGGCCAGCGCTCCCTGCGCGCAGAGCTGCTCCACCGACGCCATCAGGCGATCGTATTCGCTGCGCTCCTGCTGCAGCGCGGCGGGCCAATCTCGTTGCGCACCGCCTCCATCTCCCAGCCGCGAAAGTTCTGGTTGATGTAGCTGGCGGCGGCTTCCAGGTCGCTCGATCGCCAGATCGCTGCTCCAGCCGCAGCACGCGATCGCGCACCAGGCCGTTGCGCGTGACCACCACGGCCAGCACCTTCTTGTCCGCCATGCGCTGGAAGTACACATGCTCCAGCGCATTGCGCTGCGCCGGCGCTGGCAGCTGACCGTCACGCCCACGCCGTGCGAAATCGAGCGACAGCACGTGCGAGGTGCGCTCCAGAAACTCCTGCACGTCCTGCGGCCCTTTGCAGCGTGCCCTGGATCAGGCTCTCGTCGGCGGGCGACAGCCGCGCCTCGCCGGTCAGCTGCTTCACATAAAAACGATAAGCCTGGGCGGTCGGCACGCGCCCGGCGGAGGTATGCGGCTGCTCCAGGAAACCGGCGTCGGCCAGGTCGGCCATGACGTTGCGGATGGAGGCCGCGCTCAGGCTCTCGCGATTGCTGCGCGACAGCGTGCGCGACCCGACGGGCTCGCCCGTCGAGATGTAGGTCTCCACGATGGCCGTCAGGATCTCGCGTTCGCGTTTTCCGATGCCCGCCGGTGTGCCCATAGTTCCTGCCGGCTTAGTACTGTAAGTTGTTGTACCCGTTTACGTTAGTTCGTTCATCCGACACAATCCGACAGCTTTTATTGTAGGAAGCAGTCAAGTGCATGTCAATAGCACTCCGCGACCGGGAGTGCCAATCGAAGCACCTGTTTCGGGCGCTTATGTTCGGTTTCGCCAAGCGACAGCAGCATAAAATTTTTCACAATTTTGATCCTTTGTTTTGACGATTTTGCCCGCAAGATCGTCAGAACATTGGACTTGGCTGCAAGCGCAAGTCTTTGTGCCACAATAGGTTGCGCGAATCCTTGCAAGATCGTCCAAATACAGGACTTATCGCAAAATGCTGCACCATAAGGAGTTAAGCCGGATACCCAATTTTCAAAGAGCAAAGAATATTGCCGAACCGGCACTGAGCCGGTGGTTCTGTCCTGCGCGATAATCCTCGTTCGCAAAGCAAAAGGGGCCGGAAGAAGGTCGTTTCCCTTTTTCCAGCCCCACAAAACAGGATGCCACGCGGCGGGGGATTCGTCGATACAACTTTGGTTGGCAAGGGAACAGGAGTGCCGCGGCGGCGGCGCGACAGGACCTGTCGTCCCTACGGGACTCGGATCGTTTTTGTTCGGCTACCCAGCGCTGAAGCGCTGGGCTAAACTCTTTCGCGCCTACGGCGCTCCACACCGGCGATCCTTCGCGCGTACGGAGTTCCACACTGCGATCTTTCGCGCGTACGGCGCTCCGCACTGGCGATCTCTCGCGCCTACGGCGCTCCACGCTGGCGATCTCTCGCGCCTACGGCGCCCGGCACAGGGCTAGTGCGGACCTTCAGGCCTCGCGTTCCCCGTCAGGCGTCGACAACGCGAGTCGGCTTCGCCGTCTGCGACTCATGTCCTCGAACTCGGACTTTTCCCGCAGACTGTGAAGTCTTGCCCGCTCAAACTGAGGCTTAATCAGAGTGCGCCTAAACTGGCGACTGCAGTTGCGGCATTGGCTTTGCCTGGAACAGCTTTCTGCACTGCCTGGCCGTCCACCGCGCCCATCTCTTGGACTTCTTTCTGCGGGCGCTATCGGTGGAAATTCCAGTTCCCGCATACATCTGCCGGTAGAGCTTCGAAAGGAACACGAAAGCGATCCTGGACTCGCAGGCGTGGAGCGCAGGCCGACCTTTGCCAGACAGCGCTCCAGTTATAAAACCTGTCCCAAACTTTCTGGGTGCGTTCGGCAATCTTCGGTCGAGCTCATCAAGGGATGTGGGGTAAACATCTTCGGCCGGACCTCGCTCGGAATCAGCCAGTACCGGGTAATGGGTACATCGCCCACCAGCGTCGGTGTTCTTCGCCTGCTCCTTTTCCCAGCGGATAAAATCCACGGTGCCGGGAAACGGCGTCATCATCAAGAATTGAGCGAAGCGCACGCCCGACTTCAGCGCCACTTCAACGGTTGCATCGAAGGTTTCCGGCTTATCGGTCGGAAGGCCGAAGATGAACGATCCGAGCACGTGTACGCCATGCTGCTCGAAGGTCAGCAATTGCCTGGTCAGGGCCTCGCCAGACTCATTGAAGTCTTTGAAAACAGCCTTGAGTCCTTCCGGGGTTACGGCTTCGACTCCCACCAAGGCGCCCTTGATGTTGGCTCTCCGCATGGCGTCCAGAAACGCAGCGTCCTCGGCCGCCTCCATCGTGATCTGGGTGAAGAACACCATGTCCTTGGGCAGCTTGGCCAACGCTTCCATAAGTTGGAAACGCTCCCTGCGGATCGTCGTCAACTCTTCAACTTTGGCTACGTTGTTTTGCTGCTGGGCCAGCCGAAGATCGGTCAACGTAACCGGGTAAAAGTTATCGTCGGCCAGGGCAATAAACCGGAAACCCCTTCGCCGCAGGGCAACGATTTCGTCGACCACACTCTGATATTGCCGTTGCCGGGGCTGCTGCCCATCGGTGCGCCACACGCTGCAAAACGAGCAATGCTTCGGGCATCCGCGAATGGTCTGCACCGACGCCCACATGTACTTGTCAGGCGGCATAAGGTCCCAGCGCGCGGCCAGGAACTGGCTGCCCGCAATCCGGCCGCCCTCATAGATCCTGCTCGGCTTGCCTGCGAGGCAATCGGCGACGACCTTGCCCCAGGCGATCTCGCCATCGCCCTTCACGACGGCGTGAGCCTGACCGCGTTCCAAGGCCTCTTCCGGGTAAAGAGTCGCGTGAATGCCGCCATAGATCACCCAAGCGCCACGCTTGCGCGCCATTCGGCCAACCTCATATCCACGTAAAGCGTTGCCCGTATGGACGCTGATGC
This sequence comes from uncultured Acidobacteriaceae bacterium, assembly GCA_963747045.1. GTDB lineage: Bacteria > Acidobacteriota > Terriglobia > Terriglobales > Acidobacteriaceae > Bog-257. Next base: position 103,653 of record CAVVDN010000019.1, on the reverse strand, counting down.
CGACGATGTCTCCCGGCACGATGCTTTCCGGCACAATTGGTTCCAGCGACTCATCGACGAGAATCGGATCTCCCGCTGCGGGAGGTGTCGCCGCCGCCAGGACAAACAGCCATCGGGGGGTGATGACGGCCGTGCCGAAAGAATGATCGCTGGGATTTACGAGATGAACGCGCATTGAATCCCTGGCCTCTCCTAACCTTAGATGGACGCAAGTGCGTAGAACGCAACGGGTGAAAGAGTAGGAGTCTCCGCTGGTACAAATGGCGGGGCGGCGCAGGGGCGGCGTTCGGCTTGATTAGCCTACATGCGCCATATTACGCCATCCTTTGCAAGGTTTCGGCCGAAAACGGCGCGACGGCGGATAAAAAGTTGCTGTGACTTTGATGCTGCCCAGTTGTCTCTACTGGACCTGCGCTTTGACCAGTAACTTGCCGCCCGAGGGCACCTGAACTGCTTCGCCACGTTTCAGGAACGGCTGGATGACCGCGGGATTGCTCCAATCCAGGTCCCAGCCATTGGCGATGGCGACCACCGTGTATGGGCCGGGGACAACGTCGAGAAGGCTGAAGGTTCCATCGCTGTCGCTCTGATCGCGGCGGAACAACGGGGAGTTGTTGGCGGGATCTTGCGGGACCAGCACGATCATTGCGCCTGCGAAGGGCCGGTCGTCGTTCACTGCTTTGCCGTCGACTTGCGCGGCTCCGGCGGCCGCAATTGCGGCAAGATGCACGCTGCCGCCGGGTGCGATCTCAACCGCGCGTCCGGTGACTTTCGCGCCAGTGGCCACCAGTTTCTTCAATAGAAGCCGTGCCCGCTTCCCAAGACCAGCAGGTAGCGGCCGGCTTTCACGTTGTCGGGGGGGAAGTCAAATTCGCCTTTGCTGCTGATGTCGCTGCGAAAGATTTCGCCGGTGTCCGAATTCAACAGCTGAAGCGAGGCGCCCTTGGGTACCGGAGAGTTCTCGAACAAGATCGTTCCGCCGACGCTGGCGAAACCTGGACTATCGGAGGCATTGATATCGACGTCGGTGGTCACGTCCACGTCGCGATACCAGCCGCGCGAGACGCCTTTCTCTGGCCCGGTTGAGGGCGGGATCTCAACCATGTAGCGGCCGGGCGCGAGGCCGGAAATCTCGATGACGCCGGGAGCGACCCAGGAATCGGGAGCGTTGTAGACCGAATCGAGGTAATCGCCGAAGATGCGTTGCTCGACGCGAGGGAAGATCATGCGGCCCAGCACCGCGCTTTGCGCCGATCCGCCGGTGTGAATGCGAATGTGCAGAGAAGGTATCGCGCGCAGCACAATGTTGACGGTTTCTCGGGCGCCGGGGGCGAGTTGCAGGGGCGTGGCATCGGCGGAAGTCGTGGCGTCGGGGTAGAAGGTCAGCGGATAGGTGACATCGAGCGCCGAGTCCTCCGGCGTCTTCGGCGGAGGCGAAAAGGTGACCACCCCATTCTGCGGGTTGTAGGCATTGGCGGCGCGAACATTCTGCGCATACCACGGCCTCGCGGATACGGCCAGGAAGTAGGCGCCGGGCTCGAGATGTCCAAAGTGGTAATGACCTTGATCGTCGGTTTGGGTCTGGTCGATGGGAGCGGTGCGGCTGTAGGCTCCGTCGCGGGATTTGCCGGAGAACAGGCGCACCATCGCATACTGCACGGGCTCGTCGTTCTCATCGGTCACCTGGCCGTCGATAGCGGCGTCGGCCTGAAGCCGAAACATGAGGTGTTCACTGTCGAGATCGGGCCCGACCGCGATCGCCGTGGAGTAGTCATCGTGACGATCGAAGGCCTGGAACGAATAACCGCGAGCGCGAGCGTTGAGCGAGTACTTGCCTTGACTGAGGCCGGAGAATGAGAAGCGGCCATCGGCTGCGGTCACGACCGACTTGGTGATGTCGCGTTCCACTCCATGATTGAGGGGCGCGATCGCCACGGAAGCGGAATTAATCGGCTGGCCCGTCAGATAGTCGACCACGATTCCCGTGATGCGAAAACCGTGCTGGGCGGCAACCGGCGGAGCGGCCTGGGCTGCCGTCGCCGTCGGGGATGCGGCTTGTGCTGCGACCGGTCTCGGCGATGCATTCTGTTGCGCCGCCAAACTTGTAGCCAGCAAGGTCGCACATAGGATTCGGGCCAGCACGATGCTTACTCCCCTTTGCTCACCTGAATCAGATCGAGCGAAACCTGGCCCTGTTGGCCGGCGCTCAAGGTGACGTGTGCGGCCTGCGAGGCGTACGGGCTGAGCGCGTCAGGATTGGTGTACTCCAAACCGTCGATGCGATCGAAGGCATAGACAAGATAATCGCCCGGCGCCAGTCCGCTCTCGGTCGAAGTCGCGGTCACATTGCGCAGCACACGCGGCTCGCGATTGGAGGCGGGCTGCGGGACGATCACCACGTTTGCTTTCGCTGGAGTCGCGGAGTCCGAACTTTGCACCGCGACCGTCAGACTCGCGCCGTCGTCGCGCAGAGTTATCTCCAGCGGATAGCTTTGTCCGGGACTCACAGTGATGTCGTCGTACAGTGCATTGGCCTGACCGTAGCTGGCGGATTGCACATACCACGGCTCTTGCGGGATAAGGTTCACACCGTACGTGCCCGGCTCGACATTCTGCAGCACCAGCCCGCTATTGCCTGAACCGCGATGCTGGAAGGTAGAGAACGACTCCGAAGTGTTGGGCTGGGTTGACTGCAGGCCGACACTCAGCGGAGGGCGGTTCTCATTCCAGTGGGTTGCGCCTGCCGATCCGGCACCGGACGAACGGGACTGGAGGTGCACCACGACCGGAATGGAAGTCGCCGGGGCGAGCACCAGGTGGACGTTCTCCAGGTTGGCCGCGACCGAGATTCGTTGCTCGCCTTCTAAAGGTTGACCTCCGCCGCTGGACACTGCCTTCAGAATGTACGATCCCGCAGGCACGCTATCGATGTGGAAGGTACCCAGCTCGGGGTTGACGCTGGCGGGCAACATGACGTCATCGCCGGAGGACGAGAACGTGATCAGCCCGACTCCTTTGTCCACGGGCTGACCGGCGATGCTTCCCGTAACCCGATAGACGGGCACCGGACTGAGCGAGAAATCCGCCTGCATCTGTTGCCCCGCGCCGAGCTGAATGGGCGCAGCCGACGCCAAGTCGGGCACGCCGGGATAGTAGAGGTGAGGGAAGCCGCTGGTGGGCTTCTCGCCCACGGCCAGGAGTTGTCCTTCGGACTGCGCTGGCCCGACCGACAGATAGTAGGTCCCCGGCATCAGACTGGAGAAGCGGTAGTGGCCGTCTTCATCGGTCTCGTTCATGCCGCGCGGCTCCCAGATTTTGCGGCCCTCACGCAGCGTGCGACAGGTCAGCCGCACTGCGATGCGCTCGATGGGTTGACCTGAGGCATCGACAACCCGGCCGGAAATTGCGGAAAGCGGTTCGAGCCTGATGGTTTGCGAGCCGGTGCCTGGCCCGACCTGGATGGCATGCGAATAGCCGGTGGATTCCTGATCGCTGACGTATCCCGGCTTCTGCGCAAGCAGCACGATCTGTCCGGCTTGCATGCCCTCGAACTGAAAGTGGCCTTCGCTGTCGGTGAAGCCGGTGCGCGAGCTTAGGCCGTTGGCGTGTACCAGCGCTCGCGCGATGCCCTCGCCGGTAACCGAATTGACCACCGTGCCGCTGACAACGAAGCTATCGCGGGTATCGTTGGGACCGGAGAGGAGCTGCGCGCCAGCCAACGTCGGGATTCCCAGGGCGAGCAGCAGGGCCAGAGCAAAGTGCCACACTGTAAGACGCAAAGCGCGAAGCTGTGGGCGCGAGTCTTGAGGTAGTCCGCAAACTGCGAGGTGTCGCTCCAGACGCATGTGAATCAGGATGTGACTATCTTACCGCTTTGCTAAACGGCGGGCTGGTTTCACGGTTCGAGGCTTCGGGACTCCCTGGCCGCTGCGGACTGAGAATTAGACGCGGCCAGCCTGGTTTCAGCTCACGGCCTCGAATGAAAGATAACGGAGCCTGGCGGAGCGAGCGGTGGTAAGCAATTGCCCCGCCTTGGAGCAGGATCGCGGGGCAATCGCAGGGCGAAAGAGCTGTTCTGGTGTTATTGCGTGAGGACGTGCGTCGCCTTGTCGCCGGCGAAGGTCATCTCCTGCAGCACGCGCTCATTCTTGGCGTTGGTGGTGTAGACCTGCTCGGTGCGCTCGGCTTTAGCTTTCAAGGGGACCAGGTTGCAACCGGACTTCGCTTCGGCCTTCCCGTTGACCTGCTTGAAGATCATCAGGTGCGCCTGGCCGTTCATCTGGTGGGTGACGGTATAGTTGCCGGCGGGCAGCAGCGTTCCTCCAACCAGAGTGGGCGCGGTAAACGTGATGCTCTGCTTTTCGGCAATTCCCATGGGATTGTCCTTCGCCAGCATGGACGCACAGGCGAAGACGACGACCACCGCCAACAGGGCGGCGATCTTACGCTTGTAAGACATAGTTCCTCCAATGAAATGTCCGCGGGTGCGGACCTATGAAACCGGTTTCAGTCTAGTTATCGGCGCCGGACCTTACCGTGAGAGCAATCACACGCGTGTGTGAAATGGCCGCACCTCGCCCGGCATGCTTCTTAAGTCCCGATTCGGCAATCCGACGACCGCTGCCCTCTTGGAAATCGTTTGTCCTGCCGATAGGAAGGACTGAGATGAGTTGTAGCTACCAGAAAGCTGCGCACAGAACACCTGCGGCGGGCTTTCGCAGGGAGGAACGATACATGAAGAACTTATTGCGCAATCTGCTACGGGACGATTCGGGCCAGGACCTGATCGAATACGCGCTCGTGGCGGCGGTGCTGGCGCTGGCGGCGGTGGCGGGTATGACGACGCTGGCCAGCAATATCAGCAATGCGTTTAGCGCAGTGGGCAGCAAGCTGAGCAGTGCTGTCGCCTAGCTGCGGTGATGGGTAATCGGCCTGAGGTCCATCCTGCTGGGCCTCGGGTACATCGACGGCTGCCTGGTTGCGCCGCATGCCATCACTGGGGTGAGAGGAACCGATGAACTCCCGTCGCTTACTGATCGCTTTGTGCGTTGCCCTGCTGCTGTCCGGGGCGGTGACTTTCGTCTTCAGCCGCAAGCTCATGGGGCGCAACGGCCCGCCGGTGCACTTCCAAAGCTATGTCGCCGCAGCCCGCGCTCTGCAACCGGGTGAGGTGCTGAAAGCGGAAGATCTCACCACCATCGACTGGCCCAGCTCGCATCCGCTGGCGGGCGCGTTCACCAAGACAGCCGATTTAACCGGCAGGGCGGTGATCTACCCCGTTGCCGGCTCCCAGCCGGTCTTGCAGGAGTATCTTGCTGCGCCCGGCTCGGTGATTGGATTGACCGCAAAAATTCCGGAAGGCATGCGCGCCACCTCGGTCAAGTCGGACGAGATCGTGGGTGTGGCCGGATTTCTCTTTCCGGGCTCGCATGTTGACGTGCTGGTCACCTTCCGTTCCGACCGCATTCCCACCCCGGCAACCCAGATTGTTTTGCAGGACGTCGAGGTGCTGACCGTAGGGCAGAAGCTGCAGCCCGATCCGCAGGGCAAGCCGGAGACGGTCAACGTCGTGACCCTGCTGCTCACCCCGGAGGACTCGCAGAAGCTGGTGCTGGCCAGCTCCCAGGGCAGCATTCAGTTTGTGCTGCGGAATGGCGCCGATCATGGCAAAGTGCAGGCCGTGCCGATGCAGATGGCGCAGCTGTCGGGAGTGCCGCCGCCCGTAACGCCGGCGGCGGTAACGCCTCGTCCCCGCTTGCCGATGAAAGACTCGTACGTGGTGGAAACCATACTGGGCGACAAGCGCTCCACCCGGAGCTTCGAGTAGCAAGATGAAACCCCTTACGCAATGCCTGGTGATCGTCGGCTTGCCGGTGCTGCTGGTGGCGATCGGCGCGAGCGGACAGAACGCGCCGGGCGCTGCGTCGGTCGCGGCCGCTGCGCCTGCGGCGAGTGTGCCTGTTGCTCAGAATGTCGCGGCGGCCCCGGCAGGCAGCGGCAGCGAAAGCAGCGCGCTGCAGCAGCACGTTCTGCCCCTGGCTTTTAAGCATGCCAGTTCCACGCTGAGCCTGGCACCGCCCGAGAAACATAAAGCAGAAGGTCCGCAGACGCTTCGTCTGATTGTGGGCCGCTCGCTGTTCCTCGATGTGCCCGAGAAGCTGCACCGAATTTATGTCAGCAACCCCGCGGTGCTGGATGCCATTACTGCCGGCCCCTGCGAAGTGGTGGTTACGGCGAAGTCCCCCGGAACCAGCACGCTGGTGCTCTGGACGCTAACCGGCGAAAGAAGAGTGTTCACGCTGCTCGCGGATGTGGATGTTGGCGGCCTGAGCGAGGCGCTGACGGAGGCGCTGCCGGGCGATGACGTGAAGGTGGAGGCGCAGCAGGGAAGAGTTCACCTCAGCGGGGTGGTCGGCAGCGATGCCGCGGCCGATGAGGCGACACGACTGGCCCTGGTCTACTCGAAGGATGTGGTGAACTCGCTGGTGGTGGACGCGCGCCATCAGCCGCAGATTCAGCTGCAGGTTCGCATCGCCGAAATTGATCGCTCAAAGCTGGACGCCTTTGGCATCAACTTCTTCAGCCTGGGCAAAAATACCGGCGCCGCGACCACCGAGCAGTTCAGCCCTCCGTCGTATCAGACACAAAACGGAACCAACACCTCGGTGATCAGCGACTTCCTCAACCTGTTTTATTTCAACTTCGACCATGGACTGGGAGTCACCATCAAGGACCTGCAGACCAAAGGCATACTGGAGATACTGGCCGAACCCAACCTGACGACCATTCATGGCAAAACGGCGCGCTTTCTGGCCGGCGGTGAGTTTCCTTATCCCATCGTGCAACCGGGCGGCGCGGGCAGTGTGCCCACGGTCACCGTCCAGTTCCGGCCCTACGGCGTCAAGCTGGAGTTCACCCCGTTCGTTAACTCCGACGGCACCATCCGCCTGAAGGTCGCGCCGGAAGTCAGTGCCCTGGACTACACCAACCAGGTAGTCATCGCCGGCTACACCTTGCCGGCGCTTTCCACTCGTCGGGCGGAAACGGAAGTGGAGTTGAAGGATGGCCAGAGCTTCGGCATCTCCGGCATCCTCGATCACCGCACCACGGATTCCCTGAGCAAAATTCCCGGCATCGGCGACATCCCCGTGTTGGGACAACTGTTCCGCTCCAAGAACCTCAACCGGTCGACGACGGAGCTGGTGGTCATCGTCACCCCCAAAATCATCGACACGCTGGGCGATGCCAGGCCGGCTCCGGCCACCGCTCCCGCCATGCCGATACCCCCACTGCAAAATCAGGTGTTTGATCGCGATTTGCCGAAGAACTGAGAAACTATGGCGGCGCAATATCAGATCGGAGAGCAGGAAGCGAACTCGCAAGGCGAATGGCAAAACGGCGCCGAGCTTTGCGCCGCCACCCTGGGCGTCGATGGGAACACCTCCGACGCTGTAAGACAAGCTCTGGCGCGGCTGAGCGGCAGCTTTGCCGGGGAGATGCAGCCATATTCCGCAGGAGACGCCGACCGCCAGGTCTTGCAGAAGCTGCAGCGGGCGGAGATTTCGGTCTGCGTCATCGACTTCGACGGCGATCGCGCGGCGGCGGTGGAAGCGGCCAACGGACTGCAGCAGTCCCTCCACGGGCGCGGCACGCTGATGGCGGTTTCTTCCAAAAACGATCCGGGGCTGATTCTCGAAGCCATGCGCGCCGGCTGCAGCGAATACCTGCTGAAACCCTTGTCGGCGGAGCAGCTGGCCGAGGCGCTGCGCCGCCTGCACACGCGCGTTTCCGCGCGCAAGCCGGCGCGAGCCAAGCCGAGCGGCCGTATCCTCGCCCTGCTGGGGGCGCGCGGCGGCGCGGGCACCACCACCCTGGCCGTGCATCTGGGCTGCTTCCTGGTTCGTCAGTACGGCAAGAAGACGCTCATCCTGGACGAACACAGCCGCCTGGGGCACGTCTCGCTGTATTTGGGCGAGGACCAGGCCAATTATCATTTTTACGAGCTGGTGCGCAACATCTCGCGCCTGGACGAGAGCCTGCTGCAAGGCTTCGTCATTCACCACTCCAAGTGTCTGGACATTTTGCCTTCGCCGGACGTATTCGACGATTCCGCCAATGTCTCGCTCGATGATGTCCACCGCGCCATCCGCTTTCTGGGCGACAACTACGAGTTCGTGGTCATCGATTGTCCGCATGGGGTGCACAACCTCAGCCTGACCACGATTGATTGTTGCGATGAGCTCTTTCTCATTGCCACCCCCGACGTCCCCGCGCTGCGCGACCTTTCGCGTTATATCGACCGCCTGCTGCAGAGCAATGTAGCCGCCGGCAAGATCAAGGTGGTGATCAATCGCTATTCGTCCGACGGGGCGCTGACCCTGGAGCAGATTGAAAAGGCGATCCGGCAGCCCATCGCCATCACCATTCCTAACGCGTCCAACGATTTGATTCGCGCCATGAACACCGGCAATCCCGTGCTGCCGGACCGTAAATCGGAGTTTGCCGTGCAGATGAAAAAGTGGGCCGCGAGCCTGGTGCCGGGCGAGGGGGCGGAAGTCCCCGAACCCAAGCGCCGGTTTGCGTTCTGGAGTTGAACCGAACTGAAGTCCCACATTGGGGGAGCTTATGTCTGAGGCTGCAATCGTCGGAGTACCGGAGCAGCACCTGCCGCTGCCGTCGAACCCGGAGCTCGCGAGTCCGCTGTGGGGAAGGACGCAGCAGGAAGTGAAGTCGGCGGTGCATCGCGAACTCATCGACAAGGTCGACCTCGAGAAGCTGCTGTTTCTGCAGGACTCGCGTGGCCGCCAGCGCCTGCAGGAGTTGATCCTGCAGCTGGTGATCGAGCATGGCGTGCCCTTCAGCTCCAGCGAGCGCACTCGCATTGCCAATGAAGTCATGGACGAGGTCTTCGGTCTGGGACCGCTGGAGCCCCTGCTGCAAGACCCCACAGTGTCGGACATCCTGGTGAATACCGCCGACCGGGTGTATGTCGAGCGCGCGGGCAAACTGGAGAAGACCAATGTGGTCTTCAAGGACAACAACCACCTGATGCACATCATCGAGAAGATCGTCTCCCGCGTGGGCCGCCGGGTGGATGAGTCGTCGCCCATGGTGGACGCGCGTTTACCTGACGGCTCGCGGGTGAACGCCGTCATCCCGCCGCTGGCGATCGACGGCCCGATTCTGTCCATCCGCCGCTTCGGCGCCGAGCCGCTGACCGCCAAGGACCTGCTGGACTACGGCGAAATGCGGCCGGTGATGCTGGATGTGCTGCAGAACGCGGTGAAGGCGCGGCTCAACATCGTGGTCTCGGGCGGCACCGGCGCAGGCAAGACGACGCTGCTGAACGTTCTCTCCGGATTCATCTCGCCGCGTGAGCGCATCGTCACCATTGAAGATTCGGCCGAGCTGCGCTTGAAGCAGGAGCATGTGGTGCGGATGGAGTGCCGCCCGCCCAGCGTCGAAGGCAAGGGGGCCGTCCGCCAGCGAGAACTGCTGATTAACGCGCTTGCGTATGCGGCCCGACCGCATCATCGTCGGCGAGGTGCGCGGCGAAGAAGCGCTCGACATGCTGCAGGCCATGAACACCGGCCACGACGGTTCGATCACGACAGTTCATGCCAATAGCCCGCGGGACGCAATTGCGCGCATCGAAACCATGTCCCTGATGGCCAACCTGAACTTGCCCCCCAATGCCTTGCGTCAGCAGATCGCGGCGGCCATTCACGTCATCGTGCAGGTGTCGCGCATGAGCGACGGCACCCGACGGGTCACGCACATCACCGAGATCACCGGCGCCAGCGACCAGGTGGTCAGCATGCAGGACATTTTCCTGTTCCAGAAACGCGGTGTGGGACCCGATGGCAAAGTTCTGGGGCGCTTCTACGCCACCGGCGTCGTTCCCAAATTTGCCGAAAAGCTGCAGGCCGCGGGATCGCCCATGGACACGCGGCTGGATTTCTCCGAGGAGGTCTGAGGCCTGAGTCTGTGCCGGCTCATCTCGCATCGATGGTGCCGCCTGTAGAGGAGCAAGCATGTTTGTGATCGTCACCGTTTTCCTGCTGGTCTTGGCGCTCAGCTTCACCGTGGTGCTGCTGATCACGCGGCCGTCGGCAACCCAGCGGGTCATCGAGAATCGCATTGCCAAGCTGAATGGCTCGCTGGGCAGCGCGGCGGTGCCTGCGGAAGAAGTGATCCAGATCGTCAAGCAGCGCCGGCTGAGCGATCTGCCCTGGGTGGACGCGTTGCTGCAGAATGTGAGGCTGGCGCAACGCGTCGAATTGCTGATTGCGCAGGCGGAAAGCTCGTGGAGCGTAGGTGGGGTGCTGGGCAGTTGCGGTCTGCTGGGCGTCGCCGGCTGTGCCGTCGGCTATTACGAATTGCCCAATGCCATCTGCGCGCTGCTGCTTGGCATTGTCTTTGCGGCGCTGCCGCTGTTGCTGCTGCGCTGGCAATGCTCGCGCCGCATGAAGGCCTTCACCCGTCAGTTGCCCGAAGCCATCGATCTCATGGCGCGGGCGCTGCGTGCCGGCCACTCCGTTTCCGCCGCCATCGAGATCATTGGCGAGGAATCGGCCGAACCCCTGCGCAGTGAGTTTCGCGAGGTCTATCGCCAGCAGACCTTCGGTTTGCCGGCGCGCGAGGCTCTGCTGCAATTGACGCAGCGCGTGCCCTTGCCGGAGCTGAATTTCGTCGTCACCGCCATGCTCTTGCAGAAAGAAACGGGCGGCAATCTGGTCGAGCTGCTGGACCGGACGGCGGCCGTCATACGGGAGCGGGTGCGCATCGAGGGCGAGATTCGGATTTACACCGCGCAGGGCAGACTGACCGGCTGGATCCTTTCGCTGCTGCCGGTGGCCATGTTCTTCCTTCTCAGCCTGGCCAATCGTTCCTATAGCCGCGTGCTGATCGAAGATCCGACGGGACAGAAACTGGTCTACGCCGGCCTGGTCTTGATGGCGATCGGTGGGCTCGTGATTCGCAAGATCGTGAACGTGAAAATATGAACGACATAAGGCCCGCCTTCGTGATTGCCGCGCTGGTGACGGTCTTTTGCGCAATTGCCGCTGCCATTGTCGTGCTGCTGCTGCGCGGGTCGGACCAGACCAAGCGCCTGATGCAGGTGACGCGCGCTCCGGGGCAATCGGACAAACCGGCAGAGCCTCGCGACCGGGCCAAGCGCTGGTTGCTGGGCGGCGTGCGAGTGCTGCGTACCCGGCTGGGGCTGGAGCAGAACGAAGAACTGCGGCGCCGGTTGATGGCGGGAGGGCTTCGTCGCAGCTCCGCCGTCGACGTTTACTTCGGCATTCGGCTCCTGGGTGCGGCCCTGGCGGCCCTGGCGGGAACGTTCATTCGCCAAAACACGATTATCTGGATTCTGGGTCTGATGGCCGTCGCTTATGTAGCGCCCGACATCTGGGTGAGCCACAGCATTGGCCGGCGGCGCGACCGCATTCGTCTCGGTCTTCCGGATGCTCTCGACCTGATGCTGGTGTGCGTGGATGCAGGCCTGGGGATTGATCAGGCCATCCTGCGCGCAGCCCAGGAGCTGACGAAGTCTCAGCCGGAAATCTCCGAGGAGTTCATGCAGCTCAACTTCGAGCAGCGCGCCGGCAAGCCGCGGCTGGAAGCCTGGCAGAGCATGGCGGAGCGGACGGAGGTCGAGACGGTAAAGAGCTTCGTGCACATGCTGGCGCAGACCGATCGTTTCGGTACGCCGCTGGTGCGCGCCTTGCGCGTTTTCACCGATGGGGTTCGCCAGAAGCGGCGGCAACAAGCCGAGGAGCTGGCAGCCAAAACCACGGTCAAACTGATTTTCCCGCTGGTGCTATGCATTTTCCCTTGCGTCTTCATCGTCCTTCTGGGGCCGGCGGTAATTCTCATATCTCGGAACCTGCACGGGATCTTCCAGTAGGCGGAGCGATTCCGCCAGGAAAGGAGGAGCAATGGACACAGTCATTATGATTCGCGTGATCGCGGCGGTACTGGCGATGGGCCTGCTGGGCGTCCTCGTGATACGGCACAAGAAACACGCCTGAGGTGGTGGAAGTGAAATCGAAGTGATCCGTTCGCGTTCGTTGCGGGCCGGCGACTGTGCTTTGCGAAACACTGGCGACACGCGCCCAGCTTTCACGGCTGAACCCCGGGGTCGGGCCGTTCTGTTGACCGGCCCCGGGAATTTCATAGTCCTACATCGTAGGATATAAGGAGTAAGCGTCCGGAAGCGCCATTTCACGCCTCTTGGCAATATCACAGAAAACAAAAAGTTTTCCACAATGGGAGCTATTTTGGCGGTACGGAGTGTACCCCTCCCCTTTCTTGCACTTGCAGGGTATGGCAGTCACGCGCCAAGGCTTCGCCGGAGAGTGCCGGATGTTTACAAACAACTCTTCCGCATTCGATAATAAGAGTGAGGTCGATCAGTTCTTTTGCCCGCACCTTCTCTAATTATTCCGGTCCTAAAAAGCGATGTCTCACAATGTGGGAGGAGTTATATGGCGTTGATGTCTGACACTGGAACAGAGTGCGAACAACGCAATCGCATCTGGTTTTTTCCCGATAAGTTCTGGCAAGCCACCAAAAATATGCCGAAGGAAGACGCCGCTAATCTGATGGCAGAAGTAGAAAGCTATGCTGCGGCCGGCGACGTTCAGGCGCTGAGCAAGTATCCTTTCGTCTTTGTTGGGGATCCCTACAAGAAAAAAGAAAAGAATTCCGCTGCCTAGCGGATCAGGAAGCCTGTGCGGCGCGGCTCTCAGCCCGCGCCGCCTTCGCTTTGACAGGAGCCGGCCTGCGTAATGAGCGTATGGCGATGGGGCGGCGAAGAACCGTCTCCAACAAATAGCGCGCACGAGCTACGCGCTCGGCCTCGCGGCTCATCGCCGATAATCCACTAACGCTTACGACGACGGCTTCACCCCGGCGAGTCACCTTCAGGTCGCGCAACCGCCCGCGATGACTTTCGTCCAGTTCATTGGCCAGCCGCAGCACGCCCATCAGGCGCAGCAGAGCGTTGCGCTCTGCACGATCCAGCCCAGAGAACGCGGAGTGATTGCGCGGCGGCAGCTTACCGCGATGAAAGCGCACAAGAGCTTCGACGCAATGCAGGTCGGCCTCGCTCCAGCCCAGCGGCGGCTTCAGCCTGGAGATCATGCGCCGACCCCGCTTCTGATGCCCTCGCGGATGATGGTCAGCTGCCTGGGCCCGACCTACTTCGTGCAATAAGGCCGCCACTTCCAGAATGCGTCGACTTTGCGACCCCTCGTGCAATATCCCACATTGTGACAGGCCGTCATATAGCTGTAGTGCGAGATGCGTGACCAGCCGGGTGTGCGGAAGGTCGGGATCGAGAAACGAGGCCCAGGTGCGCAGCTTCTCCATCGCGGCGTCTTCCAGTGCGCCGGCGCTCGGAAGATCGGCACGCCACTGCTCCCACAGCGACTGCTTGCCGACCATCTTCCTGCGATATAGCTCGAGTCGCTTCTGCCGCTCTTCGGCGATGCGTGTCTGCCAACGCGCAAGTTCCTCTGGGGGCATACCGGGATGACCGTTGATCATCGCGCGTAGGACATCAAAGTCATGCACTTCGCCGAGCGCATCCTGCAACTCGCGAAGGTCCTTGGACCACTTCTGGTGCCGCAGCGGCAGGAAATTCTCGACCGTATAACGAAAGCGTTTGATGCCGATGCGCAACTGGTGCCAGGCGAGCCCGCTGCGGTTGCGGAGCGCGCGCCGGTGAAGTTCGCGAGCGTCGATCCAGCGCTCCAGTGCCAGATGCTGAAAAACCGGCCCTTCCAACGGTACCTTTCCGGTGCGCCCGGCAAGATGGTCGTTCAACTCCTTCCAGCGTGTGCGGTCGAATTTCGAAAGTGCCTCTTGAGCCGCGGTCTTCAACTCCGACTCTTTGTGCGTAAGAGCTGCGGTCAACTCCTTGGCCAGCGGATCGTCGGGAGGCGCGAGCTTCTGTACCCAATCCAGCATGACCTGCGTGTCGCGCAACTCGCCCAAGGCAGCGAAGAGCGGCTTCGCCAGGCGTTTCATTTGCTTCCATGCGGGGTCGGGATCGATGGAGAGAAACCCATCGGCCATGGAGCGGCAGCGCCGGATGGCCACGCGCAAGTCGTGTACCGGATCCGCGGCAAAACCCTCGCTGGCTTTGTCGCACTCCTCGAGCACGCGCGCCGCCCAGTGAGCGAGGCCCACTTTTCGGGTATCGGAGTTGGTGGGAGCCGGAGACATGGTGCGCAAATTAGCTTATCGCAGTTATAACGCGAACCGGGGAGAAGCGATACTGCACGGGAGAGTTTCGAGCGAGGAGGTCACAGGTAGACGCGTTCGCGGCCACGTATGGCGCGGTAGCGCTGGAAAGCGGACCAATCGCTTTCCAGACCGAGCATGGACTTCAGGCTGCTGCCGCGGAAGTTGATGGCGAGCATCTTCCCGACATTGCGAAGAACGAACAGCGGGTCGTGCGTCATCAGCGCGGGGATATGGCGCACCTTCATCCAGCGCTCGGCGCGCCAGCGTTGGTACTCGATCTCCTGTGGCGCGACGTGCTGGGTGGCGATGATGGCCGTGGTGCCGTCGTACTCTTCCAGACGATCAATCTGGATCAGCCCGCGCGCCTGAAAATCCCTGGTCATCGGCGTACCAGGATATGGCGTCGGATGCTGGATGTAGGGCCAGTCGACGTGCTTGCGGGCGAAATCAAGATTGGCCTGGATGGATTCGCGGGTGTCGTCGGGATTGCCGATAATGAGTCCGCCAACGACCAGCATCTTGTTCTTCCGCAAGTACTCCACGGCGCGCAGGGTAGCGTTGCCGGTCTTGCGGCCGGATTCCCGGAACTCGTTTTTGGCGGCGGCCTTGAGAAAGTCCAGGTCCTCGTCCAGAACGTTTTCGATACCGAGGAACACGTAACGAAAGCCCGCTTTGCGCATCAGCGGCGCCAGCGTCTCGCCATGCATTGCGATGGGCGAGGTCATGGCCTGCACGACGTAGTCGAGATGGTTGAGACCCGTGTCGATGATGGCCTGGCAGAGCGCTTCGAAGCGCTTGATGTTCAGCGTGATGTTGTCGTCGACAAGGAAGACACAGCGGGCTCCGTGATCGCGAGCGTCGCGGATGTCGGCGAGCACGCGCTCAAAGCTATAGGTGTGGAAGTTGCGCCCGCGCATCTCGATGATGGAGCAGAAGCCGCAGTCGAAGGTGCAGCCGCGCGAAGTCTCCACCACATCGACCTTACGGCCCATCATGGTGTAGCCGTTCAAAACGCGAGTATCGCGCTTCGGCAGGCGAATCTCGTCGCCCTCCAGGCTGTGTACCGGACGGGCGGGATTTTCATGCCAGCCATCGGAGTCGCTGTACGTCAGTCCCACAATGTCGGACGGCTGAGAATTGCTTTCCAGGGCGCGGAGCAGCTCGCGGAACGTCAATTCTCCTTCGCCGCGCACAATGTAATCAACGCCGCTGGTGGCCGTCATATAGGCTTGCGGCGCGAGGCTGGGATCGTAGCCGCCCACCACAATGCGCACCTCGGGGCGAAGCGAGCGGACCAACTCCACGATGCGCAGCGCCGTCTTGCGCTGGAAGGTCATCACCGAGAGCCCGATGATATCGGGAGCGTGGTCGCGCACCAGCTGGGTCACGGTCTCGCGCACGCGGTCCTGGACCAGGATGAGGTCGGCAACCGCAACGTGATGATGTGGATCGATATTTCCCGCCAGCGAGCACAATGCGCCATTCGGCATCCGCACCGCAACCGGAGGCATGTGCTCGAACGAGTCGGGCATGGAAAGCAGGAGGATGTTCATGAGGCAGCGGTTTCCCCCACGTGATGGTTCTGATGCTACACCCAATCAGGCGATAGGACGATTCGGCTTGCAAAAAGAAACTATACGCGATCGAACAACGCCGGTTGCCCGATCCACACGTGATTGCTCCAGCGAGTTGCCCGGGTGAGACGAGCGCGGCCACCGAGCCGCTCCTGTACTTCATTATAGGGTCCGACAAAACGGATGCTCGCGGGCAATCGCGGATAAACGCGCTGAATCCAGCGAACCGCCCGCTCGGCAGCACGGCGCTCCGGCTCACCGTAATCGAATTGGAATTCGCCGCGAAAGCGTGATGGCAGCAAATGGACGGTCAGCGCGCGATACCAGAATGGAGGCGGGAAGGGAAGTCCGGCGCCGGACTGCAGCTGATGAGCCAACTGCCGAGTGGCGGCGCTGACGCCGAGCACGTCGGAGTTCATCGTCGACTGCATGTAGGTTTGGAACGCCGGGAGGTCCTTCGGCAGTTCATCGTGAGGGATGCCGAAGAGCGCGGCGGATTTGCGCGACTCCTGGTAGTACTGCTCGCGCTCAGGCTCGGTGAGTGCCGGCAAAGCAAGATCGTAGGCGAGTAAGGCACCGTCGATCAGGGTGGCAAATACCCAAGCGAGGGCGCTGGTCTCGTTGGCGTGATAAGAGGAGCCATGCGCATACTGGCCGACTCCGTGCGGCAACGTTCCGCGGATCGATTCATGCAGGCGATGCAATGTGCTCGCTGTCCTGGAAGCCTCATCCAATGAGCCGAACGACACAGTGAACATCACGCGAAAGGTGTTATGAAATCGCGCAATGGGATTCTCGAGGGTGCGGGAATGCTGGGCAATCGCGGCCGCAACCCAGGGGTGGGCGAGTTGCAGCAGGGCAGCGCGGCCGGCGGCGAGAAACAGCGCCGACTCGCGATTCACCTTCCAGTTCACCGAATCGGGTCCGAAGATGCCGAGCTGCGGATTCGGCGTGGAGCGTTTCAGCTCGGCGAGAAGCTCGTCGAGGTCAGCTGCCGAAACCGCGCGAGAGGGCATGCGCTTATGTTATTGCCAATCGCTAAGGGCCGCGCTATTGCACGCGTTCGGGCCGGACCTGATCATCGAGAAAGGCGACCGACTGTACGCCGGAGACTTCGAAGCGCTTGCGGCAGCGCATGTTCTTGCAGGCCACGAGGTCATCGCGGCGGACCATGTAGGAACGGGCCTTGGCGAACTTGGCGCGGTCACGTTCGTCGGCGCGGGAGGGGAGTTGACGCACTTTGGTTCGCACCAGCCAGCCCAACTCGTACTCGGCCGTCTGATGGCAATGCGGACAAGTCAGCGTTGTTTTCCTGGTCTCTGGCCGCTCGATGTAGAACTCGCGCTCTTCCATGCCGTAGTCCTCGCTGCCCTCCCCGCCGGACACACTGCTCCTTCATGCATTAAACCACATTTACCCATACGTCTTCATCGCACTTTGACGGTTGCGAGAAGTTCCGCCGCGCGCCCGGTCCAACAACATGCGCGGTTTGAGGCCTCAGCGGAGCCAACTTCTCGGCCTGGCTCGCATCTACTTACCTTCATCCCAAGTTGGCCGTGCCGGGAGCAGGAAGGTGACGTGCCAGCTTGAAAAGCGCACGATGAAGAAGAAATTCGCTCTCGTAAATCCGGCGTGGACCTTCGACGGCTCCACCTATTTCGGCTGCCGCGATCCGCACTATCCCTTGGAACTGCTGTTCGCCCGCGATCAAATCCTTGCTGCCGGCCACGGGGCTGTGGTTGTCGACGCGCAGACCGATGGTCTCAGCATCGAGCAAGTCCGCAACCAACTGGAAAGCTTCGCTCCCGATTTCCTGGTGATCCCAACTGCGCCGTCATATCTGTTTTGGCGCTGTCCGCCGCCCGAGTTGCGAGTGCCGATGAGATGGTTTGCGGCTCTCGGCGACGGCGTCACGAAAGTAGCCATCGGCCCGCACAGCTCAGCAACCCCGGCTGCAACACTGTGCAAGACCGGATGCGATGTGGCGATGCGAGGCGAGCCCGACCAAACCCTCGCACGTCTGGCAAGCCAGCCTTGGGAAAACATCCCCGGCTGTTGTTTTCGCCGCAGCGACGGCAGCTATCACATCTCGCCCGAGCTGGGCGTCACCGATATGAAGGCGCTTGGGGCGCTTGACTTTCACAACTACAACGTCGAGGCACACGCGCACCGGCATCACGTCTTCACCGGTGAGGGTCGTGGTGCGGAGCTGGAGTTCGCGCGCGGCTGCCCCTGGTCGTGCAACTTCTGCAACAAGACGTTGTTTCGCAACAAATTTCGCGAGCGCTCGGTCGATGCCGTGTTGACCGAGGTGGATCGCCTGCTGGCCCGCGGCGTCGATTACATCTACTTCATCGACGAAATCTTCGGCGTCGGCAAGAACGTGCTGAAGCTGCTGGGAGCTTTGGCAGAGCGCAAGGTGCAAATCGGCTTTCAGACGCGCATCGATCTTTGGACGGAGGAGACGCTAGATCTGCTCGGCCGCGCCGGAACCATCTCGATGGAAGTCGGCATCGAGTCGATCACCGACGAAGGCCGCGACGAGTTGAACAAGAACTGCCGCATGTCGACTGAGCGCATCACCGAGTTGCTGATTTATGCACGAACGAAAATCCCCTGGGTGCAGGCGAACCTGATTTTGACGGACAAGGACAATAAAGAGGAAATACGCCGCTGGCAGGAACATCTGAAGGCTCGTGGCGTTTGGGTCAGCGAACCGGTTCCCATGTTCCCGTTTCCCGGCAGTCCCAGTTATGTGGAGATCTTCGGCGCACCGCCCGACGACCAGGCATGGGAACGGGCGCATCACTACTACACGCAGTTGTTCAGCGACAAGGGATTCAGCGATATTCAGGAGCAGAAACCGCTGGCAATTGAAGAGCTGGAAAGCGCGCGCCCGGCGGCGTGAGACGCACTCGTTCGCGGCCCGGAAATCTTTCTAAACCATAAAGGCCCAGCGAGAGGATCGCTGGGCCCAGCCTGTGTATCTGCTCGCTGAAACCATTTTTGCAATCGCACATGAGGAGATGATGTGCGTGCCTCGCTTCGCCGTCTTATGCCGGCTCTGGTTTCAACCGTTGCGTGAGAGCATAGTCCCACGTTTGCACGTTGCTGAAAATCCCATGTTTAGGGTAGTCGCGTGCCTACTTGGTCGCAGAGGGTCAATCTCGGCAGCGGCAGCCCGCTACGATTCCAACGACAAAAAGCTTTAGCCACCGGGGACTCAAGCCGACCTCGATGGCTAAAGCGAAGATTCAACCGACATTTCCCTTAGAACCGGTGAATTTCTTCTAGGCTGCCTTGGCTTCGACGTTCACGCTGCTAGCGATCTGGGAGAGCTTCTGGTCGGCTTCTTCTTCTTCGTTCAGCGTCTGCTGGAGCAGGCGAGCCATCTCATCCTGTCCAAGCAGCTGGGCATAGGTGCGAACTGTTCCATAGCCGGCCATCTCGTAGTGCTCCACGCGCTGAGCCGCACTGATGATGCCCGCATCGACGGTGCTCGGATCGCCGCCTGCCGAGACGAACTCGTCACCTTCCTTGATAACGCCTTTCATGCCCTTGCAGGTCTCACCGGTCGGCTTCTGGTTGAGCTTCTGGAAGATTTGTTCCAGTCGCGAAATTTGCTGCTTGGTTAC
Source organism: uncultured Acidobacteriaceae bacterium (assembly GCA_963747045.1). Lineage (GTDB taxonomy): Bacteria > Acidobacteriota > Terriglobia > Terriglobales > Acidobacteriaceae > Bog-257. The sequence continues at coordinate 84,185 of CAVVDN010000019.1, read as the reverse complement.
TTGCAGGTGCTCGCGCAAAGCATTCTTCAGCTCACTGTTGTGGGCCGCGTCGATGAGTTTGGGAAGTGCTTCCGTGATCTGGTTTTCAGCATCGTAAAGATCGCGTAATTCTTTAAGGTAGAGCTGCTGCAGGTTTTCCAGTTTCATTGAGAACAGGGCCATGTTTCCTCCTACGCTGAGTCAGACGTTTGCTTGTATCTGGCAGTAGGATGGCCGGTCGTCATGCGGCGTTGGTTCAGAATCGAGAGCAGCGGTTGGATTTCGGAAACTAACCGCTGGCTTGAGACTTTTCCGAGGAGAGAGTTTCGTCTGCGCGTTCAGCATCGGTGAACAAGGCATCCTTGCCGTTGTTTGCGGGCAGGAGAATGCTGAACGTTGTTCCGGTCTCGCCGACGGTGGAGCTTTCCACCTCGACCCTGCCCTGGAGTTTTTCGACGATTCCCTTGACGACCCACAGCCCGATCCCGGTTCCTTGCTCGCCCTTGGTGCTGAAGAACGGCTGGAAGATAGCGCCGAGGTTCTCCTGGGGAATTCCACAACCGGTGTCACGGATGCGGACGACGATCTGGTGCTCGGCGGCGCGCGCGATGGTCAGCGATAAGCGTCCCTTCTGCCCGATCGCGTCGACTGCGTTGGTGATGAGGTTGGTGAATACCTGCCGCAATTCGCTGGGGTAGATCGTTACCTGGCCTTCAATCTCGTAACGTTTTTCCACTTCAATCTTCGCCTCCTGCAAGCGCGGGCGGTACATGGCGCAAACGTCGTCGAGCAACTCGGAGATCTTCGTCACCACCGGCAGCTTGGTCTCGCGATGGGGAGCCAGGGTCTGCCGGCTGAGGTTCGACAGGCGCCGAACTTCGCGCTCGGCAAGATCGACCAGTTCGGCTGCATCGGCATCCAGCGAAGAACTCTTTTTCAGCAGATGCATCAGGTTGGTGAGTGCATCCAGCGGATTATTGAGCTCGTGCGCAATGGTCGCCACCATGCGGCCAGTGGTCGCCAGCCGCTCTGAGCGGAGCAGCGCTTCTTCGAGCTCGTTATGCAGCTTGCGAATCTGCTCTTCCGCCAGCCGGCGCTCGGTTACGTCGCGAATGGCGCCGGTGACGAACATGCCCGACTCGGTGCTCAGCGGACTCAGGCTGATTTCCACCGGGAACTCGCTGCCATCCTTGCGCAGCCCGAACAGCTCCAGCCCCACGCCCATCGGGCGCACATGGGGATTGGCGAAAAAATCGTGGCGATGTCCGGGATGCAAATCGCGATAGCGCTCGGGGATGAGCACCTCGACCGGTTTGCCAATCAGCTCCGCGCGCGCGTAGCCAAACAGCTTCTCGGTTTGAACGTTCACCAGGGTGATGGCGCCGCGTTCGTCCACGATGACCATGGCATCCGGCGCCGCCTCCAGTAACGAGCGGAATTTGTCCTCGGCTTTTTTTCGCACAGAAATGTCTCGAATCGCGCTCGCTACCAGCAGACCGTCCGGAGTGCGGATCGGGCTCAGGCTGACCTCGAGAGGGAACTCGGTGCCGTCCTTCCGCAGGCCGAACAGCTCCAGCTCCTCACCCATCGCCCGCTTCCGCGGGCCGTCCACATACTTCGTTCGATGCTCGAGGTGCCGCTCGTGAAAACGCTCCGGAATAAGGACTTCGACAGAATATCCCAGCAGCTCATGCCGGGGATAGCCGAACATCTCTTCCGTGCGCGAGTTGACCAGCACGATCCGTCCGCGCTGATCGACGATCACCATGGCATCCGGGGCCGATTCCAGCAGCGCACGAAATCGGTCTTCCGCGCCTTTGCGCGCCGTAACGTCGCGAATGGCGCTGATGACCATCCGCCCCTGCGGCGTCTCCAGCGGGCTTAGGCTGATCTCCACCGGGAACTCTTTGCCGTCTTTGCGCAGCCCAAGCAGTTCAAGGCCCGCGCCCATCGGGCGCACATGCGGGTCGCCGGCGAAATAGCCTGCGCGATGGCCGGGATGCTTGGCGCGAAAACGCGGCGGCACCAGCACCTCGACCTTCTGGCCCATCAGCTCCGACGGCTCGTAGCCGAACAGCAACTCGCTCTGCAGGTTCGCGAGCACAATTCGACCCTGCTGATCGACGACCAGCATCGCGTCGGGTGCGGCATCCAGGATGGCCCGGAAGTTCGCCTCGACCGGAATTTCCATTGCTACCCCAGTTCTTTGTTTAGAGCATTGTAGCCCCGTGGTCAGCAGTTGCAAGCGCGAAATGACGCCGCCCGGTACCGGCGCCAGCGGCAAAATAAAAGGGCTTCAGCTCCGCCGAAGCAGAGATGAAGCCCAAACTACCTTTCTCGGAGCCGATTACGCTTTCACGAACTTCAGCGACGCGGAGTTCATGCAGTAGCGCAGTCCGGTGGGACGCGGGCCGTCGTCGAAGACGTGGCCCAGGTGGGCGTCGCATTCCGTGCAGCGAACTTCGGTGCGCATCATTCCCAGGCTGATGTCGCTGGAGCCCTTGACATTTTCCTTGGCGATCGGCTGCCAGAAGCTTGGCCATCCCGTGCCGGAGTCGAACTTGGTGGCCGAGCTGAACAGCGCGTTGCCGCAGCAGACGCAGCGGAACATGCCCTTGGCGTGCAGGTCCCAGTACTGGCCGGTGAAGGCGCGCTCGGTACCCGCATGACGGGTGACGTCGAACTGCTCGGGCGTGAGCTGAGCCCTCCACTCGGCGTCGGTCTTCACGACCTTCGGCACCCGCTTGGGGCCGATATGCTGGCCGTCGTCCTTGAACTCGACAATCTCAACGTAGACTGGCGTAGGTGGAGGCCGCCGCGGTCTCTGCGCCCTTGAACAGACTCATAAAAGCAACTCCTGTCAGCGAAAGAAAACTGAGTTTTGAGAAAGTCTCTGCGATTCATCATAGGAAATCTTTGTCGCCCCTTAAGGGCGTTGCTCGAATACCTGAATTTTACCCAGCACTTCTCGCGCCGGGCTACTGACTTTTGTCCACCACCCGGGACCGGGTCGACTGGCACTAACCCCTGACCCGAGCCCCTGCTTTACTGATTCCGATACAGCTGCGGAAACATCTGCTGCAGGGCGGCCACCTTGGGCAGATCGTAGTGCGCGATGTACGGATTGTCCGGATGCAGCGCCGCGTAGTTCTGGTGATAGCCCTCGGCCGGATAGAACGCCTTCAGCGGCACCACCTGGGTCACGATCTTGTGCTTGAAGACCTTGGCCTTGTTCAGTTGCGCGATGTAAGCCTCGGCGATCTTCTTCTGCTCGTCGTTGGTGTAGAAAATGACCGAGCGATACTGCGTGCCCTCGTCGGGATACTGCTGGTTCAGCTGCGTGGGATCGTGCGCCACCGAGAAGAACACTTGCAACAGTTGGCCGTAGGTGATCTTCGACGGATCGAAGACGATCTTCACCGACTCGGCATGGTTCGTCGTGCCGGTGCTGACGATCTCGTATTCCGCAGTGCCTTACGCGCCGCCGGAGTAGCCCGAAGTCGCGCTGATCACGCCCTTCACATGCTGAAACACTGCCTGAATTCCCCAGAAGCAGCCGCCGGCAATGACCGCGGTCTGCTGCCCTGGAGAGCCGGCCAGCGGCGCATCGACCGCGGGCTTGGGCAGCGCCATCGCCTTCTCGCTGGCTGCCACATTGCTGCGCATCAGGCAGCCCGCAACAATCAGCGTCAAAACCAGAGCCGAGCCTGCCCGTAAAACCTTCTGTCCCATCCAAAACCTCCCCACCATCTACTCCCGTTACTCGTATCCTATTAGAGTCACCGGCCGCCGCAAGGTTACAACCCATCCAAAACCGGCCGGCGTTCGTTATAGCATTGTGACAGTCAAAATGAGTACGCAAGAAGTGAACTCGGCAGATTTGCAGACACCGCAAGCCCAGGATTTGGAAACGCCCCGGAAGAAGGCAAGCCGCCTGTTCTTGACCTGGGGATCTCTGACGTTGGCGGCCATCGAAAGCCTGTGCGTTGCGGCAGTCGGGCTGAGCGGAGTGCGCGTCGCCCTTGGCCTGACTTCGCTGCTGGCTGCGGGCGCCGCCGGCCCCGCGACGGGCTGGCATCGCGAGGCCATCCGCATACCGCTGCTGGTCCTCGGAGCGGTCGGCGCGCTGCTCAGCCTGCTGCTGCTCTGGAATGAAGAGAAGCTGCGCCGGAACCCTGCCGCAGCCTGGCGCATCCGGCCGCTTACGCCGAAGCAGCGGCGCCGCCGCCGCTGGCAATTGATTCTGGCGATTCTCACGCTGCTGCTGGTTGCAGCCGAACTCGTCACCCACCCCTGGTTCCATCACGAGCTGTAGCCTTCGGCGCAATTAAGCATTACTCTCGTTGACTTGCTAACCCGTGCTAAGATTCGCGAGACGTGATCGGCCAGAAAATCTCTCATTACGCCATCCTGGAAAAGCTTGGCGGCGGTGGCATGGGCGTTGTCTACAAAGCCGAGGACACCCGCCTGCACCGCTTCGTTGCGCTGAAATTCCTGCCCGACCAGGTGGCCAGCGAACCGCAAGCGCTGGCTCGTTTCGAGCGCGAGGCCCAGGCCGCGTCGGCCCTCAATCATCCCAACATCTGCACCATCTACGACATTGGCGAGGAGGACGGCAAAGCTTTCATCGCCATGGAGTACCTGGAAGGTGCGACGCTCAAGCATCACATCTCCGCCCGCCCGATGGAGCTGGAAACCATCCTCGCGCTGGGCATCGAGGTCGCCGACGCCTTGGACGCGGCGCATGCCAAGGGCATCGTGCATCGCGATATCAAGCCTGCGAATATCTTTATTACGGATCGAGGTCACGCCAAGATCCTCGATTTCGGTCTCGCCAAGGTAATGGAATTCCGCTCGGCGCAAAAGTCGCGAGTGCCGCCGGCGCTACCGAGATTACCCGGGCCGTCGACGAGCCGCACCTCACCAGCCCGGGCACAACGCTGGGCACCGTTGCCTATATGTCTCCCGAGCAGGTGCGCGGCAAGGAACTGGACGCACGCACCGACCTGTTTTCCTTGGGTGCGGTGCTGTACGAAATGACGACCGGCGCATTGCCGTTCCGCGGCGAAACCTCCGGCGTCATTTTCACCGCGATTCTCAACGCTGCGCCGGTTGCTCCCGTGCGCCTGAACCCCGAAGCTCCTCCGGAGCTGGAACGCATCATCAACAAGTGCCTGGAGAAAGACCGCGACTTGCGCTATCAGTCTGCGGCCGAGTTGCGCGCGGACCTCAAGCGACTGGCCCGCGACAGCAGCAGCTCGAAACACGCTTCAGTCTCGGTTGCCGCGGAGCCCTCATCTGCGAGCGCGTCCTCCGTTGCGGCCCACCCGAGCACGCCCGCCGTGACCACGCCTGCTCGCGGCAGCGCCACGCGCTATATCCTCGCCGCTGTCGTACTGATCGCGGCGGGATTCGCTGCATACCGCTTCTGGCCGCATCAACCGGCCGATTCGACGCCCGCCAAGATCACCAAGATCAGCCAATGGAACCGGACCATCCAAAGCCCGATCCTTTCTCCCGACGGCCGCACCATTGCCTTCACCTCGCAGGTCGATGGCTACGACCAGATGTTCGTCATGCTTACCTCGGGCGGACAGCCCCTTCAACTGACGAAGGATGAAGGCAACAAGACGCCACTCGCATTCTCTGCCGACAGTACTGAGATTCTGTTTGGCCCCAGTATCGGCGACTACGAAATCTGGTCGATCCCCACGCTCGGCGGGTCTCCGCACCGTGTCGCCAACGGCATCACCGTGACTCCCTGTAGTGACGGTCATTCGCTTTTTGTAGGCACGTTGAAGGGTCAGATTCTTCGCACCGATTCCAGCGGTGCGTCGCCCGAGGTGTTAGCCGAATATTCTTCTTCCACGGCACAGATCGGTTCGGCCAATTTGGGGGCGGCGCTGTCTGAATCGTTTTTCGAGCTACTGGTATCTCCCGACTGCAAGAGTGTATACACGCTGGGGCGAACGGGGTCGGCCACGGTGATTAACAAGCTAGATGTCGCCACCCGGAAGTTTGTCAGGGTGGGAGAAATTCCCGAAAATCTGGGTCGCGCCACCTGGGGCGAACCCGGCAAGACTCTCTACATCAGCCGAGCGGTCAAGGGAATCACGAATCTTTGGGAATATTCGCTAGCCGACGGCTCACTGAAGCAGATCACGTTCGGGACCGGTCCCGACCGTAGCCCGCTCGCCGATCCGGCCGGCAAAGGACTGTATTTTGTAAATGGCCGGTCGTCGGGTGTGCTCACCGCCTATCACACGAAGACTAAGCAGGCCCTGGATATCGTTAGCGAACTCGCTACCCAGCCGCTGCTTTCGCACTCTGGGCGGCAGTTTGCCTACATCACCGCCCCCGAAACTGGACGCGTGGAGCTCTGGATTGCCGATATCGACGGCGGCAATGCCAGAAAGGTTCAGAGCTCGAACCACTCGTTCGATACCCTCGCATGGACAGCTGACGATGCTCAGTTCGTGTTCTCGGAAGTAGATGGCGACACTAGCCGCGTGTACGCCGTGAACGCTGATGGTGCCCGTCTGCGTCAACTGGCCGCGCAGCCGGGGCGCACCGATTTCGCCGCAGTGATTCGCGGTACTACGTCGGTCGCCTTCACCACCTACCATGGCTCCGACCCACAGAAGAGCGTAACTTGGAAGCTTGACCTGAATGATCCGGCAGCGAAACCGCAGACTTTGTTTGAAGGCTGCACTGGGGTGCTTGATGTTTCGCAGGACGGAAACTACATCGTGGGGCCCGTGCTGTGGGGCTCCAATCCTGGCTTGTATCAATACTCATTACGGGACAAGAAATGCACGGCGCTGAAGCCTGGCCTGGCGAGCTATTTCGCGCAATACGCGAAGGATGGTAAATCGTTCTTGTTCGAAAACACTATCCAGGGGCAAACCAGTGTTTTCCGGCAGCCGTTGCGCAATGGCGAAGCGTCGGGTGAGCCGCAGCGACTCCTGACCTTCCCGTTCGCGGTGCGCGAGGATTTCGCCGGCAATGCCTCCGCCATCTCGGATGACCTTTCCGTGATGGTCTACGCCCGTCCCGGCGGGCACGACGACCTTTATTTCCTGAGCAATCACTGAGACGAAGAGCTAGCCAACGCCGTGATTTCCAGCCGGCCTTTTGACCGGCGGCATCCCCCCCTCAAAATTCATGTCCGGGCTGGTCATCCTCAAACGTCGACACCATAGAATTCAAATCACTCTCTAAGGAGAACGAACGATGAGCGAGTTTCTTTATCTTTACCGAGGCGGCGAGGAAGGCCATTCGCCCGAACAGATGCAGCAGACTATGCAGAAGTGGGTCGCCTGGCTGACGGACCTTACCAATAAAGGGCACATCAAAGACCAGGGTCAGCCACTCGAGCGCTCCGGCAAGCTGGTCAAAGGCAAGCAGAAGTCAGTGACCGACGGTCCGTTCGCCGAAGCCAAGGACGTCATTGGCGGCTACACCCTGATCCAGGCCCGCGATCTCGACCAGGCAGTGGAACTCTCCAAGGGCTGCCCGATATTTGACGTCGATGGCGCGGTGGAAGTGCGTCCCATCATGAAAATGAACATGTGATGGAAACCAGCGACCATCTGTTCCGCCGTCAGGCTGGACCCATGGTGTCCACGCTGACCCGCATCTTCGGCTTCCATAACCTCGCGTTGGCAGAGGACGTCGTGCAGGACGCCTTCTGCCGCGCGCTGGAAGTGTGGAAGTTTCGCGGTATGCCGGAGAACCCGGAAGCGTGGCTCATGGCGACGGCCAAGAACCGCGCGCTCGATGTGCTGCGCCGCGAGCGTACGGCGCGCACCTTCGAGCCCGAGCTGACGCGCCACATTCAGAGCGAATGGACGCTGGCCCCGGCCGTCGCAGAGCTCTTCGCGGAACACGCCATCAAAGACGACCTGCTGCGCATGATGTTCTCCTGCTGCCACCCTCGGCTGCCGGAAGAAGCGCAAGTTGCGTTGATGCTCAACATCCTGTGCGGCTTCAGCGTGAGCGAAGTGGCAAGTGCATTTGTCAGCAGCCACGCCGCGATGGAGAAGCGCATAACCCGCGCGAAGAAGACGCTCGCCGGCTCGAAGAAGCTGTTCGACATCGCCCAGGCAGGCGACTTCGCTGGCCGGCTGCCGTCGGTTCATCGCGCCCTCTACCTGCTCTTCAACGAGGGCTATCACGGAGCGTCCGCCGAGTCGGCGGTGCGGGCGGAACTCTGCCAGGAGGCGATGCGCCTCGCCGCTTTGTTACGCGAACATCGGCTGGCCGCAACTCCGGCGACGTTTGCGCTTTCCGCACTGATGTGTCTGCATGCGGCGCGTCTGCCGGCACGCCTGGATTCCTCAGGCGAATTGCGCCCGCTGTTCGAGCAGGACCGCTCGCGCTGGGATTACGCTCTGTTGGCGGAAGGTCAGCGACTTCTCGATCGTTCAGCCTTTGGCACCGAGCTGAGCGAATATCACGTCGAGGCCGCCATTGCGTGGATTCACACCACCGCCGTTAGTGCTGAGAGCACCGACTGGAGGACGATCGTCTCACTCTATGACAAGCTGATGTTCATCCGGCCTTCCCCCGTCGTAGCCCTCAACCGCGCCATTGCTGTCGCCGAACTGGAAGGTCCGCAACGCGGTCTGGAAGAGATTCGCGCCATAGCCGATGCGGACCGCCTGGCCGGATATCCGTTTTATCACGCCGCTCTGGGCGAGTTTGAGCTGCGCGGCAAGAGGTGTGAAGTTGCGCGCGAACATTTCCGCAGCGCGCTCAAGCTGGCGCGCAGCCCGATGGAGAAGCAGTTCTTCCAGCAGCGCATCGCCGCCTGCGATCCGTCTTTGTATTCCAGGGTCAGCTAGTCCGCGGGATCCCAACCTGAGTCGGGGTTGTACTCGGTCATCGCAGCGCCGAGTTTCTCCGTATCCGGACCCAGATCGTTCTGGTACACCACTCCGTCCTGGTTCACGATGAACGTCATCACTCCGGAGTTCCGGTATTCGGCCGGATAGGCCACGAACGCGAAGCCGCGCGTGAGTTGGCCATTCACCACGTAGTCGCGCGCGCCGCCTTTCGCTGCCGGCCCCTGCTTCGTCAGCATGCGGAAGTAATACCCGTGGAAGGGCGTCGACTTGCCCTGCTGCACGGTGTAGCCCTCGCCGGTGGCATCGGCGATGAGCGGCCCAATGGGGCTCGGCGGCTGATTGTCGTCGGTCTTCCAGTACAGCCCATCCTGCTTGCCGGCGGTACTGACGAACTTCAGCGCGTACTGCTTGGTCTTGCTGCCGTCGCGCGGCTGCGACGCATATTCGTGCTGCGCTTCGACCAGCGTATGCAGGGTATCAATCGCGTCGTTTTCGTTGCTGCCGACGCGGCGATAAAGGATTTCCTTCATCCCCGCTTCGGTATCGAAATACCATTGGCCGCTGCTGTTCTTGACGATCGGGATCGGCGCAGGCCAGTTCTCGGCGCCGACGTAGAGCGTGACCGTTCCGTCCGGCTCAACGACCACGCGATGCATCTGGTCGTAGCGGCGCAGGAAGTTGCCGATCATGTTCTTGTCGGCAACGGAGTCGCCGGTGTTAAGAATCTTCTGCGCGTTGGAGCCGAAGATCGCGTTCATCGCCTGCGTGTCATTCGCCTTGGCCGCGTTGTAAAAAGCCAGCACCGCATCGCCGGGCGAAGCAAACGTCTTCTCACCATTCGTCTGCGCAACGCACAGCACCGCCGAGACCAGCAGCAGCCCCGCAATCACGAATTGCCGTCTCCAACCGCGGCGGCGACGGTATAAGTGCGCTCTCAAGTTCGTCATCTCGTCAACCTCGGATTCGTTATGTACTGCGACGGACCGTATCAGCATCGCCACTAGCGCCTCCGGCCTCCTCCGCCTCCGCGACCTTCCGCCCGGCCTCCACCACCGGCTGGGCGTCCGCCTGCACCGGCTTGCTGGCGCCCACCTCCGCCGGCGTTTCGGTTTCCTTGCAGGCTTTGCTGGCCGCGCGCGCTATTGGTGCGGGCATTGCCGCCGGGACTATAGCCGTTCAACGCGCCGGTATTCGTGCCACGGTTGGCTTGTCCGTAACCTCGCGCCTGATCGCGCTGCTGCTGGTTGAAGTTGCCGCCGCGATTCTGCGCCTCCTGCCGGTTTCCGGCGCCGCCCTGCTGGTTCAAGCGCCCTTGACCGCCTCGCTCCGCTTGCTGCATCTGATTTTGCGCACCCTGATTGCGGAACTGCGACTGATCGTACTTCTGGTTGAACTTCGGTTCGCTGAAGTTCCCGTTGCGCTGGTTAGGATTGAAATTGTTGACGCGATTGTTGGCGTTGTTGCGATTGAAATTTGCGTTATTGATGTTATTCCGATTGATGTTCGCGTTGTTGATGTTGTTGCGGTTGAAGTTGGCGTTGTTAATGTTGTTCCGGTTGTAATAGTTGTTGCGATTCACGAACGCGTTCGAGTTCGAAACATAGACATTGCGGTTGTAGGTCACGCTGCCCCCATGCCAGCCGCAGCCCCACGAATTCCAGCCCCAACCGCAACAGGCGTCACTCATGGCCGCGCCGACCGCGATGCCGACGCCAAACGAAATCAGGCTGGTAGCCACCAGCGCCCCCGTCGAATATCCGGGGTACGGCGCGACCGGCGCACCGTACACCACCGTCGGATTGTAGGTAGGCACGTAGACCACCTGGGGCTGCGACGGCTGAATGATGATGGTCTGCGCCGGCGGCTGCACCACCGTAACCTGCGCCTCGCCGGACGAAGCCGGTACGGGCGCTGCCGTTCCCGGCGCCTGGTTCTCCACCGACACATTCTGCTGTTGATTGCTCTTCAGATTGCCCGCCTGGTAGGCGCGCTGCCGCATGACCTGCACAGCATTCATCACGCTTTGCGGAACATTGAAGTAGGCGTCACCAAGCGCTGACGTCCACGACAGGTTCGTCGCCATCTGCGTCAGCACATCGGAGAACTGCGTCAGGCCTTTGACGCTGGCATCCCACGACTGCTGGTTCACCGCGTCCACGAGCTGCTGGCCCTTCAGATTCGAATTCTGTTGCAGCCACTGATATGCCGCCGAAACCTGATCGGGATAGGTCGAAGCCGCCAGCACCTGCGCCAGAAGATTGTCGGGAAACAGCGCAATCGGCGCGACCAGCTGATAAAGCTGGTCCGCCGTGGGAACCGCGTATTGTGTCGCGGGCGCCTGCTGACCCTGTTGCGTCTGTCCCGCCGGAGCCTGCGCCTGCTCGGTTTTCTTGCTACAGCCGTCGAGACCAATGACGCTGAAAGTCAGGCTGATACTGAGGAAGATCGAAAGTACTTGGTCACACCACCGCATAATGGCACAACCCCTTTGGAAGGTTTATGACAGATTGAGCAACGTTTGCTTGCGACTATGGTACACGCCCGCGCAAGTCTCCAAGAAGGTCCGTTCCCAGAGCGCATCGGCGTGCGCAAAGTGTCGCAGGCGGCGTCAGGAGAGCGGATTCTCGCCAGTAACGGCAAAGAGAATCAATCCTTCGGGGTGGACGTGTGACGGCTAAGCATTGGAATCCCAGTCGACGTCCATGAAACATGGCTTGCCGCTCATTCAGGAAGCTGCTGCTGTTCACTGAAGCAGAGAACGTAGCCCTCGGGGTCCTCGATATAGAAATCGAGGCAGGCCCACGGTCGTTCTTCCAGCGGCTTAAGAATGAGCGCGCCTCGCGCTTCCAGCTCGCGGAATAAATCGCCAATGCCCGACACCGAAATGTACGCGTCCAGATGTTCGTTCTGTTTCCGATGTTCTCGGTCCCCGGCCGATTTCGGCGCACACTTCAGATGTATTGCGAATCCGTCACGCGTCACAGCCGCATAGAACGACTGATATCTGAAGTCGAGGCCGAAGCCAAGCTGGTCACGGTAGTACGCAATCGCACGGTCCAGATCGTCGACGAGAAACTGAGGGGCTATCCCGGTAAGATGTGTACCCCGAACTGCCATCTCACTCCTCCACGAATGAATCGGCTCTCGATAATGGTTGTAATCAAGCGATAGCGAAACGATCACTTTCGTTCGTCGATATACAACGTCAAGTCGAACTGCTCGGTTGCCTTGTCCGCCTGCACTAGCTGATGCACCTTCACATGGCTGAAACCTCGACGTTGGTAGAGGTCAGTCACCGTGGCATCCACGGTTGCCAGGCCCGAGCAGTCTCCTCGGCGCATGGCGTCGAGCGGTAAATGCTGCTCGATTTCCTGCGCTGTAAAGACCTGCGCCCACTGGACACGAAAATTGCGCAGCCGATACCGAACCCCTTGCCGGACCGTGGCATTCATCCAGGCCGCGTCGGGCAAAGAACTCGCGTTCACGACCTCCAACTGAATGTCTGGCCGGATATAACAATAACTTTCCAGAGAAGTGGTGAGCAGGTGCCTGGCGGTATCCATCAATGCTACGCGAGATCCTGGCCTGCTCATCACCGAAGACTTGACTTCCTCAATCTGGGAGCTGGATAGACTATCCGCACCTTCAATGACAAAATGCTGAACCGTAATTTGCTGGTCTCCCGGGACAGGCGTCGCGCTGGAGTAGACGACAGCGATCGCACAGAACGCCACTTCGCAAAGACGGTTCATTGCTTCCCCTGCACTTTCGGACGCTCTTAATACTCCTCCGCCTGTCGACGTCCTAGTTTTAGCACGAGTAGGTGGCCGGGTGCCCCACTCATTCCTGGTTTTGGAATGAGTGGGAATCAACTACCTCACACTCCCTCCACTTCCAATCGGGGCAGGTCATTACCCCGTTGTACGCTGACCACGTTTAAACTAGCCTGTGTTAGTTGGAGCTGCACATGAAAAAGCCTGCCGCGACGGAATCTGCCTCTGCATTCATCGACGAGAGGATCAAAGAACTGGCCGACTGGCGCGGGAAGATGCTCGCGACAGTGCGCACAATCATTCACGCGGCCGACCCTGAGATCGTGGAAGAGCGAAAGTGGGTCAGCGCGACCAAGCCGGGGACTCCCGTCTTTTCGCACGCCGGCATCGTCTGCACCGGCGAGACGTACAAGAACGTGGTGAAGATTACATTTGCCAAGGGAGCTGCGCTGAAGGACCCTGCCGGTCTGTTCAACTCCAGCCTGGAAGGGAATGTGCGGCGCGCCATCGACATTCACGAGGGCGAGAAGATCAATGAGAAGGCCTTGAAGGATCTTATCCGCGCCGCCGTCGAGCTAAATCTGAAAGGGAAGAACAAGTCGAAGACTGGTGCCGCGGGTTCGCGCCCAACTTCTGGACGCTAACCCGCGAAACGAATCCTTCTGTCCCGCATTATCCCAACAGAAGGGAGAACGTGAGGCGCCCGCGAACCGCTTCAGTTCAGAAAAAACTTCGTGTACAGCGTGTCGCGCTGCGCCGGACGGAAGCCCGCATCGCGAATGATGCGGCGCAGCTCTTCCTCGGTAGTGCAGTTGCGCACCCCGGCGGCGCGTACCACGTTTTCCTCGATCATCACCGAGCCCACATCGTTGCCGCCGAAGCGCAGCCCGGTCTGGCAGACCTTCAGTCCCTGCGTCACCCAGCTCGATTGCACGTTCTCGAAGTTGCTGAGGAAAAGTCGCGAGATGGCCAGGTTCTTCAGGTACTCGACGGCGGTTGCCTCGTCCCATCCACGGCCGCCGAGCGCGGTATTCTGCGGCTGGAACGACCACGGTATGAACGCCGTGAATCCACCTGTCTCCTCCTGCAAATCGTAGACTGCCTGAAAATGATTGATGCGGTTCTCGTAGTTTTCGCCCACGCCGAACATCATCGTTGCTGTAGTTCGCATGCCCAGCCTGTGCGCTGTGCGGTGAACGTTGAGCCAGTCGTGGGTCAGACATTTCAGGCGCGCGATCTTGTACCGCACTTCGTCATCGAGAATCTCGGCGCCGCCGCCGGGAATGGAGTCGAGCCCGGAGTCGCGCAGCCGCCGGATCGTGTCCTCGATGCTCAGGCCGCTGACTTCGGCGATGCAGATGATCTCCGACGCCGAGAAGCAATGCAGATGCACCTGCGGAAAGCGCTGTTTCATCCCGCTCAGCAGCGCTTCGTACCATTCGATCTTCAAATCGGGATGCAGACCGCCTTGCAGTAAGATACCGGTACCACCCAGCTCGACCGTCTCCTGCACCTTGTCGTAAATCGTCTCGAAGTCGAGGATGTAGCCTTCCTTCGCCAGCTTGCCCTTCAGCGGACGATAGAACGCGCAGAAGGTGCAGTACTCGGTACAGAAGTTGGTGTAGTTGATATTGCGATCGATAATGTAGGTGACCACGCCTTCGGGATGCAGTTTGCGGCGCAGCGCATCGGCTTCCATGCCAATGCCGATCAGATCGTCGGAGCGGTACATCTCCAGCGCTTGGGCTTTTGTCAAAGACATGCTTATTTCAGTTACTTACAACCCCACATCCCATTCTATCGCTCTGAAACAACGGAGGGAAGCCGCGGTTGACGTCGTGCCGCCGAAGCTTAACGACCCAGCCGCGAAACAATGCGAGAGAAGCTGAGTTTATACTCTTATGAAGCTCGCGCCCTCCTGCGTCCTGAACGCAAGATTTTGAAACTTTCTCAACCTCCAATGCCGAAGTACACAAAGACCTCTCATTTGTCGGATCTAGGACGGGACAATGAAACCACTCAAGTCAAGACACATTGCGCTGAACCGCGCGTTGGCAGTCGCGGTTTTGCTGGTGCTCTCCACTCCTGCCTTTGCCGTGCTGGGCGATAACGCCGCCTCCGTGCTGACCGACCAGGCGCGAATGAAGGGCACGCTACACAGTGTCGACCGGCAAACCTACGTCATGCACGAGATCACCGCGCCCTCGGGGGCGAAGGTGCGCGAATTTGTCTCGCCCGCGGGCGCGGTCTTCGGCGTCGCCTGGGAAGGGCAGTTCCCGCCCAACTTCGAGCAGCTCCTCGGGCCGTACTTCCAGCAGCTGCAGCAAGCTTCTGCGCAGGAGAAATCCGCGGGTGAGGGAAGCGAGCAGCAGACGCCGCACCGGCGCGGTCCCGCGGTGATTCAGACTCCTGGCATCGTCTTCGTGCAAAGCGGCCACACCCACAGCTTTCACGGCCAGGCCTACATTCCGCAGTTGGTTCCGCAGGGTGTCGCGACCAGCGACATTCGGTGAAGGAGAGAGATCGTGCGCAAACTTGGACTTTTATTTTTGCTCAGCAACGTGATGTGGTTTGCGGCCTGCGGCGGCAACGGCAGTAATAGCAACAACTCGACTGTCACAGGGGTCACCGTCAGTTGCTCACCTTCAACGATAATGGCCGGCCAGACCAGCCAGTGCACCGCCAACGTCAGCGGTACCGGCAACTTCAGCACCAGTGTGAGCTGGAGCTCGAGCGCAGGTACGATCAATTCCTCGGGTCTGTTCACCGGCCCCGGTACCAATACCTCGTTGCTGGTCACCATCACCGCGACTTCGACGCAGAACACTACCATCTCCGGCAGTGCCAGCGTGACGGTGAATCCCGGGACGTCAAGCAATAACAACGTGGCCCCAATTGTCGTCGACAACGGACCGCAGAATATCGGCAGCGTGAACGTGGCGTATGTAACTGTGACCGTCTGCATACCGGGTGGCGCTTGCCAGAACATCGACCACGTGCAGGTGGACACCGGCTCCGAGGGCTTGCGCCTGCTTTCCACCGCCAGCGGCGGCGAGTTCAATTCCTCGGGGTTTTCACCGGAAATGGTAGGTGGCAACCCATTAGACGAGTGCCTGGTCTTTGCTGACGGCTTCGTGTGGGGACCGGTGTATACCGCCACAGTTACGATGACCAACACCGGTGAAACTGCTTCCAGCGTCCCCGTGCACGTCATCATTCCCGGATCGAGTTCGCCCGGCGTACCGCAAACCTGCTCGAGTCAGAACCCATCGGGCGGCAACGGCAACGAGGGTGGAAGTCTGATGGCTTTGGGAGCCAACGGCATTCTCGGTGTCGGGCCCTTCCAGAACGATTGCGGACCCTATTGTGTACAGGACGGGTCGAGCTGCAACGGCACCGGCAACGCTCCGTGCGTTTACTACACCTGCTCCGGGAATAGCTGTTCGCCGGCAAACGTTTCCGAGGCGCAGCAAGTACCCAATCCGGTGGTCGGGTTCCCGAGCGACAACAACGGCGTGTTGGTGCAGTTGCCGACGGTGCCCGATGGCGGATCTCCTTCCTCCCTCTGTCAGACCAATACATGTTCGCTGATCTTCGGCATCGGAACGGAATCGAACAATGCCATCAGCCTCGCAGCCAACGTTTATCCCATACCGGATCAGGGCAACGACCCCGGCAGCATCATCACCACCTTTAACGGGCAGACCTATCCGGAGAGCTTCCTCGACAGCGGCTCCAACGGATTGTTCTTCCTCGACTCCAGCACCACGGGCATACCTACGTGCACGGGATTTACCAACGCCTCGGACTGGTACTGTCCGAACCCGTCTCCGAAGAGCCTGACCGTGACCAACCAGGGTCAGAACAGCAACGGAAGTCCTACCGGGCCCGCCGTGCAGGTGACCTTCTCCATCGAAAACGCGAGCACCCTGTTTAACAGCAACAACGGGAACAATACCGCCTTCAGCACTCTGGGAGGTCCCAACCCCGGAGCCTTCGATTTCGGACTCTCGTTCTTCTTCGGCAAGAACGTGTTCACCGCAATCGACGGCGCCAGCACTCCCGGAGGCACAGGCCCGTACTTCGCCTACTGAGTCGAATGGCTGGCGCCGGGGCATTGTCGCGCCCTGGCGCCAGTCTCGCGAAAACTCGTCGCGGGCCGAAAATGAACGATCATCGGGGTAATCCATCCCGTGTCCCGAGCACACCAAGCGCCGCCAGGCGCGACCTAGGTAGCCCAGCCGTTCACGGCTGGGAAGATGAAAAACACTGTGCTGACGTATGTCGCGCCAAGGGCGCTTGTTGTTTCAGGATCGAATCGGTTCCGAACAAGCCATCCTGCGAAAAGCACTAAGGCAGCAATCAGCTTAGCCTCGGTTAACGCTCAACTGTTAAATAATGTAAACCCGCTTCTACTCCGCGACAAATCCCTCCTTCGCACATCTAACTAACCAGGATTAAGAGGAAAAGATTATGAAGCTGTCGGGACTGAAGCTGATTGCAAGTTTCTTCCTGGCAGCGTTACTGTCCGCGCCCGCGTGGGCCGCGAATCCAGCGCTGCCAGGCACTCTGAATTATGTCGAAGGGCAGGTCTCCATGGGCGACCAGACCCTCGACGCCAAATCCATCGGATCGGTGAATTTGCAAGCTGGCCAGACTCTCACCACGGAAACCGGAAAAGCCGAATTGCTGCTCACCCCGGGCGTGTTCTTCCGTCTGGGCGATAACAGCGCCGCAACTCTGGTTTCGCCGAACCTGACCAATACGGAAATGGCCCTGAATCAGGGCCAGGCGATGGTAGAAGTCGCCGAGATCTACAAGGACAACTTGCTGCGGGTGCAGCAGGACGGCGCCACCACGCAGCTGCTGAAAAATGGGCTGTATGGCTTCGATGCCAACAGTGGAGAAGTTCGCGTCTTCAAGGGCGAGGCCCTGGTACAGGACGGCGACCGCCAGATCAAGGTGAAGCAAGGCCACGAGCTGGACGTAAAGAACACGGCCTCGCTCAAGACCGCGAAGTTCGACAAGAACGCCTACGAACAGTCGGATCTGTTCCGCTTCAGCTCGCTGCGCTCGGAGTACCTGGCCGAAGCCAACGTGAATGAGGCTCGTCTATACATTGACGACGGCCCGGGCTGGTTCGGTCCGGGATGGTACTGGGATCCGTTCTTTACCGCGTACACCTGGATTCCCGGCGGCGGGATCTTCTACAGCCCCTTCGGCTGGGGATTTTATTCGCCTCTGTGGGTCGGCTACGCACCGTATTATTCGCCGTTCTATGGCGGTGGCTATCCCTACTGGGCGTCCGCTCGGCCGTATGTTCCCGGTCACGCCGCGCTGCGACCTGGACGTTCGCCCGTGCTGCAGGGCTTTCGTGGGCCATCGCACGGGCCGGAATATGCGTCTCACTTTGGTGTGATGGGGCAAGGCTTCCGCGGCAGCAGCGGAGGATTTCATGGGGGTGGCGGAGGCTTCCACGGCGGAGGTGGCGGCTTTCATGGCGGGGGTGGCGGAGGTTTCCATCGCTGATACCTGAGCAGTGACAGCGCAGCACAGCGTGGATAAGAGCGGGGCTTTCCTTGGCCCCGCTTTTTCTTTTCGCGATTGTTGTTCTGTCGTGGTGAGCTTTCAGCAAGTCGATGCTGAGGCTTGTGCAATGTCGTCAGAGCACAAGACACACAAAGGAGCGCGAGCGCACGCGGGTTAAAAAAGGGCTGCTCTTCTGGCCGAATGAGCAACCCTTGTAATGCGCCACTTCTTCTAGAGAAAAATCGTAATACTCCAAGCAACGCGCCACAAGACCACTGAGGTGGCTGTTACCACATTGAAATCACCCACAAGTGCCGGCTGATGCCGAGCCGAGCGCAAAGCCTTATCTCCCTCTTTCGAACCATCGTTCTGGCAGGAGTGACCGCCTCATTGATAACGTCGGCTGCGCTTCCCATGCCCGCACAGAATTCCCTGCCTTCCTCCGCGCGCGAGGCGGCGACTGTGCCGCAGTTTGCCGCGAAGCTGGCTCACGGCGCATCGCGCGTATCTCATCCCATCCAGTTCGCCTTAGCCGGAACTTCTGTTCGCTCTCGATTGAATCAAAGTAGCTCTGGACGGCTCGCGTCGCTCTTTAGGAATCCTGCGGTTACCTTCGTTTTGCGGAAGGCGTTTTCTTGTCGAAACCGCATTCCTCCGAAACGTAAACTGATAGCGCCAGAGCCAGCCTCCGGCGCTGCGGGGCTGCCCAAGTGGCAGGCCGGCAGCATGGGTCCTTGAAAACTTGCTGAAAGCATGGTCGCAAGACCGCCCAGATCGCCTCTCAGGTAGAGCTTTTCTGCCAATTTTCCCATCGTAAGTTCTAGGGGATCAGATGCTTACGTGTAAGTCTCTGGGGCTCAAATGCTTGGAAGGTGCTGTTCTTTGCAATCAATAACTTACAGCCTAAAAAGGGGGGAGGGGGTACCAGAGGAAATGCAGGAATGAAACCTCCGCCCTTCCGATGGTCCGTTGCACATCTTTACGAGCAATTCTGCGGCGCCGGTCTCGGAGCTACGCTCTTCGCATGTGCGATTCCCTTGAGTCTTTCTGCTAGCATCCCGGCATGCAAACACGACAACGCTCGTTCGCGCTCATCCTGACGTTGTTCTGGTCTGCGCTCCTGCTGGCGCAGTCACAGCCGCATGCAATTGTCCTGCACGCCGCGCGCATGCTCGACGTTGAGAGCGGCAAGATCGTCTCGCCCGGCGAAGTGCTGGTCGAAGGCGAGCGCATCGAGGAAGCCGGCGCCGAAGGTCAGCGCGTCCCGCCGGCGCGGAGGTCATCGACCTGGGCGACGTCACGCTCATGCCCGGGCTGATCGACGCGCACGTCCATCTGTTCCTGCATCCCGGCGCGGAAGATTTGCAGACGGTGGAGGAATCGGTGCCGCAGCGCACGATCCTGGCGACGCTGGCCGCCAAGGACGACCTGATGGCCGGCTTCACCGCCGAGCGCGACATGGGCACCGAAGGCGCGGGCTCGGCCGACACCGCCGTTCGCAATGCGATCAATGCCGGTCTGATTCCCGGGCCGCGGCTGCGCATCAGCGGCAACGCCATCGACATCCTCGGCGGCCACGAAGACGCCAATCACTTACAATCCCGCGCAGCATGTGCTGTCCAACGCCGACTACGCCAACAACGTCGATCAGATCAGTCGAGGTCGATGCGCCAGCAATTGAAGGAAGGCGCGGACTTCATCAAGATGTACGAGACCGGGCCGCGACACGATCGTCGACGGCAACCTGTCACGCCGTACCAGTACACCGAAGCGCAGCTGGCGGCCGCGGTGGCGGAAGCGGCGCGGACGGGCAAACAGGTGGCCGTCCATGCCACCGGCGAGCCGGGCACGCTGTATGCGGCGCAGGCGGGCGTGGCTTCCATCGATCATGCCTTTCAGCTCAGCGACGAGACCATGCGCCTGATGCGCGAGAAAGGACATTCTTCGCCGTGCCGACGTTCACCATCGTCGAATACTTCGCCGAGCACGCCGCCAATCCGGCGGCGGCGAGCGCGAGCGCGAGATGCTGGATCTGCACGCGCAGCGAATTCAAGAAGCAACTCGCGGCGGGCGTGCCGATGGCCGTGGGCTCCGATGTCGGGCCGTTTCCGCATGGCACGCAGGCGCGCGAATTCGAGCTGATGGTGCAGTACGGCATGACGCCGGCTCGCCGTCGCTGCAGGCCGACCTGATCAATGGCGCGAAGCTGCTGGGCTGGGAAGGGCAGATCGGCGCAGCTCAAGCCTGGCTACTTCGCGGACGTCATCGCGGTGCCGGGCGATCCCACGCAGGACATCAGCGTGCTGGAGCACGTGAGCTTCGTGATGAAAGGCGGCGTGGTCTATCGGAAGTAAACGAATTATGGCGCCAGGGGTCAGAGATAGAGGGCAGTCGAAGAAATGGCTCCGTGTCCTGACTGCGATGAAGTACTGACGAGGCGACGGTCCCTGTACCCCTACGTCCTGTTCCGCTCCTGCCACTCCTCGTACCACGCCATCTGGATCGCCTCGAGCTTGGCCTCGTTGGAGGCCTTGGGATCGTCGACGAAACCGGGCAGTTCGGTCACGTAGCGATGCAGATCGGTGAATCGCACTTCCAGCGGATTCTGCTCGGGATACTTTTCCGCACAATGCGATCGCGATGTCTTCGGCGTCGTTCCATCTGCAGCTCAGCCATGAACGCTCGCTCTTAATGCCGCTCTTCGGAAACATAATTCCGGTTCCATGCCGGAATCTCGACCACGATTTCGCCCGGCTTCTCGATCACCGCCTGGCATCCCAGGCGCGAATCGAGTTGCAGGTCCGCGGCCATGTCCAGGCGATCGGCTTCCTCGTCGTCCATCTCGCTGAGCAGTTCCTTGCCCTTCTTCACGACGACGTGACACGTGGTGCAGGCGCAATTGCCGCCGCAGGCGTGCTCGAGGTGGAGGCCGAAATTCAGCGCGATGTCGAGGATCGATTGCGGCTTGCCATGCTCCTCGATAGGGCAGTTTGCCAGTTCGAATTCGAAGGTCCGACTGTCAGGCAGAAAGGTTATGCGGACGGTGTTCGGCGAGAGCGTTTCCGTCGCCGTGGCCGCGCCGCCGTTCTGGATCTTATCTTCAGGCATTGTCGATCAAATGACTCGGACACTGAATGAGCAATCGCCTCGCGACCCGCCGTCAAGCGAAGACGACTGACAACTGACAACCGACAACCGGCAACGGCTTTCTCACTCGATCTCCGCCTTCGCGATGGGATGCGGCGCGCCGGGCCTTCGCCGACATCGGCTGTCTCCATGCTCTTGCCCTTGAGCGCCGCGCCGACGGCGGAATCCATCATCATCTCGGCCAGCCGCATCGTGCCCTGATTCAAGGCGTCGATCGCCTTGCGAATCGCGTGATAATCGTCTTCCTTCATCACCGCGCGCAACGCCTTCTCTTGCTTGTCGATGTTCGCGCGCTCTTGCGCCGACAACTGCTCCCACGCAGCATTCCTGCGGCCTTTCTCCAGCGCAGCCAGAATCGTCTCCGCCTCGTTGCGCGCCTCGATGACCTGCCGCCGCTGGAAATCTTCCTCGGCATTGTCGAACGACTCGAGGATCATGTTCTCGACCTGCTCGTCCGTCAGGCCGTAGCTGGGCTGGACTTCGATCTCCGCTTCCTTGCCGCTGCGCAGCTCGCGCGCGGAAACATGCAAAATTCCGTTGGCGTCGATCAGGAATTTCACCTCGATGCGCGGCAAGCCCGCGGGCATCGGCGGAATGCCCTTCAGATCGAAGCGCGCCAGCGAGCGGCAGTCCTTCGCCAGTTCGCGCTCGCCTTGCAGCACGTGAATGGCGACGTTCGTCTGGCCTTCGACGCCGGTGGTGAAGTGCTCGGTCGCCGAAGCGGGAATCGTCGAGTTGCGATGAATGATCTTGGCCACGACTCCGCCCAGCGCCTCGATGCCCAGCGACAGCGGCGTCACGTCGAGCAGCAGCATCTCCTTGGTGGCTTCCGAGCGGCCGGCGAGAATGTTGGCCTGCACTGCCGCGCCCAGCGCGACCACTTCGTCCGGATTCAGCTCGCAGTGCGGTTTGCGCTGGAAGAGCTCTTCCACCAGCTGACGCACGCGCGGAATGCGCGTCGAGCCGCCGACCAGCACGGCTTCATCGATCTGCGCAGGCGTGAGTCCGGCGTCTTTCATCGCCTGCCGCACCGGTCCGGCCGTGCGCTCGATGACGGGCTGAATCATTTGCTCGAACTGCGCGCGCGTGATCTCGCGCTGATAGCGCTTGCCGCTGGGCAGCTCAACGTCGAGAACGGTTCGGTCATTCGAGGAGAGCGCGATCTTCGCCTCGATCACCGCGTTGCGAATCGCCTGCACGATCTCCGCGTTGCGTCGTACATCGATGCCGAGATCGCCATGAATATCGTCCATTGCGATCGTGATCAGCAGGTTGTCGATGTCGTCGCCGCCGAGGTGCGTGTCGCCGTTGGTGGCGATGACCTCGAAGATGCCCTCGTGCAGCTTGAGAATCGAGATGTCGAATGTTCCGCCGCCGAGATCGTAAACCGCAACCGTCGCGGTCTCTTTTTTGTCGAGTCCATAAGCGAGCGCCGCCGCCGTCGGCTCGTTCACCAGGCGAAGAACCTCCAGGCCCGCGATGCGGCCCGCATCCTTCGTGGCCTGGCGCTGCGCGTCGTTGAAATACGCCGGAACGGTAATGACCGCTTTCGTAACCGGCGCGGCGAAGTAGCGCTCGGCGTTGCGCTTGAGCTGGCGAAGAATGAAAGCCGAGATCTCCGGCGGTGTGAACGTCTTCTCGCCCAAGCTTGATGCGCAGCACCTCGCCAGGCGCGAGATCGTCGGCCAGGCGGAAAGGGAAGAGCTTCAGCTCGTCGCGAATATCTTCGACGCCGCGGCCCATCAGGCGTTTCACGCTGTAGACGGCGTGATCGGCGGTTTCGATCAGGTACTTGCGTGCCGCGTTGCCGACGACGATCTGCCCGTTCTCGTCGAGCGCGACAACGGATGGCAGCAGGTTAGAGCCGTCTTCGCCGGGGATAACGATGGGCCGGTCGCCCTCCATGTAGGCCACCAGCGAGTTGGTGGTGCCGAGATCGATGCCGACAATGCGATCGCTTGTCATTCGTTATTCGCTATGCGCTCCCCGCCTTTAGCCGCAGCACCGATTTACGCTCAACCGTGTCGCCAAACCGCCGATGACGAAGAGCGAAAGGCCAAGAGCGAAAAGCGGCCGCTACTCCAGCACGTCGTCGATCTCGCGCAACAGATTCTGCAGGTAATGCCGCCGGTTGATGAGGTCCAGCATTTTGTCTCTCAACGCAATGCGATCGTCCTCCAGAACGTTGTCGCCCTGCTCGGCGTGGACCACCAGTTCGTCCCAACCGTTCCAGACGCGATGCAGTTCGTCCATCATGCCGTCATACTTGGCGCGGAGCTGCTTACGGGTATCCTGCAATTCCAGTTCAAGGCTGCGGTCAACCTCGCCCATCTTTTTGTTCATACGAGCCTCTTCGAGCTGCATATTCAACTCGAAGACCTGCTCCAGCAGATCCGGTGGCACAACCTGTTTCTTCGCCTTGCCGGTGCGTCGCGCCTCTTCGGTTGCGGCGGTCGACTGCTCCTCCAGGCGCACACCCTGCAATCGCAACAAATATTCAGTTCGCGAGAGCGGGTCCCGCAGCGTGCGATAGGCGTTGTTCAGCGACGAACTCTGTTGCAGGCTCCACTCCTGCTCTTCCGGCGTGCGAATGGCATTGGTGTCCGGGTGCAGATGCCGGCTGAGGGCATAGAACTCGCGCTCGAGAGCCGCAGTGTCGAGGTTCAACTTGTACGGGAGGCCGAAGAACGTGAAGTAATCCGTGGGGGCTGGTGGCTGTACCTTGCCGCAAGACTGGCAGAAGTGCGCGGCGCGCATGTCGCCACACGACCAGCAGTTGGTTTTGACCGACTTGCTCGGGCTGGTGACGTGGATAGCAGCGGGTTGCGGGTTATCCGTCAAAGACATGGTTTCGGAATCGGGTGGAGCACCGCTTCAGCGGTGCATTAATGATTGGCTCGAGCAGCGGCTTTGGCCGCTGAGGTAAAGAGCGCATCACCTCAGGCCCTAAAGGGCAATTATCAGAAAATAGCTACTTACAATGCACGCCTGAAGGCGTGCTCCACGGTTCAGCACCCAGTCGCACGTCGTTACGAAAATGAGGTGCCGCAGCCGCACGATTTGCTTGCGTTGGGATTGTTGAAGACAAATCCCTGACGCATCAGCGTCTCTTCATAGTCGACCACCATGCCGTTGAGGTAGATGAATGACTTGGGATCGATGAAGACGCGCACATCGCCGAACAGGAAAATGCGGTCGCGCTCGGCGGGCCCGTTCTCAAAGTGGATGACATAGCTTAGCCCGGAACAGCCGCCGCCCTGTACGCCCAGGCGAAGGCCGCCCTCGGCGGGCGAGATGTTCTCTTTGATCAGGGTCGCGCGAATGCGCGCCAGCGCCTTTTCCGTGATCTCAATGCCCTTCGCCGCGTTCGCGGCAGCGGGTGCTGTTGCCGAACCCTCGATGTTTACAGTGCTCATTGGTTCCTCGTTCCGGCCTGCTCTGCGACGCCCGCTTCGGACCGCGCGGAGTTGTTCTTCTTCCGCCAGTCGCTGATGGCGGCGCGAATCGCGTCTTCGGCCAGCACCGAGCAATGAATCTTTACCGGCGGCAGCGCCAGTTCCTTCACGATGTCGGTGTTCCTGATCGCGAGCGCTTCGTCGATGGTCTTGCCCTTGACCCACTCCGTCGCCAGCGATGAGGACGCAATGGCCGAGCCGCAACCGAACGTCTTGAACTTCGCATCCTCGATGACGTTGGTCTCGGGGTTAACCTTGATTTGCAGCTTCATCACGTCGCCGCACTCGGGCGCGCCAACCAGGCCGGTGCCGACCTCGGAACTGCCCTTGTCCAGCGAGCCGACGTTGCGCGGGTTGGTGTAGTGGTCGAGGACCTTGTCGCTGTAAGACATGCTTGCTCCGTTCAGTGCCGGCCTGAAGGCCAGCTGGCGGATGTGTCGTCCCTTACGGGACTCGAATCTTTACAACATCGCTACGCAGCGCTGAAGCGCTGGGCTATCTTCTTTCGCGCCTACGGCGCTTGATACCGCCATTTTCGCGCCTACAGCCCTCGATACTGCCATGACCGACTCCGCTGTGCACCTCGCCGGTCTTGCATTGCCAGGAGGACTGAAGCCCGCGAGCTTGGCCGCCGGCTGAAGCTCCAGTCAATAAAGGGGCCGCCGGACACGGCGCTAAAGCGCCGCTCTACCACGCTGGCCTGAAGGCCAGCACTACGCATTGCCGCTGAAAGTGCGCCGCTGAAAACCCACCTGAAGGTGCGCCCCTTCAAATCTAGTGCGTCGGTTCGGCGGCCCACTGGACTTTCTTCAAGTCGACGCCTTCCTTTGCCATCTCATACAGCGGCGACAGTTCGCGCAGGCGCTGTACTGTTTCGACCACGCGCTTCGCGACGTAATCGACCTCGGCGTTGGTGTTGAATCGGCCGATGCCGAAGCGTATCGAGCTATGCGCCAGCTCGTCGCCCGCGCCCAGCGCCTTCAGCACGTAGGATGGCTCGAGCGTCGCCGAGGTGCAGGCCGAGCCACTCGACACCGCGACGTCGTGAATGCCCATCAGCAGCGACTCGCCTTCAACGTACGCGAAGCTGATGTTGATGTTGCCGGGTAGCCGATGCTCCATCGAGCCGTTGATATAGCACTCGTCGAGCCGGCCCATAATCGCGTCTCTCAGCCGATCGCGCAGAGCTGCCAGCCGCGCGGATTCCTCCGCCATCTCAGCGCCCGCGATCTCACATGCTTTGCCCAGTCCGACGATGCCGGGAACATTCAGCGTGCCGGAGCGCATGCCGCGCTCGTGTCCGCCGCCGTCGATCTGCGCTACCAGTTGCACGCGTGGATTCTTCCGCCGCACGTACAGCGCGCCCACGCCCTTCGGTCCATAAATCTTGTGCGCAGAAATCGACGCCAGATCGACATTGTCCTGGATGACGTTGAAGGGTACTTTGCCGACCGACTGCACCGCGTCGCTGTGGAAGAGCACGCCGCGCTCGTGACAGAGCGCGCCAATTTCGCGGATGGGCTGCAGCACGCCGATCTCGTTGTTCGCGGCCATGATGGTCACCAGGATGGTCTTGTCGTCCATCGCGCGCTTCAGGTCGTCGAGATCGATGCGGCCGTCCTTCTGCACCGGCAGATAGGTGACGCGGAAGCCGTGCTTCTCCAGGCGCTTGCAGCTGTCGAGCACCGCCTTGTGCTCGGTCGTCTGGGTGATGATGTGGTTGCCCTTCTCGCGATACATCTCGGCGACGCCCTTGATGGCGAGGTTGTCGCTCTCGGTAGCGCCGGAGGTGAAGATGATCTCCTTGGCGCTCGCGCCGATCAGCTTGGCGATGCGTTCGCGGCCCTTCTCGACGGCTTGTTCAGCGACCCATCCGAACTCATGATTGCGGCTGGCGGCGTTGCCGTAGCTCTCGGTGAAGTAGGGCAGCATCTCCTCGAGCACGCGCGGATCGGTGCGCGTGGTGGCGTGATTGTCCATGTAGATGGGCAGCTTGAGGCCAGCCTCAGTGCTGGGCGAGGTCGCAGGATTCATCATGATGTCAGCCAATTTCCCTTATAAAGATTGTACTCTGCGCGGAAAAGAGGGAATCCCACGACAGTGGGAAGCGAAGCAGCCCAAGTGGCGGCGCCGTTATGCCTTCGAGGACGCTGTAATGGTCTCCAGCCCATGACCTTTCGGCCCGGTTTCGCGTTTGTAGAGCAGGAACGAGAAGAAGAACGCGACGAATCCCAGGATGGAGAAGATCCACATCCCGAGGGCGTAACCACCGGGATTTTGCGGTCCGGCGTGGCTGAAGTCATTGGCCTGGCCAATGGCCAGGTTGAAGATGAAGAAGCCAATCTGCTGCAGCAGGCTCATCAGCGCGTAAGCTGTACCGAGCCGCACCTCGTCGACGATGTAGGCGATCGACGGCCAGATTACGGCCGGGATCAGCGAGAAGGCCACGCCCATCATGGCAACCGGTACCAGCAGCGAGATGTGCGCGTAGGCGATCATCAAGTAGACGGGAACCATCAGCAGCGAGCCCAGCATCATCAGCGAGGCGCGCTTGCCGATCTTGTCGGCGAGAAGGCCGAAGAACGGGGTGGCAATCATGGCCGATAACGGCAGGAGGCTGTTCAGTGATCCTGCCTGCTGCTGAGCAGCGGCAAACGCTCCCGGCGCCGTTGCCGCCGCTCCCATGTGGCCGAGGATTTTGCTGGTGAACAGGTCAATGGCAAATGTGCGGAACGGGAAGATGCCGGAGTAGAAAGTGAAGCACAGGGCGACGGCATACCAGTACGAGGGGTTGAACTTCAACCCCTCGCGGAAGCTGAGCTTGTCGGGTTCGCCCGATTTGCCGAGATGAAAGTGCTTCTCGGCATGGATCTCCATCAGCCAGTAGACGAGGGCACCGACGACAGCCAGTAAGCCGACGACGGCGGCGAGGGTCAGAGGTCGCTGCCAGCTGGGCGCGGCGTCGACGCCGTTGGGATAGAAGGCGAAGCGGGCCCAGGTCGGCGAATTATCGGCAGCGATGGAAGCCAGCCGGGCGATGGTGAGATTAATGCCGAAAGCGAAGCTTAGCTCTTTGCCCTTGAACCAGCGGGCGAGCGCGACGGTCACCGCAACGATCTGGGACTCGGCGCCCAGGCCGACCACAGTCCGGCCGGCCACCATCAGGGAGAAGCTACCCCGCAGCGATGTCAGCAGCGCTCCCAGCACGCACAGCGCGGAGAAGAGAAACAGCGCCTTCGTAATGCCAAAGCGGTCGATAAGTTTCCCGCCGATCAGCAGAGTGCAGACGGCGGCGATGCTGTAGCTGGCATTGAGCCATCCAAACTGCGAGGCGGAGAAATGAAGCTGGTCGGTGAAGATACGCTCCAGCGGATTAATGCTGTCGTAAATGTAGTAGTTCCCGGCCATGGCCAGGCTGACTACGATCAGCACCAGCCAGCGATAAAACTTAGTCGGTTCGGGAAGGCTATTGACGGCAGCTTCGGCTACGGACATTCAGCGGGCCTCATTTTGGCGTGAACGGCAAAGATATCAGAAGCAGCAATTAGCAACTAGCGGGAGGCCGTTGCCGGTTGTCAGTTGTCGGTTGTCGCTACACGTCTGCGACTTGCTTACCTGAGAAATCGCGCGGTCTTGAGAATCGAAAGTCGGCAAGCCCGATCAATCTGCTGGCAATTGACAACCGACAACCGTTTTCACGACCCCACATACCTCGCGTATAAGCTGCGCGCGATTGCGGTGTCGGTCGTGCCCTTGATGATGGCCCGGCCATCGGGGAAGAGGGTCAACTCATAGGGCTCTCGCCAGAACTTCAGGATGAAGTCGTTGTGCCGCACCGGGCCGTGCGGCGCGAGACGCTGGGTGATCTCGTCGAAGTCGATAGGGCGTTCGCGTTCGTGAATCTGCACGGAATTGCGTCCGCAGAGGGAAATATGCGGACGACCCTCTCCGGCAAGGTGGATGAAGTCGCGCTCCTGGCAGGCGCGGCAGTGGGCGTGCGGCTTGTCGGCATTCACCGTCGCGTGGTCGTTGCTCCAAACGTCATAGGAGAGAAGCGTGCGACGCAGCTTATCGCGCGCATCCACTACCAACTTGATCGCCTCGGTCGCAGCCACCGACGCTACGAAGTTGACTGCGGAATTCAGAATGCCTGAGGTATCGCAGGTCTCGACAATACCGCGCGGCGAATCCGGAAAGATGCAGGCCAGGCAGGCGGTTTCTCCGGGAAGAATATTCATCGTGACCGCATAGCTTGCGACCGCGGCCGCGTAGATCCACGGCACGCCCCGGTTCACGGCAAAGTCATTGATCAGGTAGCGCGTCTCGAAGTTGTCGGTGCCATCGAGAACTATATGAACGTCGCTTAGCAGGTCCTCGATATTGTCGGGCGTCAAGTCAGCAGCGTGCGGCTCGACGGTGATCTCCGAGTTGAAGGCCTTAATCTTGCGCGCGGCGGCGATCGCTTTCGGGAGCGATTCGGCGGCGTCTGCCTCATCGAACAGCACCTGCCGCTGGAGATTGCTGGGTTCGACGTAATCGCGGTCGACGATTCGCAGGTAGCCGACGCCGGCCCGCGCCAGCAGGGACGCCAAAGCCGAGCCCGTGGCTCCACAGCCGACCACGGCGATGCGCGCCTGCGCTAGTTTTCGCTGGCCCGCCTCGCCGATTGGCGCAAAAAGTACCTGGCGGGAATACCGTTCCGCAATCTCCAACTCGACACCTCGGCTTTCGGCAGAAGGTTACCGCCATTTATTATAGGTATTCCACATCAGTCACGCCGTTCCTGTGTTTTAGGGTGAACGTCTCCCCCAATGCAAGGCACTGATGGCAGGGGCGTGGACATCAGGCCCCCGGCAGTCCGTACGCGATTACCGGGGCCGAACTGGGGTCGAAGGTCAGAATTTGAGGACGCCGATTACGTCACGGTTGTGCACGCTCGCGATGGCTTGCGCGCTGCTGCTGGCCTCTGCGCAGGCACAGGCTCCTCAGCCTTCGCCCGACACGAGCGCCCCGCAGAACAAACCGCAAGATACCTCGGACGCATTTAACAAATACTCGGGCGCGACTGTTTCCTCCATTCAGTTTCGTGGGGTCACCGGCAGCGATCCGGCGCTGCTCCAGTCCCTGGTCGTGCAAAAAACCGGTGAGCCCCTGGATCGCGACAAGCTGCGTGCCAGCATCTCGGCGCTCTATGCCACTGGGCGATTCGCTACGCTCAACGCTGAGGTCGAATCGGGACCGCAAAATACCGTGACGCTGGTTTTCGTGGTCACCGAGAACTACTTCAACGGAGCGGTGACGGTAGACGGCACTCCCAAGAAGGGGAATCCCAGGCCCAATCAGTTAGTCGCCGCGACACAACTTGACCTCGGAGACCTGTTCACCGAGGACAAGGTCGTTAGTTCTCTCGATCGCATGAAGAAGATCATGGCGGACAACGGCTATTACGAGTCTGCCATTCGCTACGAGCTGCAGCCGAATCCCGTCTACAGGCAGATGGGAATCCACTTCCACGTCACGCTAGGAGTGCTGGCGAAGGTCGGCGACGTCGTTATCAAGGGGGACGCGGGCATTGGGCCGGAACAGGCGCGAAAGCTCACCAAGCTGAAGCAGGGCGTCAACGTCAGCGCCGAGCATGTGACTCGCGCGCTGGAGCGAATGCGCAAGTATTACCAGAAGAACTCGCATCTGGAGGCGCAGGTTTCTCTGATCGCCCGGCAGTATCGGCCGGAAGCCGACCGGCTGGACTACATCTTCCAGGTCGAAGAAGGCCCCACCGTCAACATCACGACGCAGGGCGACGGCGTCAGCAAATCGCAGCTCAAGAAGCTGGTGCCCGTCTACCAGGAAAATGCGGTGGACGATGACCTGCTGAACGAAGGACGTCGCAATTTACGCGACTACCTGCAAACGCGCGGCTACTTCGATGCCAATGTTGAAGTCGAACGCCACTCCGTTCCTGCCAACGACCACCTCAATATCGTCTACATCATCGACCCCGGCGTTCGCCACAAACTGGCCGCGGTGAAGGTCGAAGGCAACCAGTACTTCGATCGAGCGACGATTCGCGAACGCATGATCGTTCAGCCCGCGAGCGTGACCCTGCCCAATGGCAAGTTCAGCCAGCGCTTCCTGAGCGAGGACGTAAGTTCGATCAAGTATCTCTACCAGGCCAACGGATTCCTCGATGCCAAGGTGGAAACCACCCTCCGAGACGACTATCAGGGCAAGAAGAACGAAATGGAGGTGCTGGTCAAGATCGAGGAAGGCCCGCAGACGTTGGTCCATGATGTGAAGGTCGAAGGCATTGACAGCGATGATTTCCAGCGGTTGCGCCCGAAGTTAAGCATTTCCGAAGGGCAGCCATTCAGCGAAGCCGGTATCGCCAACGATCGGGATGCGGTTACCTATTACTTTTACAACCGTGGCTATCCTAACGTGCAGTTCGAGTCGTCGGCGACGTCCACGCCCAGTGAGCCCAACCGCATGGATGTGGTTTACAAGGTCACGGAGGGCGAGCGAGTCTTCGTCGACCGCGTGCTGGTTACCGGGTTGAACTACACGCGGCCGTACGTCGTCAATCGGCAGATGCGCATTGCAGACGGCGATCCACTCAGCCAGACACGCATGGTTGATTCCCAGCGGCGGCTTTACAACCTCGGCCTGTTTAACGAAGTGGACACGGCGGTACAGAATCCTGAGGGCCAGGAGCCCACGAAGAATGTCCTGTTTAACCTCACGGAGGCCAAACGCTGGACGTTCCGCTATGGCGGTGGCATCGAGTTTGCTACTGGAAACATTCCCACGACCAACAACCCGCAAGGCAACACCGGTTTCAGCCCCAACGGAGTTCTGGAGATTACGCGGCTGAACTTGTTTGGCCGCGATCAGACCTTCACGTTGCGAGGACGGCTCGGTCTGCTGACGCGGCGCGGAATTGCGAGCTACGACGCGCCGCGCCTGTTCCATCGCGAAAACTGGCGAATTGTTGTGAGCGCGCTCTATGACAACACTGCCGACGTCAACACCTTCGCCTCCGAACGTCTGGAAGGCACGGTGCAGGCGGAGCAGCGAGTGAATCGGTTTCTAACCTTTGCTTACGGGCTCAGCTTCCAGCGCGTGGCGGTGGACAAAGATAGCCTGGTGATTGATCCCATCCTGATCGCCTTATACTCCAAGCCGGTGTTCATCGCCATGCCGATAATCACTATGGTTCGCGACAAGCGCGACGATGCCATCAATCCCACCAAGGGCAGCTACAACGCGGTCAACGGAGGTGTGGCCACCAGCGCCCTCGGATCGCAGACCAACTTTGGCCGGGTGCTCATCGACAATTCCACCTACTACACCTTCAAGAAGAACTGGGTGTTTGCCCGGCGCACGCAGATCGGAATCGAGAAGCCATACGGCAAGAACGATTTTCTCGATCTGTCGTCTTTGCCCGCGGGAGCTGTTCCGGTGGAAGCCACGCAGATTCCGCTGCCGGAGTTGTTCTTCGCGGGCGGCAGCAATTCGCTGCGCTCGTTCTCCATCAACCAGGCCGGCCCGCGCGACACTCAGACGGGCTTCGCTATCGGTGGCCAGGGGCTCTTCGTCAATAGCCTTGAGATTCGCACGCCTCCGGTGGCCCTGCCTTACGTGGGCAACAATCTCGGCTTTGTCTTTTTCCACGACATGGGCAATGTTTTTGACACCGCCAATCACATCATCAGCGGCATGCTGACCTTCAACCAGCCCTCGATTGCCAACTGCTCAAAGCCGAACAGCATTGTGCCCTGCAACTTCAGCTATAACTCGCAGGCGATCGGGACAGGCATTCGCTACAAGACGCCGGTGGGACCGGTGCGCTTTGACCTGGGCTATGCGCTGAATCCGACTCGCTACCCGATTCAGGAGACCGGACAGACGGAATCGTTGCGGCGCATCAACGTATTTTTCAGTATTGGACAAACTTTCTGATGAGACGAATTTTTCAATTCATGACTTACTTAGCGTTGCTGGCAGCAGTCGCGGCTCTGCCGGCGTTTGCAGGTGAGGTAATCGACGGCGTAGTAGCCAGCGTCAACCGTCATCCCATCCTGCGCAGCGATTGGGATGAAGCCGTGCGCTTCGAGGCCTTCATGCAGCAGAAACCCGTCAGCGCAATGACGGAGAGCGATAGGCTACGCGCCTTGCAGCGCCTGATCGATCGCGAATTGCTGAGCACGCAGATGGGCGACGCCAGCTACATGCGGCCCACTGACGAGGGACTCGATCAGGATGTTGCCAAGCTGCGCGCGCAGGTGCCGGACGGCAAGGAAGATGCCGCCTGGAACAAACTGCTGGCGAGCTACGGGCTGACTGAGGCGGTCCTCAAACAGCATCTTCGCGACGAAGTTCAGGTCATGAACTTCATCGAGGTACGGCTGCGCCCGAATGTACACATCAACGAGGATGAGGTCGAAGCGTATTACAAGAACCAACTCATCCCCGACCTGCAGCGCAACGGCGGCAAGGCCGTTGCACTCGATGACGTGAAGCCGCGCATTCAGGAGTTGCTGACGCAGCAGCGTATCGACGAACTTCTCGATGCGTGGATGCACAATCTGCGGCAGCAGGCGGAGATTCACAGCACGATCACGATCCCAGGAGTGAATGCTCCAGAGAGCGAAAGCCGGGCTGCGGGCGTGAACTAACGATGACGGACGACGCCAAAACGACTCGTAAGCACAGACGCTGGTGGATCGGTGCGATTGCCGGCGTGCTGTTGCTTGGCGTGTTTGGCGGCTTGGCTTGGTATTTGCGCAGCGCCAGCTTTGAGGACCTGGTGCGTCGCAAAGTTGTGGCTACGCTCGAAGAGGCGACGGGCGGCCGCGTCGAAATGGCGTCGTTTCATTGGAACTTGTCGAAGCTTGCCTTCGGGGCGAGCGACCTGACCATTCATGGATTGGAGCCGCCGGGGCAGCTGCCCTACGCGCACGTGGCCCGTGCTTTTGTCCGATTGCACCTGATCTCGCTGGTGGAGCGCCAGTTCAATATCCAGCGTGTGGAATTGCAAAACCCTGAAGTTCACCTCATCGTTAACCCTGACGGCTCTACCAATGCGCCCGAGCCGAAGAGGAAGCGTGCCGGCAATCCATCGGCATTGCAGGAGTTGTTCGATCTCTCCATCGGCCGCGCCGATCTGCGCGACGGCATGCTCGTCATCAACCAGCGCAAGCTGCCCCTGGACTTCTCGGCCAGCGACGTTTCGGCTTCGATGTCGTATGAGCGCAGCGAGCATACCCACCGCTATCTGGGAAGAGTGCAGGTAGGCAAGATTGACTTGAAGTACCAGGATTTTCGGGACCTCCCTGCCAGCGCTGACCTGCAATTCGAGCTGTTGGAAAACGAGCTCGCGATTGACAGCCTCAAGCTCACCTCGCAGCAGTCGTCGCTGCAGGCTTCCGGCAAGCTCACCAACTTCAGCCAGCCGGTGGTGCAGCTCACGTACAACAGCAGTCTCAACATTGCGCAGTTAGGCGCGATTGCGCGCGCTCCGGAATTTCGCGGTGGGACGCTGCTGATCAACGGCACCGGCGATTACTCGCAAGCGGCCAGCTACTCGACGAACGGTCACATCGCCTTCCGCAATCTGGACTATCTGAATAGCCCGGTGGTCCTGAACCGGACAAATGTGGATGCGAATTTCACTCTCGCCCAGGACCGGCTGGCGCTGAATCGAATCGCAGCCCACGTCTTCGGTGGGCTCGTCTCCGGCGATGCCGACATCAAGTACGTATTTTCAAACCCCGCCACTGCCCGGCAGAAGGAACAGGAGGTCCGTAGCGCGAAAGGGCGGATGACGCCCGCGGCATCAGCTACCAATGAGCAACAAGGCACCGCGAAACTGCGAGCCAGTGGCCTTTCGTTGAACGACCTGATGCGCTTGTTTGCCTCGCGCTCGCTGCCGCTGGAGAAGCTGAACGCCGCGGGAGCGGTGGGCGGCACCGTCAATCTGGGGTGGAAACATTCGCTTGAAAATGCGGTAGCCGACGTCGCGCTCGACATCGCTGCGCCCGCGCAGCCTGCGACTAATCAGCTGCCAATCAACGGTACTGTTCGCGGACGTGCCACACTGCACTCAGAGCGAATCGATCTGACCGCACTGAATCTAACCACGCCGCACACACATCTCG
Organism: uncultured Acidobacteriaceae bacterium; assembly: GCA_963747045.1. GTDB lineage: Bacteria > Acidobacteriota > Terriglobia > Terriglobales > Acidobacteriaceae > Bog-257. Next base: position 49,296 of record CAVVDN010000019.1, on the reverse strand, counting down.
ATGCGTCCGGTTCTTTGGGTTCGGCCTCAGCGATGCTGCGGTTGAAGGCCGATACGACCAGCCTTGGCGAATGGCAGCCGCTCATCTCGCCCAGTGCCCCATTGCCTGTTGAACTCGGCGGCAGCGCCAGCTTCGACGGCACTCTCAGCGGCCGGCTGCGCACCCCGGACCTCGCCGGGCACGTGCAGGCGACAAACGTCACGTACGTATACACACCGCCGGCGCCACCCAGTCAACCGCGGCCTGCGCCGCCGCCGAAGCACAAGTGGTTCCATTCGGCAGCAGCGCCGCAAACGCCCCCCGCGCCTCAAACTCCTCCTGCGCCACGGCGCATTCACATCGATTCGTTCATCGGAGACGTCCAGTATTCGCAGACGGCGCTGGCGCTGCATCACACCATCATTCAGCAGGGCGGTGCGCAGCTCCACATCGATGGCACGTCTGCGTTGGACAAGGGCAACTTCACCGATAATTCGCAATTTCAGATGCAAGCTTCGCTGCACAACGGCGATTTGGCCGAATTGCAGCGCGTAGTCCAGACCGATTACCCGTTGCAAGGCAAATTGAGCTTTGCCGTTCAGGCTGCCGGCACTGCCAGCAATCCCCACGGGCAAGGGCAGTTTTCGCTGAGTGACGGCGCCTGGCACGGCCGGCCGATCAAGGCGCTGACCTCGAAGATCAATTTCGCCGATCATGCCGCGCAATTCTCCGACATTCATCTGCAGGCTGCACATGGAACGGTCGCGGGCTTGGCCGGGTATAACTTCCGCACCGGTGAAGCGCAGATCGATCTGAAGGGTCAGAGCGTTGATCTGCTTGGATATTCCCGAAGTCCAAACCCGGCGGCTGCAGGTCGCCGGCATCGCGAACTTCAGCGTCAAGGGCTCGGGCACGGTGGAGCATCCGCTGCTGAATGCTCACTTCGAAATTGCCAAGCTGACACTGAACGACGACCGCATCGGCGAGGTCACGGCCGATGCCGTCACCCACGGCCCGCAACTCACCCTGACGGCTCGATCCAGTTTCCCCAAGGCGACCTTCACCCTCGATGGCAATGTCGAACTCGAGGGCGAAATGCCGGCACACGCGGTGCTGCGGTTCGCCAACCTCGACATCAATCCCTTCCTGCCGGCGAAGGTGCGCGCCCAGGTCACGCGCCAGGCTTCGCTGGACGGTCAGGCGCAACTGGATGGCCCGCTCCGCCAGCCGCGTCTTTTGCATGGCACCTCAACATCCAGCAGCTTTCCGTCGAGGTAGACCACATACCGGTCAAAAGCGATGGACCGGTGCAATTGAGTTTTGCGGATGAACGTTAGTCCGTACAGCACTGCACCATCTCCAGCGAGGACACTCATTTCACCTTGACGGGCACCGATGCTGCTAGCCGCAGAACGACGGCTCGATTTGCAGGCCGATGGCGAACTGAGCCTGAAACTGGCGCAGACGCTTTATCCGGATCTGACGACTTACGGCATGGCGAACATTAATTTGACCGTTCGCGGCACCGCGGCGCAGCCAGTGCTGACCGGCCGGGTGGAGATCGCGCATGCAGGATTTTCGATGATTGATTTACCGGCCGGCCTGGGCGACGTCAACGGCACGCTGGCCTTCAACCAGGACCGCCTCGAACTGGAGAATCTGAGCGGACGCATGGGAGGCGGACACGTCAAACTTCGCCGGCTTCGTCACCTTCGGCAGCACGCTCGGCTTCAACCTCAGCGCAGACGGCACCGACATTCGCTTCCGCTACTCCGGCATCAGCGTCACTTCCGACCAGTCGCTGCGCCTGACCGGCACGTTACAGAACGCGTCACTCACCGGCAATATTACGGTCACGCGCTTTGCGCAGATTCCCTCCAGCGACTTGCAGTTTCTGCGTAGCGCAGGCCAACGCCCCGCCGAGCGTTCCCAACCCGAACTCGCCGCTCAACAATTTGCATCTGGAAGTCCGCATCCTCTCGACGCCGGAGTTGACGGTAGAGACCTCGCTGGCGAAGTTGTCCGGCGATGTGGACCTGCGACTGCGGGGGACAGCGGCGCGGCCGGTCTTGCTGGGCCGCATCAACATCGCAGAAGGTGACATCAAGGTGGCGGGCACGAAGTATCACCTGGAGCGCGGTGACATCACCTTCATTAATCCCGTACGTATCGATCCGGTGCTCGATGTGGAAGCCACCACGCGCGTGCGCGACTACGACATCACCATCGGCCTGCACGGGACCATGGAGCGGCTGAACACCACGTATCGCTCCGACCCGCCGCTCTCCACCGACGACATCGTTTCGCTGCTGGCCTTCGGCAAGACGCAGACGGAACAGGCGCTGGGCGGCACGGGCACCACGTCAGGCGGGTTTGCCGAGAGCGCTTCCGGCGCGCTGCTCAGCTCGGCGCTGAATCAGGCTGTCACCAACCGCGTTTCGACGCATTTTCGGCGCCAGCAGCATTCGCATCAATCCCTCGGTCGGTGGACCGGAGAACGATCCCAACGCGCGGCTCACGCTGGAGCAACAGGTCTCCAACAACATCACGTTTACCTACATCACCAACCTGGCGCGCTCCGCACAGGAGGTGATTCAGTTCGAGTACAACATCAATCAGCGACTACACGCTGCAAGGGCATCCGCGATGAAAACGGCGTTGTCAGCTTCGATCTGCTGATCCGCAAGCGCAAGCAATAAGAAAGGCGGCCTGTGCGGGCCGCCCTCATTCCGATTTCTGTTGTTGATTATTTATGAGCTGCGCTGGAGGACGCATGCGCCGCACTCACGCTGCCCGGTCCCGGACCTCGGCCCAGGCCCTCGCTCGGCCCGGCAAATCCTCCCGGATGTGGGCCGTATCCAGCACTACTGATGTCCGAAAGACTGCTGGCACGGCCTTGTCGCGCAGCATAAACATGCTGCCCGGCATGTGCGCCGGCTAAAGCGGCTTCATTCACACCGGAGCGAGTTTGTACGTTCGGCTTGATGAAGCCGCTCGCTGCCGCCGCCGTGGTGCTGTGGCCGGGAACGAGGCTGCCGAAGCTCGGCGGAATTCGTCCACCCGGAATCGTCAGAGCGTTTGCCGACGCGGCGCCGCCCACAAACACGGTTCGCGGCGTGTTCGAATTCGCCAGCAGTGCTGGAGGTGTAGCCGCGGTCCATCCGGCCGGCGCTCGGGTAACAGCAGGAACCGTCCGGAAATTACCGGCATACCAGCCTCCGTTGTAGCCGCCACCGGGCAGCCACGCCCATCCCGCTCCGTTGATGAAGGCCCAGGAGCCGTAGTGGAATGGCAGCCAGCCCCATGGATAAGCCGATGCCCAGGCATATCCCATGCCGGGATAGAACATCCACGCGCCGTTGCTATAAGGGCTCCAGTTCAGCATCGAGCCGGCAAATCCGTACGGCTGCCAGGCGTATCCGTAGCCGCTGGCGTAGAAGTAGTCGCCGTAGTAGTTGAGGTCCTGCAACCCAAAGGCGCGATTCGGCCCGCCGTAGCCGGTGTTCTCGGCATACGTGCGGCTGTAATCCTCGCGCTCTTTGTTCCACGCATCGTAGCGGACGGCTTCGGTACCATTCGCGACGGTGTACTTCGACGCGTCGTTAAGATCAACCGTCAGCGTCTCTTTCTTCTTGACTTCGACCGGCTGCGCGCCGCCTTCGAGTTGCACATTGCCTTTGAACACGGCAACCTTCAACTCTTCGCGAGTTGCGCTGATTCGCATCATGCTGTCGCGATGCGCCAACAGAGTGGTGTCGCCGACCTTCACGCGATAAACATCGTCGCCCTTCGAGGCGGTGTCGAGATAGACGATTCCCTTGACCACCTCAAACTGGTTGATCTTCGCGCCGGCATCGTTCATGAGCAGCTGCGAGAACTTGATCTCGGAGTTGTCGGTGATGCGCAGCGCGCTCTCGTTTTCAAACTCGACTTCGGCGAGCCCGTCGCTGCCGGTCACCAGCCGCGTGCCCTCAACGATCGGTGCGTTCAGGATGGCCCGTTCCGGGCCAGCTCCGTTGCCGCGGTCCATCTGGACATGCCCTTCCACCGAGCTGAGGCGAACGATCCTGACGTGGGAATTCGCAAATGTCGCGATCGAGGTGAGAACTACAACAGACAACGTGAAGGCTAGCCGTGCAAAACGGATGTTACGCGACATGGCTGTACTCCTTGGCCCCGGTTGACGATGCTGGGAGGCGCCACGACGAGTCGTACTCCTTCGCCGGACGACAACACTGCTTGCCACTATTTAACACCAGTTTAGATGCCGGTTTGTCAAAAATTTACAAACTATTGGGCCGCCGGGTTCTGAGCTGCTGTTCCCGCCTCGCCGACCGTCGCCAAAAGCCGTCGCGCGCTGTCCCGGCTGATGTTCATGAGGTTGGAATCGGCCTCAATCTTGTGGAGGATGGGCGCAATGATCTCCAGTTCCTCGACTTCATGAACGGCTTCGAGGTCCTCGATTTCCTTCAGGCGCTTGTCCATTCCCAGCTTGTCGAAGCGATATTGAAACGTCAGGATGCGGCCGTAGTCGATGGTGAGCGCGACGCCCTGGAAAAACTTTGTGAGCTCCTGAATATCGCTATTTTGCGACCAGTTGTAGGTAGTGGAGCCGGTGATCCGCGGCGAGCGGTACTGGAGAGTTTTCTCGCCCGTTCGCGCAACATGTTTGAGGTGCGAATCGAAAGTCGCCGCGAAAATAGCCTAGCTTCTGCGCCAGCTCGAAGACCTTCACTCGGTTTGCCTCCGACATGGTGAAGTCCTGCTGGACCGGATCGGCGTCACTGGTTTCGTCATGCGGGGTGCCGTCGAAGCGCGACTTGCCGTCCACCTGGACCTCAATGGTGTACTTCTGCCAGGGAATGCCTTGCGGCCAGTCGAAGCTGAATTGCACGGAGGCCGGAGCGGGCGCGGCGGAAAGCGGTGCAGCCGTCGGCTGCTGCGCCAGAGCCGGGAGGGTCAGAAGCAAAGCGCAAAGAAGCAACCGCTTCATTCTGGAGAGAGATTTTATCAGCGAGCCGCGGCTTGTTGCCGACGAAGCGTCCCGGCGGTGTGCAGGTGGCAGATGGCGATGGCCAGAGCGTCGGCGGCATCGGCAGGCGTGGGCGGCTCAGCTAGATTCAGCAGGCGCGTCACCATGAGCTGCACCTGCGACTTTTCCGCCCGGCCATAACCGACCACGGCCGACTTGATGGACAGCGGGGAATACGCGATGACTTCGAGTCCGGCCTGCGCCGCGGCCAGCATCGCTACTCCGCGCACGTGTCCCAGCTTCAGCGCCGACTTCGCGTTGACAGCGTAGAAGACATCTTCGATGGCGACTTGCTCGGGCGAGTAGGCGGCGATGATCGCGGCGAGCTCTTCGCAGATTTTCTTCAGCCGGAGTTCGAGTGCGTCACGGGGGACCAGTCGGACGGCACCGCTACAAATGTGGTGCAGGGAACCGCCATCGTCCTGCTCGACCACTCCGTAGCCGGTGTATTCGCCGCCGCAATCGATGCCGAGAACTCGCATTGCCGTGAGTGTAGCAGGAGGGGCGGTGGTGCGGACCTCCAGGCCCCCTCCAGGCATCTTTAAAGATAAGAGCCGGGCTTGAGAGGCTGCGTCGCAACTCGAAACCGATTGTGCGCCGCGAGAAATGCGGAAATTATCGTCAAACCAGCCGCGCAGCGGCGGGATGGGGTTAGGCGTGGGCGGTAGCCCACGCATCAGGGGAAGCAAGAGCCGAGCCGCAGAGCGGCGACACCAAGTTGCGAATGGTCTCTTCAGGCAGCGGGTACATTGAGATGCGGAAGGATGCGGAAGATGATGGGCGATTCTGAAACGGAGTACATCGTTGAACTGCAACCCCGGATTGTGAAGCGGCTGGAAGAATTACGCGTACCTGCCGATCGCAATCGCGATCTGCTGGTGCACAGCCTGGCTGAGATCGCGTCGCGCAGCCGCACGCTGGATCAGCAGGCGTTGCCGCTGTTCTTGTCGCTGGATCCGCAGCATCGTCGCGGACTCGCCGAGGTCACAATCGCGCTGAAGAATCATCTGGACGCGATGCAGGACGCCATCAGTGATGTGCGGCCGGCCTTGAATGCGCTCGCGGATTTCCTGCTGCAAGAGGATGGAGCGCAAACCTGACGGTTTCCAACTCGAGCAAAACTGCCCCGCCCTAGCCAAAAGAAACCAGAGCGCGGCGCTTGGGCTGGTGCTTTGCGCGACAGGCTTGCAGTTCTCTGGAGCGGCCGTGCCTACGCGAGCGCTTCTTGCCGTTCCGGGCTTTCAACCTCTATGGCTGGCTTTACCGGCTCTTTGCGGCCTTCGAAGGCCTTCCAGTACAGCTCAGTCAGCTCGCTGATCAGCGGCATGCGGGGATTCGAGCGCCACGAGGGATCGTCGAAGGCATTCTTTGTCAGCTCCGGCATGGCACGCTCGAATTCCTCTTTCGTTATGCCCAACTCGGCGATCGAACGTGGCACACCCAAGCGGTCGAGCAATCGCTCCGTTGCGGTGATCAGGTGTTGCACCTTTTCTTCCACGCTCTCGCCTCCCAACCCAAGCAGCTCGGCCATCATCGCGTACTTCTTGTGCGCGACATAAGTCCGCTGATTCGGCGACGGCATGAACTTGGTCGGTACTCCCGCGTTATAGGCCATTACATGCGGCAGCATGAGCGCATTGGCGCGGCCATGAGCCACGCCGAAGCGAGCTCCAAAGGCATGCGCCAGCGCGTGATTGACTCCGACCGACGCGTTGGAAAACGCAATCGCCGCGATGCAGGCAGCGTTATGCATCATGGTGCGCGCTTCTTCATCCTGCGGATTTTCGTACGACTCCGGCAGGTACCGGAACACGAGTTTGACCGCCATCATGGCGTTCGAATCCGTGTAGGGCGAGGCGTAGATGGAAACGCCGGCTTCCAGCGCGTGCGTTAGGCAATCGACGCCGGTATCGACGGTCAAGCCCTTCGGCATCGACATCACGAACTGCGGATCGACGATGGCGACGTCCGGCGTCAGCGAATAGTCCGCGAGCGTGACCTTGATGCCACGCTCCTTGTCGGTCATCACCGCGAACGGCGTGACTTCGCTACCGGTGCCGCTCGTGGTCGAGATGGCGATCAGCCGCGAGTGGTTGACCTTCTCGGTCGGGTACTGCACCACACGTTTGCGAAGATCGAGGAATGGCGCGGCCAGCTCTTCCAGATCGGCCTGCGGCGATTCGTACATCAACTTCATGATCTTCGCCGCATCGATGACCGAGCCGCCGCCGAGCGCGATGATCTGGTCAGCCTTGTAAAAGTTCAGCGCTTCGACGCCTTGGGCAATGATCTTGATGTCTGGCTCGGCGTCGGGAATGACGGTCACGTGGACCTGCGCATCCGGCGGCAGCGCGCGGCGCACGATGTCGGCATGCCCGATCTGCTCCAGCGCTGGATTGGTGATGACGATGGTCGAGCGGGAAGGGAAGTTCCGTAGGTTCTCGACCGCCTTCATGTTGAAGTAGATCTGATTGGGAACTCGGAACCACATATGGGCTTGCGTCCTTCGCGCCAAACGCTTGATGTTGAGATAGTGATAGACGTTGACGTTGTCGGTGGTCGAGTTGCCGCCGCCGGTGCCACAGCCGAAGGAGAACGTCGGCACCATGTCGTTGTACACGCCGCCTAGCGCGCCGATGGAGCCGGGCGAGTTCACGATGATACGGCCGGCGTTCATCAATTCGCCGAAGCGGCGTATGACGTCTTCGTTCGTGGAGAAAACGACCGCCGTGTGACCGAGTCCGCCAAGGTGATTGACCTGGGAGCAGACTTTCAGCGCCTCATCGGTTGACTTGGCGCGATAAACCGCCAAAACCGGGAACAATTTTTCGACAGAAAGTGGATATTCGCGGCCAACACCCTTAATGGGTGTGATGAGCAGCTTCGTCTCCGGCTTCACCGGAATGCCGACGAACTTGGCGATGCTCGTGGCTTTTTGTCCGATAGCCATCGGCTGCATGAAGCCGGTTGTGGGATCGATGACGGTGCGTGCCAGAAGTTCAGTTTCTTTTGCGTCGCAAATGTGCGAACCAAGCTCTTCGAACTTGCGCAGCACGCGATCATAAATCTCGTCGTCGAGTACCACCGTCTGCTCCGAGGCGCAGATGGTTCCGTTGTCGAAGGTCTTCGAGGTGATGATGTCGACAACCGCCATATCCACATCGGCCGTCTTGTCCAAGTAGACCGGCGTATTTCCCGCACCCACGCCCAGCGCTGGTTTGCCCGAACTGTAGGCAGCTTTCACCACCCCCGGTCCTCCGGTTGCGTCGATCAGGCCGACGTCCTTGTGGTGCATGAGGTAGGCGTTGTCCTCCAACGTGTGCGACTCGAGACAACTGAATACACCCTCCGGTGCGCCGTGCTGCACCGCCGTTTCGTACATGATCTTCACCGCTTCGGAGCAGCACCGCCAGGCGCTCGGATGCGGGCTGAAGATCACGGCGTTCCGCGTCTTGATCGCCATGATGCACTTGAACAGGATCGTCGAAGTCGGGTTCGTGATCGGCGTCAGCGAGAAGATGATGCCGATGGGCTCGGCAAGTTCCAGCAACCCGTGCTCTACGTCTTCGCGGATAACGCCGACCGTGCGCTTGTCCTTGACGTAGTTGTAGACAAACTCCGTGGCCACCATGTTCTTGATGGCCTTGTCTTCGAGCAAACCGATCTTGGTTTCTTCGACCGCGAGCCGGGCCAGGTACTGCGCCTTCTTTAGCCCTGCCAGCACCATCGGTTTGACGATGCGATCCACATCTTCTTGTGTGCACTGCCGGAAAGCCGTCGCGGCGGTCTTGGCCTGGCTGACCAGGCCCTCCAGATAGGCAATACGTTCTTCGCTGAGTTGTGTCGGCTGATCACTCATAAAGCACCAGATTTGAGTATCGGCATGAGGGAACAAGGACACAGTGAGGACGGTCACTGCGAGATGTGAGGGTTTACCACGCACAGCCTTTTATTACTACTGATGGTAGTACTTAGCCCCTCAAGAGTAGGCTTTGGCTGCTACTTACGCCTTTTTTTTGCCCGCAACGGGCAGACGTTAAGGAATCACGATGAATCCAGCCGTCAGGTTGTTCCGTAAGCTCAGCATTATTTCTGCGGCAGCACTGAGTCTGCTTCTGGGCTGCACACTATACGCGCAGAATTCTACCGGCACCCTGTTGGGCGAGGTGCAAGATTCCAAGGGCGGCCGAATTGCCTCCGCCAGCGTCACGATTAACACACCCGATCAGAAGATCAAGCGACAAGCTACGACCAACGGTCGCGGCGAGTTCCGTTTTGAGAGCTTGCTGCCCGGCACGTACCACGTTATGGTCACTGCTTCAGGGTTTGCCCAGGCCAGCGATGATGTGCCCGTGCGTATCACCAGCGCCCAGGACATCCTGGTCACGCTGCAACCTGCCGCGGTTACGCAGACCGTGAACGTGCAGGGGCAAGCCTCGTCCATTACCACCGAGCCGTTGAATACAACCAGTGCGGTGCATGAAGGCGTGGTCACATCGTTCGATCTGGAGAACATTCCTCTGGCGGCGCGCAGCTTTGCCAACATCGCCTATCTGGTGCCCGGCACCGAACCGGTCGAGCCCTCGGATCCGACGAAGGCCCGCATCACGGCGGTTTCGTTTGGAGGCAGCTCCGGTCTGAATGACACGCTCACGGTGGATGGCGGCGACAACTCCGACGATTACATTGGCGGCTTCCTGCAAAACTTCTCCCCGGATGCGCTTCAGGAATTCGCGGTACAGACCGCGCAGGAGAACGCCGAAGTGGGGCGCACTACCACCGGCGCGGTCGTAATCAGCACCAAGAGCGGCACCAATGAATGGCACGGTGATTTTGCCTTCTACGAGCGCGCCGCGGCGCTCAACGCCCGCTTTCCCATCGAAAATCCCGCACCCGAGCCCAAGCAGCCATTCTCGCGCCAGAACTACGTTGCGACGATTGGCGGTCCCATCGTGAAAGACAAGGTCTGGACCTTCACCTCCTTCGAAGCCGTCGACGAGCACGCCAGCATCAACTACAGCGAAAGCAGCTTGACGCAATTCAACGCGCTGAATCAGCTGGCGCAGATGGGCCTGATCCCCAACACCAGTTCGATCGGCGTACCGCCATATGTGAATGTCCCGTTCCACGACTACCTAGCGCTCCAGCGCTTCGACTGGGCGCAGTCGGAGAAGTCGCACTGGTTTCTGCGCCTCGCCGCCGACAACTACACCACCAACAACGGGCTTGTGCAGCAGGCCACGCTGCCATCGACCGGCGCCACCGAGCACTCCAACTACTGGAACGGAGTGATCAGCAATCAGTACAGCTTCAGTCCGACCTGGTTGGGCTCGTTCGTCTTCGACGCCAGCTATCTGCACGGCGCCGCAACCCGCAATCAATATCTGGGATTCGCGCTGGCCTTTCCGTTCAGCTCGACTTCCAAGACGATCTCCGGATTTGAGACCTACGGCGACAATCAATTCGTCACGCCGATCACGGCTTTCCCCGTTCTTCGCGAACAGGAGAAGTATCAATTCAAATACGACATTGCTCATTCCTCCGGGACACACGCTCCGAAGTTTGGAATCGATTTCATTCACGAACCGGTGCTGAGCGGGGCACTGCCGGGTCAGCAGGAAACCCTGTATGTCCTCACCGAAAACCCGACATTTTATCTGACCAATCCAGCGCAACTCACGGCTGAGTTGAATTGCCTACCGCCATTCACGGGAGATGCCTGCCAGACCAGCACTACTCCCGCAGGCAATGGCAGCTTCAACCAGAACGTGCAGCGGCTCGGTTTCTACGGCATGGATTCCTGGCGCGTGACACCGAACCTGACCGTTAACTACGGCCTGCGCTGGGACACCACGTTCGGCCTGTTTACTGGAACCGGTGTCAACCAGAACTACAACGCGGCGGTACAGACGATTCGCGGGCTGGATCTGCCACTCGCAACCGGCATACCCCATGATTATCGCCATGCCTTTGCGCCACGCCTGGGCATTGCGTGGAATCCCGATAAGGTCGAGGATCTCGTCTTCCGCGCGGGCATCGGCCTCTACTACAACGACCTGGCGCAGAACGGCTGGGTCGAAGCGTTCCAGGCGGTCAACACACCTTCTTCGTTCGCGCCGTGTACCGTCACCAGCGGAGTTCCCAGTGCGGGATGTCTACCAGGCGGCAGCTCGGGCTCCGTCATCGATCCCAACTATCACACGCCCTACGCCATGCACGTCACGGGTGGCGCGCAATATGCGCTGAACCGTCAGTGGACCGCCAGCGCCGATTTCACCCTCGAACAGGGAATGCACGGCTACCGCCGCTACGACTACACTGCCGGTTACACGCTGTTCTCGCCGCTGTTTGCCCAGGACATGGACACGCAGATTGCCAACGTGCCCAACATCTCGGTTTTTCGCTCCGACAATCGCTCGAGCTACAAGGCGTTGACGCTGCATGTGCAGGGTAACGTTTCGCATCGCTTCAACATCACCGCCAATTACGTGCTGTCCTCGGCGAACACCTGGGGCTGCGTGCTGGGTGAGCTCTTCGATTACGTCAACGGGGTCTGCAACCCGCTGAATCCCTTCGCGTCCGGCGACTACGGACCATCTGGTGAAGACGTTGTCAGCCGGTTCACGCTGGGCGGCATCGTGTACGCCCCCGGCGGCTTCCAGTTCACAACGCTGATCCAGGCTGAAAGCGCGCGACCGATCACGTTGACCACGCCGGTAGATGTGAACGGACTGGGCGATCCGGCCGACGACCGCGCCGTGGTGAATGGCGTGCAGACTTCGCTCGACCAGTTCCGCGGCACGCCTTACATTCAGGTTGACTTGCGCGTCACGCGTCCGTTCAAAGTCGGCGAGCGCTGGCAGATCCTGCCGTTTGCTGAGTTCTTCAACCTGTTCAACCGCAACAATCCCGGCGCAAACTATGTGACCAACATTGCCGCGCTCTCAACTCCGGTAAACAACCTGTATAACGTGACGGCGTTATGTCCGACTCCAGCGTGCAATGTTCCGGTCACGAATCCAAACCAGTTGTTGCAACCGGCAGGCGCGTTGGGTGACTTCTTCGGTCCGGGAACGACGGTGGGAATTCCCTTCGCCGCGCAATTGGGCGTGCGCGCGACGTTCTGAACTGGCGAGGGATTTGTGCACCACGGAGTCCACGGAAGCTCACGGAGTAAAAGAAATAAAAGGCTCCTTGCGCTCTGTGTTCTCTGTGGTGAAAATTAGAATTTCACAAGAGCAAAAAAGCCGGTCCCGCTAGAGGCCGGCTTTTCTGTACTGCAAAGATCTACTTCTTCAGGCTGGCGACGTAGGTCGCGACCGCGGTCACCTGATCGGCGCTCAGGCCGGCGACGCCTTTGGCATGCGGGGCTTTCTTGCCGGCTGCACCATTGGTGAGCAGATCGGCAATCTGCTTCTCCGACAGCGTGGTCTTCTGCAGCGAGGGACCGATTTTGCCTTCGCCCGCGGCGCCGTGGCAGGCAGCGCACTTCGCCTTATAAAGTGAAGCTCCGTCCTCTGCCCAACCCAGGCAAGAAAACACAGCCAATACGGCCAACATCGTGGTAAAACGCTTCATGAAACGCTCCTTGTTTTGACTAGTCTGTTGCTCGCAGGAATTAACTCCGGCAAGGCCGGGATGTTTGCTGTCTGCAACTTTAGCGGGAACGCGGGCGCCATTCCGCACAGCGATAGCTATTGTAGAAATCACCGCCCGCCTCGCAATCAGATTTTCGCTGGCACATGGGCTTTCAGTGTGTGACCTTGGTCACGCCTTTATGTGCGCTTCGCTAATACCTTCACGATGTGGAAGTGACGTTAGAACCTTGTAGGAACTGCATTTTCGTGTGAGCCATCCTCGCAACGGCCGGCTCACGATCGACTTCGTGATGTTGGAGAACTCCATGGGCTTCCACGCGCCGCAGGAGGGACGCGCATTCTCGGCGACGCGATCAATTGTTGCCGTCTACACGGCGGGCCGATGCCCAGCCGCAAAAGAAAAATGATGGTGCCCCAGGTTCGCGTCCGTCTTTTGGACGCTGCCCTGGGCCCACGTTAGCCCGAAAGATGGGCGAACGCGGGGCACCGTCAAAAGCAAAACTGCCGTGATCATCGCTGACCACGGCAGTCCTTGATGCTTTTCCTCATATGCCTAGACGCTCACGGGCTGCTTCGCCGGGACCGGCACTGGCGTGAGCCAGCCGAAACGGTCTTCCGCGATCCCGTTTACGATGCTGTAGAACTCCTTGCGCACCGCCTTCGTGATCGGGCCGGCAACGCCGTGTCCCACCGTGATCTTGTCTACCGAGCGGATAGGTGTGATCTCGGCGGCCGTTCCGCTGAAGAACAGTTCGTCGCAGATGTACAGCATCTCGCGCGGAATAATCTGCTCGATCACCGGAATGCCCAGCTCGTGTGCAATGTGCAGCACCGAATTGCGCGTGATACCCGGCAGAACGCTATTGCCCAGCGGCGGCGTGTAGACGCGGTCCTTGTGCACCACGAAGACGTTTTCGCCCGAGCCCTCGCTGACATAGCCGTTCACGTCCAGCGCGATGCCTTCGGCATAGCCGTTCACGATGGCTTCCATTTTGATGAGCTGCGAGTTCATGTAGTTCGCGCCCGCCTTGGCCATGGTCGGCATGGTGTTGGGCGCCAGTCGGTTCCACGAGGAAACACACACATCCACGCCGTCGTCGGAGTCGGGGCTTCCCAGATATTTGCCCCATTCGTAGTTGGCAATGTAGACCTCGGTCGGGGAGTTGAACGGGTTGACGCCCACCTGCCCATAGCCGCGCAGCACAATCGGCCGAATGTAGCAGGGCGACACTTTATTGGCGGCGACCAACTCGACCACGCCGTCGCAGAGCGCGTCCAGCCCGTAATCCAGATCGATGCGGTAAACCTTGCACGACTGCAACAGGCGAAGCAGGTGGTCGCGCAGCCGGAAGATGCCCGGGCCTTTGCCCGTCTGGTAGCACCGGATCCCTTCAAAAACGGAGGACCCGTAATTGATCACGTGCGACATCACGTGAATCTTCGCTTCGTCCCACGGCACCAGTTGTCCGTTGTGCCAAACGAACTCGCTTGCTTTAATCGCCATTCCCAAGCTCCTTACACAGAGAGGAGTGATACCGAATCGTTATGCTGCGGGGCCGAAGCAACTGTAAGCAGGTGGCATCTTCGCTCAGCACACGCTGCGGTGATGGGTGAATTGGGAGCATCCGCGATGCAGCTTAACCGAAGATTATATCTGAGACGAGCAACCGGCAAGAGCGCTGTTTTCCACTGACCCCACCGGCTGTGACCAGGCCCACCAGAATGGATGCACGCCGCAGCCGGCAGGCTACGAAAATCCGTGCAAAATCGGAAGCCAATAGGAGTTACGGGAGAGCAGTAGTTAGCAATTAGCAACTGGCGTTTAGCACCCCGCAGGGTCGACCGGTAAATGAGCAAGACGCCGCAGACTGGCCGGCAGTCGACAGATCGCCATTGACCAAAGCTAGCTAAAATTGCTAATTGCTGATAGCTGACTGCTAATTGCTAGCTGCCAGTTGCTGGTTGCTGCGTTATAATCCGCCCGTCCCTCAAAGGAGAAAGCGGCTTGCGCGGCGTGCCTCGCTGGGTGGCAGTGTTGGCGGTGCTGGCAGTTGCGGCGACGGTATGCGCGTTCAGCGTTCGGCGCGCGATGGCGCCCGCCTTACTGCTGGCCGATGTCGCGGAAACCTCTCTTCCCGCCGATGGATTCTCCTCCACGAAACTGACCATCCGCGCCTCTGACGGCCGCGAGCTGCGCGGGCTCCAGGTTCAGGTCGTAAACCCGCACCAGCTCCTCGTCGAATCGCTGGCTGTCCGTGCTGATTCCGCGGAAGCGATGCTGCAATCCGGCGTGATGCCGGGCGACGCTAAGCTGCGCGTCAGCGCTCGCGGATTCGCGGCTCGCGAGATCACGCTGCAAACCACGCCCGATTACGGTGACGCCGTCGGCGACGGGACCCCCGACTTCCTGCGCCTGCACGATCCGGCCGACCGGCAGGCGTTCCGCCGCTGGTTCACCTTGTTGGCGGAATCGCAATATTATCGCGGCAAGAATGCTCCTTCCGAAATCGATGACTGTGCCGCGCTGTTACGCTTCGCCTATCGCGAGAGTTTGCGCGAACACAACACAGTCTGGGCACAAGCGATGGCCCTGCCTGCGCCGTCGTTATCGGGCGATATACGCCAGTACGCATATCCTTACACTCCGCTGGGCTCGGCACTGTTCCGCACGCGCGCCGGGAACTTCACCGCCGACGATCTGCAGGATGGCGCCTTCGGCGAGTTCGCCGATGCCGAGACCCTGTGGCGACGTAATACGTTTTCCGTCGGACGCAGTCTGACGCGCGCCCGTCCGGGCGATCTGCTCTTCTTCCGGCAGGACAGCGCCGCCCACATGCCGTTTCACGCAATGATTTTCACAGGGCGCAGCCAGGTTGAGCCCGGCAGCGAGCAGTTCGTCGTCTATCACACCGGTCCAACCGGCAAAGTGAAGGGCGAGATCAAGCGGCTATCACTTGCGGAACTGCTGAACTATCCCGACGCGCGCTGGCGCCCGATTGCGTCGAACCCGGCGTTCCTCGGCGTCTACCGCTGGAACATCCTGCGAGGCGCGGAATGACGCGCAGACGAGCGGGTAGAGCAGGCCTTCACGCTAGCGTCTTTGCGCGTTGTTACGATGTCGAGCCGGCTTTCGCCGGCGACACCGCAAACCAGTGCCGCCGGCTAAAGCCGGCTCGCACTATTAAGAATCACGCTGGACGCGGACCTGAAGGTCCGCTCTACCCGAACCGGCCTTCGCATCGACCCCAACGTTCGCTGGACCAAGGCGACTCGTTGCGGAACCGCATGAGTCCTCTCATTGTTTTTCTCGTCCTCCTGCAGTTCCTTTGCGTGCCGGTCCTGGCCCAGAATGCCGACGGACCCTCCTGGTTCTCGCTCACCAGTCAGCGCACCTTCATGCCCGGCGAGAAGCCCGAGATAGCCGTCAACGCACACAACATTAAGGAGCTCGAATTCCGCGTCTATCGCGTGAACAACCCCGTGAAGTTCTTCAGCGAGATGCAGGAACTGCACAACTTCGGCGGACAAGCGCCCCCGCTGCCCAAGCAGGCGCACACCTGGCTGGAGAAGTTCCACCGATGGAAGCACCGCATCTGGGCCTGGATCCGCGATTTCATTCGTGCGCAGTTCTCATCGGACTCGCGCCACGAGATTCGCCTGTGGCAGATGGGGGAAAGCGAGCCGCCCAAAGGCCCGAACGTCCAGAGCTTCGCCCAGATTCCCGTGCTCAATCAGCAGCAGGTGGTTTCGGTGTGGAAGTGGAGCGTTCCGGCCCACGAGCAGTGGGAGAGCGTTAGCACCACCGTCCCAGTCACCGACAAGGGTGTGTACCTGGTCGAAGCCACCGATGGCAAGCTGCGCGCCTACACCGTCGTCATCGTCACCGATATTGCCATCATCACCAAGTCGGGCCAGGGCCGCCTGATGAGCTTCGTCGTCGACCGGCATAGCGGCGCTCCCGTCGCCAGCATTCCGGTGCGCGTGTGGATCGATCAGCAGGAAGTGGCCTCGTCGAAGACCGATGCGAACGGCCTGGTCGATACTGCGATCAAGCAGGCCAAGCCGGAGAATGTTGCGGTGCTCGCCACCGGCGACAACTTCGCCATCAACACGCCCGGCGCGTGGAATCTTGGCGACGATCCCAATCGCAACCTGAAGGGCTACACCTACACCGATCGTCCGGTCTATCGTCCCGGCGACACCGTGCACTTCAAGACCATCCTGCGCGCGCAGACGCCCAGCGGCTACGTCATCCCCCACGGCGAAGACTTGCAACTGGAGCTGCGCGACCCGCAAACCTACGAGAGCATCTGGACGCAGAAGATCAAGCTGTCGGACATGGGTACGGCGCACTGGGAGTACGTGGTTCCGCGCGATGCTCACCTCGGCATGTACTCCCTCTCGATGCAGATGGGCGATCGCTATGTCGAGGGCGTCAGCTTTTCCGTCCAGGAGTACAAGAAGCCGGAGTACTCAGTGAAGGTAACGGCCCAAACACCGCGCGTGCTGCAAGGCCAACCGATCAAGGCCACCATCGACGCGCGCTACTACTTTGGCGAGCCGGTTGGCAACGCCAAGGTGAAGTGGGTGGTGCACACCTCGACCTACTGGCCGACGGGTCGCTATGAAGTTGAAGACCAGGCTGACGCGGGCGGCGAAGGCGGTGACGCCGAGGCTGACGAAGATTACGGCGGCGAGCAGCAGGAAGAGAAGAGCGGCACGCTCGACGCCAACGGCATGCTGCAAATTCAGGTGCCGACTCGCATCGACTCCAAGCACCAGGACCAGGTCTATCGCATCGAGGCGCGCGTCACCGACGCCGGCAATCGCGAAATCTCCGGCCGCGGATTCGCCGTCGCCACCTACGGCAGTTTCTACCTGACCGCCGAACCGAACTCGTACGTCTATCAGAAGGGCACCACCGCGACCGTCACTGTCAACGCGCAGGACTACGACAAGAAGCCCGTCCAGACTTCCTTCAAAGTCGAGCTGAACAGCTGGAACTGGCGTAAGGGCCAGGGGCCGGTCATCACGACGACACAAGGTCAGACCGACGCGAGCGGCAAAGCGCAGGTTAAGCTCACTATCCCCGACTCCGGTGAGTTCCGCGTTTTGATCAGCGCCAACACGCCGGAGAACCGACAAGTCGTGGCAGTCGCGTACCTGTGGGCGCCGGGCGCAAGCGCGCTGTGGTACGGCTCGGAGCAGGAGCGCATCCAGATTGTCGCCGACAAGAAGAGCTACCAGCCGGGCGACATCGCGCACGTGCTCATCGTCACTGGCAATGGGCCCGCGTCGGTGCTGATCACCGCCGAAGGCAATGCGCTCTACTCGGGCCAGGTGGTCAGGAGCAACGGCGGCAGCGTCGCGGTCGATGTGCCGGTGAAGCCGGAATACGCGCCGAACTTCTACGTCGGCGCCGTCTTCATTCGCGAGAACAAGCTCTATGAAGGTTCAAAGAGCCTGACCGTTCCGCCCACTGCGCACGAACTCAACGTGCAGCTTGTGCCCTCGAAGCCGCAGTATCAACCGGGCGAGTCGGCCAGCTACACCATCAAGGCGAGCGATTCGACGGGCAAGCCCGCGGTCGCCGAGTTCAGCCTCGGAGTCGTCGACGAAGCCATCTACGCCATTCAGCCGGAGACGGTCGGCACCATCCTGAACGCTTTTTACGGCAAGGTGTATTCGCAGGTGTCGACCGACAGTTCGCTCAGTTACTACTTCAACGGGCAGGCGGGCAAACGCGCGATGCAGCTGGCGAGTGTGCGTCCGTCGAAAGGACTGGCACAGCTCAAGCCTGAGCGCCTGGTGCAGCCGAAGATCCGCAAGGCGTTTCCCGACACGGCGTATTGGGTGGCTGATGTGCGTACAGCCGCGAACGGCCAGGCGACGGTGAAGTTCGACTATCCCGACGCGATCACCTCCTGGCGCGCCACCACGCGCGGCGTCACGCAGGACACCAAGGTCGGCAGCGCGGTGATGAACACCATCGTGCGCAAGAACATCATCGTTCGGCTGGTGGTGCCGCGCTTCTTCCGCCGCGGCGACGAGATCACGCTCTCGACCATCGTGCAGAACTACCTGCCGACTGATAAGACCGCGCAAATCTCGATGCAGTTCACCGGCCTGCAAGTGCTCGAAGGCCAGCCCCAGAGCTTGAACGTGCCAACACGTGGGTTGGTGAAAGTCGATTTTCGCGTGAAGGTGCTCGACGTCGATTCAGCGAAGGTGCTCGGCAAAGCGCTGACCGATGTCGAAAGCGACGCGATGGAGTTGACGCTACCGGTTGTGCCGTTCGGCGTGAAGCTGGCGGTATCGAAGTCCGGTTCGTTCACCGGAGCGGGGAAGACCGACACCGTGCAGCAAATCGCGTATCCCAGCGGCATTGAGCCGAACACCCGCAAGCTGATGCTCAGCATCGCGCCCTCTATCGCTGGATCGGTGTTCGCAGCCCTGGATTATCTGACGTCTTATCCGTACGGCTGCACCGAGCAGACCATGTCAAGTTTCCTGCCTGATGTGCTGGTCGCCGATGCGCTGAAGAAGCTGGGCATCAAGTCGAATATCGATCCCGTGACGCTGAACAAGCAGGTGAATGCCGGACTCGATCGGCTCTACACCTACCAGCACGACGACGGCGGATGGGGTTGGTGGAAGACCGACGACAGCGCTCCGTTCATGACTGCGTACGTGCTCGCCGGGTTGAGTCAAGCGAAGGCTGCCGGCTTCGACGTGAAGCAGGATGCCATCGACAAAGGACGGCAATGGCTGCTGCCCGAGTTCAAGCAATCGACCAAGGTGCGCACCGATCTACGCGCCTACATGTCGTACGCGCTCATACTGAGCGGCAGCGACAACAACGCGGAGATCCTCGATTCCGTTTGGAAGCAGCGATCGACGCTCACCGCTTACGGCAAGGCCGTTCTCGGATTGGCGATGCTGCAAGCGAACGACAGCCGCGCCAAAGAGCTGGCGTCGCAACTCGAATCCGAAGCCAAGCAGGACGACTCGCAGGCGTGGTGGCCCAGCGATCAGAACTACCTGATGGATTATCAGGGGGACACGACGCCCGAATCGACGGCCTACGCGCTGAAGTTGATCGATGCGACCGATGCGAGCAGTCCGCTGCTGCCGAAGGCGGCAGTGTATCTTGTGAGCCATCGCAGCCAGGGCTACTACTGGGATTCGACCGAGCAGACGGCGATGGTGGTTTACGGCCTGACCGATTATCTCGCGCGGACGCAGGAGCTCAAGCCGAACTACAGCATCGAGGTGCAGGTGAACGGCAAGACGGTCGCGACCAAGAAGTTCACCTCCGCCGACGCGCTTGCTCCAGCGATGTCGGTCACGCTGGACGAAGCGCAGCTCGCGCAGGGCGCGAATGAAGTTCGCATCGTAAAGACCGGCGACGGACGGGTGTACTGGTCGGCGCGCGGCGAGTATTACTCGAGCCAGAAGAACGTCATCGACACCGGCAGCTTCAAGCTGAGCACAGCGCGGCAGTACTACAAGCTGACCTCGCAGCAGAAGAACGGGCACATCGTTTATCACCTCGACAGCTTGTCAGGTCCATTGCAGGTAGGCGACACGTTGGCCGTGCGCATCACGGTTGGCGGAAGCGCGTGGAGTTATCTGATGATCGAAGACCCGATTCCTTCCGGAACCGAGTCGATCGTGCGCGATGACTTGTATGAGCTGGACGATCAGCCGACGTGGTGGGCGCGCTGGTACAGCGACCGCGAGCTGCGCGACGATCGCACCACGTTCTTCAACTTCTACTTCCCGCAAGGGCAGCATGAATACGTGTACCTGCTGAAGGTCGTCAATCCGGGCGTCTTCCGCGTGAGCCCGACAAGCGTGCAGCCGATGTATCAGCCGGAATATCTCTCGACCAGCGATGCGCTTACGGTGACCGTGAAATGAACGCGAGACACACAGGCGTGGCGAAGCTCTGGCTGCTGAATCTCGTCGGCAATGCCGCACTGCTCGCGTCCGTCTATTTCTGGCTGCGGTTGCCCGACGCGCACGGGTGGCAGGTTGCGGCGTCGGCGCTGCTGGCGATTGTCGTCATCTTCTTCGGGCTGTGGCTGCGTACGGGATCATTCGCGTATTTCCGTGTCGCCGAGTTCCGCGAGCAGGGAACGGTCTGGCGAGCCTTTCGTCATTCGCTGCGGCACATGATCGGCCTCGCGATCTGGGCAATTCTGCTCGCGCTGCTCGAATGGGGCTTGTTCTCGCTGCTGCAATACGCGCCGCAGTTTGGCGTCTGGTTCTGGCAGAAGGTTCCAGCGCTTCGCTTCGGCAGTCCGCGGCTGATCTTCCACTTCGCGCAGTGGCTGATTGTCTTCCTGATGGCGTTGCTGATCGCGATCTGGTTGCCGATTGCGAGCACGGTTGCTGCCGTCGGCTTGCGGGCGCGCGAAATGATTCGCTCGTGGCGATTGCTGAAGTTCAGTTCGTATTGGCTGTGGTTTGCGGGTCTCGTGATTGTCGGGGGTTACGGATCGTACAAAATCGTCTGGTGGATTCCCGATCTCAAAACTTTGACGCAGCAAGCGTGGAGTGCGGGCCTGCGCTTCGCAGTTGCTTACTTGCTGCTCATCTCCGCCTGGGTTGCGCTGTTACTGGTGATTGGCGACCGGCTGAGCAAGCTCGATCCGCTCTCTACGGAACCGCCGCAACGCTGATGAGGGTCTGAGCGTCAGCCGCGAGCGACGCCAACGGCAGAGATGCAACCATCTCAGCATCTCCGCCAGATCCTTCCGGGCCATCAGCGAATCTCGTACACCTCCAGAAATCCATGGCGGATTAACGCGACGCGATGACCATCCGGCGACAGCGCCGGCCGGCTGAGTCCTCCGACATAAGGACGCGGATCCCACCATAACCGGAAATGCGACTTGCCGCTTGCGCTGTCCATCACATTGACGCGCTCCAGGTTGAACGGAGGCTCTTCGCTGAAGAAGTTCAGTAGCGCGCGCAAGCCGGTATAACCCGCATCGTGAAAACAGAAGCGCGAGCCTGCGGCCGAGGTCGACACTTCTGCGACGAACGAACCGCGGCTGAGCGGCACGCGCGCCAGGATCTTGCCATCGATGTGCGCAACCGCCATCGACTTGTCCGATTGCACCGCGGAAATCGTGTTTGCGTTGAGGAAGCGCGCCTCCGGCCAGACGCCCGTGCTGGCGGTCTCCAGCACGGTTTGCGGCTCCGCGTGATCGGCCACCGTGAGAAAAAGCTTTCCGTTCTGCGTGTACAGCAAGCTGCCGTCTCCGGGAATAACTTTGGGCTCGTTGGAGCCGAACTCGTTCAGCACTTGCAAAGTTGTTCCATCCATGACCTTCTGTTCGCTGCGGCCGACCGCGATCCGCGTTCCCTGCGGCGAGAGGAACATCGGACCTCCGGTTTGTACAGCCGCGCCGCATTGCAGCTCGCGCGAGCAAATCTGCACGCCCGCGCGATTCAACAGGACGAAGCTGCCGTTGCCTGCCGATTGCACTGAGCCCTGCGCCTTGCGCACCGGCATCTCGGTCGCGGTAGGCGGATCGCGGCGCGAGAGGTCGAACAGCAACAGCCTGGAATCGGGCTGATCGAAGTCCTGGCTCCCTTCGTCGCCGAAGGTCGTAGTGTTGATCGTGACCAGCACCAGACCGTTTGATACGAAGCTGATATCGGTAAAGTTGCCGACAATGCGGCCCAGCGAATCTGTGGGAAAGCCGAAAAGGCGCAGGTCGCGGCGGAAGACCGGTCTCGGTCCGGGAGTCGCGCGGCAGCCACAAAGCGATACCGCGAATGCAGCCAGCAGACACGCAAGCAGTGACAGACGGATTCGGCGAATGAACAAAAACATCTTTACATCCAGATGCACAATTAGAAGCGGAGTCGCAGGCGCAACGCCAGTTAAGAAGCATTACGTTTTGTAACCGGCACAGCTTCGGGCTTGACGGTTCATCGCTCACCGGAAGCTCCTCGCGCAGCGATGTACAATTGGCCGTTTCCGGAGCCGACAAGCGCAGCGCCGCTCCTCCACAGGCCGGAGTTCGTACCCGTTCGCATCGCGCATGAACCGCAAAGGACTCGTCATCGGACCGCTCGACACCGGCGCGTCGGCCCAAAACTACGCGCGTGCTTGACGCCGCATCTGGCGTACAGTGCGAGCTTGGAGCAGTCGCCTGTATCATCGTAAACATTCTTCATGCCCGCGACTTCTCAGGACATCACAGGTTTGCCGGTCGAGGGCGGCGGGCGCGCCGACTCAATCAGCCGGGAGCCGCGACCGCTGCTGCCTGCCTCGTGGCTGAAGTTTGCCGTGCTCGCGCTAATGCTGGCCATGATTGTGGCGCTGCTGTGGCTTCCGCTGCGGCGCATCGGCGGCGACTCCCAGATCAACTACAACGAAGGCTGGAACGCCTACAAGCAGGCGCTGGCCCTCCACGGCCTGCCGCTGTATAGCGCGCGACCCGATGCGCTCACAGGTGCGACTACGTATCCGCCGGTGTCCTTTCACCTGATTGCCGTGCTGGCGCGTGTCGATCATGGTGACGTCGTCAAGACTGGCCGGTGGATTTCGCTGGTGGCGCTGGCGGCGACGGGTATCTTCGTCGGGTTGATCGTGCTCGAACTGGGCGCCGGCTCGATGGTGGCGGCGTTCTCGACGCTGCTGTACATCCTGGGGATTGCGGTTTTCCTGCCCGACCGGCTCGGGATGAACGATCCGCAGTTGCTGGGCGAGGCGTTCACCACGGCGGGTCTGTATTTGTATGTGAAATGGTACGGAAAAGGACATGAGCGGACGCGGCTGCTGATTGCGTCGGCGCTGCTGTTCTGCCTCGGCGGATTCACCAAGCAGAACCTGCTGGCGTTTCCCGCGGCCGCGGGGCTGGACCTTCTGCTGCGCTCACGGCGGCGGTTCCTCGTCTGGCTGGCGGCGATGGTGGGCTTTGCCGGCGTCTTCACCGCACTCACGCTGGTGGTGGATGGCCGCTACTTCTTCGTGCAGCTGCTGTTTCAGCGGACCTATAACTTCGATAGCGCGCTGGTGAGTCTGACGCAGTATTACCTGGTGAGCTTCCAGGGAATCGTGCTGGTGGCGATTGTGTGGATACTGCTGCGGGTGCGCTCGTGTCCGCTGCTGGGCGTGGCGTTTGTGCTGGCCAGCGCGCTGGCGTTCTGGCTATCGGGCGGCGACGGCGTCGATCTCAACATTTACTTCAACGCATTTGCAGCCGGGGTGATGATCTGCGGAGTTGCAGTCGCCGAGTTTGACGGCGAGAAGCTTGACGCCAATGGCGAGCCTACCGGGCGTGGTCCGCTGGGGGTGAAAGGCGCGGCTCTGATGGCTGCGCTGGTGGTGTGCGTGGCCATCGCGGTGCCGGATCGGATCGAAACCGATTATTTTGCAGGGAAGCTGCTTGCGAGCGACGACGCCGACTTCCGCAAGGCGGTCGACGTGCTGAAGGCGACTCCCGTGCCCGCGTTGTGCGAGAACCTGCTGCTCTGCTACCGCGCGGGCAAGCCTTACGCGCTGGATCTGTTCGTCGCCGGCGATCAGAACGACCTCGGCAACCTGGATGACGACGCGATTCCGGCCATGCTGCGCAACCGAAAGTTCGGCGCCGTGGAACTGGATGCGCTGCCCGAGGAAGCGGCGTTGGACGCGGCCCCGATAACGCGCAAACGACCGCGGTTTTCGCAAGAATCGACAGACGCTTTGTTGCAGAATTACGCGTTGCAATTACGCAATTCCCACATGCTGGTGTTTGTCCCAAAATAGCGTTGTAGGCCAGCATCGCGAAGCGCAGGACGATGTCCAGACCTGTCGCGCGATGCCTGCGCGAAACAGGTATTCGATGCGCAGCCGAGAAGCGCACACAAGACCACAGACGATCTTCGCACGAAGGAAGAATGCATCGGAGACCAACATTCGGGGCGCTACCGGGTGAGCGGGAAGTGTAGCTGTGTCGGCAAGGCCAGACAAGGGCTGGGAGAGTCCCACCCCGCCGCCCGGTTCGACGACGGAGTGGGGGTAAGGGAGGTTAACTGTGGTGACCGCCTTGTTCGTTGGTGATGTTGGCGATGGTCCCATCGAACTTGGTGATATTGATGTTGAACGGTTCAGCGTAGGAGTTGGCGCGATCGGTCAGAATGCTGATGCCGACCGCTTCGCCCAGCAGAATCGACCAATAGCTGGAGCTCCGGAAGTGAATGCCAGCGTGGATTCCGTGGCCGAAGGTGACGTTCCAGGCCAGCTTATTCAGCTCACCGTTAATGGTGAGGCGGTCACGGTCAGCGCCCGTGTAAGGCACGAGCGACAAGCCATCGGAGCTGGGTACCATGACATCGGAGCCGGCAGCCAACAGCAGCGGCCGGATGGGCTGGTTGCAATCGAAGAAGAACTTGATTGTGGCGATGCAGGCGCCGCCCACGGTGCCATGTCCCGTCGGGTAACAGGGATGCGTTGGTGCACCCTCAGGGAAGGCCAACGGTAGCAGATAGCTGCCATACTTCGAGTAGATCAGGGGCAGAGCTGCGGAATTCAGCACGTCGTGATGCAGGTAATTTGATGCCTGCGGCATGGGGTGCTGGTGCGTCATCAGAGCCTGGATCAATGCGCCCATCTCTTCCGGACGTTGCCGCAGGTTGACAATCCACTTGTGGAACCAGGCGGCTTTCAAAGCCCGCGTGGCCATCTCGGGGATGGTTCCTACAGCGTCCACCGGACCAGCCTGGCTGCTGGCGCTGCCAAAGGTCTCGAAGCCGTGTTCGCTGAGCGAGTTGACGTATGGGTTGCCGGGGTTGACCGGGCAGCCGATTCCGGCGAGCACAAGCCCGGCGATAAAGTATTCCTGATGGAGCGCGTCCACGTGGGTGTAAGCGGTCATGTCGCGGCCCATGCGGACGAAGCGGTACGTGGGGTCGAACCGCAGGCTGGCCGACGGCGCGAAGCCGCTTTCTATGGCCAGATACTCCGCCGGCTGGGTGCAGTAGTCCGCCCCCCCTTCGGAGACCGAAAGGAATCTCTGGAACATCTGGGTGATAGGTTGCACGCCCATGAAAGTCGGCTGAATGAGGAACTGGGACATATAAGGTCCCTGCACGTTGCCGTCGCCCGGCACAAACTGGCCGCGGAAAATGTTGGCCGGCGTGACCGGGTAGGGGAATTGGCTGCCGTGGCTGCGGACGTAGGACAAATTGTTCAGGTCGGCGCACGCCTGGCTTATAACCGAGCTGGTTGGATAGTCGGTGAAGTGCACGTCGCGGCACTGCGACGCCCAATAATGTTCGACCATCTCGGCGGCGGTCTGGGCGCTGGTGATCGACGGTGCGGGCGGGATGCTGGTGGCGTGCGAGTCCCGTCCTTCCAGGTCGTACGCCAACGCCCCCATCGGGCCATTGAGTGTGCCGGTGAATCCCGGCCCACCGGGGTTTCCTACGATGATGTTTTGGAAGTCCTGGAAACGGCCGGTCCCGAGCGCGTACGTGAGGCTTCTCCAGGCAGCAGGACTCACAATGCCGAGATAAGGATGTGGCAGGCACTTGCTCCAGCTGCCACTGTAGTCGCTGAATCGCGCGGCGTCGCCATTATCCGGCAGTTCGCCGATGTCGATGTACTCGTTCTCGGCGGTCTGGTCGCGATAGTTGAAGCTGCCGGCGGCCCGGGTCCGGGAGCTATAGTTCACGACTGAGGCGCTCGCCTTCAACGGAACAGCCGCCAGCGCGACAGCGGCGGCGCTGCCCATGCCGAGCTTGCCCATGAATGAACGGCGACTCTTATCGGCCAGTGCGCCGTCTTTGAGATTGGTCTGCGGAACGTCCTGATTTTTCTCGCCTTGCGGCGTGAGCCCCTCGCAATTCTTTTGTGGATCCTTCATGTGATCTCCTTATTCTCCTCGCGAAGCAGGCAATGAGGGTCCCAGATGCAAACCACACTTCGACCCACAGTAGCGCGGGCAGCTTGCCTGGACCTCAAAGACTGCGATTGATTGATATGCGCAACGGACAGCAGCGATCAGCGAACACAAGTAGGCGACAGGAACCTTAGAAAGTTCCTAACAAACCTTACATGTCGTGAAACTTGTTCCACCCTCGTGCGGAGCATACTGGGGCCAAAGACCGAATAAGTCAAGAGCCTTTTCGTGCCGTGTCGAAGGTAATGCCGAAGTAACCACATCGCGTGGAGACACATGAATCGTGGGCGCCCAGACAGTACCGGATCGCATTTCACAATCGTGTGAAGAGCGACGCTGACTCCGGGTGGAGCGCGTCGCGATCGTTGGAACATCTGAATTTTAGCGGTGAATATTACGCCTTGATGGGTGTGCTGGCACTGGCGATGCACTGCCACTTGCCATTCTTGGCCCAGGTATCGAGCCAGCGCTCATGCGCATCGATGGTCTTGCCATTCGTCAAGGTGCCTTTGCCATGCCATGCCCCGCTCGCGATGGCCGCGTTCCCGTGAACAGCCACCTTGACATCGCTGATTTCGTTGACTTCCCACTTGTCGCCTTTGGTTTTTTCGAGCTCTCCCGACTTGTTATACATACTGCCGTCAGCGTCCATGCCAACAAATACTTCGGATAACAATTCGGCTACTTTGGCGGAGTCGTTGTCTTTGGCGGCCGAAGTCCAAACCTGCTCGTGGTGGGTGATGATTTCGGCGATCGTAGCGCCGAAGTTGCCGTGTGTCGGGTTCTGTTGCATCGTGGTCCCCTCAGTTCCAATGAAATGTTGTGGGAAGTTCCTACAAGATTTGCGACTACCGCATTGTACACACGCCGATTGCAGCTGTCAGAGTGCGAACTGTGGTCGGCCGTCAATCGTCGGCCTGGACTTCACACTCGCGCCAGATGCACCCCGAACCACTTCTTGCGATCGGACCAACTGCTTTCGAGCGTAAAGCCGCTGTCGCGCAAGATCGATTCGATCATCGCGTCGGTGTACTTATAGCTGTTTTCGGTGTGGATACGCTCGCCGGTTTCGAACTTCACGTCCAGATCCAGCGCCGGCAGGAAGGCGGTCTGTTCGACGAGACTCTCGAGATAAATCTCCATGCGCGAACAACGTCGACTCCAGAGCGCGACGTGACGCCAGGCGTCGAGATTGAAGTCGGCATCGAGTTCGCGATTGAGGCGGGCCAGGATGTTCTTGTTGAAGGACGCGGTTACGCCCTGGGCATCGTCGTACGCCGGAACCAGGATCTTCGGCTGCTTCGCGTAATCGGCGCCGAGGAGCAAAGCATCGCCCGAGCGCAGCGTCTGCCGGATGCGGCGCAGGATGCGAACCGCATGCGGTGGCTCGAAATTACCGATACTGGAGCCAATGTACAGTACGAGCTTGGGTCCGGTGATGCGGCTGAGTGCGGGCACACCCCCGGTGTAATCGGCGACGATGGGATTAACGCGCAGCGAGGGGAATTCTTTGCCAAGCTGGCGAACCGCCAGTTCCAGGGCCGACGGCGAAACGTCGATCGGGTAGAACAGCGAACGGCTCTGCCGCCGCAGCAACTCCTCGATCAGGATGCAAGTCTTGGTCGCGGTTCCTGCGCCCAGTTCCACCAGCGTCAGCGATGGCCCGGCTTGCTGCAGGATGTCGGCGGCGTGCTCTTCGAAGATGCTGCGCTCGGTGCGGGTGAGGTAATACTCCGGCAGCTCGGTGATCTGCTCGAAGATGGCCGAACCAGCCTCGTCATAAAAGAGCTTGGAGGGAAGATGTTTGGGCGCGGCGGTAAGCCCTTCGTACACCTCAAAGGCTATCGCGTCATTGGTCAGGAACTGTAGCTTGCTAGTCGCCATTGGCCAACCGGACGCCCATGAACTGCCAGCGTGCATGGGGCGGGAAGAAGTTGCGATAGGTAGCGCGGATGTGCGACTGCGGCGTCGCACAAGAACCTCCGCGCAGCACCATCTGGTTGCACATAAACTTGCCGTTGTATTCGCCGACGGCGCCCGCCGCCGGCTTGAAACCTGGATAGGGAACGTAGGCGCTGCCGGTCCACTCCCAGACGTCGCCGAACATCTGCGCGAGCGGGCCACCTCCCGAAGCAGCCTTCGGATGCAGTGCGCCGGAGTCGACGAAGTTGCCCTCGACCGGAAGGCCGGCGGCAGCGACTTCCCACTCGAATTCCGTTGGCAGACGTCCGCCCGCCCAGCGTGCGAAGGCATCAGCCTCGTAGAAACTGATGTGGCAAACCGGCTCATTCAGACGCAGGGGCTGCATGCCTGCGATGGTGTAGTTCCACCACTGGCCGTCGCGTTGCTCCCAGTAGAGAGGCGCGGTCCAGTGATTATTGCCGACGGTATCCCAGCCGTCCGACAACCACAATGTGGGAGTTGTGTATCCGGCGGCCCGCATGAACTCGAGATACTCGCCGTTCGTCACCAGCCGCGACGCCAGACGGAAAGCTTCGAGATAGACGTTATGGCGCGGAACTTCATTGTCGAAGGCGAAACCGTCGCCCGCGAATCCAATCGGGTAGACGCCGCCGTCAAAGCTCTGCCATTCGAGCTTAGAGCTGGACGCATCGCCCGCGGCTGGAGCGGCGCTCGCTCGATACTCGGGGCGCAGCGGATTCGCCCACAGCCCGTTCTTCACGTCGGTGACAATCAGCTCCTGATGCTGCTGCTCGTGATGAATACCAAGCGTGATGAGGTCCATGGCCGCATCCGGCAGATCGCCTTCAATGAGATCGGCCATTTCTTCGTCGACGTGCGCGCGATAGAGCCGGACCTCGTCGAGGCTCGGACGCGAGAGGATGTGCCGCAAGGCGCGCAGCGGCCGGTCGCCAACAGCGTTGTAGTAGGAATTGAAAAGGTTGCGGAACACGGGATGCGGCGGATGATATTGCTTGTCGTACTGCGCCAGGACGAAGGTTTCGAAGAACCACGTGGTATGCGCCAGGTGCCACTTTGCCGGACTCGCATCCGGCATCGGCTGAAGGCTGTGGTCCTCCACGCTGAGCGGCGCGCATAGGCGCAATGACATCTCGCGCACCGACAGAAAATGGCGCAGCAATGAGCTGCGGCTCAATATCGTGTTGTCTTGCGCGACGGCGGTGCTCTGCATGACCGGTTGCGACATGAACGTCTTTAGATGCGGAATGAGGCCTATTAGGCTGACCCTCCCAGGCGCGCTCATCCTCCGCAGACTCAGAAGAAGATGCACAGGTTCGAGGAAAGCTACAAATTATTGGAGGGGGCTCTCGGTAGCTCAAAAGGGTGGTCAGGAACTTATTTTGCTACCCGCAAAGGCGCAGACGATTCAGCCGCAGTCTTCTGCAGCGCGATCGAGGGCTCTTTGTACAGGCCCTGGATGTCATTCCAGCGCACGGTCAACACTTCCACGCCCATCTTCAGGCCATCGCGGACGGGGCTGATTTTGGAGCGATGATCGTGTGCCCACTCGACCGGAACTTCGACCGTGCGCAGCCCGAACTTGTTGGCCAGGAACAGCAATTCGGGATCGAAGCCCCAGCGCTCGATGCGCTGGCGCGTAAATACGGTGTGGGCCGCCGCGCGAGTAAAGGCCTTGAAGCCGCATTGCGTGTCGCGATAGTTCAGTCCCAGGATTATGCGCAGCGCCAAATTGAACAGACGCCCATAGAGCTGCCGGAGCCACGGCTGGCGCTCGGTTTGCAGCTCCGCCTGGAGCCAGCGGGAACCAATAGCGACATCGGCGCCGGCTTCGATGGCGTCGAACAGCTTGCTCGCTTCGTAGATCGGCGAGGATAGGTCAGCGTCGGTGAACAACAGCACATCACCCTGGGCGTGCAACATGCCGTTGCGGACGCTGTATCCCTTGCCGCGGTTTCCAGGGTTTTCCAGCAGGCGGACCTCGGGGTGAAGCAGGCTGAAGCGCTGCACCGCGTCCGCCGTGTCATCCCGCGAGCCGTCGTTGACCACGATGACTTCAGCCTGCAGGGCTTGCCGGTTGATGTAATCGAGAACCTTGGGGAGAGATACCGCGAGCCGTTCGCTCTCGTTGTAAGCCGGAATGATAATGCTGTAGCTCAAATCGGTCATCAGCCACTTAGACGCTCTTCATTGTATGTCAGTTGTCAGCTGCTTAACATTGCAAAGCAAACTGGCGTTACCATAGTGGAGTTCGAGTCGAAATCATCCTAGGCAATACAATCATGCGTCTCGCCCTCCTCGTCTGCCTGTCGGCCGTTCTTTCTACTGCCGCTGACGCTGCCTCTAAACCGCATTTCGTCAGCCTGGGAAAGTCGGTCTCGGCAAAGCTTCTCATCGGGCCCGGGGAAAACCAGACCATCGACATCGGCATCCGGCCGCTGTACGTTGATGGCAAGGTGAAGGAGTTCACTACCGGTAACGCGCACGACGTTACCGACCGCGAATTCGTGGTGAGGCGCGCGTATCGCATCAATGACGCGCTGCCGGAAGATACCCGTAAGACGCCGAAGTGGCTTTGGCAGCGCAGCGGCTGGATTCTGGTGAATCGCGTGTCCGGCAAAGTCAGCGTGCTCAAACTGCCGGACTTTGACGCGTTTTATTCCGAGGTAAGCTGGTATCGCGACTACGCCGCCTACTGCGGTATCTCAAACTCCGGGGAGCGGGTGATTGCGGTGGTCGCCGAGGTCGGAAGCAGCAAGCCGCTCTATCACAAGGATGTGGGGAGAAATAACGCCGGCGATGCGGCCGACAGCAGCTGCTCGGCGCCGCACTGGGAGCGAAAGCCGGCGCGCGTGACCTTTCTGCCCAAGAGCGGCGAATCGTTTACGGTGAATGTGAGTGGGCACTTCGCCGACGAAGTGGAACACGATTCCGACGAGCAGTAAAGAGATTCAACCACAGAGACACAGAGGCACAGAGAAGAAGAAATGGGGGCAGAGAGACGTGCGAAATCCGCCCCTCTTCAATGATTTTATGATTTGAAAACCTCTGTGCCTCTGTGTCTCTGTGGTGTACTTGGTTTTTGAGCGAGGGCTTCTGAAGACGCTGGACGAAAATCTGCATGATGCCGAGATTGCCCACGGCCATCTCTGCGCCGGGCAAGTGCTGGGCGTGCGGCTGGCGATGCGCGGGCTCGAACTGTTGGGCATCGACGATCCGCACGGCAAAGACCGCAAGCGGCTCATCACGTTTGTCGAGATCGATCGCTGTGCGACGGACGCGGTTGGGGTGGTCACGGGCTGCCGGCTGGGCAAGCGCGCGCTGAAGTTTCGCGATTGGGGCAAGGTAGCCGCCACCTTCGTCGATCTCCAGTCCGGCCGCGCGGTGCGGGTGTGCGCCAAAGAGAGCTCGAAAACGCTGGCGCGGCAGATGCATCCCGAAATCGAAAGCAAGAACCAGCAGCAGATGCTGGCCTATCGCGAGATGTCGAACCAGGAGCTGTTTACCGAACAGTGGGTGAAGGTCTCGCTGCCGCCGGAGGAGTTGCCCGGGTATAAGGGCGAGCGCATCGTCTGCGTCGACTGCGGCGAAGGCATTAACTTTCAGCGCGAGGTGCGACGCGACGGAAAAATCCTGTGCCGCGCGTGCGCGGGGGAAAAATACTACGAAGAGATTTCGTAGGCGCTAATCGTTCTTGCTTGCCAGCGCGTGCTCGGCTACGTGCGCCACGCGCAGGATTGTCGCCTCGTCGAAATGCTTGCCTAAGATCTGCATGCCAATTGGCAACCCCTCTTTGCTGTTGCCGCAGGGAATTGATATTCCCGGGATTCCCACGAGATCGGCGGTCACGGTGAAGATGTCGGCCAGATACATGGCCAGTGGGTCGTCGGTCTTCTCGCCCAGCTTGAACGCCGGCGTCGGCGTTGTGGGGGTGACGATGGCATCAACTCTTGCGAACGCCTCGTCGAAGTCGCGCGCCAGCAGGCTGCGCACGCGCTGCGCCTTCAGATAATAAGCGTCGTAGTAGCCGGCGCTCAAAACATACGTCCCCAGCATGATGCGCCGTTTCACCTCGGCGCCGAAGCCGGCGTCGCGGGTGCGGCGATACATCTCCGCCAGTGTCTTCCCGTCGGAGCGCAGCCCGTAACGCACTCCGTCGTAGCGCGCCAGATTCGATGACGCTTCGGCGGTCGCGATAACGTAATAGGTCGGAATTGCATACGCCGTGTGAGGCAGCGAGATGGGGACGATCTCTGCGCCGGCTTTTGCGAGCTCCTGAATTCCGTTCTCGACAGCCGCTCGCACTTCGGGATCGAGGCCTTCGCCGAAGTATTCGGCGGGAACGCCAACTCTTAGTCCCGCGACGGGCTGGCCCACGTGCGCGCTGTAGTCGGGAACGGGGACGTCCGCTGTCGTGGAGTCCATCGGATCGCGTCCGGCGAGCACCTGCAACATAAGCGCCGCGTCTTTCACGGTCTTACCGAAGGGCCCTGGGTGATCGAGCGACGACGCGAAGGCGATCAACCCATATCGCGAGACGCGGCCGTAGGTCGGCATGAGTCCCGCAACTCCGCAGAACGCCGCCGGCTGACGGATGGAACCTCCGGTATCGGAGCCGATCGACGCCACTGCCATTCCAGCAGCCACCGCAGCTGCGGAGCCGCCCGACGAGCCTCCCGGCACGCGCGAACGATCGCGGGGATTGCGCACCGGATGGAAGCCGGAGTTCTCGTTGGACGAACCCATGGCGAACTCGTCGCAATTGGTCTTGCCAAGAATGATGGCGCCGGCGTCTTCCAGCCGCGTGACCACCGTGGCGTCATAAGGCGCTACGAAGTTTTCGAGGATACGTGACGCAGCCGTGGTGCGAACGCCCTTCGTCGTGAAGACGTCCTTCACCGCAATCGGCACCCCCGCGAGCGGCGGCAGCGCGTCGCCTTTGTCGGCCAGCGCCTGGATCCTTGCCGCCTGCGCGTAGGCACGGTCTTTCGACAGCGTCAGGTAGGCGCCGATCTCCGCGTCTTCCGCCTCGATCTTTTTGTAGAAGGCATCGACCAGCGCTGCTGTGCTGGTCTGCCTTTCCAGCACTGCAGTGCGGGCGGATTCAACGGTGAGCAGGTCGACGTTCATGGGCTAGCGCTCAATCACCTTGGGAACTTTGAAGAAGATGCCGTCGGATTTCGGCGCATTGCGCAGGGCTTCGTCGTGCGGCAAGCAGGGGCGCGGCTCATCCGGACGCATGGCGTTCGCGAATCCTTCGGCGTTGCCTGCGCCATAACGAGCGGCGACCTGCGCCATCGGCTCGATGTTGGCTGTGTCGAGTTGGTTCAGCCGGTCGATATAGTCGAGGATCGAATTCAGGTCCTTCAGCATGCGGACACGCTCGGCCTCGGTTAACTCAAGGTGAGCAAGTTCGGCGACGTATGAGACATCTTTTTCGCTGACCACAATCCCCCCGAATCAGTCCTCTAAACTTCTCTTCAATCGCCACCTCAACGTAATCAGGAAGGTAACGATCGCAACGATGAACGAAAGTGGGAGTCCCACGCTGATGCCAAGCCACGCCGAACCCTCGTCGCCGAAGAGTCGATACCCGACCCCGGTAGCCGAAAAAGCCGCGACAACAAGCATCATTGCAAGAAATGACAGTCCAGCAAGAAGACCCGCCACGACAAGAGCAACCAGCTTGTCATAAAGTGAACCCTTTACCTCCGGGTCTGGGGGCTGGCTTACCATAGTGCCGCTCTTCAGCGCCCGCGCTGGACGGTGCGGAATTCGATGTTGCTGACCGGCTCCGCCACGAGCCGATTCAGCGCTGCCAGATACTGCGGTACAAAGCTCTGCAATTGCTGACGCCACGTTTCATCGGGCACGACCACCGTGAGAACTCCGGAGATGAAGCTGATCGCCGTGGCGCGCTCCGCGGTTTTCGCGCCACACACTACCGGCCACGCCATCAGCGGGCCGTCAGCACCTTCGCTGCGCAAGATATCGCGAAAAATCCTGTTTAGAGTTGTCCGCGCGTGCTGCATGGCAAAGGATCGTTCTCCAGGGATGATTGTACTGGAGGCGCGCTCTGGCGCCACAGCAGGCTCTCGTTCGGTTGTTCGTTCTGCAAACATGCGACGTTCGTGTACATTGAGCACGTCCTGCAAGGAGGGCCGAATGGCAAATCATCGCATCTCTGTCGTTGCAGTTCTCATTGCTGTTGTTTCCAGTTTGACCATGGTTCGGGCGCAAGCCCAGATCCCGTATGGGGCTCCGGTAAGCCTGGAGACGGCAAAGAAAGTTGCTGCCGCAGCGCTCGCCGAAACCGCCAAGAACAACTGGACGATGGCGGTTGCGGTGGTCGATCCCAGTGGCAATCTCGTGTATTACGAAAAGATGGACAATACGCAGCTCGGCAGCGCAAAGGTGTCTGTTGACAAGGCGCGCTCAGCGGCTCTCTTCAAGCGGCCGACCAAGGCGTTTCAGGACGCGCTCGCCGGCGGTGGCGCTGGTACGCGCGTGCTGGGAATCGAGGGAGCTGTGCCCGTCGAGGGCGGCGTGCCATTGGTGGTGGACGGCAAGATCATCGGTGCGATTGGCATGTCCGGCGACAGCAGCGAGCACGACGCGCAATGCGCTACGGCCGGGGCAGCGTCGCTTCAGAAACCGTAATAATCAGCAATAGGCGGTGGCGTCAGAGCTGCATCGCTGATCGCGTTCATCATTTCTTCCGCTGTACGAGGAATTGCGCGAGCTCGCGCAAGGTCGCAGCGCCTTCGCCAAAACCGTCGAGTGCGGCTGACGCTTTCGCGACCAACTGATCCGCCTGCTTGAGCGAAGCCTCGATGCCGAACAGCGCGGGATACGTGGCCTTTTCTTCGGCGGTGTCTTTGCCCGCGGTCTTGCCCAGTTGCTCAGAGGTTTGGGTGACGTCAAGCACGTCGTCGACGATCTGAAAAGCTAGCCCGATGTTGCGTCCGAAGTCCCGCAGGCTGGCGATCTGGGATGGGTCTGCTGAAGCGTACATCCCGCCGGCGACCACGCTTGCCGTCAGCAACGCGCCGGTTTTGGAGCGGTGAATGTACTCCAGGGTGGCAGCATCGGGGCGGGTGTGCTCGGCCTCCAGGTCCATCACCTGTCCGCCGATCATGCCCTCGATGGTGCCGGTCGCATGTGCGATCTCGGCAATGATGTTCACGCGCGCCTCCGGCGAACATTGCAGCTTCGCCAACACCTCGTAGGCCAGGGTCTGCAAGGCGTCGCCCGCCAGGATGGCCGTCGCCTCGCCAAAAACCTTGTGGCACGTGGGACGCCCCCGACGCAGGTCGTCGTTGTCGAGCGCGGGCAAGTCATCATGAATGAGGGAATACGTGTGCAGCATTTCCAGCGCCGCGCCCAGATCCTCCACCCCGGTGGGCACGCAGCCTTGGACCATCTGCGCCGCCTCCATGCAGAGGATGGGCCGGATGCGTTTGCCGCCGGCGAATACGCTGTGGCGCATGGCCTGATGGATGGAAGCGGGATACTGATCGGCGGCTGGGAGCAAGCGCTCCAACGCGCTGTCGGTTAGAAGCCTGCCTTCTTCAAGAACCTGTTTGAGCATGAAGAAGGCAGTATAAATGAGGCACGCTGCGCTCCGATGCGAGGGCGGGTCGACCGCAAGCGCTCATTTATTGCGCGTCGATGGTTACATGCTCAAGAACAGCGTCTCGCGCGTGCGCGAACTTGCTCTCGCGGATTGGGAAACCGCTCTCCTGCTTGTGCGCGACGTAGTCGCCGATCAGATATCCGAAGATCGAGCCCACCAGGACGTCGGAAGGGAAGTGCTCGCCTGCCGTTACGCGAGTCACGCTCACAGTTGACGCCATCCCGTACAGCAGAAAGTCGAGCGGCAAGGAATGGTACTGATGGGCAATCGTAGAAGCGATCGTCCAGGTAAACATCGCATGTCCCGAGGGGAACGATCCGTTTGTCCAGTTCCCCGAAAAGAATTTACCCTCACCCGGGCCGGTGTAGGGCCTCTGACGCTGTAGGATCGCCTTCAGCGCGCCATAGAGAATGACGCTGTCCACAGTTGACTCTGCGGTGCGAATGCCGACTTCCTGTTCGTGCTCATTCCTGGTCAACAGACCCGTGAGATAAATCCCTCCTGCAACGGCGGCGGTGCCGAAGGTAGTGGCATTGGAGATGTCACGATTGGTCTGATGCCAGCTGACAGGCACGTCCTGGAGGACGCGTTCGTCGGCGTCGGTACCGGCCAATGCAGCGGTCGAGCCTATCACCAGTACGTCCCACACGATAGCGTCCTTCTGGAAGGGCGCTTTGATGATGTGCAGTTCGTCTTCGCCGATCGTGCGGCCAATCTTCAGAATGGGATTATCGTCGAAGGATTCCGAATCAACCGGCGAGGACGATGGTTCCGGAGTGGGCTGGCTCGAGCTCTCGACTGCGGGCAAAGGCGTCGCGCTATTCGGGCCCTGTGCCAGAGCCGTAGTCGAAGGAAAGAGCAGCACGACGGCGACTACTAACCCGCAAATGTTCGCGAAGCAAGGTTTTCTTAGGGAAGCGTTTTGCTCAGATCCGAAGCTTGGCATGGCCCTGAACTCCTCTATCTGTACGAAAGTTCGGAACGATACGACAAAGTCACGAACTGTCGCCCTGATGCAGACTTTTCGTAGATACGGCAATTCAGCCGCAATTTGCATCTAAGCACCGAATTCTTTCTTTGGAGGAGAGATGAAGAATACAGCTATTTTGTTGCTGGGAGGTGCACTTTTGATGGGAGTTGCTGCCGCCCAGGACACCACAACCGCCACGACAACCAGCGGTTCGCAAACCACCGCCAAGCAGGACATGAAGGACGCGGGTCATTCCACATCAAACGCTGCCAAGGACGTCGGTCACGCAACGAAAAAGACCACCAAGAAGGTCGTCCACAAATCTGCCGAGAAGACGGATGAGGGCGCGCAGAAGGTGGAAAACAAGACCGCTCCGCAGTAAGGGCGAGAATGAAAATGGAACTTTGACCGCACTCCGGCGGAAAAACAGCTTAGGACTTCACGCCGGAGATCTGTCGTAAACGTCAAGCTGCTTGACGGTTGGAACGGAAATCGCTCCGATCGCGGGCGTGATAGCTCGCGCCTGCGCGTGATGTAAACCCTCTGGCCGGCGCCCTGACGCAGTGAGTCGCCGGGGCAAGCATGCTAACATTACGGAGTAGACCTCATAAAAATAAAGCCGACAGTCAGAGAGTGATAAACGTTGTGCGTTCTGCAAGACGAAACTCAAGGGAAGGGTTTATTCCCCAAAATCTTCATGGGATCCGGCTCCTAAGCGCTGGAATCTTAATGGCATTGGGGCTGATCTGCGGAGGGTTGACCCCCGCGGCGGCCCAGGATTCCGCGGCGGCACCTCAATCTCCGGCTTCGGCCGAAGCTCAGGCCTCGCCCACCCCTCCGCCGCAGACTCCGGCTGAGCCGCAAAATCAAGGCGCGGTTCCGGCCCTCCAACAACAAAATACTGCCGCGATGGGAGTGATCAGCGGAACGGTAACTGATAGGGACGGTGCCCTGGCGGTCGGCGCCAAAGTGGCGCTCACCGAGGATGGCCAAACTGCAGCGCGCGAAGTGATGTCGGGCAACAACGGCGAGTTCTCGTTTAATGATGTGCCTCCCGGTTCCTTCCATCTCACGGTGACCGCGCCGGGATTCGACACGCAAAAGTACACTGGAGAGCTGGGCCCGGGTCAGGCGCTGCTTGTGCCGCCCATCAAGTTGCCGGTGACGGGCGCCGTGACCGAAGTTAAGGTCGGCGGCTCGCCTGAAGAAATCGCGCAGATCGAAGTAAAGCAGGAATTACAGCAACGCGTGTTAGGCATCTTTCCGAACTTTTACGTAACCTACACCGCAGATCCGCCACCACTTTTCCCCAAGCAGAAGTTCTATCTCGCGTGGAAATCGGTGCAGGATCCGGTCACGATCCTGGGCGTCGCGTTTCTCGCCGGCATGTACCAGGCTGCAGACATCCCCGGCGGATACGGCCAGGGCGCTGAAGGTTACGGCAGGCGATTCGGTGCAGCCTATGGCGATGTAATTTTCGGCACCTTCATAGGAAGCGCTATATTGCCCTCCGTGCTGCATCAAGACCCACGATACTTCTACCTCGGCCCGGACTACAGCACCAAGAAACGCTGGGCGCATGCGCTGGAGAATTCCGTGATCGCCCGCAACGATCGGACAAGGAAGTGGGAGCCTAACTACTCCGGAATCATTGGGAGCTTCGCGGCGGCTGGCATCTCTTACAGCTACCTTCCGGCCAGCGACCGCACTACGGGTTTGTACCTACAAGATGCGCTGGTCAGGGTTGGGGAAAGCAGCGTCGCCGGTATTCTTCAGGAGTTCGTCCTGCGCAAGTTCACCTCGCATGTGCCGAAGCAGTCCGCGGTTTCCAATCAACCCTAACTCTTTCTGTCTGATGCACCAGTGTTAGCCTGCCTGCCGCAGGGCATTAAATCCAGAGCAGGGTCACTTCAGTTCGGGAACCTTCGACCGCACGCGTCGCAGCGCGGCAAGAAATTGCTCATTGTGTTCGGGCGTCCCGATGGTGATGCGCACGGCATTAGGCGCGCCCCATTGCCCGCCCATCGAACGGACGACGACGCCTTCCTGTTGCAACGCCTCGCAGAGCGGACGAACATCTTCGCCGGTGTCGCAAAAGAGGAAGTTCGACCAGGTGGGCACAACCCGGATGCCGAATTCCGAAATAGCAGGAGTCAGCAATTTAGCTTCGGCAGCGTTGTTCTCGACCGCTCGCGCTACGTGGTCGGCATCGGCCAGCGCGGCCAGGGCCGCGGCTTCCGCAATTGAGGACACCATGAACGCCGGCTTCATCCGCGACAGATAGCCAATCAGTTCCGCTGGTCCGATACCATATCCCACACGCAGCCCAGCCAGTCCCTGCGCTTTGGAGAATGTCCGCAGCACGATCACCGATCGTCCCGCGCGAACGTAGTCGAGCGCATGCGAATAGTCGAAGTTGCGCTCGGCAGCAAAATGGGCTGCGAAGTCGTAATACGCTTCGTCGATGACGGTCAGGACGTGCGAGGGCACGCGATCGAGAAAGCGGTCGATTGCCGCAGCGTCCACAACTGTGCCGGTGGGGTTATTCGGATTAGCGATATAGACCACGCGCGTATTGCTATCGATGGCGGCAAGAATTGCATCCAGATCGAAGCCATCGTTCAGCATGGGCACCTCGATCAGGTGCGCGCCGGTGGCGTTTGTCACGATGGGATAGACGATGAACGAGAGCCTGCTGGTGACCGCATTGAGTCCCGGCCCGAGCAGCGTGCGCGCGAGAATCTCCAGAAACGTCGTGGAGCCGGCGGTGACCAGGATCTGGTTGGGATTGACTTCGTGCAACTCAGCCAGTCGCGCCGTCAGCTCGGTGGTCGCGGTATCAGGATAGAAGTGAACGCCGGAAACGGCGGACTTGATGGCTTCGATGGCGAGTGGAGAGGGGCCAAAGGGATTCTCGTTAGAAGCCATCTTGATGCAACGCACGCCGCTCTCCAATTCCGCCTGCCGTACGGGCTTCCCTGGATGATAACTGCCCAGCTTGCGTACGTGCGCCGGGACCAGCGAGTGGAAATCTGTCATTCAATCTCCGAAGTAGCGAGTAACTAGTAGTCAGCAACTGGCTCAATGCGAGTTGCTCGCTACTCGTTACTTTGGCTGCCTTCGCACTGCTGCTTTCAACTGTGACACTTCTTTACTCGTTAGATGCCGGAACTTGCCCGGCTCGACATCGAGTTCTAATGGCCCGTAGCGTACCCGCTTGATCTTCTCGACGTGGTGATCAACCTCTTCGAACATGCGCCGGATTTGCCGGTTGCGGCCTTCGATGAGTGAGACTTCGTACCAGGGATTCGCCGCATCGCGCACCAGTTCGATCCGCGCGGGGGCGGTTCGAACCGCTTCCGAGCGCCTGCGCACTCCGGCCTTCGACGCTGCTCCCGCCGGAGCCTTCAGCGGACCTCGCTCGGGCGGCAGATTGACGCCGCCCCGCAGTTTTGCGATCTGCTCTGAGCTCGGTTGTCCACTGATCTTGACGAGATAGGTCTTTGGAATATGCGATGAGGCGTGTGTCAGTTTTTGCGCCAGCTCGCCGTCATTGGTCAGCAGCAGCAATCCTTCGCTAGCATAATCGAGCCGCCCAACCGGATACACGCGCGTTCCCAGGCCACGAACCAAATCCAATACCGTGGGACGGCCTTCCGGATCCGACGCCGTCGTGATGTAGCCCTTGGGCTTATTCAGCAACAGGTAAACAGAGCGCTCGGGAGCGCCGATGAGCTTGCCGCTCACTTTGATGTGGTCATGCTCGGGATCGGCCTTGCTGCCGAGCTCAGTAACAATCTGGCCATTCACCGAAACCAGTCCGCTGGTGATGAGCTCTTCTGCCTTGCGTCGCGACGCGATGCCCGCGGCGGCGATGATCTTCTGCAGCCGTTCGGAGGCCATGCGGCTAGGATTTCTCCTCGGCCTGCTCCGGCTCGGCCTCGGTCGCGAAAGTACCATCCGCGGGCATGATGGTGTCACCTGCCAAGTGATGAGCGGAATCGGGTACCGCCTCGGTGACCGGCTCATCTTCCACAGAGGGCGATGAACTTGCGGTCGGCTCTACGGGAGGGCTAAAGAGGCCCGCTTGCGGATCGCCCAGCGTCTCGAATTCCTCCGCACTGGGCAGCTCGGCGATGTCTTTCAGCCCGAAGCGCAGCAGAAACTCCTTGGTCGTCTTATACAGGATGGGACGTCCGATGACCTGCTTGCGGCCGCCGGTCGTGATCAGCTTGCGGTCAAGCAACGTTGCGATGACGCCGGAGGAGTCAACGCCGCGAATCTCGCTGATTTCGGGAACCGTAATCGGTTGCTTGTAGGCGATGACCGCCAGCGTCTCCAGCGCTTGCAGCGACAATCGCACCGGCGGCTTGAGGCTCTTGGCAAAGCTCACCACTACGTCGTGATGTTCGGGCTTGGTGGCCATGCGATAGCCGCCGGCTATCTGGCGAATCTCCATGCCACGATCCGACGACGCGTAGTCAGCGATGAGCTCGTCGAGAAGACTGCTGAGGCGGGCTTTGACGGCCTTCAGCTGTTCTTTTTCTTCAGCCTTGGCGTTTTCCGGTTTTTCCGGTTGCGTCGCAGCTTCGGGCTGAACTTCGGGCGCGTAGGCATCGGCAAGTTCGACTGGAGCGGTAGGCGGCTCCGCCGGTGGGTCAACTTCGACGGGCAGCAATTCCTCGTCGTCGGGAGCCGGCGTTTGTGGACCGTCGGAGACGGTCTCGTTCAGCGCGAGCCGAGCCTCCTCTTCAGCACGCACGTTGGCGAGAACCACATCCTTGAGCAACGATGAGAGTTCGTTCAGCGTGACCGGCTCTTCGGTCGCGTAGATGATAGCTTCAAGTTTTGCTTTAAGGCTCATGGGTTAGTTGTCAGTTGTCGGTTGCCAGTCTTGAACAATCTGTAGATGTTCTGTCTTTCCTTGCCTCCGGCCAGTCAACAGTTGTGAAGCCTTTCCCGGCTACGTTCTTGCCGACAACTGACAACTGCTTCTTCTACCGCCAATCGTCCTGCGGCAACGTGCCTTCGGCCATCAGCGCGTCGAAGTTGGTGTACTTCTTCAGCACGATCTCGCCGAAGACATTGTCCTGCCGCGCCAGCACTGCCTGCAATCGTATCAACTCCAGTATCGCAAGGAAGGCGCACACCAGTGCCGAGCGCGAGCGCAAGCTGCGCAACAATTGCTTCAGCCGAACCGGACGCTCTTCCAAGGCCAGGCGGCGGCGCACGAACTCAACCATCTGCGCAACGGTAACGCCTTCTTCATCGACGTCGAACGATGGCCGCTTGCGCGCGCGATCGAGAATCTGCTGAAACGTCTTCACCAAGTCGATGACGTCAGCCGCCAGCTCCGGGTCGGTGCCCTCGGCGTCACGAAATTCCTTTAGCGCCGGATTCGACCACACGGCCGCCTCGATTTGCTGCTTCTGCAAGAGCATCTGCGCCGCAGTCTTGAAGCGCTCGTGTTCGAGCAGCCGGTTGACCAGCTCCATGCGCGGGTCTTCTTCTTCCGCCGGTCCGGCAGGATCGCGCGGCAGCAGCATCTTCGACTTGATATGGATCAGCAGCGACGCCATGTAGATGAACTCGGCCGCCACGTCCACATCGAACTGCTTTATGCTCTCGACGTAATGAAGATATTGCTCGGTGATCTTCGCAATGGGGATGTCGTAGATGTCGATGTCCTGCTTGCGGATGAGGTCGAGCAGCAGGTCGAGCGGCCCCTCATAGACTTGTCCCACAATGACGGAGAAGGGCGAGTCGACGCCATCCTTGCGCGTCGGCTGGGGGGTGGAAGCGGGTTGTGGAGTGTCGGTCAATGGTATTAACGCGGGGCTGAAGTCCCGCTCACCCTCTGTCGTCCCCGAGGAACTCGGACTACCCATTTTGCGCTTACCCAGCGCTGAAGCGCTGGGCTATCTTCTTTCGCGCCTGCGGCGCTCGGGCTGCTCCACTGCGAGCGTCAGCTTCAATAACTACTTTAGGTGAATCGACCGCTGTTCATGCTGCGGCTTTCGCCAACCTATTTTCCTTCTCCCGCACTCTGCGCCGGCGGCTGGTAGTCATGCGACAGGTTTGCCGCTTCGCGCGCTTCGACCATCGTGGCCTCGGCGGCTGCCCGCGCTTTCTTTGAGCCTTCTTCCAGAATCTCCCACGCCAGCTTGGGATTGGCTTCGTACTTCGCACGCCGCTCCTGGATGGGGCCGAGCACCTGCCACAAGCTGTCCGCGGCCCACCCTTTGCACTCGATGCAGCCGATGCCGGCCGAGCGGCACCCTTCATACACCTTCGCCATCGTTTCCTGAGAGCTGAAAATCTTGTGCAGATCGCCCACCGGACACTTGTCAGGATCGCCGGGATCGGTGCGGCGCACGCGCGCCGGATCGGTGACCATGGTCTTCAGCTTCTGCCGCAGCGAAGCCTCCGGCTCGCTCAGCAGGATCGAGTTGCCGTACGACTTCGACATCTTGCGGCCATCGGTGCCGGGAAGCTTGGCCGCGGGTGTCAGCAGCGGTTTCGGCTCGGGGAAGACGTATTCGCGTTGCGGATTGCGATCGCCACTGCGCACCTTGCGCGGATAGAACTGATTGAACCTGCGCGCGACCTCGCGTGTCAGCTCTACGTGCGGCACCTGATCTTCGCCCACAGGAACCCAGTTTGCCTGATACATGAGGATGTCGGCGGATTGCAGCAGCGGATAGCCGAGAAAGCCGTAGGTGCTCAGGTCCTTGTCCTTCAGATTCTCGCGCTGCTCTTTATAGCTGGGTACGCGCTCCAGCCAGCCGAGCGGCGTGATCATGCTGAACAGCAAGTGCAGTTCGGCGTGCTGCGGCACGTGCGACTGAATGAACAGCGTGCTCTTCTCAGGATCGAGCCCGGCGGCGAGATAGTCCAGCATGACCTCGAGCGAATTCTGCCGCACGCCGCTGGTGTCGGCGTAGTCGGTCGTCAGCGCGTGCCAGTCGGCGATAAAGAAAAAGCAGTCGTATTCCTCCTGCAACTTGACCCAATTGCGGAGGGCCCCGACGTAGTTGCCGAGGTGCAGCTTTCCCGTCGGACGCATGCCGCTGAGCACGCGGCCCTTGCTTGCTTTGGTCTCGGTCATCGGAAACCCAGAAAGATGCTGAGAAGCGCCTGATAGAGGGCCATGAACGGAGTAATGAGAATGCCGACCAGATTAAATCCAATCATCGGCAGGAGAAAGAGAACCACAATCAGCGCACCGTAGCCGAAGCGGTCGTAGGTGCGCAACGCGTTGTAGGAAAGAAAATGGCGGATAACGTGGCTGCCGTCCAGCGGCGGCAGCGGAATCAAGTTGAATACGGCCAGCACGATGTTGATCCACATCGCGTCATAGAACAGCGTGGCCAGCGCCTCGGCAGCGGTCGCAGCGCGCATATGATTGCCGATCGCCATGTTCGAGCCGTGAACGATAATCGCAAGAGCGATGATGGCCACGAACGCTGTGATGAAGTTGCTGACCGGGCCGGCAACCGCGGTCAGGATGTCGTCGC
Source organism: uncultured Acidobacteriaceae bacterium (assembly GCA_963747045.1). Classification (GTDB taxonomy): domain Bacteria; phylum Acidobacteriota; class Terriglobia; order Terriglobales; family Acidobacteriaceae; genus Bog-257. The sequence continues at coordinate 4,716 of CAVVDN010000019.1, read as the reverse complement.
TGACCTTGTTCTTAAAATTTCGCGGATCAACAGGCGTCGGCTTGGCCCATCCGAACGGCGGAAAGCCCAGAACGATCAAAATCAGCGGCATGATGATGGTGCCAAACGGATCGATGTGGACGATGGGGTTGAGCGAAATGCGCCCCAGCATCTTGGCCGTGGGATCGCCTAAGCGGTTCGCCATCCAGGCATGCGCCGATTCATGCACGCAAATCGCGAACAAGAGCACGATGATCTGAAAAAAAATGTCGACCGGATTTGCGTGCGAAAACATTGGGCTTTGCTTTCGATACTACCATGAGAAAACGGCACGCTCGGTTCTGGAAATCGTCCTCTTGTCAACCTCGAAAACCGTTGCTCTTTGGAAGACATTACGCCCGAGATCGCGTGGTCATTGGGGATGATGAGAAGCGAGTTCTCGTTTCTTCTTTCGATGAAGGGGGAATTGAACGATTGCTGGATGCGGTCCTGAAAAGGCAGATCTGCGGACGGCGGATCTCGCCGCCGACGAATTGGAACTCTACGATTTAAGCCAGGTGCGCAAGCGGGCGACTTACGACTTCAACGGGCGCGTCGCCTTCGATGGTTTCAGTGCGGATGGTAAACGTCTGCTGGCGCTCACCGCCGACCAAACCGTGTATGTGCTCGACCCGCCGCAGCGATCAAGGACAGCGCTGGGGCCTTAGCGTCCAAGTAATTCAATCAGGGACGGTCGCTGGCGAGCGGCTGAAACTCAACCTTGCACTTCATTCATGATGCGGTCGAATTCGGTGGTCAGAGCACGCTCGATCGGCTCGGAGTGTCGCTCTCCACGCGCGACGCGGCTGACGTAAGATCGGTCGACGCCAAGTTGGCGTGCCACGCGACTGTATAGCCCGCATAAGGACTGCACGTAGCGATTCAATACCGACACTTTGTTTGCGCTGTCGTTTTCGTTCATTGCAAGAAAAAGATGCGAGAACCCAAGCTGTAGTTGTTTCTCGCTGTGCTCCGAGGTCCGGCATCCCTAAAATTAAGTCTGCCGCGAAACGGATTCGCTGCTTTTTATTGTCTGGGTGGCAGCGACGATGACAACCTGCGAGCGGCTGAAAAGCATCTGAATTTTCCGTGAAAGATGACGCCCGGTATCAACTTCAGCACACATCTTCTGCTCCTGCTGAAAACGGATCGTCGTTGCTCGCGCATCGAAGTCTTTAAGCGGTGTTGGTCGCGAGGGCCTTGTCAACCGGCCAACTCCGGGCAATCAGGAATCATTCGAGTGATACGTGGTGTCGCTCCGAGATTTGGTATTCGAATGGCACCGCTGGTGGAGAGGACGCAGTTCCGGGAAGTGCTGCAAGAAATCGCTCTCTGTCTCCGAGAGCACCTTGACATGCCTGGTATCGCCCCTCTCACTCCGGAACAGATCATGTTCTGGCTACAAAATATCAGCCTCGAAGAACTCCGGGCCGTAAAGACGCGAGATTGAGGCGGGGCAGCCGGACCGCGCCGCCTGAAACCTTGGTCAGCATCAAACTTGCAAAGCGCGCAGAGGGCCGCGGATTTGCGGTCACGGGCTCATCATGAAAGTTCCCGACGATAGCACGCCAGAAACGTACAGACCCGGACAGTTGGTACCGACATCGGGAATCTACACCGCGGTCCATCGGGAACATCGGCCGCCGCATGAAGTCGTGGCCATACGCGGCGAAGAGTTTCCGCCTTGCCGCGTATGCAAGGAGGAGGTCCGGTTTCTAGTCGCAACCTCCGTTCCTCACATGATGCACGACTTCGATTTGACCGGCCCTGTCCCGCGCGTCATCAAGCATCGCGCTAAAGCTGCCAAAAAGGGATCGTCGTAAACAGTGAGTCGACTACAGTCGTACCAGCTCGGTCGTGTGTTTGAGCTGGCCGCAGGCGGCGTAAATGTCGCGCCCGCGTGGTCGGCGAATGAAAGCGGGAATACCGGCTTGTGTAAGGATGCGCTGAAAGGCCAGCACACGGTCGGCATCGGGGGTTTGGAAGGGAATTTCCGGCCCCGGATTTAGGGCGATCAGATTCACCTTGGCGCGCAGGCCGCGAATCAACTCCACAATTTCGCGGGCATGCTGCTGTTCATCGTTGACCCCTCCCAGCAGAACGTATTCAAAAGTCAGGCGCTCGCGATTGCGCAGCGGGAAGTCTCGCAGCGCAGCCATCAGCTTTGCGAGGGTCCACTTCTTCGTGATCGGCATGATCTCGGTGCGCAGCGCCTCGTTCGGCGCGTTGAGCGAGACCGCGAGCTTGGGCCGCACAGGCTCAGCGCCGAAGTCGGCGATTCGCGGCAGAATGCCCGAGGTCGAGACGGTCATGCGCGACTCAGGAATGCCGACCCCTTCCACCAGCAGCCGCACAGCCTGCATGAAGTTGTCGTAGTTGAGGAACGGCTCGCCTTGTCCCATAAAAACGAGGTTGATGCGATCGCGCTCCGGATCGACTTGCGGTCGGCCAGGACGGCTAGAACCTGGCCGACGATCTCTCCCGCCGACAGATTGCGTTGCAGTCCCAGCAGCGCGGTCATGCAGAACGTGCAATCGACGGCACAGCCGACCTGGCTGGAGACACAGATGGTCGCGCGATGCCAGCCCTTGACGTCCTGCGAGCTCCTCATCGCCGCTCGGCGAGCCGTCGCCCGCCTCGCCGCCATCGCCTTCCGGCATCCAGACCGTCTCGACGCTCTGGCCATCGGTGAAGGCGAAGAGGTAACGGACCGTGCCATCGGAGGAGACGAACTTCCGCTCTGTCTCAGGCACCCCTGCCGCGAAGCCGACCTCGCCGCAGCTTGCTGCCGAAGCTCCAAAGGCAGCGGAGTAAATTGCTCCAGACTCTGACCACCTTTGGCGGTATAAGCCGTCAAATAGCTGCCGGGCGCGGTAGGGACGGCTCGCCCAGCTTCTCGACGAAGTCGGTAAGTTGTTGAAGGCGAAAGGCCTAAAAGTTCGGTATGTTGCGGCTTGCTCATGCATCCAATATGCTAAGTTAGATTCCTGTTCGCCCGACCTCGCTTCGGGGGATTTTCAGCGACCAGTACTTTTAAGCGGTTCGCAGGCTACCTGCGCCGCAGCATACAGAGACCGGAACAGGCCCTTCATTATTCATTCGAGCTGAGCGACGACCGTCATGTCGCTTGGAGCAGCCATCATGGTAGAAGAACTGCGCAACATCCAACGCGAGGTGTTTCCCAACGGGCTCACCATCCTGACCGAGCAGATGGACCACATCCGCTCGGTCTCGATGGGCATCTGGATCAAGTCCGGCTCGCGGCACGAAGATCCCTTGTCAACGGCATCTCGCATTTCGTCGAGCACATGGTGTTCAAGGGCACCAGCAACCGCACGGCGGAGGACATCGCCCGCCAGGTGGATTCCATCGGCGGCAACATGGACGCCTTCACCGGCAAGGAGACCATCTGCTTCAACATTAAAGTTCTGGATGAACATTTGCCGGTAGCCGTCGATGTTCTCAGCGACATGGTTCTGCACCCGTCTTCGACGGGAAGGAGATTACGCGCGAGCGCGGGGTGATTCTGGAAGAGATCAAGATGGACGAGGACAATCCCGACTACCTCGTGCATGAAATCTTCACCCAGAACTTCTTCAAGGACCATCCGCTGGGCAAGCCGATCCTGGGGACCAAGGACACGGTGCGCCGCTTCGACCAGGACGCCATCCTGGCGTATTACGGCGGCAAGTTCGCTCCCGGCAACATGATCATTTCGGCGGCGGGCAACGTCGAGCACCAGGATTTCGTGGAGCTGCTGCGGGAGCAGTTTTGCGACGCTGCCGGCAAGGGTACGAACGGCTGGCACGACAGCCCGCCGAAGATCAACTCGCGCATCATCCTTGCGCAACAAGAAATCCCTGGAGCAGGTGCAGATTTGCGTGGGCGTGCCGTCGTATCCGATCAGCCACGATCGCCGCTACGTGACGTACATGCTGAACACGCTGCTGGGCGGCGGCATGAGTTCGCGGCTGTTCCAGAACGTGCGCGAGAAGCAGGGGCTGGTGTACTCCATCTTCTCCGAGCTGAATCCCTTCCGCGATACGGGATGCTCTCGGTCTATGCGGGCACTTCGCGCGAGTCGGCGCCGAAAGTGGTGCAGTCGATTGTGCATGAGTTCCGGCGCTGAAGGAGGATCCCATCTGCCGACGAAGAGCTGAAGCGGGCCAAGGATCAGCTGAAGGGCAGCCTGATGCTGAGCCTGGAGTCGAGCACGGCGCGCATGTCGAACCTGGCGCGGCAGGAGATGTATTACGACCACTTCGTCAGCATGGACGAGATCATCGAGCGCATTCAGGCCGTGACGCAGGAAGACCTGCTGGCAGTCGGCCAATGAGCTGTTCCAGCCGGAGTTGATCGCGGTGACGGTGCTGGGCAATCTCAATGGGCTGAAGATCACGCGCGACTCGCTGGCCTGCTGAGGATCGCTTCTGGCGTTTCGCCGAAAGTCAAATTTGCGTTAAGGGAGCGCCTGCTCGTACACAGAGGGGCGCCCGTTAGATTGGTCCCGGGAATCGTGCTGGATCGGCTGCTGGTCGAAAAGCGAACAGCGAATGCCGGAGGATACACTACGTTCTGAGTTCGAGGCCGTCTAAAGCTTTGACATCGGATGGTCGCTGAAGAATAATTCTCCTTGTCAGCGTGTACTCGCCGCGCGGTTTCTGTTGCCTAATGCCCTTATGCTCAATTCCGGAACCC
>CAVVDN010000018.1:0-57977 GCA_963747045.1 uncultured Acidobacteriaceae bacterium | reverse complement strand
GATGTCGTGCTCGACCGCACTCCCGGCTCAGCTACCCAGAAACAGGTCATGGCGGTATTCGAGAAAGACGGCAAGCGCTACGCCTTTCCCATCGGCATAGTCGAGAACGGCGACTACAAGATCTACAGCGACGAGATGCTGGTCATCCAGGACCCGCATGAACTTTACAAGCACTGGCCGGCCTCGGCCTGGAAGGACATCGACGACCACCAGGTGAAGCTCGGGATGAACGAGATCCAGGCGACCTTCGCCATCGGCACGGGAGTCTCCGGAAGGTACCGGCATGGAGAATCCCCGCATCGTCGACTTCGCCAATAACGGCCATCCTCTTGCGCATCACCTTCACCAACGGCAAGGCCACCGATATCCCGCCGGGCTCGTAAGCAAGTCGCCGCCTGAGGACGCCCTCTGAAACAGTCACTGCGCTGTGCCACTCGGTGGAGCTGGCTTTTAGAGATGTGTCGCGATCGGAATCGAATTTCGCGGTGGAGCAAACAGTCGGAATTGCGACCGAAACAGCCGCGCAGCGGCGACACCCAGTCGCGACACAAATGGACTTGATAGGGCCCTCCAGCGCTATTCCGAAGCTACCGCGGCAGCAATCCATACACATCCACTTCCGTCGCCGTTCCTATAAAGCACGCGACCGTCGACGATGGTCGGCACGGCGAACTTCACCGCCGGACCTGCCGTATCGCGGCTTCCTGCCTGCGCGCTGTTTAGACTCGCTGCGACAGATTTATCGCGTTGTAGGCATGGAGAATTGCGGGTCCCCGCCATGAGCGTTCGTGGTATCAATGTCCCACAGGATCGCGTCGCAGGTGCCGTTGGCCGAAATTGAAGTGTTCGCGCCATGGCCGCCATAGGTGATGGTGCCCTGCGAAACCGGGTGCGTCGACAGCAGGCCGGTGCTCGGATACCAGTAGTAGGCTTTCACCACGTCCTGTGCGCAGTGATAGTAGATACTTCCGTTCCAGAACGTCGGGGTAGAGAAAATATTGTCGTTCTGTTGTGTGCCGGTCTGCACCGTCTGAATGACGTTATTCGTCATCCCGAAGCCGCCCATATCGTTGCGGTTCATGACAAAGATGCGGCCATCCTTGCCGCCGCCGATCAGCTCGTGCGGATACTGCGACGGGTTCTCGGGCATGATAATCGCGCCGCCGCTGCCAAAGTCCACGTCGTTGTCGCTTAGGTAGGTCTCGTTCGACGGTTCGAAGTAGTCGAGCTCCGATAGGTTGCTGCCCAGCCGCAAGGCGGAATCGTTGTAGTCGGGCGGCGGGTCGTCCAGATCGACGCCGCTGATGATGTACAGATCGCCGGTGCTGTCGTCAATTGCCGGCGCGCCTCCCCAGAAGCCGCCTCCGCCGCCATCGGGAGTCGCGTTAAAAATTCCCGTCTGCTGCAGGCTGGCTTTGTCGTACGACAGTATCCAGCCGTGGTTGCAGTGTCCGAAGGAGATATAGATCCCGTCGCTGGCGGGATCGAGCGCCAGCCCGTTCCGCTGATAGCAACTGTCCTCCAGCGTGATCTGCCCGTTAACGCTGTCGTAACCGGTGCCGGTCACGGTGCCGGTCACGATCACGGGCCCGCCAAATTTCTCCTCCCGTTGGCGATATTGAGGGCATGCAGGCGATACTTCTTCTGGCCGCTCTCCAGCCCGTCCGTCAGCACATACATGGTCGCCGCTGGTGAGATCGATGACCGGCGTCGAAGTGATGCCCAGCAGAGGTCTGATTCCTTCCTGGTCGTTGATTTGCAGCGGCGTCGCCAGGTGCTGCGACCACAGCGGCCGAAGGCCGTCGGCATCGAAGGCGTAGACTGTGTCGTTTTCCGTGGCGACGAACACCACGTTGTGCGTCGCTCCTGCGATGCTCATGTTGGGCAGATAGAGCGGCTGAGCGTACACCTGGCCATCCACCTGAAGCGCAAATAGCTTGCCGAACTGCTGCGAGTTGACGTTGGAGGATTGAGTGTCGTCTCGGTGAGATTCGCGCCGTCACGAACATCGTCATTGTGATACGTGAGCATGGAAGCGGTTCCCGGGGGCGCAAGCGTCACCGTGACGGCCGCTTCACGCTGTAACTCGGAAGCGCTGCACTGGTCGCCGTTACCGTGTACGAGCCCGAGCTTCCCGGCGCCTGATACAGACCGCCGGTGGTGATGGTGCCGACCATGTTGTTGCCGCCGACAACGCCATTGACCGACCACGTCACGCCGGTGTTGTTGGTGCCCTGGACTGTAGCCATGAATTGCTGCGGGCTGTTTGGGGCCAGGCTCACGCTCGGCGGCATCACCGTGAGGCTGACCACGCTGACCGTTGCGCTGGCGTTGTAATTCGAATCCGCCACGCTGGTCGCGGTGACCATATGCGTCCCCGCACTCGACGGCGCGGTGTACAGTCCGGAGCTGCTCACGGTTCCGACCGTATTGTTTCCGCCGTTTACGCCGTCAACCGACCAGGTCACGCTGTTGTTGTTCTCGTTGGTAACCGTTGCCGTGAACTGCTGCGTGCCGCTGGCGGCGACCGTAGCCGTGGACGGAGAGATCATGACCGATCCCGCCGGCAATGCGTTGACCGTCACGACCGCGCTTGCCGTCTTGGTGGAGTCGGCGCTGGAAACGGCAGTCACGGTCACCTGAATATTGGTCATCGTCGGCGGAGCCGTATACAGTCCCGAGGTCGAAATCGTTCCGTTGGCCGCACTCCCGCCGGTCATGTTGTTGACCTGCCACAAAACGGCAGTGTTGCTCGATCCGGTTACTGTCGGCGTGAACTGTTGCGTGCCATTTGCGGGCACGGTCGCCATAGTGGGAGAAATCGAGACGCTGACAACCTGATTGCTGCCGCCTTCGGAGTTGCTGGAGCCACCGCCGCAAGCGGTGAGTAAAATTATGAGTAGGCTGGAGATCACTAGACTTGCTAGCGAGACGAACCGGCGAAGCATGAAAGCCCCTTGATTGAGCAGTTACTTACGACTGCCTAGATGAGCAGCAGCTTGCACGTGTTGCTAAGCTGAGTCGTTGTTGGCAACGGTTAAGGTGATTTTTTTCTGCGTTCTTCCTTGCAGAGCACACGTCAGCGGGCTAAGGCTCCTGGCTAAGGCGACGGGACTTCCCTTCAGGCAAGGAGGAGGCGCTCTCGGCAGACGAGTGTTCGTCCGTGGGCAGTACTCCAGGTGCATTTCTCCGCAAGAATTTGCAATGTCTCCGACGATTTCTATTGCCGCCAGGCAGAGACTCGTCTACTATCCGCCCTAGTTTCTGCCGCTTGGAATCTGCTGGTTCGCGGGCGTTCTTTTGGAAGCAGATCTGCTGCTTGTCGGTTTTCTCTGATTTTCTTTGGGATCGGCCGCTCTCCCCTGGGGTGGGTTGTGCAGGGTAATGCCGAGCCCAATATTTCGCGTGAAGGGGCTTAATACTTTGTTCAGGGATGTCTCTCGTCTTCGTCTCCTCGTCTGTCTCAACTTCCTTCTTTCAGTCATTCTCGCCACCGCCGCACAAGCGCAGGCACAGCCGGGCACGGGCGCCGAAAATTCTGCCAATCCCGCTCCCAAGACCGGTACCGCACCTCCTGACCAGCGCGTCATTCTGAAGGTTGGAGATCAGCAGGTCACCCAGGCGGCCTTCGAACAATATATTTCCGATCTGGAGTCGCAGCAGGGACCGGCCACCCTGAGCCGCGACAAACTGGGCGACAACTACGCCTCCATGCTGATGCTCGAACAGCTGGCCAAAGCCAATCATCTCGATACGTCGCCCGAAGTGATCCGCCTGCTCGCCATCGACCGCATGCAGATCCTCTCCAACGCGGAATTCGCCAAGCTCAAGGCAGAAACCGCGCCCACTCCAGAAGAGATCAAGGCCTACTACAACGCGCATCTCGATGACTTCGATGTCGCCGAGGTGCAGCGAATCTTCATCTGGACGGGCGACCCCAAGAAGCCTCACTCCTTAACGCCGGCGCAGGCGAAGGCGTTGGCGGACGCAGTTCGCAGCGCCATTAAGTCGGGAGGCGATGTCGAGAAGGTCGTGAACAGCACGCCGCACAGCCAGGACGAGGTCCTTGCCGACCTGAAGCCTCTCCGCTTCCGGCGCGGCGAGTTGGCGCCCACCATGAACGATGCGATCTTTGCCCTCAAAGAGGGCGAGTGGAAAGAGTTCAGCAACAGTCCGAGCGAGTACGTTTTTGTCCATCTCGTCAAACGCAGCCGTGAAGATTTGCAAGACGCTACCCAGGAAATCACCAAGAAAGTGCAAGCCGAGAACTTGCGAAACGAGCTTTCCAAACTGAAGTCGAAAACCGGTATCTGGATGGACGAGACGTACTTTGCCTCGAACACTCCGAAGCCGTCTACCACCAACAAACCAGAAGATTCGGGCCAGTCAAAAAGCAGCACGGAGAGAGGAGAAAAGTCAGAATGAAAGGCAGAACAAGTTGGTATTTTGCGCTCCCAGGATTGCTGGCGGCGTGCATGCTCACCGCTGGGCTCGCTCAAGCCCAGCAGACAACAACAGGCGTACCCTGTTCCGAAATCGGCGCACGCCACCTGCTGATGCAGGACAATTTGGGCGCCGGCCTAACCTTGATTCAGTGCGGCGTGGTCTCGGGCGGCAAACCCAATGCCGATCGCGAGGGTGAAGAAGAAGCGCCGCAGCCCCCCAACGTGCTGGTCAGCAATCGTACCTGCAGCTCCAACAGCAGCTGCACCCACAGTGAAAGTATGGTGTGGCACAGCACGCAGGTCGGCAGCGGGACTCTCGTCGTCAACTACAACGACGATACGAACGGCAACGGCAGCAACTATTCCGGAACGTCGTATTCCACCGACGACGGAAACACCTTCACCGAGATCATCCCTGCGCCGTTTGCCTCAGGCCACGGTACAAACTACGGTGATCCGCTGGTGGTTTACAACTCCAAGCTGGGCATGTTCTTCGCCGGCGACATCGTCACCGCTTGCGGTGGCTTCGGCCTGGGCTCCTGGAAGTCGGCTGACGGCATCAGCTGGACAGCCGCTGGCTGTATCCACAACGGCTCCAACGACGATCGTCCGTCGATGTGGGTTGACAACAACTCCTTCAGCCGCACCTACGGCCGCATGTACGTCTCCTTCAATAACTTCAACATCGACGGCGGAGCGCTGTTCGTTGTCCACTCCGATGACGGCAACACCTGGAGCACTCCCGTACAGCTGTCGACCACCTTCTACCGCAACGTCCAGATCACCGGCGCATTGCCTGGCCCACCGCCGCCGAACGCCGGCTTTATCAGCGCCGTATTCGTAGCCAGCATGGACGAAGGCGGCGGCGGCCTGGCCAGCCGCCAGAACCTCATGTACCGCTCCACGGATGGCGGCAATACCTTCACCATGATCACGGTCGGCTCGCGCTTCACTCCTCCGGGTGACGGTCTGTGCTCGGCGGGCTCCTATTTCGCCAAGATGAACCCCATTATTCGGCACATGGGTTGGGGCCAACCTGGCGTCGGTCCCGGCGGCGTGGTTCACTATGCGTATGCCGCCCATGGAGCTCTCTCGACCGGCGACATCTTGTACACCCGCTCGACCGATAACGGCAACACCTGGTCGACTCCGGTCCTGCTCAATGATCCCGAGACCAACCAGTATCAAAGCCACTGGATGCCGTCTCTCAGCGTCAATTACAACCTGGCCGCCTTCACCCAGCCGCAGGATGTCACCGTCTCCTGGTATGACCGCCGTCAGGCCACCAGCGCCTGCAACAATGTGACCGATCCCGGTTGCATGTATCAGCGCGAAGGCGTTCAGTCGCACGACAACGGCGCGACCTGGGGAGCGAATTTCGCGATTAGCCCGGTCGAACCTCAGCCGGCACAGGATGATCCCAACATCCAGAGCTGCTATGCCGGCGACTACGACTATGCCACCGCTCTGAACAGCAACGCCTACGTAACCTGGACCGATGGACGCGTTCAGGTCAACGGCGTGAACGTTCAGAACGTCTTTTACGCGCTCGTTCCCGAGCCGTAAACGAAAACCAATTGCAAGCTTCAGCCGGAGGGCGACCAACCAGTCGCCCTCCTTCTTATTGGTGGACGGTCGCGCTCATCGGCAGCTCAGCTGAGCTCAATCCGGTCCTGCAAGCAGGAACGTGTCCCCAGTTGTATCGGCGCCATAACCCGTGCTCTAATACCTCCAACCTGCCACGTAGTCCTCTCCGGGTTGTTCGGGCGATAGCAAGCGTACATTTTCGAGCCATATCTCAAGGCCCAACCACAACCTATCCTGCCGACTCAGGCAGCCCCGGGCCCCCACGCCCATGGAACGGAGAAAGGAGTGGGATCGGTTATGACCCCAAAGCAGGTAATCGTTACGTGTCTGATTGCGCTCAGCGCTTTGTCGCTGGCGATTGTTCCCATCGCTGCTCAAGAGAAGTCCAACCCGCCGATGACATTTCGTCAAGCCGAAGGCTTTGCTATTTCGCCCCCTTTGCGCGAACTGGCGAAGATTCCTCCAACACCGGTTTACGGTTTTCACGAAGCCAATCCCGTACGCTGGGTTAACTTCCATCCCGGTCGAGTATTAGGACCGGCCGTGGATCCGGTCGAACAAAATACGCCTGGCGGACCGGCCAGCATCAATCTCGGACTGAACCTGCTTGGTGTGGGAAATGGTTTTCCGGATTACACCGTTCCGGACGCTCCTCCGGACACCAACGCCGCTGTGGGCGACACTGAAGTTGTGGATTGGGTGAACGTCTCCTATGCAGTGTTCTCCAAAACCACAGGTTCGATTCTCGCCGGTCCCATCGAAGGTAATCTTCTGTGGTCAAGCCTCGGTGGAATCTGCGCGCTACAGAATGATGGCGACATCATCGCGCAGTGGGACAAGACGAATCACCGCTGGCTGCTGGCGCAGAACGTATTCGTGACCCCCTATACCGCGTGCATTGCCGTATCCCAGACGAGCGACGCGCTGGGCTCGTACTACCTCTATTCCTTCTCGCTAGGCACCGGCTTCCCCGACTATCCCAAGTACGGCATCTGGCCGACCGGCTACTTTGAAACCATGAACAACTTCGGCCCCGGCGGCGGCAGCTTTGTGGGCGCTGAAGTTTGTGCTTACAACAGCGCCAAGCTGATCGTCGGCGACCACACCGCCGAGCAGATTTGCTTCCAGCTGACCGGCAACGACTACAGCCTGCTGCCGGGCGATCAGGACTCACAGCTTCCTCCGCCCAGTACGCAGCAAGAGTTCTTCGTCGGCAGCTACGACGTCGACTCGACCAACAATCACCTTTACCTCTACTCGATGAATCCGGTGTATAGCAATCCGTCGCAATCGACGTTTACCGGCAGCGGTTTGGCGAATCCGTTTACCGTTCCTACGTACACGCCGTTCTGCGACAACAACCCGATTCGCGGAGCGTGTGTTCCGGAGCCGGGCGGCTCGGGCGTCGCTTCGTTAGGTGACCGCGTCATGTATCGCTTCGCCTATTGGAACGACGGGCCGCTGCCCAGTGTGACGGCGACGCCTCCTTTGCCGGCGAACGCGCAGCACTGGTTCGTCAACCACGTGGTAACCACATCGGGTGGTCAGGCGGGCGTGCGCTGGTATGAAATTACCGGCAGTACGCGTCCGACCAACATCAACAATTTGATTCTCTATCAGTCAGGCACATTCGCGCCTGACTCCAACTATCGCTGGATGGGTTCGCTGACCCGCGACAAGGCAGGCGATATCGCGCTGGGATACAGTCTTGCCAGTTCGACTGTGTTTCCTTCGGTCGCCTTTACCGGTCGTATCAAGTCGGACCCGCTGGGCACGATGGAGGCGGAGCAAGTCATCGTCAGCGGCACGGGCTCGCAGACGGGTACCTCAAACCGCTGGGGTGACTACAGCAGCATGGCCCTCGACGGCGCCGACAGCTGTACCTTCTGGTATGCCCAGGAGTACTACATGGTGACCGCGCAGTTCGACTGGAGCACACAGGTAGCATCGCTGAAATTCAGCAACTGCAACTAGCGACGCGAGGGGAGTGCGCCGCCTCAGCGCCGCGTTTCTGTCGCGGCCCTCTGTTCGGGCTTTCGGTTTATTGCGATGCATTGGACCGAAAGCCCGGCCTTTGCGAGCTTGGCTGGATGCGGACCTAAGGTCCGCTTTACCCAGACACGCGAACCATGAAAACCGCTCTCGCTTCAGTCCCCGATCGCGCCGCGCGCCATGTCGTCGGCTACCTGCTGAATGCTTTCCGGCTTGCCGGCGTCGCGCCAATAGTATTCATCCGCGCGGAAGCCGGCAATGCGCTCGCCCTGACCGGCCAGCCGCAGATAGCTGGTGATGATCGAGAAGACGCCTTGCTCGCTCAACAGCGCGAAGATTCTTGGCGAGATGACGTGGATGCCGCAGAACGCCAGCGGCTGCGGGGCGGCCGTGGGCCGCACGATCTCTGTCTCTTCACCGGCGACGGCTCGACCACAGAGCAGGAGCTCATCATTGAACAGCAACTGCCGCGAAGTCTCGCGCCTCTGCACAGCCAGCGTCGCGAGGGCGTTTTGGTTGCGGTGGAATTCAACCATCCGCTGAAGGTCGATTGAGCTGAGCACGTCAACATTGTGCAAGAGAAAAGGCTCGTCCCGCTTGGCCAGGAAGAAGTCGGCGACTTTCTTAAGTCCGCCGCCGGTATCGAGCAGCTCCTGCTCGCGCGAGACCCACACCCGCAACCCGAAATCTTTGCTCTTCACGTACGCAGCGAGCATGTCGGCGAAGTGATGAGCGTTGACAACGGCCTCGCGAACTCCGACGTGCCGCAAGCGCGCCAGCGTCATCTCCAGCAAGGTTTTGCCGTTGATCTCCACCAGCGCCTTGGGACGGTCGTTGGTCAGCGGTCGCAGACGCGTTCCCAATCCCGCTGCCAGAATCATGGCCCGCATGTTCAGCCCTCGCACTCGCGATGCTGCAGGATGACATCGATATCGTTGCGCGCGCGCAGATGCTTCGCCATCTGCGCCGCAAGATACACGGAGCGATGCTGGCCTCCGGTGCAGCCGAACGACACCATCAGGCTCTTGAAGCCGCGTTGCTGATAGTTGTTTACGCTAGCATCCACCAGCGCCTCCGCATTGGTTAGAAACTGCCGCACGCTCTCGTGCTGCTCCAGATAGTCGGCGACCGCCGCATCTTCTCCCGTAAGCTGCTTGAACCGCTCCTCGCGCCCGGGATTCGGCAGACCGCGCGCATCGAAGACAAAGCCGCCGCCGTGTCCGCTGTCGTCCTGCGGCATGCCGCGATGAAACGAGAAGCTCAGCACGCGCACCGTCAGCTTCTCCGGTTGCCGCGCCTCGCGAAATCGCTCCGCCGACACCATCGCCCGGAAGCTCGCCATCAGGTTCGGCAAAGCGATGGGCAGCTCGACATGCTCCAGCAACCAGCCGACGTTCTTCAGTGCGAAGGGAACGCTCTGCAGGAAGTGCGTTTTGCGTTCGTAAAAGCCACGGAATCCGTACGCGCCCAGCGCCTGCATGATGCGCACGTACACATACGCGTAGTAATACCGCATGAATTCATCGCGCTGCACGCTCACGTGGTGTGACAACTGCCCGAGATATTCGTCCAGCAATTGCTGCCGCAGCTCCGCAGGCAGGTCGGCCTTGCCGTCGTAAAGCAGGGAAGCGATGTCGTACTGCAACGCCCCCTTGCGTCCGCCCTGGTAGTCGAGGAAGTACGGCTCTCCGTTGACCAGCATGACGTTGCGCGACTGGAAATCGCGATACAGAAAATACTGCCGCCCGGCTTCGAGCAGGAAAGCTGTCAGGCGCCTGAAGTCCGTTTCCAGCCCTTGCTCATGGAACGGCGTGCCCGACAATTGCAGGAAGTAATACTTGAAGTAATTCAGGTCCCATGTGATCGACTGGCGGTCGAAGGCGCGCCGCGGATAGCAGTAGCGATACGGAAAGTCGCGCGCGGCGTCGACCTGAAACCGGGGCAGAGCCGCGATGACCTTGCGATAAGCCTCGACTACCGGGAGAGCAATGTTCGCGCCGCTGCGATTGCGCGAGAGGAACTCATACAGCGTCGTGTCGCCGAGGTCCTGTTCGAGATAGGCGCCGTGCTTAAGATCGTCGGCGTAGATTTCCGGTACCGGCAAGCCATGCTGCCGGAAGTGCCGCGAGAACTTCAGAAACGCGACGTTCTCTTCCCGTACGCCATACAGCACGCCGATCGCGCGCTGCTCGCCGCTGCTCAGGCGAAACAGCTTCCTGTCCGACGCGCCCAGCTGGCTGCGCAGCGAATCGACCCGCTCCGCCGCGACCCCGAAATGTCGCTGGAAGAGTTTTCTGAGGACGTCCATCAAAGCGGTCTCGACCCGGCGTAGTTACACATAAGCCTCTAGCATGGCCGAATCGCCGCGCGAACACAATCGGGCAAAAGTAACTCCTCCTGGAGTTACGTCCAGGAGGAGTTCGAAACGGGAACCAGCTGATCGCTAGTTGACCGTGATGCTCACCGGGTTCGAGACGATCCCGTTCGCCACGACGTACAGCGTGCTGGCGCCGGTTTCCGCTCCCGCGGGCACGTCGAAGTACGTGTAGGTTGGTGTGGCCTTGGTCTGCACCGCCATGGTGCTGTGGTTGTGCGTCTTGGCATAGAAGAGATGGTGCGTCGAGTTGTTGACGATCTGCACCAGAGGATAGTTGGTCGCCGTCTCATACTCGTCGCCGAACGATGCCGCCTGCGACTGTCCGTTGAATTGGCGCCCGATGACGCGATAGGTCTGGCCCCGCGTTACGCTGGTCGGAACGTTGGTGATGATCGGCGCCCAAATCTGCAGGCCGGCGCCCACCGGGTTGTAGACCTGCGAGCCGCCCACCAGGATCTGCCCCGTCGGCAGGCAGATGAGCGGGTTGCCGAAGGTGCTGAGCGTAGGCGTAAAGTGGGTGCCGTCAAATTCATACAGCCGGCCGGAATTGCCTTCCACCAGCACCTTGCCGTTGGGCAGCAACACCGCGAAGTTGTCGCCGGCATCATCGCCGTTGGGGAAGTCCGGACCCGGCGTCCACGTCCCCGGCTCATCCGGATTGGCTCCCGGACGATAGACCGACGTGTGACCCGTGGGCCCTCCCGGCGGATACGCGCCGGTCGCAAACACCGAACCATCCGGCCGCAAAATCGCCGGACCGATTTCTCCCGGCGGGCAATATTGGCCGCCACCGTACGGGATGCAGCCCTCTTCCGGCGGTCCCATCAGGTTGACGATCGTGCTGCCATCAGTCTGCCAGCGCTGCTCGCTGTAGATGTAATGTTCCGACATCGGGCTGTCGAGCACGTCGGCGGTGAGCACAACGCCGTTCGCTCCCGGCATCAACGTCCAGCCCTCTTCCGCATTCCAATCCTGTTTGCCGGTATGGCTCAGCAGCGTCCAGGTCATCGTCGTGGGATCGAGATCGGCGTCCTGCATGTCCAGCTTGCGCCCGATCATGAAATGTCCGTTCGGCAGCATGGTCGAAGGCGAATCGCCGATGTAATCCCAGCCGGGAGGCGGCGTGAGCGGCGTCCAGGTGTTGGCCGCAGGATCGTACACCGCACCCAGGTTGGTCAGCGTAAACCCGCCGAAGTTGTATTCGCCGCCTTCGATTAACACGCGGCCGTCGGCCAGCACCTGCGAGGCGAAGGCATCGGGATCGTAGTTGGAAGCCAGGCTCGCCACCTGCGTCCACGTCCCGTTGACATAGCTGCCGGTGTTGTCCGGCGTCAACTTCCACCAGTCCTGGCCCTGATAGCCCTGCACCAGCACCGTTCCATCCGTCAGTACGAACTGGATCTGCGCTCCATCGGGAGCGGCGTGCGTTAAGTTTGTGAGCGTCTGCGCTTGCGATACGCAACAGGCCGCAAGCAGGAGCATAGTTACAGCGAGCAAAAGTCTCTTCAAAGCAGTCCTCTTCTTCTTCTTTTTTTGATTTTCACAACCTGTTAGCAGGCTGATGTACGGATCCCCATCCGAGCGCGGCGACTCATGCTAACGGGCGCAACGGGTCAGTGCTGGGAACTCTTCTCAGGAGTGGCAGCAATGCGGTATGCGAGCTCGGAAAAACAAGTGCGAAAATTCTGCTTCATAAGCAGAGTGCGTGTCAACGGATTTGCGGGAAATGTCTCGGAAGAACGGCACTACGATTGGCGTGTAGCGGATCGTATCGATGAAGGACAGGTTAAACGAAAAGCCCAGCTTCTCTCTGGGCTTTCCGTAACCGACAACTGATAAGTGACAGCTGGTTACTGTCTGCTGCGGATTTTCGACAACAACCGCAGGATCTCGAAATACAGCCACACCAGTGTGATCAGCAGCGCAAAGGCGCTGTACCACTCCATGTACTTGGGCGCGCCGGAACGAGCGCCTTGCTCGATCAGGTCGAAATCGAGTACCAGGTTCAGCGCTGCGATGGCCACCACGAGAACGCTGAAGCCGATGCCGATCGGCGTCGCGCCGTTGATGGTCGTAAAGTGAATGCCGAAGAATCCCAGGATGAATTGCAGCAAATAGAACACGGCAATTCCGCCCGTCGCCGCGACGATGCCCAGCCGCAGCTTGTCGGTGACCTTGATCAGGCCGGAGCGATACGCCAGCAGCATCGCGACCAGCACGCCGAAGGTCAGCGCGACCGCCTGAATGGCGATGCCGTGGAAGCGCATCTCCAGCAGCGCTGAGACGGCGCCCAGCATCAGTCCTTCCAGCAGCGCATAAATGGGCGCGGTAACCGCTGCCGACTCTTTCTTGAAGATGGTGACCATGGCGACGATGAAGCCGCCGATCCCGCCCACCATCACCGGCAGCGCGACGGCTTGCGCGGCTTCCTCGGGTGATGCGGCGAAGAACCGGTTCCATGTCCAGGCGGCCGACAGCACACAGAGAATGACCAGCACGCCGGTCTTATTGACCGCGCCGGAAATGGTCATGCTCTCGCCGCCGTAGGCGACGCCCGCGTCGCGGAAAGTGTCGCCGCTCAGTGCAGGATTCGACGTTCTCATCAGTTGAGGCATTTTCGGGGAACTCTCCTTGCTGTGTGTAGCTTACCTGTTAGACGCGACAACGCGCCAGTTGGACTCGACGGGCGCGGCTCGCTGGGGATTGCTTGTGATATGGGGATGTTACGCCAGGAATGGCAGGCAGTTGGAACCTGCGGGGTATTATGCGAGTAGCCGCTGCTATTCGGCGGCGCACTATCCCTTGGCGATGGTGACGTTTTTCAGCAGGGTACCAGCTACACTCCCGATGACTATAGTCCCTCAAGATTTACCCGCAGGGCTAACCTGACCGGCATTCCTGCGGTCTGTATCGGTGTAGCACAGACTTACTAATGCGACTACGGGTTATGGTGTTGTGTGGGAGTGATGACGACGTAGGAGAGAAACGCGGTGTGATCGCCCTGTCTGGTTCCCATGAACGCCACCGTATGGTTACCGCCGGTGCTGACCGTGAACGTGGCCGTCTCCAGAGTGAAGGGCGTGTAGCTGGAGAGTGCCCAAGTCCCGACCGGAATTCCATCAATCAAGGCCGTGACCGTCTGGTTACCGTCATAGGAGTCGCCGCGGTATCTCGACCCAAGATAAAAGCTGAGCGTATACGTATCCGCCGTGAAACCTCCAATCTCTTGCCAAACAAAAGAGCCCCGGTCTTGCAAGAAAACCGCCTGACTAAAGGGCATGCCGGTGAAGGGCGGCGGACTGAACTCACTGTTCGGAACGGTGAGTCCGGCACTGCCATTCAACCCGTAGGATGGTGGGGTGCTATGCCAAGTCACGAGGCCTCCCAAGGTCCATCCGAAGCCGGGGCTTGTGTCAAAGTTCTGGACGGCTTCGGGGTAGTATGTGCATCCGACCGCTGAACCTTCATACGCGTATCCATAACTACACGCAACGCCCACTGCCCCGAAATCGAAGTTGACAATGTGGATCTGCGCAAACGCAGCTGGTGTGGTTATTATGATGGAAAGGACGATGAGGAACGTACGAGAGGGAAACATCCTTCACCTCCGAGGTGACTGAGAAGAGTTCCCGACCATTATCCCGAGACACTCGCGAGGATTTCACAGTATTCGGTGAGCGTCTGTCAATGATCGGAGTCGCAGGACGATGTGAGAAGCCGTCTCAAGTCCGACTACTGGCGCAGTCGGGCTGCGGCCAACGACGTTGAAAACAATCGATTCCGCACTTCTAGCACGACTAGCTGTTGTGAACAGGCCTTATCATAAACAATCCCAAGTCTGACCAGTCCAACTGGATTCCCGCTTTCCGGGCTTCGCTCTTTTTTCGCTCCGTTCTCGGGCGGGAGGAGAGCAACGCGCATAGAGTAAGTCTCCCATCCATTCGCAAATTATGCGAAAGGATGGGGCACCCGACAGCCCGCAGGGCGGCACAATCGTAGCCCAGCACGTGAGTGCTGGGAATCGTGCGATATTTTATTTCAGAGTCCCTTCAGGGACGCCACGGAAGCGAAGATTCCGATAGTCGCGTCGTTTTTTGCCGTCCTTCGGACTCACCTTCATGTTTAAAACGCGTACGCAGGACTCACGTCCTGGGCTACGATTGTGTCGCCCTGCGGGCTAAACGCGACTCCCATTCAACGCATCCCTGGCTCCTAACCCCTGAACCCTAGAACAATGTTTCCTGCCCGCTGCGATCCACTCTTGGCTGTTTCACGCCGAAATGCTCGTACGCCAGATGCGTTGCGACCCTCCCTCGCGGCGTGCGGTCGAGGAAGCCGATCTGGATGAGAAACGGCTCGTAGATCTCTTCGATCGCGTCGGCCTCTTCGGCTAACGATGCCGCCAGCGTATTCACTCCCACCGGGCCCGCCCTGATATTTCTCGATGATGGTGAGCAGCAGCTTGCGGTCGATCTCGTCAAAGCCGTAGCGGTCGACCTCCAGCATCTCCAGCGCCTTCTGCGCCGTCGGCTTTGTCGATCTTGCCTGCACCCTTCACCTGGGCGTAATCGCGCACGCGTCGCAGCAGGCGATTGGCGATGCGCGGTGTGCCGCGGCAGCGCGTCGCAATCTCCTTCGCGCCGTCTTCGTCGATCTCAACACCGAGTATTTCCGCCGAGCGCTCGATGATCACCTTCAGATCCTCGTGGGTGTAGAACTCCAGCCGCAGCACGATGCCGAAGCGCGAGCGCAGCGGCGCCGATAGCAGCCCCGCGCGCGTGGTCGCTCCGATAAAGGTGAACGGCCTGACCTCGATGGTGTGCGTGCGCGCCGACGGCCCTTGCCCGATGATGATGTCGAGCTTGTAATCCTCCAGCGCCGAGTACAGCAGCTCTTCCAGCGCCGGTTGCAGGCGATGCACCTCGTCGATGAACAGCACTTGCCGGTCGCGCAGGTTGGTGAGAATCGCCGTCAGGTCGCCTTTGATCTGCAGCGTCGGGCCCGAAGTCTGCTGGAAAGGGACGCCGAGTTCGTTGGCGATGATGTTGGCCAGCGTCGTTTTGCCGAGGCCGGGCGGCCCGTAAAGCAGCACGTGGTCGAGGGCTTCGCCGCGCGACTTCGCCGCCTGAATCGCGACGTCGAGGTTGTCTTTGACCTTCTGCTGGCCGATGAACTCGCGCAGCCGCTGCGGCCGCAGCTTCAGCTCGAAGGACGAATCGTCGTCCAGCGGAACGGCTGAGACGATGCGATCATTCGCCCCAGGAAAGGCAAGTGCGTCTTCCGGGGATCCCGCTGGCGGGCGACGAAAGTTTTCGTTGGATGAGGACACGCAGGGCGATAGTAAAGCGAAGGCCCGACGCGAAGCAACCGGAGTCTGAGGTTTCGGAACGGCCCAGATCAGGTTACGGGTCGATCAGCGGCGACTGCGACGGGGGAAGCCGCGCAGCGGCGGGATGGGTTTAGCCCGGCGCGGAAGCGCCGGGTACGCCCGGCAGTTCTGGTCCGAGCCGCGTGAGCGGCGAGACTCCAATGCCGCCGCTGTGGCAGCTCAAAGTTTTATTCCAGCCGAGCGCGGGCTTCCGCCCGCGCCTGACAACATCCCTCCGCTCTGCGGCTGGTTTTATGCGACCCAACACCGACGCGGTTCCCTCGTATCGTTGCCGGTGGTGGAGACCAGGTATGCTCGCCTGAGACCACCTCGAGCCCCCGATTGCCGACTGCCGACTGCCGATTGCCGATTGCCAACATCACAACGACCGCAGGAAATTCAGCAAATCCTGCTGCTGGGAGCCGCTCAGGTGGTTGTAGTTGTTCACCACTGAGTTGGCCTCCGACGACGGATACTGCCGGTTGCCGTTGCTGCCATGGGCCTCGATAGCCTGCACTAAATCCGAGGTTCGGCCATCGTGCATGAAGAAGATACGCTGGCCGAGTCCCCACAACGGCGCGGTGCGGAACTGGTCGCCCGCGGCAGCTCCCTGGCTTACGTTGTCGGCGAGACCCGGTCCCATGTGATGCAGGAGCAAGTCGGAGAACAGGTTCGCCTGCACGTTGCTCAACGCCGCAACCGTCGACTGTCCCGTTTGCATGGATTGCGTGTGGCACAGCGCGCAGCCGATCTGTGCGAAATCCTGCGCCCCACGCTGCGTCGACGGAGAACTCGGACCGGGCTGCGGCTGGTCCAGCATCTTCATGAACATCGTGAAGCGAATGACGTCGCTCGGCAGTGCGGTGCCGCTCAGGTCGAAGTTCGTGGCGTCTTCCGGAGTTGCGTTGAACTGGCAGCTCGGCGTCTGATCACGCTCCGTGTTGAACAGTTCGTTGGTCACCCCGACTTCCACGTTGTAGGCCTCACCGGCAAACACTTCTACCGACTTGTTCTGCGCCTTCCAGCCGAAGCGCGTAATCGTGCCGTCATTGCCGCTGGTGTTCGGATTCCCGCCGATTCCCAGCGAATGCTTCTGCTGCTGGTTGCTGTTCATGTTGGCGAGGATGGTTGCGTCCGCGATCTCCTCGATCAAGCCGTCGCCAAACAACGGAGTCGGAATGCGGAAGATAAGGTTGTTCTGCTGCTGCGCCTGCTGAAAGTTGGGCTGCTGAATGCTGCAACCGGGCGCGTCGCTGCGTCCGGTGATGGTGTACAGGTCGTGCACACCTCCGTCAGGCTGACCGTTGGGGAGCAAGGGGAAACGCGCTTCGCGAATCGGACCGTTGATGGTGATGAAGGACGGAACCTGGTTGGTCGCGCCTTGATCGGACGCGGCTGCGACCTGCGGATTCACCGTTGGACTCGTTCCGCCAATCGCAGGCTGCGCATGGCACTGTGCGCAACCCTCGCCGTTATAGCGCGGACCCAGACCGTTTCCCGTGTTGGGTATGGTGCCGGTGACGGAATCGATCTCCTCGAAGTTGCTGAGACCGGCGTTGAAGAACGACAGTTCGCCGGTGCTCAGTCCGGCGATCGGCGTTCCCGCTCCAGGCGGTCCGCTGCGCACTCCGGGATCGCGAGCGCCGCTGTTGGCCTCGACGCCTCCGACGAACATCAGCGCGAAGGCGGGAATCACTGCCAGGACAAACCAGTTGCGCTTGCGCGCCAAATACTTTGCGGGGAACATAAATCGCATAAGCTTCTCCTCTGACTCCTGTTGAGCCATGTTGTCGCCGAAGCGGCGGACGAGTTTGTTCTCACCGAACGCGGAAGACCTATGAAATGACGCGATGGAGAGGCGCGACGCGACAGGCACACGCGACTTCAGGAGCCTGTCAGGCAGGAATGGAAGTTCGCAGATGCGATTGCTGGCTGCGTTTTCCTAAATGGCGTGGACGTAATCTAGCAGCTTTGCCTTTGCAGTCAACCAATTTCAGTTAGCCGAATCGGCTATTTCCGGACATCGTTGTTGACAGCGGTACTCTTGCGGAGTGCAGCCGAAGCTCTTACGGAAGGCGCGAATAAAACTGGCGCTGTGACGATATCCCACAAGGTAGGATATTTCTTTGACGGCCATTTCCGCCTTACCGAGCAGCTGCGCGGCCTTCTCCAGACGATAGCCGATAAGGAAGCTGCGCAGATCGAGTCCGGTCTCGCGCTTGAACAGGTGCGAGAGCCGCGAGTTGCTGAGGCCGGCGAGTTGCGCCAGTCGCGTGAGGTCCTGCGCAGGCGTGGCTGCGATGGTTTGCAGGATGCTGTGCACGCGCCGGTCGATGCCGCGCGTGCGCAAGTGTCCGAGCGAAACTCCGCCTGAAGCTTTGTTCGTTGGAAGCATCGGGTTGTCCCGGACGATAGGCAGCGAACCGTACAAACTTCAGGTGAAGCTGAGTCTTTCGCGCTGTCCTCTCGGCCATGAGCAACCAACGCAGATGAGCTTTTCGTGTCTCCACTGTAACCCGAGCCTCGCAAATATGCCGCGCAGCGAAACGCCTGAAATCGGCTGCGAAAGCAACCTGAGACGCGCGCGCAAGGTTTGGGATCAATGCTTCTCCTTGCTCGCGCTCGGCGGCAGCAGATTGTTCAGCCGCAGATACATCGCCGCAGCGCTGTAGTGATCGGCCCAACCAACCGGCAGCCGAACCAGCAATGCGCCGCGCGTGCTGGTTTGTCCTCCCGACAGCGCGACCGCTTGCGCGAGATTGCTGTCGTCCGCTTTCGCCAGGACCTGCTCGCAATAGCTGAACGAGTCCTTGACGGCTTGCACCAGCGTCTCCTTCGATGCCGTGTCGCTCAGCTTATTCGCACTCGGCGTTTGTCCGCCGATGAACGCGCACAGCGAGTTGTTGGCCTCCGCGACATGCACCATGAGATGCGCGAAGGTCATCTGTTCCGGCGTCGGACGATAGTCATACTTCGCCGCGGGCATCTCGTCGGCAGCGCCGATCAGGTTCTTCGCGTAGCGTCCTTCCATCTGGCGAACCGCGCTGACAACCGGACTGCTCGCGCTCGCGCTCGACGGCGCGCTCGACTGCTGCGACATCACGCTGGTGACCGCGAGCAGCATAAACGTTGCGATAGCGATCTGCTTCATGTTTTCCTCGCCCCAAACCGAGATGAGAAGAGCATACGCCAAGCGCGAAGCCTGCGCTCAATTCGCGGCTCGCATCTTCTGCAACAGTTCGGAGCCCGCAGCTTCCGGATCGCCAAGCCGAAACCCGCTGTCGAGCAGCACAGTTGTTGCCGATGGCGCGAGCGACGTCAGCGACGTGACGACTGCATCATCCGACAGCTTCGCGTTGTCCGGACCGAGCACGAGATAATCCACAGCAGCGGCTTTCAACAGCAGTCGCGCGTCATGAACGCGGCAAGTCGACAGCACTTCATAGCCGTGACCGTTGAGCAGCGTGCGCACAAACGCACACAAGTCCGGCGACTCGTCGAGGAACAGCACCAGCGGTCCAGCGGTTTTGGTGTCGGCGCTTTTCACCACAGGTTCCTTCAGGAACGAGACAATCGCCGCTTCTTCCGAGTCGAAGACACGCAGGATGCTGGTGATCTTCGTCATCTCCAGCAGCTGACGGAGGAACGGTTGCGGACTCGCGAGCCGTAAATCGCCTCCGAGTTTGCGGCAGTGCGAGACGAAGCGCACCAACAGTCCAATGCCTGTGCTGTCGACGCGGCTCGTCTCCGCGACGTTCACCACAAATTGCGGCGAGTCCAGCAGACCGCGCTTGATCGCCGCTTCCAGCACCGAACACTCATCGCCAGTGACAATCTTTCCAATGCACCTGACGACATACACGCTGCCGCAATGACGGCAATCGAGGGAAAGCGACATAATTCTCCCGAACTGCAATGGCGAAAATTTGCTGTCACTGTATCACTGTCATCAACCGCGACACCACGAAAACTGCGCCGGGCAATTACGAGAGCGTGCCTTCGGGCAGGCCGCGGGTGGGATTCGACGGGACCGCCGTGGGAACGGGGACGGCTTCGGGGGCAGGTTTGGGGGCTTCCAGCGTGGCCTTCGGTTTCGCGTCCTTCTCTTCCATCTCGATCTTCAGCAGCTCGCTCTGCACCTGACGCCGCAGGTCGTCGCGCATCATGCGAAACTGCGCCATGAATTTCGCGACCTGCCGCGCCACCTCGGGCAGCTTCTTCGGCCCAAAGATCACCAGCGCAAGCACCAGGATGAAGAGAATGTCAGGCATGGCATCATCCACCGACGTCGATTACATCCACGAACGAGGAAAGCGAATCGTGCCGCTCATCCACTACGGCTTCTTTTCTCCCTCGGTCGGCGCCGGCGTGGCGGCCTGGTCCTTGCCATTCATCGAGTCTTTGAAGCTGCGAATGCCTTCGCCCAGCCCTTTGCCCAGCTCGGGCAGCTTCTTGGGGCCGAACACCAGCAAAGCAATAAACAAGATGATGAGCAGGTGCATCGGCTGAAACAGATTGTCAAGCATAGTAACTCCTATCTAAAGGATAGCGCATTTTAGCCGGAACCGCGCAGCACTTTCGCGTCCTCCATGCCACTAGCGTGTGAGTCCCTCGCCCGCCGCCCACGCCACTATCCCTCAAGCCGCCTTGCGTTTCGGCATTTTCTTCACGTTCTCGTCCGCGACTGACGGCGCCAGACGAATGCGCTGACTCATGGCCTCACGCTGCACCGTGTGCACCGCCGGCGCGCCACTATATTCCGCTCCCGGGCCGTGGAGCTCGCACAGGAACTGGCAGAGGCTTTCGCACCGGAAGGCGCTCCTGGGGTCATCCTCCGAGTCCCCATCCGAGTCCTCACCTTTCGGCAGATTGTCGATCGCCTGGTTGCGGGCGGCATCGAGCTTGGAGTAGGCCTCGGCCATCTCTTCGATCTGGGCGATCCTGGCCTCGTGCTCGGACACCTCGTCCTCCACGGGTTGGTCGGTCCGGCGCAGCTCCGTGGCATCGTCGCCCAGTTCGAAGTCCTGCTCGAAGTCGTCGTAGCCGCCGGCCACAGTTGCGCCGTGCTGCTGCTCGAAGTCGGCCCGGGCCAGGTTGGAGCTGGCGGTCTGCAAGGCATATAGCACCAGTCCGGCGCGCTTGCTGTCGATGCGGTTGTGCAGAATGGCGTCGATGACTTGCATCAGCGCCATCTGGATGGAGGCCGCGTCTTCCAGCGGCGGCAGCTCCAGCGGCACCACCGCGGTGTCGCCGCCGTTGGCGAGCGCACGCGTGTGCTCGCGCTCGGCGCGCAGGCGCGAGCCGTGATAGCTGAGGTGAAAGTAGCAATAGTTGCGGCCGCGCAACGCCGGCGAGCCGCAGAATTCACCGTTGGTCTTGACGTGCTCGCATTGCCGCGGCTTCCTGGGCGAAACCAGCTTCATCCCGCGTAAAAGTTTGCTCCGTTGTTCGGAGTCTAAGTTCACGATCTGTTGTAAGGTCATACGTTCCTCGCAATTAGCAACTAGCAATTAGTAACTAGCGACTAGCAATTAGCATTCAGCCCTCTGACGACTGACCACTGACCACTGACCACTTCTTCCACCCCCACCCCCTTGTGTTTGTGAAATCTATGATGGCAATCGAATTAGCCGCGAAGTATCCCGCACAATCGTTAACCCATGCGAGTTGCATGGATAATCTTGGGCCGCAGGAACTTACGCGAAAATTCGAGGAGCCGGAAAGGATGGATGGATTATGGGAAGGGAAGCAAGTGGCAAATACAACTAACAACGACAACCCCCAAACTACATAGGCAAGAGCGCCGGGGCAGGGCGACATCTTCGCCTCAACTCTATCGTAGTTAGTTTGCGGGATAAGTCAAGTTACGAAAGGTAAAGAAATAATAGTAATAAGATATTCGTAATCAGGTGGAGTGTCGTGAATGTGGTGGAGAATTCACACGGGTACCCCACACACAAACCCGATTTTAGTTTGTGTGGGAGGTCACCATGGTAAACCTTGGTTCAAAGAATCCCACTCATTCGAAAACCGCGGTAGTGGGTCAGTTTGGATTTCCACAGGGTCGCTTTAGCATCCGGCTTGTGGCATGATGTGGCCATGACAATCGGGAAGGGCAAGCGGCCACGCGACCCGAATCAACTCGCCAAATGGATTGTAGAGTCACACTCGCACGTCCTCGAAGCACAAGAAGAACACGCACGCCGAGAGCATCGCATTGATTCACCCATCCCTGCAGATCTCTCCGCATACATGGCCGCAATCGGGCGCAAGGGCGGTCAGATCGGCGGCAAGCGCCGCCTTCAAGACCATGACCGCAGAGCAGCGCCAAGAAGATAGCCAAGAAAGCGGCAAGAGCGCGCTGAAAAAGCGGTGCGGGCGTAATAAAGCACATAGCACTAACCCCAGGGTGAAGTGATCTTCCAGCTGCAAACCTCTCAAACGCTTTCTTATTTTATCCAATATCACCGTGCCAGTTAGGAATTACGCGTTTTCGATCGCCCTTGCTCCGTAGTATTGAATGACCATCAAAACAAAATCTTCGACACAGATGCGGGACGTTGGAAAGTGGACTCTCGGGACACATCCTCACATGAAGATGCTGGGGAATGTAGTGCTCCAATCTTAGTGTGGATGCCAGTGGTAGGAAAGAATTTCCTCGTGGCTCCCCTTTCACGTGACTTCGATAGAGCACGTAAGCTGTATTCGTCGGGTCTTTGACCTTGAATTGCTTGGGATTTGGCTGCGTCTTTGCCAACCCCGAAGACTTGACGTAACTGATACCAACCGAGCTGTTCCGCCGATCTGCGTATGCACAGGCTAGCTGGCGGGTTTAGCTAAATCCGATAGAGTTTCTCTTGGATTGCTGGAAGCCGTCAGTGGTTGAGGCGTGAGGCAAGAAATGCTCTGCTGAAAATAGCCGATGAAAGGTCCTCAGCGGCTTCTTTTTCGTTTCTTCCTGGCACTGGTTCGTCCTCGGTCGGGGGGGAGCCGATAGCGAAGCTCAATCACGCCGGGACAGTCATCGGAATCCAACTTGCGATACTTGCCTGCTTTCCAATTTGAATAAACTGTCTCGGCCAGAGATGTGAGCACACTTCGAGCGTGGGCATCCACGATGGCGTCCACGTCGCGGTGCGTAATTCCACCTTATGCCAGATATTCTTGGGCTTCAGCTGTCGGGCATAGGTTCTCCTTTGGCCTGAAAGCAATGCGGTATGTTCTGCACATGTCAATTTAAATTTGATGCGGTAGAGCGCAATTTGTAAGCGGGGAAAATAGCAACCGTTACTCTCGATTATGCTCGCATCTGTCGCGGGGCGCAAGAAAATTGCTCTTGACATGCTAAAGCGGCTATGGTAAAAGGGTCAATATGAATTGCTTGGATGTCAAGGCGCGCTCGCAGATCATCCGATGCTTGATTGAGGGTTGCTCCGTTAGGGCTACGTCGAGTATGACGGGCGCTTCCAAGAACACAATCATTCGGCTGTTGGGCGAAATCGGCTGTGCCTGCGCGGCGTATCACAACCGCTATGTGCGGGACCTGCGCGTTCGCCGTCTGCAATGTGACGAAGTCTGGCAATTCGTTGGCTGCAAAATCCCGGCGCGTTACGCCGAAGAAAACAAGAAGGCCAGGGCGACATTTGGACTTGGGTTGGAATAGACAGCGGATACAAAGTTGGTCGTTTCGTATTTGGTCGGTGGCCGTGACGGCGGATGGGCGAATGGACTTCATGAAAGACTGCGCCAGTCGTATTCGCGGACGAGTCCAGATCACCACAGACGGACACAAGCGTCTACCTTGTAGTGCGGTAGAGAATGCCTTTGGTGCGGATATTGATTACGCGATGCTGCAAAAGATTTACGGCGCTCCGTCCGACGAGGAAACGCGCCGCTACTCACCCGCTAAGTGCATTGGCTGTGACATGAAGGTCGTGAGTGGCAACCCCGACCCAAGGCACGTATCCACGTCTTTTGTGGAGCGCCAAAATCTGACCATGAGAATGAGCAACAGACGCTTTATCAGACTAACAAACGCTTTCTCGAAGAAGATGGAAAACCATCGCCACTCGGTTGCGCTGCATTATATGTTCTACAACTACTGCCGAGTACACCAAACCTTGCGCGTAACTCCCGCGATGCGAATCTGGCCTAACCGATCACGTTTGGAGATCTTGAGAGAGCTGTGCGCGCTGTTGCCGAAGCCGGTTGTGTCAGCTTCTAACGTCGAGAGAGAAGTGCTCTCAAAGGCTCTGGCGCGACTTCGGAATCAGTCGTTAGGCATACGACCGGATTAGGCGCGCCCTCTCAGTCGGGGTCAGCGACCGCATTTCTTGTCAGAAATTCACGAACACTGAAATCGTTTTCACCCTGCGCCGCCTGCTGCGCTGGCGGTTCGGGGCACCCCCGCTGGTTTTTTCTTTTTGGGTGGCTGACTGGCGGTCTTTTTTTGTGGTACTTGTGCGAAGCCATATCACAGACTCTCCATTCTGGACGATGCCTTGCATCGCGTTGTGAAGCAATGATTCTTGCGCGGGGTCGAGTGGGTACACGGGCAGCCCCAGAGATCGTGCTTCTTCGCGGTCTATTGCAAACTCGTGCGACGGGTATTTCGATACCAGGGCCTCTACGATTTCCTTGCGTCGTGCATTCTTTGTGAGAGCCAATAGCCGCGTTGCATATTCTTCTCCCACGGCCAATGCCCGCTTATAGGCCCCGATTTCCAATGGATCGAGTTGCTCATACAGCGGTCAGCATCAGTTCAGGTGGTTATCCTGCTGGCCTGACTTCAGCGCCTCTTTTATGCCCATGCCGGATACGCCAAATTATCAAGACGTCGAACAAGTCCAAGATTTCAACTGCATAGTCACGAAGAAACTCAGTAGACTTGAACTCGTCCAGTGGCGAGAATTGGCCGCGACCTTTTCAAGCCAGATCTTCGATCTGGACATCAATGGGGCCAAGAATCAGAAAATTCTCCCATGTAGATCGCGTCGGCACCAAGACACATCAGGGTCCGCTGCACTCTTGGCTGTCATAGGTACGATCACATTCACCCTCTTGCAGCGCCGCCCAAAAAAACGCATAACCTGATAAGCGATGTCGGCGCTCCCCGCCCGGCGAATCGAATTCGGCGTTCCAGTGTATCTATGTTCTTAACCGTTGATCGCTCATCGAAAGACTTCGGTGAAAGTGTGGCCGCAAATATGATCGTGGTCATCTCCACAATGGATGATGGAGAAGATTTAGCGAGATTTTCGCTTCGCCTCGAAGACTTTGGAGGGAATGGCGCGTCCAAACTCTTCCTGCCGTTTCTCCCTGTCTTTCGGCACTTTGTCCTCGCGTACCGAGCAGGATATACCGCTGTCCAAAGGCTCCGCAAACTCAATGATCTCCCTGTGGAAATCCAAACTGACCCACTACCAAAACCCCGAATGAGTGGGGCACCCGGCTGGTGTGGAGCAAAAGCTGACGGCAAAGAGCGCTGAAGCGCTGGGCTAACCTCTTCCGCGCCTACGGCGCTCGTTTTATCGCGATGACTTGCGTCTTGCTTCCACCACCTCCCTGCAAATCGAGTTCGCACGCAGACAGTGAAGTCGTGCCCTGACTCATGTCCTCCGAACCCAGAGTTTTTCGGCAGCCCGTAAAAGGCGTGTTCCACCCTTCGGCGCAAACTTCATCCTTCTGCACAAACTTCATCCTTCTGCACAAACTTAGAAGGCAGCTACTTGTTCGACGAGTTGTCGAGTTTCTGGCGTCGCGCCACGGCATTGGCCGGGCTGGTGATTGCCTCGCGGACGCCGGCCAGCTTGGCATGTGAATTGAACGCCACCGAGCCGTCCGGCTTCTTCTCGATCCCCAACTGCTGCCAGAGGGAAGCCAGATCGGTGGGCACGTCGCTGTCGCGCATCTGGCGATAGAGGTCCATCAGCACGGTCGTGCCGGTGGCTTTATCGCCGGCTTCGAAGGCCTGCTCAATCGGCCAGTCCTGGTCGATGTTTCCGCCCGCCGCAATGATGCCGCGCAGGGCGTCTTGCAGTCCTTTGCGATTATGCGTCTGCTCGCGAATGCGAACGTCGGCCACCAGGCAGAACATCGCGCCGCCCCAGTAGGTGCGACCCCAGGTGTGGGTGCGGTCGAGGCCTTCGTCGCCGAATTCCGGTTCGCCTTGCGGCATGTCGCGGACCACGTCATGCCACATCTGCGTGGCCGAGAGCTGTCCCGCCTGCACGCGGGCGATGGGCTCGACGTAAACCGATATGCCTTCTTCGATCCAGTGATGTTTCTCTGACATATACGGGAAGGCCTGGTGGATCATCTCGTGGGTGAGCATCCAGTCGTCATCGAGCTGCGCCTGCGTGGTGCCGGGGCCGACCGAGATTCGAATACGGCCGCCGTTCTCGGCGGGGTAGGTCACGCCGCCGTGAACGCCCGGGCCACCGCGCAGCTGAACATTCAGGCTGGTGTGGGGGACGGGATACTTGCCGTAATAGGCGCAAACCGCCGCGCCGGCGCGGCTGACCCAGTTCACGATCATGTCGCGGGAGACGCTTTGGGTATCGCCCTTGAGGCTGAGATCGATGGTAGAGCCGCACGCAGAAATGGTCTGTGAAGCGCCGGCTGAATCGGCAGCCTGGAGATTGGCGGCCGCCGTCACCGTCGTGGAGACGCCGAGCAGCAATGCGATGAATAGTAGAAACTTCAGATAAGCCTTCCTTAGGGGTCTACTGAAAACTCGTATCGCGGCTTTTCTTCCGTCGGCTGAAGCCGACTCGGACCCGAAATAAACGACCTAGGCGCTGACCGAAAGGTCAGCTCTACCCGAACTGCGCGGCGAAAGCGACTTTTTCAGCGGTCTGTCAGGGCGCAATTCCCCGTAATTCTAACTTCGATGCAAATCCTGTTGAGTCGGAGTCACCCGATAGTGGATAGTGGTGAATCGATTGTGGTTGGATTCCGGGGATTGGTACTGGAAAGTTCCATGTTCTTCCTGGTTTAGGCTATTCTCCTGCTATTCGACGGACTGCATGCTCATACCCACGCCCAGAGGCCGGCCTGAGGACTGGCAAACTTGCCGGTCGCGAGTCCGGCATTCGTGGCTGGTGCCCTTCGTCGGCATCGACTGGTGCTTTGACTGGATGGCGTTTGCCCTGAGCCGCTGGTCCTTCCTCGAGGTGCTGGAGTACCTGGGCAGCTTCTCGGTGCTGGTGGCCGTGATTTTTTATTTCAGCGAGTCGGGCGACCGCCTGCAGCAGAAGCATTATCAGGCGTGGCAGGTCATCAACACCGCACAAGGCAAGGGAGGCAGCGGCGGGCGGATCGAAGCCTTGCAGGAGCTGAATCATGACAAGGTTCCACTGGTGGGCGTGGACCTCTCCGGCGCCTTTCTGCAAGGCGTTCGTCTGCCCCGGGCGCAGATGGTGCGAAGCAATCTGAATGCGGTTGACGCCCGCAACAGCGACTTGCATGGGACGAACCTGATGGCGTCGGATTTGCAATGGGGCAATTTTCGCAACAGCAACTTCACGGGCACCGACCTCCAGGACGCCGACCTCAGTAACGCGGATTTCTGCTCCGCCACCCTGAGCGGCGCCATGCTGGACGGCGCGACGCTGGACGGCGCGGAGCTGAGCCAGACCGACATGGACAAGATCCAGTGGAGGAAGATCAAGAGTCTGAAGGGCGCGGCCCTGTGGCAGGTGCGCAATCCTCCGCCTGGATTTCTGGAGTGGGCGGCGCAGCAGGGCGCCGATGTCAGCAAACCTCACTCCGGCTGCGAGTAGGGCCGCAGGAATCCATGCACGACACTGAGTTTTGCGCCGTCCGCTACCCCGGCTTGCCAACAGCTACGGCAACTTGCTGATTGACTTCGGTTTTTTACTCTTCGACAATTAAGAGTAGCTGGAAAGGAACAGCCGATGCTATTTCCTCAGGAAGCTCCGATCAAAACCGAACCCGTCGTCCCCACGGAACCGCCGAAATCACGTTTCGACTGGCGTTCCATTCTGATCGGCGTGGGTTTGGCTCTTGCCGCGATTTATGTCATCGCGTCGCTGTACCTGATTGCCGACATGCGGACGCGGGTTATCGCGCTGGAGCAGAAGCAGCAGGCGATGCAGGCCGTGCAGGTGGACCTGGATAACCGTCTGGCGGCGACGTCTTCGAAGTTCAAGGAAGAGCTGACCTCGCAGGTGGGGCTGACGCAGCAGCAGATCGCCGAGCGGACCGCGGAACTGGAGCGCCAACAGCAGGCTGCGGCTGCTCGCCTATCGGCAGCCCAGAGCCGGCAGAGCCAGCAATTGGCTGCGGTGAACAGCGAAGTCGGCTCGGTGAAAACCGACGTGGGCAGCGCCAAGACTGACATCCAGAAGACGCAAGCGGATTTGGCGACGACGAACGCCAAGCTGGAAAAGACCATCGGCGACCTGGGCGTAGCCAGCGGCCTGATCGCGCACAATTCGTCGGAGCTGGAAATCCTGAAGCATAAGGGCGACCGCAACTACTATGACTTCACGCTGGCGAAGAATGTCCGCACTCCCGTGTCGACCATCAGCCTGGTCCTGAAGAAGGTTGATCCGAAGAAGAGCAAGTTTACGTTGAACGTCATTGCCGACGATCGCACCATCGAGAAGAAAGACCGCACTGTAGGCGAGCCGTTGCAGTTCTATACCGGGCGCGATCACATGCTGTATGAGGTCGTCGTATTTACCGCCGAGAAGAACGTGGTGACCGGCTACCTGGCGACGCCGAAGAACGCACCGACGCCCATCTCGCCATAGCTGGCTCGTTCAGCAAGAGTGAGAACTACGAGCGAATTTCTCCTACGCAGCGTGGGAAGTTCACGCCTTTCTGACATCGCTTGCCAACACGTAAGTGCTATACACTAAGGTCATCTATAGGACATATTTTGTTGACATTGGTTACCCAAATTCGGACAATCGCGAGTAGCACCGAAGGATGCGCCAATGTTCGCTCAAAGAACTCCACCTATCAGCATAGCCAGTCCCACACCAATACCTGCTGCTTACCGCCGACGCTCGTTTCCCTGGCACGACATTTTTCGATACGTGCTTATGGTCGGTGTTGCAATTTACATCCTTGTCTCTCTGTACCTTATGTACTTCACGTACAGCGTTTACGAGTCCCGACCGCGGATAGCGGCGCTGGAAGAGAAGCAAGCGGCGTTGGAAGCCAAGCAGGCCGAGCTCGACAAACGCTTGCACGCATCCACCTCGGAGTTGAAGCACGCCATAAACTCCGGAGCGGGCGCGGGGGCTGCTCAGGACCTGGCGGCACGCACTGCCGAGCTGGAAAACCAGCAGAAGGCTGCGGTTGCTCGCCTGACCGCTGCTCAAACGCAGGAGAGCAAGCAGATCGCCGCCGTCTCGGGTGAGGTCACTGCGGTGAAGACCGATGTCGGGTCGACCAAGGCCGACCTGCAGAAGGCGCAAAACGATCTGGCAGCGACCAACGCCAAGCTGGATCACGCCATGGGCGACATGGGAGTGCAAAGCGGATTAATCGCGCGGAACGCGCAGGAGCTGGAGACGCTCAGGCACAAGGGTGAGCGTAACTATTATGACGTTACCCTGCAGAAGGGCGGGAAGACGGCGATCTCGACCGTAAGCATGACCCTCAAGAAGGTCGATCCCAAGAAGAACACGTTCACGTTGAATGTCATCGCCGATGACAAGGTCATCGAGAAGAAGAACCGGACCGTCGACGAGCCGCTGCAGTTTTATACCGGCCGCGATCACGCTCTTTACGAGCTGGTGATCTTCAATGCCGACCGGAACTCGGTGACGGGCTATCTTTCAACGCCCAAGAGCGCGCCGGCGCCGATCACGCCGTAGGCGGCACGCTAAGGGGAATCAGCTGTTCGTCGTCGCGGTTGCCAGCATTGCGTCGTCCTCCGGGACTCGTTCCGAATACCCCAGCTCCGCGCGGATGCGCGCGGTGTCGTAGGCGATATCCTGGTCAAATTGAACTTCGTGTCGGCGTTGCCTGGCAGCGGCGAGGGCGGCAACTTCGCCGGCCGCTCCGCCATCGTGGGAGTGTAAGCTTCATAACTGCAGAACGATCAGGCAGCGATCCATCCCGAAAGTCGCTACTTCGCCACACTCTTCTCGTGCAGCACAATGGTTCTCTGATCGTAGGGTTCGATAGTGACGGTCAGGTCCTTGCGCGAGTCGAACAGTGGCTGCGTTACCGGGAACGTCACCATCACCGTACCCTGTTGCTCCCCGCCGGGCGGAATTTTGGTCTCGACCTGCAGCGGAGTTCCGTGACCACGAAGGTCGGGATAAGCCTGCAAATAACGGTCGTAATCGCTGGCCGAAGCCGCGTCATCGGACTGGTCGCCCTTGTCGGTTTCAATCGTGGCCTTGATGCTCTTGATGTACAGCACCTTGTCGCTCACGTTGCGCAAGCTGACGGCAATCAGGATCATCGGACTTTCCATATCCGCCGGCTGGCTGAACCATGCGCCGTCGACCTTGCCCTGCGCTGCCGGCTTGGCGCGTTGCGTGTAGGCGATGAGGGCCACGACGATGCCCACGATGACCAGAGCGATCGCTACCGGCGCAGCGGGCGGCAGGTTGCGCCTGGCCGTGCCGAATTCGTTGTAGCCGGGCGCGGACGGCTCCGGCTGGGGTTCACTCGGTTGGGGAGAAACTTCATTTTCTGCCATAGATCCTCTGCGCAAGTTGCAGCGATAAACTCGGAGCACCAGATGAGGAGCCCGCAGGGCGACATCGGTGTTGGCCGTGGGCGTAAGCCCGCGGTGGTATAGATTCTTCGAATTGTGAGCCGCGGAGCGCGGTGGCCGAACGAAGCATGCCGCCAATCCGCGGCTCAGGTCCATCGGGCCGTGTAACCCGCGGGCTTACGCCCACGGCTGAGACAAATTCCACCGCTCGCGGCTGTCCTTTACGACACGATCCACGAACCACCATCTACTAACCACTAACCACTGCCGCCGGCCACTCGTGCTTCATCGCCCGCCGAAATTCCTTCTCCGGCAGGGTGTTCAGCACATCGTCGGGTGTCAGCCACGCGCGACGCGCCTGCAGGATGCCGTACTTGATCTTCTCGAAGTGCGAGGTGTGATGCGCGTCGGTGTTGATCACGATCTTGACGCCGCGATCGCGCGCCATCCGCAGATGCACGTCGTTCAGGTCCAGCCGATCAGGATACGCGTTCAGCTCCATCGCGATTCGGTTCTTCAACGCCGCTTTGAGGACCGCATCCATGTCGAAGGCATAGGCGTCGCGGCGCAGCAGCAGCCTCCCGGTGGGATGGCCGAGAATCGAAACGTTCTTGTTGTCCAGCGCGCGCAGCAGCCGGTCGGTCATCTGCTGCGGCTCCTGGTTGAAGGCCGAATGCACGCTGGCGACGACGACATCCATCTGCTCCAGGACCGAATCGGAAAGGTCCAGCTCGCCATCGGCGAGGATGTCGACTTCGATGCCGGCCATGATGGTGATGCCGTCGATCTCGTCGTTGGCGGCGCGGATGCGGGCGATGTGCTCGACTGCGCGCTTGTCGTCGAGGCCGTTGGCGAAGGCCAGGTTCTTGGAGTGGTCGGTGATCGCGATGTACTTGTAGCCGCGCGCCTTCGCAGCGTCGGCCATCTCGGCGATGGTGCAACGGCCGTCGGTCTCGACGGTGTGCATGTGCACCTCGCCGCGGATGTCGCCAAGGGTGATCAGCCGGGGCAGCTTGTGCTCGGCGGCGAGATCGATTTCGCCGCAGTTCTCGCGCATCTCGGGCGGAATGCAGTCGAGCTTGAGTGCGCCGTAAATTTCGTCTTCGGTTGCGCTCGCCACGCGCTCGTTGCCTTCCAGCCTGAACAGACCGTACTCGTTCAAGGTGAGTCCCATCTTCAGCGCGCGTTGCCGCAGCGTCACGTTGTGGTTCTTCGAGCCGGTGAAGTATTGCATGGCTGCGCCGTAGGATTCCGGCGGCAGCAAGCGCACGTCCACCTGCATCCCGCTGCGCAACTTGAAGCTGACTTTGTTGTCGCCTTTCGCCAGCACATCGACAATGCCGGGGAAGCGCAGGATTTCCTCGATCAAGCCGTTGCGCCGCTCATCGTCCATGCAGCACGGCCCGGTGATCAGCACATCCAGATCGCCGACGGTCTCGCGCCCGCGTCGCAGCGAGCCGGCCGGCGTGATCTTCTCGATGCCCTTGATGTGCTTCAGGTGCTCGGTCAGTTTTTCCGCCGTGCGGTCGGCCTCATCCAGCAGGAATCGGCCCGAGATGCGGCGGTAGTCTTCGATCGCCTTCAGGATTTTCTGTTCGCTCTTTTCGCTCAGCCGCGGGAGCTCGCGCAGCTTGCCTTCGCGCGCCAGCTTCTCGACGCCGGCAAGATCGCTCACCTGGAAGGCGCTCCACAGCAGCGCAATCGTCTTCGGACCGAGTCCCTGGATCTTCAGCAGCTCCAGCATGCTGGGACGGTATTTCTGCAACAGCTCTTGATGGCTCGAAAGCTTGCCTTCGCGGCAAAGCTCCTGGATGTTCGCCGCCATGCCTTTGCCGATGCCGGAAATTTCCAGCAGCTTCTTCGGCTCGTCGAGGATTTCGGAAACCTGCTGCGGGTGGGCCTCCAAGGCTTCGGCGGCGCGCCGGTAGGAGCGGATGCGGAAGGAGTCGTCGCCGTTCACCTCCATCAGGTCGGCGGTCTCGTAGAAGATGTGCGCGATGGCTTTGTTGTCCAAGCGGAAGTACCTGATGCGAAATTGTAAACCCCTGCCGCGCACGGTCGTGGAGAACGAAAAAGCCCAGCATGAGCTGGGCCGGGAAAACGTGCAGAGGGCTGCGAATTACGGATGAGTGGCTGCGCCCGTGCCATTGAGAGAATCCAGTTGTGCGAGCATCTCCTGCGCCTGGCTGCCTACCTCGCCGTGATGGTCGCGCGCCAGCGAAGCCTGGAGCTCATACTTGGCATCTTTATAGAGCTTCAGCGGCACCAGCGCATAGGCCTTCAAGAGATGTACTTCGGCGTACGTGTTGCCGCCCAGGCGCTCGGCCTGGCGGAGAAACTTCAGCCCGCTCTGATACATCGATCTGGCAATCGAAGCTTTCGCCATTTCGAGGTACGCCTGCCAGGCTCTGGGAGCGAGCGACAGGCCCTTCTCGGAGGCGTGCATGGCATCCTCGAAGCGTCCGTTGTGGTTGTAAACCGCAGCCAACGCCACGTAGGCAGCGCTCTCGGACGGATCGGCTTGAATCGCCTGCTCGAGATCGTCCTGGCCCTGAGCGAGATTGCCCTTGCGGACTTCGATCAGGCCGCGCAGCGTCAGCGCGTCGGCGAACTGCTGATCGATCTCAAGGGCGGCATCGGCTTGCTTCTCCGCCTCGTCATAGTTGCCGCGATTGAAATCGTTGAACGCGCGCTGGTAGAGCCGCTGCGCCCGGCTCGGCACCATCATCCGGGCCACCGACGTGGTCGCGTCCAGCGGGTTCAATGCCGATGCGCTCGTCGGCAACCGCAGCTGCAGGTTGGGCTTTCCCGTATCCAAGGAAACCGGATCGCTGACTTGGAAGTTGGCCGATTCGGCGATCACTTCATAGTTGCCATGGGGAATGTTATACAGTTCGAAGGAGCCGTCGGGCTGCGTGTAGGTCGAGGTCACGGGCATCGCGCTTTCGGCGTCGTCGAGCTCGACGTGGATCCCTGGTAGCGGGCGCCCGTCAGCCCCGAGCACCTTGCCGGTAAGGGCAGCCATCACGGTGGCCTTCGCTGAACTCTGTTGCGGCGTCTGTGCCTGGCTGAAAATGGAGAGCAGGAAAAACGTGGAGAGCAATGCTACAACGCGGGGCGCGGATGCCATGTTCGACCGCCTTCAACACGTGCCTGGTTTGGCAACGCAGTATTCCGTGAGATGAGCTTTGTAGCCGGAAGTTGGCTGCTGCTATGCGCCGCTCGACGAAATATAAAGTTGTAAAGATGGGCAACTCTGAAGCGCAGTTTTCGTAATTGCACGATGCATCATGCATGACCCCAACACGGTGGTGATAGGCGCGGCACGGAATGTTCTGGGAAGCCTGCGCGTGCCCGGCGACAAATCGATCTCGCATCGCTACGCCATGCTGGCGGCGCTAGCCGAAGGGCGCTCGCGCTTCGAGAACTTTGCGCCCGGCGCCGATTGTGCAAGCACTCTTCGCTGTGTGAATGAGCTCGGTTGCAAAGTTGAGCATGATGAAAAGGGAGCTGTAACCATCGAGGGCCGGGGAGCGCAATTGCAGGCGCCGGACCGCGCTCTCGACTGCGGCAACTCCGGCTCGACCATGCGTATGCTGTCCGGCATCCTCGCCGCTCAGCCGTTCACCAGCGAGTTGACGGGCGATGCATCGCTCTCGCGCCGGCCGATGAAGCGGATCATCGAACCGCTGCGGCAGATGGGCGCGAGCATCGACGCGTCCGAGGGCGAGCGCGCGCCGCTGCGAATCCACGGCGGAAAACTGCGCGGCATCGACTATCGTCCGAAGGTTGCCAGCGCGCAGGTCAAGACATCCGTGCTGTTTGCAGGATTGATGGCGAAGGGAAAGACAACCGTTCACGAGCCGGCTCGCACGCGTGATCACGGTGAGCTTGCACTGCGCGCGTTCGGCGCCGGCGTCGAGAGAACGCACCACTCGGTCAGCATCGATGGCGGCCAAACTCTGCACCCGCTCGACGCGCTCGTGCCCGGAGATATTTCGTCGGCGGCTTTCTTCCTCTGCGCGGCTTCGATCTTTCCCGAGTCGAATCTGGTGATCGACGGCGTGCTGCTGAATCCGACGCGCTCGGCTCTGCTGGACGTATTAACCGTGATGGGTAGCCGCATTTCGATGTTGCGCGTTGAGGAGCAGCACGGAGAGCTGGTGGGAACGATCGCGCTGACTCCGGGGCAGGGAAGGCACGTTCGCATCGAGGGCGCGCTGACGGCATTGCTCATCGACGAGCTGCCCGTGCTGGCAGCCATCGCTCCGTTCACTTCAGAAGGCATCGAGGTGCGCGACGCTCAAGAGCTGCGCGTCAAAGAGTCCGACCGGCTGAGTGCGGTCACACGCAATCTGCAAGCCATGGGCGCGCAGGTTGAGCAGACAGACGACGGCTGGCGCATTCCCGGAGGTCAGCGGTTGCACGGCGCCGAGATCGAGAGCTACGACGACCACCGCATCGCGATGGCGTTCGCCGTCGCAGCGCTGCGGGCCGAAGGCGAAACCATCATTCATGGCGCCGAGTGCGTGCGAATTTCCTATCCCGGCTTCTTTGAGGACCTGGAGAAGCTGGTGGAGCGGTAACGCACCGCTCGCGACAGGTTATTGCGACATTTCGGCGTCTGCTTCGTGCGCGAATTCGGAAACCTGAATCACGCCTACCCCCGCCTTCCGTAGCGCCTCATTCAGCTTCGGGATTTGCGCGCTCTTCAGCTCGCCCCACTGCGCCAGCTCCGCCTTCGCGACCTGGTCGGCTTCGCGATAGAGCTCCATGGCTTGCGAAGGGATAGCGCGGTCGCCGCTTTGCACAACTCGCAGAGCGGCCGCCAACCCCGTGTTTGCCGACTCAAGTCCCGCGATCGTGCCCGCGGTGGCATGCTCGCCTTTTTCGATCTTCGCGATCGCCGACTGCACGCTGTTGATCTGGCTCAGCAACTCGGGATGCTGCTTCAGGCTTTGTGACTCGATTTCGCTCAGCCGCTTTTTCACGGCGCCAATCTCGGCCAGAGCTTTGCGCGTCATCTGTGCTTCGTCAAAGATCTGCAGGCCTACGCGAAGCTGGTCATTCAACTCTGCCGAGGTCGCTTGCGAGCGCGGATCCATCTCGACCTTCAACGGTTGGGTAAAGCTCGCGCCATCAACCGTAAGTTTGAGCTGATACTCACCGGGTATGACGCGAGGTCCGCGGGGCGCGCCTCGGCCGTCTTCTTCATCCAGTTCGGCCGCTCCGGCGCTGGACCAGCGCAAATCCCAGACGAAGCGGTGAGCGCCGGCCGTGTTCTCCAGCACCACCGGCTTGGGAATCCAGCGCTCGGCAATCGCCAGTGGCGGTTGCTTCCGCGGCTTGCGCTCGCCGCTCATGTAGTGGCGAACCAGCTTGCCGCTGGAATCGAAAATCTCCAGCGTCACGTTCTTCGCCGCCGACGGCAGATAGTAATCGACGATTGCACCGTCGGGGGGATTCTTCGCCGTCGGCTCATCCGGCGGGAGCGGGCTGCCGAGGAAGACATCGTTGTCGATGCGAATGGCTGTTGCCGGCGTATACAGCCGCGCGCTGGAAGGCTGCGCCTGCACTTCGATTTGCCGCAGCGGCGTGATGTCGTCCAGGATCCAGAACGAGCGCCCGTAGGTCGCGATGATCAGATCGTCGCCGTGGATGGTCATGTCGCGAACCGATGTGACCGGCAAGTTGAGCT
This sequence comes from uncultured Acidobacteriaceae bacterium, assembly GCA_963747045.1. GTDB lineage: Bacteria > Acidobacteriota > Terriglobia > Terriglobales > Acidobacteriaceae > Bog-257. Next base: position 21,803 of record CAVVDN010000018.1, on the reverse strand, counting down.
GCAACGGCTGCCAATGGTCGCCGTCGTCGAACGAGACATAAATTCCGAGCTCGGTGCCGGCGAACAGCAGCCCCTTGCGTTCCGTGTCTTCGCGAATCGCATTCACGAACGAGTTCGCCGCAATGCCGGTCGCGATGGGCTGCCACGTCTTGCCGTAGTCACGCGTGCGATAGATGTACGGCGCCTGGTCGTCGAGTCGATGACGGTCAACCGCAACGTAAGCCACCGCAGGATCGAATCGCGAAGCTTCGATCATCGCGATTTTGCTCCACGGGCTCAGGCCGGGGGGCGTCACGTCCTGCCAATTCTTGCCGCCGTCGCGCGTGAGGTGCAGCAGACCCGTGTCGCTGCCGGCCCAAATCTCGTCCGCCTTCACCGGCGAGGGCGCGATGCTGAAGACCACGCCGAAGCCGCGCTCTTTCGCGTTGGCTGCGTTCGTCGCCCCGGATGTCGGAGCGTTGGCCACGGCTCCCGTCAGGTCGGGGCTGATCTGTTCCCAATGAAGGCCGCCGTCGGTGGTCTTCATCACGAACTGCGTGCCGAAATACAGCGTGTTCTTCTCGATGGGTGAGCGCACCAGCACCGGCGTCCACGGATCGCGATATTTTCGCTGATTGATCTCGCTGCCGAAGTTCGGCATCGGCCACGGCGTGATGTCCTGGCTGAACGACGTGCGACGGTCCAAGCGAACCACGCTGCCATACACGCTGCTGGCATAAAGAATGTTCGGATCGCCGGGATCGGGCGCGAGCCAGCCGCTCTCGCCACCGCCTACCATGAACCAGTCGCGGCCGGTGATCATGCCGTGATCGGTGCGGTTGGGCACGGCGATGGAGCCGGTGTCCTGCTGCGCGCCGTAGACGTGATAGGGAAATTGGTTGTCGGTGATGACGTGATAGAACTGCGCGGTCGGCTGGTTGTACCACGACGACCACGTCTGGCCGCGATTGAGGCTGATGGTCGTGCCCTGGTCGGTGCCGAGAACCATGTGCGCAGAATCTTTCGGGTCGACCCAAATCTGGTGATAGTCGTCGCCGCCGGGCGCACCGCGCACAATCGAGATGGTCTTGCCGCCGTCTTCCGATTTGTAGAGCGCGATGTTGGGAATGTAGATGACGTCGGGATTGTTGGGATCGACGGTGATGCCCATGAAGTACCAGCCGCGGCTGGTGAGGCGCGAGTCGCTATTGGCGAGCGTCCAGGTGTTGCCGCCGTCGTCGGAGCGATAGAGGCCGGACTTCTTGCCCGCTTCGATCAAAGCGTAAACGCGTTTGCCATCCGGCGAGACCGCGACGCCGACGCGGCCCCAATCGCCATCGGGAAGGCCGTTGCCGGTTAGTTGGGTCCAGGTTGCGCCGCTGTCGGTGGAGCGGTAGATGCCGCCGCCCGGTCCCTGATAGCGGAGCGTAGGTGCTCCACGGCGGACGATGCGCGTTCCAGGTTCCCGCGAACAGCATGTTGGGACTGGCGAGTGGCGATCGCCAGGTCGGAAGCGCCGATGTTCGGGCCTTTGTCGAGAACGCGCGTCCAGTTCGCGCCGCCGTCGCGTCGACTTGAAGACGCCGCGCTTGTCGTTCGGCCCGTAGGCGTGACCGAGCGCGCCGACGTACACGACGTCGGCATTCTGCGGATCGACGACGATGCGGCTGATCTGCCGCGAATCTCGCAGTCCGATATTTCGCCAGGTCTGCCCGCCGTCGGTGGACTTGTACACGCCGTCGCCGGAGCTTAGCGCCGAGCGAATGTCGGACTCGCCCGTGCCGGCGTAGAGAACGTTGGGATTCGAAGGCGCGACCGCCAGCGCGCCAATGGAAGCGATTGGCTGGCCGTCGAAGATCGGGCTCCAGGTGACGCCGGCGTCCGTCGTCTTCCAAACGCCGCCATCGACGCGCCGAAGTAGAACGTCGAGCCGCCGCCCGGAACACCGGTAACTGCGGCCACGCGGCCGCCGCGGAACGGGCCGATCAGGCGCCATTGCAGGCCGCCCAACAGCTCCGGAGGAACCGTCTGGGCCAGGGCAACGATGTTCAAAATGAAAGCGACGAAAATAGCAACAGGCCGGCGAGACAAACCGCACGCGAAGTTTCAAATCGGAGGTCCTCTACCTGCAAGATCTTTGCGATTAGATTACATTACTCGTTTGCGGTTGAGCGGCGTTGACACTTCCATGCTGCGCCTCGCCACAAGTCCCATGAAGAATTTTTTTGTCCTGCTCTGTTGTCCTGCTCTCATCGATTGCAACGGTCCTTCCGCTTGCCGCGCAAGCCGGGCTCGACACCCACATCCTGACCGAAATGCAGTGGCGGAACGTCGGGCCGTTTCGCGGAGGCCGCACGCGCGCCGTCTGCGGCGTTCCCAGCCAGCCGAATGTTTTCTACATGGGCGCGGTGAACGGCGGGGTGTGGAAGACGACCGACTTCGGCCGCACCTGGAAGCCGATTTTCGATCAGCAGCCGACCGGATCGATTGGCGCGATCGAGGTCGCGCCGTCCGATCCGAACATCGTCTATGTCGGCAGCGGCGAAGGCTTGCATCGGCCCGATCTGTCGGTCGGCGATGGCATCTACAAGTCCACCGACGCGGGACGCACCTGGACGCATCTCGGCCTGCGCGACGGCCAGCAGATTTCGCAGATCGCGGTCGATCCGCATGATCCCAACCGGCTCTTCGTGGCCGTCGCCGGCCATCCCTATGGGCCGAATCCGGAGCGCGGCATCTATCGCTCGACCGACGGCGGCCAGACCTTCGAGAAGGTTCTCTACAAAGACGAGAACATCGGCGGCAACGACGTCAAGATCGATCCCTGCAATCCCGATGTGGTCTATGCCACGTTGTGGGAGGCACGCGAAGGCGCCGTGGGAGAACGGCGACTGGAACGGCACGGGCGGCGGAATCTTCAAATCGACCGACGGCGGCAAGACCTGGAAGCAGCTAGCCGGCGGCCTGCCGAGCGGCATCGTGCAGGCCTATGTCGCGATCTCGCGCAGCAATCCGCAGCGGCTGTTCGCCTCGGTGGCAACGAAAGACGGCGGTCGAGCTCTATCGCTCCGAAGGACGCCGGCGCGACCTGGTCACGTCGCGACCGATGACCCGCGTCCCAAGATGCGCATCGGCGGCGGCGATCTGCCGGTGCCCGGCATCGACCCGAAGAATCCCGACGTGCTGTACAGCACCAGCACGGTCACCTGGAAATCGACCGACGGCGGCAAGACCTGGATCGGCTGCCGCGGGGCGCCCGGCGGCGACGACTACCAGAACATCTGGATCAATCCCAACGATCCCAACATCATCATGCTGGCCAGCGATCAGGGCGCGATCATCACCGTCAACGGCGGCCAGAGCTGGAGCTCGTGGTACAACCAGCCGACGGCGCAGCTGTATCACGTGAATGCCGACAACGCCTTCCCGTATCGCCTGTGCAGCGGGCAGCAGGAGAGCGGCTCGGTGTGCATCGCCAGCCGCGGCAACGATGGCGAGATCACCTTTCGCGACTGGCATCCGGTCGCGGCGGAAGAATACGGCTATGTCGTGCCCGATCCGATCGATCCCGACATCGTCGTCGGCGGAAAGCTCACGCGCTACGACCGGCGCACCACGCAGGCGCAGAACATCATTCCCGTGCCGTTGGGCTCGCCGGACTTTCGCGTGATTCGCACCGAGCCGATCGTGTTCTCGCCCTTCGATCCGCACCTGATGTACTTCGCCGCCAACACACTTTGGGCGACGAGCGACGGCGGCCAGAGCTGGAAGCAGGTCAGTCCCGATCTCACGCGCAAGACCTTCGACATACCGGCCTCAGTCGGCATCTACCGCTCCGAGCCGACTGCGCAGCCGAAGCAGCGCGGCGTCATCTATGCGCTCGCGTTGTCGCCGCTGGAAAAAGGCCGCATGTGGGCCGGAACCGACGACGGGCTGATCTGGCTGACGACGGATGGCGGGGCGAATTGGAAAAACGTCACGCCGCCGCAGCTTTCGGCGTGGCAGAAAGTTTCTGTGCTGGAGGCGAGCCACACCGATCCGCAGACCGCCTACGCAGCGGTCAATACGCTGCGGCTCGACGACCTGCGGCCGCATATCTATCGCACGCGTGATTGCGGCAAGAGCTGGACGGAGATCGTCAGCGGCATTCCTGCCGACCAGAACGTCAACTCGGTTCGCGAAGACCCGAAACGCAAGGGGCTGCTGTTTGCGGGAACCGAAGGCAGCGTGTACGTTTCGTTCGATGACGGCGATCACTGGCAATCGCTGCGGCTGAACCTGCCGGCGACCTCGGTGCGCGATCTGCTGATCAAAGACAACGACCTTGCGATCGCGACGCACGGCCGGGGATTCTGGATCCTCGACGACATCACGCCGCTGCGGCAGGTGTGGGACATCAACGGCAAGGATGCTCACCTGTTCGCGCCGGAGCCGGCGTTGCGCGTTCGCTGGGACACGAACCCCGACACGCCGCTGCCGCCGGATGTGCCCGCGGGGCAGAATCCGCCGGACGGCGCAATCCTCAACTACTACTTGAAGTCTGCCTCGTCTGGTGCTGTGACACTGGAGATTCGGGATGTGTCGGGAAAGACGGTTCGCCGCTTCTCCAGCGCCGATCCGCTACCGGCGCCGAATCCGTCTCTGGAAATTCCGGAGTACTGGCTGCGCCCTCCGGAGCGGCTGTCGAACGCTGCTGGTTTCCATCGCTTCGTATGGGACATGCACTACACGCCCGTGGCCGGCATTAAGCCGGAATATCCCATCGCCGCGGTTTACATGAACACGGCCCCGCAGCCGACGTCGCCTTGGATCATGCCGGGCAAATACACGGTCGTGCTCACCGTCGATGGGCAGAAGTACTCTCAGCCGCTCATGGTGGAGATGGATCCGCGCGTGAAGACTCCCAGGACCGACCTGCAGAAACAGTTCGAGCTCTCATACCAGGTCTATGACGACGTGGTGAAACTTCAGCCGATCATCGACAAGGCCGAGGCAGCGCAGGCGAAGATCAAGGCCCGGCGCCAGTCGGCAAGCGGAGCGGAAGCCGAGAAGCTGGATGCGGCGGCGAAAGAGCTTCACGACCTGATGGGCGGCGAGGGACGGCGGCGCAGGCGCGGGCAACAGGCCGAGAACCTCAACGGGGTGCGTTCGACGCTGCTCACCTTGCTGGGCATGCTGCAGGAGGTGGATCAGGCGCCGACGGCCCAGGTCACGCAGCAAATCCCGAACGCACAGGCCGCCGCCGCGAGAATGATTCAGGACTGGAATGAGTTTGAGGCGCGACAATTAGCGCCACTCAACCTTCAGCTCTGAGGGGAACTTGGCCGGCCGGCGATCCGCCTGGCGGCTGAGTTTCGCGTGAGCCGAGTACTAAAGTTTCAAAATCGAACTGCTGTGTACTTTTGCGGCTCCGCGGTCATCCTATCCTTGTAATTGCGAATCGAAGAAAGGTAAGTTGCTGGTAGGCGCGCTTCGCCGGTTCGCGCCGATCAGGAGATTCCCATGCGGCGATGGTATGTGCCACTCACGGTGATAGGGCTCGGAAGTGTCGGCGCATTGTTGCTGACCGAACGGGGACGCGCCGTTCTCCACAAGGTGCTGGAGCGATTCTGGCAGGCTCCCGACAGCCTGCTGGACTGGAACGGCAGCCTGGAAAGCGAACTGGATCGCATTCAAACCGCGCTGGATTGCATCGCTGACTCGATCCAGCCGCGCGCCGAGCTGGGCCACTAGCCGACGGACGCTTGCTCCGCTCGCGGCGCATCGCGGACGCTCACCGCGCTTCGTCTTCCATTACGTCTTCAAACAAATCCGTCTCCGGCTTTGCCTCCCTCGGCCGGCTGGTCGCTGCCAGGTGGTACATCTCCACCGTTCCCAGGCTCTCGCCAAGGTTTTTCTTGACGCGCTCGAATAGCGGCGCCTGCGTTTTGTGCTGCTGAAAGGCCTGCGTCTTCTTTTCAGAACGCTCTTTGCCAATTTCGATGCGTGCCGTGACCGGTGACGGCGAGATCGGTTGGCGATCGGCCAGGACGAAATCGGCCGCGAGGTAGTACAGCTTCTGCGCGCGGTGGGTTGAGAGTCCCTGTTCCAATTGTTCGGGATAGCGATCGGGCCGTCCCGCCCACTCGAAGGCCAGCGTCGCAAACATACCCGCCATGGCGTGATCGATGTGCCCGGTGAGTCCGCCGTCGGGGCCGAAGGTCATCACCAGGTGCGGCCGCAGCCGGCGAATGCGCGCGACGAGATCGCCCACAGCTTTATACAATTCGACGCGATCCAGTCCGCCGTCGGGATAATCCAGCACCTCGCCGTAACTCACGCCGAGAAGCTTGCACGAGGCCGCGAACTCGGCCCGGCGCTGCGCCGCCAGTTCCTCGTTTGTCCGCGCGGTGCCGCGATTGCGCGCCGCGGTGCCAGCGGTCAGGCAGATGACGGAGGTCTCGACGCCGCGTTCGTGGTAGAGCAGCAGGGAGCCGCCAAAGCCGCCGGCTTCGTCATCAGGATGGGCGGTGACACAAAGCAATCTGCGCATAGCGGAGATTGGATGAGATGCAGCGGCAACGAGCTTCACTTCGGTCGATTCGTGGGGATGACCGGCAAGCGCGTCGGCGGAGCGCATTCGGGTTCGCTGACCAGGGTGAGCACGAACTCTCCGTCGCGCCGCCACCAGCCATGAAACGTCTGTTGCTGGTACGACGTGAGTAGCGGATACCATCCGACGGCCGAGGGGCTGTCGCCCGCGGCGGCTGATACATCGACCGCAACCTGCCGCGGATCGATCCGCAATCCCTCGCGCAGCGCTTTCAGCGTGCTCTCCTTGGCGCTCCACAGCAGAGCCACCGTGAGGAATCGCTCAGCCTGAGCCGAGCGCTCGACAAGCTCCTGCTCTTCACCAGTGAAGTAGTCGGAGACGAACGCCTCCGAACGTGGTTCGATCATCTCCAGGTCGCATCCAATTGCGTTTCCCGCCGGAGCCGCTGCGCACACGGCATGGCCTTCGCGATGCGTGAGAGAGATGGAAACGGATGCCGGTCGATCGTCGAGAAATGCCTCGGGCGCTCCGGAATCAGCCGGCCGGATTTCGATGGCGGCCAGGGCGCGGACATCGGCTGCTAAGCCGAGGTAAGCCGCGACAGCATGCTTGGCGGTCCAACGCCCAAGCCGCCAATCCTGTCTTCGTTTGGGAACGCGCAGGGAACTGAGCCGCGCGCGTTCGGGCGGCCCGAGCCAGTCGTCATCGGCCAGAACGTCCGCCTGACACTGTTCGAAGCAAAATACGTCCATCAATCCGCCGCCGAGGTCGCAAGCGCCGCTTGCGGCGCGATCCGTTTATCCGAGCCCGGCTGCCGGCGCGCGCCCTGCTCCTTCTCGATGCCGCGCCCGATCGCCTCAATCAGGTACGGCCGCAGGTTGGCGGGCGGAATGATGCGGTGCAGCGCGCCCACATCCAGCGCGCGGTGCACGCTATGGACGCGGTCGAACTCGGCCGCCGTCTCGCCCAGCTTCTCCGAGTGCACGACCTTGAATCGTTCATTCCACTCGGCGCGCAAACGGTTCTTCTCCGCGCCTTGCGCCTGCTCCATCGCCTTGGCCAGCGTCTCCAGCCGCGCATCCTTGCGCGCCTTGGCGTCCACTTCACCGGCAAAGACCACGGCGGCAGCGGGCGCACCTCCGATCACCGAAGCGTACGTTCCCTCCAGGGCAATCACCTCCAGCTGCTCATTCAGCGCCCGCGAGAATACAACATAAGCGCCGCCGTGATAACGCGAGACCACGCAGAATACCATCGGGCCTTTGAAGTTGGTCACCGCGCGCCCAATCTCCGCGCCGTACTCCAGTTGCAGGCGGCGCATGGATTCGGGCGACCCGTCGAACCCCGACAAGTTGGCGAGCACCACCACCGGCCGGTTGTTGCTGGCGGAGTTGATGGCGCGCGCCGCCTTCTTTGACGAGAGCGGGAACAGCGTGCCGGCAGTCCACTGGTCCGGCCCGTCGGCGGGAACGAATCCGAAGCGCGGCACCGGCTTCGACTCAATGCCGAGCAGGCACACGGGATATCCGCCCAGGTGCGCGTCCCACACCACCACGGTCTCGGCATTACGCATGCCCGGCCAGCGCTCCATCGGAGCGTGGTCCTGATCGACCACCGACATCATCACCTTGCGAATTTCGAACGACTTCTTGCGGCCCGGATTCGTTACGTCGGAAAAGATTTCGCCCACCAGGGCGAAGCTGCCGTCGCCGCCGCCGTGTGGGTAGAGCCGCACATCACGATCGTAAGGATCTCTCGTCAAGGCCCGGCGCGGGAATCGCTCCGCCGGCGAGACATAGGTGTGCTCATAATGCTGCAGCAGGATCTGGCATGCCTCGTGAAGGTCGCGCGCGAAATATTGTGCCTGGCCGTTAAAGCCCATGATGCGGTCATAGCCGCCGATGCCCTGGTTGTCCTCCGCGGAGACGCTGCCGGAGTAGTCCAGCGCGCGCTTGCCGGTGAGCACCATCGCGCCCTTCGGCGTCATGATGAGAATGCCGCGGGTGTGCATCAGCATTGTCGCCTCGGCATTCCAGTACGGCTGCGCGCCGACATTAATGCCGTTGACGACGAGGTTGATCTCGCCGCCGGCCTGGGTGAACGCAATGATGCCGCGCAGCACGCGCGCGATCCAGTCCATGTTCTCGACGCCGCTGGTCATCGAGATTTTCGCGCCGGCCGAAAGCGTGAACCACTCCAGCGGAACGTGCATGGCGTGTGCCAACTCCAGCGCGGCAAGGATGCGCCGGCACTCCGGCTCGGCCAGTGCGCCCAGGTCTTTGCTGGGATCGCCCAGCAGAACCACGCGCTTCATGCCCTCGGGATATTTGTCGGTGAAGTTGCGAATCACGCCGGCAACGATGTTGGCGGTGTTCTGTCCGTAGGGCCGCTGGACGGGCAGCAGATGGTTTTCCGCGTCGAGATCGTGCTCGACGAATTCGCCCGGCGGAAAATCCGTGCGCGAGTCGCTGGGCGAAGTGGTCAGCATCTTGACGATCTCGTAGGGATAGGTCAGCCCCCGCTGGCGCATCTTGACGACTTTGAGGTCGTACGCGCTCAGCGGCTTCATCGGCTCCTGCCGGGTCGCGGGACGGTAGGTCATGAGCAAGCCCGCATCTCCGGGCGCGGAAATTCGCATGATGGTGTCGCGCAGCTCGCCGCTGCGGGGATTCGGGATGCGCACGCGCACCACCACCTGCTCCAGCCCGAGGCCATCGGTGGACGAGGCCAGCCGGTGCACGAGGCCGGTCACTTCGTCAGGCCGCAGATTCAAGGCCGGCCAGATATAAAGGAATATGCGGTTCCAATACAGACGCTGGCGTTGCGGCCGCTTCATCTGCTCGTGCCGCATGGCGGCTACTGCTTGGGCAAACATGCTCTCCAGGTGAGGCAGCTGCACCACGTGCCCTGAACGGTCGCGGATGGGCGTCAGATCGCGTACCTCCGCCACCGCGAACAGGCGCTCGTCCCTGGGATTCTCATGGGCGACGGCGTGCAGCAGGTACACATCGTCGACCGACGGCAGACGCCGGATGTTGAAGTTCTTCAGCCGCCATAGATGCAGGCGCTCGCCGATCATGGGATGAACGCCGCGGAAGAGCTCGACCTCTTCGTATCCGCTGTCTGTGGGCTCGAAGGTGAAATGTTGCATGCTCGCCGGACCCGTTTGTTGCGTGGCACTAGAGACTGCGACAATCACGCGCGCCACCCGTTGCGCGAACCCGGCACCGTTGATGGCGGCACGCAACTCTCGCAAGCTCTCCTGGAAATCGGGCAGGCCGTCCTTGCGCCACGTAAAAAGGTCAAGGACAACCTGCCCATCCTCTGGTGCCTCAGAAATGTGGGTTGCGAGTTGAAGCAGCGTCTCGCCCAGGGCTGCCGATTCGCAGTACGCGATCAGCAGGTGCTGGTGGTTGCCTTCTTCGTAGTACTCGGCTTGGGCAAAGTTTTGTCCGTCGGCGGGCAATGCGCGGAAGTTGTTTAACCCGCGCCGGTAATAGCGCGCCGTAATCACCTGCATCATGATCTGGCGCAGTGATGCCGGCGCGGTATCGAAGCGGCTGGCAAAGAGAAAGGCAAGTGGCTGCGGGCAATCCACCATCACCCGAATGCGCTGTCGCGCGTCCGTCGCGTTGGGATTCTTCTCCAGATAATCGAGGTGCTTTTGGATGGTGCCGTAAATCTGTGTGCGCGCACGCTCGAAAATAGGCTCCTCAAAGCAGCGATAGCGCAACTCGCGCGCCAGATCGTTGACCGTGGGGAACAGCTCGCGCGTGATGGCCACCATGCGATCGAGCAGCTTCTGCAATGCTTCGTCGGGCTGCTGCGCACGCGCTTCCAGCGCTCCCAGGCGGCGTTGCAACACGCTCAGGACCGGTGCGGCCTGTTGCTCGCCGTTCTGGTGCGACTTGTAAATCCACAGCAGGCACTCCTCGAGTTCCGGCGTGCGGTCCAGCGAGCGGATTCCATAGTAGGCGAGCGCCCTCTGCAACGCCTGGACGAATTCCTCCGGCATGCCCTCGCCCTGCATGTCGAGGAGGCGCAGATATGAGAACAGCAACGTCTCGGTGCTGGGCGCCTCGCTGCCGGTCTGATGGCTGGCGCGCGGCTTTCTGCGGAACAGCGATGCCAGGTCGACAAAGATGTTCAGGATTTCGTCTTCCTGCGCCCGCAGATGACCGTCGGTCTCGGGTTCTCGGCGGCTGCTTCAAATCCGCGATCAGTCGTGACGCGCGTTCCGGGCTCACATCAAAGCCCAGCATGAGCTGCCGCAACTCACGCAAACTGCGCTGCCAGCGCGCCTCTTGCGATTCCTCCAGCTTCGCGTCGGTTCCGGCGAAAACTACGCGCTCGCTGGTTTCGGTGGCCTCGGCGCTGCTGAAGGGCTCGATCTGCAGCAACGGATCGCCGGTGCCGACCTGCACGTTGGGGATCGCCATCACCTGCCGGATCCTTCCCGCGAACGGCGCGACGATCTGCGTCTCCATCTTCATGGCTTCGATTACGGCCAGGCGGTCACCTGTGGCAACTTCGTCGCCCGCCTGGACTGCAATCGAGACCACGACCGCCGGCGCAGGCGCGCGCACCACGCCACCATCGTCGTGATCGATGCGATGCGATACGCCGTCGATCTCAATGCGGAAGACCGAGCCCTGCTCGACGGAAACCACGTGGCATCGCCGGCCATACACGGTGAGCCAGCACTCGAAGGGCCCGATGGGCTCGACTTCGGCGTCGATCAGCGCACCGTCCACTTCGAGGCGGTACTGCCGCAATCCCATGCGGCATACCTTGATGCGATAGGCGTGCTCTCGATAGCGCAGCGCCGCGGTGTGGCCGGTCTCATTGCGCACCTGCGGCCGCCCGCGCAGCGCCGAGGCATAGAACTGCTCTTTCTCGATGCGCAGCTCGTCTTCGTAGGCGTTGATGGCCGCCTGCATCAGCGCAACGTCGATGTGCTGACGCGAGAGGTGCTCGCCCTTGGCCGCCAGCCGGTCCAACCAGCCGATGTCGACTTCGCCGCGCTCCACTTCCTCGCGCCCCAGCAGCTCCAGCAGGAAGGCGCGATTGCTGGTGCCGCCCTTGATCACGACGACGCTCTCCTGCAGCACGCGTCGCAGTCGCGCCAGCGCTTCCCGGCGATCGCGGCCGAAGGCGATGACCTTGGCGATCATCGAATCGAAGTCCGGCGGCACTACGTCACCCTCTTCCACGCCGGTATCGATGCGGACACCCGGGCCGGTCAGCATGCGAAAGCGCTCGATCGCGCCGGGGGCGGGAGCGAAGCCGTTGTCCGCATCCTCGGCGTTGAGCCGTACTTCGATGGCATGACCCATCGTCTTCGGCGCCTCGCCTTCCAGCTTGCCGTCGCGCGCGACGTGAATTTGCAGCTTCACCAGGTCGAGGCCGGTCGTGCACTCCGTCACCGGATGTTCGACCTGCAGCCGCGTGTTCATCTCCATGAAGACGAAACGCCGGCTTTCCGGCTCGTACAAAAACTCGACAGTGCCGGCATTGTGATAGCCCGCAGCCTTACTCAGGCGCACCGCCGCATTCCGCAGGAACTCGTCCTGCTCAGGCGTGAGTGCGGGCGACGGAGCCTCCTCCATCACCTTCTGATGGCGGCGCTGCACCGTGCAATCGCGAACCCCGACCGCCCAGGTCGTTCCGTGGCGATCGGCGATGACCTGCACCTCCACATGACGCGCGCCCGTGACCGCCTGCTCGAGAAAAACCGTGGGATCGCCGAACGCCTTGAAGGCCTCGGCGCGCGCGCTGGAGAAAGCCTTCTCCATCTCGCCGGGCGAATGGACGCGCCGAATTCCATGGCCACCGCCGCCGGCCGTCGCCTTGATGAACAGCGGATAGCCCAGCCGCTCGCCCGCTTGCCACGCATCACTCAGCGTCTCCACCGGCCCGCCGCTCCAGTCGGTGATGGGAATCTGCGCCTGCTCGGCCAGTCGCTTGGAGGAAATCTTGTCGCCCAACAGACGCATGACGTCGCCGTCGGGCCCGATGAAGACAATGCCCAGGTCGCGGCACAGATCGGCGAACTGCGCGTGCTCGGCCACGAATCCCCAGCCCACCCACACCGCCTCGGCGCGCGCCGTGCGCAGCGCCTGCTCCAGCAGCGGATAATCGACGTACGCGCTCTTCAGGTGATGAGTGTTGGGATCGGGAATGCGGGCCGGCCCCAGCGAGACCGACTCGTCGGCCTGGCGCACGAACATCGCATGCCGATCGGGATCGGTGAACAGCGCGATGGTGCGCAGCGTCGTGTTGCGCTCCTGGTTGAACTCGCGCACCGCGTGGATGAAGCGCATCGCGGCCTCGCCGCGATTCACGATTGCGACCCGCTCAAAATCGTATGCCATGGCAACCCCTGTTTTCAGGGTGGAGCGCGCCTGGCGGCATGCACCGCAAGCGATTCGGTCGAGGTCAGCTTTAGCCGCTGGTCGTCGAAGCTAGATCGGCGGCTTAGGCCGGGCTCTTATGTAGTGCTCCTTTGCACGCCAGAGGCGTGTTCCACCCGGGTCGACGAAGACGGCAGTTGATGAACCGTGCCGGATGCCGGCGGCCTCGATTTACGAAGCCGCCAGCTCGTGCGGCGATAGGACGTTCTGCAGTTCCTTCAGCGGCTCGGCATCGACGTTGTCGGGCAATTCGACGGTGCGATAGCCGCCCAGGCGCAGGTAGCGAGTTCCGTTCGCGTCCACCACTTCCGCATCGAACGTTCCCTCGTCGGGATGCGGGGTGACGACCGCGTAGATTTTTTCTCCATTCGGCTTCGGCGCGGTAAGCGTCGTGACCTGCTGCACCTTCCAGGGCAAACCCATCCGGCCCTGCGCGGCCATCTGCCACAGTCCGGCGGTCTGGAAGCATAGCTCGATCATGCGCGGCCGGATCAGCGTGGGCCGCTCCGAGGGTTGATGGTTCTGCGGCAGGTGCGATGACATCTCGCCGACAAGGCGCTCGCCGTCCCACCACGCCCGTTCGATTACCTGGTATGCCGGGCCGTGGAAGTAAATGCGGTAAATCTGCGCAGCATTCACGATTCCTTCCGCCGAGAGCCGTGGTGCAAGTCCGGTTGCCGCTTCGGGAGCTTGCTTACTCAGGCGTACGCGCGCGGTGAAGTGCAAAGTCTCCTGCGGCTCGGGACTGTTGGGAAGCGTGCGACGGCCAATCAATCGGCAGTCGGCAATGAGCTCGCCGGCAACCGGATGAATGATGGACTGCAGGATGAGGATCCGTGCGTCGTTTTTATAGAACTTGAACGGCGCGAGGAAGTTCACCTCTTCAATGGCGTCGATGTGCCAGCCGGGATGCAGGCACAGCGCGACTTCAGCGAAGGCCTCGATGCCCATCACGCCCGGCAGCACCGGCGTGCCGTCGATGCGATGGTCGTAAAGGAACGGCTGTACCGAAGGATCGAGCGTGGTCTCCATCGTCAGGCCGCTGTAAACTCCGACGCCGGTGATGCGGCCCACCATCGGCCCTTGCCTGGTCAGCGCCTCGCTCGAAGCCGAGAGTGCGGCGACGTCAAGGCCTCCGGTTGCGTCCCACTCCTGCAGCATGATTCCCAGTCTGCCGGCGACGACGATTTCGCCGCGGAATGCACTGCTGGTGAGTTCGCGCCGGATGATGGGAATGCCGGCCTCGGGTGGAATCATGTCGATGCCGGCCAGCTCCATCATCTTGGGGATGGAGCCGCGCGTCGCCATACCGATGCCGCCCCAGGCACTCCAGTCGATGACGATGCCGCGCGTCGCCGGGCGTGTGGTGCGGAAGCTCGACGTGTACTTGCACAGCAGATCGTTGGCCGAGCTGTAGTCTGTCTGGCCGCCGTTGCCGAAGCGTCCGGCCACCGAGCTGAACGTCACCGTCGCACCCAGCGGCATGTCGCCGATCGAGTGCAGCAGGTTGAACCAACCGTCAGCTTTGACGTCGAAGACCAGGTCGAACTCGCGCGCGTCTTTGTCGGGCAGGAAGTGACTGCGCTCCAGTCCGGCCGCATGCAGCAGCACGTCAATGTGGCCGCTGTTCTTGCGTACTTCGGCGATCACCCGAGCGACCGCCCCAGCATCGGCCAGGTTGACGCTGAAGTAGTGCGCCGTGCCTCCGGCTGATTCGACGGCGCGGATCGCACTCAGCGCAGCATTGGCGCGCTCCAGCGCCGCCAGCTCTTTTTCGACCAGCGCCGGCGTGGCTCGTTCGCCGCGCGCTTGAAGGCGGGCGAACAACTCGCGCTTCAGTCCTTCTTTGTCGGTGACGAAGCGCGCCAGGTCAGGATTGTTGGCATCCGGCTCGGGCACCAGATCGAGCAGGTAGAACGTTCCGCCCGATGCGGCCGCCAGGTCCTGCGTGATGGCCGAGACGATACTGCCTGCCGCGCCGGTGATCACGAACACCGTGTTCTTATTCAGCGCCAAGCCGGCAATGCCGTCGGTCGCCGGCTGCTCCTCTAAACCGACCGTCCAGCGCAGCCGGTCCTTGTAGCCGATCTCAACCGCGCCCGGGTCGCGCAGCGCTTCGTCGATCAGCAGCGTCGTGATCTCCCAATCATGGCGATCGCCGAAGTCCACGGCTTTCACCAGCGCCTCGGGCCGCTCGCGCTTGTAGGCCTTGGTGAAGCCGACGACCGCGCCGCCCATGGGCGAAGCCGCGCCTTCCTCGTTGTATCCGTGCTGACCGCCGAGCTGGGTTGCCGTTACGAGGAAGGTATTCGCGCCGGCAATCTGCTCATACAAGCGGCGCATGATTGCGTAGAGCGACTTGACGCGAACGCGTACATTTTCGCGCCATGTCGCGATATCCATTTCGGCAATTGCAGGCTCGACATCCAGCGCCGGTAGCCAGAAGACTCCTTGGACCGGTCCGGCTTGCAGCCAGCTTTCCACGCTGCTCAACAGCGCGCCGGTGTCCGTCGAAGCCGGGAGACGCAAAACAGCGACGCCGCGGTTATCGAGTTGATCGCTCAGCGACTCGGCAACGCCACTTTTATCCGACACAACAATGACGCGGCTTCCCGGTCCCAGCGTTACGCCGGTTGTCTTGCACATCGCCAGCGGGGGACGAAGCACCGGTATCGGCACGCGGCGGGGGATTTTGTTGGCGGCGTCAAAACTGAGCAGTTCGGGGGAGGAGTCGCCGTCGCGGGAACCGCGGGTTTGACCTCGGTAGCCGCCTCCGTCGTTGCCGCGCCGGCGCGGTCCTGCGCGAACTTGATGACGTGCGCAAGCGTCGGGAAGTCGCGCAGCTTCATGTTCTCGTCGCGCGGGATGCCGTACGCCGCGCGCACCGAGGCGAACATCTCCGCCTGCTTGACCGTGTCGATGCCGAGATCGGCTTCGAGGTCGAGATCAAGATCGAGCATCTCTTTCGGGTAGCCGGTTTTTTCGGCGACGATCTCCAGCACCTTTTGCTGGATCGAATCGAGGCTCGGTAGGTCCGCTGCGGTCGGGGCACCCACCTGCGTCGCCGCAGGCTCGCTGTCGATTGCAGCCTTCTGGGTGCCTGCGGTGGTGGTCGACTCCACCGTTACTGTCCCCGCCGCTCTGTCCTGCGCGAACTTGATGACGTGCGCAAGCGTAGGGAAGTCGCGCAGCTTCATGTTCTCGTCGCGCGGTATGCCGTACGCCGCGCGAACCGAGGCAAACATCTCGGCTTGCTTCACGGTGTCGATGCCGAGATCGGCTTCGAGATCGAGGTCGAGGTCGAGCATTTCTTTCGGGTAGCCGGTTTTTTCGGCGACAATCTCCAGCACTTTTTGTCGAATCGACTCAAGGCCGGGTAGCTCCGCTGCAACGGTTGCCGTGGCCGTAGCCGCGGCCGTAGCGGCTGGTGCTGGTGTAAAGTTCGCGGTCGGGGCGCCCACCTGCGTCGCCGCGGGCTCGCTTTCGATTGCAGGCTTCTGGGTGCCCGCGGCAGTGGTCGACTCCACCGTTGCTGTTCCCGGCACTCGGTTCTGCGCGAACTTGATGACGTGCGCAAGCGTCGGGAAGTCGCGCAGCTTCATGTTCTCGTCGCGCGGGATGCCGTAGGCCGCGCGCACCGAGGCAAACATCTCCGCCTGCTTGACCGTGTCGATGCCGAGATCGGCTTCGAGATCAAGGTCGAGGTCGAGCATCTCCTTCGGGTAGCCGGTTTTTTCGGCGACGATGTCCAGAACCTTTTGTTGGATCGAGCCGAGGCTCGGAGCGTTTACTGCTGCCGTGGCTGCCGGTACCACCGCTGCGTTAGCCGCATCCGCAACCGTAGTTTGCGGCGCCGGCGCAGGGGTCGTCGTCTCCACCGGCTTCGTGGCTGCCGCCTCAGCCATATTTGCCGAGGCCCGCGCAGACACCGAACCACCCGCCAAGTCGGGTCGCATGTCGAAGACGAACCGGATGACATGCGCCAGGGTCGGATAATCGCGCAGCTTGCGGTTTTCGTCACGCGGGATGCTGTAGATTTCCCGGATCGACGCGAAGATCTCCGCCTGCTTGACGGTGTCGACCCCGAGATCGGCTTCCATGTCGAGATCGAGGTCGAGCATCTCTTCCGGATAGCCGGTCTTCTCGACCACGAGAGCGAGAATGCGCTGCTTCACTTCTTCGGCGGTTGCGCTTTCGGTGCCCCGGGTTCGCCCATCGGTTGGGCTAACCTGGGCCGTCTGCGTAGTCGCAGTGGGAGCCCCATCCTTTTCGCCAAGCTTTGGCGGAGGGGTGGGAGCGGCATTCGCCAAATCCGGTCGCTTCTCAAAGACGAAGCGAATGACATGCGACAATGTGGGATAGTCGCGCAGCTTGCGGTTCTCGTCGCGCGGGATGTGGTAGCTCTCGCGAATGGCAGCGAAGATTTCCGCCTGCTTGACGGTGTCCACGCCGAGATCGGCTTCCATGTCGAGATCGAGGTCGAGCATCTCTTCCGGATAGCCGGTCTTTTCCACGACCAGCGCAAGGATGCGTTGCTTGACGTCTTCGGCAGCGGTCGTTGACGCAGCGGTGGTTGAAGGAGCAGCAGCTGCGGTGACGGCCGGCTTCGCCTCCTCCTTCACGGGAGCTGTAGCCGTAGCTGCCGCTGTCGCCCTTGCAGCTGCTTGAATCGCTGATGGTGCTGGCGTAGCTTCTGTCACTGCAGTCGTGGTCGCGACCGCCGCCGTTGCGGGCTCCGCACTCGTCGTGGTTACGGGCGTTGACGGAGTTGCGGGATGCGAATCATGCAGCGGTGCAGTGGCCCGCGGCTGCGGTCCTTGATCGTGCACCCGCAACGTGCGCTTCACCACTTCCAGCTCGGCTTTGGGGGAACCGGCAATGCGCGCCAGCCACTCGCTCCAGACCACCGGATCAGCAACCCGGTAGGCGTATCCGAGCGCATCCGGCCGCGGACGTTTGGCATCTTTCGTCGGGACCCGACGCAGCAAGATCATGCTGATCTGCGAGCCGAATCCCGCGCCCAGGTGCAGCGCGTATTCGATGGGATAGTTGCCGCCCTTGGACAAATTCAGCGGCCCCAACTCGGGATCGATTTCCTTGAAGTTTGCCACCGGCGGCACCAGTCCTGTCTCCAGCGTCTTCACCGCCAGCACGTCTTCGATGCCGGTCGCCATGGCGTGGCCCGTCAGGCCCTTGGTGTTGGCGACGACGATCTGGTCGGCGCCCTCGCCGAAGACGCGACGCAGAGCGTTGACCTCTGCCGAAGCGCTTCCGCCACGCGCGGGCGTGTAGGTTTCGTGGGAGACGAAAACCATTTGCGGCGCGACCCGTTGACGGTGAATGCCGCGCGACTCCGCTTGCGCCACCAGCTTCTCCATGACGCCACCGATGTGTTCGACATCGAGGCGAGTGCCATGAAAGGCGCTGTTGGCAGTGACCGCGCTCAGCACTTCGCAGATAGGTTGGATACCGCGTTCACGTGCAGCTCCGGCGCTCTCGACCACGAGCGCCGCGGCGCCCATGCCCATGATCAGGCCGTGACGGCGGCGATCAAAAGGAATCGCCGCGTCCTCGACCGCTTCGTCGGTGGCGGCGGCGCCGCTGGCCAGAAAGCCCGCGCCGAACCACTCGATCATGTTGTCGGAGGTGACATCGTCGGCCGAGATGACGATCACGCGACGGCAGCGCCCGGCGCGAATCCAATCCTCGGCCAGCGACACCGCCTGCGCCGTGGTCGCACAGGCAGCATTGATTTGCGTGTTGGGACCGCGCGCGCCGATGAGTTCGGCGAATTGCGAATGTCCCATCGACAACACCCTCAGCAGGAAGCGGCGGTCGAAGACATACGGCGTCTTCTCGATCGCCGCGCGCAGTTCGTCGATGCGCCGCGCGACCTCCTGCCCCATCGCGGAGTGACCGTTGGCGGTCCCGGCGCTCCATTTCTCCAGCCGCGCCAGCTCTTCGCGCCGCGCGCGATCGGCGTAGTAGCCTCCCATGATCTCGGCATAGGAGTCGTAGCCGGGAAACGCCGAGCCCATGATCACGCCGGTTTCGTCGCGCAGCGCGTCGGGCAAGCCCCAGCGCTCGGGAAGTTGCGTGCCCTTGGTGGTGGTCTTGTAGCGCATGATCAGCGGAATACCCGCATCACGCATGGCGTCGAGTCCGGCGGCAATTGCCAGCTGGGTCACGCGATCGAAGGCGGCGATGTGATCGGCGGGCACTCCGAATTCGCTCTGCAGATCGAAGGTGCGGCCGCGCCCCGCCAGCTTGATGACCTCGCCCACATCGTGAATGGCGTCGAACACCGCATCGCCGCTGGCGCTCTTCACCAGGCGGGTGATGTTTTTGTCGAGCATGGCTCGGCGGAAGCGATCGGGAATTGGACCGATGAACTGATCGCCGTTCAGCAACCGGGCGATGTTGCCATCGTCGAAGACGCGCTCGGTGCCGGGAAGCCCAACGGACGCGCCCGTAACGACGACGGGTTCGTTCGGCGTGGGCCGCTCGCCTTTGTAAATCTCCCACCCGCGATCGAGCACCTCAGCGAAGAGCTCACCCAACTTCGCGTTGCGGTCGTTAACAGACCCGCCGACCGGAGAAGAACTGGAGCTTCGTCCTTGCAATTGTTCCACGTGGAACAATTTCTCGGAAGTTGCTGAAGAAACGTGCAGTTGCGTTGCGGCTCGTCCGTTTGGTGGCGTTACTGATGAATGAATAGATACTGCGTCGCTGGTTTCACCTTCGGTAACCTGTGCGCGAATTTCTTTTGCAACTGCAGCCGACTCGCGTCCCAATCCCGCTGCATACATGCCGCACAGCGCCTGGTTGAACGCCGTCGCATCTTCGAGCTTGGGATGATTGGTGAACAGCGAGAACACGTCGGCGTCGCTGCCCAGCACGTCCTCGGCGAATCCCTGCAGCGCTTTCTTCGGCCCCACCTCGACGAAGACGCGCGCTCCCGCGTCATACAAGGTGCGCAGGCCTTTGACGAACTGCACCGGAGCGGCCACCTGCTCGGCCAGCATATCGGTCATCGTCTCTTTGCCGACCCCGCTGGGATAGAACTCGCCGTTCACGTTGGCGACGATTGGAATCTGCGGCGTCTGCAAGCGCAGGCGAGTCAGCATCTGCTTCAGCGGAGTGCTGGCCGGTGCGACGATCGAAGTATGGAACGCGTGGCTTACCGGCAACTCGACAACGTTGTAGCCGGCCTGGGTGAAAATCTGCGCCGCCTGGTTGATGGCATCGGTCGCGCCGCCGATCACCGATTGGCTGTTGCTGTTGACGTTGGCGATCACAACATAGCCATTGACCGTCTTCAGCAGGCGCTCGACTTCGGCAAGGGGCGCGAACACTGCCGCCATCTTGCCGTTGTCGGCCATGGCGACCTGCGTCATTCCGCGGCCGCGCGCGCTGACGGCTTCCAGAGCATCTTCAAACGGCCACGCGCCGGCGGCCACCAACGCGCCGTATTCGCCCACGCTGTGTCCCATGGTCATATCGGGACGAATGCCGTAGGCGGCCAGCAGCCGCGTGGTTGCCATGTTGATGGTGATCACCGCGGGCTGCGTAACCTCAGTCTGCCGCAGCGCCTCATCTGCTTCCGCAACCTTCTTCGGGTCCGCCGGATCGACGTACATGATGGCAGTCAGCGGCTTGCCCAACAGCGGTGTCATCACGCGATCGGCTTCCTTGAACGTCTCCGTGATGACGGGTTCCTTCTCGCGCAACCCGCGCAGCATGTTCGCGTACTGCGAGCCTTGTCCGGTGTAAAGGAACGCGACCTTGGGCGCGGGACCGTGCCCGCGAAAGATGCCTTGCGCGCGAACCGCTTTCCAGAATGCGGGCTGGTTCGCCTGAAATGCTTTGAGCGCGATACCGCACTTGGTCGCCAGATCGGCGGCGTCGGCATAATCGATCGCCACGCGCTCGGCAGCCGCGAGGTCAGCATCGGCGGGAGCGGCGAAAGCAGGCGCTTGACCTGCTTGCGCTGACTTCTGGGCGGCTTTCACTCGCTCGAGCAACTCGGCCGGCGTAGCAGCACCCAATACAAGCGCGCCGCGCAAGGGAGGCTTGTGATCGTTCCCGACCGGGGCCGGCGCATCGGCCTGAACCGCGGGTGCGGGTGCACTTGCTGCTGGCGCAGTTGATGTCGCCGTTGCGCTGGCTACCGGAGCCACACTCGCACCAGGAGCGTCGCCGCTCACCTGCATCGGCGCTTGCGCCGCCGCGACGGGCGGCATCGCCGGAACCGCAATCGATTTCTTGCCGTTCCCGTTCAGTCTGCCGGGAATGTGTTCTTCCAGCACGACATGGAAATTCGTGCCGCCAAATCCAAAGGCGCTGACGCCTGCGCGGCGCACGCCATCGGTCGGAACCTCCCACGGCCGCAACTCGGTGTTCACATAAAGAGGAGAGTGCGCGAAGTCGATGTCGGGGCTGGGCTGCTCGCAGTGCAGGCTGGGCGGCAGCACCTTATCGTGCAGCGCGAGGGTGGCCTTGAGCACTCCGGCCGCGCCGGCCGCGCCTTTCAGGTGGCCGATGTTCGACTTCACCGAGCCCAGCGCGACCGAGTGCACCGGCAGGTTCGCGCTGCTCAGCACCTCGACCATGCTCGAGGCTTCCACTACATCACCCACGCGCGTCGAGGTGCCGTGGCCCTCGATCAACGTGCCAATGCCGGGAGCGACGCCGGCATTCTGCCATGCGCGCTCGACGCACAGCTTCTGCCCAATCGGATTGGGCGCTGTGATGCCTTTGCCTTTGCCGTCGCTGGCGCCCGCGATGCCGCGCAGCACGGCATAGATTTTGTCCTGATCGCGCTCGGCATCAGCCAGGCGCTTCATCAGGAAGATCGCCGCGCCCTCGCCCATCACGAA
>CAVVDN010000017.1:0-46172 GCA_963747045.1 uncultured Acidobacteriaceae bacterium | reverse complement strand
CATCCGCAAGCGCTTCTTTCACAAATCCAATCGCGTTGCAGCAGCCACTGCACAGATAGCCGGCTTCGCACCCAATGTCCCGAAATGCCCCGTGATGTCACTTGTTCAAAAGGAGAATATGTTCAAGGATAACCACACTTTTGCACCGAGCAGCCGGGACTGGGCGAGCCGAAGGGCTCCAGCAACCTAGCCTCGCTTTGTCCAATTTCTGCGGGCCATCGCAGGCATCCCTGGGGTATTTTTCGGGAGGAAGCCATGCACCGTCGCCACCCTTCGCCGTTGGGGAACCTTCGCTTATCGAGGCTAATCTGCATCGTCTTGTTCTGTGCCGCAGCAGCCAGCGCTTCGTCGGCACAAACCCTAACTACGCTGCACAGCTTTAATTACAACGATGGCGCCTACCCATTCGACTCATTGTTGCAAGGCGCAGACGGTAACCTATATGGCACAACCGAGGGCGGGGGCAGCACCAACTGTAACGACTTTGATAACGACGGGTGCGGCACCATCTTCCAAATCACCACCGCGGGCGCGTTTACCTCGCAGTACATGTTCTGCACCCAGCTTCCCTGCTTTACCGGCTATCAACCCTGGGCTTCGCTGATTCAGGCCAGCGACGGGAACTTCTACGGAACCAACAGCATGGGCGGTAGAGGCGCAATCTTCAAGCGTGACCCGTCAACGGGTGCTGTCAGCGCGTTGTATAACTTCAGCGGCAATGATGGCGCCTATCCGTACAGCCCGTTGCTGCAAGGCTCGGACGGAAACCTCTACGGCACCAGCGGCGGCGACTACATTAGCAATTCCGGTACGGTCTTCAAGATCACTCTTGGGGGCGTGCTCACCGTGCTGCATGCCTTCACGGGTGCTCCGGATGGCGACACGCCTCTCGGAGGTCTGGTGCAAGCCGCCGACGGGAGCTTTTATGGAACGACCTACAACGGAGGAACCAGCAGCAACTGCGACTTTGGTTGTGGCACAGTCTTCAGTGTTACCAGCACCACGTTCACTATCCTCCACAACTTCACTGATGCAGATGGCAGCTATCCTAACGCCGGACTGGTGTTGGGCGCTGACGGCAACTTCTACGGGACAACCGTCAGTGGCGGGCCGGGCGGCGACGGCACGGTCTTCAAAATCACCCCCGGTGGCACTCTGACAACGCTGCACGGCTTCTCGGGATCGGATGGTGCCGATCCTTACGGCGCGCTGGTGCAGGCCACCGACGGAAACTTCTACGGGACAACCTACGAGGGCGGAAGTGGCGGCGTTGGCACGATCTTCAAGATCACCCCCGGCGGCACGCTGACCACGCTTCACAGTTTCATGTCCAATGGCGCTGACGGCGCCTACCCCAAAGGCGGACTAGTGCAAGCCTCCGACGGGAACCTCTATGGAACAACCGGTGCCGGCGGGGCCAACGCTCCCAATGGCACCGTCTTTAAGCTTGCGCTGTCGTCGCTGACAACCACAACGACCGCCCTGACCTCGACTCCCAATCCATCGAATCTGGGAGAGTCCGTGATGATGACGGCGACGGTGACGGCGCAGAATGGCTCGCTGCCGACCGGCACTGTGAACTTCTCCAGTAATGGAGTCAGCATCGGTTCGGCGTCGCTGGATAGTTCAGGAATGGCTGTACTGAACTATTCCGCTCTGAGCGGCGGCACCGACAGCCTGGTGGCGATGTATCAGGGCTCGAGCACACTGGCTCCGAGCACCTCCAACACCGTAACGCAGGTCGTCAATCTCGCGGCCAGCACCACCACCTTGACCAGCGCGCCCAATCCTTCCGTCTCCGGCGAGTCGGTGACCATCACCGCCACCGTCGGTCCCAGCGGGCCACCGGCACCGACCGGCAGCGTGGCCTTCTCGTCCAATGGCACGGCGATCGCCGGCTGCACCGCCGTACCGTTGTCGTCTTCGATGGCGCAATGCATGACCACGGCCTTGCCGACGGGAACCGATAATCTGGTCGCCGCCTACTCCGGCGACAGCAGCTACCAGGGCAGCAGCGGCATGCTCACGCAGTTCGTCAATCCCGTGCCCAATCCGCTGCAGCTGTTCACGGTCACACCCTGCCGCCTGGTCGACACCCGCGGCGCGGACGGAACCTTCGGCGGCCCGGCACTCCAAGGCAACACGTCGCGTAGCTTCCCGCTGCCGCAGAACACCAACTGCAATATTCCGGACAGCGCCGTCGCCTATTCGCTGAACGTGACCGTGGTGCCGCATCATCCGCTGGGCTACCTGACCATCTGGCCCACGGGCGAAGGCCAGCCCGTGGTCTCCACCATGAACTCGCCTGATGGACGCGTGAAAGCCAACGCCGCGATTGTGCCGGCGGGAACAGCCGGCGCGGTGAGCGTGTTCGTGACGGATATGACCGACGTCATTCTCGACATCGACGGCTACTTTGCTGCGCCGGGCACGAACTCGCTACAGTTCTATGCGCTGACGCCGTGTCGCGTGATTGATACGCGCGGCGCGGACGGCGATCTCGGCGGACCTTTCTTGACGGCACAGGTGGAGCGCGACTTCCCGGTGCTGGAGAGCGATTGCATTCCCACGGGACTGAGTATCGCCGCCTATTCCATGAACTTCACCGTGGTTCCCCACCAACCGGGTCAGCAGCTGGGCTATCTGACGGTGTGGCCGCAAGGGCAGCCGCAACCAAACGTATCCACGCTGAACAACCCCACCGCGACGGTGGTGGCGAACGCGGCGATTGTTCCCGCCGGCAGTGGCGGCGCGGTCGCGACCTACGCCTTCAACGACACCGATCTGATCGTCGACATCAACGGCTACTTTGCCGCGCCGGCGCAGGGTGGGGTGTCGTTCTATGCCGTGGCGCCGTGCCGCGCCTTCGACAGCCGGGCCAACGGCGGACAGCCGTTTACCGGAGAGATCATGGTGAACATCGCGGGCAGTCCGTGCGCGCCGCCCAGCAATGCTGCCGGGTATGTCTTCAATGCGACGGCGGTGCCGCACGCATCGCTGGGCTATCTGACGCTGTGGCCGGACGGCTCGCCAGGTGGGCAGCCGGTGGTCTCGACGCTGAATGCCTATGACGGATTCATCACGTCGAACATGGCCATCGTGCCGAACATCAACGGCTCGACCGACGCATTTGCGGGACAAGGCAATCCCGGTCAAAACTCGGGCTATACGCAGCTAATCCTCGACATCTCGGGATACTTCGCGCCGTAAGTAAAGCTGGTGTCGTAATTGCAGGTCCTGGGTTAGCCCAAAGGATGGGCGATTTTCTCGGACGTTGACACTGCTCCAAGTCGCCATGCAGCGCAGTGATCGAATTAAAACGTTCGACCAGAATTGGAGCAGATTAGGACCGTTGGCGGGGCGGGTTTCGAATCGCGATACAAGAAAAGTTCTTGACGAAACTCAAGTCGTGCTAAGATTCGCTGGCTATTCATAGCACTTGAATCGGCCACCCAATCTCAAATAAATAAAGCTCCCGGTGCTCGCGATGTGAGCGCTGCAATGAAGAAGCCTTTGCTGATTTCAGCACCGGCGGGAGAGGTTTGCGATGGAGCGATTGTTGAGTTCACTAAGGCACTGCCGGATGATATGCATTACCCTAGGGTTTTGCATCAGTGCGATCATCTCTTCGCCGGCACAGACCCTAACAACACTGGCCAGCTTCGACGGAGCAAATGGTGCCTACCCCTACGTCTTAATGACTCTCGTCCAGGGGAATGACGGGAACTTCTACGGAACGACCTACGAGGGTGGGGCGAACAATGGGGGCACGGTCTTCAAAATTACCTCGACCGGTACACTGACCGCGCTGTATAGCTTTTGTGCCCAAAGCGGCTGCACAGACGGCGCATACCCTTTTGGCGGTCTGGTGCAAGGCACGGACGGGAACTTCTACGGAACAACCTATGAGGGCGGGGCGAACGATGGAGGCACAGTCTTCAAAATCACTCCGGCCGGCACACTGACCACTCTGTATAGCTTTTGTGCGCAAGGTGGATGCACGGACGGCGAGTTCCCCATAGATAAACTGGTGCAAGGCACGGACGGGAACTTCTACGGAACAACCGAGGGTGGGGGAACCAGCGGTGCTGGAATAGTCTTCAATTCATCCCCAACCAGTCGGGCAACGGGGGCACTCTGAACACGCTGTACAGTTTTTGCAGTCAAACCGGCTGCACGGACGGCGATTTTCCCCTTGCCGGACTGGTGCAAGCTAGCGACGGGAACTTCTTCGGAACAACCTATGAGGGTGGGACAAGCAATGTAGGCACGGTCTTCAAAATTACCCCGACAGGCACATTCACCACGCTGCACAGCTTTTGCTCCCTGACAGGCTGCACTGATGGCGAGTACCCTTATGCCGGGCTGGTGCAAGCCAATGACGGGAACCTCTATGGAACAACGTCTGAAGGCGGAGCTAACGGCAGTGGAACAGTCTTCAAAATTACGCCGACAGGCACACTGACCCCGCTGTACAGCTTTTGTGCGCAAAACGGCTGCACGGACGGCGGGCTCCCTGTGGACCGATTGGTGCAAGCCACGGACGGGAACTTCTACGGAACAACCGTCATTGGCGGAATCAGCGATGCTGGAACCGTGTTCCAATTCATCCTCAACCAGCAGGGCAATGGGGGCACACTGAACTCGCTCTACAGCTTTTGTGCGCAAAGCGGCTGCGCCGACGGTGAGGAACCTTTTGGCGGAGCTGGTGCAAGCCACCGACGGGAACGTTCTACGGCACAACCTACGCCGGTGGAAGCAGCGGGGTAGGTACGGTCTTTAGTCTCTCGCTGACGACCAACAACAACTACACCTTGACCGTATCTGCCTCAGGCAACGGATCGGTCACCAGCACCGATGGTTTCATCAACTGCCCCGGCACCTGCAGCCATACATATTCGCCTGGGACACCCGTGACCCTCAATGCCACGCCAGCTGCCGGCTACACTTTCGCAGGCTGGGGCGGGGCGTGCAGCGGCACGGGCGCATGCAACGTGACGATGACGCAGAACCTGCTGGTCACCGCCACGTTCACCAGGTAGCTACTTGTTCACGGTATCGACCACGCGGTAGTGGAACCGTGACCAGCACGGACGGCAATATCAATTGTCCCGGCGTTTGTGGTTACAACTATCCCGCCAATGCCCCCGTCACTCTTAATGCCACGCCGGCACAAGGCTGGAGCTTTGCCGGATGGGGCGGGGCTTGCAGCGGCAACGGTCCCTGCAATCTCACGATGACCCAGGACCTGTCGGTGACCGCGGCGTTCACCCAGAACGCCAACAACTTCACCCTGACGGTAGCCATCAGCGGCGCCGGCACCGTCGTGAGCACCGACGAGAATATCAACTGTCCCGGCACATGCAGCTTCACTTATCCCAACAATACGCAGGTAACGCTGAACGCCACTGCCACTCAGGGAGGAACGTTCACCGGCTGGAGCTCGCCCTGCAGCGGCACTGGTTCCTGCATGGTGACGGTGACCCAGAACAGCTCCGTGACCGCGACCTTCAGCCTGCCGCAGCAGGAGATGGTGATGCACAGCTTCGGCGGCAACGGCGGACAAAACCCGCTCGGCAGCCTGATCTCGGATTCGGCCGGCAATTTCTATGGCACGACCGCGATGGCCGGGACGTACGGCCAAGGGACAGTCTTTCAGGTTTCGGCCACGGGCACGGAAACGGTGTTGCACAGCTTCGGCAATGGCAACGACGGACAAAACCCGCAAGGCAGCCTGGTCTTCGATTCGGCCGGCAATCTGTACGGCACAACGTCGGCGGGCGGGATCTCGGGCAACGGAACGGTGTTCCAGCTGTCGCCCAACGGCACGGAGACGGTGTTGTACAACTTCGGGAGCGGCGCGGACGGGCAGAATCCTTCGAGCGGGTTGATCTTCGATAGTTCCGGCAATCTCTACGGTACGACCGTTAATGGCGGAACGTTCGGCGGCGGGACCGCGTTTGAGCTGTCGCCCAACGGCAGCGGAGGTTGGACGGAGACCGTTGTCTACAGCTTCGGCAATGGCTCTACGGATGGGAAGAATCCCTACTCTGCGCTGGTATTCGACAGCTCCGGCAACCTCTATGGCACGACCAACAACGGCGGCGCCAGCGGCTTTGGAACGGTGTTTGAGCTGTCGCCGAGCGCCTCCCCAAGTCGCTGCTGCCGGGAGATGCCGATCTACAGCTTCGGCAATGGCGCCGACGGAGCCAATCCCTTCTCCGGGGTGATCTTGGATACCTCGGGCAATCTCTACGGCACTACCAACGGCGGCGGTACGAACAGCATGGGCACAGCGTATGAACTGTCGCCCAACGGCTCAGGGGACTACACCGAAACTGTGCTATACACCTTCGGCAACGGCCCTTCGGATGGGCAGAGTCCCTACGCTGGGCTGGTCCTGGACAACTCTGGCAACCTCTATGGCACGACCCAGAATGGCGGACTTTACAGTGGAGGTACGGTCTTCGAGTTGGTGCCGAATGCTCTGAGCAATCGGTGCTGCCGGGAGATCCAGGTGTATAGCTTTGGCAACGGCAACGACGGAAAGAATCCCCACGGCGGACTGATCTTCACTCCTTCCGGCAACCTGTATGGAACGACGGCCAATGGCGGCAGTCAGAACGCCGGGACGACGTTTGCCATTATGCCGGGCCTATCGCCGGTGCAGTTCGTTACCACCACGCCATGCCGGGTGGTGGACACGCGCGGCCCCACCGGAACCTTTGGCGGACCGGCGATCAGCGGAAATACGACGCGCTCGTTCCCGCTGGCGCAGAGCGGCAATCCGTGCAACATCCCTTCCAACGTCATCGCCTATTCGCTCAACGTGACGGTAGTGCCCGAACACACACTCGGGTATCTGACGATCTGGCCAACCAGCCAGGCGCAGCCGGTGGTTTCGACCTTGAATTCGCCGGATGGGAGAGTGAAGGCGAACGCGGCGATTGTTCCTGCGGGAACCCCGGCGGGCTCGGTCAGCGTCTACGTGACCGATGCGACGAACCTCATCCTGGACATCGATGGCTACTTCACCGCTCCTGGCTCTGGAACCCTGCAGTTCTATCCGCTGACGCCGTGCCGTGTGATCGATACTCGTGGCGCCAACGGCGATCTTGGCGGACCGTACCTGGTGGCGCAAGCCCCACGCAACTTCCCGGTGCTGGAGAGCAGCTGCATTCCGTCCAGTGTGAACATTGCGGCCTATTCCATGAATTTCACCGTGGTTCCCCACCAACCGGGTCAGCAGCTGGGCTATCTCACGGTGTGGCCGCAAGGCCAGATGCAGCCGACCGTGTCGACGCTGAACAATCCGAAGGCAACCGTCGTCGCCAATGCCGCTATTGTTCCGGCCGGAACCAACGGTGCGATTTCGACCTACGCCTTCAACGACACGGATCTGATCGTGGACATCAACGGATATTTTGCCGCGCCGGGACAGGGCGGTTATTCCTTCTACACCGTGACTCCGTGCCGTGCCTTCGACAGCCGCGCCAACGGCGGTCAACCGTTCACCGGGCAAATAACCGTGAACGTTGCGGCCAGTCAGTGCGCGCCTCCGATTAACGCCGGCGGGTATGTGTTTAACGCGACGGTAGTGCCAAGGGCTTCCCTGGGATATCTGACGCTCTGGCCTGACGGTGAAACGCAGCCCGTGGTCTCGACGCTGAATGCCTATGACGGGTTCATCACCTCAAACCTGGCGATCGTGCCCAACCTGGACGGCTCGGCCGATGCCTTCGCCGGACAAGGCAGTCCCGGACAAGGCTCGGGCTACACGCAGTTGATCCTGGACATCTCTGGCTACTTCGCGCCGTAGCGGATTCCGGACCGTCCAGATTCGCGTCAAGGAAACGGAGGACAACAGCTAGTTCAGGCGTTTGTACTCGGCTTGGGCTGCCTTGAGGATAGGTAGATCTGTGTCGGCATCTTTCCACGACGCTAAGAAGTCTTCATACTGCTTGCGCGCCGATGTGGTATCGCCTTTGAGGGCTGTGGCGTGCGCGAGCTGGAGCTGGGCTAAGGGACCAATCACAAAATTCAGCACGACTCCGCGATGGTCCAGCACCTTCCGGAACTCTGCAGCAGCCTGCTGCCCACGCCCCAGCTTAAGATAAGCTTCGCCGCGAAGGTACGCTGGGTACATGCGCCCGTCGAAGGTTCCCAATTCGTAAGGAACGGTGATTTCCAGCAATTCGATCGCCTTGCTGGCATTGTTTTTCTGTAGTTCGATAGCAGCTCGTATCGTGGGCAGCCAGTAATTCTGCACGATGGTACTGCGGGGATATTGTGAATCGAGCTTGTTTGCGATCTTTATGGCTTCTGCTGGTTGTCCCGCCCTGGCCAATGCCAGTGCAATCAGGACTTCGGCATCTTTCCCTCCGTTCATCCCCAGTGCCTCGGCAAGAAGGGCTTGGGCTTCGGTCTTGTTCCCGACTTCGGCTTCGCGCAGCCCCGCATTGGCCTTCCACTTAGCGGCCGTTTCCGGCGAATCAGCATTCTTGGCTGACTGCAATGCACGTTTGGTAAGACTTCGCGCGAGATCGAATCGGCCATGAAACGCCTCGGTATCTGATTGGGCAGAGAGAAGTGCGTCTTCAGCCCCCGGTCTTCCTGTGGCCCAATCTAACTGTTGCTGCATCGCTGGGGCGTCGCCTTGAAGAAAGGCGGTGTAGTAGCGATAGAGGTGGAGAAAGTTTTGGTCCAGTTTCTGATTGCGTGCTTTTTCGAAAATCTCGTTCGCCTTCGCGGGCTGGTCCAGGGCAAGATAGTCGCCCATAAGCGATGTGAATCCATTTACATTGCTGGGCTGTAGTTGCAGTACCGTCTCTTCTTGCTCCACGGCTTTCTGATACTGGCCCATATCAGAGTAGTTTGCCCCCAGATTTTGGTGCGGCCGATAGTCGTCGGGGTAGGTTTGAATCCAATCAAGATAGGTTTGATTTCCTTTTTCCATCTCGCCGGTGACTGAGTCGTAATAGTCTCCTTCGATATGGAACCTTTCGCGCTGACTGCTCACATGGTCACGAAGTTCATACGCTTTTCGGGAACTCTCCATCGACAGTGTGTCGTCGCCCAAGTCGCCATAGGCCGCACCCAGAGCGGCATAGGCGTCGGCGAATTGAGGATCAAATTCGATCGCTCGTTTGTAGAATGGTATGGCAGCTCCGGAGCCCTGCGCGGCTTTCGTTTTTTGGCCCATGGTATACGCTTGGAACGCTTCGAGCGAGGCAGTCGTCACCTGGGGCAGCGGTGTGTTGTTCTTTTTCACCGCGGCTAATGACTCACCGAGCTTTTGACGGAGTTCGTCACTCGCACCCTTGAGTGCCGATATCACTTTCTCCTTGCTATCAGCATCAGCGTCAGCGGTTGCCAGTATCGATCCCGTCTCACAGTTCATGGCGCGCAGATCGAGATGATATTGCTCGCCCACCTTGGCGATAGAGGCTGCCAACAAAGCTTTGTTGCCGTTGCGCAGACAGACTTGTTTCGCCAAGTCTTGCGTTAAGCGCTTGTCGGGCGGCTGCTCCATCAACTTTAAGGTCTCGCTGACCGTTTGGTCGGGCAGCACGTTGAGATACTGAGAGTCCTGGAGGTCATTGGTGAGCGCTAATCTCAACGTGGCATCCCAGCCGCTCTCGCCCGTCCGGTTGTCGAAATCGGCCACTACGATAGTGTCTTTTTCGCTGAATTTGCTTCCGCGATGAAGGTAGCCCCAGATGCCGACGCCAACCAAAGCAGCAAGGACGATAAACACTATCAGCCCCAGTTTTTTGGTTTTCTGACCGGCTTGCGCTGCCGCTGCGGCGTCACGCGCAGCTTGCAGCTGGCTGGGCAACTGCGAAGTCCCAGCTTCGTTCGTGTACGGTCTGGGGAATGCTTCGACCGTCCTTGCCTTTTCTGAGCTATCGGCCCATGCTCCGCCGGAAGTCACATGCAAAGTGCCCGAGCCTGATGCCACGGCTGCAAAGCGGTTGCTCTCGGTCTCGCGCTTCAGCCGCTTCAAATCGGCCCGCAGCTCCGAGGCATGCTGGTAGCGCAGCTCGCGATCCTTCTCCAGCGCCTTCCTAATGATGCCTTCGAGCTGCTGCGAAACATCTTGATTCAGCTCGGATGGCGGTCTCGGCTCGTCCCGAAGAATCGCGCTGATGATCTCACCGTTGCTTTCCCTGTCGAACGGCAGCCTGCCGGTTGCCATTTCATACAATACCGCTCCGAAGGAGAATAGGTCGGTCCGCGTGTCCAGTTCCTTGCCTTTTACCTGCTCGGGCGACATGTAGGCGATTGTGCCCATCAAGGCGCCGGGAATGGAGAGCTCGGGTGCGGCCAGCACGGTTGCGGTATCGCCATCGCCGGCAACTTTGGCTGTGACCTTTGCCAGTCCAAAATCGAGGACCTTCGCGTGTCCGTGCCGAACGACAAAGATGTTAGCGGGCTTGATGTCGCGATGGATAATCCCCTGGCCGTGCGCGGCGTCGAGCGCGTCGGCGATCTCGGCGCCGAGGTCGAGCAGCAGTTCGGTCTCGAGTGGCCGGCCAGCGATTTGATGCTTCAGAGTGACGCCGTCGAGGAATTCCATGACCATGAAGGCGCGGCCGTCTTCCTCACCGATGTCGTGAATCGTGCAGATGTTGGGATGGTTCAGAGCCGACGCGGCTTTCGCCTCACGCCGAAATCGTTCCAGTGCCTGGCGGTCCTGGGCCAGTTCTTCGGGCAGGAATTTCAGAGCCACGAAACGGTCGAGCCTTATGTCCTCGGCCTTGTAGACCACGCCCATCCCGCCGCCACCTAGCTTGCTGACGACGCGGTAGTGGGAGATGGTCTGGTCGATCATAGGGCCGAATCTTAGGACCGACGCCGCGGCAAGTCAATGAATGAACGTCGCTTAACGCCTGGGCAACGACAATTGTTGCAACATCGCCGCTTGGAATAATTCAGAACACGGTACCACAGCCGCCGAAGGCGAAGAAGCTATCCGATCAGCAGCTTCTGGCCTGCGCTGTTCGCAGCATTCGGGACGGATCTCACGCCGTGGACCGAAGAGGCCGACTCGGTGCGGGTGTTCTGACTGCATGTCGGGAGCGGCCCGGAGCGTTAACGACTGTCGAACCGAGGTCTGACCTTGGCTTCCGTCAGCCTGCCAGAGACTCGATCGCCTGCACTGCCTCGGAAGAAAGCGTCGTGTCGCGACTGCACAAGTCCTGCTTCATGTGCTCTGGGTTAGAAGTACCGGTCAAAGGCAGGATTCCGACCGCGCGTGCGAAGCTAAAAACAAGCTGAGCGGGAGTCGCATTCTGACTGGCGGCGAGAGCGAGTAACAGGGGATGGTGCAGTACTTCGACGTTTGCGGTAAGTAGAGAAAATCCCTGATAGAGGATCCTCCGCTCCCGACAGAACGAGCGAACATCGCGGTCCCAGCCGAGTTGCGCGAAGCAGCGGTTTTGCACAAATGCAGGAACGTCGCCGTGAGCGGCCGTCATCTGCTCGAGATGCCTTAGGGAAACGTTG
Source organism: uncultured Acidobacteriaceae bacterium (assembly GCA_963747045.1). Classification (GTDB taxonomy): domain Bacteria; phylum Acidobacteriota; class Terriglobia; order Terriglobales; family Acidobacteriaceae; genus Bog-257. The sequence continues at coordinate 34,664 of CAVVDN010000017.1, read as the reverse complement.
CTTACCCCGAGGAAGCGGGTGCGTCCAGCCTTACGCTCTTTGCACATCGCTTCCCAGACTTCGGCGTCAGCATCGCTCCAACCGTAGCCCGCCGAAGGGCCATGCAGTACATAGCTATCGACATAGTCCGTCCCAAGATGTTCGAGCGAACTGGTCAATGACTGAGCCACTTGAGCGGAAAGGCTGGCCGCCGGATCATAGGGTAGCCGATGATCCTGGCCACTCCGATAAGTGAATTTTGTCTGGAGAAAAACATCGCTGCGCGTAACCACTCCGGCGCGATAAGACGCGGCCAGCCCTTGGCCCACTCCGGCTTCGAAATAATGCCGGCGTTGGTTCGCTGTGTCGATTCCCCGAAAGCCCGCTCGGAGAGCTAGTTCGGTGAGGCCCGGAGTGCGCTCCTCCTTCCAGGCGGTGCCGTAGATAAAGTCGGGAACAGATGGTGGCTTACTCGTCATGGGATATATTCTCGCCTCGAACGCCGTCTGATGGTAATCCACCGAGCAAGGCCTTGGATTGTTCGACGTCAACCAAATTGCCGATACGAACGCCGAGACACGAAAACGATGTGCCGCCGGTGAGCCAAGCTGCTATCGTGTTTCGAATACCGGGGGAATCATGCGTCACAAAATTCTGCAACTGACGTGCGCCGCAACCCTTATCAGCAGCGCCTATGGGCAGCAAAGCCATTGGGCCACGCCCGACGACAAAACCGCGACGTTCATGATCAACATGGAGCGCAAGTGGGCCGAAGGTGTGTGTGAGAATAACGGCGTTATCTCGGAGTTGTTGGCCGACGATTTCCAAGGCACGAGCACCCGCGGCGAGCGTTACAACAAGGCCGATGAGTTACGCGACGAAAAGGGCCCACACTCGGCGCGCGCCTGCGCACTTGACGATACCAAGGTGCGCTTCTTCGGCGAAGATGTAGCAATCATTTACGGCAGCGAGCACGCCATCGGCAAAGACAAGACCCATCCGGACGCAAAGGTCTGCCAGGTCTGGACGGATACTTGGCTGAAGCGCGATGGCAAGTGGCAGATCGTGGCCGCGCAGGACAACAAGGTCGATTGCAAGTAGCCAGGTCCTGAGCCCGGGGCTGATGCAAATCAGAAAGTCCTGGTTCCGGAGCTGACATGTTCCCTCACCGAAATTCCAACTACGGGCGGCCTTGCTCGGAACAAACGTGGTGCGTCCAGCTGCGGATTCCGCCAATTCCCTCTTCGCGTCGAATCTGGCGATCATGCCCAACATCAACGGCTCGACCGACGCATTTGCCGGGCAAGGCAATCCCGGTCAAAACTCGGGTTACAAGCAGCTGATCCTGGACATCTCGGGCTACTTCGCGCCTTAGGATTGAAGACCACGGCAATAGCCCTGACAAAATGCTTGAACAAAAATCAGGCCGTGCTATTATTCGTTTTTTTTAGAGAGTGTCCTCTTAAGAGATCGCGAAACCTGCAGCGAACGTTGCCTGCGCGCGGCGGCGCTACACCGGCATCAAAAGTTTTTCCTCTGTAGTCAGGCGTCCCTACAAATCTCAAGGAAGACCATTCGGAAGAGAGCCATGCCCGTCAAACCCCGCTCAACAGGCACCCGTCTGCTGTCATGCAGAATGCTCGCAACGGTTTCGCTTATTTATGTCATGACAGCGATTGTCTCGCCGGCACAGAACTTGACCACGCTCCACGACTTTGCGGGACGCCCGAACGATGGACGCGAACCCTATGCCGGGTTAGTGCGGGGCACCGACGGAAACTTCTACGGGACGACCTACTTTGGCGGCGCTACCGATAATGGAACGGTCTTCCAAATGACGCCTAACGGCAGTGTGACCATCCTGCACAGCTTTACGAACAATGGCTCCGACGGTTGCAGGCCTACCGCGGGGCTGGTCCAGGGCTCGGATGGAAACTTCTACGGGACAACCTCCTTTTGCGGGTCCGGCAGCGGTGGCACGGTATTCAAAATCACCCCAAGCGGGACCCTGACGGCACTGCACAACTTCGAGCCAGGCCAGGGTGATGCCGGAGACCCGTACGCCGGAGTGATCCAGGCCAGCGACGGGAACTTCTACGGGACAACGACCGCTGGCGGGACCCAGCATGGCAATGGCACAGTCTACAAAATCACCCCCAACGGAACCGTAACTGTTCTGCACAGCTTCGCTTGTACCGACGGCTGCGCCCCTTTCGGCGGGCTGGTTCAGGGCAGCGACGGGAACTTCTACGGGACAACCCGTGACGGAGGAACCAACGGCTACAACTATGGGACGGTCTTCAAGATCGACGCCAACGGAAGCTTCACGTTGCTGCACACCTTCGACGGCAATGACGGCGGTGAACCTTACGCCGCGCTGATCCAGGCCACCGACGGGAACTTCTACGGGACAGCCACCGGGGCCGGAGCCCACGGCGCCGGCACGATCTTCAAAATCACCCCGGGCGGCACACTGACTTCGCTCTACAGCTTTTGTGCGGGCGGATTTCCTTGTGCTGACGGCCAGAGCCCCTACGCCATGCTGGTTCAGGCCACCGACGGGAACTTCTACGGCACAACGTACGTTGGCGGAGCCAACAATGTGGGCACGATCTTCGAAATCACATCCCAAGGAGCGCTGACCACGCTGCACAGCTTCAACGGCGGTGATGGCGCCGGCCCCGAAGATGGGCTGGTGCAAGGCACGAACGGGAACTTCTACGGAACAACCTCGACCGGCGGGGCCAATGGCGACGGCACCGTCTTTGAATTGCAGTTGACCTACGAAACCCTGACAGTTTCGACCAGCGGCGACGGCACCGTTACCAGCACCGATGGCTTCATCAACTGTCCGGGCACTTGCACGCATAACTATCTCGAAAATACTCAAGTCACGCTAAATGCTACCCCGGCATCCGGCTGGGCCTTCAGCGGCTGGAGCGGTGCGTGCAGCGGCACCGGTTCGTGCAACATCACCATGACGCAGAACCTGTCTGTCTCGGCTGCCTTCACGCAACTTCCTGTCACCCTGACCGTGTCGACTGCCGGCAGTGGCAGTGTCACCAGCACCGACGGCTTCATCAACTGCCCTGGCACCTGCCAGCACACCTACGATCCCGGCGCCCAGGTCACACTGAACGCGGCCGCTGCTTCCGGTTGGGTCTTCAGCGGCTGGACTGGCGCATGCAGCGGTGTTGGCCCGTGCAACCTCACGATGAACACGAACCTTGCGGTGACGGCAGTCTTCGTCGAGCCCGGCCACGGGATTCAGTTCACCAATGTGACGCCGTGCCGTCTGGTGGACACCCGCCAGAGCAGTCCGATCCAGGGCGGCACCGCTGAGAGCTTTACTCTGCCCGGGTTGGGTGGCTGCAACATTCCCACCTCGGCGTTGGCCTACTCACTCAATGTGACGGTGGTGCCGCACGGGCAGCTCGGCTATCTCACTATCTGGCCCACCGGCGAAGCCCAACCTGTGGTCTCCACCATGAACTCACCCGATGGACGCATCAAGGCAAACGCGGCGATCGTTCCCGCGGGAACCAGTGGTGCGGTGAGCGTCTACGTGACCGACACCACCAACGTCATCCTCGACATTGATGGTTACTTCCAAACCCCGGAGTCGGGTACCTATCAGTTCTATCCCCTGGCACCATGTCGCGTGGTCGACACCCGCGGCGCCGCCGGCGATCTGGGCGGACCGTACTTGCACGCCGAGGTCGAGCGCGACTTCCCGGTGCTGGAGAGCAGCTGCATTCCATCAGGCCTGAGCATCGCGGCGTACTCGATGAACTTCACCGTGGTGCCGCACGAGCCAGGTCAGTCGTTGGGATATTTGACCGTGTGGCCGCAAGGCGAGCCGCAGCCGACGGTTTCGACGCTCAACAATCCCACGGCGACCGTGGTTGCGAACGCGGCAATTGTTCCAGCAGGCAATGGCGGCGCAATCTCCACCTACGCCTTCAACGACACCGATCTGATCGTCGACATCAACGGCTACTTTGCCGCTCCAGGACAGAGTGGCTATTCGTTCTATGCCGTCGCGCCCTGCCGCGCCTTCGACAGCCGGGCCAACGGCGGACAGCCGTTTACCGGACAGATCACGGTGCCGATCTCCGGCAGCCCCTGCGCGCCGCCAGCCAACGCCGGCGGATACGTCTTCAACGCGACGGTAGTGCCACGCGCGTCGCTGGGCTATCTGACGCTGTGGCCGGACGGCTCGAGCGGTGGCCAGCCGGTGGTGTCGACGCTGAACGCCTATGACGGATTCATCACCTCGAACATGGCGATCGTGCCCAACATCGATGGTTCAACCGACGCCTTCGCCGGCCAAGGCAATCCTGGTCAAAACTCGGGTTACACGCAGCTGATCCTCGACATCTCGGGATACTTCGCGCCCTAGACCGTATCCGTCCGATGCTCGGTTTACGATAATGGCGTTGGAGGGTCCGTTCAAGGGAATGCCGATATCGGCGACGGTTGCCGCTACTCTGAGGTGTCCGTGACTTCACGAACATGGGACCACATCGCGGGAGCATGCATTGTAATTGCACTTGCCTTCCTGTTAGCGGTGGCCGCGGCGCTACTCGGTTTCGGATGGCGTAGCATTCTCCTGCCGCTCGGACTCATCCTTTTCCTGACTGTCGTGGTACCTCTGCTCCTGAGTGGGTCGGCGGTAATCCTGTCACACCAGCGTTACACCACGCCAAACAGCGGCCGACCCGATTCCAAGTTTATGTTTGCCAGATCGAAACGCGCCGCACGCATAGCAGGTGTGGTAGTCGCCTTTTTCTACCTTGCTGAATTCGTTTGGGTCGTGATCGCGGGAGCGCCAACGGTTGCGCCGAAACCGGTGTTTTCGAAAGTCGTGGGAGAACCAACGAAGACGGTAAGCGTGTTGTTTATAGGCAACAGTTTTACCTTCGTCAACGATATGCCGGGCAAGCTGATTCAAATCGCCTCGTCCGATGCCACAAATAAAGTCCAACTGGAAGTGTATTCCGTGACAAAAGGCGGAGCGGGTTTGGCCTACATGTTCCAGAATGCCAAGGCCCGTGATGCTCTGAAGCTACAGCATTGGGACTACCTGGTATTGCAAGAACAAAGCGAGTGGACTGGTTCGCAGGCGAGGATCGAGCAAACATATTCAGCCGTTAATAGCTGGAACCAGGCCGCCAGGCAGGCAGGGACAAAGCCCATATTGTATGAAACATGGGCCGATAAAGCAGGCAGCCCTTTCTACACCGAGAAGGACTCCTATTTCTTCGGACAGAACTCTAATCAGGTGCAAGGAAATATTGACGCGCAATCCACTGCTCTCGCGCAGCGCTTCGATATGACGGTCGTGCCGGTCGGAAACTATTGGGTATATGCTGAAAAACAGCCTGATGCGCCGGAACTCTATGCGACCGACTACCATCACCCGAGTGTTGCGGGCGCCTATCTTACGGCCCTCCTGTTCTATCGGGCGCTGACAGGCAACACACCCAGCAACGTTACCTACAAGCCACCTGAATTGACTCCAGAACAAGCGCAATTTCTGATCGGCATAGCTTCTAAATAACTAGGTCTCTGGATTGCGTGAATTGTTCGCCGGCAGGAATTCACTGGCGACACCGCGGCCAAATCTTTTGATACAGGCACGATACACTTCGCCCATGTCACCGCCTAATGGAGGTTACATTTCATACGGGCAATTTTGTGCCAGCGACCAGCGCCATCGTGCGCGGAAGAAAATCGCGCGAAGCCAGCTTCTTAGAAGAAGAAACAATCCGCTTGGCTCAAAGTCACCTTGGTGCTCTTGACAACCTCGCAGACTTTGTTCAGACTCGCGGACAAGTTTCCCCGCTCCCAATAGATCCTAGGCAGTGATTCTGTCTGATGAGGCATTTCACGTAGTTTATTTAACGAGGAGTTTTACCTCGTATCTACCCTCGCGCGAGCGAGGAGTATCCTCACTCGCACTTTCCAACTCTGACCACAAACATGTGCAGGCTTTGCGCCTCACTACTGATAGGAAGGAGACCACATGTCCGACGATCTGATTTGGAGATGGAAAATATGGTGGGATCCAGTTCCTCCGGAGGTATTCAAGGAACTTGGAGACCAAGTGCAGCAAGAGATTGTCAGCATTGCCCTGGAGGCGCAGGCGAACATGCTGCAGACCCAGGCTACCGCGCTACGGGAAATTGGCGGAAAGCTGCGCGGTGGGGGCCAAGCCAAGCGTTGAATCTGGGAGGCGGCCTCCGCAATCGAGGCCGCCCTTCGTGCAATGGCCGGTTATGGAGTGTCCCTCAGCCTCAAAAAAGTTGGCCAGGAGGCCTTATGTCGAATGCCGACGGTCTGAACGTTTTACAAAGCTATATTCCCTCCAGTGAGCTGCGCAGTCTTGAGCGGCCTGTTATGTTGGTGGGCTTTCAGCACCAGGGCAATCTTGGTTTGGGGTATCTGGCATCCACGCTGCGGGAAAGTGGATATGACGTCGTCATATGCGACTTCGAAGCCGAGCCCCGAGAAATCGTCAAAACTGCACTGCAGTGCGATCCGATCATCATCGGCTTCTCTCTTATCTTCCAGTTTTACGTCACTAAATTTGGTGACCTCATCCGCAAACTGCGGAACGCTGGATTGCGATGCCATTTCACCATGGGAGGGCACTTTCCAAGCCTGAGCCACGCCGAGACGCTTCGACTCATCCCCGAACTCGACACGGTGGTGCGCTTTGAAGGCGAGATGACGCTGCTGGAACTTGCCGACGTGATTGGCACGGGCCGCGACTGGCGCGGGGTGCATGGAATCGCATACCAGCAGGAAGGGGAAATCGTGACCACGCCCATGCGTGCGTTGGTAGACGACCTCGACCGGCTACCCTATCCGGAGCGCAACTTCGAGCCCGAGACAGCGCTGGGACGCAAAGCGCTGCCTCTGCTGGCGAGCCGCGGATGCGCGCGCACCTGCTCGTTCTGCTCCATCCAAACCTTCTATCGCACCGCTCCTGGCAAGATCGTGCGAACGCGTAAACCGGCGAAAGTCGTCGAAGAGATGCGTATGCTGCACGAAGAGCGCGGCATCACGATCTTTCTCTTCCAGGACGACGATTTCCCGCTCTTTGGTCCGGTGTGGCGGCGCTGGACTTACGAATTTGTCCGCGAGATGCACGCCAGCGGGTTGGCGCGCCGTGTGATCTGGAAGATGAACTGCCGTGCCGATGCGGTCGAGCCGGAAATCTTCATTGCCATGCGCGAAGCTGGGCTCTACCTGGTCTACATGGGGCTGGAGTCTGGAAACGAAGAAGGATTAAAGGTTCTGCACAAGCAGATAACCGTCGAGCAAAACCTGCGCGCGGTGGAGATTTTGAAGTCGATCGGCCTGATGTTTGAGTTCGGGTTTATGCTCTTCGATCCTTCGAGCACGCTGGAGTCGGTGCGGGTGAACCTGGATTTCCTGCGCAATATCATCGGGGACGGCTGTGCCGCGGCGGTGTTCTGCCGCATGCTTCCCTACGACGGCACGCCTATCAAGGATGAACTCGAGCGCAGCGGCAGGCTGCGCGGCGATGTTGTCCATCCCGATTACGACTTCCTCGATCCCAAGGTTACCGAGCTATACCGCTCGCTATCGAAGATCGTCGATGTTTGGGGATGGATTCACGGCTACCGCGCATTATCGCCGCAACTCAACTGGGCTTGGAACGAGGTTGCCGTTATGGATCGGCTGTTCCCAAGCCTGACCGGTCTTACGGAATATAAGAATGCGCTCGCCGCGATCACGCGTGAAAGCAATGATGTGCTCTTTGACGTAGTCGAAGACCTGCTGGCCCTCGCCGAGCACGGGCGTCCTAAGGCGTGGACCAATGCCCGGCTCGACGCGCGCCGGCAAGCCTTCCTGGAGCGGCTGTTGTTCGAGCGCAACGGCTTCGTTGAGCGGCACCGAAGCACACTGCTGCACGCACTTCATCCCGGGGAGATGCAGGAAGCGGCAATCGCGTAGGGTGGTATCGGGAGTGAGAAAATCGGCCGAAGTAATCCACACTATCGAGTTCACGACCGGACGGGATGACCCGGCTAAGCCATGGAGTCCGGGAGTTCACCTGTGAGCGCGGCCATCATACGCTGATAGGTTGGTTCGTCCGCAGAATGGAGGTCGACCCATTGCTCGTCGGTCATCCCCTTTCGCCATTCGATGAGGGGCGCAGCATCGGGGCCAACTGGATGCCGCAACTGCCAAGTATCATCCTGTGCGATTTCGAGAATTTTCTGCGCCACCATGCTCGGCGGAACCGGCGCATCGCTCAGCGTCGCCATGAAATGCGCCGCCACCCGTGCCGCGTGCGGATAGGCTGAGTTGCCGTTCGCGCTGATCCTCCGAGCCATTGCCGTATCGATGATGCCCGGCTCGACCAACACCACGCGAACGCCGAAGGATTTCATCTCGCAAGCCAAGCCTTCGCTGAGAGCCTCGAGTGCCCACTTCGAAGCGCAATACGGCGTCGCGGGTGGATGGCAGAACCTTCCAGCCACCGAGCTGATGTTGATGATTGTCCCACTGCGGCGCTCCCGCATCTGTGGCGCCACAGCCTTGACGCACCGCAAAACGCCAAAGTAATTGGTTTCCATTACCGCCCGGAAATCGTCGATGGACAGTTCCTCGATCGAGCCAAAGGACTCGATCCCGGCATTGTTCACCAGCACATCCACGGCACCATGGTGCGCCTGTATGTGGGCCATGCCCGCTCGTACCGACTCATTGTTGTCCACGTCCATGGCGGTCACCGTCATGGACAGCTTCTCTTTTATCGCGATCTCTGTGAGCGCCGGCGACTTCGATGGATTGCGCATCGTCGCATGGACGTGATATCCGGCACGCGCGAATACAAGCGCCGTCTCGTACCCAATTCCTTTACTCGTCCCGGTAATCAGAACCGATCGCATTTCTTTCTCCTGGTCGCAACATGTTGTCGACTACCCTCCTGTTATCTGCCAACAAAATTGCCGTGGTCACCCGGCAGTAGCAACAATGGCCTGCCTGCAGGTTGCATCCCATTGGTTCAGCACGGCAGACGAAACATTACTCGGACGACTGGCACGTGTCGGCTAAGCGTTTCACGCTCTTCACTTCAAAAACCGGAACCACTTCTGCGCTCGAAGCCGCACCGTAGCTGGTAGATTCCATGGTCTTTGTCGAAGGCTTACCAGTGATCTGAACTTCGTGACCGATCTGCCCCTTAAGCTTATTGGTTGAACCGGAAAGTTCATGTTTCGTTCCGCTGTTGTCAATGAGGAAATACTCCCCGCTGACGGACGAAAGGCACCCATCCATGGCAGTCGTACTTGGCTTACTTTGAGAAGATGATTTTTCCTGCGCCAGCAACGAAGCGGCAGAAAGCAGCAGCAGAACAAGAATTGATGTCCTGTACATAGGGAATTTCCTTAATTCCAACCTCCCAACTCACGTCAGGCGATTATCAGCGAGAGGAGTTAGGCTTTTTTGTCGAGGAGTTCGTTGGTTTCCTGCACCAACCTGTGCTTGCGAAGCTCAGCATCACTGCGGTTCGCTTGGCTCATGCGATCTTTGAAAGCCTTAACTTTCTCGTGCACGTCCACGAATCGGTTTGTTGTATACCTACCGTCCACGACGTTTTACCTCTGGCTCGGATTCTACTCTTTTGAGGTGATGTCCAGAGCAATGACAGATGTGAAAGAACGGCACAGGAAGCGACAGCAGATCAGAGCACAACCTAGAGACAAGAATGCCTCGTGAATGTCCGCTCGCTTTTCGTAACGTACTCGCAGCGGCCGGAGCTGGTCCTTGGTATGGCACAATGGATCGACGGTCTCCGTTAGCAATGAAACTTCTGCGCCTGCGCGTAGGGAATCTTGTCGCCCTCAGCCTTTGCGCCGTCGTCCTGTTCGCATTTCCGGCGATGGCTCGTGCCCAATCCCCCAACGCAACGGCCCAGCCGGCTTCCACCGAGATGGAAGCGATCCTGTTTGTCCAGTCCTTACCGATGAAGAATGGCAAGGACGCCATTCGTCTTGTCTGGGTTCCCCAGCCCCTCCAGCGACTCTGCCTCGGCAAAACCGCCGAGCAGTGCGCCACCATCGACTATTGTGTGCGCACCACCAATCGTGATGTCAGCCAGTGCCGGAACCTCGGCATTCCCCTCTCGAGCTTGCCTTCCTATCCGCCCGGCATGGTCCCGCGCCGTCAGTTGAGCGTGGTCCTGTTCGCTCTCACTCCCAATACTTTCCCGAAGCTGCAGGAGTTCTATCATCACGCGCCCCGGGCCTCGCTCGAACGGCTTTCCCTCAGCACCCGCGTCAAGGCACGCGTGCGCTTCACCCGCAAACCCGACGACGACGACTTCGACGTTTTGGAGATCCTTGCTGTCGCTCCCTTTTGATTCCCTGCCCTCCACCGCGCGACCAATGGCATTCACTGCCGGGCTAGTCGAAGGTTGCTAGAAGCTCAGCATCATCTGGGATTTGCTCGTGGGTATCTTGAGATTGACGCCACGCTGGTGGTTGGCAGCGACCGTGGCATCGACATTCACGTCGGACATGGGAATCGTGCGTGGGTTTCCATCCTGTTCGACGCGCAGTGAATCCACGGTCAGCACGTAGTCGCTGGCTTGGATACGCTCGCCATTGGAAAGGATAAAGATGGCTGGCGGAGTCGGCTTCGACGGAGCCACATCTTTGAGACGGGCGTCTTTTTCCTGCCAGACTTTTGCGCCCTTGGTGCTGCCAGCGTAGGTTGCGGTAGACTTCCGCAGGGCGCGCGATGAGATCGTGGGTGCTGCCAGCGACTTCGACGACTGGGTCGCGATATGCGAATACTCGACCATGGTCTGGGCTTCGACAGCGAGAGCCAGGCCTATGGTGACTGCGAGGATCGCGAGCACGGTGACTTTCATTCTCTCTGCCTCTTCAAGCCCGGCAACAAAAACGGACCAAATGGTATTCGTAGAACATTTATACCGCCTCACGGCGCCCAATCGAACACCTTCCGCGGCTGTCTAGGTTACGTTAGTACCTTGTTTTGGTGCCCCCTGGGTGGCGCGCAAGCCTGCCCCGGCGGTGGCGTATGGGACCTCGCCGGTTCTGAACCAGAGCCGGTCGCAAACCGCGTGAAAGCGCTTCCTCTCGCGAGTACGGGTCGAAGTGCTCAAATAGTGCGCACGTTGCCAGCTTTGCTAACGCCGCCACCCGTGATTGTGCACGGTCAAGCGGTCTTCGATCCCCAAACTACAGTCGGGATTTACGTTCTGAATGTAAATGTCGTTTTCGCCATTGCGATCGTCCTCCCACGCGACAGCCGCGAGCCCGGACGACGCAAGACCGGTTGCCAAACGCGACTTATCGGCTGAAGTCGAGGACACGGGAAATTGCGCACATACTGTGCTGCCGCCTCCGTCCAGCTTGATGGCCTGAATGCTTCCCTGCCCGAATCCCGGCGAATCTACCCAGAACACGAGCGCCCCGGTACCGATTTGCACGTTCTCCACCCAAAACTGCGAATCCGTTCCGAGCGGCACGATCGACAGTCCGTCGTCACCCCACTGCCGCGCGCCTGCCGAGTTGAACTTCTGACCGGAAACGCCGTTGACCGTCTGGAACTGATCCTCTTCCGTCCAGAACAGGAAGGTCTCCTGCGTCGATGGATTGTAAGACGACGACGGGCCCACTCGAACGTTGTTCGTGTTTATCGAACCAACGGAGCCGTTGTGCCCGAATGCCTCAGTGCCGTTGGCAAGGATGTGCTGGGCATAAACCTGCAAGGTGGGGCCGTTGGTGTACCACGAGAACACAGCGCCACCGCCGCCATCGGGCGCGAAATAGGGAAACTCGCCGAACTGAAGCGAGCCGCCGTCAAACACCTTCACGTGACCGGAGCCCCAGAGAAGCTGTCCCGTCGAAGAAATCTTGTTCGCGTAAAGATAGTTGTTGCTGCCGAACCCATGATTGCGTACCCAGGAAACGATCACCGAGCCGTTGTCGGCGGCGTGCAGATCGGCCAGCAGGTAGTCATAGCCGGACTCCTGCAGCTTGACGCCGTATTCGAAGGCAGTCCTGCCGATCCACACTGGAACGCCACTGGGAGTGAGCTTTTGCAGGATGACGGCGCTGTCGGTTGTCCAGCCGACGACAATGTAGCCGTCGCTGGTGACCGTGACCTTGGGCGAGTTGTGAGAGCCCGGATCGAAGGTCAGGGCAATCCCGTTCGGCCCCCATAGCGGCTGTCCCGTCGGACTCATTTTGGCCGCCGTCACTTGGGGATTGTTTGGGTCGCGACGGTCGTCCAGAAACGCCAGCAGCGCATTGCCGGAGCTGTCGATGGCAAGGCCGTAATCTTCGGTAGAGCTGAGAGTAAGCTTGGCCACCTGGACGCCGTCGTGGGGAAACTGTTCGAATCCGTTGGCATTCAGAAGCTGGTAGTAAACGTCGTAGCCCTGCGGCGGAGGATCGTTGGGGTTGTTATTAAACCAGCTCACGTACCAATTGTCGTTAGGCAAGGGGAGCACCTTGGGTTGGACCTGATCGGCGCCAGCAATGTTAGAGAGTGGGAGGTTCTGTGAAGGGTCGGAGGACCACTGAGCCCAGGCGCTCGTGGCCAGCGCCGCGGCGAGCGCCAACAACACACCGCTACGGATAGCGTATTTCATTCGTGCTCCTTCTTATCTTCAGGTTTTGCAACTGAACAGAGAGACGATGACTGACGAGACAGACTCTACTATCGTATGCCCAAACTGTGCGAGGACGCTCACCTTTCCTTATAAAGGTTCGCCAATTCCAAGTTGGGTCGAGTACGGAACGAATCACGCGGGATGGCGAGCAAGGAAACCACGACCCATCATCGCCCAGAAGCCTATCGAGGTCTCGCGCTAAGTGCAATCGATTCGGCCGACGATCGAGTTTTTATTAGGGACAGCTGCCTCTCAAAGTTGTGTTCGGAGTTCGATCCGGTGATGAGGTAAACGCATGGTTTGAGGCATGAAGAAACCCTCTCCCGGTTATCGGGGAGAGGGTCATTGCAATCGGAACGTGTTTTAGTCGTCGTCTTTATCAGTGGCAATGGGAGCCGGGTTGTTGAAGTCGCTCGGGGGCCGAACGGTCTTCTCACCGGGATAGGGCCGCGTAAAGCCGGTGGCCTCATACCAGTCGTAATGGTTGACGGTGTCGGTGTCTTCGGAGTCCGGCTTGCTCTGTTTGCCGGCGAAGATCTCCGCCTTCTTCTGGAGCCAAGCGGCCCTCAGAGCCGCGACCTTAGGGCTGTCCTTTGTTTTGGGTTTTGCAGCGGAGGCGAGAGAGTTACAAGTCGTGCCTGAGGTTAACGGGTATTCGGCCGGCACGTACGCCCAAGGCTGGAAGTTATCCTGGGGGGGACTGTCGGTGAAGACCGTCCTCATCGGCGTGGCCGTGAGGTCGAACTGGTTCATCGGCGTTATACCGAGAATCTGCTCGATGGTACGCGTCATGTTGACCTGCGTGAAGTAGGTGCTGATGGCGGGGCCGTTCTGCACTACGTAGGGACTAACGATATAGCCCGGGCTGCGGTGGCCATCGACGTGGTCGACGCCGTTCTGTGCGTCGTCTTCCTCGACGAAGATCGCCGAAGTCGACCAGATGGAGCTGTGGCTGATGGCATCGACGTAGCGGCCGAGCGCCAGGTCGTTATCGGCCTGCATGGCCATGGCATTCGGTGGTCCGCCGGTGTGGTCGGAACTGATCCACATGAACTCCAACTGGGGCAGCGTACCGTTAGCCACGTCGTGATTGAAGTCCTGGACCCAGATATCGAAGCGGAACTGGTCGGGAATGCCCAGATCGAACTGCGGATAGTTCTGGACCGTGTGGCTAATTACGTCCGGCAGCGGGGAGTAGGAGGAGACGGTGTTGTAGTAATACAGTTCCTGTTCCTGACCACTTTCGTAGGACTGAGTGTCCTGATAGAACTGGCACCAGGTCGGCTCGGTGTGCCCACCGTCCGGCGTGCTGAACAGGTTGTACTCGATGTACTCGCCGTAGTTCTTCATCGTAATGTTGGCCCGCGTCGCCGCATTGTACAGATTGCCCTGCGTCTGGTAAGCAAGCGCTTCGCCGCCGTTGGAGGGATAATCACGCAACCAGTCGGGCGACTGGATGTCGTCGGAGTAGGGGGCCATGGCCTGCATGATCCAGTTGTGGCCGTCGGCCGACTGGCGGCTCGGGTCGTAGAAGTTGTCGAGAAGTGGGAAGCGCTGGACCAGCGAGTGGGCGTTGGGGGTGTAGATGCCGCCGAAGACGGCCAGGGTGGGGTCGCCATTGCCGGCGGCCACGTCGCCCAGGATCTGATCGTAGGTGCGGTTTTCACGGATGATCACGAACACGTGCTTGATCACCGACGGATCGCCGATGAGCTGCGGGATTACAACCGGCGGGGTATTCGGGTTGCCCCCTGAGGCCGACTTGATATTTAGCAGCAGATTCCAGTGGTTGTTGCTGTAGACCTGCTGTGTATCCTGCTGCAGGGTTGAGCTGCTCGGAATGGGAACGATGCTGACGGTGCCCATGTCCTGGTGGGAGTTGAAGCCGCACACGCCATAATAGGTTGCGCAGTTCGCGCCCAGATTCGTGTTGGTGGTGCCGATGCCCTTGTCGTTGGCAACGAGTAGCAGGGCATCCGCCGAGTCCAGCACAACCGAGCTCGGCGCATAGCCGACCGGAATCAAGCCCTTGACCGTGTTGGCGTCTAAGGTCGACTACGGCGACCGCATTGGCATTGTAAAGCGCGACGTAGGCGAGGTTGTTCACGCTGTCAACGGCGATCGAGTTCGGGCTCGCGCCAGAGGCCGGCGAGCTGCCCTACTCCGATCGGCAGCCCAAGATTGATCGTCCGCACCTCTTGATTGGTGGTCGTGTCGACCACGGAGAGGACGTCGCTATAGGCATCGGCGACCAACAGGTACTGGCCCCACAGAGCCATACCGGTCGGGTGCAGACCGGTCAACGAGATGGTGCCGGCGAGCGAGAACGAGCTCAGGTTCACCACGGAAATGGTGGCGGTGGCGACGGAGCCAGCCGGATAGTTGGCGACGACCGGATTGCCGTTGGAGTATTCCTGGAAGTCGTCCGTGGTAGCAATCCGGCCAGCCTCGTTGGAGACGTAGGCGGTGCTGCCGTTGCTCGAGAGCACGACGCTGTTCGGGACGTTACCGACACGTACTTCCCCAACCTGCACCGGGGGGTTCTGGGTCAGGTCGATCTTGGTCAGCGTATCGTTGTTGTCCAGCACGGCATAGGCGGTGTGGTTATCCGCCGAGATCGCGATGCCGAGGGGGTAGGAAGTGTATGTACCATCTGACTCGATTGTAACGGTCTGGCCGCAGGGGATGAAGGCGCTGCCCGTGGTTCCCCCCGGGCTGTTCGTGAAGCAGGTGACGTTGGTCAGATAGTTGCTAGAGTTGACGTCCATCGGAACGGAGACATGGGCGTAATCTGACAGCAAGCCCGCCGCACTCACGTTGGCGACAGCAATGTAGCTGCTGTCCTGGCTGAACAGCAGGTAGTTGCCATTCGATGTATAGGCGATGCCCGAGGAGCTGCCGTGCTTATCGCTGAAAGGTTCGTAGTTCTGCAGGATAGTGCCGGTGGTTACGTCGAAGACTTGGACGGGACCGAACGACGACGTCGCACCCATGGTTAGGACGGCGGCGGTGCGATGGCCGTTGGCGAGTGGGACAGGGTTGAGCGCGATGGCTTTGGCGCGGACCCCGGTGCCGCTGCTTTCATTGACGTTGAGGTTGACTTGGATTCCGGCGGGGGTAATGATCTGGCCACTACCGACGAGCCACGTGCCGGACCCCTGCGGGCCGGGATTATAGCTCGGGTAGTATTGGGGTATTCCGACGGTTTGCGCGAACAACGCAGCGCTCAGCCCCATCCACAGCAGGCCAGCGATCAGGGCCCCCTGGACCCGAGGACGGTTGCGAAACGAATTCATCGGCATAAAATGTTTTCTCCACAAAGAAACTGGCTCAGGTTTGCACTGCCTGAGGTTTTCGGTTGATCGGTGGCAAAGGTGATGCTGGACAACAAGGCAAGCGTAGTGAGGAACGCCGCACAGGCAGATGACGCAAACATTACGTATTCGTCATGGGGTGATTGGGCACTGCCGCTGCGTGGCGTTGCTTGGCTATTGGCATATGGAGTGTGACCCTCGTGCCCTGCCCAAGTTGACTGGCAATTTCAACTTCCCCGCCGTGCAGCAGCATGATGCTCTGAACGATGGACAAGCCCAGACCAGTCCCGCCGGATTTTTGCGAGCGTGACACATCCACCCGGTAGAAACGGTCGAATACCTTTGGCAGTGCGTCCGGCGGAATGCCCTCGCCCGTGTCGGACACCTCAATGCAGATCGTCGATGCTTCCGCGCCAGATCCCAGCGTTGTTCTCAGAGTGATCGCCCCGCCAGATGGCGTGTGCGCAACCGCGTTCGAAACCAGATTGCCGACCGCCCTTTGCAAGAGAGTGCGGTCCAGTTCCGCGATGACCGGCTCGGGAGAGACAGCGGTTGTGAGCGAGATGCCGCCGATCTTCGGCAGAAGCCTCGTAGTACTGACGCACCCCGTCCAGTAGTTCGGAGATGTTGACACGCTCGCGATGCAGGTGGGTCAGTGGGCTCTCTGCTCGAGCCAGGAACAAGAGATCGCTGATGAGGTCCGCCAGGCGCACGGCCTCTTCCAGACAGGACCCAAGCACATCGCGGTACTCATCGACGGTGCGGGCGCGGGCCAATGCCACTTCCGCTTCGCCGCGGATGTTGTTCACCGGCGTGCGCAGGTCGTGCGCCATATCGGCGGAGAATCGGGAAATCCGCTCGAAGGACTCTTCCAGCCGATCGAGCATTTTGTTGAATGTGTCGGCAAGAGACGCTAATTCAATACGGATATCCTTCCGGTTGAATACGTTCGCGCAAGTTCGTCGAGCTGATGTGTCGAGCGGTGGTCGCAATCTCTTCGACGGGACGAATGCCATGCCGTGCTACGCGATATCCAATCACCGGAAAGATCGCGAAGCATCCCAGAAGAATTGCCACGAACCATCGTCGATAGCGGGCCAACAATGCGTCCTGCTGTGAGACGTCAATGGCAATTTCAATCGTATCCGTGCGGGTGGGAGGCGAGCCGACTTCGGCTGGCGCGCTGGTGACGCGAAACGATTGCCCGTGCGTTCCGTTCATCGAAAAAAGATGGTCGGGACGGCTTTGTATCTGGCTGGCGAGCACGACAAGTCCAATTGCTCGGCCATGCCGGGCGTCGTCAACAGTGGTTGGCCGCGGTCGTCAAGGAGCCGAATATAGAATTGCTGATATCGCCGGGCGGCAGATTCCAGCTCAATCTCCTCGCGCAGCGCATCCCAGTCATCGGGTCGCTCGCGCAAAAGAGTGCGGACAACGTGAAGCTTATCGGCGAGAAACAGGTCGGTGCTTTTCTCCAGCTCCGAGCGCAACACGAAATACAGGCTCGCGGTCGCCAGAAATACCAGACACAAACCCGCGAGTGCATAGCCGGCCGTCAGGCGAAAGGCCAGAGTCTTCCACCACGGAGCGGCGCCACTAGTTGCATTCCAGGACATAGCCGGCGCCCCGGACCGTGTGGATCAGCTTGGGAGAAAAAGGTTCGTCGACTTTGCTGCGCAGTCGGCGCACGTTGACGTCGACCACGTTGGTGTCGCTGTCGAAGTTCATATCCCAAACCGCTTCCGCAATGAGAGTTCGCGAGAGCACTTCACCGGCGCGCCGCGCGAAGAGCGACAAGAGGAGGAATTCCTTGGTGGTCAAGTCCAACCGTTGACCAGCCCGGGTCGCACGCTGGCGCAACAGATCAATCTCGAGATCCACAATCTGGAGGGTTTCCGACTGGCGGGATGGGCCGCGGCGCAGCAGCGAGCGTACTCGCGCCAGTAATTCCGAGAAGGCGAACGGCTTCACCAGATAGTCGTCGGCTCCCAGTTCGAAACCGCGCACGCGCTCGTGAACGGCATCGCGGGCCGTCAGAAACAACACCAGCGCTCGCCGTCCCGCCTGGCGTAAACGTGTCAGGATCTGCCAACCGTCGAGACCGGGAAGCATCACGTCGAGAATGACCAGGTCGAACTCCATTTCCTGCGCCAGGTGCAGTCCTTCCAAACCGTCGCGCGCAATGTCGACGACAAAGCCCGCTTCGCCGAGGCCCTTCTTCAGGAAGTTGGCTGTCTTCGTTTCGTCTTCGATAACCAGAATTCTCATAGGTTACATTCCGCTGTGACCCCATTCAGGAGGTGGATGTTGCGGGGAACGGGCAGGACAAGTTATTCGCGATTTTGTGTAGCGCAGCACGGTTTCCTGGACCGCAGCAGGCGCCTGGAAGTTACGCGCATAACGCTATACGGAACCGTTTAAGAACAAATGACGCACAAGTTAAATGAAGGTCAATTAACCTAACAGGCAAAGAACGTGGCGGAGGCTGCAGCAGTTCGAACCGAGTAAACAGCCCGTATCGCCGATGAAGGCTTTTACATGAACATTAATCGCGCCCTCATCTCCTATTAAGAAGCAGAAATTACGGTGCAGATGACAAGAATGTAATCCCCCTGTCACGCATTCCGGCCCCTCGCCCAAGGCCCCTATGCGAACGTCCCCTACCTGGGAGGAGGCTTTATGCGACAAAAAAGGGAGTGGGAACCCGATCTCTGCAAAGGAACGATTTCGCGGCTCTGCGGCTGGCCCTTAAGCGCACTATTTCTTCTTCTTTGTCTTGTTTCGCCTGGCCGGGCGCAATGGGCCAGCAGCGGATTGACCGGCACCGTAAGCGATTCCTCCGGAGACGCAATTGCCGGTGTGGAAGTGACCGCCGTACAGGACGCTACCGGACTTCAACGAAAGGCGATCTCTTCTGCGGAGGGAGCCTACTATTTTCCTAAACTGCCGGTTGGCAGCTACACGGTCACGTTTGACAAAGCCGATTTTCAATCGCTGCGTTTCGATAACCTGGCGCAGAAGCTGCAAGAAACTCGGACCCTCAATGTGACCATGAAGATAGCGGGACCCAAAGAGCAGGTGCAAGTTTTGGCCAGCCCGGTATCGCTCGATCAGACAAACAATACGTTATATGCTGGCATTGCACGCATCCAGGCCGAAGAGCTTCCCTTGAATGGGCAGAACTGGGCCACGCTGACCGCCTTGGTTCCAACTGCGGTTGACACCGCCGGCGGACCTGGCGCCGGTAACCAGCGCTCGATTCGCTACGCCGGCAGGGGGCGCGACGATAACAATTACACCTATGACGGCATCGATGCCACTTACATCGTTAATCAGTCGCAGCCGTACTACGTCCGCGCGGCGATTCCACTCGACACCATCGAGGAGATCCGCGTCGACCCGATCCTACCGACGGCGCAGACTGGCGCTACCGGAGGTGGCCAGGTTGGCGCTGCCTCGTCTTCAGGCACAAATCGCTTTCATGGCGATGCTTACGACTTCTTGCGCAACAGCGCCTTCGACGCCACCGATCCGATTGACTCCTTGAATCCAAACCACCAGCCGCCCTTCCACCTGAACCAGTACGGCGGGTCTCTGGGCGGACCCATTGTGCGCGACAAGTTCTTTTTCTTTGTCGCCTACGAAGGCTACCAGCAAGATCTCGGTCAGACTCTTATCGGTTATGTGCCCAGCGAGGCCTTTCGGACGCAGGTGCTGGCGACATCGCCAGCTCTGGTGCCCGTCATCAACGCCTATCCGGTAGGACAGAACGCTACGAGTAACCCGAGTATTTCTCAGTTTGTAGGAGAAGGCAGTCAAACGGGTCAGGAAAACTCGGGGATGTTCCGCCTGGATTATCGCTTCTCCGACACGACCACCCTTTTTTGGCGAGCCAACATCGATCAAGTCGACTACCTTCTCCCGTATTCCCCGAGCTCCGGCCAATATCTCAATGAACAAGAGGAGCTCACATCCTATCCGGTCAATAGCGTGATCTCGCTGACGCACGTCTTTTCTCCGACCCTGCTCGCCGACTTCAAGTTCGGTTTCAACCGTGGCACGGCCGACACCATCTACCTCAATCCGACCGGGTCGCTCTACGCGATCGCGGTAGCGGGCCTCACTTCCTTGAACAACGGCCGCGTCAGCACGAATGTGGGCAATTCGTTTTCCTGGCTGGGCGACGTGACTTCGGTCCACGGAAGAAATGTGATTAAGGCCGGTGTCGAGGTCCGCCGCATACAGATGAACCAGGGAAGCAGTTCCTATGGCACGATTAGCTATAACTCCCTCACCAATTTTGAGAACAACGCCTCCTACAAGGCTAGTGTCACGGGCGAATATCCCATCAACGGTCTGCGCAAGACGCAGTTTTACGGCTACGTTCAGAACGAATTCAAGTGGCGACCGAATTTCACGGTCAATTTAGGCCTGCGTTATAGCTATTTCGGGATTTTTCATGAAGTCGAGGGCCGCGGGAATCCTTTTGATTTTGCCACCTGCGGGGCGCAAGGATACTGTGGCGTCGGCGCGAGCTTCGGGCCGCCGAATTATACCGATTTCGATCCGCGCATCTCCTTCGCTTGGGCCCCTACCCGATACGACGGGAAAACCGTCATTCGCAGCGGCTTTGGCATTTATCACGAAGACGGCCAGCTGGATGATCAGAACATTCCCGATAAGAACGAGATCTTGAGCTATGCGCTAACACCGAAGAATTGTCCCGGCCTTGGCTTTCCCATAGTTTTGGACTCGAACGGCAATCCGGTCTGCTCGCAAGGCACGCAATCACCCAACGCTGAGCAGCGAGATCGCCCAGACCCGTACGTAATCCAGTGGGGGCTTTCCCTTGAGCAGGAGCTGCCCGGTAAATTCGTATCTACGATGGCCTACGTGGGCAGCAAAGGTACTCATCTGCTGCAGCTATCCTATGTGAACGTCGAAAACCCGCTCACCGGCCTGCGTCCTTACCCGGAATTTTCGCAGATCCCCTGGCGCGGCGACACCGGCAACAGCTCGTACAACGCTCTGGCCCTCTCGCTGAGACGTTCCTTCTCGCACGGTTTCCTGTTCTCGGCCAATTACACATGGTCCCATAGCCTCGACGACGGTTCCAATGGAAGCGGCGACGGAGATTCGATCACGCCGCAAAACGTTGCCTGCTATCCCCGGGGCTCGGCGGAATGCGGGGAGCGCGCCAACAGCGCCTTCGATGCCCCGAATGTCTTCAATGCCAACTTCATTTATGAGCTGCCGTTTGGCGCAGGCCAGCAGTACCTTTCCGGGAACAGTTTCGTGAGTGCGCTGGTCAGTCACTGGCAGGTCAGCAGTATCTTCATTGCCCGTAGCGGCTTCCCTGTGAACCTCACAACCAGCGGTACTGGCCCGGACGGAAACACCAACGAACAACGTCCCAACCTGGTTCCCGGCCAGCCCTTGTATTTGGCCGGCGGGGTCATCAATCCCAACGCTTTTTGCACCCCTGGTACTGCCGCCCCGTATTATCCGGGAGGTATGTGTCCCGCCGGCTTCGGCGATGTTCCCCGTAATGCCCTGCGAGGTCCCGGAGTCTGGCAATCGGATTGGGGAATTTCCCGACGCTTTCCTATGACTGAGCGGGTAGGACTTCAGTTCCGAGCCGAAGTATTCAACATCTTCAACCGAGCGCAGTATGCTAACCCGGATGGCCTCATTTCGGCTGCCGACTTCGGCAGGGTCTATCTCCCTTTGAATACAACTCCTATAGGACTGGGCACGCCACGCCAGTTCCAGTTTCTGCTGAAACTACAGTTCTGAAGGAAGAGCGCCGCGGCACCCAACTTCCTCGACAGCAGTCAGCGAACTCTTGATGTTGCTGGCATTCTGCAACCGAGCTTCGTCTGGAAGAGGTCATGCAAACGCTGCTCTCCGGAATGTGAAGCGCACGGAAGGAAACTAGCTGAGTGACCAGGCGCTTCACGCCTCGAAGTTTTCGCTCAGTGATGTTTGCTTTCGGTAAATGTGGTGTACCGGCGTAGCTGTTCGCGCCAACTACGCCGTGGCCGCCTTCAGGAGTCCCAGCGAAGATATTGCATTCCAAATGAGGGAATCTCAACGCGAATGTCGCATATACCCATAGAGGCGGCTGTGGTTGTTTCCGCAACCCGCCTCCCGCTGACCGAGTTGGGAAAGAAGGCGTCGCCGTGATGGCTAGCCCTACTCCCAGGTTGTTGGGGTAAGAAACAGGCGGCATTGCTCGCGGATCAGATGGATCGCATCGTCGCCGTGGATGTTAAAGCACTGTTTCGCCTGTCCTTCTGCTCGAGGTGCTCAGTCGAGTATCCTTGATTCGCGGGGTTTGTCATCGAACTCAGTATTTCCCATTACCGCGTGTTCGAGCGGATCGGGAGCGGCGGCATGGGCCTCGTCTATAAGGCCGAGGACATCCGCCTGCATCGCTTCGTGGCGCTCAAATTCCTGGACGACACCTTTGGCCACAGGCCGACCCTGAAATTGCTGCAGCAAGAGGCGCGTGCTGCCTGCGCTCTGAATCATCCCAACATCTGCACAATTTATGACATCGGCGAAGAGAACGGTCAATCGTTCATCGCGATGGAATATCTGGAAGGCACAACTCTGCAACAGATCATCGCAGCTGGACCGATGCCCATCGAAACCGTGCTTTCAATCGGTATCGAAGTTGCCGACGGACTGGACGCGGCTCACGCCAAAGGCATCATTCACGGCGATATCAAGCCAGCGAACATCTTCGTGACGAAGCAAGGACGTGCCAAAATTCTGGATTTCGGCTTGGCACGGATGGCGCGGGCTGAAAGGGCGGCAACCATCGGCTCTGAGGAATCAACGCAAACGGCAACTCGGCCCGTGGCTCCTCCTGGCAAGATTGCAGGAACGGTACCCTACATGTCGCCAGAGCAAGCCAAGAGTGAACCACTGGATGCTCGTAGCGATCTGTTCTCCTTTGGAGCTGTGTTGTACGAAATGGTTACCGGCACCTTGCCATTTCAGGGTAAAACGGCGATCGGCACGTTCCAGGCGATTGTTGAGCAGGCTCCAGTCGCGCCAATTCAGCTAATTCCCTCTCTGCCACAGAAACTGGACGACATCATCCACAGGTCGCTAGAGAAGGATCGCGAGCGGCGCTACCAGCATGCGTCTGAAATTCGTAGCGACCTTCAGCAACTGAAGCGTGATATCGAGAGTGGACCGAGTGAGGTTGTAGAGAGTTCCGGCGCGTCGCCTGTGACGCAGGTCGCGCCTGCCATTCAACCAAGGGGCAAGTGGCAGACTCTTGTTGCCGGCGCGGCCCTGATGATCGTGCTGTTGGTTGCGGGTGGGCTTTACTACCGCTCGCATCAGCGCAAACGGCTGACGGAAACGGATAGCATCGTCATCGCAGACTTTGCCAACAGCACCGGCGAGCCGGTCTTCGACGACACCCTGAAAACAGCGCTCACGGTTGCTTTGCATCAGTCCCCTTTCTTGAATGTGATTCCTGACGGGAGGATCGCCAGCACGCTGCGGCTGATGACGCGCCCACCCGGCACCAAGCTCACGCCCGACGTGGCCCGCGAGCTTTGCCAGCGGGCGGGCAGCAAGGCCTACATCTCCGGATCAATTGCCAGTCTGGGCAGTCAGTACGTGCTGGGGTTGAAGGCGGTGAGTTGCCAGGGCGGGGATACGCTGGCAGACGAACAAGCTACCGCGCCATCCAAAGAAAAGGTGCTAGACGCGCTAGGCAAGGCGGTATCGAAGCTCCGGGGAGAATTGGGCGAGTCGCTGGCAACCGTGCAGAGGTTTGATGTTCCATTGGCCGAAGCGACCACATCCTCGCTCGAAGCTCTGAAAGCCTACACGCTGGGTCTGAAAGCTCATCTGGAGAAAGGCCCAGCCGCAGCCTTGCCTTATCATCAACGCGCCATCCAGCTTGATCCGAATTTTGCGCAAGGCTACAGCGAATTGGGCAACGACTATTCCAGTCTCGCCGAGCTAGGACTGGCCAGCGAATACTACACCAAGGCGTTTGAGTTGCGGGAACATGCCAGCGAGCAGGAAAAACTGACTATTACTGCCCACTACTATATGGATGTGACCGGCCAACTGCAGAAAGCGGCAGAAACCTTTCAGGAGATGATCGCGAGCTACCCCCGACAGAAGTCCGCATATACCAACCTGGGCCTGGTGTACAGCCAACAGGGGCAGTATGAGAAGGCCGCGGATGCGTATCGGGAAAACATCCGCCTCGACCCTGACGATGCCGCCCCTTACGAAAACCTTGGCAACAACCTGCTCGCTTTGCAGCGATTCGACGAAGCCCGGCAGACAATCCAGCAGGCGCAGACGCGAAAACTGGATAGTTACATATTCCACAATGCCCTCTTTGCATTAGGGTTTCTCGGGAAGGATTCCCAGGCGACGTCAGAGCAGCAACCGTGGTTTGCAAGCAAGCCAGAATCAGAGCACTTTTGGCTTTCGCTCGCATCCGACACGGAGGCATACGCGGGCCATCTAAGCCAGGCACGGGAATTGACCAAGCAGTCTGTTGACTCAGCGATCCGCGCCGAAAGCAAAGAAAACGCAGCAATCTGGCAGGAGAATGCCGCGCTTCGCGAAGCCGCCTTCGGCAATGCGAGGGAAGCAAAGCGGGCAGCTGCGGAGGCCTTAAACCTCGCCCCGACGAGCCAAGGCGCGGAGATTGAAGCCGGGCTCGCATTTGCCATGGCCGGCGATGCGGCACGAGCCGAATCTCTTTCGCAGGAGTTGAACCGACGCTTTCCCCTGGACACCCAGTTGCAGTCGCTTTGGCTGCCGGCGATTCGAGCTCAGTTGGCACTCAACCGGAAGAATCCAGCTGACGCCCTCAGTGCCTTGCAAGCCGCGGTTGCCCCATTCGAGATGGGGCAAATCCTATTCGTCACTAACATTTCCTGCCTTTATCCGACCTATGTTCGCGGAGAAGCGTATCTCGCGGCTGGGCAGGGCGCATCGGCTGCCGCCGAGTTCCAGAAGATTCTCGACCACAGCGGCATGGTCTGGAATTGCTGGACGGGCGCGCTGGCTCGCTTGGGACTTGGCCGCGCCTACGAGCTGCAAGGCGACACCGCCAAAGCCCGTGCCGCCTACCAGGATTTCTTCGCGCTGTGGAAAGAAGCCGACTCCGATATCCCCGTCCTGAAGCGGGCCAAAGCTGAGTACGCCGAGTTGCCGTAGAAAATCGCTTTCAGGTCCGCCAGCCGAGTGCGAATCCCCTGTTTGCGAAACTTCGAGCGAGTCGATCACTTGGGAGCGCACAGCGATCCCGTTCGTTGACGTGCCGAACTTGCAGCCCCTTAGCTGAGCTTCCAAAAACTCCCGCGTGAAGCTCCGTAAAGTACACTTGTGGCGACGAGTAGTCGAGGAATACGGACATGGCGGGTGAAAGCGTTCCAATTCCGCAGCCGCGCAAACTGAAAGAGAAAGCCTTCGAAGAGTTCAAACGCTTCGTCGTCATCTTCCTATACCTTTGGGTCGTCTTCGGGCTGCTTTCGATCCATAAGAGCCTCGTCTTGTCGCAGCAACATTTGGACTACGAGGAGCACGCCTTTGCGATTATCAATGCGTTTGTCTTCGCCAAGATCCTGCTTGTAGGGGAGGCGTTTCACCTTGGAAGGCGCTTCCAAAACAGGCCACTGATCTACCCGGTTCTATACAAATGCCTTGTCTTCAGCATAGTGCTCATCTTCTTTCACGTCATTGAGAGCGTCGCGGTGGGAATGTGGCATGGAAATACCCTCGCGGCGAGCATGCCACCTATGATCGGATGGAGCCCGAAGGGTCTCTTCGCGGTGGGCTTTGAGTGTTTTGTGTTGCTAATACCCTTTTTCGGATTCAGAGAGATGGCGCGGGTGCTAGGCCGCACGGAGATGCGGCATCTGATTTTCGGAAAGAAATGAGGATCGTGAGCCAGATTTCAGAACTCCCTGTTGTCAATCGTTACTCTTTTGACGGCAGGAACGAGACATACTTACTGCCGAATGCTTTCGGAGGACGAGCCGTCTGGAATCAATGCCGTCTGAACACGAAAAACAAAATCTGGCTGCTGTTGTTTTTAGTTCTCTTGTCATCGAGCTTTATTTCCGGGCAAAACCTGGCTTCCTCATGCTCGCAGTGCGCTGAATGGAATACCCCGCAGCGTCCGTTTCGCGTCTTCGGAAATACTTACTTCGTAGGCCCGAGTGGGCTGAGTTCGATCCTGATCACCTCCAGCAAAGGACACGTACTGATCGATGGTGCTCTGCCCGAATCCGCTGAACAGATCGCGAACAACATTCGAGCGCTCGGCTTCCGCCTCGCAGACGTAAAGCTCATTCTGAATTCGCATGTTCACTTCGATCACGCAGGCGGCATTGCGCAACTCCAGCGGATGAGCGGGGCGCGGGTTGTTGCCAGCGACTGGAGCACGGTGGTGTTCACCGACAGCGGCGTTGCCAAAGATGATCCGCAGTACGGAACGATCCCGCCGATTGCTCGGGTCGGAAATGTAGAACGCTTGCACGATGGGCAAACCTTTCGCTTGGGCGAAATCGCCATCACCGCGCACCTTACGCCCGGTCACACGCCCGGCGGAACAAGCTGGACGTGGGAGTCGTGCGAAGGCGATCGCTGCTTGAATATTGTCTACGCCGACAGCCTGACGCCGGTTTCTTCGGACGCGTACAAGTTCAGCGAACACACCGCAGCGCTGGCAGCATTTCAGAAGAGCTTCGCGTTCCTTGGTGCAGTGCCGTGCGACATTCTGCTGACGCCCCATCCCGACGCATCGAGTGAGTGGGGTGAGATCAAGGCGGCGCGGCTCGACGGCAAGCTGCAGCCAAGTTTTGATGGCTCTGCCTGCCGCAAGCTCGCCGACCAAGCCAGTGACCAGCTTCGCCAGCGGCTCGCAAAAGAGAACGCCAGCAAATAGGCTGCGCCCGGTAGCTTAGCGGTTGTGAAAATCCCATCTCCCAAGTTGCCAGCTGTTTCTGCACCCGCAGGCTGTGCCGCAGGCCAAGTTTCGGAATCCTCGCCATATCGCAAGTTACCGGGCCGGGTGTACCGTTTTCGGGTGTAACTTGCGATATCGCGTACTTTCGCCAAGCGTCTAACAGGCAGAGGCGTTTATATGAAGCGATTCTGTTTGTTGGCTATCAGCTTGATGGTGTTCACGGCGGTCACCGCCCGGGCCACGCCCAATCCGACCACCACGAAAACACCAGCGTTTCCGGGTATTCTGGCCAATGCGCGGTATGTCTACGTTGCCTCTTATGATGGAGACCAGTTCGCTCCGAACCTGCTTCCCGAAGATCGGGACGCGATTAATGCGGTGCAGAGCGCCATTCAGGACTGGGGCAAACTGACGATCGTGTACCAGCCCTCCCAAGCGGACATTATCATCCTGGTGACGAGCCGGCCTTCCGAAGATGTGATGGCCGTGTATGATATGCCGCCCAGAGGCAGTTTTCTCTGGCGTGTCATGGCACACGGCGGTCTCCAGTCCGGTGAAACTCCGCTGGTCACGGAATTCGAACAGGCATTCGAAAGCGTGCAGAAGCGCAATTAAGATTGCACGCAAGGCTGCGCGAGAGTGACCATAGCTGGCGCAACAGTGCGCCCGTGAAAAGGCGCTTGGACTTCAGCGGGTAGCCCGGCTGCGGCGGCCCGTTCCGGCGTAGCAACGAAAATCCCTGCTCGCAACAGTAATTACGGACAGATCACTTAAGAACCGACTAACCTGCGCGGTAGTGTTTTCGGCGCGGTTGGCGGTGTAATCGGAACGGCGTTCGGCATCGCCCGCCAGTCGCGGTTGTGAAATCCTCTTCCCATAAAGTGACCGCCGCTTTTGCACCGGCAGGCTTTGGAAGGGGCCGAGTCTTAGAATTGTATGGTCCGCCGTTTTCGCCAGTCATGCAGCTGTTAACCGCGGTGCCGACTGCGAACCTGAAGGATCTACCCGCTTCGTCGTCTCCATCTCGCCGGAGCGGTTTTCCCTACCTGGCACGCGATGTCGGGTGGAGAGCCGATTCGCGCCTCGAAATGATGCCGTTGTTCACCCGCAAGTATGGGGTTGCGCAGACGCAACGACTAAGCACCTACCTTTTTGTGAAAATTCGGTTACTAGCTTTGGACTTCCGGTCACGGCGTTCGGCTTGAACTCAACATTAGAAAGTAGCTTAGTAGTTGGCAGTAGTACGTATCCTGATCGCTGATGATTTCGCAGCCTGGCGCGATTGTGTTCTCACGCTGCTGGTGCCGATCCCAGAATTCCAGATCGTGGGTGAAGCCGCTGACGGATTGGAAGCAGTGCGGAAAAGCCAAGAACTGCAACCCGACCTGATCCTGCTGGACATCGGCCTACCCAAGCTCAACGGCATTGAAGCGGCGCGTCAGATTTGTCTGGCTACCCCTGGCACGACGATTCTGTTTGTAAGCGAGAATCGGTGCCGGGCAGTGATACAGGAGGCTATGTGCACGGGAGCATGTACGCGTGGCTATGTGCTGAAGTCAGCGGCCGGCTCGGACTTGCTGCCTGCGATGCAAGCTGTCATGCAGCGCCGGACGTTTGTCAGCGGCGACTTAGCGTAGTCGCACGCAAAAAAAGCTCGATGACCGCACTTGTAGTTGCATCATCTCCCGCAGAAAGGAATCGGCACGGTAGCGCGTCCGGGCGCTCACGACTAAGGCTGACACCCCAAGGGGCACGACGATTAGTGATACGTACAACAGTGCTCATCCTCTGAGCCGCTTTCTCATTTAGTACTTGCAGATTGTATGACTTAACAGGAGATGGCAGGTTAGCTGACGAAAAATAGCATTGAGCACTAAAAAGGCGAACAAACGGCGCAAGCTTATGCTAACGCCTGTGGCTGTTGAAAAACTCGCTCGCAGCGATCGCGCCGAAAAATCGTCGCGCTAGGATGCCGTATAAACGATTTTCTCCACCTTGGGATTCATTTCTGGTCATCCAATTTGAGCCGGATTTCAGGAAAAGGGAGTTTTTCAACAGCCACCCCTGATAACGCCAACAATGTCCCCAATAAAAATGAATTACGATTTTTTGCCGTTTTGAGAAACTCGGTTCTGGCGATTCGTGATACCATCCTACGCGTTTCAAGGGCCCTGTTCGCTGAGAATAAGGAGCTTGCCATGCGCCAGGCCACCTGCCGGATCGCTCTCTTCTTCTGCTTCACGTTTTCCCTTGCGGTTCTTTCCAACATGGTCCAGGCGCAGGCCCATACCGTACTCTACAATTTCAGCGAAATCAGCGGTGGCGAATTGCCTACTGCAGGTATTACTTTCGATCAGCAAGGAAGGATCTACGGCACCGCTGCCGGTACTGGCCTCGAGAATCACGGCGAAGTCTATCGTCTCGCGCGCGAAGGGGAAGGATGGATCTACTCACCCCTGTACAGCTTTGGTTCACAGCGTCATCAGGATGGAGACGAACCGTTTGCCGGCGTGGTTTTTGGCCCCGATGGCGTGCTTTACGGAACGACCTACGAAGGCGGCACCACCGGCCACGGAACGGTTTACAGCTTGCAACCTCCGCCTACCGCTTGTCATGCTGTCACGTGCCCCTGGCTCTCGACGATTGTTTACAACTTTACCGGTGAAACGGACGGGGCATATCCCGAGTTCGGTAACCTGATCTTCGACCATGCCGGCAACATTTACGGAACCACCTACGCCGGAGGAAGCTTTGATGACGGAGTGGTTTTCAAGCTGACCCGTTCCGGCGGTGGCTGGACAGAAAGCGTGATTTGGAGTTTCACCGGTGGCAGCGACGGCGCCAATCCTTTTGGCGGGGTCATCTTCGACAGCGCCGGCAATCTCTATGGCACCACGCAGGGCGCGGTGTACGAGCTGTCGCCTACTCAATCGGGATGGACCGAAACCACTCTTTATTCGTTTACCGACCCCGCCAACGGTCCTGGAGCCAGCGGCCTCATTTGGGATGGGCAGGGCGACCTCTTCGGGATTACCGGTGGCGGTTTTGAGGGAAACAACAGCGTCGTCTATGAGCTCACGCCACAGAACGGCAGATGGTCGTTCAGCGTGCTACAAAACTTCGGGCTTCAAAACATCGGGCCTGTTGCCCCACCAACCTTCGACTCCCAGGGCAACCTCTATGGACCGATTCCTACTTACCCCAGCAACGGGTTGGGTGAAATTTTCAAGTTGACGCCCTCGGGCGATCAATGGATCTATAGCTCGTTCTACCAATTCACTGGTTGCGAAGGGGACGCGTGGCCGGTCGGCGCCGTTACCTTTGACGCCAACGGGAACATATACGGCACCACGCAGAGGGGAGGGACGGGTTGTGTGGGCACCGTGTGGGAGATAACACCGTAGCTAGCGGGCGAAAAATCGGCATTACACAAGTAATCCGGTCGGACGCACCCGTTTTTGGGTAACTTGTGTAGTCGCTTATGGCTGTTGAAAAACTCGCCCGCAGCGATCGCGCCGAAAAATCGTCGCGCTAGGATGCCGTATAAACGATTTTCTCCACCTTGGGATTCATTTCTGGTCATCCAATTTGAGCCGGATTTCAGGAAAAGGGAGTTTTTCAACAGCCACCCCTGTTATCGCCAACCAGGCGAGCCATACGCTTAGGCCGCGTCTTCTCTTAACTGCATAAGCTTGGCAGAGGAATTGGCCTCCGGTGCCCCTCACGGTGTAACATGCATGCCGCCTCAAATGCCTTCCGGGGAGATTGTCATGACAATCCAAAGAAAACTTGCGTCTTCCATGGTCGGCATCAACCTACAAGCGAGAAGAGGCATGCTTCTCCTGGCTGTCTTCACGATGGTGGCGACTGCCTCCATCGTCCAAGCGCAGACGTTCACTGTGCTGCACACGTTCACCGGAGGCGCAGACGGGTGGGGGCCTTTCGCCGGCGTCACTGTCGACTCCTCGGGGAATCTGTACGGAACAACTACCGAGTTCTCTGCCAGCGCTGCGGGCACAGTGTTCGAGCTCAAGCATCGTAATGGCGCCTGGATCTTCAGTAGCCTGTCGAACTTTCCCGGTGTCGGTGGACGCAATCCGTTTGGGCGACCAGTGATTGGACCGGGCGGCGCGCTCTACGGCACAACCTACTATGGCGGCAACGGATTCTGCACCGAGCTGGGCTGCGGCACGGTGTACAGCTTGCGACCGCCGCAAACATTCTGCCGAGGCGTCAGTTGTCCGTGGACGGAGACAGTCGATTATTCCTTCAACGGCACCGACGGAGACCAGCCCGGCGGTGTTGAACCGGTTTTCGACAGCGCGGGAAATATCTACGGAACCACTACCGAAGGCGGCTCTGGCGTCGGCAACGTGTTTGAGCTGACCAAGTCGAATGGAACGTGGACAGCAACCAATCTGCATGTCTTTAGTGGACTGGACGGCCAGTATCCACAAAGCAGCGTAACGCTGGACGCGCAGGGCAATGTGTACGGTACAACTTACGTAGGCGGCGGAAACGGTCGCGGAACCGTGTGGCGCCTGACCAACTCCGGATTGGGATGGGCGTTCGACGTCTTGTACGACTTCCGCAATCCTTCGGATGGCAATGGCCCGGTGGGCGCGCCGGTCTTCGACTCGGCGGGCAATCTCTATGCTGCGACCTTCTCCGGCGGCGCCAATGGAGGAGGTACGGTTTTCGAGCTCTCACCCTCGGGCGCGGGTTGGAATTTCTCGCTGATCTACTCGTTCACGGGTTCGGGCTATAACCCTGGCCCGCTCGACAGCCTCACTACGGACGTGGCTGGCAACTTGTACGGCACCACCAATCTTGATGGCGCGCACGGTTGTGGCGCCGTCTTCAAACTGGCCCGCAATAACGGAAACTGGAGCTATACGGACCTGCACGATTTCACCTGCGGAACGGACGGAGCGAATCCCTTCGGGGGCGTTGCTTTGGACGCGCAAGGCAATCTTTACGGAACCACAAGCGCCGGCGGAGACGGCAACTGCAGGGCGGGCGGCTGCGGCGTCGTTTGGGAAATAACACCGTAGGCGTTTCTTTCCGGTTCAGTCATTGCATAGTTGTTGTTAATGTATGGTCCGCCGCCGGACGTGCAGGGCCGACGTCCAGGACTCTATGTTAGTTCTCCGAAAGGACGGGACTTACAACCAGTATCTTCACACGGCGAACAGTAAGGACGAGTCAGTCGAGGAAGAACACTGGACATACG
Organism: uncultured Acidobacteriaceae bacterium; assembly: GCA_963747045.1. GTDB lineage: Bacteria > Acidobacteriota > Terriglobia > Terriglobales > Acidobacteriaceae > Bog-257. The sequence goes on along the minus strand of CAVVDN010000017.1, from coordinate 2,490 downwards.
ACAGCACGGCACGAGGAATCACCTTTTCGACAGCCCAACTTTTGAGGGGATGGTCTCCCTCCAGATCACTGCGTCCATTCCAGTTCCGTTTCGGGACGACTCGAAAGCCCCCGGAGGAGTCCACGTCGCTTTGATCGGTAGACTCGCCGTCTGCGCCCCGCCCGGAAAGATCGTCGGATTCGTAAACACCGACCCATCCGAGAACGAGACCTCGAACGGAAACATCACACGTTGCGGCCCCGCATAAGTAAGATCCTCCACAAGCGCAGCCCCGTTGTAGCTAAACGTGATGGTGCTCGAAAGCGTAGTCGTCACCTTCGGCTGGTTCCCGGGCTGCTCAAACTCGCCTGCCCCGTAATCCCCATATCCGAAAGCTTGTAGCCCTCGATCGCCACGTACAGCACGGTCGGAAAGATCGCCGGAGCCCCGGCCAGGTTGATCTGCGCCTGCACCTGCCCGCCGCCGATCTGGTCCTCCTGCAGAGTCACCCCGATATCCTGCGTCCCAACTTCTACCGCAAGCTGCGCCGACGGAATGCCGTTCGCAATCACCACTAGGTTGTGCATCCCGGCGGCGTCCCCTGCACCACCGTCACGCTGCACGTCTGCGCCCCCGACGTGTCCACGCCCATCGTGGAGAAATCCTGTGTCTGCAGGTCGTAAATCCTTCGTTACTCGTATCCGTCAGCTGCACGATCGGATAATTCGTCGCCATCTGCGCATCGTCGCCATAGTTGTTCGCCTGCGAGATGCCGTTGATGCCCGTACCCGTCAGCAGGTAGCTGTGCCCAATGATCAACGTCGTCGGGAACGACGTAATCACTGGCTGCCACGCCGCTTGGTAGCTGCCCTCGTTCGGGTCGGGCGAGTAGATATACACCTGCGACTGCTCCGTGCTCAACAGGATCTCGCCCGTGGGCAGTAGCAGAAACCGCCCCGTCCACGTATCCTGGCTCGCCGCCCCGCTCGGCGGCTGCTCGCCCGACGGCAGCTTCGGTCAATGTCCCCGCAATCGGGTCGTACTCAAACAACTGCATCAGCTTCGAGAAGAAGTCCACCGGTGGCCCGGCGACGCGATAAAGCGAGCCTGCCAGCACCAGCACGCGACCGTTCGGCTGCAGCACCGCCGGCGCATCGCACAGGGTCAGAATCTTCGCGGGATACACCGTCGTGATGGGATCAGCCGGAAAATCCGGGGCTGCCGCCCACGTCCCAGGCTGTGTCAACGACGACCCCGCAGTCCAAACCGCATTGTGTCCTGTCGCACCAAACGAGATCAGCGTCTTATCCGGAAGCAGCATCGCCGGCCCGATCTCAAACACCTGTACATTCCCCGGAGGCGTCCCCGCCGCATCGTAAACATTCGTAATCGTCTGCACGTTTTCGGGCAGCGTTCCCGTCGGCCGCCAGATGTCCTCGTCGGGAAGTACCGCTCCGCCGTATTGAGCGCATTGTTCAGCGTCGAGCCGCCCGGGTCGTCGGGACCTTCGTATTCACCGCCATCACCGTGCCATCGGCCAGCAGCGTCCAGCCCTCTTCGTTGCACCAGCCCGTCTTCGTATCCGCCTGTGTGCCGAAGGCCGTGCCGGACTGCACCAGTTCTCCGTCACCGGGTCCCAGATCGCCGTCGTCGTAGCGTTCAAAGCGCCAAAGATCACACGCCCATCCGGGGAGAACACAGGCCGACGCATCGCCCTGGATATAGTTGAACGCTGTCGGCTTGGTCAGCGTGCTCCAGCTGTTCGAAGCTGGATTGTAGATCTCCGCCAGCGGCGTATCTCCTCCTGCCGACGAGAACTCTCCACCCACCACAAACAGCCGTCCATCGCGCAGAATCCCCGACGAGTAGAACAGCCGAGTGTTCGCCATGTCGGATTCATTACCCCACGATCCACCCGAGTATCCGTTCACCGGGTCCGGCGTAAACTAGCGACTCTGATCCGCCGTTGTTGCCATTGGAGCCACCGCTGTTGTTTACATAACCGTTCCGTTGGTAAGCAGCAGCATCGTCCCGGCATTGAAACTGCCGGAAGTAACAGAGGGCGGCGAAGACAAGGACTTCCAGTTGCCAGCCATAACGTTCTCCTCGGAGACACTCTTTACGGATTTGCGGCTGCGATCCCCTGACGGCTACTTCCTGTTGGTTTATCTGAGCCTCATGGGCGTGCAGCGTGATGTTTTTCTGTCACGGGTTCGGACAAAGCGAGCACACCGACATGCCGGCTCCCGCGCAGGGGTCAGTGAATAGTAGATTAGTGGCGCATCACAACTGGTTTGTTAACCATATGCGATGCTAAATTTTGTTTAAGCTCGAGAACCGGGGCCGGTTCAGTCGGATCAAAAACGGGAGCGAAGGAAGAAACGGCTGATAGCCGCAAGATTAACATGCTTCGATTTCGCGTCAATGGCTATTAGGTGGTGAGGGTATCGTTCTCTTGATTCGTAAGCGCCTAACTCAATGGTTCCGAGCGGTGCTTTCCGAGTCCGCAGT
>CAVVDN010000016.1:0-63952 GCA_963747045.1 uncultured Acidobacteriaceae bacterium | reverse complement strand
AGACGTGTACTTGCAGGACTCGTATTTTGCGTAGTTGTCTCCACCGTGGCCTTCGCGCAGAAGATCAACACCGACTGGGACCGCAGTGCCAATTTTGCCAACTTTCACACCTACATGTGGGAACCGAGCCCCCATCCTGCCAAGAACTTCTGGAATGATCGCATCATGGATGCGATCGACAAGCAGCTGCAGGCCAAAGGCTTCACCAAGGTCGACTCCAATCCCGACATGTGGGTGGTCTACAGCAACAGTATTAAGGACCAGAAGCAGGTAGTCGGGACCGGCTACAGCATGGGGCCGGGCTGGGGCTGGGGTTGGTGGGGAGGACCGAGTAGCGTCACCTACAACACTTATGTCACCAAGGAGGGGACGCTGGTGGTTGACATCGCCGACGCAAAGGACAAGAACCTGCTTTGGCGCGGCGACGCCACCGACACCATCTCCGACAATACCAACAAGAACATCAATAACCTAAACAAAGCCGTGGAGAAGTTGTTCAAGAATTTCCCGCCCAAGGAACAACAGAAGAAGTAGCTAGTGGCTGCAACGAGTGGAGCGCTACCGCAGCGAATCGGCGAATTCGAAGAGGCTGTGGCGCAAACCATATTTGAAGCGCGCAGCGCGGCACAATCGTAGCCCCGGACGTAAGTCCTGGGTCAGAGACGATAAAGAGCGTTGAGTCCCTTCAGGGATGGTAGAGTTTGTGTCGTCACTGAAGGGACTTTTTGGACAAATGGGGAATCTTTTCCCGGCACTTCGCTCGCCGCCCCGCTGGCGCAAGAGCGGCGCGAATCGGGGTCCGGGCTCCGCTACGCGCTAGGCTAGGATTGCGTCGCGCCGCGCGCTCTTGTTCCTCTTAACAATCAAACCTCGCCGCCGAGAACCGCTCCAGGTTTAGCTCCGGCTTCTTGCCCGTGAGCAACTGCGTCATCACCAGAGCCGTCACCGGCGCCAGCATGATGCCGTCGCGATAATGTCCCGTCGCGGCATAATATCCCTTCAGCGACGTCGCGCCCAGCATCGGCAGACCGTCCGGTGAGCCCGGGCGCAGTCCCGCCCAGGCATCGTGAATGCGCATGTTGCCGATCTCCGGAACGACCTCTGATTGCGGCTTGATGCAGCCGCTGCACCGTGTCGGGATCGACGCGTTTGTCGAAGCCGGCTTCCTCCACCGTCGCGCCCAGCAGTATGCGCCCGTCGCTGCGCGGGACGATGTACACCTCAGGCGTGCGCACGACATGCGAATCAGCGGACCCGCATTGTGCACGCCGCCTTTCGGTGAATCTGATTCGGCACCACGCAGACCATCTGTCCTTTCACCGGACGCGTCGGCAGCTCGAAGGGCTTGATCTGCGACGCCCATGCTCCCGCGCAGTTCACCACCGCGATGCCGCCATAGATACGACTTCGCGGTTCGCACGCCGGTGGCGCGGCCTGCCATCACCGCAACTTCCTTACGCCCGCGCCGGTAACGAAATCGACGCCCAGCGTGTGCGCAGCCTTCTCCAGCATCCTGCCCAGCTTGCGCGGATCGACACTGCACTCCGGCAGCAAATACGCTCGGCCGCGGCGTGCGATCAGCGGCTCCAGTCGCGCAAGCTCTTCATCGTCGAGCGCCCGCGAGCCTTCGCAGACCGGCGCTCACCATCTTCGGAAGAATGCGATCGTGCCATCGCGTGCGCAGATCGGGCGATCAAACGCCTCGGCGCGCAGTTCGGTCGACGAACTCGGGATACAGTCGCGCGCTGGCGGCGATCATCTTCGCCAGCTCGCGGAGGATTGCCGGGATCGCAGTGCGCGATCATGCCTCCCGCAGCGTGCGTCGCCTCGCGCGCAGGCTCACCCTTTTCGACGACAAGAACTGCTGACGCCGCTCTGACGCAAGCGCCACGCCAGCGACAGCCCAATCACCCCTCCACCAATGATGACGACGTCCCAGGTCTTCACCGTTCGATTGTATTCAACAAAGGAACGGTTCTGCCGCATTAAGAAAGAACGGAGCGGTGAAGCCCGCACCGCACTACGGCGCGAAGTAGCTGGCGATGTCCAGGATCAACTGCGTGACCCCGTAAGCGTAGGCGTCGAGCTGGCCATCGACGTTGCCAATGATCGCCATGTTTGACGCGGTCACGCCGTCAGTGGCGTTGAGGTTCGAGACTCCGGGCATGGGATCGCCATGCGGCCATAAAGTGAGGTATCCGAGAGAGCCGGCCGGGACCACGGTCGCGTTGAAGACATATTCCTGCGCACTCGCAGCGATGCCGCACGCGCTTGCGGCTACATTCACCGGCGGATTGCGTTGCCCGCTGAATGTGCCTCCTGCCGAGCGGGTATCGATCACGCGGCACGGCGCCAGCGGATACAGCGACAGGCCGCCGGTCCCCGGAAGCGCGAAGTAGCCGTTGATGTCGCCGATGAGTTGTGTGTCCTGATCGGCAAAGACCGCGATGGCTCCATTGGTGCCTGCCGGCACGATCGCGGCGTTGGCCAGCGTGGTCGCGGTCGGATTGTTCAGGGTTGACACCACCGGTTGCTGGCTGCCTGCAGGCCACACCGTGAGGTAGCCCAGAGCCTTGCCCGCGACCGGCACCACCGTGAAGTTCATCGAGTAGGCCAGGGCGTTCGGCGGCAGCTGGCAACTGCCGGCCTGCACCGGAAAATCGCGCTCGTATCCGCCGTACAGATGTGGCCCGCCCAGGCTGCCATTCGGGCTGCGCGTGTCGAAGACGCGGCACAGAGGCACGGGATAAAACTGCAATGTTTGCGATGAGGGCGGCTGGAAGTAGCCGTCGATGTCGAGGATGACATCGGTGTCGTCGCTGACGTACACACTAACGGCGCCTCCTGCGCCGGCGGGAACAATCGCCGCATTCGCCTTCACCCGCCCGTCGGGCGAGTTCAACGTGGAGACGACCGGCTGGTCTTGGCCGGTCGGCCAGATCGTCAGGAATCCGAGATTCCCCGTCCGCGGAACAACGGTGACGTTCAGCGAATAGGCCGATGCCGAGCTCGGAATGCCGCAGGCGCTTTGCGGAACGGCGAAGCTACGCGCCGTCCCACCGGGGAGATACGGCCCGCCGAACGGCCCTTGCGCACCTCGCGTGTCCGCGATGCGACAGGGCGTCATCGCGACAAATTGCAGCGGCGCTGGAGCGACGCCCTGACCAACACCCTGAATGACCGAGACAGCGTTGTCCAGAGGCAGGACGGCATAGACGAGGTCGCTGACCGGATTTACTGCCAGCGCCAGCGACGAGCTCGGAATGGACACGGTGCTGACGCCGCCAGCGATTTCGTCATACATCGTTACCGTGCCGCTGTAGACGTTGTTCGCGAAATACGCTTTGCCGCTCACGACATCGACACTTACAGCAACGGGAGAGCTGCCTGCCGCGACGGAGGTCGTGTTGAGGCTCGCGCCGTCGATGATGGTGGCGGAGTTGTTTCCAATGGTCGCAACGATAATCAGATTGCGCACAGAGTCGATGGCGATTGCATTCGGGCACTGGCCGACCGTGACATTCGTTACCGAATACGTCGTGCCGTCGATCGCGGAGACGGAGTTGGACTCATAGTCAGCCACGTAGATTTGGTTGGTAATCGCGTTGACCGCAATTGCGCTAGGGTCATGCCCGATGGATATGGTAGTGACCGAGTTGGTGAGTCCATCGATGGCGTCGACATCGTTGCTGCCGGAATCTGCGACGAAGATCTTGTTGGTGACACTGTTGACGGCGATGGCGACGGGCCGTGTGCCCACGCCCACGCTGGTCGTACTATTCGTGGCTCCGTCGATCACCGTAACCGTGCCGGCGTTGTAGTTGGCAACGTAGATTTTGTCGGTGACCGTATTGACGGCCAGTGCCCAGGGGCCAGTACGCGGTTGAGATATTGGAAGTACGATTAGTCGCGCCGTCGATTACCGTAACGCTCGCTGCGCTGCTATCGGCCACGTAGATTTTGTTCGTCACGGAATTGACAGCCAGGGCAACCGGGCTGCCGCCAGTCCAAACGGTGGTCGTGTTGTTTGTCGCGCCGTCAATCACCGTCACGCTGTTGCCGTTCTGGTTGGCGACGTAAATCTTGTTCGTCGTGGGATTGACAGCGACGGCCCTCGGATACGCGCCCACAGTCACATTGGTGAGGAGAGTCTGCGCCCCGGCAAACATCGAAGCAACGAGCAACAGCGAAGTGGCGGTCAGACTTCTGGTCGTTGTAGCTCTGCTCATAAACACACTTCCTCCTGTGTACGCGCACGTCTTTCGTGTCGTCAGCAGCAACGAGAGGGAGGATCTTTGGATTTCGCCGGGCGACCTCGCCGGCGCTGGGGACTACATCACCACGGCGCGATTGCGCGTGAGCCCATTCGCAATCGCGCCGTCCCTACCACAATGAGGAGTGCTTCCACTGTGACCTTATCGCGAAAATGCGTTCCTTCGCAGTGACGCCGGAAAAGATTTTGGCGTGAGTACAAGATCGGGAAAATACGGCACGCGCGCTGGCTACCTCGTCACCACCCCGCCGGCGCGGTAGGATTGTTGTGCACTCATGGAGATCTTATGACACCTGCACTCGCACAGCTTGAACCCAAAGAAGTCTGGAAGCATTTCTCGGCGCTGACGCAAATCCCGCGCGCCTCCACCAAAGAAGCCGCCGCCCGCAACTACGTTCTCTCCGTCGCCAAGCGCGCCGGACTGGAAGCGGCTCAGGACAAGGCCGGCAACACCGTCGTCCGCAAGCCCGGCCGCCCCGGCCGCGAGAACGCGCCCATGGCGCTGCTGCAAGGGCATCTTGACATGGTTTGCGAGAAGAACGAAGGCACGCCGCATAACTTCGACACTGATCCTATTCAGGTGAAGCGCGACGGAGACTGGCTGAAAGCCGAAGGCACGACCTTGGGCGCCGACAACGGTGTTGGTGTCGCAGCGGCTCTCGCGGTCATGGAAAGCACCGACATTGCTCACGGTCCACTGGAGTTCGTGTTCACCATCGACGAAGAAACCGGCCTGACCGGGGCGGCCGAGTTCCCGGCGGGAATGCTGCACTCTAAATACTTCCTCAATCTCGATAACGAAGAGAAGGACACCATCTGCATCGGCTGCGCGGGAGGAATCAAGACCACGGCTCGCCGCAAGATCGCGATGCTCGCGCCGGGCGGCGATTCCGGCTGGCGCGTTAAAGTCTTCGGTCTTCTAGGAGGGCACTCGGGTGTCGACATTCACCTTGGCCGCGGGAACGCGCTGCGCATTCTGGGCGGAGCGCTGCAGCGAATCCTGAAGGAACTGGAGGCCGAGATCGCGACCATCACCGGTGGCAGCGCACAAAATGCGATTCCGCGCGAAGCATCGGCGGTGATCGTTCTCGATGCCGAACGCGAAAATGATCTGCGCGCGCTGGTTCAGAAGCTGCAAGCCGAGTACCAGGCCGATCTGGGCGGCTTTGATCCCGAGCTCCACATCAGCGTCGAGAAGGTCGACCGTCCGGCCAAGGTATTCGATGCTGCCGATGCCGACCGAACCATCGCGTTGCTGGTCGGCGCTCCGCACGGCGTTCTTGCCATGAGTCCCGATGTTCCGGGCCTGGTGCAGAACTCAACCAACCTGGCCACCATCGCCACGAAAGGCGATACGGTCGAGATCGTCACCAGCCAGCGCAGCGCCATCGAGGCCAGCAAACTCGCCGCTGCACAGATGGTCGCGGCGGTTTTCCGCCTCGCCGGCTTTGAAGTGGAAAACTCCGGCAGCTATCCTGGCTGGAAGCCGGAGCCGCACAGCGACATCGTGCAGACGCTGCAATCGGTCCACGACAAAGTTTTCGGCCATCCCGCCAAGCTGATCGCCATGCACGCCGGCCTGGAGTGCGGGGTGATTGGCGAGAAGTATCCCGGCATGCAGATGGCGTCGTTCGGACCGACCATCGTCGCTCCTCACAGCCCGAATGAACGCGTCGAGATTTCGTCGGTCGAAGGCTTCTGGAAGTATCTGAAGAAGGTGCTCGAGAGCGTGTAGGGCAACCGCAACGGGGACCTCGCGGCAAGTCCCCTTCTTAATTTCTTCGCCACCCTCCTGACTTTCCCAAAATGGTCCACGTACCTTTCTAGGAACCTAGTCACAAACTACGTGCGTTTACCTATTGGTTAGCTGAGTGACGGCGTTGTATGGTTCGATTGCCACTTCAACGTCAATCGCGAAAAGGGTCCCGGGGGTCGGGGTGCGACGTCCGGGCGTAGCGCTTTGGTTGGTTGCCGATTATCCGTTTACTCAGGAGAGCAGTATGCGAAAGTCCCATTATTGCTTTTTGCTGTTCGTATTCTTAGTAGCCGTTCTCAGCACCGCCTATTCCCAGACCGCGTTGCAGCTGGCGCCCGTGACCCCATGCCGACTGGTGGATACGCGTCCTCCCAATGGTAATGGTGCATTCCAGGGCACCATGACGTTTGATTTGCGGACGCTCGCGCAAAGCGGGGGCGCCTATGGCACCTGCACACCCTTCGACCTGTCTACGGCGCAAGCTTATTCGTTGAACGTCACGGTCTTACCCGCGACCACTCTGAATTACTTGACGATCTGGCCGGCTGGTCAGCCCATGCCTACGGAATCGCTAATGAATTCCTATGACGGCCGCATCAAGGCGAACGCGGCCATTGTGCCGGGCGGTTCCAATGGTGAAGTCAGTGTTTTCGTGACCGACCATGCCAACGTTCTGATCGACATCAATGCCTACTTCGATCCCTCGGGCAGCAACCTGCAGTTCTTCCCGCTGCCGCCGTGCCGCATCGTGGATACCCGCATGGGTCAGGACGGAGGGACACTTCAGGCCGGAACGGAACGTGATTTCCCAATACCCGGACAGGGATTAACGGGCAATTGCGGCGTTCCCGCTAACGCATCAGCGTATTCGTTCAACGTTACGGCCCTTCCAACCCATGGAAGGCTGTTTTACATGACGGTCTGGCCTCAGGGTGAGACGATGCCAACCGTTTCTACTTTGAACGACCTGACGGGGACCATCGTGGCTAATGCTGCCATTGTGCCGTCGGGACAGAATAATGCGACCGCCTTCTACGTCACCGACGATACCGACCTCCTGGTTGACACCAACGGCTATTTCGCGCCCCTGAATTCCAACCAGCCCGTCCCGCCGCTATCGCTGTACACGCTTTCGCCTTGCCGCGTCCTGGACACCCGGCCGCCCGGCGGTAGCGGACCCTTCCAGGGCACGCTCACCGTGCAAATGGTGAACAACAGCAATGGCTGCGCTATCCCCTCGGCCGCCGCGGCCTATGTGGTCAACGCTACTGCGGTACCGGATCCTGTGCTGGGATATCTGACACTGTGGGGACAGGGCACGCAACCGATCGTCTCGACCCTGAATGCTTATGACGGCGCCGTGACCTCGAATATGGCGATCGTTCCCGCCAACACCAGCGACGGCACCATGCTGGCCTACGCCTCGAACAACACCAACCTGATCGTCGATGCCTTCAGCGTCATGGCCCCGCCAGTGACCCTCATGCGGGGAAATTACGCCTTCGCCGTGCGCGGCTATCAAACCGTGAACAACCTTCCCACCCCGTTCGTGTTGGCCGGGGGGCTGGTCGCCGATGGCCAGGGCGGCATCACGAGCGGTGTGTTGGATCTGAACACTGGCAGCGGTTCGCCTATGAACGGCACATCCTTCACGGGTACGTATTCGATCGATGGCACCGGCGTCGGAACCATGCAACTGAATACCGGCTCGCAAATATTGAACTTCCATGTTGCGCTGTCGGCGCAGGGCAACGGCCAGATCATTTGGGACGACGCCGATCCTAACCCTCGCGGTTCAGGCATGTTGTTGCAGCAAAACCCAGCGGACTTCACTTACCCGCCGCAAGGCAATTATGCGATCGGAACTCTGGGCAGCGATTTCGCGCAGAAGCGGTATGCCGCAGCGGGAGCATTCACGGTGGGCGCGAACGGCTTCGTGAGTTCTGGCAGCGAGGATGTCAACGATGGCGGTACCCTACAGTCCAGCACATTCACGGGGGGCTTCGCGCACGGAATCAACACCCTTGGTGGCCGGAATGTCGCGTCCTTCACGTTTATGCCCAGTGGCACAACGAACAATTACGCCTACTACACCATCGTTCAAGGGTACGTACTGCTTATTAGCATTGACGCAACCGCGGCCCAGGCCCCCCTGACGCTGGGCACCATTCTGGTCCAGCCGACCAGTGTGTTCACCAACGCCGCGCTGCAAGGCGCCACCGTGTATGGAACCAGCGCGCTCGCGCCCAATAACGGCAACCCAGTGGCTGATGTCTTGTTGGGGCTGGCGAACTGGGGTGGCAATGGCAATGGGACGTTCAGCCTGGACGAGAACAGCGGTGGAACCATCACCCAGCAGGAGATGTCGTCAGGCACCTACGCAGTGAACAGCAACGGAATCAATGGACGGGTGAGTTTGAGTGGCTTCACTGGTACTCCGCCAATCCTCTATCTCATCAATACGAATCAGGCTTTCATCCTGGGCCAGGACGCTTCGGTCGCCTTCGGCATGTTGCAGCCGCAGAGCGGGTCGCAGTTCAGCAACTCGTCGATTTCCGGAACGTATCTCGGTGGGACCATCAACCCGGCGCAGGCATCACTGGTCGATTCGGTGGCGCACTTGCAGGCTGATGGGAACGGCAACCTGACAGGATTCGCGAATACCAGCGGACCCTCGGGCCTCGGTACGCAGCCCTACTCGAACACCTACCAGGTCGATTCGACGGGCAGGGCCGTACTGGGGAATGGAACGCCTGGCGGCATCATGTACGTGGTCTCGCCGACCCAGCTCGAGCTTCTGCCCAGCGGAAGCAATCCCGTGCTGAGCCTGTTCACGACCGGTGCAATGAATTAGCAAGCCGCGTCGAAGCTATCGAGAACTTGGCCCCAGGGCTGAGTTCTCGATAGCGAAATTCTGCTGTTGCAATCCATAACCGACTCAACCCGTCATAGCGCTACCACTCGCCTCATCCCATTAGGGCCGACAAGACAAAGTTTCCGCTCCGCGGAAAAGATTCCCTCTCCGTAACTTTGTAAGTCGCAGAATCTGCGAGCTCCGGTGCATGGCATCAGTCTTGCACTCCCTACCACGGGTGCCGACAGCTAGATCGCGGGCGCCGGCCACGCACACGATGAATCCAGTCGCGGCACCGGAATAGCGGAGGAACGACCGATGAATTGGAAAACAATAGTGGCTTGCGGAATGTTGCTGGGGTTGCTCACAACTGTCAGCTTCGCCCAGCATCAACGAATCGCCGGTGGAGGCACAATGCCGGGCGCGCGTCTGCCGAATGCGGTTCCCAACAGCGGCCCGGTGAACAGTGGAATCAGTCTCGGCAAGGGCTCCGTCACTTCCAGCGGTCAAACCATCCGGCCGAATGCAACGGCTTCGCCTGCGGCCAAGACCGTGAGCCCGAACGCCAGCACGGTTAGCCCGCACGCCGGAACCGTCAGCCCGAATGCCGGCACGGTTCCCGCCCGGACGACGCTGCCGGATGCGAGCGGCTTAGGCAACAGAACAAACGTGGGACCGAACTTGCAGTGATGCGTGTGGTACAGACACGAAAGGCGCGACCTCGGCCGCGCCTTCGCTGTCACTACCGGGGATTACAGGTTCTTCTCCAGCGCCTTCTCGATGACGTCGCGCGAAACGTAGCCGACGATCTGCTCCTTCACCTGTCCACCCTTGAATACCAGCAGCGTCGGGATACCGCGCACACCGTAGCGCTGCGGCGTAGCCGCGTTCTTGTCGACATCCATCTTGCCGACCTTCACCCGGCCGTTATAGGACTGCGCTACTTCGTCCACGATGGGCGCCAGCGCGCGGCAGGGACCGCACCAGGTTGCCCAAAAATCCACGATGACGGGCTGCTCCGACTGCAGCACCAGTTGATCGAAGTTGGCGTCGGTTACTTCTACAATTGCGTTACTTGCCATTCATCCTCCTGCGGGACTCGACCGCCCCGTCAGGCTTACGGGGGCCTTACTTTTTATCGTACCATCCCAGCTAAACGTTAGATGCTGCATACCCCTTTTGGACGCAGTGCAGCTACAACTCACTGCATAGCAACATACTTCGGCTTTCTAGAGGTCCATATATTCGGGATGGTAATCCTTCCAGATTCCTTTCCCGGGGGAGATCTGGTGCACCGGCATCTCTTCGGCATGCTTGGCGCTGCGCGCCCATTCCCAGGCGTGCACCATCTGCGACTTGTCGAAGTAGCGCGTCTCCGCCTCCAGCACCGACGCACCCGCGGTCAGGATGGCCATGATTTCTTCCCACTTGTCGGCGCCGACCACCGCCATGCGCGCAATGTGGTCGGTATGTTTTTGCAGGAAGCGCATTTCGTCCCAGCGCGCTTTCAACTCCGCACCATGCATCTCGGAGAGATCGGCGAGGATGCCGATCGGCTTGTGCTTGCGCTCGGCGATGAGGAACTCGATTTGCGGCTCGAAGGCCTTAATCTCCGCATCGGTCAACTTGCCTGTGACTTTGAACCCGAGTACTCCACCCGAACTTTCCCTGAGTCGTTCGATCATCCGTTGCTGGCTCCTTGTTTGAGTAAGGCTGCAGTATAACTTGGAGCTGCATTTCCGGCTGGGCCCCGCCCAATGGGATTGCCCACGCAGGCATCTTGACGCATACTTTGGCTCAGCGGAGGCGCCTATGAGCGGAAGTTCACGCGCGAAACGGGCTCCCGATACCGGTGGTGCATGGCTGACCACCATCGCATCGTTATTAGTAGGCGCCGCGTTCTTCGCCCTCTGGTTCTGGCTGCTGCCGGCGTGGCTGGGATTTCGCGTGGATACATCGGGCACGGCGCGCTGGCGCTGGATTGCGTTGCTCCCTTCGGTGCTGGGCTTCGCCGTGGCCGTGCGCTGCATCTGGGACTTCGGCCAAACGGGGCTCGGAACTCCCGCTCCCATGGCGCCGCCACAGCGGCTGGTCGTGGCTGGGTTCTATCGCTTTGTCCGCAACCCCATGTACACCGGCTTCTTCGTGGGATGGTTCGGTTTGTGGATCATCTTCGGCCGCGCCAACCTGACCGCGCTGCTCATCGCTGCGGCGATGATCCTCACGGTAGTTCTTTTCGTAAGGCTCTACGAAGAGCCCACGCTGCGGCAAAAGTTCGGTGCGAACTACGAGGAGTATTGCCGCAACGTTCCCCGCTGGGTGCCGCGCTTGCGGCCGTGGCAGCCGTGACCGCCTAGTGCGTCAGTTGCCACAAAGTTCCGTCGCCGTACGTGCCGGCGGAGGTTGAGCTTCCGTACAAGTTGCCGCCCGCATCCAATCCCACACCGCTAAGGGGCAGTGCACCATCGCTGCGGCCAGTGAAGCTGTAGAGGACAGTATGCGTCCAAGTCCCATCAACATTGCTCAGCTCAAACACCGAACCGTCGTCATGCGAACCCCCGCCGTACGTCGTGCTGTAAATGTTGCCTAGCGAATCGATAGTGAGAGGCGATGATAGAAACGACGCCTGAGTATCGACCACAGTGAATGCGCCGGAGGGCGTGATCTGGAAAATTCCGCCTCCCAGGCTGGTCGCGCCATACAGATTACCCGCAGCGTCCAACACCACATTGCCCTCCGGGGACGCGCCGTCGCTGCCACCCGTGAAGGTGTACAGCAGTTGGAAGGTGTATCCGTCGGCTTCGCGCACCAGCCTGAAGACCGTACCGAAACCGTGGACGCCACCCTGTGTGGTCGCGCCGTAGATATTACCGGCCGCGTCCATGGCCACGGCGGTCATCGATAGGGCGCCGTCGCTACCTCCAGTAAAGCTGTAGAGGTTGGTCTCGGTGTAATTACCGCCTGACGGCGACAGCTTGTAAACTGCACCTGAGCCAAATTCACCTCCGAAGAACGAAGTGCTGTAAATGTTGCCGACGGCGTCTAGCAGGACCCCTGCATAGAGAGTGGCCGGACCATTGCCGCCAGGGTTGCTGTAAATCACCGTCTCATCCCAATCGCAAAAAACCATCCGGCAAAAGCTTGGCGGAGGCCTCAATTTGAAGACCACGCCACAACCGTCGTTGCCGCAGCTGCTGTTCCCACCTAGAGATGTCGTTCCGTAAAGCGCGCCATCCGGACCAAGCGTTACACCGCCGGACGGCTGGGCGCCATCGTTGCCATGAAAAAAATAAAGTGGCGTATAGGTAAATGCCCCATTGCGGTTCTGTGCGCGGAACACCATACCGCAGCTGCCGAGCGTTGCACAGAAGCCGCTATGATTCCCGCCGTCGAACGTCGAGCCGTAAACGTTACTGGCCCGATCGACAGCAACCGACCCCATAGCCTTGCTGCCGTCGTTCGAGCCGCCGCTGAACTGATGCAAGACCGTCAATGTCTGCGCCTCGGCGAAAGGCGCCCCCACCGCCGTCGTGAGCAGGATGATGGACATAGACGCGACGAATCGCAGCCGGGAGATTGTCGAGCTGGGCATATCGACTCCTCTTGGGCTGCGGATGGTTGTGCTATCCCGCGCTGTGGGCGCTCTTTCCATCCAGCTCAGTGAGCAGGTCGTCAATACGCGCCTGAAGAATGTTGCGAATCGAGCAGATTCCCAGGAGCTTGCCGCGCTCATCCACGATGGGCATGTGCCGATAGTGCCGCTCCACCATCACTTGCAGCGCTTCGCTGGGCGTGGTGGCTTCGGTGGCCATCTCGACGATCGGGCTCATCATCTCGCGCACCGGGGTTGCCTTCGCATCGCGCCCGCTGAGCGCGAACTTGGCCAGCACATCGCGCTCGGTGAACATTCCGGCGACAATCCCCTGCTCGTCGATGACTGCGACGGCACCGACGGACTTGCCGATCATTGTGCGCACCGCAGCTTCCACGGTCGCCTCAACCGGCACCGTCGCCGGCCCTTCGTCGCACAACTGAAGAAGACTCATGTTCGGGATCCCTTCTGGCAGTGAGCGAGATTATGTCAGCGGAGTGGGCGAGTCAAGTGCGCTGCCGCTATTGCGTGGGCTCAAACTTCGTAGAGCTGTTACGTTATCGTTCCTCGTAGCGCCTCGTCCTCAGCTGGTTGTTGCTCTTGCTGACGACCTGGCCTTCTCTGGATCCAGCGGTTCAGAAAGACAACCACAATTATCACCAGAACAAATTCGAGCAGCGACCCGAATACGGTATCCCAACGGATGGGACTACTTCTTGCTGCCTGGAACAACACCGATTCCGTCTGGCCGTGAAGAAACTTACCGATGATCGGAATGATGAGGTACCAGGTCAACGCGCTCACCAATCGCCAAACTGCTTCCGCCAGCACTACAGCTAAGGCAATTTGCCCCACCCTCTTTCTGAGAATCGAGGCACGCAGTTCTCCGAGCAGACCTTGCGGTGTGTCGTCATTCATGGCGAGCTGAGTTTATTGTTTTTCGTTGATCGCCTCAACAGATAATTCCCGGCTTATGACAGCGACACGAGTTGAGCGATTCGTCGGCGAGAGCGGATAATCCCTTTATGCTTTCTTGCCGTCGTTTGCAGATCCTGGCCGTGGGCCTGGCGCTCACGCTGTCGTCGATTACTCTTTGGGCGTTCAAGGATTTCGTTCCCCCGCACCCGGAGAATGCCAATACCTATCCTTCGAAAGACGCTCACCCCACGGACAAAGTGACTGCGGCACTTGACCTCTACAATACCGCGCCCAAGGACCAGATCTTCAGCACGCGGTATGGCGAGTACGGGATCCTGCCGGTGCTGCTCATCATCACCAACGACGGCGACCAGCCGATCAACGTCAGCAACATGCGCGCCGAGCTGGTGACCCGCGCCAAAAACAAGCTGGAGGCGCTGGAGACCGACGACGTCCTCCGCCGCGTAGCGCACATCAATGGCAGCAGCACCAATCCCTCGCCGCGGGTGGGACCGATTCCGCTTTCCGGCAATAAAAACAAGAAGGCGCAGAAGCAGTATGACGAAATCACCACGGCGCATTTCTCTGCCGAAGCGGTTGAGCCGCACACCACGAGGTCGGGATTTCTGTTTTTCGATGTGCAAGGCGTGACGCAGCCCGTAGCCGGCTCCCACGTCTACCTCACCGGCGTCCGCGATGCCGGCGGAAACGAGCTGATCTACTTCGATATTCCGCTGATCGCGTCGAATGCGGCGGGTGCAGGCTCGCAGTGAGCCGTTGGTCTAACGGGCGCACGCTGCAATTGCTGGCGCTCACCGCCCTGCTTGCCGGTGTGGGCCTGATCAGCATGCAGCGCAAGCTCTCCGTGCTGGGCTCCGACATCGGCTGGCACCTCAAGACGGGCGAATGGATCCTCGAACATCACGCGTTTCCGCACAGCGGCATCTTTTCGCGCACGGCAGCCGATCGTCCTTGGATCGCGTATAGCTGGGGTTACGAGGTCCTGCTCGCGACGGGCTACGCGCGGTTTGGGCTGGTGGGTATAGCCGCCTACGGCACGGCGCTCACCCTGATGGTTGTCTTCAGCATCTTCTGGATGGCGCAGCGGCTGTCGCGCCGGTTTTGGCTGGCGTGGCTACTGGCGGCGGCTTGCAGCTACGCCATACTGCTCCTGCGCATCGTGCCGCGACCCGCATTCTTCTCGATCGCGCTGTTTTGCGTTTTGCTGGGGCTCGTCTTTGAGGCACAAGTCAGTGGCCGCGTACAGCCGCTGCTTTGGACGCCTCTCATTTTTTTCGTCTGGGCCAATCTCCATATTCAGTTCGTGTATGGACTGGCAGCCCTGGCACTCCTGCTGGCGGTGAACTTCGCACAGCAGATCGCCGAACGCGCGCACATTTCACCGAGTTCCTGGGCGTCTGCTACGCTTCCGAGCGCTTCGTTAGCCATGATCTTTGCTCTTTGCGTGCTGGCCACGATGATCAGCCCGTACTCGTACCACCTCTATGGCGTCATCTTCCGCTACTCGCAGGCCAAGGTGTCGTACGCGATGGTGCAGGAACTCCAGCCGTTCCGCCTGCGCTTCTACGCCAACTATGTTCAGCTTGTGCTCGCCGCAGGGGCACTGCTGGCGCTCGCGCTCCGCAAACGGCTGGACGTGTTCAAGCTGTTGCTGCTGATACTGGCTTCGGTGTTCGCCTTCCGCACCATGCGCGACGCCTGGTTCCAGTGCACGGTGGCCGTAGCTTGTCTGGCCGATACGGCTCGCGCTCCTCGAGAAGCCGAAGCTCAGCCAGGACGCTGGGCCCTTGCAGCGGTGGTCCCGGCCGTGGCTCTCGCGATGTTTATCGGCGCGCGATCAACCCATTTCAACGAAGCGGAGCTCCAGCGCAGGATCGCGGCTATGTATCCGGCGGAGGCAGTGAACTACCTGCGGGAGAAACAGCCTCCCGGGCCGCTGTGGAACATCTTCGACTGGGGAGGCTTTCTGACCTGGTATCTGCCGGAGTATCCCGTAGCCATTGATCCCCGCACCGACCTCTACGGAGACGAACTGCTCGATCGCTTCCACCTCACGGAGCTGGGCGATCCCGGATACCGCGACGACCCTTACCTGAATGAGGCGGGCGTCGTGCTGGTGCGAACGAACGGGCCGCTGGCGCAATTGCTGCGCAACGACGACCGCTTACGGCAGGTCTATCAGGACCGCATCGCCACCGTCTTCGAGCGGCGCTGACAGCTTCTCTCCTGCTTCGGTCCGCAGTCGCGCTCCTACTCTGTCGTACTCGTTTGCGTCAGACATCCTTCTCCGCATCCAGCGTGTCTCAAGAAATAATCGACGGGAGTTTACCGTGAAGCAGTTTTGTCTTTTCGCGCTCTTGTTTTGCGTGATGGTCTGTTTGCCTGCCTGCGCCCAGTATTACTCGGAACAGCCTCAGTTTGATGTCGGGTTCGGAGTCGGCACCGTCTTCGCGCCGTCAGCCGGGAGCGCATCGGGGAATCACAGCCCGCAAACCATCGGCGGCGGTGCGTACCTGAATTTCAGCGGAGACTATGTCTTCTGGCGCCACCTCGGCGTCGAAGGCGAAGTAGCATGGCGCGCCAGCGAAAATCTGTATGGCGGCTATCAGCCGTTCCGGCCGATCTTCTACGACTTCAACGCGATTTATGCGCCGCCGCTGGGCAGGCATGCGCAGCTGGAGTTGCTCGGCGGCATCGGCGGTCTGAGCACGCGTTTCTACACCCAGACCTATACTTGCAACTATTTCTACTATTCGTGCACGAACTACTACAGCTCAAATCACTTTATGGGGGATGTCGGCGCCGGTTTGCGTGTCTATCTGACGCGCGGCGTTTTCGTGCGGCCGGAGTTTCGCGAGTACTTCATCAACAACAACTATGAGTTCAGCAGTGGTCACGCCACCCGCGCGGGCGTGACCCTGGGATATTCGTTCGGACGTCAGTGAGACTTACGAAACGGCCGGTGCCACCGGTCCCGGCGCGACCGCCTTTCCACAGTATGGGCAGCACATGTAGTCGTTGCTGATAGCGCGGCCGCACTGCGCGCAGGTTGGACTCATGGATATCCGCATTTCGGACAGAAGCGGAAATCCGAGCCGATCGAGTTGCCGCACTTGGGGCAGCCGATGATCAGCGGCTTGCGCAGCAGGAAGTACGCGAGAAATCCCAGCGCCTTGGGGATGAAGATCACCAGCAGCGTCCACAGCAGCGAGTTCATGCCGCGGCGCTTGGAGTCGGCATTTACGTAGCCGATGAGCAGGATGATGAGGCCAGAAAGAAGCCCGGCGAAGAGGCTGATCACGCACAACACTGCGTGCGGTGGCAGATCTTTTACCCGGGCGTAGTGCGGCAGCAGCCCAACAACGCAATCTGCATCAGCGGCAAAGCGATCACGGCGATCCACTCGCGCAACCATCGGAATAATAGCGAATTCACTGCGAAACGTAGTTTGTAGTAGTTCATCGGTTATCTCCTTCGCGCTCCCTCGCCAGCGCCGCCATTAATTGGCCCTCCATCGGGGCATGAGGTAACGCGAGCATCAGACCCGCAATCACGATTGCCGGCAATACCAGGAACACCATGATTCCCGGCTGCACGATGGCCTGCGACCACCCAAACCGCTCCGCCACCCAGGCGCCGAATCTCCACCACAGCCACGCCGACACCGCCGACGACATCGCTCCCAGGCAGAACGAAATCGCGATAAGCACCGTGCGCGAGCGCTGTTCCTGCAAGTGCATCGCGCGGGCGCGCACTCGTGCCTGCGTGTTGACTACCAGCGCCGAAGCTGGCCGTCACGGCGGTCGCGCGCAGCATCCGGCCGTGCGTCGTCGAAGTCATTTGCATACTGCGCACACTCTTCGCAGGTCGGCGAGATGCGACTCCAGCCAGCGCAGATCGGCGCGGCCAGATCTTCCGTCCCGCGCCGCGTGATCAGTTCCAACAGCGCGCTCATGATCGTGGTTGCGTCATTGCGCGCTCCCTGACCAGCGGACTTCAACGCTGCAATCGCCGCGATAGATTCTGGTCTTTACGGTTGCCAAAGGGATGTGGACCAACTTAGCAATCTCCTCTAATTTCATCTGCTCCTGGAAGCGAAGCACCAGCACCTCGCGAAACAGCGGTGGCACTTGCTGCAAAGCCTCGTCAAACGATCTCTTGCTGTTGATTCGCTACCGCCTGCTCCAGCGGCGACGGCCCGGTGGCGGGCGGCTCAAAGGGGCACCGTCCTCGGGGTCCTGCATCTCGTCGAGGCTCGGCGGGACTGCGCTTGCGCAGGTAGTCGATAGCCACGTTGTGGCCGATCGACATCAGCCAGGTGACGAATCGATTGCGCCCGTCGTAGAGATGGCCCTTCTCCAGCACGCGCAGCCAGACCTCCTGGAACAGGTCCTCGGCCACGGCGCGATTGCCGGTGAGGTGCATGCAGATAACGCAGCAGACGGTGCTGATATTGCTCGATGAGCGCATCCAGCAGCTCCGGATCGCGGCGCCGCAGCCCCTGTGCGATTTGGGCCTCTTCGGTCTCCATCGGAACCAGCGAACTGGCTATGAAGGCGGTGGCGATCATACTAACGGCATATACGAGGCAGGGGGAGAAAAAGACTCAGTGGCAGCAACTGGCAGCAACCCTTTAGCTTGTGGAGGAACGGACTGGCCGGGCATCGGCGAAATGTTTTAGGCGCTTGCGAAGGAAGGGGACGCCCAATTCCGCTACTTGACGTCTTTCATCGGCAGCAGCGAGCCATACTCGTGGCCGCTGCTGTCCACCGCACGCGCGATCACGGAATCAAAGGCATCGCGCAGCTCGGGATATTTCGCCACGATGGCGCGAATCACCGCCATATTGTCCTGAAAGGCGACGCCGGAATTGGCAGCCTCGGAATTCTGATACACCACGCGGACGTCGAGCTTGTTGTCCACCGGCACGGCCGTCAGTTCCGTTATCTTGAACGTCTTGCCATTCGCGGAGAGGCTCAAGGGGGCGCTCTGGCTAGGCAGGTCGCCCGGTCGCGCGCTCTGCATCTCGTCAGCAATCTTATCGAGCTGCGGTGTGCTGATGAAGTTGACCGGTGCCGTCAGGTCCCACGCTGTCAGATAGTAAAACCAGGCATCGTGCGTCTTCCCCTGGGACTTATACGACCGAGCCTGCGTCAGATACCACTGGCCGTCGTGGCCGCCGATGGCGTCGAGGCGTGGATAATATCCGGCCAGCTTCCACGCTCCGCCAAGGTTCTGCAGCACCAGGCTGAGCGTGATCGGATCTTTGCCGTTCACTCTCTGTACCGTCACGGCGTACTTGCCCGGCGGCAGATTGTTGATGGAAAACGAGAGCCGGTCGGGCGAATTGTAGATGCCGCAGTAAAAGTCCGCGCGCGGCAGCGTTGCCTTGGCCTCGGAAGCGTCGAGCAGATAAGTTCCGGTGATTGTCGCTGTCCCTTCCGCGAAGTAAGGCTTGTTGGTGACGACCGCTTGCTCGATGGAGCCGAAGTCACCGGCGATGGCTGGAATGGCATTGGCCTTCAGGCCTGCGACATCGCCGTTTTTCGACATATCCATATATCGCGTAGCGGCGGCGTTGATCGCAGATTTCGTGGCCGCGTCCAGATCAGGGCCGGAGGAACACGTCTGCGCCGGCAGCATTGGCCAAGCAGGTAGAACCAGGATGGCGAAGAGCGCAGCTGCCAGCATGAAGCGGCAGCTGGAAATGCGAGTCATGACAGTCATGGTGTCGGTCACCCTCGGACGCACGGCTTTTACAGGTAAGATGCTGAATGCGACGCGAGCGGCTTCACCGGCATGATAACTTCCATTCCGGGCGAAACACTCGCCCGTCGCGGGTTAGAATAGAGGTCGGCAAACGGTACGCTCACTGGGCCGTCCAACTTGTTATGGTACGCCTCGGCACAAGATTTGCGGGCACAGCCCTGCTGACAGCGGCTCAGCTGTTCGTGGTGCGGCCTGCGAACGCGCAGTGGCAAATGGCGCCGGCTCTTCAGCAGCAACAGCAGACTCAGCAGCAGCAGCAGACCCCGCCGCCGGAGCAACCGCAGGCTCAGCCGCAGCAAACGCAGGCGCCATCGAGTGGCCCGATGCATTGGCGTGCGCAGGGGAACACCGTCCAGCCGGTGACGCAGAATCCGCAGCAGCCCACTGCGCCCACGCCTGCTCCGCAGGCGACCCCGCAAGCTCCCATGCAGCAAACTGCGCCGATGTCCGCAGCCCAGGCAGCGAAGCCTGCAACCGCAGCGACAACGCACCGGAGGACCTCGCGAACTCAGGTCGCGGAAGTGCCAGCGGCACCTGCCCCGCCGCCAACCCTCGACCAGCAGCCCCCGATGCCGCCGCAGGTGCGCTACCAGAACGGCGAGTTAACGATTGAGGCGCGAAATTCCACTCTAGCGCAGGTGCTGCACGCGGTGCAGACGCAAACCGGAGCGTCGATTGACGTTCCGGGTAGCGCGAGCAGCGAGCGGGTAGCCACGAAGATTGGCCCCGGGCAGCCGCGCGATGTGCTGAACTCGCTGCTCAATGGCTCCAAGTTCGACTACGTAATTTTAGGAGTGATGGGCGACCCAGGCGCAGTGCAGAAGGTGATTCTGACGCCTCGGCAATCTGGCACTGTCGGCACAGCGACCGCGCAGAACAACCCAGCTCCGCAACCCGAGCCGGAAGAGGAAGGTCCTGGAGCCGAGAGCGAGGCCGAGTATCAGAATCAGAACCCCGAACCGCCGCAGCCGCCGATTACGCCGGGCGGCTTCCGTCGTCCAGGATTCCCGACCCAGCCGGGAGCGACGCCACCTGAGCAGAATGCCTACGCCCCGGGCGATAACGCGAATGGCCCCAAGTCTCCGGAGCAGCTGATGCAGGAACTGCAGCAGATGCAACAGCAGCAGCAGCAGCTACAGGAGCAGCTCAATCCGGCCAATCGCCAGCCGCAGTAAAGCAGGGGTCAGGTTTAGAAGGCCTTTGAAGCTCGAAACTTTATTGGCTAGTCGGTTGCTTGACCCTTCTTGCCGTCGACCTTCACTGCAACTCATGGCCACTGAAACTAGCCCTTCATCCCTAGCCCTTGACCTCTTCATTTCCTTCCTGCCGCTTCCACTGGAGTCGTGGGATCAGCTCGTTCCCAGCTCTAATCGGCGGTCGGCCCGCAGACTGACTTCGGAATGCGGGCGGAAGCGGAGCGCTTCCGGCGCGAAGCCGCGCCAGGTCGAGATGGTCTTATCGGTTTCGCTGGCGTAGGTGTCGAGCAGGTGCTGAAACAATGGGTAGGCGGCGCGGGACGTCCTGCGGCAAAATGGCAATGTAGTCGTAGCGCCTTTTGACCTCAAGCGAAAAGGGCGCGACATGCGCGCCCTACGCAAACGTGATTTGTGTTCTGGCTAGTCTTCCAGGCATCTGGTGCGCCGCTCCACGTACTGCTGCAGCTTGCCCCTGCGCTCCAGGGTCATCAGATCGTCGAGCAGCGGATACTGCACGCTGGGATCGAAGCGCTGTAGGGCGCGATAGGCGCGCAACGTTCCCGCCAAACCGGCGGCCTGGATCGCGGCTGGATCTTTCACCTTGGGATGCTCCAGCTGAAACGCAGCCTGCGAGTACACGGCCTGCATACGAAGTTGCTGTGAATAGGTGTTATTGACCGCCTCGAGCGAGTCCAGCTCTTCGCAACACGGGGCCACGGTAATCTTCGGCGTGTTGACGATCCACTCCGACAACCACATTCTCTTCTGGAGATTATCCTTGGCGAGCGGATGCTCTTCGAGGCTACGCGTGTAATCCACGACGCGGTAGCGCTCGCCGTCATGCAAGCCGGGCAGAAGACGAGGCTTGGCTGCGCTCGGAAGCTCCAGCGCCAGGACCATCACGAAGATCGCTGCAAGTAGTTTGCGAGCCATACAGCCTTCTCCTCCACACAAGAGAGTCGGCCTAGACAGGTTCCCACGATGATACTCCGATTCGGGGTACGCGAAGCAAGCGGAAACCTTAGAACGTCAACGCGTCGAAGTGCGGTTCGTCCCAGCCTCGGAGCAACTGGTCACAGCCATGCTGACAAACTGGTGACAACCGCGCGATCAAGCGTTTCGCGGGCTGCTGGGGAGCTTCGCCATCGCCCGATGGATAGTCGCGCCCGCACATTCAGATAGCCGAGCAGCCGTCCGTCCCACCTCGCCGCGCGTAGCCAATTGCAGACGCAAGGCCTAAGCCGGCCACAACTGCGAGTCATGCGTTGGCAGACGCCGTGCAATGTCATGGCTAACCGGCGTTCTCGTGAGTGCCCCGCAGGACTAGAGAACGTAGCCGCCAACTCTCACATTGAGCCGGCGCCTGCAGTCAGGTCGCCCAAGGAGGAACTATGAAGCGCACCGTTTGCCTCATCCTGAGCCTTTTCGCATTCGCCATGGTAATTGCCGCGCCTGCGGTACAGGCGCAATCGCGGGTGGTGGCGAATGTGCCATTCGCGTTCATCCTCAACGACCACTCCCAGGCCGCCGGCCAATACGAAGTTGTCTCGCGCAGCGAGCAGGTCGACCTCATCCGCAACATGCAAACCGGGGCGGGACATTTCTTGCTTAAATCGGAGCAAGTGGAATCGCGATATGGCAAAGGCGCGATGCTGGTCTTCAACCGCTACGGCAATGAGTATTTCCTCAGCCAGATCTGGGATGGGCAAAGCGATATCGGTATTCAGCTGGCGCCCACCAAGCGCGAAAAAGAGCTGCAGCTTGCCGACAGCAGGTTTATCTACGGCCCGGAGGTCGTGATCATCGCGATGAAATGAATCGCGACCTCATCTCCGCAGCCCGGAGCTTCATCCCTCCGGGCTTTTTCTTTGCGGCGAGAATTTTCAAGACATAGCGCAGCCCCATCGCACCCAAGAAATCCCCTCCCAGCACTCATGGGATAATGAGCCTATGACGCGGACCATTCATACCGCCTGTCCGCACGATTGTCCCGACGCATGCGCCGTCCTCGTTACCATCGACGACGGCCGCGCGACCCGCGTGGAAGGCGACCCCGAGCATCCCGTTACGCGGGGGTTTCTCTGCGCCAAAGTTGCGAAATACCTTGACCGGGTTTACTCGCCCGACCGCGTGCTGTATCCCATGCGGCGCGTCGCTGCCAAGGGAACGCACGGCGATCAGGCGTGGCGGCGCATCTCGTGGAACGAAGCGCTCGATGCCATCGCGTCGCGCTTGAAGGGTGTCAGCGCGGAGTTCGGGCCGGAATCGGTGCTGCCATATTCCTACGGCGGCAACTGCGGCGTGCTCAATGGCGGCTCGATGGACCGCCGCTTCTTCTATCGTCTGGGCGCGTCGCAACTCCATCGCAGTATCTGCTCCGAGGCCGGCGGCCAGGCCATGATTTCGATTTACGGCCGCAAGCTTGGCACCGAGCCGGAGCAGTTCCGCGACTCGAAGTACATCATCGCCTGGGGCGCGAACATCCACGGCAACAACATTCATCTTTGGCCGTTCATCGAAGAAGCGCGCCGCAAGGGTGCGAAGCTGATCGTCATCGATCCCTATCGCACGCGCACCGCACGCGTTGCCGATTGGCATCTGCCGATCAACCCCGGTACCGACGTCGCGCTGGCGCTGGGCATGATGCACATCATCGTGCGCGAAGGCTGGCACGATTCCGATTACATCGCGCGCTACGCCGAGGGCTTCGACGAGTTGCAGAAGCGGCTGCCCGAGTACACACCGGAGCGGGTTGCGAAGTGGACGGGCATCGCGGCTGAAGACATCGAGCGGCTGGCGCGCGAATATGCGAAAACGCGGCCGGCGGTTATTCGCCTCAACTACGGCATCCAGCGCGTGCAGAACGGCGGAGCGGCGGTGCGCGCGGTCTGCATGCTGCCGGTGATTACCGGCTCATGGA
The DNA here is from genome assembly GCA_963747045.1 of uncultured Acidobacteriaceae bacterium. Lineage (GTDB taxonomy): Bacteria > Acidobacteriota > Terriglobia > Terriglobales > Acidobacteriaceae > Bog-257. The sequence continues at coordinate 40,653 of CAVVDN010000016.1, read as the reverse complement.
AGGAAATTGGCGGTGGGCTTCAGCTCTCCACTAGCGGCGGCTTCCAGCTTAATCGCGCCGCCCTGGAGATGCCGGAACTGATGTTGAAGAGCCCGCTGAAGCGAGAGGCGCGCACCGTCAATATGGTGGAGCTGGGCAAGGCTCTGACCGAACTCGACGGTCCGCCGATCATGGCTCTGGTCGTGTACAACTCCAATCCCGCGGCGGTTTGCCCCGAGCAGCATCTCGTCAAGCGCGGCTTGATGCGCGACGACCTGTTCACCGTCGTGCATGAGCAGTTCTTCACCGACACCACGGACTATGCTGACATCCTTCTGCCGGCCACGACGTTCCTCGAGCACAAAGATCTCGTGTCGGCATACGGCCACTACTACCTGCAGGTTTCTCATGAGGCGATGGCGCCGCTAGGCGAGTGCAAGTCCAACGTCGACTTCTTTCGCGAGCTGGCATTGCGCATGGGATTCGACGACGCATGTTTCCACGACAGTGTCGACATCATGATCGATACCGCCCTGTCTTCTGGAGCGCCGCAGCTTGCCAGTATCTCGCGCGAGCGGCTGGAAGCCGACCCCTATGTTCGCCTGAACCTGAACGGCGATGGCAACGGCAAAGCGTGGCTGCCATTCGAGCATGGTTTCGTCACATCGAATCGCAAAGCGCGGCTGTACGATGAAAGCCTCATTGCGCTGGGGATGGATCCGGTCGCAAACTTCGTTGCGCCAGAAGAATCACGGCACACGGCAGCCGCGCAGCGCTATCCGCTGGAGCTCCTGGCGCGCAAGGCGGACAACTTCCTCAACTCGACGTTTGTGAATCTGCCGACGCACCAGAAAATGGAACCATATCGTGACGATCTGGAAATCTCTTCCGAGGACGCGCGCGTGCGCGGCATCGCCGATGGCGATCGGGTGCGCATCTTTAACGATCGTGGTGAGGTTTTCCTGCGCGCTCGCGTGAATGGAGCGGTGAGTGCAGGCGTGGTGGGCGCACGCCTGGGCTGGGCGAAGCTCGCCGAAGAGGGAAACAACATCAACGTGTTGACCTCGGCGCGATTGACTGACCTCGGAGGTGGTGCAACGTTCTACTCCACTTTGGTCGAAGTAGAACGCGTTGTCTGAAAACTCAGCTCCGCAGATCACAGCCCGCTGTGATCGTTTCGCAACTTCCGGCGGCAGCAAGGGTTAGCGTAAGCGTTGTTGCGGTGCGCGCCGTCACATCGGTTTCCGAACCCGAGCAGCCGTACCGTATAATTGCGCTTTCATTAACACACGTATCGAGGGGTTCGTCATTTCTTGCCCGTTTCAGGTGAGACCCGCGAGTTTTTTGCTTCGCGGGACACGTGCTTGCGCCACGGCAGTCGGGGTTGTTCTGGCACTCATAATTCTTGCCGCGTCCTGCCTCGCGCAGGAGGGTGTGATCAAAGAGATTGTCATCCACGGCAACCGCCGCATACCCGCCGAGACCATTAAAGCGCGCATGTTCACGAAAGTCGGCGACGTTTACGACCAGGCCGGCCTGGAGCGCGACTTCAACTCGCTTTGGAACACGGGATATTTCGACGATCTGCGCATTGAGCGCGAGCCGGCAACGGGCGGCGGCTGGATCATTCACGTCTACGTGAAAGAGAAGCCGACCATCCGCGAGATCAAGTACGAAGGCCTCAATTCGATCACACAGAGCGACGTTCTCGACAAGTTCAAGGAACTCAAGGTCGGTCTCACCCAGGAAAGCCAGTACGATCCCACCAAAGTAAAGCACGCCGAAGTGGTCATCAAGCAGTTGCTGGCCGCGCACGGGCGGCAGTTCGCCACGGTGCGCTCGGAAGTGCGGCCCATTCCTCCTGCCGCCGTCTCGCTGACCTTCGTGGTCAAAGAAGGCCCCAAGGTCAAAGTCGGAAAGATTAAGTTCGAAGGCAATAAGGCGCTGAGCAACCGCGAATTGCAGAGCGCGATGAAGAACCTGAAGCCCATCGGCATCCCACACTCCATCTTCCTGGAGAACCTGTTCGCGCGCACCTACGACTCCACCAAACTTCAGGAAGACGCCGAGCGAGTTCGTTACTATTACCAGACGAAGGGCTACTTCAAAGCTCTGGTCGGCGATCCCAAAACCCAGATTCGCGACACCAACGGCATAAAGTGGTACTTCCCGTTCAAGTCGTCACCGGGCAAGGCCGTCGATATCACCATGCCGGTGGAAGAAGGGCAGCGCTACCGCTTGAAGGAGATCACCTTCTCCGGCAACAAGGCAGTGAAGAACACCGCCCAGTTGCGCAACCTCTTCAAGATCAAAGACGGCGACATCTTCGACACCGAGGCCATCCGCAAGGGTCTGGAATCGCTGCGCAAAGCCTACGCCGCGCTTGGCTATATCAACTTCACGCCCGTGCCCAACACCGATGCCGATGACGAGAAACGGACGATCAGCCTGCGCATCGACCTCGACGAAGGCAAGCAGTTCTACGTCCGCCGCATTGAGTTCCAGGGCAACACCACCACGCGCGACAAAGTCATTCGCCGCGAGCTGGCGCTGGAGGAAGGGCAGATTTACAACGGCAACCTGTGGGAGCTGAGCTTGCTGCGTCTTAATCAGCTGCAGTACTTCGACCAGCTGAAGCCGGAACAGGATTCGGAAATCAAGCAGAACGTGCAGGACGGCACGGTCGACATCACGCTCAAGGTGAAAGAGAAGGGCAAGAACAGCATCGGCCTGACAGGCGGTGTCAGCGGCCTGTCCGGCGCCTTCATCGGCATCAATTACACGACGAACAACCTGTTCGGCAAAGGCGAGAGCCTGACGCTGCAATTCCAGATTGGCCAGTATCAGCGCAACGAAACCCTGTCGTTCACACAGCCGTACTTGTTCGACCGCCCATTGCAGTTCGGCTGGTCGGTGTATCACAGCAGCTACAACTACAACCAGGCTGCGCTCACGCAGATTCAGCTCAACGAAAGCATCAACCTGCCGCAGAGTTATCAGGCGTTGCTGCAAAACTTCACCCAGACGAGCACCGGTTTCACCACTTCGCTGACCTATCCCATCAAGCGCTCGTTCAAACGAGTCGGCATCACCTATTCGCTGGACGATTCATCCGTGCAGACCTTCAGCGCGGCCTCGACCGAATACTTCGAAGCGCTGGATTTCCGCGGCATCTCCGGCCCCAACTCGCTGAATGGAATCATCACCAGTAAAATCGTTCCAAACTTTTCCTACTCCAAGATCGACAATCCGCAGCGTCCGCACATCGGCAGCAGCATCTATTTCGCGACCGAATTCGCGGGCCTGGGTGGCAACGTCAAGTACGTCAAGCCGGTAGCCGAGTACAAGAAGTTCATCCCGGTCAATAAAGGCCGCAATACCCTGGGCTTCCGCGCACTGGGATCGTGGATCACCGGCTACGGCGGCCAGACGGCTCCGCCGTTCGACCGCTTCTATATGGGCGGCGATACCGACATTCGCGGCTTCGACATTCGCGCCATCTCGCCAGTCTCGTTCTTCCCCAATGTGGTAGCGATCCCGTTACAGAACCCTGACGGTTCCACGGTTCCGCTGAATCCGGCGAACCCGCGCCAGGGCGTCTACACCGTGAACATTCCGGTCGAGCAGATTATCTTCCCCGGTGGCGACACCAACCTGGTCACCAACCTCGAGTATCGCGTGCCGGTCGTCGGTCCGGTTACGTTGGCGCCCTTCGTCGATACCGGCTTGGACTTCGTCTCGCTGCCCTCGCAGCTGCGCATCGCTCCCGCCCAGGTCTCCACCCTGAACTCGACCGTGTTCGGCTGCCCGGCGGTGAATTCCAGTTTCCAGTGCGTTGGCGGCACCAATATCAACTTCGGCTCTGAGCTGCCGATTATTTCCGGCACGAACTATCAGCCGCGCATGTCGACCGGTCTGGAGCTGCAGGTCATCCTGCCCGTCGTCAACGCTCCTTTCCGTATCTACTGGGCATACAATCCGCTGCGCCTCGATGAGTTTGTGAACTCGCCCAACCCGATTACGCGTGCCATGTTCCCGGCCGGAGCCGCTGGCGACTACACCTACGCGCAGGCCGTTTCGATTTATCAGCCCAAGTATCTGCTGGCTGAACCGCTACACACCTTCCGCTTCACGGTAGCAACTACGTTCTAGGAGAGGTCATTGGTGAGAAGAGCCGCGGCCGTCATGCTCTGTCTGCTGGTCACCAGCCTGGTCCAGGCACAGGCGCCACAACCGCAGAGCGCTCCGGCGCCGAGCCGGCAGCAAGCGGCGATGGGCTATTTCGGCGGCGCGTGGAAGATCACCGGCACCACGAAGATCAGCCCGAACTCTCCGCCGGCTGAGTTCCACGCAACCGCATCCGGAGAGTGGGTGCCGGGCAATTACTTTCTGGAAATCAAGTCGGTGACGCACGGTCCGCTCGGCGATATTCATGCCGTCCGCATGATGGAGTACAACAGCAGCGACAGCGCCTACACCTTCAACGAGTACAACAGCCTGGGCGAGCACGTTATCGGTATCGGCAAAATCGAAGGCCAAAAGTGGGTGTGGAACACGACGAAGAAGCTGAATGGCATCACCACCAAGGGCCGCTACATCACGACGTTCGTCACCGAGGATGCGTATTCGTACAAGTCCGAAGTGCAAAAGCCGGGCGGCGGCTGGCTCACGGTGACCCAGGCCACCGCGACGCGAGTTCCTCCGCCGCAGCAGAATCAGTAAAGCCCTGGCTTCACAGTAGAGACGCTCTACCCTGTTGGTGGCAGCTTCGTCGTTTGACGCTGAGAAGCTGCTTTTTCTATAATCCATAAATCCGCACCGCCGAATTTTCCGGTCGGGATGCGTTCCGGGTGAAGTCCGAGCCGAACGCAGGATCCCGGCAGTCCGGCAGAGGCAGGCAACCCTGCTGTTATCGCTGGAACACCTGAAGAATTCCCGGAGCAGTTCAAGGAGCTACACCAACGCAATGAAGCGCACGTTCATAGGCACAGCCGCGCTCGCCCTGGTTCTGGTAACTGCGAGCCTGGCGCAATCGGCTCCCGCAACTCATACCGCTGCCACGCCTTCGCCGGCGCCGGCCGCTACCTCCGCTCCGGCCACAACCACTGCCGCTTCCGGTAGCGTAAAAGTCGGCATCATCGATATTCAGCAGGCAATCGTCGCGACCAATGAAGGCGCCCGCGACTTTGAGGCGCTGCAGAAGAAATTTGAGCCCAAGAAGAACGAGCTTGCCAGCCAGAACACCGACATCGAGAACCTGAAGAAGCAGCTCAACACCCAGGGCGACAAGATGAACGAGGAGGCGCGCGCCACCCTCGTCAAGTCGATCGAGACTAAGCAGAAGAGCCTGCAGCGTTCGGTGGAAGATGCGCAGAACGAATATCAGCAGCAGCAGAACGAGATTGCGCAGCGCATCCTGCAGAAGATGGCGCCGGTCATCGACAAGTACGCCAAGTCCAACGGCTATGGCCTGCTGTTCGACTCCTCAAATCCGTGGCCGCAGGGTCCGCTGCTTTGGGCGACCGCCGGCGTGGATTTGACCAAGACTATCGTCGACGCTTACAACTCCCAGTCGAACGTTCCGCCTCCGGCGAATAAGCCTACTCCGGCCGGCTCTCCTGGAGCGACAACCGGCAAGCCCCTGGGCTCGGCAGTGAAGCCGACTTCGGCTGCGACCAGCAGCAAACAGTAGCCGGCAACAACCTGTCTTCTTATTAAGGCCGCCTGAATATTGGCGGCCTTTCTTGCTGTCCTGAGATCACGAAAGCAGCGCCAGAAACAGCCTCCCGGCAAATTCCTCAGATCTGTGGAAAACCTTGTGGAAGAGAGGGCCGAGGCTTTTCTAGCGTCGTTTTTTTCAGCTACTTACGCATTTTGCCCAAGCTGCGCTGCAGAATGCATATCATTTGAAATCAGCGACATAGCGGAACCGCCGCAATTTGCAGCAGCACTTCTGCCCAGCTCACCATCCAGCAACATTCTCGGATGTTATTCACAACCTTAGACCATAAGTGCCAGCCTTTGCGCGGCTTCAGGCCGTCGAGTTACGCCCCGGAACCGCCTTCAAAAATCTTCTGCATTTCGTAAGGAAAGACGCGATACAGGCTGTAGTTGATGCCGGTATCGGAGTATTGGCGGAAGAGCAGGTCGCCGCGGCCGTTAGCGTCGGCATCCACCGCGTCAATGATCTCCAGGCGCGGGAATGCATCGAGATGATTGCTATCGGTGACCGAGCCGAAGATCTTGATAGGGTCGCCGTTGAAGTCCTCGCGCGCCACGACGGTGACAAAGTAATCGAACTCGCCGCCGCGAAATGGCTTGGCGCCTGGGATCGCCAGCTTCGCCGTAAACACCAGCGTAGGCGAGTTGGTGAACTCCAGATCGTAACCGCGTAGATCGTAGACGGTGATTGCGGCGTTCTTCGGCAGCGCCGGAGTATGCCGCGCGGCGACGAACTTCTGAATTTCAGCCAGTGCCAACGCGCTCATCTGCTCCGACTTCGACGAGCGCTCCTGGGAATTCATGGGGTACAGCATCGAGCGCGGCTCGAATTTCCCGGCATCTGAAACTGCGGGAAAGGAGTGCAGGTTGATGCCGGTGGAGGCGGCGAGTTGGTCGGCCGAAGCCTGCTCCTTAGGCGACATCTTGACCGGGTTGACGCTGGGCGGCGTCGGCTGCGAGACCGGCTGGTTCTCCGGCTTTCCTCGCCGCAGCACAGGCCGGTTGGGATCATTCTCGTCCGGCGACGTCGCGCTTGCTGACGGCTTTTCCGCGCTCGCAACTTGCGTCGAAGATGAGGGACCGGGAGCAGCGGGAGAAGTGCTCGGAGATTCGTTCGGCTTCTTCAGCGTGGGACGATTGGGATCGCTCTCGGCAGCCGGAGGCGTGCCCGAGGAAGAGGTGACCGGCGCCGTGTTGCCGCTGGAACTGCCGGAGTTCGAGCCGCCAGTCGATGGTGATCCGCTCGACGGAGACGGGCCACTCGATGCCGCACGGCGCAGCACCGGACGGTCGCTGTCAAAATCGTCCGCCGGCTTGGCCTTCGGCTGCTTTGCGGCTTGCGCCGCCAGCTTTTCGTCGAACGCCTGATGCGGCCTCCACTTGCCCAGCGCGACCCAGTTGCCCTTCTGCTGCTCGGGTGTCGTGACCGTAAACAATCCCAGAGACTCGCCGTAGTGCGTCGCTTCATACAACGTCTCCGGCTGCACCGCCATGGGTTCGGGATTCGCCGCATACAGGCTGGCATCATAAAAGCGGTCGTTGATCCACAGCGCAATCGGCACCAGCCTCGCGCCGCCGCCAGGAAGGAATTCGATCACCGCGATCGCGCGGGGATAATTCTTCGGCTTCTTGGCGTTTAGCTTCGCCTGATTCTGGTCGGGCGTTGCCGCGTCGTCATGCCGCTTCAGAACCTGCGCCGTCGCGAACGGGGCCAGCAGAATCATCGCGATGAAAGCAGCGATTGTCCGCACCAGGACAAGCCTACTCTGGACGCCCCGTTCCAGCCTTGCTTTGGCTACGACGCGGCAGTTCATGTATAGATATTGCATGCCCGAAATCAACTCGAAAGCTCCCGACTTCACTCTACCCGACGAAAACGGAAACCCGGTTTCGCTCGACCAGTTTCGCGGCAAGAACGTGGTCCTGTTCTTCTATCCTAAGGCCAACACGCCCGGGTGAACGCTTGAGGCGCGCGGGTTCCGCGACGCATACAGCAAGCTGAAGAAAGCCGGCCTCGTCGTCTTGGGTATCTCGCCGGACACGCCCAAGGCACAACTCAAGTTTAAGGACAAAGAATCCCTCCCGTATACCCTGCTCGCTGACGACAAAAAGGAGGTCGCTAAGAAGTTTGACGTGCTGAAAGAGAAAAACATGTACGGAAAAAAGGTGATGGGCATCGCGCGGACCACTTTCCTGATCGGACCCGATGGCAAGATCGTCCACATCTTCGAGGCGGTCAAGCCCGAAGGCCACGCTGAAGAGGTGCTGGCAGAGGTAAAGAAGCGGGGCTAGGTCTCGGTCCGAACCAAATGAGTTCTAATTTCGTTCTTGTCAGCCTTTTGCAGGGGCGGGCCGGAGTACATGCCCGCGCGTAGTGGCTCCGCGCATTCGCTGCTACAATCCTCCTACTGAATTCCTGTGTAGCTGGTCTGCGCGCTGCCGTATCAACCTGTCACCTGTCTGGGAGGAGAGTCGCCCGTGCGATCACGGTTTGCAGTCGGCATTTGGGTCTTCGTGTGCTTTCTGGGATCGAGTCTTCTCGTTATCATCCAGGCCTGCGGCGGTTCCTCTTCTTCCCAGTCCTCATCTTCGAACAACGGCACCCAGAACTCGCAGCCCGTCCAGAACTATCCGTTGCCCCAGGTCACAGTGGGAGAACGGCTGTTTATCGAAACTCGTTTCGCCGAATACTTCGCGATGAACAACACCGGCATCAACCAACCGTTGCCCGCGGGAGATCCAGTGGTCGCGCAAGTGCAAACCACCTCGGGTACGCTGCCGGGTCCGTACGCGGGGCAGTCCATGAACTGCCGCTCCTGCCACTTCGTGACTGAATTCAAGGGCCAGCCGGGAGGCGGCAATCGCACCTATGCCGATTTCACCACCCGCAGCCCGCTGCCGCGCCTGATCAACGGATTCGACCACACGCCGCGCAATGCCGAGGTGATGGTGGGCTCGTTTGACGCGCGACCGGTGCCGACTTTTCTGCACGCCGACGGCGAGTTCGTGGACAGCGTCAGCCTGGTGGAGAGCACATTGACGGGCCGCAACTTCGGCTGGTCGCCGGACCAGCAGGCGCAGGCCGTCGCTCACATCGCACGCGTCATCCGCGAAGACGACGGCACCAGCCAGCTGGCAATGCAGCGCACCGGCGGACTTTCTTACAGCGCGCTGTTTGCGGCTGCGCCCGGCACTCCGGAGCAGTTCGACCTTCCGCCGCAGAATCTGCTCAACCTGCAGACGGCGAGCGATCAGCAGGTGCTGGACGCGGTAGCGCATCTGATCGTGGCGTACATGGACGCGCTGAAGTTTCATCAGATGGACGGCGTGTACACGGGATCGCCGTATGACGCTTTCTTGGTGGCCAACAACCTGTCGCGCACGCCCAACACCGGCGAAACGGCGGCCGCGTACAATCAGCGGCTCTTGCGGCAGGTCAACAGTTTGACGAATCCCATCTTCATCAGCAGCGGATCGTTCCAATATCATTCGCAGCCTTTTATGTTCGGCAGTAATGAACTCGCGGGTCTGAAGATATTCCTCAGCGGCGCTCCCGGAGCGACGGACGGCTCGCAGCATGCCGGCAATTGTGCCGCTTGCCACCAGGCGCCAAACTTTACGGACTTCGTGTTTCATTGCACCGGCGTCTCGCAGGAAGAGTACGACGCTGCGAATGGCAGCGGCGCATTCATGAATCTGCAGGTTCCGTCATTGGCCACTCGCAATGCCAACTACAACCAGTACCTGCCGATGACGTCGAGCCATCCGATGGCTACCGAAACCTTCCGGCACATGGCGGTGCAAGGCCAGCCGCAGTTTGCCGATCTCGGACTGTGGAACGTGTACCTGAATCCGGATATGCCCGGTCCGCAGCAGGCGCTGGCGACAGTGGTTTGCGGCACGGGGGTGGACTGCTCGGTGGATCAGGGACTCGCCAACACGATTGCGCAGTTCAAGACGCCCACGCTGCGCGATCTGGCTGATTCCAGCCCGTACTTCCACAATGGCAGCAAGCTGGCGTTGCAGGACGTGGTGAATTTCTACGTCGCCAACTCACAGCTGGCGCGGCAGGGAAGCCTGCGCAACGCTCCGCCGGAGTTCCAGAACATGTCGATCAGCCAGAGCGATGTGAGCGCGCTCGTCGCCTTCCTGCAATCGCTCACGGAAGATTACGACGACAACCACGTCGCCAGCCAGTAGCGGCTGATCACGCCTGCCCGCGGTTCAGTGCTTTTCCGACTGCGGTTTGGTGGCGGAATTGTCGCCCCGACTTACAATCGTGCGATGATTTTCCTCGCCCTGCTGCTCGCCATCGCACTGCAAACTGCCCCGAAACCCACTGAGCAAAGCACAGACGTTCTACGCGCCAAAGATCAGGCGCTGCTGGATGCGATTGCGCCCGGCGACCGCAAAGTGTGGGACCAGGCATTGGCCGCTGATGCCGTCTATGTCGACGAGAACGGAACCATCATTTCTCGCGATGAGTTCCTCAAGCAGCTTGTTCCGCTGCCCGCGGGAGCTTCGGGAGTGCTCAAAATCTCTTCCTATTCGGCGCATGTCGATGGCGACCTGGCGCTCGTGGTCCACACCGACGATGAAGAGGAGAACTATCACGGGCAAGTGTTACACGCGCAATATCTCACCAGTGAAACGTGGCGGCGCGACTCCGGGGAGTGGAAGCTTTACATGGTTCACACCTACGCGGTGCTGAAAGATCCGCCGGCTGTCTCGCTGCCCGCCAAAGAACTCGAGGAGTATGCCGGACGTTACGCGGCCGCTCCGGACCTGGTCTACATAATCCGCTGGGATGGAAAGCAGCTGAGTGGCGGTCGTGAAGGCGGCGCAATGAAGCCACTGCAGGTCGAGGTTCGCGATGTGCTCTTCGTCCCTGGCCAGCCGCGCATTCGCAAGGTCTTCCAGCGCGATGCCAGCGGCAAAATCACCGGCTTCGTGGATCGCCGCGAGAGTTGGGATCTAGTGTGGAAGAGAGCTTCCTGATACCGCGCGTGGCGGAAGTGCAATGCTCCGTCAACTCGCCAGCCGGCGCACCTTTCGCGCGTAGCCGGTGGGGCTTGCCTTGAGCGTGAGTTCGAGGCTAGCTCCGCGGCGCGGATCGTACACTAGCGCCGGACGAAAGCAGACCAGGCAATAATGTCTTGGCCGGCGGACACTTTCGTAAACCACGCCGTTCGATGCGTTATTGAGAAGCTGCCGCGCGAGCACCTGCGACTTCGCATAGCACGCGGGCACCGGCTCGGCTTGCAGGAAGTCAGTGAACTTCTCTCGCGGGCGGAGCACGTCGAACTCGGCGCGAAAGTCGGCCAGCCAGTCGTCATACGTCGTAACTTCGACATCGGGACGCTCGCCCGGCAAATCCGACGCGACGATCTCGGCCAGCCTGCGCGCCTTGTGATACGCAACCTCAGCCACCGACGTATTCAGCTCATCCGCCGCATACCACGCCCCGCGGGTCGAGTCGTTGAAGCGGCCGCCGAACGCGCCGGCGTGGGTGAACGCCGCATTCACGATGTGCGCGTTGGGAATGCCGTACACCAGCTCGTGAATGCCGATCCCGGTCAACCCGCGCTGCTCTCCTTGAATGCGATCGTTGGTCACGCCGTCGAGCAGGATCACGTCTTCCAGCATCGCGTCGCTGGCGGCGATTTCGGAGAGCACGGTTTCGTCGCGGCTGTAGAGCGACGGAATCAACCGATGCATGCCGCGATACTGCACGGCTCGCCGGGGAGGAATCGTCATCGTCCGCCGCGCCACGCGTCGAGCATGCGGCGCACCTCCAGCATGCCCGGTTGCCCGTGACGGATCATGAAGTCGACAGGAGCGCGACCGGCGAACAGCGCGCCGCGATTGCCCAGGCGAACCCAGCGATCGGCCCAGGCCTTGCTGAAATAAATATGCAGCGCCTTGTAAATGCCAATCACCAGCGAGATGCGGACGAGGGTGTCCTGGCTGAGCTTCTGCGCATCCGGGCCGGCCCTCCAGGCGTGGAAGGTGGAGGAGGCGATGCCGCCCAGCAACGCGCGGCTCTGCGCCTCCGTCAGTCCCCACTTATCGCAGATCTTCAGGAACGCCCGAATCGCGGCAGGGCTGAGCCGCTCGCGTTCCGCGGCATCGGTGAGATCGGCGGCTTTATCGAACTTGTAGCCGGGCGCGACCTCGAACCCAGCCGGCGGCATGCGGGAAATCGTTAGTTCTTTCATCCGATTCCGATAGTTATTCTCCACGAAATCGAGGACAATTTGCAAGGGCCAGCGCGCCCAAAATTGCCGGAGAAACCAGAAAGGAACTATCCGCCGGCTTTCTGCGGCAGCACGACCAGCGATCCAATATGCCCGGTCCCATTGTCGCGGAGCACGTATTTGATCGCCTGAGTTGCGCTGCCCTGCGGCTGGTCAACAAATGACCAGCCTTTGCTGAGCGCGGCCTGGGTCTGCTCGTCGGTCAGGTTCAAACGAACCACCCTCAGGTTGCCGGCCGGCTCGCCCTTGTTATCGAGCGGCACGGTGACGATGTCGTAGCTGAGCTGCGGATGTCCGGCAGTCATCAGAACGCTGCCGGCAGGCACGCGGACTCGCATGGCCGGCTTGGGGGGATCCCCCATTGTCTGGCGCTCGACGGTGAACGCCAGTCCGGTGTAGTCGATCCTGGCGCCGGCGGCGTCGCGCAGAGAGCGGTTGATTTCCTTATCGGAAGGCAAGGTCGTCGAAGCCAGGTAGTAGCTGGTGCGCGAGCGCACCGAGCCACGCTCGGTGACCAGCTTCACATCCAGCTTGTGCCAGCCCGGCTTGCGGTCCTGCTGCGGCACATAAAATCCCAGCATGTAGTAGCTGGAGCTGTCAGCGATGGCTTGGTCGAAGCAGTCCTTCACGCCGACATTCGCGGTACATGATTTGCCTCCTGTGGCGGAGGACAGCACCTGGATGGCCTCATCGTTATATCCCAGAGGCGAGACGACATTGCCCGCCGCGCGCACCTGATCCTGGGGATGATGCATCGCCTGGTTCATGCCCGTCGCATGATAGGTGCGGTCCTGCTTGATGCCCTTAACGTCGACGCCATAGATGGCGATGTTGGCGTTGTTCAGCGCGGTGAACGCCTCGTCGTATTCCGATAGCATCTCGGGATCGCCGTTGAGGGCGGAGTTGCCCTTCGCACCTCCGGCGAAAGCGTCATAGAGCAGGACGGGCATGCCGCCGGTGAGCCAGATGACCGACTTGCGGCCCGGCACGCCCGCGTAGGCCTGAGCGACCTGCTTCAGCGCGGTGAGCGTGGCGTGCGCCGCAAGCTTCTGCGCGTAGCCGCCGTAGACCTGCGAGTCACGGTAGGCGTTCGTCAGGCTCGTGTACTCGTCAATGGGGCGGCACTCGGACGCGAACTGCCACGTAGTGGACATACTGTCCAGCGCCGGTTGATCGGCCAGGTCTTTGTCCTGGGAATTCTGCACTCGCTTCAAAGCCTCGACCAGCACCGCCGGATCGGAGCTGAAATTGTGGATTTGCGCCAGGCCATCCTTGGTGATGGCAACCAACGCGAAGCGCTGATTGGGCTCTTGCTCCAGGTACTTCAGCAGCTCTTGCTTGGCGCGTGTCTGGTCGAGAAAGGCCGTGTTGACCAGGTCCAACGCAACAATGAAGATGCGGTCGGGCATGCCGGTTTCCGGCACGTTAGAGATTTTGTTGGATAGCGGCGAAGTCTGCGCTGCAGGCCGGTTCGCGGCCATTGGCGAATTCTGTGTGGTTTGCTCAAAGACGCGGATGGTCTGCGGCTTGCCATCGCTGCGCAGAACAAAATCTTCCTGCTTCAGTCCCAGCAGCGGCTTGCCGTCGTGACCCTTGACCTGCACCGGCACCAATACGAGCTCGGTAGTGGCGCTAAGGGTTTCGCTTTCCGGGGCAGGCTGCTGCGCACGCAAAGAAATGCCGGAAAACAAAACCATCACAATCAAGAAAGCTGACGCGCTGCGGAACTTCATATCCGCTCCTTATTGGGCCGGATCCAGGCGGGAGCGATTGCCTGTTGCTTGCGGCCATTGAGAGTAGATCAAAACGCAGGCAGAGGCAACAAGGGGATTTCACCAGGGAGGGGAAAGCAATGCGCTCTTCAGCGCTCGGGAATCTCTAATTGCTTGCAGATGGCGCGGACGGTGCCTTCCTTGATTTCGCGATGACGTGGAACGCCGGTGATCTTTCCGTTCTTGGGGTTGATCCATACTGAGTGGGAGCCGCCCTCACGGTAAAGGGCGCAAGAATGCTTTCGAAGATGCCGTTCCAGATCGGCAAGCTTCATGTTTAGGCGACTTCAATGAATTCGCGGAGGGCCTGGGGTGAGAGCTGTTTTTCGGCCAGTTCGCGTTGACACTCAAGCACGAGCTGCAACACTTCGCGAAGGTTCGCTTTCGCTTCCTCAAGAGTGTCGCCCTGCGAAATCGCGGCCGGAATTTCTTCGACAAAGCAGGTGTAGCCGCCTTCTTTGGCAGGCTCGAATACGGCAGTCAACTTCATGGGCCTAGGTTAGCATAATGGCTGATTCCCTCGTGTGCACTGGCCATTCTCGACCTTGAGGGCTGACGGTCGGCGTTGAATTACAGCTTCTGCACGCGCTGCACATCGCGCACGCCGGGGATCTTGCGGACGCCGCTGAGAATGCGCTCCAGGTGCTTCAGGTCGGCAATATCGACGACGATTTCTACGGTCGCGCTGTCTTCGACCGTCTTAGCGTCCATGTTGCGGATGTTGGTGTTCGCGTCGCTGATGATGGTGGCGATCGCCTTCACCATGCCGGGACGGTTATCGCAGGCCATGACCAGCTTGACCGGGATACCCGGCTTGCCAGACCGGAACGGATGTCGCATCGCGCGCCCACTCCACGGCAATCTGGCGCTCGGGCTCGAACATCAGGTTGTCGATATTGGTGCAGCTCTTGGAATGCACCGCGACCCCTTTGCCGCGCGTGACGTAGCCGACGATTTCTTCGCCGCGAATCGGATTGCAGCATCCTGCACGATAGACCAGCAGGTCGTCGTGGCCCTTGACCTTGATGGCTGAGCTGTCACCGCCGAAGACGCGCCGCACCACGCTGGTGAAGCTGCCGGTGTCCTCCGGCGATTGCGCAGTTGGCGGGTGTCCGGAAAACGACTGCGCGTCCTCCGCGGGAACCAGCCGCGCCAGGATGCTGCGCGCCGAGAACTTGCCGTAACCGATGGCAGCCAGCAGATCGTCGGGCTTCGCCAGTCCGTTCTCCTGTGAGACCCGCGTCATGTCGTCCTCGCTCAGCGACTTCATGGCGATGCGGTATTTGCGTGCTTCCTTCTCGATCAGCTTGCGGCCGATTTCGATAGCGCGCTCGCGCTGGTGGACGTTGAGCCAGTGCTTGATTTTCTGCCGCGCGCGCGAGGACTTGGTGAATTGCAGCCAGTCCCGGCTGGGATGGTGGGCGGGCTGCGTCTGGATCTCGACGATGTCACCCGAGCGCAGCTTGTAGCGCAGCGCGACGATGCGTCCGTTGACCTTGGCGCCGACGCAATTGTGTCCGACCTCGGTGTGGACGGCGTACGCGAAGTCCACCGGGGTGGCATCGCGCGGCAGAATCACGATGCGGCCCTTGGGCGTGAAGGTGTAGACCTCCTCCGGATAGAGGTCGATCTTCAGCGTCGAGAGGAACTCCTTGGAGTTCTTGATGTCACGTTGCCATTCGACCACCTGCCGCAACCACGCCAGGCGCTGCTCGTCGCGCGCCGAGACCGGGCCATCTTTGTACTTCCAATGCGCCGCGATGCCCTCTTCGGCCATCTTGTGCATCTCTTCGGTGCGGATTTGCACTTCGAAGGCGTGGCCTTTTTCGGAGATGACGGTGGTATGCAGCGATTTGTAAAAGTTGTTGCGGGGGATGGCGATGAAGTCTTTGATGCGGCCCGGCACCGGCCGCCACTGATTGTGAATCAGGCCGAGCACGGCATAACAATCCTGCTCGGATTGCGTGATGATGCGCAGGGCCAGCATGTCGTAGATCTGATCGACCGAGATGCGCTGCCGCTGCAGCTTCTGCCAGATGCTGTAGAACCGCTTGATGCGCGCCTCGACGCGCGCCTGGATTTTGTTCTCCTTCAGCTTCTGCTCGATGACGCCCTGCACTTCGGCGAGGAATGCCTCGCCCTCCTTGCGGCGCTGCTCGACCGCGCTCTTCACCTGCTCGTAGGCGATGGGGTCGACGTACTGGAACGCCAGGTCTTCCAGTTCGCCGCGGATTTTGCCCATGCCGAGGCGATGCGCGATCGGGGCGTAGATGTCGAGCGTCTCGTGCGCAATCTTCTGCTGGCGCTCCGGCGACAGAAACTTCAGCGTCCGCATGTTATGCAGGCGGTCGGCCAGCTTGATGAGGACGACGCGAATGTCGTCCATCATGGCCAAAACCATCTTGCGCACGTTTTCGGCCTGGGCCTCTTCCGAAGACGCGAAGTCGATTTTGCTGATCTTGGTGACGCCCTCGACGATGTGGGCGACCTGCTCGCCGAATTCCTTGTCGATTTCGCCGCTGGTGACCGAGGTATCTTCGACCGCGTCGTGCAGCAGGCCGGCGACGATGGCGGTGGTGTCGAGCTGCATCTCGGCGAGGATGGTTGCGACCTGCAGCGGATGCGCCAGGTACGGCTCGCCCGACTCGCGCTCCTGCCCCTTGTGATGTAGCAGCGAGAATTCGTAGGCTTTCTTGATAGGGCCGAGGTCTTCGCCGGGGCGGTAGGAGCGGACTTTGCGCAGGAGATCGCGGAAGCGTGTGACGGTCAGAACATTGGTCGCGATCTGTTGGCGCAAAGTCGCCATATCAAATTATACGACGGAGAAATTGCGGAGTCGTGCGAGGCATAGTATTCAACGATTACTAAAGCGAGGATACTAAGGCATGCGCGTAATGATCAGCGGAGCGTCGGGCTTTTTGGGAACAGCTTTGAGGCGACAGTTGCGGCAATTCGGCCACCAGTCGATTGCGCTGGTAAGGCGCGAAGCGCGCGGCAACGAGGTGCCGTGGGACCCGGAGCGACCGCTCGATCCCGCAAAGCTCGCCGGTTGCGACGCCGTGGTTCATCTGGCGGGCAAGAATATTGCCGGACGCTGGACCGAGAGCTTCAAGCGTGAAGTGGTGGAAAGCCGCGTGACCGGCACGCGAACTCTGGCGACCGCGGCCGGCGAGAGCTTCCGCCGCACCGGCCAGCCACCCGTGTTTGTCTCGGCATCGGGCATCGGCTACTACGGCGATCGCGGGGATGAGTTGCTCACGGAAGAGAGCGCGGCGGGAACGGGATTTCTGGCCGAAGTCAGTAAGCAGTGGGAAGGCGCGACTGCTCCCGCCTCCGATGCCGGAGTGCGCGTCGTGTGCTTGCGCATCGGCGTCGTGCTTGCTCGCGACGGTGGCGCGCTCAAGCCGTTGCTGCTGCCGTTCAAGCTGGGGCTCGGCGGAAGAATCGGCAGCGGCGAGCAGTATTGGAGCTGGGTCGCGCTCGACGACGTGATTGGAGCGATGATCTTCGCGTTAGAGAATGAAAGCCTGCGCGGACCCGTGAATACCGTAGCTCCCACGCCAGTGCGCAATGAAGAGTTCGTACGCACGCTGGGCCGGGCACTGCATCGTCCCACGATATTCCCGCTGCCGGAGTTTGCGGTGCGAGCACTGCTGGGCGAGATGGGCGAAGAGCTATTGCTGCCGTCCACGCGAGTTGCGCCACAGAAATTGCAAGCCGCCGGATATCCATTTCACTACGAGGAGCTTGATGCCGCGCTGCAGGCGATCCTCGCGTGAGGTTTCGCCTGCGAATCTTACGCGACCGTATTTTCCTGGCTCATTCGTCGCGACCGCTTTTTGCGCAGCCGCACAATCCACCATCCAATCAGAATCCCAGCGGCAATCGCGGCGATGGTATAGCGCAGGTGGTTGTGGAAGGCGGAGCCGATGAAGCTCCAGATCTGTGGCCCGTAGCGAATGACAATCAGAGACTCAATCGCGAAACGGATGAATCGGCCGAAGAAGATAGCTGACAGGAAGCGGCTGAAGCTCATCTCGGCCACACCTGCTGAGAGCACAAATAGCTTGAAAGGCGTCGGTGGCGGCAGCATCGACGGCAGCATGATGGCCCAGAATTCATGCCGCTCGAACGATGCGCGGATTTTGTCGAAGCGGGCGCGCCCGATCCGCTTCACCAGGAACACTTCACCGCCCTTGTAGCCGATGAGGTAGATCACGGTGCTGCCCAGCGCGGAGCCAACGGCGGCCATTAAAGCGTAGAGCAGAAACTTGTGCGGGCTGTGCCAGGCGTATCCGGCGACGATGGCGTCGAGCGGCATGCCGAGCAGCGCCGCATCGACGGCGGCAAAGCCCAGCACGCCCCACGCGCCCAGCGGTGCCAGCAGCGACAGGATCAGGGCAGTCCATTTTGCGAGAAGGTGTTTCAAGGCAGTTGTCGGTTGTCAGTTGCCAGTTGTCAGTGACGGGTTGCGTTCTTCACGCACTTTCGATTTTACGCGAGTGAAGCCGAAGCCTCCGATAACCGGCAACTGACAACCGATAACTCGGCACGGCATAATTGCAGCATGCCCTCCGGCAAAGATCTGCAGCACAAACTCAATGCGCTGCGCGACCAGATCCGCTATCACGAGCACCGCTATTACGTCCTCGACGACCCCGAGATCACGGACGCCGAGTTCGATCGCCTGATGGACGAATTGATCGGGCTCGAGGCGAAGCATCCCGAGCTGATTACGCCCGATTCTCCGACGCAACGGGTGGGCGGGCAAGTCAGCGGTCAGTTCGCCAGCGTACGGCACTCCTCGCCGATGCTCTCCCTGGCCAAAACTACCAGCGAGGCGGAGCTCCGCGACTGGGAGCGCCGTATCCACGTTCTAACCGGCGAAACGAAAGTCGATTATGTTTGCGAGTTGAAGCTCGACGGCATGTCGATGGCTTTGCGTTACGACGCGCAGAGACTGGCGCTCGGCATCACTCGCGGCAACGGCACCGAGGGCGAGGATGTCACCGCCAACGTGCGCACCATCCGCAGCATTCCTTTGAACATCTCTACGCAGCAACTGAAGAAAGCCGGTTTGCCGGCGGCTTTCGAGGTGCGTGGGGAACTGCTGATGCCGACGGCGTCTTTCCAGCGCATGAACGAAGAGCAGGAGCAGAAAGGACTCCCCAAATTCGCGAATCCGCGGAATGCCACTGCCGGCACGGTGCGACAACTCGATCCTCGGATCACGGCCTCACGTCGCCTGGACTTTTTTGCCTATGGCCTGCTCGTCGACGGGAACACGATTTTCGATCGTCATTCGGAGGCTTTGAAAGCCTTGGAGTCGGCGGGCTTCAAGGTCAATCCCAATCACAAACTAGCGCACAGCATTGACGATGTGTGGAACTTCATCGGCCAGTGGGAAGGCAAGCGCGAAAGCCTCCCCTACGAGACCGACGGCATTGTCGTCAAAGTCGATCGCATCCGGCTGCAACAGGAACTGGGCGTTACCGGCAAGGCGCCGCGCTGGGCGATCGCGTTCAAGTATGCGGCGCATTCCGGCGAAACACAGATCGAAGATATTCAGGTACAAGTCGGCCGTACCGGCAAGCTGACGCCGGTTGCGTGGTTGAAGCCCGTGCCTATCGGCGGGACAACCGTGAGTCGCGCCACGCTGCACAACATGGACGAGATCGAGCGACTGGGCGTGCGCATTGGGGATTGGGTGCAGGTCGAGCGCGGCGGCGACGTCATTCCCAAAGTCGTGAAGGTGCTCGAAGACAAGCCGCGCGGGCATAAGCATTTTCATATGCCGGAGCGCTGTCCCGTGTGCGGCGGACACGTGGTTCGCGCCGAAGGCGAGGCCGACCATCGCTGCGTCAACGTGAACTGTCCCGCCAAGCTGCGCGAAACCATTCGCCACTTCGCCTCGCGCGGGGTGATGAACATCGAGGGGATGGGCGACGCGCTGGTGAACCAGTTGGTCGAGACCGGAATGGTGAAGGACGTCGCTGACATCTACAAGTTGACCGAGCCCGACCTGCTGAAGCTCGAGCGCATGGGCAAGAAGTCGGCGCAGAACATCCTGAGTGAGATCGAGAATTCTAAAAAGCTGCCGCTGGAGCGTGTGATCTACGGCTTGGGGATTCGCTTTGTTGGCGAGCGGACGGCGCAGTTCGTGGCCGAGCATTTCGGCTCGCTAGAGGCGCTCATGGCGGCCAGCGAAGAGGAACTTCAGGAAGTGAATGAAATCGGGCCGAGCGTGTCGGCATCGATTCGCGAATTCTTCGACGAGCCGAAGAATGTCGCGCTGGTGAAGCGGCTGGGTGAAGCGGGACTGAAGTTCACCGGCGAAAAGAAGCAGCGCGGAACGGCACTCGCGGGCAAGACGTTCGTACTGACCGGAACGCTCGAACGCCATACGCGCGACCAGGCCAAGCAGCTGATCGAAGACGCCGGCGGAAAAGTCGCAGGCTCGGTCAGCAAGAAGACGGACTATGTGGTCGCCGGCGCCGACGCGGGCTCGAAGCTCGACAAGGCGAAGGAGCTCGGCGTTGCTGTGATCGGCGAGAAAGAGATGGAAGAGCTGGTCCGGTAGAGCTGGCCTTCAGGCCAGCGTCAGGGCGCCACACGTCTTGTTTCCTAGCCGACTTTAGTCGGCGGTATCGCTCTACCCTGCGGCCGCTTCCCAGCGAGGGGATAACGCCGGCTTAAAGCTGGCCAACAGGACAAACCAATAGCAAGCGTCGACGCTGGCCTGAAGGCCAGCTCTACCCGTGGATGCTTGCTACACTTGGAGCCGTGCGACGGCTCATCGTTAACGCGGATGACTTTGGCCTGACTTCAGGCGTCAATCGCGCCATCGCCGAGGCGCATGAGCGCGGCATTGTCACCTCTACGACGGTCATGGCCAACTCGCGAGCCTTTGCCGGCGCCGCCGAGTTGGCTCGCACCGTCGGCGATCAGCCGCTCAGCATCGGTTGCCACGTCGTCCTGATGGACGGCGAGCCGCTGCTGCCGGCCGACAAAGTCAGCAGCCTGCTTGAGCGGAGCAACAATGGCGCGCGCCGCTTTCGTGACAGCCTGAACGACTTCGTAATCGCGTCATTCCGTCACCAACTTAATCCGGACGAAATCGAGGCCGAAGCATCGGCCCAGCTTGAGCGCCTTCAGGCCAGCGGCATTCAACCCACGCACTTCGACACCCACAAGCACGCGCACATGTTTCCCGCGGTGCTGCGACCGTTGCTGCGCGCGGCCAAGTCGCGCGGCGTTGGCGCGGTACGCAATCCCTTCGGACAAGTCTGGCCGCTGCCGTTGACCAACTTGCTGCGCACGCATCAGGTGTGGAAGCGCTTCGCGCAGTTGAATGTCCTGCGCAAACTTGCCGGGCCGTTTCGCAACGAGGTCGCGAGTCACGGCCTGCGCACGACCGACGGATCGCTGGGCGTGCTGGCGACCGGCGCGCTCGATCTGAAGCTCTTCACGACCATGATCGAGAACATGCCCGAAGGCACATGGGAGTTCGTCTGTCATCCCGGCTACAACGACGCCGACCTCGACGGCGTGCGCACGCGCCTGCGGCAATCCCGCGAGCAGGAGCTCGAACTGCTGACTTCGCCCGAGGCGAAAGAGCTGCTGCGCCGCCGCGGCATCGAGTTGATCAGCTATCGCGAGCTATAGGTGAGCATGAATCCACTGGTTTTGCCCCAGGCTAAATACGAAGAGATATTCGAGCGCATCACGCGCCTCTCGCTCGAATATCTCGCCAGCATTCCTGAACGTCCGAGCTTTCCCGATGTGACCGCCAAACAACTCGAATCCTGGTTTTCGCGCGAACTGCCGGAACAGGGCGCCGGTGATGCGGCATTCGATGAGTTGGCGAAAGTCATCGACGGCTGCCGCCCGAACAGTCCCCGCTTCTTCGGCTATGTCTTCGGTTCTGGCGAGCCGCTCGCCATCGCGGCTGATCTGCTGGCGAGCGCGTTGAATCAAAACGCAACCGCGTGGCGCTCGGGACCGACGGCCATAACGCTGGAGCGTCTCGTGGTTGGCTGGCTGGCCCACGCGATTGGCTGTCGCGGGTTTTCAGGTTCGCTGACAGGCGGCGGATCGCCCGCGAACCTGATGGCGCTGGCCATGGCGCGCGAGGCGCGTCTTCCCGCAAACGAGCATGGCGCGCGCGCGGGAACGGTCTACGCCTCTGAGCAGGTGCACATGTCGATTCCGAAGGCCGTCGCGCTTCTTGGAATCGGACGCGACAACCTGCGGCTGATTCCATGCGACGGCGACTTCCGCATTCGCGTCGACACGCTTCGCGACGCAATTGCCAATGACGTCGCAACGGGCCTGACGCCGATCGCCATTGTCGGCTCGGCAGGAACGGTGGCAACCGGCAGCATCGACCCGCTGTCCGAGCTCGCGCAAATCGCGCGCGAGCATCAGGCGTGGTTTCACGTCGACGGAGCTTACGGAGCGCTCGCATCCATCGCGCAGCCGAAGAAGTTCGCGGGACTGAGCGCAGCCGATTCGATCTCGCTCGATCCTCACAAGTGGCTCTACCAGCCGGTGGATTGTGGCTGTCTGCTCTATCGCGACGCCGATGCCGCGCGTCGCGCTTTCTCGCATACCGGCGATTACGCCAAGTCGCTGCTCGAAGATCCGGTCGAGAGCTTTGCTTTCTTTGAAGAGTCGATGGAGCTTTCGCGACGTTTTCGCGCGCTGAAGCTGTGGCTCTCGCTGCGCTATCACGGAGTGGCGAAGTTCCGCGAAGCCATCGCCAACGATCTGGCAAACGCGCAGCTGCTTGCGAACCTGATTGGGCAACAAGCTCAGCTCGAACTGCTCGCCCCCGTGCCTTTGAGCGCGGTTTGTTTCCGGCATGTTTCAAACCGCGCCGCAACGAAAGTTGATGACCTGAATCGCGAGATTTTGCGGCGCATTGTGCGGCGAGGGAAGGTATTCTTATCGAACGCGAGTCTCGACGGAGCTTTTGCGCTGCGCGCCTGCTTCGTGAACCATCGCACCACGCCGGACGATGTGCAGCAGGTCGTTGACGAAGTGCTGGCTGTCGCGGCAGAACTCGAAACCGGGGCCGAGTCATAGGATGCAGTCCTTCCAACAATTTCTGGCGCAGCGGGAAGATGCGATTCTGACCACTGCTCCCTGCCGCGCCGATCTCGCCGGCGGGACCATCGACATCTGGCCGCTGTATTTGTTCCATCCGGGAGCGGTCAGCGTGAACCTCGCGCTCAACATCCAGACGGGCTGCTGCATCAGGCCCCGCGATGATCGGGAAATTCATCTGCGCTCGCACGATACGAGCCGCGAAGAGAGCTTCGCGAATCTCGATGTCCTGCTTTCGTCGTCTTCCTACGCCCATCCACTGGCCGCGTACCTGGTTCGCTTTTTCCAGCCGAGCGTGGGATTCGTGCTGGAGACCTACTCCGAATCTCCTGCGGGAGCGGGAATCTCCGGCTCGTCGGCGTTGATGATCGCGGCCACGGCGGCGCTGGCTCGATTCACCAAACGGCAGATGGAACTGGAGCAGGTCCGCGTTATCGCGCAGAACGTCGAGGCGCAGTTGATTCGCGTGCCGACCGGCTGCCAGGATTACTATCCAGCGATGTACGGCGGCGTGAACGCCATTCACCTCGACGCCGCAGGCATTCGCCGCGAGCCGATTGCGGTGCCGCTCGATGAGATCAACCAGCGCTTCGTGCTGTTCTACACCGGAGCGCCGCGACAGTCGGGCATCAACAACTGGGAGGTCTTCAAGCAGCACATTGACGGCGACGAACGCGTGATTGGCAACTTCACTGAAATCGCCCGCATTGCGCAGGCGATGCAGCGGGCGCTCGCGGCCCAGGATTGGGTTACTGTAGAAGAGTTGATCGCCGAAGAGTGGAAGCTGCGGCGCACCAACGCTCCCGGCATCAGCACGCCGATGATCGATAAACTGATTGAGGTGGCGAAGCGCAATGGCGCGCGGGCGGCGAAGGTCTGCGGCGCGGGAGGCGGAGGTTGCGTCATCGCGCTGATCGAAAAAGGCGCGCGGAGTAGAGTGGAAGAAGCGGTTCGCGAGCATGGCGGCGAGCCACTCGATTTCCAGGTTGCGCCCGAAGGTCTGCGGTTTCATTCCGTACTCCGGCGGCAAACGGCACAGGTATGAGCACGTTCAGGGACAAGGAAGGCAGACTCAAGCCGCTGTGGGCGTTCGCGCTCTCGTTGCTGCTGTCGGCCATTGCGTTCTGGGTCTCCGGCAACATCGCGCGCGAAGCCGGCGACCAGCGCCCGTTCCGCACCGAGCTCATTTTCCGCTGCCTGTGGTCGGTGCTGCTGTTCGGCATCTTCGCCTGGATGCTGACCGTCGTCGACCACATCGAGGACCACCGCATTGCCGCGCAAGGTTTGCCGCGGGTTCGCGGCTGGCTCAAGCAGTTTGTCCTCGGCTGCCTCGTCGGAGGCGGGCTCACGCTGCCGGCGCTGGCGCCCATTCATTTTCTCGGGCGCTTCCGATTCATCCCGCTGTGGTCTTCGCATCTGCTGCCAAACCTCGGCGTACTGGGCGCGATGTTGCTGATGAGCGCGCTGGCCGAGGAACTGGTGTTCCGCGGCTACCCATTCCAGCACCTGGAGCGCGGTATCGGCGCTGCGCCCGCGGTCATCATCCTCTCGATTCTTTACGGCGCGCTGCATTTGCTGAACCCTCATGCCAGCCTTTGGGGAGCGGCGAATAGCGTCCTGATCGGTGTTCTTCTTTCCATCGCCTACCTGCGAACCCGCGCGCTCTGGTTGCCGTGGGGCATTCACTTCGCCTGGAACGCGGCGCTGGGCTTCGGCTGGGGACTGCCGGTAAGCGGCTTCCGGGTCTTCAACCTGTGGCTCGTTGGCGACGTTTTCGGACCGCCATGGCTGACTGGCGGCGCCTACGGCCTCGAGGGCAGCGCCTGCGGAACCTTGGCATTCCTGATCGGCATTCTCCTCGTCTGGAAGCTGCCGCTGCGCGTCCTGCCACAGCCTGTGGTGCATCGAGCCCAGGAAGCAGCTCTCCACGACGCCGTCTCCAGCATCCAACGTTAGGGCATTCACACCACCGGTTCGCGACGGGCATATAATTGTTCGCAGTCGGGGCTTCCCATGTATCGCGCATTCGCTTCTCTGCTGGCAACGGCCGTTCTGCTGCAGCTTTCGTTATTTGCCGGGGACACCAACTCGCCTAATCCATCCGACAAGATGACGCCGCAAACGCGGCTGGCTGTGATACGCGACCTCACCGCCGAGCGCGTCTTTGCGCGTATCGTTTTGCCGCGTGGCGAGCGCGGAATGCAGATCAAGAACGGCAAGGTCACGCCCGACAATCAGGAGGTCGCGAAGCTGGTCACGGTGAACGGCTTTGCCGCCAAGCCCGGCGATCGCGTCGTCATCACCAACGTCCTCATCAAGGAGAAGTCGATTTTCTTCGAGATCAACGGCGGCACCAAGAAAAAAGACAAGTGGTATCAGCACGTCTCCATCGGCATGGGCGGCAACGGCGGCACGGTGACTCCTGGCGGCGCGCAGAAGAGCCTGGAAGCTACGGGCACCAGCGTCACCCTCGAGTTCGACAAGTACGTTCCCGAGATGACCGGCAACCAGGTGCGCGATCTGCTCGCGCCGGTCTTCGACTTCAAGGCCCTCACCGAAGCTGAGGCCTACCAGAAGACCTTGCCGCCTAAAGTGCGCGAGGCCATCAAGGACCACAAGGTGCTGGTCGGCATGGACCGCGAGATGGTCATCTACGCCAAAGGACGTCCGCCGAAGAAGATCCGCGACAAGGACGACGCCGGCGTCGATTACGAAGAGTGGATCTACGGCAACCCGCCCGAGGAAGTCGACTTCGTGCGCTTCACCGGCCCATTCGTCACGCGGCTGGAGATCATGACGGTGGATGGCGAGAAGATCGTGCGCACCCAGCGCGAGGTCGATCTGCAATCGCAGGAGACCGAGGTCGCGCAGAAGAAGCAGCAGCCCGAGCCGGTCAACAAGCCAACGCTGCGGCGTCCCGGCGAAACCGATGACGACTCGCCGGCCGCGCGCAACATGCCCAACACACCGTATCCCGCGCCAACTCCTTCCGGGTCTCCGACGAACACTCCCGGCGGCGCTCCCACGCCGAACTGAACGTGCGGGCGTCGCCCCGCAACTCGCAGCCTCTGGACTCGTCTTGCGGCAGGCGCTTCCTTGAGGAAGTTCGGGTAACCGTTACCCCCTCCCTCCCCCCTTTTTTGATGTTGAAAGCAAATGACTTAAACTAAACTATTGAGCCACAAGACTTTAGCTGAGTGTCGTCAGAAACTACCTGATAATCAATAGCTTAGGCGAATCTAAGCCGCAGGTCGCCTCGTCTTATGCCTCTGATGGGCTTCACGCGCACCATCCCGCCACGTCATTTTTCAAAGATCATCGCAGCACGAGACACAGTCCCGCCGGTTGGAGCACGCCCAACCTACCAGCCTACTCGGATGAGGAGGGTCGTCAAGATTACGAAAGTAGGGGGTCGGGTAATTGGCCTTTCGTAACCAGGAACCAGTTGTCATGGCGGCAGGCGACCTTCACGATCAATTGAGCTGTGCGGTCCTTACAGAGACACTCGGTGCCGCTGCTTTGCGGCTCGCCTTTGGTTCCCACTTGTAGCGTGGGCTACCGCCCACGCCTAAAATCATCGCGTCGCTGCGCGGCTGGCTTCGTCGCAAATCCGGCTGTTTACCCCCACGCCGGCGCCCGGCAGGACCCGGAGCGCTACGTCTGAAACGCGAGACCCGAGCGGCGTTACCTTCGTTTTATTTCAGTACCCAGTGTCCTTGTTAGAAGTTTGTGCGACTCCTATCTTTACGGTCAGCAAGAAGCGCTCGGTTGCCACCGTCATTGCCCTGACGATTCTGGTAAGGTTCCTTTAGCGGTGCGAACGTAAAGGCGCGGCGCGAAGCTATCGGCGCTGGTTTCTGTCAGTGCGTGACGAGTCTTATCGCGACTGAGGACTTAACGCCGAAGGGGACAGCGCAACGGATCGCTTATCGCAAGCCCATCAAGGGCCCGTTTCCAAGGTGCGAGTGAAGGTGAAATGTGAATGATTCGCTGATGCCGGAATGGATGAGGAAGAAGAAACAGCTACTCGACCTGGAAGAAGCCAAGATCGAAGCGAAGCGGCAACGCGATTTAGCCGTCACTAGCCTTATACGGCTCAACCGGGACGGATTCTGGCAGAAGCTTAAAGAACAGCTATCAATCGCGGTAGAGTTTCTTCCGCAGTTGAATATAGTGGGAACGATGACTCCGTCCGGGAACGGCATGCGCATCCATATCAGTCGATCCGGAGCTTTTGCCAATCAGACGTACACGGACGTAATGTTCACCTCCGATGCCATTGCCTGCAACATGCCAGATGGCGGTACCTATAAGCTGCTGTTCTGCGTGATCAACGATGCGGAGATCGGAGTCGCGTATGAGAGCGTTGATGGGTCTCCCCTGCACGCCGACGGAGCGGCTGAACACATCATGCATCAGATGGTTGACCTGATCGAATCTCGCCATCATTAGCAAGTCACCTTCCCTCCAATTTCCCGGGAGATTCACAGGCCGGGTGCAGGGAATCTCCGACTCAGCGCCTCAGCGGCTTAAGCCGGAATCGAAACGGGCAGATTTACGGACGGTCTGAAAACCGTCCCTTTCAAAACCCGGCTTAGGCTCTTTCCTCTACAACTTTCGTAACTTGTGCAACTCAGTTTTTTTCGCCGATACTGCAATCACCACCGCGAGAACCTGCAAGACAACGGCGGCGACGCTTCGAAACGTCGTTGGGGACGATCAGAGGTCAGGGGTGGGCTTGAGGTAAGCGGTGAATCATTCTACGGAACTGATCTGGCTGGCGTGCGCCATCGCGTTTATGGGCTCTTTCGGTCTGGGCTGGACACTCGAGGAAATTCTGCGACGAGTGCAGGAGCGCAATAGCGGCGCGAATAAAGAGGAGTGATCACGGCCGACGACACGAGACGGCCGTGAGGATGCGAAAACCGGCGTCGCTGCTGCCGCGGCTCGGACCCCTACCACTTGCTGCGTGGGCTACCACCCACGCCTAACGGCATCCCGCCGCTTCGCGGCTGGTTGCGAAGCAATTTCGTCTGCTGGTCCCAGATAGAAATTCGTCTGGCTTGCAACCTGGCTCCTGAAGCCGTAATTTCGACCCTCGCACGGCGCAGCTGAAGCTGCTCCCCCTTCAAACGCGATTCGATCGCCTTCGAACGCAGCTGATCAGAGAGCTTTCAGCTATTTGTTGACTTTCTGCAGGTACGCGCGCACGTACTGGGCGACCTCGTCCGGCATGGTGTCCGTGGCGAAATGGCCGGCGTCGAGGACGTGAACCTCGGCGGAGGGCACATCCGCCTTGTACGCCGCCGGCTCCGAGGGCTCAAAGGACGAGTCGTACTTGCCCCAGACGACCAGCAGCTTCGGCTGGCGCTCGCGCAGCCACTGCTGCCACTCGGGATAGCTCGCGACGTTGGTCTGGTAGTCATAGAACAGGTCGGTTTGAATCTGCGGCTCACCCGGCTGGTTGAGAAATGCCAGCTCATCGGTCCAGAGGTCGGGATCGTAGAGGTCGACATTCGGATCGTGTCC
This sequence comes from uncultured Acidobacteriaceae bacterium, assembly GCA_963747045.1. Taxonomy (GTDB): domain Bacteria; phylum Acidobacteriota; class Terriglobia; order Terriglobales; family Acidobacteriaceae; genus Bog-257. The sequence goes on along the minus strand of CAVVDN010000016.1, from coordinate 12,287 downwards.
AATGTGCCGCCCGCGCGTGATTTCCAGCGAGAGGAACTTCTTCTGGAACTCCGCCTCATGGGCTTTGCGGTCTTTCCAAAAAGCACGACGCGCCTCCCACAGCGGCCCCAGACCGGAATCGTGCGAAACGGCATTCTGAATAATGAGCGCCTGCACCCGCTCGGGGTGCGCCAAAGCCATTCTGAATCCGACTGGGCCGCCGTAGTCCTGCATGTACAGCATGTAATCCGACAGGCCGAGCTGCTCGGTGAAGTCGTTCATGACGGCCGCAATGTGATCGAATGTGTAGCCAAAGCTCTGCGGATGGGGTGCATCGCTGTGGCCGAAGCCGGGATAATCCGGAGCCACCAGGTGATATTGATCGGACAGCCGGTCCAGCAAAGGCTCGAACATCCGCGACGACGAGGGGAAACCGTGCAGGAGTAGAAGCGTCGGCGCGTTTTTCGGGCCGGCTTCGCGGTAAAAGATGCTGATGCCATCGACCTTGATGGATTGATATCGCGTCGGATGCATATTGTTCTGCTCCGCCTCAAGACTTGCCGAACTGAGGGCTGTCAGGGTTATCGCGATGGAAAGGAACTGAAAGATCCTTCCAGTCATGCAGTAGTGTCATCCGTCGGTATGGGATGTAGCAAAGTGCGCCGGCGACGCGAAAAATGAAATCGGGGTCAGTCGCGATTTTCCCGGCGCACGCTGTGCAAGTCGATGCCGAGCTGCTGGCACTTCTTGTAAAGATGGCTGCGCTCCAGCCCCAGCGCTTTGGCGGTGTTGGTGATGTGCTGCTGCTGGCGCTGCAATTCGGCGAGAATTGTGCGGCGCTCGAACTCCAGCACTTGCTCGGAGAGTGGGCCGCCGCGAGGATCGCCGGACGCCGACGTGGCCGCGACTCTTGCCTGCGGCAACGCTAATTTCACGGTCTCAGCGTCCACCTCGCCCGAGGTTGCGAGCAGAAGCAGGCGCTCGACCATATTGCGCAGCTCGCGCACATTGCCGGGCCAGGGATATTTCTTGAGGGCGTCGACGGCGTCGGATGCGAAGGGCACAGGCTTCCAGCCGTTTTGCGCGCACACGTGCGCGGCGAAATGCTCGAGCAGGCGCGGAATGTCTTCGGCGCGCTCGCGCAGTGGCGGCAGCGTGATGGGGAAGACGACGACGCGGTGATACAAGTCCTGGCGAAACCGCCCCTGCTTCACCTGCTCCGCGAGATCGCGGTGGGTTGCGACGAGAACGCGCACGTCGACGCTCACCGGCTTGCCGCCGCCGATGCGTTCCATCTCGCCTTCCTCCAGCACGCGCAGCAGCTTGGCCTGCATGGGCAGCGGCATGTCACCGATCTCGTCGAGCAGCAGCGTGCCGCGATGCGCCTGCTCAAACTTGCCGATGTGCCGCTGCATGGCGCCGGTGAACGCGCCCTTCTCATGGCCGAAGAGTTCGGACTCGATCAGCTCCGGCGGCACCGCCGCGCAGTTCAGAGTGACGAACGGCCCTTGCGCGCGCGGACTTTTCTCGTGCAGCGTGCGCGCCGCCAGCTCTTTACCGGTACCGGTTTCGCCGTAGATGCAGATGCGGGTTTCGCTCGCGGCCACGCGCTCCAGTTGCGCCATCACGCGCCGCATGGCGTCGCCGGTCCAGATGATCTCGTACTTGCCGACGCGGCTGCGCAGCTCGCGGTTCTCGTTCTCCAGGCGTTTGAGTTTCAGCGCATTTTCGACGGTCAGCAGCAGCTTGTCGGTCGAGATCGGCTTCTCCAGGAAATCGAGCGCGCCCAGGCGGGTGGCCCGCACCGCCATCTCGATGTGCGCCTGCCCGGACATCATCACCACGGGCGTCGCGACGCCGCTCTGGCGCAGGTCCTCAAGCAGCGCAAGGCCATCGCGGCCGGGCATGACCACGTCGGAGAGGATGAGATCGAAGGAGCGGCTCTTCGCCAGTTCCAGCGCGCGCGCTGCGTTGTCGCAGACCGTGGCTTCGTGACCCGCCAGCCGAAAGGCGCGCGACAACGATGCCAGCGTGTTGGCCTCGTCATCGACGATCAGGATGTCCGCCTTTGCACTCATGCCGACACCACCCTTGCGGGCGTGAGCGAGGGCAGCTCAACCACGAACGTCGAGCCGCAGCCCGGCGTGCTCTCCACGTGGATGGCGCCGTGATGATCGCTGACCACCGATTGCACGATGGCCAGCCCCAGTCCCGTGCCATGCTGCTTGGTGGTGTAGTAGGGCGTGAACAGACGCTCGCATTCCTCCGCGGTCATACCCGTTCCCGTGTCGCGAACCTTGATTTGCACCAGGTCGTCCTTCGGGCCGCGCCTCGATGGCCAATGTGCCGCCGTTCGGCATCGCGTCCATGGCGTTCAGCACCAGGTTCGACAACGCGCGATGAAGCAGATCGGGATCGGCGGCCACGCATAGAGGCTCGTCTCCTACATTGTAAGATAGCGTGATGGGAGGCTGATGCTGGCTCAGCGCGGGCTGGTACAAAGTTGCGATGTTACGCAGCATCGCTGCAGCGTCGATCTCCTGCAGCTGCGGCTTCGGCATCTTCGAGAAGTCGCTGAAACGCGCGATGATGTTCTTCAAATTTGCAATCTCGGCGGTCAGGGTCGCGGTGCTCTCGCCGAAAATCTCGTCGAACTCCGCCGGCGGCAAGCTGCGCGCGTTAATCAGATTCTCCACCGTCAGCTGCAGCGGGAACAGGGGATTCTTCAGCTCGTGCGCCAGCCGTCGCGCCAGCTCCCGCCATGCCGCCACGCGCTCGCTCTGCACCAGCCGTTCGCGCTGCTCCGACAATTGTTGCGTCATGTGATTGAAGCTTGCGGCCAGCGCGCCCACCTCGTCGTGCGAGGCAACCTGCACCTGCGTGTTCCAATGGCCCGCGGCGACCTCGGAGGCGGCTGCGGCCAGCTGCTCAATCGGGCGCGAAACGCGCGAGGCGATCCACAGGCTGGCCACGATTGCCAGCAGAATTCCGGCGCCGGCCACGCCGTAAGCGATCGCCCGGATGTGCTGTTGCAGCTCAACGAAGGCTTGCCGCGAGTTTGCGACCACCACAACAGCCAGCACCGATCCATCGAGCGCGCGCAAAGGCATGGCCGTGGCGTCCACGCTGTCCTCACGGCGGTTGGTGATGTAGATGACCGATTTCGCTTCCTGCCCCGAGGCGCGCGCCTGCTCGATCAGAAGCTGATATCGGGTGGGCTGCACCACCTCGCCGGCCGCGCTCACGAGTTGGCGCGGGTCGAAGCTCGGCGTGAGCACGGGATAAAGGAGCACCTGCGTCTCGGCGGGCGCCGCGAGATTGGAGAGGAAGCTGCGATCCAGCCGCCGGCCGCCCAACACAAATAGCGGCGGCTCGGACTCCCCGACCCGGCGCAGCGCGAAGAGACCGATTTCAGCGCTTCCATTCGGCAATTCCTCGCGCTTGAGGAAGCTCGGGTGGTCTCTCGCCGCCTGCAGTTCCTCTTTGTAGCCGAAGCGCGCCGGCCACTGCGCCGATGAAACGATGCTGCCGCCGGCGGAGACAATTTCCAGAAAATCGAGCTGATCGTCGTGGGCGAGCGTCTCTGCCTCGTTCAGATAGGGCGCCGCGTCGCCTCCGGTCTGCGCGAGTTCGAAGGCGACACGCGCCATGCGCTCGCTTGCCGCCAGACGGTCCACGCGGGCGGAGACGTCCCCGGCATAGCTGTTCAGCTCGCGCTGGAACTGCTCGACCAGCGCGGCCGCATGCTTCTGGTCGGCGTCGGCGAAGGCGCGTCGCGTGCGGAACGAGATGATCGCCGCGACCGCCGCCACTGCGAGTACCACAGTGAGGGAGAAGACCAGGAGCAACTTCTGGCGCAGGCTCACTTGGCGTCCTCCAACGAAGCATTCGCGATATCCGGAGTGCCATCCGGCGCCAGCGCCAGATTATGCACTCGGCCGCTCACACCGTAGGCCCGCGGCAGGTAGAGCAATGGTACGACAGTGTGGGAGTCTAGAAATTTCTTTTCGGCGCGATAAAGAGAGGCGGGATCGGACGCCTCGTCATTGAACGTGCCGCCAAATTTTCCGATCATCTCGCGCAATCCGGGAGCGGCGCGGGCGGCTTCCAGATGCACCAGCGTCAGTGTGAGATCCGTGTGTGGATTCGCCGCCTGGGAGACGACCTGCACATTCCATCCGGCATCCCGCAGATTCAGCGCCAGGCGCTCGGCTACCAGTTGCAGCACCGGGTTGGAAGTATCTACGCCCAGACGCAGTGCAGGCGACTGTCCGCCGCGAAGCTCTCGGGCACGCGGAACATTTCCGATTGTAGGAAAAAGAAACGAGTAGGCGCTAAGTTCGTTCGGCAACAGCCCGCCGGTCATTTCCCCCTGCTTCTGAAAAATCACATTCAACAATGCAGTCCGGTCTACGGCCAGGGCGACCGAGCGCCGTAGATGCTCGTCGCGCGAGCCGCTGGTCTGACACTGTAAGAGCCAGCAGGTCGCTGGGCCAGTCGGACTCGGCCAGCGGCATGTGCTCCTGTTGCGCCGAGCGCAAAAGCTCGGGCGGCACCTCCACCAGGTCGGCCTTCCCCACGCTGAAGTCCAACCATTGCGCGCGCACCGGGCGGTCGCCGTAAATCTCAATCGCGTCGACAAACGGTCTGCCCTGCCATGAATCGTCGTTGGCGCGAAGCAGACAGCACCCCCTCGGATCTGCCGGCGAAGCGAAACGGCCCGGTGCCGTCGGGGTTGCCGTCCTCATCCTTACGCGTGATCGCGTATTCGCTGCGCGCCAGTTCGGCGTCCAGCTCCGGCATGGGCGATTCGCTGGTGATGAGCACGGAGTCGCCCGCGGCGCGCACGCGCCATCCGCACGTCCCGCAGCTTTGCGCCAGTGAAATGGCGACAGCCCCGGCCGTGAGCGGCGATCCGTCATGGAAGTGCACTTCGGGCCGCAAGTGGAATTGCCAACGGCGGTATGGGCTTTGTACGTCCCAACTGGCAGCGAGGCCGGGGACAACCTGCCCGATGCCGTTCACCTGCGTCAAAGTGTCAAAGATCAGCTTGCGCGCGATACCGTCGGGAGCTTTTAGCGGATCGGAGTGAGTCTCGACGCGCAGCGTACCGCCGTAACGCGGACGGGTGCGCGCGGCGGCCGGCAAAAGCAGCATCGCCAGCAGGCTAATGGCTGCAAACGAGCGACACAAGTGACGCCGCATAAGTCCCATCCAGGTTTCGTTCGATCGCGATCGCCGATGTTCCGTCCGCTGTCGGCCACAGCGCCGTAATCATTCCGTCGAAGTTCACCGGCGCGCTCACGGGCGTGGCCTCGCGGCCCGAGATTTCGTAAGCGCGGATGGAATCGTGATTCGGCCATCCTGCCTCCGATGCCAGCACCTGCGTCCCTGAGCCGCACTGCGAGCGTACGGCGGCGATGTCGCTGCCCCAATCGCGCGCGCCGATCAGCAGCTTGTGCGAACCGCCTTCCAGAATGTGTACCGCGCCGCTCACATCGGCGAAGAGGAATGCTGTGCCTGACGTGCGCGCCAGCTCCGCCGCAGAGTACAACGGCGGCAGCTTCGGGCCAAAGCCCGGCACCACCACGCCGGTGAAAAAGTTTCGCGCCGGATTGTAGAAGGCCTTCTGCGAGCCGAGCGGCCACGGATCGTCGCTGTTCTCGCACGTGACGCTCAGCATGTCGTTATCGACGTTCTTGGTCGCGGCGCAGACTGTGTCCGGCAGATAAGCGTCAAAAACATGATCGGTCGCAGGAACGATTCGGCCGCGGGGATCGCGCGGCAGCGGCTCCGCATGTGGAATCTCGAACGTTTGAGAAGCTGGCGAGGACACGGTGATTTTATCCAGGCCAAGCGTGACCGTATATTGCGCCGCGCCCGAGCTGATGCGGGCGAAATCGAGAATCGGCTCTGGTCCATTCAGGAGAAAAGTCGATTGCAGGGTCATCGCGGGTGCGGCTTCGGACGGTAGTGCGGCGGTGGAACCCGCGACCGGCAGCATGGCAACTTTTATCTCGATGCCCTCCTGTACTTCGGCAACCCACAACCAGCCCTGCACATTCTGCGACAGGGTGACACGCACATCGCAGTCGGCATTCTTCTCGCGGACCGCAAGACCGGCGCTGCGCAGCTCGCGTTCCAGCGTGCGACGGATCGCGGGAACCTCGTCAGCGGGAATCGTCGAGCGGTTTGCGACGGCAAGCGTGATGGTGCCGGGGCCGGCGAGCGCCGCAATCTGCTTTGCCAGCTCCGCTGAGGGCAAATCCCACTTTGTGGGATGCGGAGGGTGCTGCGGCGAGCCATTCAAGCCCCGGGCCGAAGCCAGGAGACAAAGCGCGAGCAGCAGAACCAGTAGCCGGTTGTAGGAGGTCATCCGCTGTGGCAAATTATATCCCCGTACTCTATGGAGGCCATGGTTCTCTGCGTTCGGTCTGGGAGATATCTACCCGGTTTGCAGCCGGCGGCCCAATCCATGTTGCGCGGCGGAAAGGCGAAGCCATGATGAAACTTCTTTCCAATCCACGTTTTCTGGCAATCTACTCCGGAGTTCTCACGGCCTTGTTCGCCGTAACCATTCTGGGCGGCTTCGCCGAGTCCGGCCGGAAACAGAGGTTCGGCGAGATCGATGTCGAGCGCATCAACGTCATTGAGCCTGACGGCACGCTGCGCATGGTGATCTCAAACAAGGCGGCGTTCCCCGGCATCATCATCCAAGGCAAGGAGACGCCGCATCCCGATCGCAAAACCGCGGGCATGCTGTTCTTCAACGACGAGGGCACGGAGAACGGCGGCCTCATCTTTGGCGGCAGCAAGGACGCGGGCGGCAAAGTCACGAGCTACGGCCATCTCAGCTTCGATCAGTATGAGCAGGACCAGGTCTTCAGCATCGACGCCGGGGAGGAGAATGGCGAACGCACTTCAGAGCTGCGAATGATCGACCAGCCGGATCACCCCATCACCGAGGATCTTGCGGCCGCCGCACGCATTGCCAAGCTGCCCAAAGATCAGCAGCGTGCCGCCTGGGATGAATATGGCGCCAAGACTCCACATTCGGAAACGCGCATCTTCCTTGGCCGCGCCGATGATCGCTCGGTCGCATTGCGGTTAAAGGACGTACAAGGACGGGACCGCATGGTGATTCGGGTTCAGCCTGACGGCAGTCCAACCCTGCAATTGCTGGATGAGCAAGGAAAGTCAAGGCACAACTGCCGGCGGCGGCGAAGGGGCCGAAAAGCGCGGAATGACGCTCCCGTTTTGAGCAACGAGCTTCAATGCCGATTTTGGCGGTTTAGCTGGCAGAATGGCCCCTTTAGCCGTAAAATATTGAGAGTTCTCCCAGTTGCTCGCTATCCTCCTGATAGGCTTGAACTGACCGCGGTACGACTGTGTCCAGCTGATGTGCTCTCGATCGCCCGCCGAGGCGGACTAATAACCACCCCAACAGGCGCAAGCGGCGCTTACCAGGGCCCCCGAAGGAGCTCGACTTTGTCCAAGAAACGCTATCTGTTTACGTCCGAATCCGTGACCGAAGGTCATCCCGGACAAGATTGCCGATCAGATTTCCGACGCCATTCTCGACGCCTGCATGAAGGAAGATCCCTACAGCCGCGTGGCCTGCGAGACGCTGACCGCGACCGGCCTGGTCGTCATCGCCGGCGAAATCACCACCAAGGCTTACGTCGATTTCCAGACGCTGGTTCGCGGCGTGGTCGCCTCCATCGGCTACGACAACGCGCTCTACGGCTTCGACTCCAACACCTGCGCGGTGATCTCGAGCATCAACAAGCAGTCGGGCGACATCGCCATGGGCGTCGACACCGGCGGCGCCGGCGACCAGGGCATGATGTTCGGCTACGCGACCAACGAAAACGCCGAACTTCATGCCGACGCCAATCTTCCTGGCGCACAAGCTCTGCCAGCGCCTCACCGAAGTCCGCAAGAACGGCACCCTTCCTTACCTCCGGCCCGACGGCAAATCCCAAGTCACAGTCGAATACGACGAGAACCACAAGCCGGTGCGCATTGACGCGGTGGTGATCTCCTCCCAGCACTCCGAGACGGTCAGCAACGAGGAGCTGCGCGCCGACATTCTGAAGCACGTGATCCAGGCCGCGCTGCCGCCCGAGATGCTCGACGCAGACACCAAGTACCACATCAATCCGACGGGACGCTTCGTCATCGGCGGCCCGATGGGCGACACCGGACTGACCGGCCGCAAGATCATCGTCGACACCTACGGCGGCATGGGACGTCACGGCGGCGGCGCCTTCAGCGGCAAGGACCCGACCAAGGTCGATCGCTCGGCCTGCTACATGGCGCGCTACATCGCGAAGAACATCGTGGCCGCCGGCCTGGCCGATCGCTGCGAAGTGCAGCTTGCTTATGCCATCGGCGTGGCCGAGCCGGTCAGCGTGCTGGTCGACACCTTCGGCACGGCGAAGATTGACGAAGCGAAGATCGCCGATCTGGTGCGCACGAACTTCAAGCTGACGCCCAAGGGCATCATCGAGTCGCTGAATCTGCGCCGTCCGATCTACCGGAAGACGGCGGCGTACGGCCACTTCGGCCGCAACGATCCGGACTTCACCTGGGAAGCGACCGACAAGGCCGCGGCGCTGCGCGAGCAGGCGGGGCTGGCGGGCGCAGAGCAGAAGAGCGCGCAAGCGGCGAAGTAAGAACGGTAGAGCTGTGGCCTTCAGGCCCGCGTCACCGTCACAATCATCAAGTATCAACAGCCGGCTTCAGCCGGCGACACATCACCGATGCGGGCTGAAGCCCGCGGCTTTCAAAAATCGACCTCTAACGCGGGCCTGAAAGCCCGCTCTACCTAGGAGCTTATGTCAACCACAACCACTCGCGTCGCCGGCGATGTCGCCAATCTCGCCCTTGCCGATCTGGGCAAGAAGCGCATCGACTGGGCCAACCAGTCGATGAAGGTGCTGCAGATCATCCGCAAGGACTTCATCAAGAACCAGCCGCTGAAGGGCATGCGCATCTCGGCCTGCCTGCACGTCACGGCCGAGACCGCCAACCTCGCCATCACGCTGCGCGACGGCGGCGCCGACGTGGTGCTCTGCGCCTCCAACCCGCTGTCCACGCAGGATGACGTTGCGGCCTGCCTGGTGCGCGACTACGGCATCCCCGTCTTCGCCATCAAGGGCGAGGACAACGACACCTACTACTCAGCACATCATGTCGGCGCTCGACCACAAGCCGCACATCACCATGGACGACGGCGCCGACCTGGTCACCACCGCACTCACCAAGCGCACCGACGTGCTCGACGGCGTCATCGCCGGCACGGAGGAGACCACCACCGGCGTCATCCGCCTGCGCGCGATGGCGAAGCAGGGCGTGCTGCGCTATCCCATCATCGCCGTCAACGATGCCGACACCAAGCACCTGTTCGACAACCGCTACGGCACCGGGCAGTCGACGATCGACGGCATCATCCGCGCCACCAACTTCCTGCTGGCGGGCGCGAAGTTCGTGGTCGCCGGCTACGGCTGGTGCGGACGCGGACTGGCCAGCCGCGCGCGCGGATTGGGCGCGGAAGTCATCGTCACCGAGATCGATCCGACCAAGGCGATCGAGGCCGTGATGGACGGCTTCCGCGTGATGAGCATGGACGAAGCCGCGAAGATCGGCGACGTCTTCTGCACCGTCACCGGCAACAAGAGCGTGCTGCGCAAGCGAGCACTTCGAGCTGATGAAGGACGGCGCCATCGTCTCCAACTCCGGCCACTTCAACGTCGAGATCGATATCCCGGCGCTGGAGAAGATGTCGTCGTCGAAGCGCACCACGCGCCCGATCGTCGAGGAGTTCTCGCTGCGCGATGGCCGCAAGATCAACCTGCTGGGCGAAGGCCGCCTCATCAACCTGGCCGCCGCCGAAGGCCATCCGCCGTCGGTGATGGACATGAGCTTCGCCGACCAGGCGCTGTCGGTCGAGTACCTGGTGAAGAACCACGCTCGCTGGAGAAGAAGGTCTACGTCGTGCCCGAAGAGCTCGACAAGCGGGTCGCGCGGCTGAAGCTGGAGTCGATGGGCATCAAGATCGACCGCCTCACGCCGGAGCAGGAAGAGTACCTGGCGAGCTGGAACGAAGGAACGTAAACCAGTTGTCGGTTGTCAGTTGTCAGTTGTCAGTTGAAGCCGACATCAAATGCTACGAAAATCGAGCCGCCCTATCCGGGGTCGCCGATAAGCGCCGGTTTGCGCTTATTCGGGTTGAGGAGCGGCGACTGCGAACTGAGCCCGGGGCGCAAGCTCCGGGTTAATTTTTGAGAAGAGCATCAAGCCGCGGCAGCGGCGGAAGAGTCGGCTTTTAGCCGACGGCCCACGAATGGAACCCAACCAGTTCGATCGGCAACCCGGCAGAAGAGCGCAGGTCGGCGGCGCACTCGCGATCGGAATCGGCCTTCTGCTGTTGGTCTGCCTGCCGCACGCGACGCCGGACTTTCCGGTAGACATTCACAAGATCGGCTGGCCGTTTGTGGCGCTGGGAATCTTCTGCCTGATTGCCGGAACGATTGGCCGGCGAATCAGTTTCTAGTTTCAAGCGGCTCGAAACTTGAAACTCCGAGATCCTACCGATACTTCTGCGCGGCGGCGCGCTCCTCGGGCGTCATCTGCTGCCAGATGAGGTCGCGGTTCTGCTGGGCCCATTCGCTGTTGGGATTGGCGGTGAGCGCGGAGCTTAGCCAGCGATAAGCTTCCACTCGGTTGCGCTGCACGCAGGTTCCGGAGGCGTACATCGAAGCCAGGCGATTGCGCGCCCGCGCGTTCTCCTTCTCCGCCGCCGTCTTCAGCAGCACCACGGCCTGCTCGCAGCTGCGCGGAACGCCATCGCCCTGAATGTACATGTCGGCCAGTTGCACCGGCGCGTCGGCATTGCCCTTGGCCGTTGCCTTCCACAGCCACGCAGCTTCGGCGGCCGAGTCGCTGGCATTCTTGGCCTTCGTCATCTCGTCGGCGCCGGGAGCTGCTTTCGCTGCCGCGTCGTCCGCATCGGAGGTCTTATCTGGGGCGCGCTTTGCCGGCGGCTTGGCCGCGGCTACAGTCTGCTGGGCGGTGTTGTCGGTCGCGGGCTTCTTCGCAGTCACGTTCGGAGTTTTCGTGCTTGCGTCTGGGCTGCTCTCAGGGGCCGCAGTTGACACCGCATTGGACGGCGGGGGACTGCTCTGCGCGTTCGCAGTCTCGGCATGATTCGCACTCTGATCGGCGGGCTGCGGCGGTGCGTTCGCCGCTCCGGTTACGCCATTCGGATTGGGCTGCACCGGCGCCTGTGCCTGCGGTTGCTCCTGCACCTGCATGTCAGGCTTGGCGCTGTCATTGCCGGCCGTGCTGGAATCGCTCGTCATTTGGACCACCGCGCCGTGGAGCTTACGCAGCTTGGTTCGAATCACCTCGACCGGTCCGTTGTCGGTCTGGTTGACCTGGGCGCGCCACTCGAGCCATCCCAGGCCGACGAACACGAGGACGACGGCGACCGCAAACCAAGCTCGCCAGTGATAATTGCGCGGTGCGTATTCCCCATCTTCCACGCCTACGGCTCCGCCCAGGTTTGCGGCTGATCACTCAGTCCCAGGAACGATGGGCCGCTGATCGTCGTGCCGCCGTTGGCCGCGGCCTTCTGTCCTGTGGCGGCGCAGCCTTGGTTTCCTTCGGCGGCTCATTAATTTCGAGAAATCGCGGACGTGCGATGCGCGCCTCCGTCGGCGTCTCCGGCTCCAGGCCGAGACGGGTGTCGACATCTTCCGCAACTGCTTTCGACGTGGTCGCCGAAGGCGGCTTTATCTCGGCAGCACTGCTGGAGGCGACGATGTTCTCGCCGCGAACGGCTGGCTGGCTCACGTTATCGGCGCTGACGGGAGGCTGCGCGGGACTTTCGGGCGTCGCTATGTGCGCGTCGCCGCGCATCGTGATCTCGGCGGGATCCTTCGGCGGCTCGTACTTGAACGACTGCACATACTCGTCAAGACGAACGTCGGGCACCAATTCTTTGGGCGGTTCGGAAGCCGGTTCCGGCAGCGTGGTCGCAGAAGCGCTGGATTCGACTGTCGAGGTTCGATGGCCTCCGTTGGTCGCATTGCCGGGCATCTCCAGCAGCACTCCTGCGGCCTGCTGCGAGGTGCTCCGTTCGCTGACGAGGCGGACTCGAGCGGCACGCGGGTGAATTTCAGCGTGCTATGTGCTCCGGGCGCCGTGATCGGCGGCTGCGGCAGGGGCAGGCCGCACATGCCGCAAAAGCGCATATTCGCCGGATTTTCAAAGGCACAAGCACTACAGACCACAGTTCCTCC
>CAVVDN010000015.1:0-301850 GCA_963747045.1 uncultured Acidobacteriaceae bacterium | reverse complement strand
TCACCACCGAAGAACGGTCCGCTCTTCGAGTCCGGCAGCGAGACGACCTATATATCCACGAAGTCCTCCGCAAGCGCGCTATCGACGGCCTCCTTGTCTCTAAGGCGATCGTCGACGGCGTGCCAGGCGCCAGTGGTAAATACACTCTGGCGCAGCGCCATCGCCTGTATCGCGAAGGCGTTAGGCAGTTCTTCCGTCTCGCCGCTGCGCCGGGGTTGCCGCTCCTAACTATGGGCGACTGCGGGGCCTTCAGTTACGTGAACGATGATGTTCCGCCGTATAGCCCTGACGACGTTCATCGACTTCTACGACGACTGCGGGTTCGACCTCGGTATATCCGTTGATCATGTCATTTTTGGCTACGCCCCTGCAGCCGACGATGACACCGATCATCCGCAGCGCGACGGATGGCTAGCGCGCCAGCAACTCACGCTGAGCCTCGCCGCGGAATTCCTTGCACGCTGCCGTATTAGGGGTGCGTGTTTCGAGCCTATGGGGGTCGCCCAGGGCTGGAGTCCTGCCTCCTATGCCGCTGCGGTCAGCGAACTGCAGAAGATCGGCTACCAGCGGATCGCGATCGGCGACATGGTCCCGCTGTAGACACACGAGATCCTCGCCTGCCTCAAAGAGATCAGCAACGTCCGTGATCGCGACACCCAGTTGCACCTCCTCGGCATCACGCGCTGTAGCAACATGGCACAGTTCGCTTCTTTGGGCGCGACCAGTTTCGACAGTACCTCGGCATTCCGACAGGCGTTCAAGGACGATGGGACAACTATCACACGCCGGATAGGACCTACATCGCAATTCGTGTTCCCCAGGTTGACGGCAACGCAAAACTCAAAAAACGGATCCAGGCGGGCCAAGTATCCCAGGATAAGGCGATCAGGCTTGAGCAAGCCTGCATGCAGGCCCTACGCGGGTATGATTACGGTGAAGTGAAAATTGGTCAAGTGATCGACTGCCTCGAAGCGTACGGGCAAATCTTTGATGGCCGGAAAAGCTATCGTGAAGCCTATCGTGAAACGTTGGAAGACGCACCATGGAAGGCGTGTACATGCGGAACCTGCGGCAAAGCCGGCATCAATGTGGTAATCTTCCGGGGATCAGAGCGAAACAAGAGACGCGGATTTCATAATATTTATGCCTTCCGGCAGCGTGTCGACCGTGAACTAGGGACAAGGAGTGCCGTATGTCCTCGGGCCAGTTCAGCCCTGCACCCGTAAACGACCGCGATATTCAAGGCGATATGCTGCGCTTGCCCGCGCTTGAAGTCTGCCAGGGTGATGGCCGTGTGCTCTATAGTTTTGCGGTCGACGGGAAAAAACTGCCGTTGTTCGCGGCTGTGTCGCGGATACATCGTGACGGCGATGCTGCTGTTGAGGGATATCAGCATCCCGAGGTTCTTTCCCATATTTCCTCGATCCGGCGGTATCTGGAGTCGGGCTCGCCGATGATTCCCAACGCTCTCGTCATCGCCTTCGACAAACGTGTCCAGTTTGAGCCATTGACGGAAGCCCCTTCAACAGATTATGCACGGCCCGGTACGTTGCATATACCTGTCAGCAAAGATGTGAATGACGAGGACAAACCAGGCTGGATAGTTGACGGACAGCAACGCGGTGCGGCGATTCGGGAGGCTAGAATTAGTAGCTTCCCTGTCTGTATAACTTCCTTTATTACCGATTCGGATGAAGAGCAGCGATCCCAGTTCATCCTCGTAAACTCAGCTAAGCCGCTTCCCAAAGGCCTAATCTATGAACTACTGCCCGCTACCGTCGGAACGCTTCCCGTCGCCTTGCAAACCCGTAAATTCCCCGCGATACTATTGCGTCGCCTTAACTCCGAAATTAGGTCACCCCTGTACCGTAAGATCCGTACGCCCACAACACCAGAAGGAGTTGTAAAAGACAACTCCATACTAAGATGCTGGAAAGCAGCCTCAGTGACGGCGCCTTGTATAGCTTCCGTGATCCACGGACGGGTGCAGGCGATGAGGACAAAATGATGCCTTTGCTCGTCGATTTCTGGTCAGCCGTCAGTGACGTATTCAGCGCGGCCTGGGACAGGCCACCGCGGCAGTCCAGGCTCATGCACGGGGTGGGGGTCGCGAGCCTCGGCTTCCTCATGGACGCGATCTTCGATCGTTACACCCGAGACCGTATCCCCGGCAAAGAAGACTTCGCTGTGGACCTTGCTGAACTCGCGGACGTATGCCGGTGGACGAACGGCTACTGGGACTTTGGACCGAACGCGCAGCGACGTTGGAACGAGCTACAAAACACGTCTCGCGACATCCAACTTCTCACTAATTACCTGCTAGCTGAGTACAAAGCTCGGGTGTGGAGCAGAAAGCTCCCGGTAACGCAGGGACGTGAACTGTAGGGGGGCCACCGGGTAGGGGTCGACGAACACGCCGCGCCGGAACAGGTCGTCCACCTCGTCTTCACGGGTGGCGAAGCGCCCATCAGTCGGCCGACGGCCCCTTGGCTGGTCCCGTGCACCTCGGTGAGGTGGTCGACCGACGTCGGCTTGTAGTGGTTGTAGTGGTACACGTGCAGGCCCGGGGTGACGCCGACGCCGTTCGGTGATGAAGTCGATCCGTTCCTCGAAGGCGCGTTCTCGGTCCGGCCGGTCGAAGGCTCAGATCGCGTGTACCGGGGTTCGTCCCAGCGGCAGATCACGCAGTGCTCCACCGGCTCCGGGTACGGATCGGTCGGCGGGTTGTGGCCTGGGTCGGCGGCGATGAACGTGCCCAGGGCGCGCCCGGGCCTGCCGTTCGTAGGCTGCGTAGTCGCCGACCTTAAGGGAGGTCAGGTCGCCCTGGTCGAGCGCCAGGTGCATCCAGCGGGGCCGGACCCCCTGCATGCTTCGGCCTCGGCGTCCGGCCTCGCATCTATTAGCTTGTCGCTCTGCCTCAGATATGCGTCACTAATTTAGCGCCAAGAAGTGGAGGCGCGCCGCGGGTACTCCGTGCTTCTCAGCGGCCGGGCGCGCCGCTCCTGACGCGCCGAGTGAACGCCTGCCCGCCGGCCGGTGTGAAGGCCAGGGCCGGGCCGCTGGGGTCTTCGGAGTCGCGGACGGCGACGGCGTGGGCAGCGGTCGCCACCTCGATGCAGTTGTCGCTGGACGCACTGCTGTAGCTGCTCTTGCGCCACGTCTCGCGGCGGGTCAGGTGGTCCATTGGTCCTCCGCCGTCATGATGATCAGCTCCCTTGATGCCCTGCTGTGAAGGGCCTCAGTCCGCAGGCTATCGAACGTCAGCGCCGCCCGGGCGACCGCTGAGGCGTCCTCCACCGTCTGCCCCTCCGTCGCCGTCGCCAGGAACGCCACGGGCCATGCTTCCTCGGTCCGCGATCACGAACGCGCCTTGCAAGCCGACGTGCGCGCCTGCTGAGTACGGAATCACCTGGATAGCGATATTCGGCCGACCCGCCATGTCGGCCCAGGTGCTCCAGGGTCGTTGTTGTTACGGCTGTCGTACGCGCGGCATGGCGCGACGGGATAAACGAGTACCCTCCCGTTCCCGGCGCGGCGAAGTACCCGTTAATGTCGACGATTAGATCCGTGTCGTTGAAGGCGTAGGTAGCGATCTCGCCCCCATTCCCAACCGGAACAATCGCCGCGTTCGCAACTACCCTCGCCCTAGGATTGTTCAGCGTTGAAACCGTTGGCTGCGGCTGGCCCTGCGCCCACACCGTCAGATACCCCAGCGGCTGACCGGGCTCGTGCGGCACCACCGTGAAGTTCATGGAATACGCCCAATGTTCAGCCCTGACGGAATGCAACTGCTCTCCCGCACGGGGAAGTCGCGTTCGACCTGCGCCGAAAGATAGGGCCCGCCCAAATCGCCATTCGCCCCGCGCGTATCGACCACCCGGCACGGCGGCAACGGGTAGAACTGCAAAGTTTGCGAACTGGACGGCGCGAAGTAGCCGTCGATATCCAGAATGACATGAGTGGTGTTGGTTACGTAGACGCTTACCGCGCCGTCGAACCCAGCCGGAACGATGGCCGCATTGGCCTTCGTGCGGGCGTCAGGGGAGTTCAGCGTGGAAACCAGCGGCTGGTCCTCTCCACCGGCCAAATGGTCAGGTAGCTCAGGGGCCCTTCCGGCGCCACAGTCACATTCAGCGAGTACGCCGTCGCGGTGTTGGGAATATTGCATCCCCCGAGTTGCGGCACGGGGAAGTTCCGCGACGTGCCTCCGCGTATCGGGTCGTTGTTGGCGCGCGTATCGACGAGGCGACATGGCATTACCGGGACAAACTGCACCGGCGAGGTGAACTCACCAGTGACGGAATAGTTTTGCGTCAGGGTTACGTTGCAGGAAGCGGTACCGGTGCAAGCTCCTATCCAGCCCCCAAAGGTCGAGCCTAAGGCCGGTGATGTAGTCAGTGTTACCTGGGAATTCTGCTGATAGATGGCGCTGCACGTGCCCGGGCAATTGATCAGGCCATCGGCGCTGCTTACGATTCCGTTTCCGGTGACGGTCACGCTCAATGTGTAGGACCCGCCGGCGATTGGAAAAAAGTTCGCACCGGGGCTCAGGTTGGCATTCATAACCACATTGCAGTAGCCCGTACCGCTACAACCATTGCTCCAGCCATAAAAGTAGTAACCTGGCGCGGGCGTTGCACTCAGCGTCACTACGCTTTGGGGCGCATAGTTATGAACGCACAGCGACGGACAACTGACGAAGCCGTCGTTGCTGTTGACGGTGCCCCCATATCCGTTGTAGACAGCTAGAACGAAGTCGCCTTGCATGCTGTCCCAGTTGTTCACTAAATTGCTCACGTTGATGCTGCCCAGGCCTGTGGCAGCGTTATAGCCGAAGCTCTGCGGAAATGCCCCTTGGAAGGTCGAAGTCGAAGTGGACAGCAAGCCATAGCGATCGCCGTTGGTGTTGGTGAAGCAATTCGGCGTGCCGGTGGCGCAAGGCTGGTCGTTGTTGGTGACTAGGCAACCCGAGCCGTCCCCGTTTATACAGCTTTGTTCGTATTGGTTCGTCCGATTGATGTCATGGAACGTGCAATTCTGAAAGATCCCAGCGTTGTTATAAGTCACCCAAGCTTGGAAGTTCGAGCCTTCGCAGGTGTAAAGGCTAGGGATGGTTGTAGACAGGTTCGGTGAAGTGGGCGTGCCATATTCCAAAGTGGCGAGGCGGTACAAATTGTAGTTCGCCTGTCCCTGGCGCACCCCCGTCGCCTGATTGACCAGTCCCAAGATGCCGGCCAACTGCGGCGCAACGAACGAGGTGCCTCCGGCGCCGAGCGCGTAGGCATTCGAATTATTCGAGTAGTCGCACGGAGCGATATCGGATTCGCAAAACACCAGCAAGTGGTGCCAGAAACCATCGGCTGCGAACAGCGAAATGTCGGGCAGATTGCGGAACTGCGTTGACGTGTAATTCGTGCTCAGTCCAACGCCATACGCGCTTTGCCAGCTCGGCAATCCATAAATCGTACTAATGCCGCCGGAACCGCCGTCGAGGTAGGTGTATGGATAATGCTCGTGGAAGTTTGTTGTGTCATTGCACAGTCCTTCCGCACCGTTGGGGTAGTTCATGCCATAATTACGACTGTAGAAATCGAGTAACAATGGGCTGGTACAGGTATCGTTCCAGGACATCTCCGTAACATAATTCAGGGCCGATTCATAATACGGACCATTGTCGTAGAACCATTCGCTATTGCCGAAATAGGAATAGGTATCGCTGAAATCGGTGCCCCCGGCAGCCACGTTGTACGGGGTAGAGGCAAGGCCGTTCACCGAAAGCCCGGTTTCGCCAACATCTTGCCCGTTCGGTCCCCGCATGTTTCCGCGATCACAGACGTCATCACCGGAGTCGCCGGAAGAGATCACGGGGGTTTGACCTTCGGCCACGGCTTGCTGCCACAAACTGTTATAGAAGTTGTTCGTTTGGAGGCCGAAGTTCGGCAGCTGCGCTTCACAAACGCCGAAGCTCTCGCTGAAAGCTGAAACCGTGCTGTCGAGATTGTTGACGATATAGATGGCGGACAAGTCTCCACCAAAGGTCGTCGTCGTATCCTGGCAGGAGACTAAATCAATCGTGGCTGCCGGCGCCGTGACTCCTATCCATTGCACGTCGACATCGGCTTCGGTCTCACCGTAGGGGGTGATGCCTGGGTCGCCGCAATAGCCGCCGATGCCGTTGATGTAATTAACGCCTCCCTGCGTGTTGTTCGGCGTCGGCGGATAAGCCGGCAGGCCAAATTGCGAACGGAACGTGGTCACGTCCGCCGGGTTCACGTCGGAGTCCTGCACGACCGCCAGCGTCTCTCCGGCGCCGTTGACTGGTACAGCAGCCGTCAGCAGCGGATTTTCGTTATAGATTGTGTAAAAGTCCTGCGGCGCGACCGCATAGAATTCGACGCCGTCAGCGCCAAAATTGAAAAGGCGCCCGGGCCCGTTCTTCTCCCGATCATTGTCGCCAACGGGACGCCACTTGCCGCTCTTGGAGTCTCGCCCGATGGGCCCAACCATGCGCACGAGAGGCTTGGGAAAGAAATCGTTCAACGAGCGGAAACCGGCGATCACCGGCGCCAGCGCTGCCGGTACCCGCGGCTCCGTCATGTTGGCGATGTGCTCTTCGCCCCGCACCTCCAGGTTGTGAATCTCGGTGCGGAACGCAGCGCGCACTTGCCCCACTGTGCCGCTGAAGATAATTGAGGTCATGCCTGCCGGCGCCTGCTCGACGCGGAAGCCATGGCTTTCGAGCCACGCGTTCACCTTGTCGACGTCGGATTGCGCGACTCCGTAGCATTGCCCGATCTGCTCCGCCGTGAGCCACTGGTGGAAATAGGCCGAATGCGGATTGTGCATCTGCTCGATGCGCATATTGAGCGCTTTCTCCTGCTCAGAGCTGCGCTGCAGCAGCAGAATCATATGCTCCATCGGCAGGCTATCGCTCACGCGGCCGCGATCGTATTGGGGTTGCGCCAGCGGATGAACGTTGCCGTGAAGCGTCGTGAGCACCCGCTCGTCTATTTCCGTGAGTATCCGCGGAGCACTCGACGTCGAACAGGGTAAGGTGAGCGTAGTTTCGGTTACGGAGCTTGCCGCCGGTGGTAGCGGACTTGCCTGCAGGGCGATTGCGGAAATCGCGACGTTCAATAAAAGAAGTAGTCGGCAAACAGAGCTGCCCATGATTCATCTACCTCGAAGGCCGTCCCTCCGCAGATTACTCGGCATTCGGTGCGACCAGTTGACTCATTCCCGAGACGAGGACCAACGATAAGTCATACTCCGTTGCGAGGAGAATGCGCAGTGACAACGGGCTAGCTGGTTTTTGAATCGAACTCGGTCCCGGATTGGAAATTTCTCCATCATTGTAGTTAGCCAGCAGCCGCACCTGGCCGAATTGTACATATTATCTTTAGATACACAGATAACTTCGATTTAAGGGGCGGGCGCCCCAAGATGGCGTCTGCGCGGCGGGCTCACTGTGCCTACACCGGGCGGGATTGCCGGGTGTCACAACCAGCTTCTCCGGTTCCGATCGGATGGACAACCTCTTGAAAGATCACAGGTGCCCCACCCAGGCGTCTTGTGCTTGAGTGGGAAGCGTGGTAGGGAGCGATTTACTCGGACACCACAATCGATTCCGGACTTGTCTCGAAGGGACTGATCACCGTGACGCCATCTAGAGTCAGACCTGCTCAGAGGTCTTCGGTGGGCAGGTAGCGGCACGCGACTTACTTCCCATTTTGGGAATCGATTTTCCCCAACTTCGTCATTTCCGTTGACTCCCGTTCCCAGTGACTCGACAATAGTTACGTAAGGGTAGGATCCGCGTGACCGTACCGCGTGATTCTGCCCTTTCCTTTTATGGGTGATTGTCGCCATGCAACAGCGAGACGTCGGTCAGGTCCAAAGCGAGCTCGGTCGAAGCTTTGCGCAAATTGCAGAAGCCGGCGCGAACCGTTTGTTTACCACCTGCAAATTATTGTTTCCCAAGCGTTTACAGCTAACTCCAGCAGAATCACGATCCTGCGCGGAATCCGGCAAGTGCATGAAAATGCATGAGTTGCTAGCGCGTCGAACCCCTTTTTGCACAGGATCTTACGGCCAAGATCGTCATTCCAAATACCTTATAAAGAGAAAATTTTCATGAGTGATAACCATTCCAACACCGAAAGCCTTTATCCCATCTGCGAACATGTCAAAGCCGGTGGCAGTCGCTGCGGCTCACCTGCACTGCGCGACCAGAAGTACTGCCATCATCATGCGCGTGTGCGGCAGCTCGTTCCCCGCACCCACGTCTTCCTGCCGGACACTCCGGTTATGCAGGCCGATCCCACTTATCCGTATCAGCTGCCCTACTTGGAAGACTTCGAGGGGCTGCACATCGGCTACATGCAGTTCATCCGCGGTGTCGTGGACAAATGGATCGATGCCCGGCGCGCACGGCTCGTGCTGGAGACGCTGAAAGCGGCCGGAACAAACCTCAGGCACAAGGACAAACTCCGCGCAAGAGCGGCGGAGTTGGCCGCGCGCAGGAATCCGCCCAAGAGTGTGAAGGAAGCCGAAGGGAAGCAGAAGCGAAAAGCACGTGCTTCCGCCTGAAGTCCTGGTTGCGGCTTGACAAAGGGCAGGAGGCCAAGTACACTGGCACTCGTATGCGTTGAGTGCTAGCAGCTACTCTCCCGCATCCTCGCTGTAACTAACTTCATGATTCGCAAGCCCAACCGTTCGCAAATATCGCGAATGGATGGGTTCACCCAGAAATGGTCGCGAAGCGTACGGAATCCAAAGGTTCAAAATTCGAAAGGAGTTCCCAAGAATGGCTACCAAGCTGACTCCCCTGCATGACCGCATCGTGGTTCGCCGCGTTGAAGAGGCGGAAACCACGCGTGGCGGCATCATCATCCCCGACTCGGCGAAAGACAAGCCGCAGGAAGGCGAAGTGATCTCCGTCGGCCGCGGCAAGACCAACGACAAAGGCGAGACCTTCCCGCTGGATGTGAAGGCGGGCGATCGCGTCCTGTTCGGCAAGTACGCCGGCACCGAAATCAAGATCGACGGCGAAGACTTCCTGATCATGCGCGAGGAAGAAGTCCTCGGCATCCTGGAAGGCGCCACCAAGGCGAAAGAGCACGCCGCAAAGAAGTAGCTCCGAGGCTGGGGGTCAGGGATTAGGTCAGTTGCAATCTGACACTTCGGACCTTACCCGTGCTCCACGAAGCCTCGAATGCAATTCAACAAGAAGTTTGAGACGGAATTCAAAGATCGGGTCACGCCAGCTCGGCAGTTTAAACTCTAGCCCCTGGTCCCTGACCCCTGAAACTAGGAGAAATAAAATGGCAAAGCAGATTCTGCATGGTGAGGAGTCGCGCCAGGCGATTCTTCGCGGCGTGAATGTTCTGGCCGATGCGGTGAAGGTCACGCTCGGTCCCAAGGGCCGCAACGTCGTGATCGAGAAGAAATTCGGTTCGCCGCTCATCACCAAAGACGGCGTCACCGTGGCCAAGGAAATCGAGCTGAAGGACCCGCTCGAGAACATGGGCGCGCAGATGGTGCGCGAAGTCGCCTCCAAGACCTCCGACGTCGCCGGCGACGGCACCACCACCGCGACCGTTCTGGCGCAGGCCATCTATCGCGAAGGCGTGAAGACCGTGGCTGCCGGCGCGAACCCGATGGCGCTGAAGCGCGGCATCGAGAAGGCCGTCGCCGCCATCGTCGGCATTGCCGATGAAGACGGCAACCGCAAGGGCGGCGCGCTCGACAAGCTCTCGCAGAAGGTGACCGGCGACATGATCGCCCAGGTCGGCACCATCTCCGCCAACAACGACGAGACCATCGGCAACATCATCGCCGAGGCCATGAAGAAGGTCGGCAAGGACGGCGTCATCACCGTGGAAGAAGCCAAGACGATGGAGACCCAGCTGGAAGTCGTCGAAGGCATGCAGTTCGACCGCGGCTACCTGTCGCCCTACTTCGTCACCGATCCGGAGCGCATGGAAGCGGTGCTGGAGAACCCCTACATCCTGATCCACGAGAAGAAGATCTCGTCGATGAAGGACCTGCTCCCGCTGCTCGAGCAGATCGCCAAGAGCGGACGTCCGCTGGTCATCATCGCCGAGGACGTCGAAGGCGAAGCGCTGGCGACCCTGGTCGTCAACAAGCTGCGCGGCACGCTGAACGTTGCTGCCGTCAAGGCTCCTGGCTTCGGCGATCGCCGCAAGGCCATGCTGCAGGACATCGCGATTCTGACCGGCGGCAAGGCCATCACCGAAGACCTCGGCATCAAGCTGGAGAACGTGCAGATGCAGGATCTCGGCCAGGCCAAGAAGGTCACCATCGACAAGGACAACACGACCATCGTCGAAGGCAAGGGCAAGCACACCGACATCGAAGGCCGGGTGAAGGAAATCCGCGGCCAGATCGAGAAGACCACCAGCGACTACGACCGCGAGAAGTTGCAGGAGCGGCTGGCGAAGCTGGTCGGCGGCGTTGCCGTCATCAAGGTCGGCGCGGCGACCGAAACCGAAATGAAGGAAAAGAAGGCCCGCGTCGAAGACGCGATGCATGCCACCCGCGCTGCGGTGGAGGAAGGCATCGTCCCCGGCGGCGGTGTGGCGCTGATGCGCTGCGCCGAAGCCATCGACGCGCTGAAGCTGGAAGGCGACGAGAAGATCGGCGGCAACATCGTGCGCCGCGCGCTGGAAGAGCCGCTGCGCCAGATCGTCGGCAACGCCGGCGAAGAGGGCGCGATCGTTGTCGGCCGCATCCGCGACAACAAGGAAGCCAACTTCGGCTACAACGCGCAGACCGGCAAGTTCGAAGACCTGGTCAAGGCCGGCGTCATCGATCCGACCAAGGTCACGCGCACGGCGCTGCAGAACGCAGGCTCGATCGCGGCCCTGATGCTCACCACCGAAGCCCTGGTGTCGGAGATTCCGGAAGACAAGAAGGAACCGGCGATGCCTCACGGCGGCGGCGGCATGGGCGGAATGTACTAAAGACAGCAGCTGGCAACTAGCGACTAGCTAGAAGCTGACGACGAAACGGGTGCCCCACCCCAAGCTTCCTTTGCTTGGAGTGGGGCATTTTTCTTGGCCAAGTCAATCGATTCCCCCGCCTCGCCAGAGATGCGGCGCCCTCTCGTCAGAACACCCATCGCAGCTGCCTTTTGTCGCATAATAAGTTTCCCTAAACGACAGATAATAATTGACTTAGTCTCAGTTCTCTGCTATTATCAAAACATAGCGGAAAATCAAAAAGGTCTGGTACGGCGCCGAGCCCCCGCCCCCGCCGTCAAGGAGAACTGTTGTTTGTCGCGGACCATCATGTCGCCGGGGAGAATCGATGTATCCACTTGAAAACTACACGCAACGTTCATTTCCAGCTCAAGGAAGGCAAAGGCAAGGAGTTCTTGCAGTTTTTCCAGTCCGACGTTCTGCCGGTGATGCGGAAACAGACGGGCTTTCAGGAAGAACTGGCCTTGCTGAATAACAACCAGGCGCTGCTGATCAGCTTCTGGGATGACCGCAAGAACGCCGAAACGTACCACACCTCGGTATATCCCAAACTGATCGAGAAGCTGGGTCCGATGATCCAGGCGCCGCCGCGGGTCGAGACCTACGACCTGGTGGCCTCCACGATGGCCGTGGCAGCCTAGTTCTAGCTTCCCTTTGCGCGCCCCATTCATTCGCAGTTTTGGAATGAGTGGGGCTTCGTTTTTGAAAGCAGCGGGTACGGCGCCTAATAGCGGCTCGCGGCGAAGCCGTCATCGTAGCTTTTTCATCGGTCAACGAATTTCACTACTCCGCCGGTATCTCGTTCCGCCTTCGACCCGCATCTGGGACAGAGCCGCTGGTTCCGAGACTCACTCCTTCTTGGTCGAATGAGTGAGGTTTTCCCACCTGAGTCACTGACCACAATCTGACTTGAAGCCTCGTCGCTGCGGGCGCATTCTGGCTGTACGCGGAGGTGCGTTTATGGCGGCAGGAGACGACCAGATTCTCAGAGGACTCGGAATGGCTCATCTGGGCAGTCCGAAAGCGTTGCTGGGCGGCAAAGGCGGCATGCTGGGCGAGTTTCGCGACTTTGCACTACGCGGCAATATGATCGACATGGCGGTCGGCATCATTATCGGCGCAGCGTTCGGCCGCGTCGTCAGTTCGTTCGTATCCGACATTGTCATGCCGCCGATTGGGCTGCTCAGCGGGCATCACTCGAATTTTGCCAACAAGTTTCTCAACCTTTCAGGGCACTACTACGCTACGCTGGCCGAAGCCAAAGCCGCAGGCGCGGCGACCATCAACTACGGCGTCTTCCTGAATTCCGTTTTCGATTTCCTGATTGTGGCTGCGGCGGTATTTCTGCTCATCCGCCAGGTGAACCGGGTGACGGCGCAGCGCTCAACTGCGCCCGCGCGCGCCACCAAGGAATGTCCCTATTGCTTCGCGACCATCCCCGCGCCGGCGACGCGCTGCGGCCAGTGCACCTCGATGCTGAATGCGTAGCTGCTAACCAAGTCGCTCGCGAACGATGTCGTAAACGGCGTCAACAACCTGGTCGATGCTGATATGGGAGGTGTCAAGAATGACGGCATCGGGGGCGGGAACCAGCGGCGAAGCGACGCGCGTCCGATCGCGTTCGTCGCGCGCTGCAATCTCGGCCTGCACCCGTTGCGCTTCTTCGGGCGACGGCGAGCCGCTTTGCAGCAGGCGGCGCTCGGCGCGCACCGTAGGATCGGCATCGAGGAAGACCTTGACCTCGGCCTGCGGAAAGACTGCGGTGCCGATATCGCGGCCTTCCATCACGACTCCGCCGTTGTTGCCGAGTTCGCGCTGCCGCGCAACCAGCACTTGCCTCACTTGGGGATGAACCGAGACTCGCGAGGCGGCCAGAGTGATGTCGGGCTGCCGAATGCGCTGCGAAACATCGCGGCCGTCGAGCAGCACCCGATTGCCGTCGTGCGCGGGTTCGAGTTGAATGGCCGTGTTCAAGGCGAGTTGCCGCAGCGCGTCAGCGTCGTCCACGGGGACATTCGTCTCCAACGCTTTCAGGGCCAGGGCGCGATACATCGCTCCACTCTCGAGATTGACGTAGCCCAGCTTTTTCGCCAGCCGGGCAGCGATGGTGCTCTTACCCGAGCCCGCCGGGCCGTCGATGGCGACAACCAGCTTTCGCGGCGCGCTCATTCGGGCCGATCGTCCTGGCGGAGATTCTTTGATCTGGAAGCTGTGGGAGAGCCCGGGCTTTTCGCGCGGTGGGGACGGCCGCGACGCCGTTGCACCAGCGGTTGTCCCGCGCGGACGGCTGGCGACTCAGGCCGGGGCATGGGCTCAGGTTCGCGAGGCGTCGCGGCCTGCAAGGAAGCGGATTGGAGCATCACGCGACCCGCAACGTGGACATAGCTGATCTCGCGCGCAGCCTGCAAGGCGTTGACCGCCTCGCGTACTCGAGCGCGTCCCACAAAGTGGGATAAGAATAGCTCCAGGTCTTCCTGCGAAACCGCCAATACGCAATCGAGATACTTTGAGACCAACGCGGTGAGCGCGCCGGCGACAGGAACTTGCGCGCCCTCCTTGACCGCCTCCGGAGCCCAGCGCAGCAGCACGTCCCAGAAGACGCCTTCCTCGGGTTTGTAGTCGACGCGCGTGATGCGCTGCCGCGCCCACAACTCATCGAGCGCGCGGTCCAGCGCCACTTCGGAAAGATCGCCCCCTAAAAGCTCGCGCAGACGAGTTTTCGAGATGGGCCCTTTCTTTTCGATCAGCTCGAAGGCATGCACCGCGAGTGGTGAATATTCCGAGCGCGTACCGGCAGCCGGCTTCTGCCGCACCTTGCGGTCGCCGACCACGCCATAAAAGTAGGGAAAGACCGCTGCGGAAAGAATGAAGTTGTTATCCGGAAAAACGTTGGCTTCGAAGGCCGACTTCTCGCGCAGCAGGCGGACCATCAACTGCTTGGCTTCGCGCGCCTCGGGATGCGCAAACGCCGTGGTACCGGTGGCCAGATTCGCGTCGCTGCCCTGACACGCGCCGGTGAATGTCGGCAGTAAGACCGCAGTGCGCTGCGCGTAGAGCAGGCAGAAGCCCACCGAGTCGATGAACTCGCGGGCCTCTTCCAGGGTGCGCAGCGGCTGTCCGTTCAGCCGCCATTTTTCGCGGCGCAGTTCGTGGAGCTGTGATTCCTGCATAGGAGAAGCGATGAGCAATTAGCAATGAGCAATTAGTTTTCGAGCGCGATCTATGCGATATGGCACCTCAACGACCAAACCGCGTACAGTGAAAATCCCACCTGCTACGCCTTTCGGCGTTAAAGGCATGAAAAGTCCTTAAGCTAATTGCTAGCTGCTAATTGCTAGTTGCTGCGGATTTAGATCCGCTTGAACGCTTTCTGAATGTCTTTTACAGAATATCGCAGAACGACCGGGCGTCCGTGCGGACAACTCATCGGGCAATCCGTTTTCGCCAGCTCTTGCAGCAACCACTCCATTTTGTTCTGCTCCAGCGGCATGTTCACCTTGATGGCGGCATGACAGGCGATGCTGGCCGCGATGCTGGTGCGAATCCTCTCCAGGCTCAGCGACTGCTCTTCGCGCTCGAACTGTTCAAGAATCTCATGCAGCAGGTGCTCGACAGCGCCGGCCGCAACGCCCGCAGCGGTTGTCTTCACGGCGATGGTGCGCGAACCAAAGGGCTCGATCTCGAAGCCGTTGTGGCTCAGTTCATCGGAGATCTCGGCAAACACTGCCATCTGGCCCGGTGTCAGCTCGACGATCAGCGGCATGAGCAGTTGCTGCCGTTCGGGCGACTCAGCCAGGCGCTGCTTGCAAATCTTCTCGAAGAGGACGCGTTCATGCGCGACGTGCTGGTCGATGATCCACAGCCCTTGCGGATTGACGGCAAGGATGAACGACTCGCGAATCTGTCCCAGCGGCTTCAGCGTCGCCAGCGACTCCAATCCCGCAGGCGCATCTTCGTCGGCCACTTCGGGCGAGCAACCGTTTCCTCCCAACGGCTGCGCCGACGAAGCTGCACTGCCGAAGGTTTGCGGACCAAAGCGGGCCACCGGAATCGCCGCGTTGGCTTGCACTGTGAATCCGCTGCCCTCAAACTGCAACGCAGCGGTGAACGGCGGCATCTCCTGCGCTCGCAGGACGAGTGCAGCGTCAGCTTCCGTCACCTGCAGCTCATTCGACCCCGATGTCAGCGAGGGCGAAGCAGTTGGACTGGCGTGCATCTCGACGACAAACGACGGCGCCGGCCGCGACTTCATCAGCAGTGCGCGCACCGAATCGCGTATGAAGTCGTGCAGAACTGACGATTGCCGGAAGCGCACCTCAACTTTCGATGGATGCACGTTGACGTCGACTTCGGTAGGCGGCATTTCCAGGAAGAGCAGGACGACGGGATAGACCGTGGGCGGAATGATGTTGCGATAGGCTTCGGTAAGCGCGTGCTGCACCAGGCGGTCGCGAATCAGCCGGCCGTTGACGAAGATGAAGATGGAGTTGCGATTGAGTTTCTGAATCTCCGGCCGCGAAATGAAGCCGTGCAACTTGAGCTCGCCTTTGACGGGTTCGTCCGGTTCCTCGATTTCGCTCCGCCGCCACGGCGGAGGCTGCGGCAGTCCGATGCGCTCCAGGGGTAACAGGGCACTGAGCGGGATGAGTTGGTCGAGCGTCTCCTTGCCGAAGACCTGATAGATGCGCTGCGAGTGATCGGCAACCGGCGGCGCGACCAGCATCGCATTGGTCGCCGAATGTAGTTCCCAGTGCATCTCGGGATGCGCCAGCGCATAGTGGGTCACCAGCGACGCAATGTGCGACAGTTCGGTCGATTCGGCCTTCAGGAATTTGCGGCGCGCGGGAACGTTGAAGAACAGATCGCGCACGGTGATGCAGGTTCCCGGCGGCAGGCCGGCTTCTTCGACGGTAAGGATCTTCCCGCCTGCAATCTCGACGACTGCTCCCGCTGCTTCTTCCGGGGCGCGCGTTTCCAGTCGCAGTCGACTGACAGAGGCGATTGAGGGCAGGGCTTCACCGCGAAAACCCAGGGTCGCGACGTTCAGCAGATCATCGGCATTGCGGATCTTCGAGGTCGCGTGCCGTTCGAAGGCCAGCATGGCGTCGTCGCGCACCATGCCGCAGCCGTCATCGGTGATCTGGATGAGCTTCTTGCCGCCTGCCTCGATGTTGACGCGAATGCGTCGCGCTCCAGCATCCAGCGCATTCTCCAGCAACTCCTTCACGACCGACGCCGGGCGCTCGACGACTTCGCCGGCGGCGATCTTGTTGGCTACATTTTCGGAGAGAACGTGGATGCGGCCCATCAGGTACTACGTTACATGACGGCAGTGGATCGTGGTTAGCGGATAGTGGCTAGTGTGGCGACACTTCCGCGGGCTCGACGTACTCGATTACGAAATCGATTTTGGCGGCCTTCTCCAGCATGGCCGACACCGAGCAGTATTTCTCTTTCGACAGCCGGACGGCGTCTTCCATCGCTTTCGGCGTGACGTTGCCGCTGACGCGATAAGTGAGGCAGATGGCAGTAAAGACCTTAGGGAAATCGCCGGAGCGCTCGCCGGTGGCGTGCACCTCCAGGCCGGTGAACGGCTCGCGCTTCTTGCGCAAGATGCTGACCACATCACTGGCGGTGCAACCGCACAGCGCGATGAGCACCAGTTCCATTGGACTATTCGCAACTTTGTCGGCGCCCGCGTCCATGGTGATCGAGTGGCCGCTGGAGGCGTCGGCCGTAAAGGTGTCCCGCTCAGTCCAGCGGGCGCGAGCGGTAATGGAAGCAGCATTTAGCATTTAGCCGTTGGCAATTAGCGCTTCGTCTCCCGCAATTCTCAAGAGGCGGCAGCAAGAAGCTAAATGCTAAGGGCTAACTGCTGCTTTTTACTTTTGCGGTGGCGCAGTTGTGCTTCCGCTGTCGCCGTCGTGCTTTTCGTAGATCGAATATTGATTGGACGGCCGCTTCAGCCGGATCGTGATCTCCTGGGTCGGTTGGCCGATGGTGAAATCGTCGCCGAAGGTCTGAAAGCCGTGGGCGATCACCTGAATGCGCAGCACGCCGTAGGGCACCCCGTCGAAGTGCGTCTTGCCGTCGGCGTCCGTCTTGAGCTCAAAGCCGGCACGCGATTGCTTGCCATTCTTGCCTACGGGATGCAGAACCACCGCCGCATTGCGAACCGGCTTGCCCGAGTCGTCCTTCAAAACACTGAAGTTGATTGCCGATTCCGGACGGTCGTCCTTCTTATCGCTTGCGGCGGAAACACAGCCCAAGGCCAGCACCACAAAAGCCGCGAGCAAGGCGCGAATGTTCATAGAAAGATTCTGCGGACGAACGACTAAATGGCCACGAAGGTCCAGATGCACGGTCCTCATCGCATCTGGTTGGACGCGTGCCGCCGCGGAAAGATTCGCTTTCCCTGCCAGAGCAATACGGCAACACGAACGCTGGCGCCAATCAGTACCGCTGCTGCGATTAATGCGGATTCCGGTGAGATATTGAGAAGCAACATGAACTTCTCCTCCCTGGCGCTAACGCCGCGTCCGAGAAGGGCAAATTTACGAACGGTCTGAAGACCGTGCCTTTCCAAACCAAGCCCGAATCATAGAACACTAAAACAAATCCGAAGAACTGGCCGGATTTCGCTTTAGCGTGGGACGGCCGTCGTCGTTGCCGGCGGGCTGGCTTCCGGAATCCGGCGTCGAAGTCGACGACGCGCTGTCCGTGGCAGTGGCGGGCGTGTGCTTCAACGTCGGACGACCGTCATCCTGCGGCTGTGAGCTGCCGTCGTCCTTACCCGAGCCGTCGCCGGCCGTACCGGTGGTCGGCATGCGCTTCAGCAGCACAGGACGTCCCGGCTCCTCAGCTTTGCCGCCCAGCCGACGTCCGTTCTCCAGCGATGCCAGTCGTGCCTTAATGTTCTCGAATTCGCTGGTATCGACGATGTACTCGGGGCGGTCCGGAAGGTATTTGCGAATTTCATCCTGCGCCGCTTCAATACGCTCAACGTTCATCGGGTGCGTAGCGAAGGCCTTGGCCACGAAGTTCGGCTTCTTCTTCTCAACATTCAGCTTCTCGAAGAATTGCACGAACGCTTGCGGATCGTACCCGGTCGCGTAATCGTATTCGAGTCCCAGCAGGTCGGCCTCGCGCTCGGCATCGCGGGAGAACTTGAGGAATCCGAGCGGCACCGCCAACCCGGCAACCTCGCTGATCGCATAGGCCACCGGGCCGCCGATGAAGATCAGCGGAATCGATGCCATGTTCCAGATCTGCGCGCGCGTCATGTTCTTGGTGGCATGGCGTGCGGCGACATGAGCGATCTCGTGCGCCATCACGCCGGCCAACTCGGCCTCATTGTCAGCCGCCAGGATCAAGCCGCTGTCCACATAGAAGAACCCGCCGGGCAGCGCAAAGGCATTCACTTCCTGGTTGTCGAGGATCTTGATGGTGAAGGGCACGCGCGCGTCGGAATGGCGCACCAGATTCTGGCCGATGCGATTGATGTACTCGTTGATGGCCGGGTCGCTCACCAGCCGCGCGCTGGACTCCACCTGCATCGAAAGCTGCTTGCCCAGCGCTATCTCACGATCGAGCGAGTAGAAGTCGAGACCCGCACCCACATCGCGCTGGCCGATAAGATCGACGTTGTACTTGGCCGGCTCGTTCGAAGGCTGTGCCGAGTGCGATGGTTGAGTGGCAGCAGCAGGCTTTGCGGCTGTCGTGTCTTCCGCCCCGGACGTTGGCGCTGCGTCGGCGTGGCCTTCGGCTGCCACTTGCGCCGCGGTGGGAATCTCGCCCTGCTGGATTGCAGCCGGCGTTGAAGACTGCTTATCGGACGCGGATGCAGTCTGCAATTGTGAATCCGATTGTGCCGAAGCACTCTGCGGCGAACTGGAAGACGCAGCTGGAGCCGTGGGCGCTGCGGCTTGGGACGAACCCGACGCTGTAGCGGGAACCAGCGGCGGAGTCGATGGCGAAGGAGGAACCGCGGCGTCCTGGGCTGCGCTAGACGCAGGCAGGCACAGCGTTGCGGCGAGTAACGCCAGCAAGGCTATCCACAGGAGCTTGGGAGCCGGAACATCGCGAGCACGGAGGACTGACACGTCGCACCTGTACTTACCTGATTATCCTGCTAAAAGCGGGATTGTGGGAACTGGAAACTGCCTCCGCAGCAAGAATTTCTCTTAAATCGATGAATGCGAGCCCCCTGGGTAGATGCGCGGGCCTCGGCGAGAGATCGCCGAGGGCCGGTGTCGGGCACACCAACTCGTGAATCTCTGCTTTCCGGAGGCTTTTATTCGATACGCAGCGCCTTCACTGGTTCAATCGAAGCCGCGCGCCGAGCCGGCACCAGTCCGGCGATGAAGGCGCAGAGCGACAGAACGCCGACGGCCGAAGCCAGCGCCAAAGGACTGAACGAGGCCACTCCGTAGAGCTTGCTGGCCATAACCCGGCCGGTCACAACGGCGAGGGGGATGCCGATCGCCAGTCCCAGCCCAACCTGCCAGAAGGCGCCGCGCAGCACCATCGCGATGACATCGACGCGGTTGGCGCCGAGCGCCATGCGGACGCCGATCTCGCTGGTGCGCCGGGCGATGTTGTACGCGGTCACGCCATAGAGGCCGATGGACGCCAGCAACAATGCGAGTACGCTGAACAACTCCGTAAGCCGGGCAATCAGCCGTTCCTGGTTGAACTGGCGCGCGACCTGTTCGCCGAAGCTGCGCATGTCGATGATGCTGAGGTTGGGATCAATCTCGCCGAGGACGCGCCGCACCTGCGGTCCGATTTCCGCCTGCGAGCCGGAATAGTGAATCTCGATCACCTCGGCGAATTGCGAGCGCGCTTCCATGGTGGCGTAGTTGGGGTTCTTATATTGCGCCATCTGGAAGTAGGCAGTGAAGAACATCGGGTTCTGCGGGTATTCCCTGTCGTCGGGACTGCGATAATGCGTGTCTTTCACGACGCCCACAATCTCGTAGTCGCCGTCGTGCCCGGGATCATCGAAGCCGAAGTGTTGGCCGATCGGATCCTGCTTGGGAAAGAACTTACGGACGAAGCTCTCATCGACAACCGCCACACGCTGCGAAGTGGCTGTATCCTGCTCGCCGATAACTCGGCCGCGAATGAGGCCCGTGCCGATAGTCTTGAAGTAGTCCGGACCAACACGCACCCAGCCAACGTGCGTGGCTATGGTCGATTGTCGCGGTTTCCCCTCAATCAGGATCTGGTCGTTCCAGCTATTGCCGTCCTGCGGGCTGTAAAGGGAATAGCTGACGCTTTGAACGCCGGGGATCTGACCAAGGCGGTCGCGGAACTCACGATACAGCGCGGGCAGCCTTTCCTGGGTATATCCCGCAGTCTGAGGGTTGATCCGGACCATGAGGCGCCCGCCGGTGGCGAAGCCAAAATTGAAATGTTCCAGGTTACGCAAGCTTTGCGTGACCAGACCAGCCATGGCGAGAAGCACCAGCGAAAATGCTGCCTGGGCGATCACCAGTGATTTCTGCGGCATCGCCGAGCGGTCGCGGGTGGAACGGTTGGCGCCCCGCAGGGCTTCGGCCGGGTCGGAGTGCGACGCAATCCACGCCGGCGCGACGCCGAAGATGATTCCCGTCAGCAGCGAAAGTGCGAAGGCGAAAGCCAGAATCGGCAGCGAAGGACTGGTGTCGATGGGAACAAAGGTCGATCCGCGAAAGGCGATCAGCAGGATCGCTCGTGTGCCCCAGTAGGCCAGCGCCACGCCCGCCGCGCCGCCAATGCAAGCCAGAAGAATGCTTTCGGTCAGCAGCGAACGAATGAGCCGCATGCGGGTTGCGCCCAGCGCAAGCTGCACGGCGGTTTGCTGCCGCCGCGAGGTTCCGCGCGCCAGCAGCAGATTCGCGAGGTTGGCGCAGGCAATCAACAGCACCAGGGCGGAGGCGGCGATCAGCATGTAAAGTCCCGCCTTGTACTCGTTGCGCAGGCTGACGATGCCTGACCCTCCGGGACCAAGCCGCAGAACCTGTTGTGGAATCTTCTTGCGCGCGTCGGGATCGAGTTTGTCCTGTATCGAGAGCAGCCATTGCCGCAGTTCGGTGTTGAGCTGCGCCTGGACCTGCTGTGGCTGCACGCCCGGCTTCATGCGTCCAATCAAATACAGCCAGTACTGCGTATCGAGGTGCAGCAGAGAACTGCTCTGGTTAATCATCGGCTCGAGCGCGACCGGAAGATAGAAATCGGGAGGATCATGGCGCAGGCGATCGCCATAAAACCCCGGAGGCGTGATGCCGATGACGGTGAACGGCTTGCCATCGATCATGAAGCTGGAGCCGACCACGCTCGGATCGAGGGCGAAGCGCTCTTGCCATACGCGATAGCTCATGACCACGGTGGGGGCAGAGCCGGCGGTGTCATCCTGAGGAGTGAACATCCGTCCGGCAAACGGTTGAATGCCGAAGGTCGAAAAATAGTTGCCGGAGACAAATTCGGCAGGAAAGCTCTCGGCCGCGGTCTCCGATCCGTTGCGGCGCACGCTGACTTGCGGACGATTCGCCTGAAAAGCGGCGATCTCTTCAAACTGCGGCGTGTTCGCCTGAATGTATTGATAGAGATTGTACGAGACAAGGCCCCAGCCGCCTTCGTCGCCCTGGCCGAAGCCGCCATAGACGCAGCAAACATCGTTGTTGCCGATGCGGTACAGCTGCGACGGATTGGCCACTGGCAACGACTTCAGCATCACAGCATGGACCAGCGTGAAGATGGCCGTGTTGGCGCCGATGCCCAACGCGAGTGTCAGGACAGCTGTGATCGTGAAGCCGGGCGACTTGCTCAGCAAGCGCAGCGCGTAACGGATGTCATGCAGTTGTCTCATGCGAACCTGTAGTGGTCTGAATGCACGAACTCCACCAATCGGCTTTCGATAAGTCTTTTAGATGGAGATCGCTAGACTGCCGTCGTGTCGAGTTTCGCTGTTGCCTTGTCCGGCCTCACAAGACAATGTCCGGAATCGAACGGCCTCACCAACGCTCCGCGACTTGCGCTGCTAACCTAGTTCCAGCGCAATGACCCTCACCGACCGCATTTATCTGGCGGTACATATCCTTTTGACGTTGCTGGTGTGCGTGCGTCACGAGCGCGTGCCGCATTGGCCGGCCTACGTTGCTTGGAACCTCGTCGCGATCGCCGTCATCCTTACGCTGGCTCACAAGAGCAGGGATGGCGGAGTCTGGGAGTTCCTGCACGACTGGATGCCGCTGGTCTTCTTCACGACCGCGTTCGAAGAGATTTCGTACCTCTCGCTGACCATCCGGGGCGAGTGGCAGAACGCCCATCTCATTGCGCTCGAGTCATGGCTGTTCTCGACTTCGCCGATGCAGTGGATGCACTCCCATGCGCGCGAGTGGCTGATTGAGTTTCTCGAATTCGGCTACTTCAGCTTCTATCCGCTTTATCCGGCTGTGGGAGGCCTGCTCTGGGCGTGGCGCAAGCAACCGGAATTTCGTGGCGCCTTTCGCAGCCTGACCGACACCCTGAGCGTGGGATACGCCGCGTGTTACGCGACATATCTGCTCTTCCCGACGCAGAGCCCGGCCAACCGCGCGGGCGTGCAGCAGATCGGCAGCGCCCATGCCGGCATCTTTCAGCATCTGGTCAGAGCCATTCAGAACCATGCCGGCGTGCATGGCAATGCCTTTCCCAGTGCGCATATCATGCTGACGTTCGTCGTGCTGATGTTCGGCTATCGCTTCCTGCCGCGAGTCGCTCCCTGGCTGCTGTTGCCGATTCTGTTGATGTGCGTGGGCGCCGTCTATGACGGCTATCACTACACCAGCGATGTCATGGCGGGAGCGCTGATCGGTCTTATGCTGGGAGCAGTCTTCGCGCGCAGGGCGAAAGAAAACCCTCTCGCGACCGAGAGGGTGGTCTGAACGGACGGATTCCTGAAACTAAGCTTTGGTGACTTTGCCGCTGCGCAGGCAGCTGGTGCACACCCGCATGCGCTTGTTGTTACCGCCCTGCACTTTGGCGCGGACGGGCCGCAGATTGACGTTCCAGCGGCGGCGCGTGACGTTGTGCGCGTGACTGATGTTGTTGCCCGACTGCGGCCCTTTGCCGCAAATTTCACAAACCTGTGCCATGATCACTCCAGACGATTGCCAAACTGGCTGGGTAAACCACAATTATACGGAAAACAGCCGTAATTCAGCAAACGCGAGGCCTGCAGCTCAGTGAATCCGAGGCAGGCCGCGGCTCAGGTCGCGCTCCAGCCGACGCTCATGCCAGAGCCGGAGCGGACGCCAGTAGGTGATGATACCGAAGGCGGCAATTGCGGCCAGCAGCAGAAAGCTACTCACCCCGAGAAAAACCAGCGAAGCCTTGGTCGCGGCAATGCGAGCCAGCACCGCGATATTTCTGGGAGTGATGACAAGCGCGAACGCCAGCGTCAGCATGCCCACTCCGGCCAGCAGGTTGGTGATGTTCTTGGTCCACTTGCCGGTGGAGTGGTACTGGGCGAAGAACGCAAATCCGTAGAAGACCAGCCCGCCAATCAGCAGGAAATTGGCAACGATCGCGATGGATTCACGCAGGTCCATTCTTTGAGTAAGACGCACTGGCGCAGCAGCAGGTTGGAACCGAGTGCCGGCTCAAGCGTGGCAGGCATTGGGCTCAGAACCGGAAATCAATTCCCAGATTCTGCGCGATGTAGCGCGTGGCATCGCGAAACTGTCCCGGCGTGCTGATGAAGTCCGACTTGCCTCCGGTACTGGCCGCCAGCTCGCGCAAGCGGTATTGCCCTGTGGCATCGCTGACATCCAGACCAATGCAGTAGATGCGAACTCCGGCGGAGTTAATCTCGGCGGAAGTCTGCGTCGGCGAAGCGTGGCTGTCGACATTACGCCCGTCGGAAATCACCAGCAGCACGCGGTTGGGATATTTGGCAATGCGCGCCAGATGTCCGGCCGCAAAGGCCACGGCGTCGTCCAGTACCGCGCCCTTCTGCGGCTTGATGCTCTCCATTGCCTGCTCGAGCTGTTTCGGATCGCTGGTCAGGTCCTGCTCGAAGACCAGGTTGTTGTCGTAGGTAAGAATGAACGCCTCGTCGCGATCATTCAGACGGCGCACCATGTCCGTAAGGCTGTTAATGACCGCGCCCCGATTTTCTTTGTTCGCGAGCGAGGTTTCCACCAGGATGCCGAGCGACATGGGCCCGGTCGTCGAAAGAACGCGTCGCTTATGTGCTGCCGGTTGAGAAGCCGTACTGTCGGCCCAGACCGATGGCGCGGGCTGCGGCTTGCGAGGTTTCGAAACTGTAGGTGGATGCGCGACCGCAGTCTCGACGGGCGGCTGTTTGGACGCGGGCGGACGCGGTACCACGGGAGGCGATGAAGCCATCATCGTCGTATTCGCTCGGTCGGAGTTTGGCGCGGCTGCGGCCGCCAGGAACTGGTTCCAGTCCGTCGTACTGCCTCCGTCCTTCACATAGCGAGCGCGAGCGGAGCGCGCCATCTCCATCCCTTGCGGCGTCCCCTGCGAGAGGTCGACGGCGCGTGCCAAGTACCAGTAACCTTCTTTGCGATCGGGATCGGGACCGTTCAGATCAGCTTGCGCAAGGTTGTAATCGTCCTGTGGATTGTTCGGCTGCACTGCGATCGCGTTGTGCAGATACACGCGAGCGGCTACGTAGTCTTTTACTCGCACCTCGGCGAAGCCGGCGGCGCCGCTCAGCAGTGCATACGATTGCCGCCTCAGCAGCTCAAAATCTGCGCCGTTCATGCCCAACGGTCTTTGCAGCAGTGGCAGCGTGTCCAACCCGTGAGACGCCATCTTGAGCAGCCGCTCCGGTTTCATCTCGCCCTTCGCAACCGAGGCTCTGTTCGCATTGCTCAGCAGAGCGATCGCGACCGGATTGTCTTTGTCGGTTTCGGAGAGCTGGTTGGCCCAGCTCAGGGCATGGGCAAACTTGCCTTGTTGCAGATAGTTCCAGACCACCATCTCCAGAGCGCCGATCTTCAACGGCCCCGGCTGCGCGTGAAGGGCAAAGCGTTCCAGCAGGATCAGGCGCTCGGACGGCTGCACATGCGCAGCTGCATCGGTGTATTGGCTGAGCTCGTTGTCCACCGACTGCGAGAACGCCGCAGGAGCTGCGACAAAAACGCAGAATGCCAAAACCGCTGCGACGTGAGATGTGGAGAGGCCTCGGGCTTGGAGAAGAGTCGTAGGCATAGAAAAACCCGGCGGGGGAACGGGAGACACTCGGGCCAGACTTGGGGAAATGGCTACTATTAGGATGGCAGCTCGCAATCGCGAGGTGGCCGAATCGCGCGGAAAATCGAGCTACTCACGAGCCCTTTCAGTCTGGGCGCGGGTTAATGGCTATTCATCTTTGGATTGGAATCGGCCTTGCTGAGCTGGATGGATGGTGAGTCACCAAAAACTACGGTCCCGGTTGGGAGTTCCTGCAAAGCGGCGGTGGTCGGCGCCATGGCGGTCCACACCAGCAGCAGCTTGTTATACCTGCTCGCAAAGATGACTTGCGAGAGGCGCTGGGACAAATCCGCTCCGCGGGAGGACGTGGCGATCGTGCCGTGAAACACCATGAAGAGGTGGCCCGCGATCGACATCAGCCCATCGGAACCGATCTCGCCGAATTCGCCCAGGTCTTCGAAGCTGGCGGCCACTTCATCGGCTGCGCGCTTGTCCGTTACCGAAGCGGCGGTACGCATCGCCAGGCAGTTGGGATCCAGCGCGCGCAGAATGATGGCCGCGGTTACGTTCTCGCCTTCTTTCGGCGGCTGAGGCGCAGCTTGCAGCAGCGTCCGCGAGCAAGCGTGCAGGAATTGATACTCCCGCAGCGCGGTCGGCTCCAGCGGCGGGTCGATTGCGCCCGCCGGAAGCGGCTTCCATCCCTTGGGCAACTCGTAGCGGAAGCCAAGCTCCGCGTTCTGATAAACGCCATCGACGAATTCGCCCGGCGGAATTTCTTTTGCCGGCTCATCTTTGAGCGCGGCGTTCACACGCGAGGTCGGAACCGTCGGGCCGGCATACGGCTCGCCCGGCACCTTCACCGGTTTGCCGTCATCGGCGGCGAGAGTGCCATCGTCCTGCGGACAATAGAACTTCACCTCTTCCATCACATTCTTCGCCTTGCGCAGGAAGTCCTCGTCATTGGTCGCGACGACGACCTTCACCGTGTAGTTGTTGATTCCGGTCCAGTATTGCGCGGCGTAATTGTGTCCGCGATGCGTGACGCGATGATAGAAATGATTGGAACGAAGCATCCAGGGGGGAACGGGCGTCAACGGCAAACCGCCGGCCTGCGTCCCATTCTTCGACCAGTCCTCCAACTCTTTTTGTCGGTCTTCAGGAATGTTGACGTCGTATCCCGGCGCCGGATCGTCAGCCGTCACCATGATGGAGCCCTTCTGCTGGCCCTGCTCGAACTGCAACGCCAGCAGCGCATGTTGCTTGTCGGGCATGAGGGGCAACATGATCTCGTGACCGCGTACGGTGAGGGGCAAATCGAACGAGAAGCCAAAATACTGGCTGGTGTAGTGTGTGTCGGAGAGATAGCCGGCTTCGGGCAAAACCGGTTCGGCGTGGACTTTCTTCTCCACGGGAAATTTCGGCAGCACGCCCGGAGTTGCGGCCGTAGCGGTGCACTGC
This sequence comes from uncultured Acidobacteriaceae bacterium, assembly GCA_963747045.1. Lineage (GTDB taxonomy): Bacteria > Acidobacteriota > Terriglobia > Terriglobales > Acidobacteriaceae > Bog-257. Next base: position 275,202 of record CAVVDN010000015.1, on the reverse strand, counting down.
GCTCCCGACCAGGTTGCGGCGAGGAGCAGGAGGGTAAGGATCGCGAATGTCCGTGCGCCAAACGCGCTAGGCGTGAACATGCGCGTGCACTTCTCGGAGCTGGTTTGCTGGAAACATTGCCGCCCATCATGCCAGCATCACAAGGTCAACGCAAGTACGCCGGCGGAGTGAGCGCACCGGCTCGATTCCGTGCGGCTGCGATGACTGAATCGGTCCTACTGATCGGATGCCGGAACGATCAGCGTGTGGCCAGTCATTTCCTTGGGCTGCGGTACTCCCAGTATGCCCAACATCGTCGGAGCAATGTCCTGCAGAGCGCCTTCGGGCCGGAGGGTGAAGCGGCGTCCATCGCCTTTGTGGCCAGCCGCCGGCACCGCGTATTCGGCGGCCACGATGAACGGCACCGGATTGGTGGTGTGCGCGGTTTGCGGGCCGCCGGTCGCCGGATCGATCATCTGCTCGGCATTGCCGTGGTCCGCGGTCACAATCATTGCCCCGCCACGCTGGCGTAGCGCGCTGTAGATTTGCCCGAGACAGGCATCGACGGTTTCCACTGCCTTGATGGTCGGAGGAATCTTGCCGGAATGTCCTACCATGTCGGCATTGGCGAAATTCACGACCATCACATCGAAGGTGTTTTCGCCGATCGCTTTCACCACCGCGTCGGCAATACCCTGCGCCGACATCTCCGGTTTCAAATCGTAGGTCGCCACCTTCGGCGACTGCACGAGCACGCGGTCTTCGCCGGGAAATGGCTTCTCGACGCCGCCGTTGAAGAAATAAGTGACGTGCGCGTATTTCTCCGTTTCGGCGACGCGCAGGTTGCGCATGCTGCGGTCCGCCATCACATTGGCCAGAATGTTGGTCAACGACTCCGGCGGCGAGACCACCGGCAGCGTGAAGTGCTTGTCGTATTGCGTCATGCAGACATATTCGAGGTCGGACGGCACGCGATGGCGCGGAATGACGCGGTCCAGTTCGTCGGCGCCTTCCAGTTCGTGGCCGTCCTCCGGCGTGAAGTGGCTGTTGCGGCACAGGCAGCGCGTGATTTGCCGTGCGCGGTCCGCACGAAAATTGAAGTTGATGCAGACATCGCCATCGCGAATCATCGCCACCGGCTCGTAGCGCTCATTGATCAGAACAAACGGCACGATGAACTCATCGGTCACTCCCCGATTGTAGGAGTCCTTCACGCCCTGCACCGGATCGGCGGAGTAGGGGGCCGCGCCCTCGCCGTACACCATGGCGTCGAAGGCCGTCTTCTCGCGCTCCCAGCGGCGGTCGCGATCCATCGCGTAATAGCGGCCGCTCACGGTGGCGATTTTGCCCACGCCGACCTCACGCATTTTCTGCTGCAGTTGCTCAATGTACCCGGCGCCGTTGGTGGGGAGGGTGTCGCGGCCATCCATAAAGCAGTGCACAAAGACGCGCTCCACCCCATTCATCTTGGCCATGCGCAGGAGGGCATAGAGATGGTTCTGATGCGAGTGCACGCCGCCATCGGAAAGCAGACCGAACAGATGCAGGCGGCGCTCGCCGCGGCGCGCTGTGGCCATCGCATGCAGCAGCGCCGGGTTGGAAAAGAACTCGCCATTCTCGAGCATCAGGTCGATCTTGGTGATGTCCATGTACACCACACGCCCGGCGCCAATGTTCAGGTGCCCAACCTCGCTGTTGCCCATCTGCCCCTTGGGAAGCCCAACATAGCGGCCGCTGGTGTGGATCAGGGTGTTCGGGAACTCCGCAAGCAAGCGATCGTAAGTTGGCTTGCGCGCCAGCGAAATTGCGTTCGCATCCGATGGCGGCGCGTAACCCCAGCCGTCAAGAATGACGAGAACGAGTGGTTTGGGCGAATTGGGCATAGTGCCAATATAAATGTGGGACAAAGGTCAACCAAGCGAAACGATTGGCGGAATAAGGAGCTTTCTTACAACGAGGATTCGTGTGGTGCGACAACCAGGGGTTATACTTTGGGTATGAAGACTGCGGTATCCATTCCCAATGACGTTTTTCTTGGCGCCGAAAAGCTCTCGCGTCGAACCGGGAGGTCGCGCAGCCGCATCTTCAGCGATGCCCTGCGCGAGTACCTGGCTCGGCATTCGCCCGATGCGGTTACGGAAGCGGTCAACCGCGCGTGCCATGAAATCGGTCGGACTTCAGATCCGTTTACCGCGTTTGCCGCGCACAACGTCCTGGAGCGGGCTGATTGGTGATCTCACAGGGCGAAATCTGGTGGGCCGAGTTGCCCGCGCCACGCAAATCTGGTCCAGCACTGCGCAGACCGGTCGCAATCGTGCAGTCGGATGCCCTCAATCGGAGTCAAATCGCCACGGTTATTTGTGTGCCGTTGACCAGTAACGTGAAATGGGCGCTGATGCCTGGCAACGTTCATCTGCCGGCACGAGTGACCGGATTGCCTAAGAACTCGGTAGCCAATGTTTCGCAGATACTGACCATCGACAAGAGCCTGCTCACCGAGCGGATTGGAAGATTGCCGGGCGCAAAGCTCGAGCTTATCTTTTTGGGGATCGACGTGGTTCTCGCCAAAAAAGAATAGGCTAAACCTCGGTCGAAATCCCAGAGGCCTGTTTCGCCTTCTTTTGCATCCCCCACGCCATGCGCGGCGTATTGTGTGCCAATCCGATCCTCCCGCGCACATCCACCAGGATGATTCCGCCGTGTCCGTTGAGGCGCGTCTTCAAATAGTAGAGAGCTTGTTGCGCGGCTTCTTGCGGAGCCATGCCGCTCTCCACACGATCCGCGGTCCATTTGGCCAGCACCAGCTTCATCATGGGTTCGCCCCATCCGGTTGTGGAGACCGCGGCGCCTGCGATTGTCGGCGTAACAGCCGCAACCGATGAGCGAGGAGTCCCCCACGCGTCCCGGCGCCTTGTTCAGTGTGCCCCCGGTCGAAGTCGCAGCCGCGATATTGCCCTGCCCATCAAGCGCGACCGCGCCCACGGTGTCGTGCGAGCGCGTCGGGCCAAACTCGTCGGGCATTTTCAAATAGCCTTGCTTCTTGGCTTCGCGAAGACGCTCCACCTCGCGCTCGATCACCAGGTCCTCATTCGCGCACAGGTCGATGCCGTGCTCCTGCGCGAAACGCTCGGCGCCCGTCCCGACGAAATACACGTGCGGGCTTTCGGTGAGGATCTTCTTGGCGGCGCGAATGGGATTGCGGATGTGCTCGACGCATCCTACTCCGCCGGCGCGCAAGGTCACGCCGTCCATGATGAGCGCATCGAGCTGCACGCGGCCATCCATGTTGAGGAACGAACCGCGGCCGGCGTCGAACGCTTCGTCGTCCTCCATCGCTACGACCGCCGCCTCGACGGCGTCGAGCGCGCTGCCGCCCCGCTCCAGCACCTGCCAACCCTGTGCAGCCGCGGCTTCCACGCCGCGCAGGTGCGCGTCTACTACATTTTCAGGAATCGCCCACGCCCCACCGTGGACCAGGATTACCGGATCAGCCAATCGAGACCTTCCGCGTCATTCAGAATTGTATGCAGACCGATGAGGCAAACGGGACAGCATAACAGATGCCGCTCGGTGTCCCATGTTCGCCCAAACTTTGGGCTGACCCGAGCTCGGGTTGGCATTCAGCAAAGGGCCTGCCCAGGTTAGCGTCCAAAGGGACGCGAACCTGCGCGCCGATTTCGTCGCGATCCTCGTCATTTCGTCTCAAACACCTTCTCGACACTCTCATGGATGACGGGAATGGTACACAGTTCCGGCAGCTTCAGCCAGTAACGATGCACCTCGGGATCGCCTTGCGCCTCCGCGCGCGTTTCGGCAGAGGTCCAGCACCGGACATGCATAAAGCGGTCGGGGCGCGTGCTGTCGCGATACAAGGTGTCGCGACAATAGCCCTTGTTGTTCATCATGGTGTACAGCTCACGCAAGGCAGCAAGCAACTCGCCTTCCTTGCCGGGAAGAGCTTCCAGAACCGCCAACGAGAATATCTCTTTTGTCATCGTGCTTGCCTCATTTGTCCGAAGCGTTGCCAACCGCAGGAGCAGCGCTGCCTTGACGCATTCCGGCCGTGATGAGCCGCAGGAAATTCGTCGCACCCGTGTTATGCGTGGCTCCCGCGACCATACCGAAGACGTCTCCCCGGGCCAGTACCTGACGACGCGTTAGCTCCGCCTCCGCAAACTCTGCCATTCCTTCCGCTGACAGGTTGGCGGGGCAAAGGGCCGGCGTAACTCCCCAGAGCAGGTTCATGCGATTGCACACCGCTTCGACCGGCGTAAAGGCGAATATCCGCGCGCCCGGCCGATACTTGGACAGCATGCGCGCCGTGTTCGCCGTTTGCGTAAACACGGCAATGGCCCGAACGTTCAAGTCCCGGGCGGCATGTGCCATGGCCTCGCAGATGGTTTCCGCAATCGACAACCGCTCATCTGTCAAACGATGAGGAAGGAGCAACCGCAAGGGCTGGCCTTCCGCTTCTACCACAATGCGGGACATCATCTCCACAGCTTCCCGAGGATATTTGCCCACCGCCGTCTCACCCGAGAGCATGACCGCATCGGTCCCATCCAGAATGGCATTGGCTACGTCGCTGGCCTCGGCGCGCGTGGGCCGGGGATTCTCGATCATCGATTCCAGCATCTGCGTCGCGGTAATAACAGGCCGCCGGAAATCGCGAGCGCGGCGGATGATCTGCTTCTGAATCAGCGGGACCTTTTCCGGAGCCAGTTCGACACCCAGATCGCCGCGCGCAACCATGACGCCATTCGCAATTTCGAGAATCGAATCCAGGTTCTCGATCGCCTGCGGCTTCTCCAGCTTGGCGATCAGGGGAATCGCGCTTCCCCGTTCCGAAATCAGTTGACGGGCGCGCATAACGTCCTGCGCGGTGCGCACAAACGACAGCGCGATAAGGTCCACACCGTTCTTCAAGCCGAAGTCGAGGTCGGCGCCGTCTTTTTCCGTCAGCGAAGGAAGGCTGACGTTCGTTCCCGGCAGGTTAATTCCCTGATGTTCGCCCAAAACGCCGCCATTCACGACCTCGCATACGACATCGTCATCGCAAACCTGCAAGACGACCAGTTCAATGCGACCGTCGGACAGCAGGATGCGCTCGCCCGGCCTGACGTCGCTGGCGAGCCCGCGATACCCGGCCGCGATGAGTGTCGCTGTCCCCAGCACGTCCTTCGTGGTGATGGTGACGCTGTTCCCTTTTTCGAGCACCACGGGCATGCCGTCCCGGAGCCGGCCGGTGCGGATCTTCGGCCCTTGCAAATCCTGCAGAACACAGACTGTGCGGCCAAGTTCCCGCGCCACCTTGCGCAGGCGGGCGATTACGACAGCATGATGTTCCTGCGCACCGTGGGAAAAGTTGAGCCGCGCGACGTCCATGCCGCTCAACATCAGCCGGCGAATCATTTCTTCAGAATCGCTCGCCGGTCCGATGGTGCAGACGATTTTCGCCTGACGCTGCACCGATGAACCGTCACGAAGGAATTCGTTCGCAGGAGCCAGGCTTGTCATGACTGTCGTTCGCGCTCTTCTACTCGTCTAGGTTCGGTCACGATATCGGAGTGCGCCCCGAAGAGGAAGCGCGGGTAGCGCACCGCGTTGAATTCCGCGCCAATCAGGATGATCATCGACACCAGGTACAGCCAGATCAGCAGGGCAATCGCCGTCGCTACCGATCCGTAAATCGCATTGTAGTTGGCAAAGCGGCGCAAGTAGACGCCGAAGATTACGGTGGACGGAAACCACAGCACGGTGGCCAGCACCGAGCCGGGCAACACGCGATGCCACGGCTGCGTGCGCGGTACGCCGTGATGGAAGATCAGGCCGATCACGGCAATGCTGGTCAGCGTGGCGATGATCCAGCGCAGTGCCGTCCACAGTCCGAGAATGTACGGCCCGAGCTCGTGTCCCACCCGGTACACGATCCAGCTTTCGATCTGATTGCCGAAAACCAGGATGAACGAAGCGAACACCATGGGAATGCCGGCGAGAACGACGAGCAGAAAAGCGATCATCCGCTCCTTCACCAGCCCCCACATTTTCGGCATCTGGTAAGCCTTGCGAAAGCCCTCCATCCACGAGATCATCACGCCCGAGCCGGTCCATAGCGTGACCAGGCTCACGGTGACCAGCAGTTGTACGGGTACGGGCTTATTTCCTGTGAAGTATTGCAGCACTGCGGCGCTGGTGCCTTCCGGCAAAATGCGGCCCAGCGCATGGCTGATCTCGCGCAACAGCGCGGCCGTGCTGTGGGAGACGGTGAGGATGGAAACCAGAATCAAAATGGCGGGAAAGATGGTCAGAATGGCGGAGAACGCCGCCGCCTTGGCCACGGCAAAGGCATCGTGCTGAAAGGCGCGCCACAGCGCCAGCCTAAAGTGTCGAAAGAACCGCAGCATTGGAGAGCAACAGGAAGTGTACAGAGAACCGTTGTGGATTGTCAGTGGGGAGTTGTTATTCCTTACTTGGACTCCGGCGGAAAAGCAAAAGGCCCGCGCGAGCGGGCCTTTCCTAGTCCATGAGGCAAGACTTACTGATGCGCCGTAGGCGCGGTTTCGGGCTGCGTCGGAACCACGGGAATCGTGGTCGGCTCTTCCGCGACCTCGGGCAACGGACGCTCCAGCGCATACGCGAGAACTTCGTCCATGGTGTTCACAAAATGCAGCTGCATCTGGTTGCGCAGGTTCTCGGGAACATCGGGCATGTCCTTCTGGTTGTCGGCCGGGAGGAGGACCTCAAAGATTCCAGCACGATGGGCCGCCAGCAGCTTCTCTTTCAGTCCACCGATGGGCAGGACCTTGCCGCGCAGCGTGATCTCACCGGTCATGGCGATGTCGCGACGCACGGGAATCTGGCTCAGCGCGCTGGCGATTGCAGTCGCGATAGTGATGCCGGCAGAGGGACCGTCCTTCGGGATCGCGCCCTCGGGCACGTGCACGTGTATATCGACGTTGCGATAAAAGTCGCGCTGCAATCCGAGCTTCTTCCAGCGCGAACGCACGTACGTCATCGCAGCGTGCGCCGACTCCTGCATCACGTCGCCCAGTTTGCCGGTGAGGATCGGTTTGCCGCCTTTGCCCTCGACGACCGAAACTTCGGTGGTGAGAATCGAGCCGCCAACTTCCGTCCACGCTAAGCCGGTGACCAGGCCCACCTCACTGCGCTCGTGAATTTCGCTGTCGCGGAACTTCATCACGCCCAGGTACTCATTCACGTTTTCCGCGGTGAGTGTCGCCGAGAACTTATTGCCCTCCTTCACGACCTTGCGCGCGACCTTGCGGCAGATGTTGCCGATCTCGCGCTCCAGGTTGCGCACGCCGGCTTCGCGCGTGTAGTTGCGGATGATTGCGGTCAGCGCCTCGTCCGTGAAGACGATGTTCTCTTCGGTCAGGCCGGTCTGCTGGCGCTGCTTGCGAACCAGGTACTGCTTCGCAATCTCAACCTTCTCCGGCTCAGTGTAGCCATGCAGCCGCAGCACTTCCATGCGGTCCTGCAGCGCTGCCGGAATGGTATGCAGCACGTTGGCCGTAGCGATGAAGAACACCTGCGAGAGGTCATACTCGACGTCGAGGTAGTGATCGACGAACATGAAGTTCTGTTCGGGATCGAGCACTTCGAGCAGCGCCGCCGACGGGTCGCCGCGGAAGTCCATCGACATCTTGTCGACTTCGTCGAGCATGAAGACCGGATTCTTTGTGCCGGCCTTCTTCATCATCTGGATGATCTGGCCGGGCAGCGCGCCGATGTAGGTGCGGCGATGGCCGCGGACTTCGGCTTCATCGCGCACGCCGCCCAGAGACATGCGAACGAACTTGCGTCCGGTGGCCTTGGCGATGCTCATGCCGAGCGAGGTCTTGCCGACGCCCGGAGGTCCGACGAAGCACAGAATCGAGCCTTTCGGGTTCTTCACCAACTGGCGCACGGCGAGAAACTCAAGAATGCGCTCCTTGATCTTCTCCAGGCCATAGTGATCTTCGTTCAGCGTTTTCTCGGCGACATCGATATTGCGAATTTCCTTCGAGCGCTTCTTCCACGGAACAGCCAGCAGCCAGTCGAGGTAATTGCGCGAGACCGTCGATTCGGCCGACATCGGCGGCATGGCCTCCAGCTTCTTCAGCTCCTGCAGCGCCTTCTCGTGTACTTCGCGCGGCATGCCGGCGGCGTCGATCTTCTTCTTCAGATCGTCGAACTCGCTCTTCTCGCCGCGGCCCAGCTCTTTCTGGATGGCCTTGATCTTCTCGTTGAGGTAGTACTCTTTCTGCGCGCGCTCCATCTGCCGCTTCACGCGCGACTGGATGGTGCGGTCCATGTTCAGCTTCTCGATCTCGACATCGAGCACGTCGCCGATGCGGTTCAGGCGCTCGGCGGGATCGAAGATCTCCAGCAATTCCTGCTTCTCCTCAATGGAGAGCTGCAGGTTGGCGGCGATGGTGTCGGTCAGCTTTGCCGGGTCGTCGTTGCGGACCGCGGCAATCATGGTCTCGTAATTCAGCGACTGGCACAGCTTGACGTATTGCTCAAACAGGCCGGTGACGCGCTGCATGGCCGCTTCGACCTGCGGCGTCGGCTCGGCCAGATACTTCGCGGTGCGCACCGTGGCCTCGAAATAGCCGTCAGTATCGGCCACCTGCAGGATCTTGCCGCGCTCGAGACCTTCGACCAGGACCTTGATATTGCCGTCGGGCAGCTTAAGGCTCTGCACGATATTGACGATGGTGCCAACCTGATAAATCTCGTTGGGCTTGGGCTCGTCGATGCTGGCGTCGTGCTGGGTGGCGAGGAAGATCTTCTTATCGCCCGCCAGCGCCTCTTCCAATGCGCGCACGCTGGACTCCCGGCCGACCACGAACGGCGTCATCATGTAAGGAAAGATGACGACGTCCCGGATCGGCATCATGGGGAGTTTCTTGGTTTCGAATTTTTCGCGCTGGGTCACGTAAGACCCACCTTGTCTTTAAGAGCGAATGAGCTGCTCGGAAAAAAGTAAAGAACATCCCGGCGCGGGGGGACGCACCTCTCCGCCCTGCGCCTGAAGTCAAGAATAACATGCACCGGATGAGCGCAGAAGAGAACAAACGTCGCAGGGTGAACTACTTGCAATGCCGCGTAAGTGTTACTCGGTTTGGATGCGCAGGGGCAGGAATCGATTCGTCGTGACCAGGTGTGGTGGAGGTCGATTACCGGCAGGGCGGAGCAGGGTGGGCACCGCCCTTGCCGATAGGTGGTTACTTCTTCTTGCCGCCCCGCACGGCGACCGGCGGAGTTTTGGCCACCGGCGGCACCGTGGAGTTCGGTGGCATTGGCGCTGGCACTCTTGCCGTGAGCGTTGGGCAGCACAGCGTGGGGAGGCACGATGAGAGACGCCTGAGCACTGGCGCCGATCGCCAGGGCCAGCAGAAATCCGAGGGTCATTACTTTCTTCATGGTAGTTTCCTTTCCACAGACAGAATTGAATTTGCTTCGCAGGATGGCTCCTCTCTCGCGTAGGACCACTGCGTAAGCTGTATGCAATGTAGCTGGCGCCAAGCCGGGCGTTGTTCTTGTCAGGTAGCAGAAATGTGAAACTTCAGTGGAGGGCGTCTGCGGGTGTTAACGCGGTACTGGAAGGACTTAGCGCATCTTTGTCACCAAAACGAAAATGGCGCGACCGAAGCCGCGCCGCCAGGTTTTTCTCGCGAAACCCGATTAGCCCGCCTTCTCCATCAGCGGCAGGTTGACATTGCGCTTCTCCACCATCTCGCGCGTCACTTCGAAGTCCTTGACCCGCTTCTGGCCGGGCAGGTTGTACATCAGGTCGAGCATCAGTTCTTCCAGGATCATGCGCAGTCCGCGAGCGCCGACCTTGCGGGACATCGCTTCGCGCGAGATCCCGCGCAGGGCGTCATCGGAGAAGCGCAGCTTCACGTTCTCGAATTCGAAGAGCCGCTGATACTGCTTCACGATCGCGTTCTTGGGCTTGGTCAGAATTTCGACCAGCGCGTCTTCGTCGAGGTCGCTCAGCACGCCGACCACCGGCAGGCGGCCGACGAACTCGGGGATCAGTCCGAACTTGATGAGGTCCTGCGGTTCGACCTGCGCCAGCAACTCGGTATCGCGCTTATTGCTCTCGGTGAACGCCGCCTCTTTCGCAGCGTCGGTGCGGAAGCCCATGGAGCGCTTGCCCATGCGGCGGGCGATGATGCGCTCCAGTCCAACGAACGCTCCGCCGCAGATGAAGAGAATGTTGGTGGTATCAACCGGCGTGAATTCCTGGTGCGGGTGCTTGCGTCCGCCTTGCGGAGGAACGTTGGCGACCGTGCCTTCCAGAATCTTCAGCAGCGCCTGCTGCACGCCTTCGCCGGAAACGTCGCGCGTGATGGAGGGGTTCTCGTCCTTGCGGCCGATCTTGTCGACTTCGTCGATATAGATGATGCCGGTCTGGGCGCGCGCACGTCGCCGTCGGCGGCCTGCAGCAGCTTCAGGATGATGTTCTCGACGTCCTCGCCGACGTAGCCGGCTTCGGTCAGCGTGGTCGCGTCCACGATCGCGAACGGCACATCGAGCATCTTGGCCAGGGTCTGCGCCAGCAGCGTCTTGCCCGTGCCGGTCGGGCCGATCAGCATGATGTTCGACTTCGCCAGCTCGACCTCCGTCCCGCGCTGCCGGTTCATGTAGACGCGCTTGTAGTGGTTGTAAACCGCGACCGCCAGCTTCTTCTTGGTCTGCTGCTGGCCGATGACGTACTCGTCGAGGAACGCCTTGACCTCGGCCGGCTTGGGAAGCTGGTTGGGAGTGGCGTGGGCTGCGCTTCGGTGCGGTCGTCTTCCAGAATCGAGTTGCAGACGGCAACGCACTCGTCGCAAATGTAGGCGCGCGGATAGTCGGTGGGAGACGAAATCAGTTTGGCGACGGCGTCCTGCGACTTGTGGCAAAACGAGCAGCGAAGTACTTCTTCAGAACCAGTCCTGGTTCTCACGGAATAAACTCCTTTTTCACGCGCACATCAGAAACTACAAGTTCCGAACCGCCTTCCCCGTCCGCCTCAATCGGGCGGAGTCGTGCTGCTCCTCCGAGAAAGCCGCCTTGAACCATCGGCCAGCCTGCTCGTTGAACCTTCTGCACTGGTGCGCTGCGAGACCTATTGAACCACAGTTTTGCCGCTCTGCAACGCTGCCGTTAGTGCAATCGGCAGTACAACTTTGGAAGCAATAGCGCGCAAATTTTGCTCGCCGACGTCAGGTGAAGTTTCTTGCACAGTAATCACCCGCCAGAACTAAAGTTTCCCCGCGTTCTTACTTGTGCTTGTAGATGATGTCGTCGATGATGCCGTATTCCTTCGACTGCTAGGCGTTCATGATGAAGTCGCGCTCGACGTCGCGCTCCACCTTCTCCAGTGGCTGACCGGTGTGCTTGGACAGTAACTGGTTCGTGATCTCCCGCATGCGCAGAATTTCGCGGGCGTGAATGTCGATGTCGGTCGCCTGTCCCGAGAGTCCGGACATCAGCGGCTGATGAATCAGAATGCGCGAGGTCGGCAGGGCAAAGCGCTTCTTCGGCGCGCCGCCGGCCAGCAGCGTCGCCGCCATGCTGGCCGCCTGACCGATGCAGATGGTCATCACGTCCGGACGGATGAACTGCATGGTGTCGTAAATCGCCATGCCGGCCGTGATCGAGCCGCCGGGCGAATTGATGTAGAGCGAGATGTCCTTTTCCGGGTCTTCGGCTTCCAGAAACAGCATCTGCGCGATGATCAGGTTGGCGACGTTGTCATCAATAGGAGTGCCAAGAAAGATGATGTTGTCCCGCAACAGCCGGGAATAGATGTCGTAGGCCCGCTCGCCCCTGCTGGTTTGTTCGATCACCATGGGCACAAGCATGTGGTTGATCTCCTTAAGCTCTTTCGATTCGCTTCTTGATTTATTAATGCAAGCTAAAGATGTTTGGGTGTCAGCCCCTGTGACCAAGTCGCAGGCGCTGACACCGATACCCGCATTTGCCTTCTTCGGCACGACCAAAGTCGTGCCCTGTTACGAATCGTTGCACCGCGGCGTTGTAAGCGCCGCACTACCCGACATCCGCCCTACACCGACCGCCGATACAGCGTGTCCAGCGCCTTCTCGTTCTTCAGACGATGCCGCATGCGCTCCAGGCCGCCGTTCTCCGCCAACCGCTTCCGCACTTCCTCAAGGCTTAGCTTGGACTGATCGGCAAACGCCTGCAACTCGCGGTCAAACTCTTCGTCGCCGACTTCGATCTTCTCGTCTTCGGCGATCTTCTCCAGGATGAGCGACGCCTTCACCTCGCGCAGCGCAGCGTCATGCTGACCGGCACGCAGGCGCGGGAAGTCCATCCGCTTCATGTCTTCGGTGCGCATGCCTTGCGCCGCGAGAGCGCGCAGTCCGCGCTCCAGCCGGGTGTCGATCTGCTCGTTGACCATCACCTCCGGAACCGGGAAGTCGTTGCGCTTGACGAGCTCCTCCACCAGCTTGTCCTTGCCCTGGTGCTGCGCCTCATGCTCCTTCTCCGCCTTCATGTTCTCGTGCAGGCGATTACGCAGGTCGTCGACAGAGCTGAAGTCCGCGCTGAGCTCTTTCGCGAAATCGTCGTTCAGCTCCGGCACACTGCGCGTCTTGATCGCCTTGATCGCGACTTCGTAGGTCAGGGTCTTGCCCGCCAGACGCTTGTCGCTGAAGTCGTCGGCGTACCTCACGTCGAAGGTGCGCTGCTCGCCTGCCTTGGCGCCGCGCAGGTGCTCGGTAAACTCCGGAATCGTGTTCTCGCCGCCGATTTCCACCATGATCTCGTCAACTTCCACCGGCTTTGACTCCGGCTTGGCCTCGGCTTCGCCCTCTTTGGGCGTGCCTTTGAAGCTGACCACCGCAAAGTCGCCGTCAGTTAGCGGCCGGTCTTCGTCTACGGCGGTGAACGTTGCCTGCTGCTCGCGCAGGTTCTTCAGCGCGGTCTCAACTTCCTCATCGGTGACGTTGGTGTCGAGCGTGGTGACCTTAATGTCGTCATAGGGCGCTAGCTGAAACTCGGGCAGGATCTCGAACGAGGCCTTGAAGCGCAGCGGTTCACCCTGCTCCATATGCAGGTCCGTCACCCTCGGCTGCGAGACCGGGGCCAGCTTTTGCTTCTCGGTCTCCTCGCGCAGATAGCGTGGAACCAGCGCCTCGATGACGTCGTCGTTGATTTCTTTGGCGAAGCGCTGGCGCACGACGGAGCCAGGGACTTTGCCGGTGCGAAAGCCCGGCACGCGCGCCAATTTCGAGTAGCGAGAGACGATGTGTTCGGTCTCGCTCTTCACCACTTCAGCAGGAACTTCGATGTTCAGCTCGCGCCGGCAAGGATTAGTTTCTTGTGAGGAGCTGAGTTCGGGGGTAGTCGTTTCCGTTGTCAATGAATCGCCTTTGCAGCGCCGAATTGCGTGACCCTGCGCGGGGGTTAACGTTCACGCCAACACCGCAGGCAGGCTTCTTAAATCGGCCAAATTTAAGTTTATGAGAGGGTTTGCGAGCGGTCAAACGGGGAAGGCCCGGGATAGCGTCGCAGCTACCATTTTATTCAAAGGATTGTGAAGGGTGGGCGCTAATTAGCGGCTTCCGGTTTTCCTCGCCGTGCGCGTTCGCTTCTGCACGGCGCCTGCGGCGGGTTTCTTCGTAGCGCGCACCACGCGCCTCCCACTTGCCGGCTCGACGCCAGCACTTTCGATTTCCAGCAGTGAAGCCGGCTGCTTGAACAGCTCGCTCAAGTAGTTGTCCTTGCACTCGACGCTACAGAAGTGAACCGCGAGCGGCAAAATCGCACGCTCCCGCCGCCACGCCGGGTCGATCACCACTTCGCGTCGCGCGGCTTGCGTGCCGACATTTTCGGCAGCTACTCCGTTGATCCAGGTCTCGTTCGGTCGCTTGAGATTGCCACAGTAGTCGCAACTGAATTCCAGCATATGAAGTTGGAGGATGCGACGGGAGGAATCGTTGTTCGGCCTGAAAGTATTGGCGCTCAGTCGTGAGCGGCCGGAACGGGAGCTGCCGGTTCCAGCCGCGCTAATCCGGCCTGCGGCGGACTGGAGGAGCTCGGCAAATCCAGCGCACGAAGCTTGGTCAATTCGTCGTAGGTCTTTTGCCGGCGCTCCAGCACGCACTTTTCCATCCCGGCAGGCAGCGGCTTCTGATCAAACCGGCCGTAGAAATCCAGAATGCTGGTGCGCAACTCCGGCGTCACGTGCGCGAAATTCTGGGCTGACAAGTCGTCCAGTAGCTCACGATAGGTGATATCGGCCAGAGGATATTCGCCGTACTCTGTCGGCTTGCCCGTGTCCAGGTCGATGGCGGGCGCTTGTAAATCGTTTTGCTTCACCTGCTGCAAGGCCTTTCCATACTCGCTGACGGTATGATCCACGCTCTTGAAGTACAAGTCTTCCGTCTTGGCTGTCGGCTCCTTGAAGTCGATGGCCCGGAACGGTCCGACCTTGGGAACCACCTTGAACATTACGGCGAGAATACGCGCGCCAGGCCCGGGCTCCTGGTAACCGCCGCCCCACGACTTCTGATAGTCGGCCTTGGAAAGGTGATAGAGGAACCGGCGGCGGTCGAAGTTCGGAATTTCCCGCTGCAACTGGTCGCCTTTCACCAGCAAGGCCACTTTGGTCATCTCCGGGATGATTGTGCTTACGCTGCGGCGATAGGTGTTGATGGCGAGCTGCTCCTTCGGCATCACATCCTTGAGCTGCAGACCGTAGGTGTCGTAAAAGGCGCGCTCCAGCACCGGTGTCGCAACCTCAAAGCCGATGAAGTTGTGATAGTCCTCCGATGCATAGCGGCCTTTGGCGACCTGCAAAACGTCGAAGCCGAACTCGGTGCGCAGGTGCGCCTTGTGGTCGACATCGTAGGGGACCGCCGGACCATACAGCCGCGCCAGCTCGGGATACTGGATCCCAACCGACAAATTGATGTACGGATGCCCGTGAATGTCGGATATGTAGTGCGACAGCGCGCCCAGCGCGAACGCGTACTCGTCGAGGTCCTGCGAGTCGCGAATCAGCGCCACCACAAAATCGCCGGTGCGCACGTAGTGGGTGAAGTCGCTGAAAGTTTCGTCGCCGAAGGGATAGTAGCCGATGTCCTGGATGACGCTGCCGCCGTAAGCGTAGGCGTGCGCCTTCAGCAGATCCTGGTCCGTGGCATTGGGAAAGCGCGCTTTCAGCAGCGGCACGATCTGCTGCTTCCACAGCAGATCGATAATCTCTTCGTGCGTGAGGACGGAGTAGCCCGAGCACAGCGGGGCGTAAGCCAACAAACTGATCAGCAGCAGGACACAAGACATCCTCGCGAGCTGGCGTCTAGCCACGATCTCCATTCACCTTAGCGATGCAGCTTAGATGCGGCCCATGAGCAACAGAACCACGAGAATGAGCACCACTAGTCCGAGGCCGCCGGAAGGATAATACCCCCAGCCTCGGCTATAGGGCCAGGAAGGAAAGCTGCCAACCGACAGCAGCAAAAGAATGATGAGCAAAATAATCAGCATCTCGAGTCAGGCTCCCTTCAATGTTTCGCTCGCATGGACGCGAGTCAAAGCTGCTAGTTGGAAGCTGAGGGAACTCTGAAAGGATGCCTTGAGCACGCGTTTCTGGCGCTCAGTCCAGATGCGTCAGCTCGCGGAAGATCTCAAACCGTTTGTCGATCTCCTCCCGCGTGAGCGATTGCAGCCGCTCCGTCCCAAAGCGCTCGACGGCGAACGATCCCATCACGCTGCCGTAGAACATCGCGTGCTTCAGCACGTTGCGATTGAACTCGCCCTGCGACGCGACGTAGCCCATGAAGCCGCCGGCGAAGCTGTCGCCCGCACCGGTGGGATCGCGAACTTCGTCCAGGGGCATCGCCGGCGCGCGGAAGGGATGGTGTCCGCCGGCAAACTCGCCGTCGCGGAAGAAAATGGTCGCGCCGTACTCGCCGTGCTTGATGACCAGCGCGCGCGGACCCATCTCCATCACCTTGCGCGCGGCGCGCGGCAGGCTGTTGTCATTCGCGAGCATCTTGGCCTCGCCATCGTTGATCAGCAGCACATCCACCCGCTTGAGCATCTGGTCGAGGTTCGCGCGGTGACCGCTGATCCAGTAATTCATGGTGTCACCGCCCACCAGCTTCACCTTCTGCATGGCGTCCCGGACGCGCGTTTGCAGCAGGGGATCGATGTTGGCGAGGAAAAGAAAATCGGAGTCGTTGTACTCGGCGGGAATCGACGGCTGAAAGGTTTCGAAGACGTTCAGCTCGGTGTTGAGCGTCTTGGCTTCGTTCACGTTCTCACCGTACTCGCCGGTCCAGTGGAAGGTCTTCCCTTTCGCATGCTGGATGCCGCGAGTATCGACGCCGCGCTTCGTCATGACCGCTTCGTTATCCTGCGAAAAGTCTTCGCCGACGACGGCGACGACGCGCACATCCGTGAAGTAGCTGGCGGAAAGCGAAAAGTACGTGGCTGCGCCGCCCAGGATTTTCTGGCGCTCGCCGTAAGGTGTTTTGAGGGTATCGAATGCGACGGAACCCACGACCAGGATGGACAATCTATGCTCCCGCTTTCTGTTCGGAATCGAAATATTTGCCGACAAGCAGCCGCAGCTTGTTCAGCGTGGCCGCGGGCACCGCGTTCTTCTGCGTGATGATGGCGTTCTTCAGCGCCGAGCCGCATTTGCAACTGCGCGTCTTCGGCATCGCCGCGACGGCGTGGCGCACGACCGTGGCGGCGTGCTCGGCGTTCTTCAGCAGCACGGCGACAATCTGATCGACGCTGACGTGGTCGTGCTCCTCGTGCCAGCAGTCGTAGTCGGTGACCATCGCAACCGTGGCATAGCAAAGCTCGGCTTCGCGCGCCAGACGCGCCTCGGTCAGGTTGGTCATGCCGATGACGTCGAGCCCCCAGCTGCGATACAGGTTCGACTCGGCCTTGGTCGAGAACTGTGGCCCTTCCATGTTCAGGTAGGTGCCGCCCGACTTCACGTTCACGCCCGCGCGCTTGCAGGCCCCAGCCGCAACGTCCGCCGTTTCCGCACAGACCGGATGTCCCAGGCCGACGTGCACCACCAGCCCATTGCCGAAGAAGGTGTCGACGCGATGACGCGTGCGGTCGACGAACTGATCGGGAATGACGAAATCGAGCGGTCGATGTTCTTCCTTCAGCGATCCGACGGCCGACAATGAAAGGATGCGCTCGACACCGAGCTGCTTCATGCCGTGAATGTTGGCGCGGTAGTTGATCTCGGTCGGCATGAAACGATGTCCGCGCCCGTGCCGCGACAGGAACGCGACCTTGCGGCCTTCTAGCGTGCCGAGCACATAAGCGTCCGAAGGCGCGCCAAACGGGGTTTCCAGCGACAACTCGCGCATCTCGCTGAATCCGGGCATCGAGTACAAACCACTGCCACCGATAATGCCGATCTCCGCCTGCAAGAGAAGCTCCGTTTCGTATGAGTGCAAAGCGAAGATTATACAGGCACCCTTCCCGATTCTTCGGCCGAGAGTCACCGTCCGAAGGACGAGGACCTACCCGTGGTGGCTGTGTTCCGTTATGGAACCACGGAGAAATATTCGTGAAAAAGTCACTGCGCCGCGCACGCGCACCAGAGGAGAATTTCGCCATCGAAATTTTGCCGAAGCGAGGCTCCGATGGAGCCGATACGGGCATCGGAAACCGATTCCGGCTCTCCATCCCGCACCGAAGCGGCGGGTCTCGGTGCTCCCCGTGCTCACTGGTCCACGCTAACCAGGATCGCTTTTCGGTTCGGCTTTGTGTATTTGGGCCTCTACAATCTTGAGACCCCACTCTACCTGCTAGCTTTTCCTCCCTTTATTCAGCTCTCCGCTCTCTATCAGACGGCTCGTGGGAAGGGCGTGCTGTGGGTGAGCAAGCATGTGTTGCATTTATCCCATGATTTCGGCACCGACTTTCAAATTACGGGCATAGGCACGAAGGACAGCACCTACGCCTGGGTTCAGGTGCTCTGTTTCCTGGTGATTGCAGTGCTCGCCACACTGATTTGGTCCTTGTTAGACAGGAAGCGCCCGGAATATGTCCGGCTGCAGCGATGGTTCATGGTTTACCTGCGTCTGTCGCTTGCTTGCGCTCTCATCCCTTATGGCGCAATCAAAATCTTCCCGTGGCAATTCCCTCCTGCAAATCCCTCCCAACTCATTCAGCCATTAGGGAACCTCTATCCCGAGCGGATTTTGTGGGCTTCGATGGGGACCTCGGCAAGCTACACCTTCTTTTGCGGAGTGATGGAAATTGCGGCCGGCTTGCTGCTGACAATTCCCAGGCTTGCGACTGCCGGCGCATTGCTGGCTTTAGCAGACATGGTCAATGTCCTGATGCTGAATCTGGGCTACGACCTCAAGGTCAAGCTGACTTCGATCAACCTGACCCTGATGGCGTTGGTAATCTTGCTTCCGCAAGTCGGCAGGCTTACTGATTTCCTCGTCTTGAACCGGAGTGTGCCGGCCGCGGACGAGCGGCCATTGTTCCAGCGAAGATCTCTGGCGCGGGCGGCGATAGCGTTGCAGATCGCTTTTGGATTCGTTCTGACGACGTACAACCTCTAC
This sequence comes from uncultured Acidobacteriaceae bacterium, assembly GCA_963747045.1. Classification (GTDB taxonomy): domain Bacteria; phylum Acidobacteriota; class Terriglobia; order Terriglobales; family Acidobacteriaceae; genus Bog-257. Next base: position 256,645 of record CAVVDN010000015.1, on the reverse strand, counting down.
CGCACCCATCAGGTCGCCGAACAAGTTGCGTCAGCCAGGAACACACCCTTATACGGGATCTGGTTTGTTGACGACTATATAGTGAATTCCCAGCCCATCATTCCGTTGAGCACTGACGCGCATCGCTGGCAGCGTTTCATCGTAGACGACAAAGACAACGCCGTAGTTCAGGTCATGACCGGCGTCACCAACTCCTTATTGCTGCACCCCGATCCAGCCAGCAACAGAATCGTGTTGACGCAGTCCGGTAACCCGAATTGGGCTGGCGAACTGAGTTACGATCATTCTCAGCCGGATCGTCTCGTCCTCAACGGAAAAATGGGAGGAGTTCCGGTCGTACTCCGCTTGCACCGAGAGGATGAATCGCAGTTTCCACTGAGATCGCGTCATTTCCACTGGGTTAATAACGGCGAGTTCTGAGGGCTCGGAATTCTTGAAAGCTCCGTGTCCTCCCGGTTGCTGAACGCCTACCGCAGCAGCGATGCCATCCCTTGAACGCCCTGCGTGATCCCCAGCGACCAGTTCACCATATTGATGACGTAGTTGGGGAACAGGCCGATGATGATCGTGCCCGCGGCCGTGATGCCGAGCGCCAGGGTCATCGCCGGGCGGAGACGCACCGGTTCGGCTTCCACCGGCTGCCGCATCAGCATGGCGTTGGCAATGCGCATGTAGTAGTAGAGGCCGATCACGGCGTACAGGACCGCGATCGACGCCAGCGCGTAGTGTCCCGTCTGAATCAGGCTGAGGAAGATGAAGTACTTGCCCCAGAAGCCGGCCAGCGGCGGAATGCCCGCCAGCGACAGCAGGAACACCAGCATCAGGATGGCTTCGGTTGGCGCTTTGAAGTAGAGCCCGGCGATGTCGTCGATTTCGTCGCCGATGATGTTACGCCGCCGCAGTGAGGTGATCACGGCGAACGCGCCCAGGTTCATGAAGGTATACACCAGGAGATACAGCATGATCGCCATGATGCCGGTGGAGTTGGTCTGGCCATCGCTGGCGACGAGGCCCAGCAGCATGTAGCCGACGTGCGCGATCGACGAGTACGCCAGCAGCCGCTTCAGGTTGGTCTGCGTGATCGCCGCGAGATTGCCGCCCGTCATGGTCGCGATAGAGACGAAGACCAGCAGCGGCACGTACATCGAGCGCAGCGGGTACAGCCCGAACAGGAAGATGCGGAGCAGCATCGCCCAGCCCGCGGCTTTCACCGCAACCGACATGAAGCCGGTGATGCTGGTGGGCGCGCCCTCGTAGGCGTCAGGCGCCCACTGATGGAACGGCACCGCCGCGATCTTGAAGAGCAGGCCGGTCGTAGTCGCGAGAAGCGCGAAGATCACAATGGGATCGTTGGGATGCGTAGCGATGATTCGCTGCAACCCTTGCGCGATCTGCTGCAAGTTCGTGCTGCCCGTCAGTCCATAGAACAACGACAGGCCGTAGGCAAAGATGCCGGATGAGAATGCGCCGAGCAAGAGATATTTCAGCGCCGCTTCGTTGGAGCGCTTGTCGCGGCGCAGGAAGCCGACGAGAACATACGTCGAGATGGCCATCAGTTCCAGGCCGATGAAGATCAGCACGATGTCGTAGCCAGCGGCCATGCACATCATGCCGACGACCGAGAACAGCATCAGCGCATAAAACTCGCCGTGATTTTCTTCCTCGACTTCGAGGTAGCGCATCGACATCAGCACGGCAATCGCGGCGCCCGCCAGGAATAGATAGAAGAAATAAAGCGCGAACGGATCGACCAGCAGCGTCCGCATGAAACCGGTGTCGACGAAGCCGAGCCCGCGCTGCTGCGCCGTGTGAAACGCCCAGTGCAGCTTGCCGACGGCGGCTGCGGAAAACGCCAGCCCGGCCAGCGTGACGTAGGCGTTCACCTGCTTCCATTGCTTGGGGAGCAGCAAGTCCAGCATCAGCACGCCCAGCGCGAACAGCGTCAGCAGAAGCATGGGCAGCGCCAGCAGGTAATCGGTCGTTCCGAAGGAATAACCCAAAACGTGTGTGAGGTAGGTGCTCACAAAGTCCTCACTTGCTGACGGCAAGCGCTAGGTTTGCGCTGGCCGTGTTTACAGGTGTCGCCGGGCTGAAACCCGGCCCTGATTGTGAAGTACCCGGTCCTGGCGCGGACCGAGCGGTTCGCATCACCCGAGCCGTGCTGGGTCTGGGAGCGGCCGCCGTGGGCTTCACCGCCTCGGGCGCCTTCGTCGGCTCTACTTGGATTGCCGCCGGCGTCTCGGCCGGAGCGACCGTCGCAGGCTGCGTCGCCAGCACCGGCTTCTGCAGCCCGGGATAATCCGGCCGCACCGTCGCCACCAGGTTGTTCACCGGGGTGGAAAGAATCTGGAAGAATGGCTTGGGATACAGGCCGATCCAGAAGGCAATGATGACCAGCGGAACGAACGTCGCCAGTTCGCGTCCCGACAGATCAAGCAGCTTTTCGTTCTTCGGATTTTCCACCTTGCCGAAGAACACGCGCTGATACAGCCACAGCAGATATGCGGCCGCGAGAATCACGCCCGGAACCGCCCACGCGGCCCAGACCTTGTTTTCCATGAACGTGCCTTGCAGAATCGTGAACTCGCCGACGAAGCCGTTCAGCAGCGGCAGCCCCATCGACGACATGAACATGATCAGCGTGATGGTCGCGTACACCGGCATCACGTTGGAGATGCCGCCGTACTCGGCGATCTCGCGTGTGTGCCGCCGCTCGTACAGAATGCCGACGATCAAGAACAGGGCGCCGGTGGAGATGCCGTGATTGATCTGCTGCAGCACCGAGCCGCTCAGGCCCAGCGGGCTCAACGCGAAGATGCCCAGGGTGCAGAAGCCCAGGTGGCTGACCGACGAGTACGCCACCAGCTTCTTCATGTCCTTCTGCATCAGCGAGACCAGCGCGCCGTAGATGATGCCGATCAGCGACAGCGTGATCATCAGCTGGCGCACCCATGGGGTCATCGCCACCGCCGGGAAGAACGGCAGCGAAAAGCGGATCATGCCGTACGTTCCCATCTTCAGCAGAACGCCTGCCAGGATGACCGAGCCCGCGGTGGGCGCCTCGACGTGCGCGTCAGGCAGCCAGGTGTGGAACGGGAACATCGGCACTTTAATCGCGAAGCCGAGGAAGAAGGCGAAGAACAGCCAGATCGCCGCATGGCCGCCGATCTTCGGCGCCGTCGCGTAGAGATCAGGCAAGTAGAACGTGTATACGCCAGTCAGGGTGTGGTGATGGAAATACAGGAACAGGATGCCCAGCAGCATCAGCACCGAGCCGAACAGGGTGTACAGGAAGAACTTGATCGCCGCGTAGAGCTTGCGCGGGCCGCCCCAGATGCCGATCAGCAGATACATCGGCACCAGCATCGCCTCCCAGAAGACGAAGAACAGGAACATGTCGTTCGCCATGAAGACGCCGAGCATGCCGGTCTGCAGCACCAGGAACCAGATGTAGTATTCCTTCACGCGGTCCTGGATGGCATTCCACGACGACAGGATCGAGATCGCGCCCAGCAGCGTGGTCAACATGATCAGCAGGAACGAAATGCCGTCGATACCAAGCACGTAGCCTGCGCCGATCGTAGGGATCCAGTTGTTGGGCACGCCCTCGACGAACTGGAAGCCGGCGCGCTCCTTCAATGCCCAGAACCACGGAATCAGCGGCAGCGAAACAGCGAACCCGAGGAAGGCGAAGATGTTCGCGACCCAGCGGATCGCGTCCTTGTTTTCCTTGGGCACCAGCAGCAGGAGCGCGGCTCCCACCAGCGGCGTAAATAAGACGATGCTTAAGATGTGGTTGTACATGTATTAGCTCTCAGCCGGTAGAGCGAACCTTCAGGTTCGCATCGCCAGCGTCTCCAAACACTTAATAGAGCCGCCTGCTAAAGCGGTCTCACGCGTACCAGAAGAATCGATGGACTGCACCTTCGCGTCCCGGGTACGACGAGGATTGGTAGAGCGAGCCTTCAGGCTCGCGTCATCGTCGTCCTTATTAATCTCAAGGGGCTTTAGCCCCGACACCCCAGCGGACGAATACGGATAATCTTCTTCGTGCTCGACTAATCCCTTGCGCACGGGATTCCGCCGGATATAACGCGAAAATTCCGCGAATTCATTCGCATCACGCACGCGGCGATCGTAGTACCTCTGTTCCCACACGGCTCGAAAAACAATGTCGTTTTCGCGCAGGGAATGCGAGAAACCGCCTTTGGCGAGTTGAATGACCCGGCTTAGTTTCTGCTCAGCTTTGGTCGACAGCAGCAGATGAATGTGATTCGGCATGACGACATATTCGTGAAGGTCGAATTCTCCGGCATCGCGATACTTGAAAAGCGTTGCAACCATAAGTTCAGCCACTTGATCGCGTTGGAACAATCTCTGCTGCATGTGCGCACAAGCCGTGATGAAGTAAGTCGTCATAATCGTGTCGGGGCTAAAGCCCCTCAATGTTTATGGGCCGCTCGGACGCGAACCTGAAGGTTCGCTCTACCGGTCACCACTTCACGACGTAATAAAAAACAAACCCCACCAGCCCCGCGACCATCACCAGCGCGTACCACTGCACCAGTCCCCATTGCACCAGGCGCACGGGATAGGAGGCCAGCCGCGTGACAATACCGACTCCGTTCACAAACAGCCCGTCGATAATCCACTTGTCCCACAGCGTCGACAACGTCGCGGTCATGCGGGTGGTCCAGCCTGCGCCGTTCACTGCGCCATCGACCACGTCGGCATCAAACTTCCACAAGCCCTGGCCGAGTCCCATCACGCCCAGGCGAATGCCGCCGATCTTGGCGCGGCCCGTGATGAACCAGTCGTAGATCTCGTCCACATACCACTTGCGGAACAGCGTCTTGTAGACAGGCGGCGCGATCTGCTGGATCGGCTCCTTGTAACCTTTGTCGGCGTTCTTGTAGGCTCGCTTCGCCAGCCACCAGCCCAGGCCCGCCGCCGCAACTGACAAAGACATCAGCAGGTACTCGGTGGGACTTGTGTGCTCTTCCTGTTTTTCTCCGGCGGCGACCTGTGCCTCGGCCCCGCCCTGCTGCAGCACCACAACTTCTTTGGCGAAGACCGGCTCGAGGAATTTCTCGAAGCGGTCCGATCCGCCGAGGCTGTGCGGCATTCCCAGCCAGCCGGCACCGATCGAGCACATCGCCAAAATCACCAGCGGCACCGTCATCGACTTGGGCGACTCGTGGATGTGGTGTTCGACTTCGTGGCTCATACGCGGCTTGCCGAAGAACGTCAGGTAGATCAGCCGGAACATGTAGAACGACGTCAGCAGCGCGGTGAAGAACCCGATGTACCAAAGGTAGCGATACGCGCCGCCCTCGCGCGACCAGGTCTCCCACAGAATCGCGTCCTTCGAGAAGAATCCGGCAAAGCCCGGGATGCCTGCGATTGCCAGCGTCGCGACCAGCATCGTCCCGAAGGTCGTCTTGATCTTGCCGTGCAGCGCGCCCATGTGCTGCATCTCCTGCTGGCCGCCCATGGCGTGAATCACCGAGCCCGCCCCGAGGAAGAGCAGCGCCTTGAAGAAGGCGTGCGTGAACACGTGAAAGACGCCGGCGGCGAATGCGCCCACGCCGAGCGCCAGGAACATGTAGCCAAGCTGCGAGACCGTCGAGTACGCCAGCACGCGCTTGATATCGTTCTGTACCAGGGCGATGGTTGCGGCGAAAATTGCCGTCAGCGCGCCGATAATGGCGACCGTCTTCATCGCCGTGGGCGCCAGCACGAACAGCGCATTCGAGCGCGCCACCATGTACACGCCGGCAGTGACCATCGTCGCCGCGTGAATCAGGGCGGAGACGGGCGTCGGACCTTCCATCGCGTCCGGCAGCCAGACATACAGCGGAAACTGCGCCGACTTGCCGCAGGCGCCGATGAACAGGAACAGACAGGCCGCGGTGATCACCGGATCGCCGATCTGAAATGCTCCGCTGCGCGCCAGATGATTAATGTGCGTGTACTGGATCGAGCCGAAGTACCAGGCAATCGTGAGCAGGCCAAGGAGAAATCCGGCGTCACCGACGCGGTTTGTAATGAAGGCCTTGTTCGCGGCGGTCGAAGCCGAATGCCGCTGGAAGTAAAAGCCGATCAGCAAGTACGAGCACAGGCCCACGCCCTCCCAGCCGACGAACATCAGCGCGTAGTTGTTGGCCAGGACCAGCGTCAGCATGGAAAACATGAACAGGTTCAAGTATCCGAAGAAGCGGTAGTAGCCGCCCTCGTGCGCCATGTAGCCCATCGAGTAAATGTGGATGAGCATGCCCACGCCGGTTACAAACAGCAGCCAGATCGACGACAGCGGGTCGAGCAGGAAGCCGGCATCGGCGTGAAACGGCGCTGAGCCGCCGTGTGTCGGGTAGCTGAGGGAATCGGTTCCAGTTCCCAGCCAGGTAAAGCAAATCTTTTCGAAGGGCTTGCCGGGATGTGCAGCGGAGTATCCGGTGTATTGCCACACCGCGAGGCAGGCCCACAGGAACGCCAGCACCACTACGCCGACGCAGACGCCGTTCACCGCCGACTTCGACAGCTTGCGTCCAAAGAAAAACATGCAAGCCGCCCCGAACGCCGGAAACAGCGGAATAAGCCAGATGTGATCAAGAAAGAACATGTATGAACCCAGCACTAGCAACTAGCAACTAGCAGCTAGCAATTAGCAAAACTGACAACTGACAACTGCTTCTTCACCACTTCAACAAATCCACTTCGTCCACGTTCACCGTCTCCTTATTGCGGAAGAAGGCGATGATGATGCCCAACCCGACCGCAGCTTCTGCCGCGGCGTCGGTGATGACGAAAATCGCAAACACCTGCCCATGCAGGCCGTAGAGCCGCGAGAACGCCACCAGGTTCAGGTTCACGGCGTTCAGGATCAGCTCAATCGACATGAGGATGATGACCACGTTGCGACGCGTCAGCACGCCAATGGTGCCGATGATGAACAGCGCCGCCGCAACAACCAGGTAATGCAATGTCGTGATTTCAGCCATAAAAGCACTCAGCAATCAGCAGTCAGCACTTAGCCAAATCCAGTTCGCAACCGGTTGCCGTCTTCTGACAACTGACAACCGACGACTGACAACTGCCTTTTCTCAAATTCTCTTCTTCGCCATCACCACGGCGCCCACGATGGCCACCAGCAGCAGCAGCGAGGCAATTTCGAACGGGAACATGTACTGCCCGTAAAGCGCCAGTCCGATCTGCTGCGTGTTCTGCGTCTCGACCAATGGGACGTACGTCTGCGGGAAAATGCCAGAACCGCGCCGATACACAAAGAGCAGCAGCGCGCCCAGCGCTACCGCGGCGACGATGCCCACCATCCATTGCCGGTTGAACTGGTACTCGCGAATGTTCTGCTCCAGGTTCACCAGCATGATGACGAACAGGAATAGCACCATGATTCCGCCGGCATAGAGCACGATCTGAACGCCGGCTACGAACGGCGCGTACAACATCAGGTAGAACCCGGCAAGCGACAGCAGCGTCACGATCAGCGACAGCGCCGCGTGCACCGGATTGCGCCGGGTGATCACGGCAATGGCCGAAACCACGGCCATGATTGCCAGGAAGTAGAAGAAAAACGATGTCGCAATAGGAGTCATAAATAGCTACGAGCAACTAGCAATTAGCAAAAAGCAAAACCTCAAACCCGGTGTCATCCTGAGCGGAGCGACCGCGAGTATCGTGACTAGCGCGTATTTTCCGCTTGGCGCGATACTTGCCAGGGCGCGGAGTCGAAGGACCCCAGAACAACCGTTCCGCCCTTTTGGTGCCGTACCTACGGGACTCGGCTTCTTATTCGCAGCCTACCCAGCACTCCGCTTCGCTGCGTGCTGGGCTAAGTTATGCCGTCCCACTTCGTGGTACTCTGTCGTTCGTTTCGCAATCAAAGATCTCAATCAACTCGCGGCATGTTGGCCGCTTCAATCCGACAACTGACCACTGGCCACTGCTTCACTTCACGTACTTCACCGGTTCCTGCCCGCGCTCCAGCGCGGCCTGATCCAGCACCATGCCTTCGCGGCTGTAGAGCGCCATCTCGTAATCCTGTGTCAGCTCCAGCGCATCGGTCGAACAAGCCTCGGCGCACAGGCCGCAGAACATGCAGCGGCTCAAGTCATACGTCCACGACACCGGCTCCTTGCGCTTGGTCACCGGGTTGCGCTCGCCCTTCACCACAATCAGCTGCTCGGGGCATGCCAGCGCGCACAAATTGCAAACAATGCACATCGAGTTGCCGTTGTCGGGATCAACCTTCAACCGCGGCTGCCCCCGATAGCGCTCGAAGATGACCGGACGCTCCAGCGGATACTGCTCGGTGATGGCCTCGCTCGGCTTCTGATAATCGAACGTGACCTTCAGGCCCTTGATCAAATCAACCAGGAAAATCTTGCGAATCAGCGGCGACAAACTCATCGTAGAACCCCCACAATGGCCGTCCCGATTTGCGGCAACAGTCCTGCAATCGCGGTTGCGATGAGGACGCCGAGCCCGGCCGGCAGCAGTACCTTCCAGCCCACTTTCATGAGCTGGTCGAAGCGATAGCGCGGAAACGTTCCGCGATACCAGATGTACAGATACATGAAGAAGGCAACTTTAACGACGAACCAGTAGATGTCCTGCACCCGCACAGCCACGCCCGGCAGCAAAAGCACCAGCGCGACCAGGCCGAGCAGCACACCGAAAATCCCCAGCCCGACGGTCTGGATCTTCATCTGCGGAATCTTCGGCATCCGCCGCGCGCCCAGCAGGCAAAGCTGCGCCAGCACAAGGAACGTCACCGCCGGCATGTAGGCAAACGCTAGGTCCCAGACCGGCCCGTGCAGCCAGTTAGGAAACGGCCGCATCCAGCCGCCCAGCCACAGCGTCACGGCAATCGACGAGACCGCGAGCATCGCCGCGTATTCCGCGAGGAAGAACAGCGACCAGCGGAAACCGCTGTACTCGGTGTGAAAACCGGCGACCAGCTCCGACTCCGCTTCCGGCAGATCGAACGGCGCGCGATTCGTTTCCGCGACCATCGCGATGGCGAAGATCGCAAACGCCAGGAATCCCAGCGGGAAGAACTTGAAGATGAACCATACGTGCTGTTGCTGCTGCGCCTCGACGATGCCGATCATGCTCAGCGTGCCCGTGCCCGTCTGCAGGCTGGTCATCAGCACGGCACAGACAATCGCCAGGCCCATCGCCACTTCGTACGAAACCATCTGCGCGCTTGAGCGCAGCGAACCCATCAGCGGGTAATGCGAGTTTGACGACCATCCCGCCATGATGATGCCCAGCACGCCCAGCGACGAAATGCCGAGCATGAACAGGATGCCGATGTTCATGTCGGTCACCGCGTGCGTCGGGCCGAACGGCACAACCAGGAACGTGGTGAACGCGGTCATCGTGACCACCACCGGCGCGCTCCAGAACACCAGCTTGTCGGCGCCCTCCGGGATGATGTCTTCCTTGATGAGCAGCTTCAGCGCGTCGGCGAAGGGCTGCAGCAATCCGTGCGGGCCCACGCGCATCGGGCCCAGGCGAATCTGCATGTGCGCCAGAATCTTGCGCTCCAGCCAGTTCATCGCGATCACCGACAGCGAAACCCCGATGGTGATCAGCAGGATGTAGATGGTCGCCCAGAGCATGCTGCCGGCCTCGCCGGGGGTCACGTGGGAGCTCAGATATTTTGTCATTGCGTCAAGCATTTTAGTTCGGGTAGTGCGGGCCTTCAGGCCCGCGTTCCGCGTTGATTGTTTATTCCTCGAGCCGGCTTTAGCCGGCGCCATATGTCGGGGCTAAAGCCCCTCGATAAATCCTTCAGACTCCGTACGCTGGCCTAAAGGCCAGCACTACCAAACCTCACCGATCCACCTCGCCCAGCACGATGTCCAGCGTCCCGATCACGGCGACCACGTCGGCCACCAGCAGGCCGCGCACCATCTTGTCGAGGGCTTGCAGATTCACGAACGACGGCGGCCGCACGCGCACGCGATACGGCTGCGTCGAGCCGTCGCTCACGATGAAATATCCCAGCTCGCCCTTGGGCGCTTCGATGGAGTGGTAAACCTCGCCCACCGGCGGCTTGATCACCTTGGGAATCTTGGCCATGATCGGCCCGCCGGCAAGCCCTCCACCGCCTGGCGGATGATGCGCACCGACTGGCGCATCTCCTCGATGCGCACCAGGTACCGGTCGTAGGTGTCGCCGTTCAGCCCGGTCGGAATCTCGAACTCGAACTTGCTGTAGCACTCGTACGGCTGCGCTTTGCGCAGGTCCCACTTCACGCCGGCGGCGCGCAGCACCGGGCCGGTCACGCCCAGCGCGATGCAATCTTCCGGCTTCAGAATCCCAACGCCCTTGGTGCGCCGCACCCAGATGCGGTTGGTGGTCAGCAGCTCTTCGTACTCGTCGAGCTTGGGCAGGAACGCTTCGCAGAACTTCAGGCAATCCTGTTCGAAGCCGTCGTAGGTCTCGTAGATGCAGCCGCCGATGCGGAACGCGTGGGTGGTGAGCCGCGCGCCGCAATACTTCTCGAAGATCTTCAGGATCTCTTCGCGATCGCGGAAGCAGTAGAACAGCGGCGTCAGCGCGCCGATATCGAGCGCGTGCGTGCCCAGCCAAACCTGGTGGCTGGCGATGCGGCACAGCTCGGTCAGGATCACGCGGATGTACTGCGCGCGCGGCGGCGCTTCCGTGTTCAGCAGCTTCTCGACCGCCTCGCAGTAGCCCAGCCCGTTGGAGACCGCGGCGACGTAATCCATGCGATCGACGTAGGGGTTGAACATCGCGTAGGTGCGGTTCTCGGCGATCTTCTCCACGCCGCGATGCAGGTAGCCGATGACGCACTCGGTGCCCAGCACCTTTTCGCCGTCGAGCTTCAGGATGACGCGCAGCACGCCGTGCGTCGACGGATGCTGCGGCCCCATGTTGAGGACCAGCTCGTTGGCGTCGAGGAAGGTGTCGTCCTTGGTATCGAGGTCGAGATAGTCCGCCACACCTGGGCCGCTCTGGCCAGCTTTTGCGTGGCGATAATCATTTTCGAAGTCGCTCATTGTCCACTCTCGATGCCGAGGTTCGCCTTCACCCACTCCTGGTCCTGCTGCAGGATCGGTAATCCTTGCGCAGCGGATATCCCTTCCAGCCGTCCGGCAGCAGAATGCGCTTCAGCTCGGGGTGTCCCTCGAAGCCGATGCCGAACATGTCGAAGACTTCGCGCTCCAGCCAGTTCGCCGTCGGCCAGATTGCGACCACGCTGCGCAGCTTCTCGCCGTCTTTGGTCTGCGCCTTCACCCGCACGCGCTGGTTGTGATGGAACGAGTACAGGATGTAAACGATGTCGAACTGCACTTCGCGCTTGGGATAGTGCACCGCGGTGATGTCGACGCAGTAGTCGAACAGCTCCTCGTCGCGCATGCGCAGCAGAATCTCGTAGACGATCGTGCTGTCGACCACCAGATATTTCTGGCCAACGTAGGTCGCGGCTTCCTTGATCCCCGAGCCGTACTGCGTTTTCAACTTCGCGACCAGAGGAGAGTCCCATGGCTCCGGCTTCGGACCTTCGGGCTTCGCCGGAGGCTTGGCGGCAGGAGCGGCAGGCTTCGCGGCCGCAGCGGGTGGGGATGCCGGCTTTGCAGCCGTCGCAGCTTCGGGCTTGGCTGGGACAGTCGCGGCCGGTTTCTCAGTCGTCGCAGGAGCGGCTGCCTTGGCAGGAGCTTCCGGCGTTGCCGCCGGGGTTACCGGCTTGGCCTCGGCCCCAGCGCCCTTTTCTGCACTGACTTGTGGAGTTGATGATGGCTCGACGGCCTGATTTTTCGCCGCGCCCTCCGGCGCGGTAGGTTCAGGCAAGACTGGACTTGTGTCTTTCGGTTCCTCGGGCACTGCCATGCCTCTCTTAGTGCCGTCAGCCTGCTGGCTTCGACTCTCCATTTTTAACAGTCAGAGGCGTTTTGCCGCCCGTGCGAGGGTCACGCGCTGCTGTGACGGCGGTCACATTATCGAGCAGAAGTGTGCGCTTGCGAGTGAAGATTTCGCGGGTGGCGGCTCTCAAAGCCCACTCGGATGGGCAGGCTCTGCACCCCCGCGTGCCTCGACCGGCACGGCAAGAAACGGCTGCAAAAAAATTGAGAGCCAGAACTAGGGGGCACCGCCCTTTCTGACTCTCTAATAACAGTATAGCACATCCAGGTGGGTTTTGGTTAGTTTCAGGCGCAACTCGATTTGGTTCGGAATCATGATACTACGGAGATTTCGACACCTTTGTGGGGCTTGACAAGAATTTCCCAAAACGAGAATTTGCACCGTTGATGGTGCAGTCCGAGCTCGGGTCTCGAGGTTAAGGGCTGGAGGCCGGAGGAAAGCCCTTCGGAAAAAAAGCCAGTTGGATGGGCACACTTGTCGCAGGTGTCGCACGCATTTGGCGAAGGGGTAAGAGAGCGTCACGCAGCGCGGCGTTAATCTATGCCGATTTCTTCGCCGGCGGCGCGGCCTGAGAACCAGCATCTTTGGTCTTCAGTTCGCGAGCATTCTCGCGTTTCTTCTGGCGCGCCTTGCGGATGCGATGCTCGCGAGACTTGTCACCGTTACGAAAAGACATCTTGTCACCTCGTTCACGATAGTACCGCACTTTTGCCAACCAGCCATTCCGCCGCATCCACCTCACTTCGGCAAGTGCGGGGCGATCTGCGGATCTCGGTACCACGGCTCGTTCTGCGCAACACTCCGGCCGTCAGGTCCGCCGCGTAATTCCGCTTGCGGGAATCCGCACACCTTTTTCTGATTTTATTTGGTTCGAAAGTGGTGCAGGGGGCGTTGAATGATGAGAACGGTCGAGAAATTCTTGCTTTCCTCACTCACCTCGGCTGATGTCACGCCCAGTCATTGCCGAAGAGACGAATGGCCTTGGGAAAGGACGCACCGCTGTTATGAAGCAGCGCGCCATTGTATTTTTTCTGTTTTCGGCGTTTGCCGTGACGTTGCTCGCAGGATGCGGCGGCAGCTCTTTTAGTCCTCAGTCATCGGAGCCGGCGAACTCCCGCTCCGCTGAGCGCCAGCAACCTCAACCTGATCTTCGTAGCCAGTGAGGACTTGGCTTATCAGGCTTCCGGGGACATCAATCCCAACACCGCGAACCTCACCAATCAGGGACTGCAGCGCTCGCTCCTCATGGCCACGTTTCTGCAACAGAAGGTGTTGGGGATGCAGAACGTCACGCAGATTTACGCGCTCGAACCCATGACTCATTTGCAAACGGCGAACCATTATCCCGACATGGTGGGACTGGAAACGATTCAGCAATTCGCCCTGCTCAATCAGGCCACGCTGTCCAGCGACCAGTATGGCGGGCACGCCACTATGCCGGCCACAGCTTTCCCATCAATGCATCCTATGCGCAGGTGGCCCTGCCCGCCGGAGTTGTGCCGCCGTCGCAATTCTGCCCCAATTGCCAGGGGCTGGATTTCCACGATCAGGACGGCGACAACGAGGCCCTGCTGACCAGCATCGTGAAGCAAACGCCCGGCGGGTTTCTATGTCTTCTCGGCGCCATGGGAAACGGTGAGCGCCTTGATGGCGAACCTCAACCAGGGCCGAAGGCTATAACCTCGACCCTTCCGTCGAGCTATATCAGTCCCAACTTCATCTATGCGATTTCGATCACGCCGTCGGGAAGCGCCAGCCTGGTCACCTACGACAGCCACATCACCCCGCCTGCCACCTACCCGGTGCTGTCTCCACCACTGGCCAGCGCTCAATGCACGGCGCAGGACGCCTTTCAGCGTCACCGTGACCGGCGGCCAGGGTGGCGCAGTAATTCCAGCGGGATCAACACCAACGAAACTCTCTACATCATCCGGCACGCCGACGCGCATCCCACGGCCTATTGGGACGACAACAACTATGTCGGCGCGGGGCAATGGCGCGCGCTGGATCTTCCCAACGCCCTGGCTCGGCAAAGTCGTCAATGTTCAGCAGGTGTATTCGAACGATCCCGCGTCAATTTGGCCCAGGCTCGCTCAGCGCCTCGGGGGACTCCACCTGGTCGTCGGTTGCGCCGCCGATGACCGCCGTACCCTACGCCATCGCCAACAACTTGCCCTACAATCTGGTCACCGGCTTCGAGCTCTCCGATCCTGACGTCTCCCAGAAGACCAGTACGCTCTTCTTCAACGGCGGCCAATTCTCCAATCAGAATGTGCTGCTGGCGTGGTCCTTCCAATTCATACAGCCGACGATCACTGCGCTGCTCAGCAGCTATAACGCCAGCGCCCAACAGATTGCTCAGGTTTCCGCCGTGGCCGCCCACCGACTACGACACCATCTGGACGGTGAAGCTTGACGCCGTGGGCAACGTGACGGTGAGCAACGGGATGTGCGAGGGCATCGACTCGGCCGGCGCCGACGGCCCCGCCGCCGCAATTTTGACGCTCGCTCAGGTCGGCCCGCCGTGAAGCGCTGAAGATCAAGTTCCGGGCAAACTCCGCCGATCTATTCCCTACGAGCGCCGATGCGCTTGAGAGGACACTCCGTGCAACAACCGCGAGACATTCCTGGTTTCACGAGACGAGATTTCATCAAGACGGTTGGGATCGGGCTGGGCGCATTGCCTACCGTCGGTCTCGGGATTGGCGCCTTAACCGCTCAGCGATACGACCTCGCACTCGTATAACGCCGAGCTGGTGGTGCAACTGACGCCGATAATGCAGTCGGTGATTGCGCAGGCAGGATCGGCGGTGAGGTAAGGAATTGAAGGGTAGAGAGAGCCTTCAGGCTCGCGCTCACGATTCACCAGAACTTAGGCCGCGGTGGTCATCTTCGATGGCTACCGCGACCCGATGTCTTACTTCACACTGGCCGCGGCGCTGAAGCGCCGCTCTGCCCTCAGTCGATCCAGTCCGCGATGAAGATGTTCGTCTCGTGCGGCTGCTGGCCGTTGCGGTTCGACGCCCACACCAGCCGCTTGCCATCGGAGGTAAACATGGGAAACGCGTCGAAGTCGGGGAAGTAAGTGATGTGCTCGAGGCCGGTGCCGTCTTCGTTGATGATGTACAGATCGAAGTCGCGGCCGCTCTTCGGATTCGCCAGGTTCGACGCGAAGATGATGCGCTTGCCGTCGGGGTGGAAGAACGGCGCGAAGTTCGCCGCGCCGTTGTGCGTCACCTGATGCTTGTTCGAGCCGTCGGCGTTCATCACCCAGATCTCCAGGTTGCCGGGACGAATCAGCCCCTGCGCGTATAGCGCCTTGTAGTCGGCGATCTGCTCGGGCGTCCTGGGATGCTCGGCGCGATAGACAATCTTCTTGCCGTCGTACGACCAGAACGGTCCGCCGTCGTAGCCCAGCTCGTGCGTCAGCTGCTTCACGTTCTTGCCATCGATGTCCATGGTGTAGATGTCGAGGTCGCCGTTGCGCGTGGAGGTGAAGACCATGTGCTTGCCGTCGCGGCTGATGGTGGACTCGGCGTTGTAGCCGGGCGCATCACTCAGCAGCTTGATGTCGCTGCCGTCGAGCCTGGCGGAGTAAATCTTGTAGCTCGAGTAAATCGGCCAGACGTAGCCGTGCGAATAGTCGGGCTTGGGCGGGCACTCGGGGCTGGTCGCTTCTGTTGACGAATATAGAATGCGATCGCCGCTCGGGTAGATATAGCTGCACGTCGTCCGGCCCTTGCCGGAGCTGATGAGCTTAGGCGTCGCCGGCTTGCCGTCGGACGTATCCACCGGCATGGTGTAGATCTGGTCGCATGGCACGCCTTGGCCCTGATGCTGGAAGCTCAGCATCTTGTCGTCTGTGGAGAAGTACGCCTCGGCATTCTGCCCGCCGAAGGTAAGCTGGCGGACGTTGCGCAGGTGCTTCTCCTCGCCGGGGTAGAGCAGGTTGGAAGGAGTAGTGTCCGCGCTCGATTGCGCGAACAGCAATGACCACGGCGAAAGTAAGATGACGCAGAGAATGGTCTTGCGCCAAAGGATTGGCAACATTCGGACAATGTACTGCAAACGCTGTGCTGCATACTAGCCACAATCGCCTTGCGCCAGCGGTTGGCTTCGTATCAGGGCGCGGCTTTGGCTGCCGCTCCGAGCCAGCTCTTGCCGGAGACACGCCTGAGAAACGCCGAGCCCGTAGGGCGGAAGTGATTAGCCCAGCGCGGAAGCGCTGGGTACGGTGACCCACGTCTGACAGCGGAGCCCCTTTAGGGGCAGCACGTCTGTCGTCCCTGAAGGGACTCGGTAAACGTATGTTGCGCTCACCCCGGGCTTCCGCCCGGGGCTAATCACTTTCGCCCTGCGGGCTCAGTGCACTACCGATCGAGCACTTACCGCGCGGGACGGCTCGAAGGACGCCTCCCTGAATCCCTCAAATGATCTTGGTTTTTCCGTGCGCTCCCGTGCCTCCGTGGTGAATATTATTTTCTCTGTTCCAGCTTCACGCTGACCGTCAGCGGCTGGCCGTCGCGCAGCACCTTCACCTCCACTACCTGACCCACCTTGCTTCGCCGCAGCGCGTCGGTAAAGTCGTAGAGGTTGTGGATGGGCTTGTCGTCGTATTGCACCAGAATGTCCCCCGCTTTCAGTCCCGCCTTCGCCGCGGGGGAGCCCGACCGCACGTCGGAGAAGCGCACGCCATCTTTCACCTCGCCGAAGTCGGGAATCGATCCGAAATATGGACCGTAGCCCCCGCCGCCTGAGACGCCGCCGATCGGCTTGTCTTCGGCGACGGTGACAAACTCCGGCCGCTGCGATGCGTTCGCCAGCTCGAGCGCCACATCGGCCACCATGTTCAGCAACAGCGCGGCCGACGGCGCGTTGATCTTGTCCGCCGTGTCCGACGGCTTGTGGTAGTCGGCGTGCAAACCGGAGAAGAAAAACAGCACGGGAATCTTCTGCGCGACGAACGACGTGTGATCACTGGCCGAATATCCACCTGGCGAATATTCAATTTTGAAGCTGGTTTGCTTCTCGGCCGCTTCCAGGATCGGCTTAAACGTCGAGCCCGTGCCCACGCCGCCGATAAACACCTTGTTGTCGCGGATGCGCCCGATCATGTCCATGTTGATCATGGTGACGCATTTATCGAGCGGCAGCGTGGGATGCTTGACCCAATACTGCGAGCCCAGCAGCCCCAGTTCTTCACCGGAAAAGCTCATGAACAGGATGCCGCGATCGAGCTTGCCCTTGAGCGGCGCGAACAGCCGCGCCAACTCCAGCACGCCCGCGGTGCCGGAAGCATTGTCGTCGGCGCCGGGATGGATTTGCCCGATCTGCGACGGTGCCAGCGAGTTCGAGTCCCCGCGTCCGAGATGGTCGTAGTGCGCGCCAATGATGATGTACTCATCGGTCTTGCCGGGTAGATACGCCAGCACATTGTCCACGCCTGCGTGTGTCTGCTCGATGTCGATCTTGCCCTCGACTTGCAGCGCGTCAGGAAAGGCAAACGAAGCGGGCTTGCCCGTGTGGTCGATCTCCTGTTGAACATCTGCGAGCGATTTGCCTGCGGCCTGGAACCAGCTTTCGGCGACGCCGTTCTTCACCTGCAACAGCAGAAGGCCGGCGTCCTCCGGCCCGCTGATGCCGCCGAAGCGCATCAGCAAATCTTCTTCGCCTTGGGGAAGTTTGCCGTTCAGCAGAATCAGCGCCTTCGCACCGTGGTTGCGCGCATTGATGGCTTTGGTGATGAGCTGCGAATGCCGCGTCAGTCCCTGATGTCCGGCTTTCTCGGCGAAGCTCTCCGGCTCATAACGCAGCACGACGACAATCTTGTCCTTGACGTCGAGCCCGGCGTAATCGTCGTACTGAAATTCATCGGCGGTGATGCCATACCCGGCAAAGACCATGGCCCCGCTGAATGTGCCTGACGAGGAAAAGCTGATCGGCTCGAACGTCTGCCCGATCATCAGCAGCCACTTCTTGTCGCCGTCGACGACGTTCAGCGAGTTGTCGGACTTCAGCTTCGCGCCGGTGGTGATGGTGAAGGGCTGGAGATATCCCTCGGTTCCCGCCGGGCGGAGACCTAACGACTTGTAGCGATGCTCGATGTATTGCGAGGCGCGCGCCAGCCCCTGCGTGCCGGGGCCGCGGCCCTCCATGTTCGGCGCGGCGAGCGTCTTGACGTCGGTGAGATAGCGGGTGGGATCGGCTGTGCCAACAGAAGCCGGCGTCGTTGCGGCCAGCAGAGTGCATGCCAGAAGCAGGCAGCCGAGAACACGAAACGAAATCAACCCAATCTGGCGTGATCGCAGATTCATGAGACAAGCAATCCCCATCGCGGGTTCGCAGAGTCGGGAGCAAGCGCGCGTGTGCAATACAGCATGGTCCCGGTTCGAGCGCGAGAAACGGCCTCGCAGAGTCGAAAGCAATTAGCCCAGCGCGGAAGCGCTGGGAACGCGGCACGATAGGTCATCCCGAGCCGCTTCAGCGGCGGCACGGTTGTGTCGCCCCCGAAGGGGCTGTCGAAGTTATTTGGGCTCATAACCCACCAGCGCTTCCGCGCTGGGCTAATCACTTTCGCCCTTCGGGCTAAGCGGCCTGATCGCGCTCACTAACCCCGTCGCGAAATCGGCCTACCGACAACCGGCAACTGCGCTACGAATTCCCGATGAGTATACCCGTGGCGAACACCAGCGCTCCGCCGAACGCCACCTGGACGGCGGCGGACAGCGGCGGCGTATCCATAAAGCGATGACGCACCCAGGTGATGGTCGCGAGTTCCACCAGAACCACGGCAATGGCAACCGCCAGCGCGAGGTTGAAGCTGTGCGACAAGAACGGCAGCGTATGGCCGATGCCACCGAGGGCCGTCATTGCTCCGCAAATGAGCCCGCGCAGCCACGGCGTGCCGCGGCCGGTGAGGCTACCATCGTCAGAGAGCGCCTCGGCGAATCCCATGCTGATGCCCGCGCCCAGCGATGCCGCAAGTCCCACCGCGAACGCGTCCCAGGTGTTGCGTGTCGCAAAGGCCGCAGCGAACACCGGCGCCAGCGTCGAAACCGAGCCGTCCATCAGGCCCGCGAGTCCGGGTTGCACGATCTGCAACACGAAGAGCCGCCGCTTGGCTTTGTCCTCTTCCTCCCGGACCGCGGGCTTCAGCTCCGTTTTTTCCAATTCCGCCGCGCGCTCGACGTGCACGGTTTCGGCCGCAGCAAGATCGTCGAGCAGTTGCCGGATGCTGGCGTCCTGCGCGCGCTGCGCCGCGTGCTGATAGAAGCGGCGCGTCTCTGCCTCCATGGCGCCCACTTGCTGCCGGATCTGCTCCAGGCGCAGCGGCGTGTTCAGCCAGATGGGCTTGCGCTGCACGAATCCGCGAATGTCCTGCCGGCGCACCAGCGGGATGTGTTCGCCGAATTTCTGCTTGTAGATGTCAATGAGCGCCCGGCGATGGCCGATCTCCTCCTGCCGCATCTCGTCGAATACCTTCGCCGTGGCGGGAAAGTTGTCGCGCATCTTCTCGCCGAAGTCGGCATAGATGCGCTCGTCCTCTTCCTCCAGCGAGATGGCCAGGGCGAGAATTTCTTTTTGTGACAGGCTGTCGAAATCGCGCACGGACTTTCCTCCTATGAAGCAGCGTTGCTAGTCAGCACTTGGCACTTAGCACTTAGCCGCAAAGCTGCAGGTTCGACTGGTTTGGCTAAATGCCAAGTGCTAAATGCCAAGTGCTAAGTGCCAAGTGCTGCTTCTACCACGGCCCAATAATTCCCCCCATGTTCCGTCCGGCCGGAAGTTTGTGCTCGGCGCCGAACGCGTCGATCCCCCAGTACTTCGCCATCACATCGAGGTACTTGTAGCCCGTGCCGGTGTTGAAGAGCACGACCTTGTCGCTCGCGCTGAGAAATCCCGCCGCGAGCAGTTGCTTGTATGCCGCCAGCGCCGCGCCGCCCTCGGGGCAAGGGAAGATGCCTTCTTCCGACGCCATCTCCTTGACGCTCGCCATAATCGCGTCATCGCTTACGGCGACTGCCGTCCCGTGGCTCTGGCGGACGATGTCGAGGATGATGAAGTCGCCGTAGGCTTTGGGCACGCGCAGCCCTGCGGCCAGCGTGTGCGCGTCGGGCCACGGCTGCGATGTGGGTGCGCCTTCCTGGAAAGCCTTCGGGATGGGCGCGCAGCCGTCGGCTTGCACGCAGATCATCTTCGGCCTGTGGCCACGGTCGATCCAGCCTAGCTCTTCCATCTCTTCGAATGCCTTCCACATTCCGATGAGTCCGACGCCTCCGCCGGTGGGATAGAGAATCGCGTCGGGCAGCGTCCAGCCCATCTGTTCGGCGACCTCGTAGCCCATGGTCTTCTTGCCCTCGATGCGGAACGGCTCCTTCAGCGTCGAGACATCGAACCAGCCTTCTTTCTCTCTGCGTTCGGCAACCATGCGCCCGCAATCGCTGATGAGGCCATCGACCAGCGTGAGGTGCGCGCCCGCGGCTTCGACTTCCAGCCGGTTCGCGATGGGCACATCCTTGGGCATGAAGATGTAGGCCTCAAGCCCCGCCGCCACGGCATACGCTGCCATCGCACCGCCGGCATTGCCAGCCGACGGCGCCGCGATTTTCTTAACTCCGTAGTGCCGCAACATTGTGATCGCCGCCGCCATGCCGCGCGCCTTGAACGAGCCCGTCGGATTCAGGCCCTCGTCCTTGATGAAGAGGCCGGGATATTTGTGGCTCAGAAGCAGCGGCGTGAAGCCCTCGCCCAACGTGACCGGCTCGGCATCGGGCAGCACCGCCGCGTAGCGCCACATGTTTTTCGGCGCGCCGATAAGCGAGTCGCGCGAGGAGTGCCAGCGAATTTCGCCCAGATCGTAGCGAACGTACAGCGGGCCGCCGTCTTTGGAGCAGATGGTTGGCGCAGGTGTGGGAGAAAAACTTTCGCCGCAACGGCTGCATTCGAAATGTGTGATGTGTGCCATAGAAAATCGCAGTGTAGCACCGCGCAGCCTGTTCGAGCGGCTGCTATACTCCTCGCAGTTTCCCGCCATGAGTGAGCCGTCCACGCCGCTGATGCGGCAATACACCGCAATCAAGAAAGATCATCCCAACGCGCTGCTGTTCTTCCGGCTGGGCGATTTTTACGAGCTGTTCTTCGAAGACGCGGTGGTGGCGGCGCGCGAGTTGCAGATCACGCTGACCTCGCGCAACAAAGAGAAGGGCATCGCCATCCCGATGTGCGGCGTGCCGTATCACTCGGCCGAGAACTACATCGCCAAGCTAATCCGCCGCGGCTTCAAGGTCGCCATCTGCGAGCAGATGGAAGACCCGCGCCTGGCCAAAAAGCTGGTGAAGCGCGAGGTCACGCGCGTGCTGACGCCGGGAACCGCGGCCGACGCTCAGCTTGGCTCGGAGGAGAATAACTTTCTGGCCAGCGTGGCGCGTGCGGGCAATGCCGCCGGCTTCGCTGCGCTCGATCTTTCAACCGGCGAATTTCGCGCGACGGAGTTCCTCGGCGACGATGCCGAGCGCCGTATTCGCGAAGAGCTGCTGGTGCTGCGTCCGCGCGAGGTGCTGTTCGCCTCGTCGTTGCCGCTGTTCGAGCAATCAAGAGCTGCGGGTGCCCCATCCTTTCGGCATCTGTCGCCGAAAGGGTCGGACGAGGGACTTGCGCGGCCCGCTGCCGCGCCCCGCATCTCCTCGCTCGAGAACGCCACCTGGGCGGAGACACCGCTGGACGACTGGGTCTTCTCGCCGGAGTATGCGATTCCGCAGGTCGAGAACCACTTCGGCGTGCTGTCGCTGGAAGGCTTCGGCCTGGCAAACCGCGCCGCAGCGGCGACAGCCGCCGGAGCAATTCTTCATTACGTCCGCACCACGCAGCGCGGGTCTTTGGATCACGTTGACCGGATCGGATTTTATGAGCGGCAGAACTGCCTCGTACTAGACGCAGTCACCGTCCGCAACCTCGAGATGATTGAGCCGCTCTTTGCCGGATCGGGTGACAACGCCACGCTGTTCCGCAGTCTCGACTGCACCGTGACGCCGATGGGCAAGCGCCTGCTGCGCGCGTGGATGCTGCGGCCGTCCATTGATCTGCCAGAAATCAGCCTGCGATTAGACGCGGTCGAGTGCATGGTGCGCGACCTTGTCGCGCGCGAGGAGTTGCGCCGCTCGCTCGACGGGATCCTCGACCTCGAACGCCTGCTCAGCCGCGTGACGCTGGAAACGGCGAATCCGCGCGATCTGCTGGCGATGGCCGCGTCACTGGCTAAGCTACCGGCCGTTCGCGTGTCTTTGGCCCCTCTCTTTTCGGCCGTGAGCCCTGAGCCGACAGCCGAGAGCTTGCCTCCTCCCCAACGGCTGCAATATCTGCATGAGCAATGCGACGAGCTCGCGGATCTGCGCGAGCGAATCATTCAGACCCTCGAAGACGAGCCGCCGCTGACCCTCGCCGATGGCGGCGTCATTCGCTCCGGCGTCGACGCCGCGCTGGACGAGTTGCGCGACCTCAGTCGCAACAGCAAGCTGTACATCGCGCAGATCGAGCAGCGCGAGCGCCAGCGCACCGGCATCGGCTCGCTCAAGGTGAAGTTCAACAGCGTCTTCGGTTACTACCTCGAGATTTCGAAAGCCAACCTGCATCTCGCGCCCGCCGATTACGAGCGCAAGCAGACGCTGGTGAACGCCGAGCGCTTCACCACGCCCGAGCTGAAGGAGTATGAAGCGAAAGTGCTCGACGCGCAGGAGAAGATGGTCGAAATCGAGCGCCGGCGGTTCGCCGAATTGCGCTCGGCCGTCGCCGCCGAGGCGCGACGCATTCGCCAGACGGCGCTGGCGCTGGCGGAGATCGATCTGCTCGCGTCGTTCGCATCGCTGGCTGCGAATCGCAACTACTGCCGCCCGAAGCTCGACGAGTCTCCCGATATTGAGATCGTCGAAGGCCGGCATCCTGTCATCGAGCAACTGGAAATCTCGGGCGTGGCCGACCGATTCGTGCCCAACGATCTCTACCTCAACGGCACCACGCATTCGATCCTCTTGATCACCGGCCCGAACATGGGCGGCAAATCGACCTACCTGCGCCAGGCCGCGCTGATTGTGCTGATGGCGCAGATGGGATCGTTCGTGCCGGCGCGTTCGGCGCGACTGGGACTGGTCGACCGCATCTTCACGCGCATCGGCGCCGCCGACAATCTCGCGCGCGGCCGCTCGACCTTCATGGTCGAGATGACGGAAACCGCCGCGATCCTCAACACCGCGACGTCGCGCTCGCTCATTCTGCTCGACGAAGTCGGCCGCGGCACCGCGACCTACGACGGCCTGGCGATCGCGTGGGCCGCCATCGAATACATCCACGCCAACACGCGCGCCAAGACGCTCTTCGCCACGCACTATCACGAGTTGACGGAGCTGGCCGACCGGCTCAGCGGCGTGAAGAATTATCACGTCGGCGTGAAGGAAAGCGGCGGCGGGATTGTGTTTCTGCGCAAAGTAGAAGAGGGCGCGGCGGACAAGAGTTACGGCATAGAAGTTGCGAAACTGGCGGGATTGCCGAATGACGTCGTCACACGCGCGCGCGAAGTCCTTGCCGAACATGAGAACGCCGAACGCAGCGCGGTTAAACATCTCGCGCACGACGAAACCGCTGAGCCCACGCCCATGCAGCTGACGATTTTCACGCCGCTGTCGCAGAAAATCGTCGATCGCCTGAAGGAAACCGACCTCGACCGCCTAAGCCCGCTGGAGGCGCTGAACCTGCTGCACGAGCTGAAGAAGCAGATGGAGTAAGCGCGCTCGCGGTACACTCTTCTCGCCTATGCCATCCAAACGCAGCTCGGAACTTCGCCGGCAGGTCGGTCAACTGCTTATCATGGGCTTCGACGGCACCGCCGTTTCGCAGCGGCTGCGAGTGATGCTCGACACCTTCCAGCCCGGCGGCATCATCCTCTTCCAGCGCAACATTGAAGAGCCCACGCAGACCCACGCGCTGCTCAACGAGGCGCAGAAGACGAGCGCCACGCCGATGTTTCTGTGCGTCGACATGGAAGGCGGCACGGTCGATCGTCTGCGCGACGTCATTGCGCCTACGCCGTCGGTTGCCGAAGTCGCAGCGTCGCAATCGAAGAAACTCTTTCGCAAGCACGGCAAGCTCATCGGCGAAGAGCTCGGCGCGCTGGGATTCAACACCGACTTCGCGCCGGTGCTCGACCTGAACCTTGATGCCTCGAAGGACGTGCTCGGCTCGCGCACAGCTTCGCCGAAGCCGAAGCAGATCGTCGCCTATGCGCACGCGTTCCTGCGCGGGCTGCGCGACTGCGGCGTCCTCGGTTGCGGCAAGCATTTCCCCGGCCTCGGAGAAGCCACCCTCGACACGCACGCCGAACTGCCATCCGTCGACAAGCCGTGGAAACGCCTGTGGAAGGAAGACCTCGTGCCTTACCGCGAACTGAGCCGCGAGCTGCCATTCGTGATGGTGGCGCACGCGGCATATCCGCAGGTGACCGACGACTCGCGACCCGCGTCGCTCTCGAAGCAATGGATGAGCGGCATCCTGCGGAAGAAAATCGGCTATCGCGGACTGATCATCACCGACGATCTCGACATGGGCGGCGTGCTGGCCGCAGCGTCGATTGAAGACGCGGCGGTGGAGACATTGCTTGCCGGGGCCGACATTTTCCTCATCTGCCAGAAGGAAGAGAGCGTACGGCGCGCCTTCGAGGCGGTGGTCAAGCGCGCCGAGAGCAACAAGAAATTTGCTAAGCTCGTCGCCGAGAAAGCCGACCGGGTCGCGAAAGCCAAGAAAAAAGCGAAGGCATGGAAGAGCATGCCGGAAACACCATCAACGAAGACGATCGAAAAGCTGACGCGCAAGATTTGGGAGTTCAGCGAAGAGTTGCGGGCGCATGCGCTGCGGGACGGGGCGGAGGGCTGATCGTTTTGGTGTCGTCCCTGAAGGGACTGCGGAATTTCAATTACGCGTTTCCCCAGCACTCACGTGCTGGGCTACGTTTGTGTCGCCCTTCGGGCTTTCGGACGACGACTGTGCCGGAACAACTGTCCCTCAAGATTTCGAAAAAGATCGCGCCAGAACAATCTCGCGAGAGCGATACGACTTGGTCGCACTCTACCTGGTCTTATTCGTAGGCCAGCGCGTCGATGGGATCCTTCTGTGCGGCCTTCATCGCCGGATAGGACGCTCCCAGCAGCGAGCCGACCAGCGCGATAATCGCCGCCTTGAGAAGCCAACCATAGGTGATCAGTACAGGCAGCGTCTGGAACCTTGCCTTCAGGCCCGCGCGTGCGCCATAGCTGAACCCGATACCCAGAATGACGCCGCCAATTGCGATCAGCAATGTTTCCCGCAACACCGCGTTCACGATGTAGAACTTGCCCGCGCCCAGTGACTTCAATATGCCGATCTCGCGTGTGCGCTCCATCACCGCCGCGTACATCGCCTGGAAGATCACGATGAAGCCGATGACCATTGCGATGCCAATCACGACATCGATTACGGTGTTGAGTCCGGGAATGCTGGCCGAGGTCATCAGGCTGAGATACTCCTTGATCGAGTGCACGCCGTATTCCTGCATGCCCGGAATGCTCTTGATCTCCTTGACCACTGCGTCGGCATTGTTCGGATCGTCGAGCTTCACGTAAAAGATGGATGCCTTGCCGATCGCGCCGATCAGGTCCTGCAGCGTCGCCATGGGAACGAACTCGCGGGCACCTTTGCCGTGCTCGACGATGCCGCAGATGCGGAACTGATGATTGAGCGTCTCGAGAGTGTCGCCGACCTTGAGATGCTTGGAGGCAGCCTTCAGGTCGTCGATGATCATGTCGTACGGACCCTGAAACGGTCCGCCGGACAGGTAGCGAAAGCCGCCGCTCACCGCATCAAACGATTGCTGATCGATGCCATAGAGAACTTCGACAGTCCCTGCAGTCGTAACTTGCATGACCACCGGCGCCACGGCGGTAACATGCGCCAGTTGATCTATTTTGCCGGCGATTTTCACCGAGACCGGCGCGCCGGTCACGCCCATAATCAACGACGAGCCCGGGGGCTGCACCATGATGTCGGCGCCAATTCCCGCCGTCCGGCCGCTGCTGTCGTTGAGAATCCCCAGCATGATGCCGACGATCAGCAGAATCAGCGTGACCTCGACCGCCACCGCAACCACGCTGATGATGGTGCGAAACGGGCGGTGCACCAGGTTGGCAAGAATCATCCGGTTCATTGTGCGAAGTTCCGATTGTATAGGATGCAGGAAAAAGCAATTCACCACAGAGACACAGAGGAAAGGCGGGTTGGAAGTTGATCTTCTTCAGATTCCAATGTCAGAGCCAAGCACAACAGAGTCAGCACAACGTTTTCCTCTGACCAGATTTCTCTGTGCCTCTGTGTCCCTGTGGTGAAAAGAATTGCACCGCATTATCGTCGCGGATGTTTACGATTGACGACTCGCACGCCTTCGCGCCAGCGCTCGTCCACTTGCACCAGCGCCCAATCGATATGCGGCGAGAGATAACGGAGCAGAACGTCGGTCTTGGGATGAAGGTGCAGCGCGGGAGCCACGAGGTACAGCAGCGGCGGCGCGCTGGACAACTCGCGTCCGGCGAAGTAGCCGTTGCGCGTGAACTCTCCATGCTGCTGGTGCCAGCGGACGCGCGCCCAATAGTCGAGCCCTTGCAGCGGCAGATGGATATCTTCGTTGGCCTTTAGCTCCAGCACCGCAAGGCGGCCATTGATGCTGCAGCTGAGCACATCGAGCATGGCGCGGTCGCTGGAGGCGAACGCCGGGACCTGCGAATAGACGAAGCCGGGATCGAGGCGCTCGTCGATGGCGCGCACGTCACGGACGACCAGCGATTCCAGCCAGCGTTCCGGCGCCAGGCGGAAGAACATGTTGGTATGTGAGCCGCCGGCGCGCCGCTCCTCCGTCACGCGCTGCACGATTTCGTGAAAATCAGGTCGCGTATGTTCGTCGAGGACGTACTCAGCGGGACCGACGCCGAAGAAGATGCTCTCCTGATTGCGAAACGACCCGGGAGCTGCGGTCACGCGAGCGCGCGCAAATTCCAGACCGAAGAGGCGGAAGGCGATTTCTGACGGGGAATCGACGGCGATCTCGGCGCTGGGAACGAGAGCGCGAATGCGCTCAATCGAAGCGGCAAAGCGCTCATGTGCGGCGCGCGCATCGACCGCACGCGTCAGCCGGCTGATGATGTTGCCCGTGTCGGCAAGGTCGATGGGCTCGGCGCTCTCCTGTCGTTCGTCGAGTTCGTAGAGCTGCCACTTGGCCGCTGCGGGATCGAGATGCGCCGCGCGTTGCCGGACAATCTGCGATCGATCCGGCGGCAGAAACAGCTTCAGTCCTTCGACGACAGCACGGCCCGCCAGTTGCTGCCGCTGGTATTCCATCCAAAGAATGCCGAAGGTGAGCGCGGCATCGACGGACGATTGCGTCTCTTCCGAGCTGACGCCGAGCACGGCGAAGGCCGACTGACCCGCGCGTAGCAGGCCGCGCGTGTAGACGGGACTTAGCGAATGTTCCAGGTCGGGGCTTCCGGTGAAGCGCTCGAGCTTGAATCCCGGAAACTGCCGCTCGAGCGTGCGTTGCAAAATGGCTTGATAGCGGATGCGCGAGGCGCGCACACCTGCGCCCGTGCGGCGGTCACTGGAGGCGGCGATTTCAAGTGGCGTCGGTTGCGATTGCCCGAAGCGCAGCACTTGTAATTGAACGGCGAAGTGGCTGGCCTTGGCGTCGAGCACCCGGCGCACCATGTTCCGCTCTTCCGACCAGATGTGCAGGACGCATTTGCCGTCCCCCGTTACCGAATACTTCGCTGTGCTGAAGTCGAGCAGGGCGACGCCGTCCTCAATCACGACGGCGGCCGGCGCGTCGGCCAGAAACTGTTGCAGCATGTCGTTGAGGGACTCGGGTGAGAGGGCGCCGGATCGCATAGTGATCCCGAATAGCAGCATAGCTTCGTGTCCGTCGCACCGCAGCGTCAGAGGGCACAGCGTCGTGTGATAATGAACTGATCCGGCGTGCCTTCCCGTTTCCGTTCTCCAGGCATTGTGCGGTTCTGAACGACGTTCGCGCCCTTGGCGAGCGTCGTGGCATCGAATGAGTGTGACTATGGACAAGAAGTTTTTCTTTGACCGTTACGGGCTGGCGCAAGCCGACGTGGAACGTTATCTGGCGGCAGCGCTTTCGGCCGGCGGCGACTTCGCCGATCTTTACTTCGAATATCAGACTTCGACTTCGGTTTCGCTCGACGAGAGCATGGTGAAGTCGGCGACCCAAGGTATCTCGGCAGGTTGCGGCGTGCGCGTGCTTTCCGGCGAACGCACCGGCTACGCCTACACCGACGATCTCTCGCCCGAGCGGATTCTGCATGCGGCGCGAACTGCGGCGCTGATTGCCAGCGGTCCCGCGAAAAACCCGGTGGTTGGGCTGACCGACAAGCCGGCGCACAATCTGTATCCCGTACCTCTGCCGTCGGTGGAAGCCGACGTTCTGGCGAAGGTCGAACTGGTGCAGCGCGCCGACAAGGCTGCGCGCGGATTCGATCCCCGCATTCACGAAGTCCGCGTGGGCTACGCCGATGAATTGCGCCACATTCTTGTCATTGGTTCCGACGGCAGCTTCGCCGAAGATACGCAGCCTATGGCGCGCATGAGCGTCTTCTGCATTGCGAAGTCGGAAGCGTCGGGTTCGGCGCGCGGCACAGCCGGCGGCGGCGGGCGCGTTTCCCTCGACTATTTCCAGGGCGACGCTTCGCCGGAGCACTTCGCGAAAGAAGCCGCGCGACAGGCGATTATTCAGCTCGAGGCACGAGATGCACCGGCCGGCGAAATGGAAGTCGTACTCGGGCCGGGCTGGCCGGGAATCCTGCTGCACGAGGCGATCGGCCACGGCCTCGAAGCCGATTTCAATCGCAAGAAGACGTCGGCGTTTTCCGGGATGCTGGGCATGAGGGTTGCCAGCGACAAATGTACGGTCGTGGATAACGGCACAATTGAAGGCCGCCGCGGGTCGCTGAATGTCGATGACGAAG
Organism: uncultured Acidobacteriaceae bacterium; assembly: GCA_963747045.1. Lineage (GTDB taxonomy): Bacteria > Acidobacteriota > Terriglobia > Terriglobales > Acidobacteriaceae > Bog-257. The sequence goes on along the minus strand of CAVVDN010000015.1, from coordinate 227,678 downwards.
GCAATCCGACAACGAACACGGTGCTGATCGAGAAGGGAATCCTGAAGGGATATCTCGCCGACAAGCTGTCGTCGCGATTGATGAACATTCCGAAGACCGGCAGCGGACGTCGCGAAAGCTATCAGCACATCCCCATGCCGCGCATGACAAATACTTACATGCTCGCGGGCCAGGATGCGCCCGAGGACATCATTCGCTCCGTGAAGTATGGCGTGTACGCGGTGAATTTTGGCGGCGGGCAGGTCGATATCACGAACGGCAAGTTCGTGTTCTCGGCGTCGGAGGCTTACCTGATCGAGAACGGCGTTGTCACCTCACCGCTCAAGAACGCGACGCTGATCGGCAACGGTCCGGATGTGCTGACCAGGGTTTCGATGGTCGGGAGCGATCTGAAACTCGACGAGGGCGTCGGGACCTGCGGCAAAGACGGACAGTCCGTGCCCGTGGGCGTTGGAATTCCGACGCTGAAGATTGATCGGCTGACGGTCGGCGGAACGGGCGGCTAGACTTCTTCCAAGGTTTTAGCGAATATCGCGGGTGCCCAGGTCTCGCGGTGTTCGAGACCTGGGTGATGGCCGTCGCATTCCGACTACCCAGGTCTGGAACAGCCAGGACCTGGGGCAACCGGCTGAGGCTGCACGTCGTGCCGCCCCTGAAGGGGCTCACGATCTTAATACACGCACACCCAGCACTCCGCTTCGCTCCGTGCTGGGCTAAGCTGTTCCGTCCCGCATTGCGGGACTGGTGCGATGGTAATCCCACATCGTCGCACAGCCGAAAATGAACGCAGTTATTGCGCAACTTACTACGGATAGGAATATTCAGGAATGGACTCTTCCATCGTCGAACGGCCGGCCGCAACGCAACCAACCTCAACCGATCTGAAAGAGATCGCTGCGGACGTCATCCGTCGCGCCATGCAGGGCGGCGCCACCGCTGCCGAAGCCGTGGCCATGGATGGCAGTGAGTTTTCCACCGTGGTTCGCCTCGGCGAAGTCGAGACGCTGAAGGAATCCGGCTCCAAAGGCATCGGTGTGCGCGTTTTCTTTGGGCAGCGCGCCGCCAGCACCTACTCCAGCGATCTCAGCTCCGAGGGAATTCGGCAGCTGGTCGACTCTGCTCTCGTCTTAGCGAAGATCACCAGCGAAGATCCCTTTGCCGGTATTCCCGAGCCCTCGCAGCTGGGAAAGCTTGAAGGCGATCTCAAGCTGTATCACGAGGACGTGTACTCGCTCTCGACCGCCGATCGCATCGACTACGCGCGCCGCGCCGAAAAAGCCGCACTCGATGCCGACCCCCGCATCACCAACTCCGAGGGCGGGACGTTCGACGCCGCCGTCGGCTACAAGGTGCTGGCGAATTCGCACGGCTTCATCGGCGATTACCAGCGTTCCTACTGCTCGGTCTCCGCGGTTCCGATTGCGCAGATCGAAGGCGCGGCGATGCAGCGCGACTACTGGTATTCGGTGGCGAATACGCTGAAGAAGCTGGAATCGCCCGAGGAGGTCGGGCAGATCGCTGCGAAACGGACGCTGCGCCGGCTGGGCGCGCGCAAGGTCAAGACTGCGAAAGTTCCCATCGTCTTCGAACACACCATCGCAGGCGCGCTCGTGAGCCACATCTTCGAGGCGGTGAATGGCGACTCGGTCTATCGGCACGCTTCGTACTTGAGCGGCAAGCTGGGAGAAAAGATCGCCGGCGACAACATCAACGTGATCGACGACGGGACAATGATCGGCGGCTTCGGCACGAGCCCGTTCGATTCTGAAGGCGTGCCCAGTCGCAAGACCATTGTCGTCGAGAACGGCGTGCTGAAGTCATACCTGCTCAACACTTACACGGCGAAGAAGCTGGGGCTGCAGACCACCGGCAACGCTTCGCGCGGACTGGCGGGTACGCCGGGAATCGGGCCGGGGAATTTCTTCCTTCAGCCGGGAACGAAGACGGCGCAGGAGATTATCGCCGAGATCAAAGAAGGCTTGTTCGTGACCGAATTCCTGGGTTTTGGCGTGAATCTGGTGACCGGTGACTTCTCGCGCGGCGCCAGCGGCCTGTGGATTCAGAACGGCGAACTGACGTTCCCGGTGGAAGAGATCACGGTCGCCGGCAATCTGAAAGACATGTTCCTGAATGTCGCGGAGATTGGCAGCGACCTGCAATTCCGCAGCGCCATCGCCTCGCCCACATTGCGCATTGATGGCATGACGGTCGCGGGAGAATAATCCCGCACAATCACCGCAACGCGGTTTTGCGCGGCATCGCCGGCAGGTCGTGCGCACGCGCGGCCTCGGCAGCTTTCGCTCGGTCGCTGTAAGTCTGCCAGCGGTCCCAGAGAACGCGAGTCGCAGCCGCAATCGGAATCGCCAGGTAGACACCCAGAATTCCGCCCAGCTCCCCACCCGCCAACACGGCAGCAATCGCAGCCAAAGGATGCAGTTGCAGGCCGCGTCCGTAGATGCGAGGCGCGATGACGTAGTCGGCGCAAAGCCGCCACGCTCCCAGGAACAGCAGCACCGCCCACAATGGCGAAAATGCAGTCAGAAAGCCAACCCCGAGAATCATGGCCGCAGCCACCAGAGGTCCGGCGACGGGAACGAATTCCACGATCCCGCCGGCGAGCCCGAGGGCCAGTGCGTAAGGGAAATTCATCAGCAGCAGAAACGAGCTGTAGACGACGACCGCGCACCCGCCGAGCAAAAGCTGCGACACGATGAAGCCGGAGAGCATGCGATCGAGATCGGCAATGAGGCCGCGCAGGAAGCGCTGCTGGTCGCGGCGGTCGAAGGCGCAGATGACGATCTCGGCAAAGTGGCGCCCTTGGGCCAGGAAGAACACGGCGAGGATGGGAATCAGCGCGAACCAGAGTGCGTTGGCGAGAAACTGCGCGGTACCGGCGCCGACCGCGTCAATCCAGTTCAGGATTTCCTGCCGGTGGTCCTGGATGAGCTGCTCAATCCGCAGCTGGGTGTCGGAGCTCCAGCCGTGCTTGCTGCCGAATTGCCAGACGATTTTTCCGCTGGTGACGTTTTCCAGCAGGTTAGGCATCGACTGCACCAGCGAGCGCGTGTCCTTGACGAGCTGCGGGCCAAAGAAGAAGGCCAGCAGCCCGAGTCCGCAACCGAGAGCAATGTAGGCTTCGGCGATGGCCAGCCCGCGCGAGTGGTGCGCTAGCGGAGAAGCCTGAATGCGCGTGACCAGCGGCTCCAGCAGATAAGCGAAGAAGATGGCGAAGAGAAAAATGACCAGCGTGCGCCGGATGCCGTAGAGCAGTGCTCCCACACCAACGAAGACGCAGATCGTGGTCAGGATCCTGACGGTGCGGGAGTCTAGTAGCTGCACTCCTTCTTAAGATGAGGGCGTGAGCCAGGCAGTTGGCGGGCAGACACATTTGGATCTGGCGTATAAGCATCGCCATTCCAAAAGCAATGTTGTCGGGCGGAGCACACCGTAAGGCGTACCGGGTGAAATACATCTTGAGGCGAGCCGGAGCGGTCCTTTCACGCGTGCCGGGGCAGAATACGCCTGCAGGCGTGCCGGGAGTGGGCCTTTCACGCGTGCCGGACAGAGCCTTTCAAGTCGGCCGGGTAGAGCGGGCCTTCAGGCCCGCGTCCAGACCTGCAACCACAAGCTGAATCGGCTTTCAGCCGACGCCACGGTGTCGCTCTCTGAAGCAAAATGTAGCAGCAGCCAGACGGCGCTGAAAGCGCCGTACTGCCCGTCCGATCTGATGGGCTGCCGTTCAGGCGTCCGCCACTGAATTCAGATGCTCCCCATTAATTCCTGCTTGCGATGCTCGGGAAGGAACGAGGCGCGGAAGGAATTCTTCGCGAGCTCGCGCAGTTCGTCCTCGCTGAATCCGAAGACGTCGCGTGAGATTTGATATTCCCGGGTGAGCGTGGTGTGGAACATGTCGGGATCGTCGGTGTTCAGGACGATGAGCACACCGGCGTCGAAGAGTTTGCGCACGGGATGCTCGGCTAGTGCTGTGCAGCAACCAGTGAATACGTTGCTGGTAATGCAGATCTCGACGGGGATCTGCTTCTCAGCCAGATAGCGCACCAGTTCGGGATCGTCGATCGCGAGCAGGCCGTGGCCGATGCGATCGGGCTTCAGCTCGCGCAGCGCGCTCCAGATCGAGTCCGGCCCGACCGTCTCGCCGGCGTGGACCGTCAGCTTCATCCCGTGACTAGCGGCGTGCGCGTACACATCGCGGAAAAGCTCGGGCGCGGCACGACGCTCGTCGCCGCCGATGCCGATGCCGACAACGTTGTGCTCCTGCAGCTTGATCGCTTCTTCTACGACGCGCTGCGCCTTCTCGACTCCAAAATGCCGCACGGCGTCGAGAATCCAGTACAGCGAGACGCCGAAGTCGCGCTCGCCGCGCTTGCGCCCGCGCTCTGCGCCCTCGAACAGCGGCGCGAATTCGTGTTCCCGCCATTGCACGATGCCGGCCGAGATATACACCTCCGCATGAATCACGCCCTGCGCGTGCAGCTTCTGCATCAGGCGATAGGTGACGAGTTCGTAGTCGTCAGGATCGCGCAGGCGCTCGGAGACGGCTTTGAACGCCAGCAGAAATCCGCTGAAGTCCCTATACGCATATAGCGCGCGGGCCTCGTCTTCGGTGAATACGCGAGCGCTCGCCTCCAAGTCGCGATAGCGCGGGTTGCTGGTCTGCAACGGCGTGGGATGGCGCCGGCTCAGCTCCGACAATGTAGGAGGATCGACCGAGCCTTCGAGATGTAGATGCAGCTCGGCCTTGAGAAGGTTTAGAAGGAGGTCGCTCATCGGATAGGATGTGCCGTCCCTGAAGGGACTCGAATTCTTATGTGCGATGCATACCCAGGGCTTCCGCCTGGGCTATTTTACTTTCGCCCTGCGGGCTCAGCGATTCTCGTTTGAACCGAGAGTTTTCGCTATAGAAAAAAGATCTGAGGGTAGTGGGTATCGTTTCAGCGGCGAAAAGTCGGCCTTCCAGAAGTCTAGCTCGAATAATTTGTCAGTATGATCCGTGTTCAGCGAGATGCTAACCAGCACCCCATCACTATCACGACATTGCACCTCAGCCAGCCTTCTCCCCAGAGGCGGCTGAGATCCGGTAAATCGAATGCTGCCCATTCCGCCATCCTGCATATGGGGAACCTTGGAGGCGTCAAGCGTATCCCTAAAAGCAGCGACGGCCGACGAAAGCAAGAACCGAATTAGTTCTCGTTTCTTCGCGCGCAAATCTCGGCCAGTTGATAGGGCCTGCATACGACTCACCGCTTCGCCGCTTGCAGCGCCGGTTTGGCGTTGCGCGAGCTGAACTCGCTGCGATGCCGGCTATACAGCCAATACACACCCATGCCAATGATCAGCCAAACAAAGAAGCGCAGCCAGGTGAGAATCGGCAAGCCCGCCATCAGCAGCACGCAGAAGATCACGCTGAGGATCGGCGCGGCCAGGCCGCCGGGCGCGCGGAAGCCGCGACGCCGCTCCGGCTGCTTGTAGCGCAGGATGATCACTCCGAGCGACACCAGCACGAACGCGAACAATGTTCCGATGTTCGACAGGTCGGACAGTGTGCCGATATCGAGAATGCCGCCAGGAATGCCGACCAGGAATCCCGCGATCCACGTCGCGACGGCGGGCGTGCGAAAACGCGGATGCACGCGGCTGAACATGGCCGGCAGCAGGCCGTCGCGCGACATGGAGAACCACACGCGCGCCTGCCCGAGCTGAAACACCAGCAGCGACGAGATCATGCCCATCATGGCGCCGAAGAGCACGGCCAGCTCAGTCCAGTGCAGCAGCGCGGACTTTGTCGTTCCTGCCAAATAACTGAGGCTGTTGACGACCGGCGCGGCGTCGTCGATCAGCTTGCTCCAGTTCACCAGCCCCGTGAGCACCACGGCCACGGCGATGTAGAGCACCGTGCAGACAATCAGTGTCGCGATGATGCCGATGGGAATATCGCGCTGCGGGTTCCTGGCCTCTTCGGCCGCAGTGGAAACCGAATCGAAGCCGATGTAGGTGAAGAAAATGATGGAGCCGCCGGTCAGCACGCCTGACCAACCCTCCGGAATAAACGGATGATAATTCGCGGGATGGATGAAACGCATTCCGACGAAGACGAACGCCAGGATGGCCGCGATCTTCAGTAGCACCATGACATTGTTCGTCTCGGCGGATTCGCGAATGCCGCGCACCAGCACCATCGTGAGAATCATCACGATGAGGAACGCGGGAATGTTGAATCCGAAGTGCCAGCCCGGCGTGTACAGCACGTTGCCTTGCAGATCGGTGAGGCCGCCCGGCAGATACGCGGGCGTGATCCAGCGCAGCGCAGGATGCCATCCGAACCACTGGAAGGTTGCCGCCATGTGCGCGGCGAAGCCAACGCTCACGGCCATGTTGCTGACCGCGTATTCCAGGATGAGGTCCCAGCCGATGATCCAGGCGATGAGCTCGCCCATGGTCGCGTAGGTATAGGTGTAGGCGCTGCCGGCGATGGGGATCATCGACGCCAGCTCGGCGTAACAGAGGGCGGTGAATCCGCAGACGATGGCGACCAGGATCAGCGAGAGCGCGAGCGCCGGGCCTGCGCCGGGGCGGCCGAGAGTGGCCGAGTGATGAATGATGTAATCGGCGACGGGTGCGTTGAGGATCGACGACGTGTCGAACTTCTGTCCGGCAATGGCGGTGCCGATGACGGTAAAGATGCCGGAGCCGATGACCGCGCCGATGCCCAGCGCCGTCAGCGACCATGGGCCGAGCGTCTTCTTGAGGCGATGTTCCGGCTCCTCTGACTCGGAGATCAGCTTGTCGATGGATTTACAGCAGAAGAGTTGGTTCGGCAGGTGATCGCTCCCGCGAGTGGTGGATTCGGCTTTGTGATTCAAACAGAAACGCGGGCGCGAGGGCAAGTCGCGGAAGACTTCACCAGCGAGGATACGGAGAGCACGGAGGAATTCTTTTCCCCACAGAGACACACAGGCACAGAGATTTTTGGTTGCAGCAGAAAAATCAAGGTTCGGATTGAGAGCGAGTGTCTGAGTGAAGGCCGCGGTTCTCAGCCACAGCTTTCTGCGCTTCGCGATCTGAAAACGTTATTTCGAAAGCCGGGTTGCAGCGGGACCTCAGGCGCTCTTCAGGTTGGTTCCCTCACCTTCGCCGAGGTAGGTCTTGATCTTCTCCAGCAGCGCAGGAAACATCTGTTCTTTGGGGAGGCAGGCGTCGACGTCCTTGCCGCCGTCGACGTGGCCGTAACCGGTCACGATGATCACGGGAATATTCGGCTCGGTGGCATGAATCTGGCGGGCCAGCTCCAGTCCGTTCATGCCTTCCATGCGGAAGTCAGTGACCAGGATGTCGAACTTCTCGCGTTTGAATTTGTCCAGCGCGTCCTCTGCGTTGTAGGCGCTGACGGCGCGGTAGCCCTGCATCTCAAGGATTTCGCAGCTCAAGCGGGCCAGAACTTCGTGATCGTCGACGAACAAAATGGCTTTCATGGCGTACCCGTTGTGACGCCCGGGCAGAGCAGCACTCCGGGCTAATGATTGGTTTCCAGCGAGAGCAGAAAAGATGCCTAGGTTGGAAGAAGAATTGCGCCTTCCGTATGCCGGAAGAAAACAAGAGTACGACCTTAGTTGTGCTCAACTCGCTTCAAGTTAAGAAGCTATCGTCTCTTTGCGGGCTTCTTGGCCGCCGGTTTCTTAGCAGCTTTTTTTGCCGGAGCCGGCTTCTTGGCTGCGGCCTTTTTCGGCGCGGGCTTTTTGGGCGCAGCTTTCTTGGCGGGCGCCTTTGCCGGCTTGCGCGCCGGTTGGGGACGAGCCGCTTTCTTGCCGGCTTCTTTCTTAGGCGCGGGAGCTTTCTTCGCAGGCGCGGGTTTCGCCACTGACTGCGCAGGTGCTGCCGCCTTCGGCGCTTCTTGCGCAGGCGCTGCTGCGGGCGGTGCGGCAGCAGCCAGCGCGCCCGCTGCGGCGGCCTTCGGCTTGCGCCCGCGTTTGCCTGCCGGCGGCGCTCCACCTGGAACTGCCGCAGCAGCCGCTTTTCCACGGCCGCGCTTGGGAGCGGGCGGCGGAGGTGGCGGGGGCGGCTCGTACGGCTTCAGGAAATGCATGATCTCCGTATGCGAGCGCAGTTTGCCATCGAGCAGCAGAAGAAATGCCTTGTCCATGATCTCGGGATATTCCGGCAACTGCGGCGTGATGCGCAGCTCGGCCATCTCCGGGAAGGGCAATTTCTCTTTCACCTGCCGCCACTTGGTGAAGAAGTTTTTCAGCTTCTGATCGACCGCCTGCTGCCGCGTAGTCAGGCTGAGGAACAGGATGTTTTCCGGCGTGGCCTGCGTCAACACCTTCCACGCGCCGGAGGCATGCCGGCTTCTTTGCTGGTCAGTCGCTTGGCCAGATCGTGGGCGCCGCTTTCCAGGTGCTTCCATTTGTCGATAAAGTCGCGGCGCGGAATCATGCGCTGAATTTCCGCAGATATCCTTGTCGCTCATGCGACGGGTGAGGAAGTACATGACGATAGGCCCGGTCTCGATGAGATAGCCGAGCTCGGCCATCATCTGCCGCGTTTTCACGAACTGCCCCATCTCGCTGGAGTCGATTTTGGCGACCGTCCAGTGCGGATGCAAGACCTTCAGCCAGCCTTCGCGCTCCAGCGCGCGCGCAATATGAACCGGATCGTCCTCGTGCGCGAGCTGCTCCAGCTCGTGCCCGACCATCCGCTTGCCCACATACTCGATGTAGTTGTTCTCTTTGGCGGCATCGTAGCGTGCCTGGGTACGCTCTTCCAGCTTCCAATGAAAGCGTGCGGCCAGCCGCGTGGCGCGAATCAGCCGAATCGGCTCCTCAAGGAACGCGTAGTTGTGCAGAACGCGCAGGACCTTGGCCTCGATGTCGGCAATGCCGTTGAAGGGATCGAGCAGCAGGCCGCGCGAGCCGGGATTCAACGACAGCGCCATGGCGTTGACGGTGAAGTCGCGGCGGCGCAAGTCTTCGTTGATGGTGGCGGCAGTGACGGACGGCGGCTTGCCCGGCTTGTCGTAGACCTCCGAGCGGGTCATGTTGAGCTCCGCGCGGACATTGCCCGGCATCAGCAGTTGGAGGGTGCGCAGGTCTTCGTCCACGCCCTGCACCGAAATGCCGGCTTTCTCCAATTCTTTCTGTAACTTGAGGGGATTTCCCTGGATGCTGAGGTCGATATCGCGGATGGGGAAGCCAGTGACCAGGTCGCGAATTGTGCCGCCGGTCAGATAGAGATTAAGTCCCGCGCGGCGAGCAATTTCCTGAACCAGGTTCACACCACCCTGCTGATCCGGTGTGAGCCGGGTTTCCATGCTATAGATGTAGTCTGCCATCTAAGTGTATGACTTCAAAGATGAAACCCGAAGATGTCGAATCCGGACGAAGACCTCCCAACTGCCGGATTTCGGGCGCCACCTGTCGCTCCAGCCGCGGAGCGTACCCGATCTCAAACTGCCAGCAAGCCGGACAAAAATTTACAACTTGCTGATAAAGCGTAACTTAGCGGAGGCGTGCACCTCGGACGCTGCAAAGCGAACAATAACACATGGTTCACATTTTGGCTACCAAGGACCTTCTCAGGCGCACATTTTCAGTAAAGGTGCGAGAATTGGGCTGCGTTCCCGGATGGTGCCGAGCTTCGGTCGGCTTCCGCAAACATGGCCACCACTCACAAGAAAGTCATCGTTCGCAAGATGGATCGCGACAGCGCCACCGGCTACGTCGACGCGAGCTTCATTGCCGACGGCAAAGTCGAGGTGATGAACACTGCCGGCAAGGTCGTGGCCATCGAGCTGCGCGATATCAAGGGCGTGTACTTCGTGCGCGAGTTCGGCGATCCGGAGTCGCTGGTGCGCAAGACCTTCACCTCGCGTCCGCGCGTCGAAGGCCTGTGGGTGCGCTTGCGCTTCCGCGACAACGAGGTCATCGAGGGCATGATGCCCAACGACCTGCTGCAGGAAGGCGGCGAGGGCTTCTCGATTATCCCTCCCGATCCCCACTCGAACACGCAGCGGATTTTCGTGCCGCGCTCGGCGTTAGCGGAGATGAACGTTATCGGCGTGATCGGCGAGAAGGCCGGCCGCCGCGGACGCAGACCGGAAGACACGCGCCAGGTGCCGATGTTCACGTGAGGGCGTTTTCACCACGGAAGCACGGAGAACACGGAAAGGATAACAGGCTCCCCCCCGCCTAAACCCATCCCGCCGCGCTGCGGATGGGCTGTAGAATAGCGAAATCCTGATACTCGACCCATAACCATTGCCTACTGAAACTCCACCACTCTCCGCCGTCTCGAGCGAAAGCGAATTCGTAAAGGGACTGGGCCCGATCAGCGCGACGACGATCGTCATGGGCTCGATGATCGGCTCGGGCATCTTCATCGTCTCCGCCGAGATCGCGCGCCTGGTCGATTCGCCCGCGCTCCTGATTGCCGCGTGGCTGCTGACGGGCTTCCTCACCATCACCGGCGCGCTCGCATACGGTGAACTTGCGGCGATGATGCCGCACGCCGGCGGGCAATACGTTTACTTGCGCGAGGCACTCGGGCCGCTGTGGGGATTTCTCTACGGCTGGACCCTGTTTCTCGTCGTGCAGACTGGGACGATCGCCGCCGTCGGCATCGCCTTCGGCAAATTCCTCGGCATCTTTTTCCCGTCCGTCTCTTCGACACACTGGCTCATCCACCTTTGGCATGTGCCGCCCATTCCGATCGGGCCCATGGTGCTGGGCAACATGGACGTCGGCCTCAACACGCAAAATCTGGCCGCGATCATGATCGTCGTTTTCCTCTCGGTGCTGAACATCTTCGGCATCCGGCTGGGCGCGGCGGTGCAGAACGTCTTTACCTTCGCGAAGACGGCTGCCCTGCTGGGATTAGTGCTGCTGGGAATTCTGGTGGGGCGCAACGCGCAGGCTATCGCCGCCAATTTCGGCGCGAGCTTCTGGCGCAATGCGGGCTGGGGTTCGCTACATGGCGTGCAGGTGGGCGTCGGCGGCCCGATTGCGCTGGTCGGCGTGTGCACCATCGTTGCCGTGTCGCAGGTCGGCTCGCTGTTCTCGTCCGACGCGTGGAACAACATCACCTTCACCGCGGCCGAGGTAAAGAATCCCAAGCGCAACTTGCCGCTCGCGCTGGCGCTGGGAGCCGGGACGGTCACGCTGCTGTATATCCTGGCGAATGTCGTCTACCTGACTGTCCTGCCGCTGCACGGCGACCCGCACGGCACGACGATCCTGGCGCGCGGCATTCAGTACGCATCGGAAGAACGCGTTGCCACTGCCGTGATTCAGCAGATCTTCGGCTCCAGCGGCGCAAAGATTATGGCCGCCGCCATCCTCGTCTCCACCTTCGGCTGCAACAACGGCCTGATTCTGGCAGGCGCACGCGTTTACTACGCGATGGCCAAAGACGGACTGTTCTTCCGCAGCGCAGCGCGGCTTCATCCCAAGTACCACACGCCGGCGCATTCGCTTGCCATGCAGTGCGTCTGGACCTGCATTCTGTGCATTTCAGGCAGCTATGGGCAGCTACTCGACTACATCATCTTTGCCGTGCTGGTGTTTTACATCCTGACGATAGGCGGTTTGTTTGTGCTGCGCGTCAAACGTCCCGATGAGCCGCGGCCGTATCGCGCGGTCGGGTACCCCGTGCTTCCGGCTTTGTATATTTTGATCGCGATATTTATTGATGTAGTCTTGTTGCGGTACAAGCCGCAATATACGTGGCCTGGCTTGATCATCGTGCTGCTCGGGATTCCGGTGTACTTCTTCTGGTCGAGACGGAACCCGCAGGCCACGCAGCCTGGCAGTTAGAAGAGGCGAACCTGAATGCTTGACATCCTGAAACGTAAGCCGCTCGACATGCTGATGGCGGAAGCATCCGAGACGGGAGACCATTGTCTTAGGCGCGCCCTGGGGCCGATCAATCTTATTACTCTTGGAATCGGCGCCATTATCGGCGCAGGAATCTTCGTGCTGACCGGCTCGGCGGCGGCGAAATATGCCGGACCGGCCATCGTGCTGTCATTCATTCTGTCCGGCGTTGCCTGCGTCTTCGCCGGACTGTGTTATGCGGAATTCGCCTCGCTGATTCCCATCGCGGGCTCGGCCTATACCTACGGCTACGCGACGCTGGGTGAGATCTTCGCCTGGATTATTGGATGGGACCTCATTCTTGAATACGCTTTCGGCGCGGCCACCGTCGCCTCAGGTTGGAGCGGATACGTTCTCAGTTTTCTGGAGGATTTCGGGATACGAATTCCGCCTCGTCTAACGCTTGCGCCCAGCGAAAAGCTGTTTTCTTTAACGGTCATTGGGAGCACCTGGAGCGCATCAAGGACATGCTGGCGGCGCAGCATATCGATCCGCAATCTCTGCCGCAGCAGACCGGTCTGTTCAATCTTGTGGCTTTTCTGGCGATCGTTGGGGTCACCATCCTGCTGGTGATCGGCATCAAGGAGTCGGCGAATTTCAACTCCGGCATCGTCATCGTCAAGGTTTCGATCGTGCTGATGTTCATCGTCATCGCCGGGCTGCTTCGCGATGAAGCATCCCGACATCCTCGCGGCCAACTGGCATCCCTTCATTCCGCCGAATACCGGCAACTTTGGACAATATGGCTGGTCGGGGATCGCGCGCGGCGCCAGTGTCATCTTTTTTGCCTACATCGGATTCGACGCGGTTTCGACCGCCGCACAGGAAGCGCAGCAATCCGCAGAAGGACATGCCCTTCGGCATCCTTGGTTCGCTGGTCATCTGCACGGTGCTGTACATTCTGGTTGCGGGCTGCTCACCGGAATCGTCCCCTACACCGATCTGAACGTTTCCGATCCGGTTGCGCGTGGGCATCGACGCGACCGGCGTTATGCTGGGCGAGTTTCCTGGTGAAGCTGGGCGCGATCTTCGGTCTGGCTACCGTGATGCTGGTGATGCTGCTTGGGCAATCGCGCGTGTTCTATTCCATGTCACGCGATGGCCTGCTGCCGCAGTGGGCCGGCGCCATGCATCCCCGTTTCCGCACTCCCTGGATCTCGACGATCATCGTTGGCTGCTTTGTGGCGGTCTTTGCGGCGCTGGTGCCGATCGAGATTCTGGGTGAGCTGGTGAGTATCGGCACGCTGCTGGCGTTCGTCATCGTCTGCGCCGGCGTGTGGGCGCTGCGCAACCGCCGTCCCGATCTGCCGCGTCCGTTCAAGACCCCATGGGTGCCGGTTGTGCCCATCCTCGGGATGATCGTCTCGTTTGGCCTGATGGCCAGCCTGCCGCTCGACACCTGGATTCGCCTGGTCGTGTGGCTGATCATCGGCATGGTCATCTACTTCGGTTACGGCCGCCATCATAGCCGCGTGCAGAAGGAAGTACGCGACGAGGTACATGTAGCGGGGGACTAAGAAGGTCTTAGCACGGTGGCGCGAAGATGGAGCCTTCGCGGCCTCCCACGCCACTGCTGCTCGCCGCTTCGGCGCAACGGTCACCACGAGCCGGAGACGGAAACTTCCGGTAGTTGCTCCTTGCTAGCTGCCAGTTGCCGCCTGGCTTCATCCTCTCTCGAACGCGTGCTTCAGATGCAGCTCTTCCAGCGCGTGATCCTTCGCGGCGACGAAGCTCTCGCGCTGCGCCAGGAGGCCGTCGGTCGCGCGCGCGTAATCCCCAGCGAGTTCGACCATTCCGCGCGCCGCGAGGTCTTTCGCGGCCGCAAGCAGCTTGTCAACGACGTTTGCATCGGCCGCGCCGAGATATTGCGCGTCGCAAGGATCGGCGATCAGCACCGGTTCGCGCGCTTCGGAGCTTTCCCAAAACACCTTGCGCGCGACGAACTCGGCAATCTGTTCCGGCGAAGCGTGCGCGAAGGTGAAGTGCTGAAGGCGAATGCTGTAGCAGCGGCTGGAAACCGGGACCGGCTGACGCTTGCCGCTCTTGAGCAGCTCGAGTTGCTTGTCGTCGAGCGCCTTGCGCGCGGTGTTGATCGCGACCCAGAAAGCGAGATCGCTGTCCAGCGAAGGCAAAACGTCGCGCACGGTTTGTGCTAGGTTCAGCGCGATGTCGGCGTGAACACCGCTGTTGTCGTTGAGCCTGATGCGGCCGTGAACAACGTGCCAATCGCTTCCACCCTCGGAGCGGTGAAACGGCCATTCGAGCTCGATGCGCACCGGCAATCCGTGCAGCGTAACGCTGGTGAAGGTTCGGTCGGACATGATTCGGGCAAGAGCCGCTCGTCAGCGGCCAACAATTATTATGCCGCATACAAAGCGAGCTTGGTAAGCTCGACAGGAACTCTATGACCAAAGACGAACGCAAGCGCGTTGCCGCGCTGATCGAAACTGCTGAATGTCTTCCTGGAGAACCTGGCGCTGAAGCTGGTGCTCGAGCATCGCGAGGTTCCCAATTGGCAAAAACTGGTGAACAAGCTGATGGAAGATGAAGAGCTCATGAGCGGAGTTCGCTTGAAGTTCTCGGATCTCTACGAGAAGCTGGAACGCGTTCCCGATGCGGAAGCGGCACTGGACACATTGATCGGGCGACGGCCGAAGACCAAGAAGGCGAACTGACCTCCTCCATTGTCCTGGCTGTTGTCGTGGCTTTATATCAGCGCACGCCTCGGGTAGTTGATCATCACCCGCTACAATCGTCTGCGATGCCCTTCCGCTTCCAGATTGAGGCGCGCGATGGAAATGCGCGCGCCGGACGATTCGTCACGCCGCATGGCGAAGTCGAAACGCCTGTGTTCATGCCGGTCGGAACGGTTGCCACCGTCAAAGGCGTTCCGCAAGACACGCTGGAAGAGCTCGGCGTGCAGATCCTGCTGAACAACACCTATCACCTGTACTTGCGGCCTGGAGTGGAGGCGGTTCGCCGGCTTGGCGGCGTGCAGAAGTTCATGGCGTGGAATCGGCCGATCCTCACCGATTCCGGCGGGTTCCAGGTCTTCAGCCTGAGCGATCTGCGCAAGGTGACGGAAGAAGGCGTGATGTTCCGCTCGCATCTCGATGGCTCGTCGCACTTCTTCAGTCCGGAGAGCGCGATTGCGGCGCAGATCGGGCTCGGCGCGGACATCATCATGGCGTTCGACGAATGCACGGAACATCCCGCGGAGTACGCGCGCACGCGCGACTCGATGGAAATGACGCTGCGCTGGGCCGCGCGCAGCAAGCAGTATTTCGAGGAGCACAAGCAGGAAGTTCCGTGGTTCGCCGAACGCGAGGAGAAAACGCAGGCGCTGTTCGGCATCGTGCAAGGCGGGATGTTCGCCGATTTGCGGCGCGAGTCCGCGCAGCGCACGGTCGAGCTGGATTTTCCCGGATACGCGATCGGCGGATTGAGCGTCGGAGAGCCGCGCGCGATGACCTACGAGATGGTAAACGCCGCAATGCGCTTTCTGCCGGAGGACAAGCCACGATATCTGATGGGCGTCGGAACTCCGGAAGAGATTGTGCATTACGTGGCGCAAGGCGTTGACATGATGGATTGCGTGCTGCCGACTCGCGCCGCGCGACATGGACTGCTGTTTACGTCGGAAGGACGAATCACCATCAAGAACGCGCGCTATGCGGCGGATGAAGGACCGCTCGATCCGCAATGCGTTTGCAAGGTGTGCGTCCGGTATTCGCGGGCTTATTTGCGGCATTTGTACGCGTCCAACGAATTGCTGGCGCAAGTGTTGAACACGATCCACAACCTCGCGTTTTATCTCGAGACGATGCGCAAAGCGCGGCGCGCGATCAAGAGCGGAACGTTTGCGGAGTTCGTAGCCGGAGTTCCAGCCCCACACGCGAGCGCCGAATAGCCTCACCCGCCGCTGCAGACAACTCACCTTAATTCCATCGTGCCTGTGCTCTCGCACAACCAAGCTGCGCCTGCGGGCCATCGAACAGCTCTGAACGGTTTTTGCGGGAGGCAGTCCCTTGACTTCGCAGTCGACCACTTACTACGCCCCCACACGCGCCAACGCAACGCGAGTTGGGGATCCACGCGTCCCCCTGCGAGCGATACCGCTGTCCGCGATCCTGCTGATCGCGTTGGCGGTGCACGGACCGCTGCTGTTCATGCAGCTGCCGCTCAGCTCGTATGACGCGAACACGCACATCTTCTTTGCGGCGCACTATGCGCAGCACTGGTTCAATCCGTGGAACGTCAAGTGGTTCGGCGGCTTCTCGCAGACCACCTATCCACCGCTGACCCACCAATGGATTGCGCTGTTCTCGCAGGTGATGGGACTGTCGTGGGCCTACATGTGTGTGCAGCTGATTGTGGTGCTGCTGTTGCCAATCGGCGTGTACCGCTATGCAGCGCTGTGGGTCGATGAGGCTTCGGCCAGCTACGCGGCATTGGGCTCTGTCTTCCTGGGCTCCTTGTCGATGCTGGTCTATCAGTCCGGACAGTTGCCCACAACGGCTGCGGCGGCGCTGACGTTGAACGCGCTTCCCTACTTTTACATCTGGTTGCGAACGGCCCGATTCGTCGACCTGCTGAAAGGCGTGGCGCTCACGTGGGCTGCGGCGGCGGCACACCACGTCACGCTGCTGTTCGGCGCGGTGCTGTTCGCGATCCCGGTGTTCGCGCTTGCCATCCTGGACCGCAACCTGCCGGGCGCAACCGCGGAGGAAGAGAACGCCTCGGCCGGCGGCGTCGTGCTGCGGGCCATCGTCTTTGCCGTCCTCGGACTTGCCGGCGTTGCCGTCGTTCTCTATCCCTACTGGATTGCGCTGTGGAAGAACCCGATCAACCAGATGCCGATTCCACACGGCTCGCGCGACAACTACATCCTGCATCCGTTCAGCGGGATCAACTTCTGGATCATTCCGATGGGCGCGATGATTCTCGCGATCCCATTCATCATCTGGCGCGGGTCGGCGGAGCGCCGGCTGCGGCCGCTGCTCTTCGGATGGTACCTCACGACTCTGCTCGGACTGGGCGGCACGACTCCAGTCGGGAAGATCCTGCTGGGCCGCGCTTACCAGGTTTTGACGTACGAGCGTTTCACGTTCTGGGCGACGCTGATGGCGATGCCGTTTGTGGGGCTGCTGGCGGTCGAACTGATTCAGCGCTTCCGGCTGAAAGCGATCGTCGCTCTCAGCGTGGCCGCGGTCGCAACGATGGCGGCGTCAGTGGCGTGGATCGAGATCAATCCCATCACCAGCTCGCCGTTCAATGTCGATCAAGTCATTGCGTTTCTGAATCGCGACGACCATGCCAAGTTCCGCTACATCACGCTGGGATTCGGCAGCAATTTCGCCAAAGTTTCGACCTATGCGAAGGCCGAGCAGCGTCGACGGCGACTACAACTCCGCCCGTCTGCTGCCGGAGATGACCGCCTACGGCTCGGCCCAGCTTTACAACGCCAAGTATTACGGGCTTGGCCGGCATGGAATCGCTGCGAGCCGTCCTGAAGCACGCCAATCAGTACGGCCTGAAGTACGTCTTCGTGCGCGATCGCTACTACGAGCCGCTGCTCGCCTTTGCCGGGTGGCGCAAGGCTGAGACCTACGACAACGGCAACGTCAGCTGTGGACCAAAGAAGATGTTCCTCCGGCGCAAGCGGCTGGAGTTCGTGGGCGTTCATGCCCACGCCGATCGAAGGACTGCTGTGGGGAATTCTGCCGGTTGCCAGCAGCCTGTTTGCGCTGTTCCTGGTAGTGCTGGTGCCGGAACGGCGGCGCGTGGGAACCACGCTGGAATTCCCGGCGCCGAGCGACGGCGGAGCCGTGTTCTTGCGGGAGGCCAAGTGATGAAGCGCGTTCTGCCCATCCTGATTATTGTTTTGACCGTCGTTCTGATTGCGATGGCGACGATTCAACCGAATCGAGTTCTCGCCCGCGACCACGCCGGAAGGCGCGGTGCAGGCGCTGTTCGCGCACGTGAAAGCGCACGACTATCAAAGGGCCTATGCCTACGTCGCCAATTCGAGCGACACGGACGAGCCGGCGTTTGCGCGCGATCTTGCGGGACGCGACGGCAGCCTGCGAACCTACTCGTCGCTGGAGCAGGCCGATACCAAGGTTCTGCATGCCACCGACAACAAGCCCTGGTGCGCGCGACCTGGAATACGCGACTGCCGTCGGCGCCTTCTACGACACGCGCGATCTGAAGGTCGTGAAAGAAGGCGACAGCTGGAAGGTCGAGTGGCCGGTGGCGAAAGAAGCGAAAGTTCCGCCGCAGGTGATCCAGGAGAACTATCTGCGCTGGGATGTCATCACTCGCGGCTCCGAGCGATGACTGGGGCGCGCAGAACGTGGAAGCGCCGCGGGTGCGCATCGTCTCGATGAACGCGATCGCGCAGCAGAACAACACGATCATCGTTGGCGAAATTGAGAACGAAGACACGGTGCCGGGATTCGTCTCCGTTGGCGCTACGCTGGTCGGCAAGAATGGCGATGTTATCGGCGAAGAGACGAGCTTCGACAAGATCTCGCACACGCTGTTGCCGAAAGAGATTTCTCCGTTTCGCATCGACTTTCCCAAGGTGCCGCTGTCGACGGTCAAGAGCGTGCGCATGCAGCCGAACTCCATGCTGGTTCCAGCTTCGGCTGATCCGGTGATTGGTGTGCGTGCATCAGCGGGTCGAGACGGACTCGCGCGGACGCCACGTGTTGAAAGGCGAACTGATTAACGAGAGCGGCGACACCGTGAACATCCCGCACGTGCTGGCGACCTACTACGACAGCGCCGGCAAGGTGATCTGGGTTTCGGACGGCTATGTCGACAACGCTCTGCTGCCGCAGACGCCGGTTCCGTTTGCGGTCGATCTGCGCGACGACCTGGCGGCCAACGTTCACAACTACCGCGTCACGGTTAACGAGTACATGCTATCAGCAGGACGAGTAGCCCATGACCAAGGACTCTATCGAAGTGAAGGTCAAACTCGGCGGCACGATGGCGATTGCGGCGTTGCTGATGTGCTGCTTTGCGATTGCCACGCACGCGGCCGAGATCAATGTTCCGGCGAACACGTGACCGCCGGCTCCGGACTGAGTATTCCAAGCTCCGGCAGCGGCAGCGCGACGCTGTATGTCGTCGGGCCGGGAACTGCTATCAAGAGAACGGTCCAGCTGGGGCAGGACATTCAGCTCAGCGCAGACGAACTGCAGAACGCCGGGCGGCTATGTGGTCTCGCTCGACGGAAACAGCGCGACATTCTTTGTGACGGCTGGTCCGGTGCAATCGATTGCGTTTCTGGCACGACCATCGCGCGTGCCAGCTGACACGCCAAATGTGGTCACGGCACGGCTTTTGTGTTCGACAAGTATCAGAATCTGGTGCTGCAACCGCAGCCAGTGAAGTTTGAACTCACCGTCAACGGCCAGACCATCAGCCGCACGGAGAATACGAAGAACGGTGTCGCATTCGCCAAGCTTGACTCTTCCAAGAAAGAAGGCCCGGCGCAGTTTGTGGCGTCGAGCGGTCAGCGCTTCGGTGCGACGCGTGGTGCAAGAGGTAGCTTCCGATCCCTGCAGCATTCGCATGACAGCCACGCGCGACAAGAACGGAATTCTGGCGCGCACGGAGCCCATTCACGACTGCGCGGGAAATCCCGTGCCGGATGGAACGATCGTGACCTTCACCTCAACCGATGCGAAGGGCAAGAGCACGGTCGATGCACGTATCAAAAAAGGAATCGCGGAGGCCGAGCTTCCGGCTTCGAATGATGCGACATCTCCGTCGCTTCGGGAGTCGTGGTCGGGAACGAAATCCAGTGGGAGGAAGGAATAATGGCCTCCGGCTTACGGATTGCGGCAGTTATGGCGCTGAGTGCCTTGGCGTACTTCGCCGTTCGACGGCGAATCCTGTTCTCGCCGCCAGCGCTCCTTCGGTCTCCCTCAATGTCGAACAGGCGGCGCCGCGCGCAGATCGAGGAAACCACGGAGCGGCGCTCGCGCGGGATTATGCCACGGCGTGGCAAACGATGGCTGACGCGCTCGATCAGAATCGCGCGGACTTGCTGCAACGAACTTCGTTGGCACCGCCGATGAGAAGCTGACCGCCACTATTCAGGCCCAGCAGAAGACCGGCTTGCATCAGCACATCATCGATAAAGGGCACCACGTCGATGTTGTCTTCTATTCGCCGGAAGGCTCGGCGATGGAGTTGCACGACACGGCGCAGATCAGCTCGCAGGTGATGGACGGCAGTAAAGTCATCCATGCCGAAAATGCAACGGTGCATTATGTCGCGCTGCTGACTGCGGCGGAAAATTCCTGGAAGGTCAGGATGCTGGAGGCGGTGCCGCAGTTCTGAAAGGCGGGAGTCAGGCGTCAGGGGTCAGTTGTCAGGCGTCAGTTGGCGACTGATGCCTTGACAGCCATATCGCGGAAGCTTTCAGAAATAACAAATGGCGAGCCGCGGAGCGGCGGGATGATTTAGGCGGGGGCGTAAGCCCCCGTTTTTGGTTCGAGATGAGATAGCCGCAGAGCGGCGACATTTTGGGGCAGCGCCGAAGCATGAGCAACCGGCTGCTCCGAGCTGCCCGGGCACCAACCGTGCTTAGCCAATTCCTGCTCTGATGCCAGTTGCGCACTGCCCGGGATGGGCTCTCCAGACCTTTCGCACGGCAACTCGTCCAATCCCCAGGGCATTTACCGGAACGTTGGCGATACCATCCGGGAAGGATTTACAAATCCTTTAGCCCTAAATCCGCCGATTACGGGCTAAAATACTTATAGACTCCAGTGTGAGGCGCGGCATCCAATCGCTGTTGAGTGGCTGGTCCTGAATGATCCTAAAAAATATCCGTGTCTTTACCCTGGGCTTGCTTGCAGCCGGAGCCACCGCCGGCTTTGCACAGAATGCGCCTGCGACTCCGGCCCCGACCATCACCCTGCAGCCGAGCACTCCTGAGCAGAAAGCTCCGCAGAAGGCCACTCCCGACAACCCGTCCACCGACTCGACAGCTCCTGCCAAAGAGGCCGGAAGCGCGACGAAGACTCCGGACAAGGCTGCGGCGTATTACCACTTCATGATGGCGCACATGTACGAGGAGATGGTCTCGATGTATGGCCGCTCCGACTACGCCAACAAGGCCATCGACGAATACCGCGCTGCTATCGACAACGATCCGACCTCCGATTACCTGAACGCCGGGCTGGCCGAGTTGTACGCCAAGACCGGCCGGATTCGCGACGCCGTGCTGGAAGCACAGGACATCCTGAAGCGCGACGGCAATAATCTCGAGGCGCGCCGCCTGCTGGGGCAGATTTATCTGCGCTCGCTGGGCGACATGCAGTCGGGCACGCAGTCGCAGGAAATTCTGAAGCTGGCCATCGAGCAGTACGAGCAGATCGTGAAGCTCGACCCTAAGAGCGTTGAAGACCATCTGCTCCTGGGCCGCCTGTATCGCCTGAATAACGAACTGCTGAAGTCGGAGAACGAATTCAAGGCCGCGGTGAAGATCCAGCCGGATTCGGAAGAAGCGGTCACCACGCTGGCTTATCTCTACAACGAGGAAGGCGATTCCGGGCACGCGTTGCAGGTATTGAACACGGTGCCGGAGAAGTCGCGCACCGCCAAGCTCTATTCGGCGCTCGGCTACACCTACGAGCAGCAGAAGGATTACAAGCAGGCGGTCGAGGCCTACAAAAAGTCGACCGAGCTCGATCCCGACAATCTGGACGCGGTACGCGGTCTGGCGCAGAACCTGATGAACGACGGCCAGACCGATGCCGCCATCGAGCAGTACAAGGCAATCGTGGAGGCCGATCCGTCCGATGCACAGACCTACATGCGCATTGCCGAGATCGACCGCCGCAACGGCAAGTTCGACCAGGCCATGGAAGCACTGAAGAAGGCGAACACGGTAGTGCCGGATTCGCTCGAGGTGCAGTACAACATGGCCGTCATCGACGAGGCCCAGGGCAAGTACGACGACGCCATCCAGGTGCTGAACACGCTGCTGCAGAAGACGGAGCACACCGACGGCGACTACTCGGCGGCGGACAAGAATAATCGTTCGGTGTTCCTGGAGCGTCTGGGCACGATCTACCGCGAGGCGGGCCGGTACCAGTTGGCGGAGGATACCTTCCGCAAGATGCTCGATTTGGGCGAGGACAACGCCATTCGCGGTTATCAGCAGATTATCGAGACCTATCGCGATAACAAGCAGTGGCAGCAGGCGACCGATGTGGCGGAAGAGGCGGCGAAGAAGTATCCCACCGACCGCGGCTTGCAGATGGTTGCCGCTTCGCAGCAAGCCGACATGGGGAGTTCCGGTCCGGCCATCGAGCGTGTGAAGGCCATGCTGAAGGGCAACGGGAATCCCGACGACCGCGAGGTCTACATCGCCCTGGCGCAGATGTACAGCCGCGTGAGGGACTGGGACGACGCGGAGAAGAACATCGACAAAGCCATTGACATGTCGACGCGGCAGGAAGACAAAGATTACGCGATCTTCGTCGCCGGCTCCATTTACGAGCGCCAGAAGAAGAACGACAAGGCGGAAGAAGCCTTTCACAAGGTACTGGCTGATGATCCCAAGAACGCGATGGCGCTGAACTATCTCGGCTATATGCTGGCGGACCGCGACACGCGTCTGGATGAAGCCCTGGGCTACATTCGCCGCGCGGTTGCGCTCGATCCGCAGAACGGCGCCTACCTCGACTCGTTGGGCTGGGTCTACTACAAGATGGGCAACTACGACCTGGCAGAAGAAAATCTGCGGCGCGCCTCCGAGCGCATGGGCAGCGATCCGACGATTCAGGGCCATCTCGGCGAACTCTACGAGAAGACCGGGCGCCTGAAGCTGGCCGCGATGCACTTCCAGCGCTCGCTGGAGGAGTGGAACAAGACCATTCCCGCCGAAGTGGATACCGAGAGCGTGGCCAAGGTTCAGAAGGAACTGGAGACCGCGCGCGTGAAGCTGGCGAAGCAGAATGGCGGGTCGCCGACGCAGGCCAAGCCGTAGCGGATTCTCGGATTTCCGGAAGGCGCTGTCTAAGGACAGCGCCTTTTTTCGTAAGCGCGGTTCCCGGCCTGCACAGCAACGCTGAAGGCCCCGCTCAGGCGCAGAATCCCCTTCCCTCGAAGCCCGGCAGGAATTCCGGGCGACGATATCCCGCCCAATCGAATCGAAACCTTTTAGACAATTTGCGGTCGAAGCTGGTGCATTTCGAATGGAGGAACAACGATGGCTGACGAGGTTGATGGTCAAGACCGAAAGATGCCGGAAAGAAATACGCAGAACGGGGCGCTGAGCCGGCGGAGCTTTCTGGGCCGAGGGTCGGCCGCACTGGCGATGGCCGCGAGCCTGCCGATGATGGCATCCGCGCAACAGCAGGTGAAGGACATGAGCGGCGACGATCACAAGGGCGTCAACGAGACGCAGCCGGGCCCGATCAACAAAGCCCTGGACGCAATGAATCCGGATTCGGTTTATCCCCCGGAGACGGATTCCGGCGGCCAGCCGCCGTTCAAGTATCCGTTCAGCTTCTCGCACAAGCGAATCGAAGCTGGTGGCTGGACACGCCAGGTAACCGTGCGTGACTTGCCGGTCTCGAAGAAGATGGCGGGCGTCGAGATGCGTCTCATCTCCGGCGGCGTCCGCGAACTGCATTGGCATGTGGGCTCGGAATGGGCTTACATGACTGCGGGCACGGCCAGGATCACGGCGGTCGACACCAAGGGCCGTGCCTTCGTCGACGATGTCGGTGCGGGCGACCTATGGCTGTTTCCCGGCGGCATCCCGCACTCGATTCAGGGCCTCGGGCCCGACGGCTGCCAATTCCTGCTGGTCTTCGACGATGGTAACTTCAACGAGTTCGAGACGTTTCTCTTGACCGACTGGATGCACCACACTCCGCGCGAGGTTCTGGCCAAGAATTTCAATGTTCCGGAAGCGACCTTCAACAACGTGCCTAAGCACGAGTTGTTTATCTTCCCACGCGATCTGCCGCGCCCTCTGGCGGAAGAACAAAAGCAAGTGTACGAGGGCACGGGGCCGGTGCCGAATCCGTTTTCCTTCTTCGCCAGCAAAATGCAGCCGACAAAAGTCACTGCCGGGGGCAGCGTGAAGATTGTCGATCGCAGCAATTTCCCGGCGACCAATATTGCGGCCGCGATTGTCACGCTCAAGCCGGGCGGTCTGCGCGAATTGCACTGGCATCCCAACGACGACGAATGGCAGTACTACGCGGCAGGCACCGGACGTATGACGGTATTCTCTGCCGGCGGTCATGCCCGCACCATGGACTTCCAGGCTGGGGACGTTGGCTACATCGAGAAGTCGATGCCGCACTACATTGAGAACCTTGGCGACACCGACCTGGTCTTCCTCGAGGTATTTCCCACACCGGACTACCAGGACATTTCGCTCGCCGAGTGGCTGGCGCACGTCCCGTCCCGGCTGGTCGATCAGCACATCGGAACAGGCGAAGATTTCCTGCGCAAGCTGCCGAAGAAGGAGATCGTGATCACGCCTTCGTAAAACGCTAAGGCCTTAACAGCTTTTTGCGCAGGTCTTCGATGTAGTGGTCGGTCATGCCGGCAATGTAGTCGCACACCACGCGCGCCAGCTTCTCGTTCTGGGCGCGCTCCTGGTAGAGCTGCGGCAGGGCGCCGGGATGGGTCATGAAGTGATTGAAGACTTCGGTGATAACCTTTTCGGCGGTACGCTTCTCGGGCTCCAGCGGCTTGGAGTTGTACAGTGTGGCGTAAAGGAAGCTCTTCGCCTCGCGCCGTTCGGTTTCGACGCATGGACTGAAGCCGGCCAGCCGCTCGGGATAGCGGCGTAGTTCTTCCAGGCTGCCGACGCCCGACGCGCGAACCCGCCGCCGCGTGTTCTCGATAAGATCCGTCACGAAGCGGTTGAGCACCTGCTTCAGGGCTTCGTTGAACTTCAGCTTCTCCGGCGCGCCGGGATATTTCGCTTCCACTTCGACATAAAACTGCTCGAAGACCGGAATGCCCTTGCGGATTCCCGGCAGGCGCAGCAGCTTGGCCTCGAAGCCATCGTCGAGGTCGGCGGTGCTGTAGGCGATTTCGTCGGTGAGATCGATGAGCTGCGCCTCCAGCGGCGGCCGGAGTTCCAGAAGGTACTCGCTCAGCTCGGGATGGTTGTCGGAGCTGTAGTCGTGCGAGTGCTTGATGATGCCCTCGCGCACCTCGAACGTCAGGTTCAGCCCGTGGAATTCCGCATAGCGCAGCTCCATCTCTTCCACCGTGCGCAGCGCCTGCAGATTGTGGTCGAAGGATTCGCCGTGTTGTTGCATCAGCAGGTCGAGCGTGCGCTCGCCGGTATGCCCGAACGGCGGGTGTCCGAGGTCATGGACCAGCGCCAGCGCCTCGGCAAGATCGACGTTCAGGTTAAGGGCAGCGGCAATGGTGCGCGAAATCTGTGAGACCTCGATGGTGTGGGTCAGGCGCGTGCGGAAGTGGTCAGAGTAGCGGCGGGTGAAGACCTGCGTCTTGTTTTCCAGCCGGCGAAAGGCGCGGGCGTGAATGACGCGATCGCGGTCGCGCTGAAACGGATTGCGATACGGATGCGGCGGCTCGGGATAGCGGCGGCCGCGCGAATCCTCGACGCGAACCGCGTACGGGGCGAGCATAAGCGCAGTTTAGCAGCGGGCCGCGCCGGATGTCAGTTTAGCTGGACGTCACCATCGCCGGCGCGATGTCCTCGACATCCACGATTTTCGTCGGATACTTGCCGGTGTAGCAGGCCGTGCAGTAAACGCGCGGGTCGATATCGCCCACCGCCTTGCGCAATCCTTCCAGCGAAAGATATGCCAGCGAGTCGGCGCCTATGTACTCGCGAATCTCTTCCACGGATTTGTTGGCGGCGATGAGCTGCTCTTTCGACGGCGTGTCCACGCCGTAGTAGCAGGGCGAGATGGTGGGCGGGCACGAGATGCGCATGTGCACTTCTTTGGCGCCCGCGTCGCGCACCATGCGGACAATCTTCTTGCTGGTGGTGCCGCGCACAATGGAGTCGTCGATGAGCACCACGCGCTTGCCCGCCAGCACGTTGCGCACGGGATTGAGCTTCAACTTCACGCCGAAGTCGCGCACCCGCTGTTCCGGCTCGATGAAGGTGCGGCCAACGTAATGGTTGCGGATGAGGCCGAACTGCAGCGGAATGCCGCTCTCATGCGAGAAACCCATGGCGGCAGTCACGCCCGAGTCGGGCACGGGAACGACGATATCGCCTTCCACCGGCGCTTCCACCGCGAGCTGACGGCCCATGGCGTCGCGCGACTCCTGCACCGCACGTCCGAAGACGATGCTGTCGGGACGCGAGAAATAAACGTGCTCGAAGATGCAACTCGACTGCGGCTGCTGCGCAGAGTAGAAGCGCGAGTGCACGCCCTCCGGTCCGACGATGACCAGCTCGCCGGGCTTCACTTCGCGCTCGTACGTCGCGCCGATCAAGTCAAAGGCGCAGGTCTCGGAGGCGAAGACGACGGTGTCGGCATGATGTGCGGCCTGGCCGGGAATTCTGCCCATCGCCAGCGGACGGAATCCGCGGGGATCGCGCGCGGCGAAGACGCGGTCCGGCGTGAGCATCACCAGTGAAAATGCGCCTTCCATGCGGCGCAGCGAGTCGGCAATGGCGTCCGGCAGCGTCTGCTCGCGGGACCGCGCAATGAGATGCACGAGCACCTCGGTGTCGCTGGTGGTCTGGAAGATCGAGCCTTGCTGCTCCAGCCCGGCGCGGATTTCCAGTGCGTTGGTCATGTTGCCATTGTGGGCCATCGCGATCCTGCCCTTGCTGCACTCCACCATGATGGGCTGCGCGTTCAGCAGCGCCGAGTCACCGCTGGTGGAATAGCGCGTGTGGCCGATGGCCAGCGAGCCGGGCAGGCGCGCCAGGACGTCGCCGCTGAAGATGTCGGCCACCAGGCCCATCGACTTGTGCAGCCGAAGCTGCTCGCCGTCGGACGCGGCGATACCCGCCGACTCCTGGCCGCGATGTTGCAGCGCGTATAGGCCGAGGTAGGCGAGCTTGGACGATTCGGAATGGCCGTAGATCGCCATCACGCCGCATTCTTCGTGCAATTTGTCGGAAAGAGTTTCCATCGCTCACCTGATCAGGGTGGCGCACGCCTTCAGGCGCGCATCTCTTGTTTGCGATTCTTATCGCGCTGTAGCGCCTGAGGTATCGCTCCCTCAGCGGCTAAAGCCGGCATCTCGAGTAGTCCACACTGCACCGCTGAAGCGGTGCTCCACGCGAAATCCTCGCGACCTCATCCACTAGCTCTTCTGCAATGTTCCTGGAACCAGCCGCTCTTCGGTTTCCACGTGCAACGCGCGCTGCAACGCTCTGCCCAGCCATCCTTCAAATCGGACACTTCTGCCCCGACAGCTAGTTTGCCGTCAAGGCAAATCTCCAACTTTCCGGAGATGGTGGTGCCAATCGGTTGTACCGAGAGAGAGTATTTTGCCGCTATTTGTTGGATTCCCGCGAGGTTTTGCGGGTCGCATGTTATCAGGATCCGGCTGGCGTCCTCGGCGAAGAGAGCCAACTCGGGGGCGGTTCCCTGCGAACTCAGGTCAACTTTCGCGCCGACTCCACGCCCGAAGCAGCTTCGGCCAGGGTTACAGCCAATCCGCCTTCCGACAGTCCTTGGCGCACTCGACCAGGCCGTGGTCGATCATCTCCACAATGGCTTTCTGCAACGCGGCTTCCCTTTCAAGGTTCAGCGACGGCGGATCGCCCCAAACTTCGCCCAGCATTTCCTTGGCGTATTCGGAGGAGCCGAACTCGGTGTTTTCGTCTGAGACCTCGCCGGAGCCGTTGCCGCTCAGCAAAACCACGGTGCGGTCGGGCTCGCGGAAGTTGGGAGCGACGGCTTTGTGCACGTCTTCCAGAATTCCGACGATGCCCATTACCGGCGTCGGGTAAATTCCCTCGCCGAGCGTCTCGTTGTAGAAGCTGACGTTGCCGCCGGTGATAGGCGTCTCCAGCGCCAGGCAGGCGAGGCGCATGCCGTCGATGGTCTCGGAGAATTGCCACATGATGTGCGGCTTCTCGGGGTTGCCGAAGTTGAGGCAGTTGGTGGCGGCGATGGGCGTCGCGCCGGTGCAGGCGACGTTGCGCGCCGACTCGACCACCGCGTGCATCGCGCCCAGCTTGGGATCGAGCCAGCACCAGCGCCCGTTGCCGTCAAGCGCCATCGCCAGGCCGCGCGGCGTGCCTTTGACGCGAATCACGCCGGCTTCGAGCCCGGGACCTTCGACGGTGTTGGTCTGCACCATCGAGTCATATTGCTCGAAGACCCAGCGCTTGGAGCAGATGTTCGGGCTGGCCAGCAGGCGTTTGAGGTCGCTGGTGAACTCGGTCTTCTGGCCGAGCATGATGCGAGCGGGCATGCTGCGAGAGACGGGCGCATCCCAGCGCTCCAGCGGGCGGTGATAGAGCGGCGCGTCGTCGGTGAGCGCGGCGTTGGGAATTTCGGCGACAACTTTGCCGTGCTCCAGCACGCGCATGGTCGCCTGGTCGATGACGCGGCCGATGGTGACAGCGTCCAGTCCCCACTTGCGGAAGACCTGGAAGACCTCTTCTTCCCTGCCCTTTTCAGCCACCAGCAACATGCGCTCCTGCGACTCGCTCAGCATGATCTCGTAAGGCGTCATGCCGGTTTCGCGCTGCGGGACGAGATCGAGTTCAATTTCCAGGCCGACGCCGCCGCGCCCGCCCATCTCGCAGGTGGAGCAGGTGAGGCCCGCCGCGCCCATGTCCTGTATGCCGACGACCGCGCCCGTCTGCATGGCTTCGAGACAGGCTTCGAGCAGCAGCTTCTCGAGGAATGGATCGCCGACCTGCACGTTGGGCCGCTTGGCTTCAGACTCCTCGCTGAACTCCTCGCTCGCCATGGTCGCGCCGTGAATGCCGTCACGCCCGGTCTTGGAGCCGACGTAGATCACGGGATTGCCGGCTCCCGCAGCTTTGGCGTAGAAGATCTGATCGCGTCGGACCAAGCCGAGCGCGAAGGCGTTCACCAGCGGATTGCCGGAGTAGCAGCTCTCGAATTTCACCTCACCGCCGACGTTGGGCACGCCAAAGCAGTTGCCGTAGGACGCGATGCCGCTGACCACGCCCTCAAGCACGGAATGATTCTTGTGCAGGGTGGCCCGATCGATGGATTGGTCCGGTGTGGGTGCCCCATGCTTTCCCTTCTGTTGGGAAAGGGTGGGAGACGTGATCGGTCCGAAGCGCAGCGAGTCCATCACCGCGACCGGACGCGCGCCCATGGTAAAGATGTCGCGCAAGATGCCGCCGACCCCAGTGGCCGCACCCTGAAATGGCTCAATGAACGAAGGGTGGTTGTGCGACTCGATTTTGAAGGCGCAGGCCCAGCCATCGCCGATGTCGATGATGCCGGCGTTCTCGCCCGGCCCCTGCACGACACGCCGGCTGTGCGTGGGCAGGCGCTTGAGATGCACGCGCGACGATTTGTAGGAGCAGTGCTCGCTCCACATCACGCTGAAGATGCCCAGCTCGGTGAAGGTGGGCGCGCGTCCGAGGGCTTTCAGAAGGCGCTCGTATTCCTCGGCCGAGATGCCGTGATCGCGCAAGACTTCAGGGGTAATTGTGGGCTCTTTGGCGTGCGTGGGAGCGGTCTCAACCTGGTTCATGACGGGGGAACTTCTATTGTCGCATGCGGCACGTCATGCGCAAAGGAATTGCCGATGGCCGCAATCCAGCCCTCCAACTCCTCCAGCGCCCGCCGGCATACCATCGCGTGGCGCTGCTTCTTGTCCCGAATGCGGCGGCGCGTCTCGTCGTCGAGCGGGAGCAGCAGATCAAACGTAATGTTTGCGGGCTGAAAGTGCTTGGCGTCGGCGTGGCAGACGTAATTCACCAGCGCTCCGAATGCCGTGGCTCGGGGCGGCGCAACGGGCTCGACACTGTTGGCCAGAGCCGCCGCATGAACTCCCGCCAGCAAGCCGGTCGCAATCGCTTCCACGTAGCCCTCGACGCCGGAGATTTGTCCGGCAAACAGAACGTTTGGGTGTTGCTTCATCTGCAAGGTTTCGCGCAGCAGTGTCGGACCGTTGATATACGTGTTGCGATGGATCTGTCCGAAGCGCAGGAACTTTGCGTTCTCCAGACCGGGGATGAGCCGGAGCACGCGCGCCTGCTCACCGAACTTCAGGTGGTTCTGAAAGCCGACAAGGTTGTACGAGTCGGCTCGCAGATTTTCCTGACGCAGCTGAACCACGGCGTACGGCGTGTGCCCGGTGCGCGGATCACGCAACCCGACCGGCTTCATCGGCCCGAAGCGCAGAGTGTCGCGTCCGCGGCGGGCGATCTCTTCGATGGGCAGGCAGCTTTCGAAATAGTTAAGCTTCTCCCAGTCTTTTTCTTCGACCGATTGCGCCTCCAGCAGAGCATCGAGGAAGCGTTCGTATTCTTCCCGCGTCATCGGGCAGTTGATGTAGTCGGCGCTGCCCTTGTCGTAGCGCGCAGCCAGGTAGACGCGCGCCATATCGATCGAATCGGCCTCAACGATTGGGCTGATGGAATCGTAGAAGTAAAGCTGCTGGCTGCCGCTCAGGCGCAGGATCTCACTGCGAGAGGGCGTCGGAGGTGAGCGGCACCGCTGCAATGATCGTGATGCCATCGTTTTCGTCGATCGGCTCTCACCTCATCCGCGCACAATCTCGATGAGCGGTTCGGCCTCGATTGCGACGGTCACCGCTGCGGCAAATTTTTCGCGATCGACGGCGAGGGCGTGACCCGCAGGGACAGCGGTATCTCGCGCGATTTCCATCAGCAGCGACCCGGCGCGGCGCATCTCCTCTTTCAGCAACCAGGGCGCGGTGTTTTCCGTATCGGATTTCAGCGAATTCGAACAGACAAGCTCGGCGAAGTTACCGCTCTGATGCGCAGGCGTAGAGCACGCCGGGCGCATCTCGAACAGTCGCACAGGCACGCCACGCCGCGCGCATTGCCAGGCGGCTTCCGAGCCGGCTAGTCCGGCGCCGATGATGCGAATGGGTTTATTCACGAAAATTCGACAACATCCCGGGGCTCAGGTCTCTATACTAACGTCAACGGGGGTAACTGATGGCACGACTGCCGTACGTCGAGATGGAGAGCGCGCCGCCGGAGGTGCGCGAGATCTACGAGAAGATGCTGGGCGGCAAGCCGGGAAGTGTGCAGAGGCTGCTGGCGCATCGCCCGGAGATGTTGAAAGCCTTCCTGGTGTTCTACGGGACGGTAGGCCGCGCGCTCCCGCGGCGGCTGTACGAGATGGTGTACATCCGCGTCTCCGCCCTGAATGGCTGCCAATATTGAATGCAGCACCACATCGCTTCGTCGAAGCGAGTAGGGCTCACCCAACAGGATTGGCAGGATCTGAAAGCCGGTAATTACGGACGCTTCAGCGCGGCAGAGCAGGCGGCGCTGAACTTTGCCGACAAGCTCACGCGCGAGTTGAGCAAGATCAGCGACGCCGATGTTCAGGCGCTGAGGCAGCACTTCTCCGATGAACAGATCCTCGACCTGGACGTTCTGGTCGGCTTGGTGAATCTCACCAATCGCCTGACCGATCCGCTGGGGGCGGAACTGGAAATGCCGCCGGAGAAAATCTAATCCGACAAATTTGCAGAGCTTTATGGAGAGGCGATTTCATGAGGAATCTTTTTCTGGCACTGCTGGTCGCGGCCTCGCTCGTGCCCAGTTCAGCTGCCGGCAATTCGGAACAGGCGCCGACACCGAAAATCAAAGTCGGCGACACCGCGCCCGACTTCACGCTGGAAGATCAGAATGGCAAGAAGGTCTCGCTGCATGATTTTCGCGGCAAGAAGAATGTTGCGCTGGCGTTTTACATCTTTGCCTTCACCGGTGGTTGAAGCAAGCAGATGCAGGCCTTCCAGCAGAACCTGAGCAAGCTGGAGGCCGCCGACACCCAGGTCCTGGGTGTAAGCATGGATTCTCCTTACTCGAACAAAGCCTGGGCCGAACAGATTGGCGTCACCTTCCCGCTGCTGAGCGATTGGGGCGGCGACGTGACCAGGGAATACGGTCTCTACAATCCCAAGTACAAGGCCGCGCGGCGCGTCAATTATTTGATCGACAAAGACGGCAAAGTGATCGAAATGCAGTTGGACTCGGATGCCATCGATCCGACGAAGGTCGTCGAAGCCTGCCAGGCGCGGAAGCTGAACCGGTGAACGACTGGGGGTTTGGACGAGTCCGAAAGCCGGCATTTCTTTTAGCCGTGGGTGTCAGCCCGCGGTGAGCGCCTCCTGACGAACGAGAGTCGCGTAGCGGCGACAGGTCGGCGAAACGATTGTCGCCACTGCGCTGCGCGGCTCGATGCGTTCTCTGTGATTTGTTTCCGCGGGCTCACGCCCACGCCTAACACAAATTACGCCGCTGTGCGGCTGGGGCGAACAGCAACTCCGGTGGCTACACCTTCTAACGGCGAAGCCCTCGCCCATGTAGCCCTCCGCCCCTCTTCCGCATCCATTACTCCATATCACTTCCGAGGTCCCGATGAGAAAATTCTTTCCGCTTTTTGCGGCGGTTATCGGATTCGCCCTTACTGCCTCTGCCCAAAACTCCGCTTCCGCTCCTGCGCCTTCCGCGCCCTTCACCGACTATCGCTATGAAAAGCCGGGCACGATGCACAAGATCACGCCCAAGGACCTGCCGCAGCCCTACGCGACCAAGTCCGCTACGAACGGTCCTCGCGTCATCGATCGTCCCAGGGACGCGTGGCCGCAGGCGCCCGCCGGGTTCAAGGTTGAACTCTACTCAACCTTCGTGCAGCAACCGCGCACCATCGTCACCGCTCCCAACGGCGATTTCTTCGTGGCCGAGACCCATGACGGCAACATTCGCGTGTTCCGCGGCATTACTGCGCAGGGCAAGCCGGAAAAAATGGAGATGTTTGCTCTGCAACTAACCGATCCGTTCGGCATTGCGTTCTATCCGCCGGGGCCGAACCCGCAATACGTCTACATCGGCGAAAGCAATGCCGTGGTGCGCTTTCCCTATCACAACGGAGACATGAGAGCTACGGGCCGGGCGGAGCACATCGCCACGCTGCCCGACCATGAAGGCCATGAAACGCGCTCGCTCGTGTTTTCGCCGGACGGCAAGCAGTTGTTCGTGGGCGTGGGTTCGGCTTCCAACGTCGACGATCCCGACACCCATCCCGAAGAGAAGAACCGCGCCGACATCCTGGCGATGAATCCCGACGGCTCCAACCTGCACGTCTACGCCTACGGCATCCGCAATGCCGGCGGCGGGCTGGCCTTCAATCCCAAGAATGGCGAGCTATGGTGCTCGGTGAATGAGCGCGACGGGCTGGGCGACAACCTGGTGCCCGACTACATCACCCACGTGCAGCAAGGCGGCTTCTACGGCTGGCCGTATTACTACATCGGACAGAACCCCGACCCGCGGCTCAAGGGTAAGCATCCCGAGCTGAAGAGCAAAGTCATCGTGCCTGACGTTCTCATCCAACCGCACAACGCTTCGCTGGAGATGACGTTTTACGAAGGCCGGCAATTTCCCGCCGAGTACAGCGGCGATATCTTCGCCGCGCAGCACGGCTCCTGGAATCGCAGTCCGCGCACGGGATATGAGGTCATTCGCGTGCCGCTGCATCAGAGCGGCCACGCCAGCG
Source organism: uncultured Acidobacteriaceae bacterium (assembly GCA_963747045.1). Lineage (GTDB taxonomy): Bacteria > Acidobacteriota > Terriglobia > Terriglobales > Acidobacteriaceae > Bog-257. The sequence goes on along the minus strand of CAVVDN010000015.1, from coordinate 194,101 downwards.
GCGAGTACGAAGACTTCCTCACCGGCTTCGTACTGCCGAACGGCGAGGTCTGGGGGAGGCCGGTGGGCGTCGCTGTCGCGCCCGATGGCTCGCTGCTGGTGACCGACGACGCCTCGAATTCGATCTGGAGGGTGAGCTACGTGGGCAAGTGAACTGCTGACGGTCCCGAGAAAGAACGCGCGTCAGAAAATCGGACAGACTTGTATCAGGGCACGACCTCAGTCGTGCCGCAAGGGATTGTCTCTAAGATCGGGCTTCAGCACCTGTGGTCGTGGTGCAGGGGCTGAAGCCCTCTTGTTTTCGACTCTTTCGCCATGACCATGCCCTGATACGAACCGCTTCCAGCGATACACTATTACTTCATTCTTATCCTCATCCTGAAAGGTCACCCATGGCGGCCATCATTCTTGACGGTGCGAAGATCGCGGCACAGATCAAGGCGGAAGTTGCCGAGGAAGTAAAGGAACTCACCGACGCCGGCCTGCGCCCCGGGCTCGCGGTCGTGCTGGCGGGCCACAATCCCGCCTCGGAGATTTATGTCCGCAACAAAGTGAAAAGCTGCGAGCAGCTCGGCATCTACAGCGAGAAGTACACGCCGCCCGACAGCGTCACCACGGCCGAGTTGCTGGAACTGGTGGACGAGCTCAATCGGCGCGACGAGATCGACGGCATCCTGGTGCAACTGCCGCTTCCGCCGCAGGTTGACGCCAAGAAGGTGCTGCTGGCGGTCTCGCCCGACAAAGACGTCGACGGCTTCCATCCCATGAACGTTGGCTATCTCTCGACGCAACGGCCCGGGCTGGTGCCGTGCACCCCCGCAGGAATCATGGAGATTTTGAAGCGCAGCAACATTCCCGTCGCCGGAGCCGAGGCGGTCGTCGTGGGGCGCAGCGACATTGTCGGCAAGCCGGTGGCGATGCTGCTGCTCAACGGCAATGCGACGGTCACGGTTTGTCACTCTAAAACGCGCGACCTGCCGGGCGTATGCTGCCGAGCCGACATTCTGGTTGCCGCCATCGGCAAAGCCGGCATGATCACGCCTGATTTCGTGAAGCCGGGCGCAACCGTGATCGACGTCGGCATGAACACCGTCACCGATCCCACCGAGTTCAAGGAGTTTTTCGCCGGCAACGAAAAGCGCGAGCGCGACTTCGCCGCCAAAGGTTCGACTCTGATCGGCGATGTTCATCCCAAGGTCGCCGAAGTGGCGGGGGCGATCACGCCCGTGCCTGGCGGCGTGGGTCCGCTGACGATCGCGATGCTGATGAGCAACACGGTGAAGGCCGCGAAGCTGCGGCGCGGAAATCGCGTGCAGAGCCTCTCGGCGAAATAGCGTCAGAGGGGTAGAGCTGGCCTTCACGCCAGCGTCCCGTCGCCATCGTCACAGGGTAGAGCTGGCCTTCAGGCCAGCGTCCCGTCGCCATCAAAGATCTGAGTCGGCTTTCAGCCGACAGCAGCGCACCGTCGGCTAAAACAGGCGCTGAAAAACTGATGAGAACGCCCGGTCAGGGTAGTGCGGCGCTTTAGCGCCGCGTATGGCGGCGGTTATTTGATGGGCCTTCAGGCCCTGCAAAGCACGAACCGCCGCAATTCTTGCGCATGCGAGCGAGGTACCTCAGCGTCTAAAGCCGGCTCTGATAGCCCAGCCTTAACGCGGGCCTGACGGCCCGCACTGGCCCAGCCGGGCATCAAGTCGAGTTTTCAGCGGCCCGTAAAGCGGCTCAGTTGGGGGAGCTCGCTTGCCGCGGCGCTGAAGCGCCGCACTCCCCCTCTTCAAACCTGGCCAACCACGCGTTTTCAATCCGGCTAGAAGATGTGCGGATTATTGGGATTGCCTGAATCGATGGTGATCTGCTGGTCGGTATGACGACTGGCGTACCAGCAGGGGCCCACGCCCATTTGCGGGAATAGCGAATTGGAGCAGTTCACCACCTGGTCTCCCGCGTAGTCGTATTCCGTCTTGCCGCTCTTCAACTTCACCGCGTAATAAGTATGCATGGTGACGCTGCCCAACTGGTCGCGCCGCGGAATGCGGGCTCGCAACGACACGAAGTCAACGCCGTAGAGCAACACGCACGCACCCCCCACAATCAGGAGCAGCCACTTGAACGAAAATTTTCGTCGTTGCTCAGCCAAAGCGAATCAATTGTAAGTTACGTTCGGCGCTTGCGGTGAAAGGCATGCGAGTTCCTGGCTGACCGTGCTATGCGCTTGTGCCAGGCACACGCTGAGCGCATCATAAGCTTACAGACGCTTTGTGGGGATTTTTCGCCAGTCCCGGCGGTCTAGAAACGAAGATGTGATGAGCCGCGCAACCAACATTCGCGAGCCCAAAACCTCCTTCGGTAAAGGAGGCCGCGGACCTACGGCCAACTGGCCCGGCGGCTGGGGTGGAGGCGGACGCGGCGGTGACGATCAGCCCAACTACGGCGAACGGCTGCGGCGGTATCGTCTGGGGCTGGTGCTCGCACTCTCATCGGTGGTGATGCTGTTCGTTTCGTTCACCACAGCCTATGTCGTCCGTAAAGCCGGAGCGGTGTGGGACCCGGCGCGCAATGATTACGTCAGCAACTGGGTGCCGCTGAATCTGCCGATCAGGATTCTGCTGCTCAATACGTTCGTTTTGCTGCTCAGCAGCACGACCCTGGAACTGGCGCGACGCCGCGCGGCGGAAGATGTGGCCCTTGCTCCCATCGCCGACATCCCGGGGATCCGCGCCGACCATAATCATGCGCTGCCCTGGGTCTGGAGCACGGTGCTGTTGGGCCTGGGCTTTCTTGGCGGACAGGCCTACGCGTGGCGCATGTTAGAGCGCCTGAACCCTCACTTCTCACTCAACGCCAGCAGTTCGTTCTTCTTCATCCTGACGGGGGTGCACGCCGTGCACCTGTTGGGCGGAGATCCTCGCGCTGCTCTACGCCGGCGTCACCAACTGGCTGCATAAACCGCCCGAGACACGCCGCATGGTGGTCGACGTGGCGTCGTGGTATTGGCATTTCATGGGACTGCTCTGGCTGTATATCTTCGGATTGTTGTACTTCGCGCGATAAAGCTGGCGCAGTCATGAGCTCGTGACTGTGCTAAATAACCCTTGGAATCAAAGCTTAGAAACATTTCCCCGGTAACACCGTCGACTGCTGCAAACGCCAACTGTACGACGGCTCGAAGCGTTTCGTTTTCACCGCCACCCGTCGTGGTCGGGGAAATCCGCGTCCTCCGCAGGATCGGCTGCGTGGATTTCAGCTCACGGTGCTCATCAGCAACTCTGCTGGATGCAGCACCTCGCGGCCCATGCCTGCCCACAGCTGTTCGTGACACGACGTGCCGCTGGCGACCAGCGTTCGCGGCCCGTCGTTTTCGGCGGCGCGCACCTGCGCGAACAGATCTTCGCCCACGGCCATGCTGAGTTCGTAGTACTCGCGTTTGTAGCCGAAGCTGCCCGCCATCCCGCAACACTCAACGGAAGACGTGACCACATCGAAGCCGCACGCGCGAAGTACGTCGACCGTTTCAGTCGCCGCGTTACAGGTTCGCTGCTGGCAGTGCGAGTGATAGAAGACACGGCGGCCATGGGGCGCGCGCGATGCCGGAAAGATCTTCGCCAGGTCCAATGGCGCTGGGCCCCGGGTGACCGACCAAACCAGTTGCATCGGTTCGAAATACTTACCGGCCCGGATATCATCCCACAATGTGGGGCTTAGCAGATGGGCGTAATCGAAGCGCATCATAGCTAAGCACGCTAGGCTCCAGCACACAAATGGTTTCGCCATTCTTGATGCGCGGCAGCAACAAGGCCGCCATGGCGCCCGCCTGCTGGCGGGCCGTTATGATCATGCCTTGCGAGAGGGCCGCACGTCCGTCGGGCAGCGCCGGACTGAGCTCGACCTCGAAGCCCAGCTTGCGCAACATACGAATCGCCGCCATGCCGCGCTCCGGCGAGCCGTAATTCGTGAATACGTCGGCGAGCATCAGCACCTTCGGCAAATCGGACCGCGTCGTGCCGCTCGCGGGTTCGTCACGATACAGTTGTTCCCAGGTTTTGCTTCGGAAACGGCGGCAGCTTGCGCCGGCGGTCGAGGCCGACTGTGCTCTCCATCAGGCCGCGCACGAACGGCAGCTGCGTTAGCGCGTTTGGCCAGCGAGGAGAAGCGAGTCGCGCGCTCTGCCATGATGTGATAGTTGGCGAAGAACTGCTTCTGCAGCGGCGCGACCCGGTCTTCCGGTGCGCTGCCCGTCATCGCTCCGAACGCTGATTTCGCAACCGAGCCGGTTGCTCCAGGTTCATGCGCTGCCGCAGATTCTCATTGAGCCACGGAATATCGATGCGCACCGGGCACTTGGTTCACGCAGCGCGAGCAGCCGGTGCACAGTTCGCTGAAGCGCGCGTTCATCAGCTTGCCGGTGCCCGCCTCCCACGATCCGCCGATGCCGCCGGAGTAAGTTTCGCCGCCGAAGGCGTGGCCGCCGACGGTCTCGAAGTTGGCGCACGAGTTCAGGCAGGCGCTGCAACGGATGCAATACAGCGCCTCGCGCAGCACCGGATCCTCGCGCATGCGGCTGCGCCCATTGTCGATCAGCACCAGGTGGAACTCGCGCGGCTTTGGCTGCTTTGCCCGGGCGCGGCAAATGACGGCGCCTTCAGCGGCGGATGCAGAATGCTGACGTACGACGTCAGCGGCTGGCCGGTCCCGCTGGCGGGCAGCAGCTCGATGAATGTACCGAAATCCTTCCGCGACGGAACGACCTTCTCGATGCCCGCAATCGCGATGTGCAGCGGCGGCAGCGTGGTGGTCATGCGGATGTTGCCTTCGCTCTCCACCAGCATGAGCGAGCCGCTGTCGGCGGCGATGAGGTTCGCGCCCGAGATGCCGGCATCGGCAGCGATGAACTGCTCGCGCAGCTTCTCGCGCGCAAACTTGGTCAGCTCCTCGCCGGTGTCGAGCGGCAGGTCGGTCTGAAACTTCCGCTTGAACAGCGCCGTGATGCGCTCGCGCGAATAGTGCAGCGCCGGCGCGATGATGTGGGACGGCTGCTCGTCGGCCACCTGCAGGATGAATTCCGCCAGGTCGGTTTCGGCGACCGTGATGCCCGCCGCTTCCAGCGCATGGTTCAGCCTGATCTCTTCCGAGGTGATGCTCTTGCCCTTCACCACCAGCTTGGCCTGGTGCCGCACCAGCACGTCGCGGATGTAGTTGTTGGCGTCGGCGGCCGTCTGGGCGAGATAGAAATGGCCGCCATTGGCGCGCACGCTGGCTTCAAGTTGCCTCAGCAGCTTCGGCAGATCGGCGATCGCCTTCTCTTTGATCTGGCGCGCGCGGTCTTTCAGTTCGTCGTAGTCGGCGAGCCGCGCTATCGCGGTGTAGCGGTTGCGGTTGAAGGTCTGCGTGTTGTGGCGGACGGCCGGGCTCTGCACCTCCAGCGTCATGCGAATGGCGTCCAGCAGAGCCTGCTTGTCGCTCTTGTTCGCCACCTGGCGGGGATTGAATTTCGGCCGGATTCGCGACGCTCGCCATGCTCACCTCAACACGATGATGTGCAGCCTGTGCGGCCCGTGCACGCCGCGCACCAGCGGACCCATGTCGGCCGTTGCGCTGGGGCCGGTGATGAAGACGAAGTCGCGCTCCAGACCCTCGCCGTCCGAGCACGTCGGCGCGAAACAGGTCGCGCGGCTGCGGCACGATGTTCTCGGCCGCAACGACGGCGATCTGCAGCGGCGCCAGCAGGCTCACCATCCCGGTGCGCTCGTAGCTGACATCGATGCAAACCGAGCCGGTGCTGGCGACGCCGGCGAAGGCCTCGGTCACTCCCGCCGGAGCTGCGACCATCTCTTCGGGAGTGGGCTTCACGCCGCACGCGCGGATCGGCGGCGAAGTCAGCGGAACAGCTCCGAGCGGCAAGCTCGCTGCGGCGGAGCGAAGAGGATGCGGCTTGCGTCGCCGACAGCTTGCAAGATCGCGTCGCTCAACGCCGCGGAGTGCGCTCGATGACCTCAACCGTGGCGACGGCCTGCGTGGCCGCGGTCATGAACTCCTCAAGCAGAGCAGGTTGCGCGATGGCCGGCTGCATGAGACCGGAGTCTATAACAAATACCGCGCAGAATCACGAGATTCGTGTCTACATCACCGGCGGCACGGTGATGCCCATCACCGCCAGCACGCGGATCAATTCGCGCCGCACCACCGCCGCCGTCGCCAGCAGCAAGCGCTTCCGGCCCTCATCGGCCTCGGTCAGAATGTGATGCCGGTGATAGAAGTTATTGAACTGCTGCGCCAGCTGGAAGGCATGTTTGGCGGCGAACGCCGGCTCGGTCGTCGCAATGCACTGCTCGACCACGTTAGGAGGTCTTCCCCGCCATCAGCCACAGCTCCCAGATCTCGGTGCCGCTGGCGCTCGGCGAAGTGGCGCACGTAGTCGATCTCGGCGGCCAGCGCATGCTTCCGGTTCAACCCCCGCCTTGCGGAAGATGTTGGTCGCGCGCACCACCGCATACTGCGCGTATGGCCCGGTCTCGCCCTCGAACGCCAGCGCCTCTTGGAAGTCGAAGGCGATCACCGACTGCTTGGTGAACTTCAGCATGAAGTAGCGCAGCGCGCCGATGGCAATCTGCGTGGCGATCTCGTGCGCTCGGCTTCGTCAGTTCGGCATGCCGCGCAGTCCACTTCCTTCTTCGCGGCGGCGATCAGCTCGTCCAGCAGATCGTCGGCCTTCACGCCGAATCCCTTGCGTCCAGATACCTCGATGTAGGACTTGGCGCTGATCTTCCTCGCTTGACCTTGTAGCCCAGCTCCATCGCGCAGCGCGGCGTCAGCGCCACCATCTCGTAGGAGAAGTGCGTGTAGTGCGCCGCCTGCTCGGTATAGCCCAGCAGCCGAAGCGCCTCCATCACCGTGTTCTGCGGATCGGCTCTGGCGCGAGTCGATGACGTTGTAGATCGCGCCGACGCCGCCGAAGTGCGGATGGTCCGGCTCGCCGTGCTCGGCCGAAATCCAGACCTCGTGCTGGTTGGGATATTGGTAGAAGCGGCGATAGCCGAAGTCGCGACCCAGCAGCCCGAACTTCCACAGGTGGTACGCGATGTCCTTGCCGACATAGCCGACCGTGCCGTTCGAGCGCACGATGACCTTCGCGTCCTCGTCCGGACCTTCAGGTTGCCGGTACGGAGCTCCTATGTCCTCGAGTATTTCGTCAGGACTTTTCTCACCGGGTGCCCCGTCCGAGCGTCTTTGCTTGGGCGAGTTTCGGGTCGCGTCATCACCCAGCATCCCTTGTTCTTTCCCTCGGTCTCGAAGTACAGAACGCCCTTCTGCTTTCAGCAGCTCGAACGCCGCTTCCCAGAAGTGCAGGTGCAGGATTTCGCTCTCGCGCGGCAGGAAGTCGTATTCGATGTCCAGCCGGTCCATGGTCTCCAGATGCCGGCGCAGCACCGCCATTGAGATCATCTCGGCAATCTCGGCGAGTGTCGTTGCCGCCCTGCTCGATGGCGTGCAGCGCGTCGCGATCGCGCCTTCAGGTGCTCCTTGTCCTGCCTCGTACCACTGCGAGACACGCGCGTACAGATCCCAGCAGTAGTAATCGAAGCGCGGATCGGTCGCGATCAGCTCGGCAATTTCCGCCTTCGATTTCTTCTCCAGCTCGATGAAGCCGACAACCACATCGGCCACCTGCACGCCGGTGTTGTCGATGTAGTTCTGGATGTCGACCACGTGCCCGGCGGCGCGCAGCAGGCGCACGAAGCGTATCGCCCAGAATCGAGTTGCGCAGATGCCCGATGTGCGCGGCCTTGTTGGGATTGATCGAGGTGTGCTCCACCAGAATCTTGCCGCTGACGTTGGCGGCGCCCTCGCCCGCGTGACTCGAGCGCGCCGACCACTGTGCCGCTTGCCAGCGCACGCGCTGCAACGTCGCGCTTCAGCCGGGCGTTGATGTAGCCCGCGCCCGGCGACCTCGAGCTTCTCGAAGCCCTCCGGCAACGGCATCCCGGCGGCAATTTCCTCCGCAATTTTGCGCGGCGGCTTGCGCAGGCGCTTCGCCAGCTCAAACGAGAACGGCAACGCGAACTCGCCCATCGCTACGTTCGGCGGCTGCTCGATGACGATGTTTGGCAGGTCGAGGTTGTACTTCTCCCGCAGGAAGGCGCGGACGTGAGTGGCGAGTTTGCGCTGTTGCTCGAGGTACATGTTCGGCTCTGGTTGGAGCACCGCTTGAGCGGCGCATCATGCAAACCGCCCAGTCAACGGCTTTAACCGCTGAGGTAAATCGCATTACCTCAGGCGCTAAAGCGTGAATCATTTAGTGCATGACGAATGCACGCCTGAAGGCGTGCTCCTCCCGCGGGCGTGACCCAAACAAACAGCATAGCAAAGGGTGGTCCAACGTTTGACGCTCCATCTGCGCTTACCTATGATGAAATCTCTGTCTGTCCTCGAGCAACTCCCATGCGCATTGCCTATCTCGACTGCTTCTCCGGAATCAGCGGCGACATGTTTCTGGGCGCGCTCGTCGACGCGGGAGTGCCATTCGGGCTATTCGAGAAGACGGTCGCAGAGCTGAACGTGGGGGCCACGTTACAGCGCTCGCAAGTCGATCGCGCCGGGCTGTCCGCCACCAAGCTCGATGTCATTGTCGGCGGCAAGAAGGACATGCCGCGCGAGGAATTCTGGAAGTCTGAGGCCAGGGATCAGGGGTCGGGGGCCAAGGGCCAGATTGTGGAACAACCGCTCGACCACGAGCATAAGAAACATGCCCATGGCCGCGCTCTCAGCGAGATCCTGAAGATCATTGCTGCCGCGAACATCAGCGAGCGCGCCCAACAACTCGCCAACGAGATGTTCCTGGCGCTGGCCACAGCCGAAGCCAAGATTCACAACACCGGACTGGAAGAGATTCGTTTTCACGAAGTCGGAGCGGCCGACGCCATCGTCGACATTGTTTGCGCTGCGGTGGGCGCGGAAGCGCTCGCGGTCGATGAGTTCGTCTGCTCGCCGCTGAACGTCGGCGGCGGAACTGTAACCTGCGCACATGGGACTCTTCCGATTCCCGCGCCGGCGACACTCGAATTGCTAAAGGGCGCGCCGATTTATTCCGGCGAAATACAAAAAGAGCTCGTCACTCCCACCGGTGCGGCCATCGTGAAAGTGCTGGCGTCACGCTTCGGATCTCGTCCCTCGATGGCGACAGAAACCATCGGCTATGGCGCCGGCGCCCGCGATTTCAGCGGACATCCCAACGTGCTTCGCATCAGCATCGGGGAACTTGCTGCAACCGAGATCGCTGCCGGCAGCCTCGCGAGCGAAGAAACCATCGCAATCCTCGAAGCCAATCTCGACGACCTTAGTCCGCAGCTCATCGGCTACATCGTCGATCAGGCGCTTGTCGAAGGCGCGCTCGACGTCTTCACCACGCCGGTGCAGATGAAGAAAAATCGTCCCGGCACGGTGCTCACGATCCTCGCGCCACTCAACAAAGAAGATTTTCTCCGCGCCTTGCTGTTCCGCGAGAGCAGCACGCTCGGCGTGCGCGTGCGCCATGAAAGCCGATACGTGCTGCCGCGCCATCACGAATCGGTAAGCACGCCGTGGGGCGAGGTGCGCATGAAGGTCGCAGGCGTGAACGGCAGCGCGTCGCAATTCGCGCCCGAGTACGAAGATTGCCGCCTCATCGCCATCGAGCATCACGTCCCGCTGAAACACGTCATGCAGGAAGCTCTTCGTCTTTACATGGAAAAGCATCTGGACCGACAGCATGGATAATCCTGACAAGTTCTACATCACCACGCCCATCTACTACGTCAACGCGCGGCCCCACATCGGGCACACGTACACCACGGTGGTGTGCGACGCCATCGCCCGCCGCCAGCGCTGATGGGCAAGGACACGTTCTTCCTCACCGGCACCGACGAGCACGGCCAGAAGATCGAGCGCTCCGCCGCCGCCGCCGGCTGCTCGCCGAAGCAGTTTACCGACAAAGTCTCCGGCGAATTCCGCGCGCCTCTGGGACCAGATGAACATCAGCTACGACGACTTCATCCGCACCACCAGCCGCGCCACAAGCGCGGGGTGCAGGCCATGTTCAAGCTTCTCCAGGAGCGCGGATACATCTACAAGGGCTCCTACAGCGGCCAGTACTGCGTCTTCGACGAACTCTACGCCGACGACGTCGCTCCAGGCGCGCCGTGCCCCGAGTGCGGGCGACCGACGGAGACCGTTCACGAAGAGAACTACTTCTTCAAATTGTCGGCAATGGCAGGAGCCGCTGCTGAAGTATCTACGCCGAGCATCCCGACTTCATTCGCCCGGAGACGCGGCGCAATGAAGTGATCGCCTTCGTGCGCGGCGGACTGCGCGATCTCTCCGTCAGCCGCACGTCGTTTACCTGGGGCATTCCCGTGCCGGGCGACCCCAAGCACGTCATTTACGTGTGGCTGGACGCGCTGGCGAATTACATGACCGCCATCGGCTTCGGCTCCGACGATCCCAAAGATCAGGAGAAGCTGGCAGCGCTACTGGCCCGCCGACGTGCACATGATCGGCAAGGAGATCGTGCGCTTTCACTGTGTCTACTGGCCGGCGTTTCTGCTGGCGGCCGGGCTGCCGCTGCCGCGCTCTATCATCGCGCACGGCTGGCTGCTGTTTGAAGAGAGCAAGATGTCGAAGTCGCGCGGCAACATCGTGCGCAGCGAAACCATTCTCGACAGTGCTCGGCGCAGGACGCGCTGCGCTACTTCCTGTTGCGCGAAATCGTCTTCGGCCAGGATGGCTCGTTCAGCTTCGATGCCCTGGTGCAGCGCTTCAACGCCGATTTGGCCAACGATCTCGGCAATCTCTCCAGCCGCACGCTGAGCGATGATCGCGCGCTACTTCGACGGCGAGGTGCCGTATCCTTCGCCCAGCGAGCGCACTCCGGCGGACGAGGCGATCGAGACGCTGGCCGCAAGAACTATCGCGGAATTTCACGCCCAGTTCGAGCAGTTTCAGTTCTCACGCGCGCTGGAGACCGCGTGGGGCCTCGTCGCCGCGGTCAATAAATACATCGTGGAGAACGAACCCTGGGCGGTCGCCGAACGCGAGGACAGCGATTCCAAGGCGCGGCTCGCGACCATTCTGCACACGGCCGTCGAGGCACTGCGCATCGTGACCGCGCTGGTGCATCCGGTGATTCCGGAAGCCACTGCGCGCATCTGGAGCCAGCTTGGGCTGGGCGATATTCAGAAGATGGACCTGCGGCAACTCGCGTGGGGACAGATTCAGGCAGGCACGAAGCTGGGCAAAGTCGAACCGGTGTTCCCGCGCGCCGACAAGAGCATGATCGGAAGGATGCAAGAGATGGAACAGGAACGCTCGAAAGGCGTCGTTTCAACGACCGAAGCTGAAAGCGGCGCAGCCGACGCGAAGAAAAGCGCGGAAGCGGGCGCATCGAAGCCCACTCTGTCGCCAACTGAGGGCGACAAAGGCGGGACACCTACCGCTACTGCACCCACACCTGCTACTGCGGGAGCCCCACTCATGCCATCGGTTGGGATGACTGGGACGTCATCGGGAACCGACAAGATCACCATCGATGACTTCCTGAAAGTCGAGCTGCGCGTCGGCCAGGTCAAAGTCGCCGAGAAGGTCAAGGGTGCGGACAAACTGCTCCGCATGGAAGTCGATCTCGGGACGGAAACGCGCCAGATCGTCGCCGGCATCGCCAAGGCCTACGACCCGGAGAAACTCGTCGGGCGCAAAGTCGTGATCGTCGCCAACCTTCAGCCGCGCAAGCTGCGCGGCCTGGAGTCCAACGGGATGATCGTCGCCGCGTCGCTTGAGGACGGACTGCCCGTGCTGGCGGGATTTCTCGAAGATGTGCCAGTGGGCGCAAAGCTGAAGTAGTGGTCAGTGGTCAGTGGCCGGATGCGATGGACCTTTCGAAGTTGTCGGATTCGATTAGAGCGGTCTGCCGGGTGCCCTGTTCTACGCCGTCTTTTGGCTCGGGCGGGATGGCCACGAATCGTAAATATGCTTTGTATCAAGGCACGACTTAGTCGCGCCATCCACGGTCCAGAAAAGAACGGGCTTGGCCGCTGCGCATTCAGTGCAGCGACTAAAGCCGTTTTTCTTGTTTCGAATCGATACGACTGAAGGCGTGCCCTGAGACGGGGCCTCAAAAATATCAACGCCGAGAATCTCTGCTCAGCTATTCGCGCGACGACCATTCTGCGAGCGAAACTTCGATCGCACCAACTTGTTCCGGTTTGGTGAGAATTGGCTTGGAAAAGCCAGTTATAGTGCTATGCTCCTTGCGCTCAGCCAAGTGACCTGTTATCCGAGATTCATTTGGCTGCGCTCGACCCGCCAGACAAGGCCCAGCAGTTTCAAGTCCTGAATGGAGGAACGACGAAATGATCGGCGCACAAGTAAGTTCCCGCCTACAAAACTCGACGTTGCAGCTCACAGTCCGCCGCCCAATCCAGGGATCTCTTGCCCTTCTGGTTTTGCTGCTTGCAAGCGCATTCGCCGCACAGGCACAGACTTTCACGGTGCTGCACAGCTTCACCGGCGGAGGCGACGGAGGTGCCCCGGTTGCAGGCCTCACCATCGATCGCGCCGGAAACCTGTACGGAACGACTTCTTACGGAGGCCATTCCGGCGTGGTCTACAAGATGGCCGAGAGAAATTCAAACTGGATTCTCGCTCCTTTGTACACGTTTAAAGCAGGGGCCGACGGCTGCGAGCCTCAGCGCGCCGACTTGATGATAGCCCCGGACGGCAGCATCTACGGAAGCACCCCGCTGTGTGGAAACATTCAATGCGGTGGAACAGGCTGTGGCATTGTGTTTCGCCTGCGTCCTTCGGACACCGTGCCGGTAACGTCCGTAGCACCATGGACAGAGACGATCCTGTACCATTTCCTCGGATATGTAGAGCCAGTGCTCTCCGGAAAGCTCGCCTTTGACTCCGCAGGCAACATCTTCGGCAGTACGCGGCAGGGTGGGCCTCCCGACAGAGGTTATATCTATGAGTTGTCGCCCTCGGGTAGCGGCTACGTCGAAACCGTAATCTATACCTTCCAGGACATGGCTCAGCCCAGCGGGATCATTTTCGACAACGCGGGCAATCTTTACGGCGTCGCGGCAGGGGGCGACCTTGGCGATTACGGGAACGTCTTCAAACTGTCGATGTCTGGTTCGCAGTGGGTGGCGACAAGCCTATACACCTTTCAGGGCGGTGAAGATGGGAAATTCCCTACTGGTGACCTGATCGCCGACGCGCAAGGCAATCTGTACGGCACCACAAGTCAGGGCGGCAGCGGCGGTGGCGGTACTGTCTTCGAGATGTCTCCGGATGGCCAGGGCGGATGGATTCATACGACGCTGGCCGACTTGGATGGTTACGGTTATGAAATCAACGGACCGCAGGACGCCCTGACGATGGACTCGGCCGGTAATCTCTATGGCACCGCGCTTCTTAACGGGGCCTTCCACAAGGGCAACGTCTTCAAGCTCACCAACGCTGGAGGATCCTGGATCTACACCAGCCTGCACGACTTTAGCGGCGGCAGCGACGGATCCTTAACCTTCAGCAACGTGGTCATTGACGCTCAGGGAAATCTGTACGGTACCGCAGCTGAGGGGGGAGACCATAATCTGGGCGTGGTGTGGAAGATTACGCCGTAGAAAAAGTGAATAGTGGATAGAGAAACAGCCGCCGAAGATCGCTTCGGCGGCTTTGTCATTCGCCGTGGCGGAATCGTAAAGTCACAACTGGGCTCACTGCCGGAACATATTCTTCGCGATGAACAGCACGTTCGCCGGGCGCTCGGCCAGGCGGCGCATGAAGTACGGATACCACTCCGAGCCAAACGGAATATATACGCGCAGCCCGTAGCCTTCGCGCACCAGCTGCTGTTGCAGATCGCGCCGCACGCCGTACAACATCTGAAACTCGTACGCCGAGGACGGAATGTTTTCGGCGCGCGCGAACTGCTTCAGCTCAGCGATGATCTTCTCGTCGTGCGTCGCCAGGCCGTGATAGACGCCGCTCTTCATTAGCGTCTGCGCCAGCTTCACATAGTTGACGTCGACGTCGGCCTTCTTGGGGAACGCGACATCCGGCGGCTCTTTGTAGGCGCCCTTGCACAGACGAATGCGAATGCGCTCGGCCAGCAGGTCGCCAACGTCCTTTTCGCTGCGATAGAGGTAGGACTGAATGACGGTGCCGACGCGTCCCGCATGCCCGGGCAGGCGATGCAGCCCGCGCACGAAGTCGATGGTGCGCTGCGTGTAGGGCGAGCCCTCCATGTCGACGCGCACGAAGTTGTTGATGCGCACCGCGTGATCGACCAGCTCGGTGACCAGGCTAAACGCCAGCTCTTCGCTCACGTCGAGCCCCATGTGCGTGAGCTTGAGGCTGATATTCGCGTTCAGCTTGCGCTTATCGATCTCGTCGAGCATGTGATGGTACAGCTCGGCGCTGTGTTTGGCCTCCTCGGCGTTGGTGACGTTCTCGCCCAGGTTGTCGATGCTGACACCGGCGCCCCAATCGTTCACCACTTGCGTCGCGCGGATCGCATCCTGCACGTCCATACCGGCAACGAAGCGCTGCGAAAAACGCAGCCCCATCGGAGAATTTTCCGCAAAATTACGCAGTGACTTGCTTTCAGAGAGGCCAATGAAGAGCGATCTCAGCATCCGGTATCCTCCGGCTTTCCTCTTAACTCGTTTCCAAAAGTGCGATGTTTGATTTCGTTCTGGGAAGGTTCGGAGCTCGTGCTCCGGAGAAGGCAGTGGCTCATAGTTGACTCATGCCGCCAAGCGGCCAATTGTGCAGCTTACATACTTGTTTACCACAGACTAAGGTGTGATCGTAGGAGGCACATCACAGGGGCGGGTTCATGGTAAAACGTACGGCATTATAGTTGCGATCCGGCAAGAACGATGCCGCCTCACCGGCACGGCTATGGAAATAGTTTCGAGCAAGCCACAACAACAACTACATCACCGACGCTTCCGCCCTGTGGCGCGCGGTTGGAGCGCCGCTTCAAAGACCCGCACGAGCTTCCCATAAGCGGGTTTTCTGTTAAATCGTCTCGATGCTCTTCGTCTAAAGTTCGTCACCTTGAGCGGCGCCGGCCTGACGTCCGATATCGCACAACACGGCCAGCGTCCTGCGTGTGCGCAAGATGTCATCTTGTCCGACGCTGGCGAGCAGTTCGGCATCGACTTTTTCTCGCCCCGCTCTCTGCGCCGCCGCGGCAGCGCGGCCACGCTCGGTGAGGTTCACGGTCAGCTTGCGACGGTCCTCTTTGTCCATCGTGCGCTCCAGATAACCGCGAGTCACCAGCGTGTCGACAAGCTGACCCGCCGCCTGCTTCGAGATGCGCAACTCCTTGATCAGCTGACCCAGTGGGATGTCCTCCCGCTCCAGAGCCAGGCCTCCAATTACGTAGAGACCGTTTCCGGGAATATCGTCGTATCCCGCGTCCTCGAGGGCGCGACGCATGGCTGCGCCGTATGTGGCTCGACCATGACGAAGCAGGACAGGTAGGGCAACTTCTTCAAACCAAGGCTTCTCGTTATTCATGAGGGACAAAATACTATCAACTATGATGACTGTCAATATAACTTTACAGTCATCATAAATAATACCTTCCGCAGCCTCGATCGTCGTTCCCAAACGAACCGAAGTAAATTGGTGGACGCACCGTAACCTTTCCCCACTCCAAACGGTTTACCTGGATGAAAGGCGAAACTGCCGGAGACGAGTTTGAAAGCTCTCGAGGCTGAAAGCGACGAGCGGCTGCTGATTGAGGCGGCGCAGTGCGATCCGCGCCGCTTTGGCGAGCTCTACGAAAGCAACTTTGACCGCGTTTATGCGTTCGTGGTCTCGCGCGTCTTCGATCGCGCCGAGGCCGAGGACGTGACCGCCGAGGTGTTTCATCAGGCGCTCGCCAACCTGGCGCAGTTCGAGTGGCAAGGCACGCCGTTCATCGCGTGGCTGCTGCGCATCGCCTCCAACAAGATCGCGGACCGCTGGCATCGGAGCGCGCGGCGCCAGGAAGTATCGGACAGCAATCTCGAAGAAGCCGGCAAGAGCGATGGCACTGAACGCCGGGTCATGCTGGCGCAGTTGATCGAGGAACTGCCTCCCGACCAGCGGCTGGTGGTGATGCGACGCTTCCTCGAGCAGCGCAGCATTCGCGATATCGCCGCCGAACTCGGTCGCAGCGAAGGAGCCGTGAAGCAGTTGCAGTTTCGCGCGCTCGAAAGGCTGCGAAATCGCATGGGAGAAAGCCAATGAGTGCTCTATCAATTTACGAACAACTCGACAGCGCGGTGGACTCGGTACTGCAAGGGCGCTCGGCCGACAACGATCAGCTGGATCGCACGGTCGGCGAGCTTCTGCTGATTGCTGCTGACTTGCGCGAGCTGCCAAGCCCGGATTTCCGCGCGCATCTGCGGTTTGAGCTGACCGAGGCGGCGCGCCGGCAGAGCGCTGGACTATCTCGTCCTGCGCTGGCGGCGATTCCGGGAGGCGCGGCGAAACTACAGAACGAAGAAATTTTGCCAACATTGTTTGGCGCCGGCTATGGCAACTATCCCGTCCAGCGATCGAACTTCGTCGCCTCGGCCGTGCTGCACGCCTGCCTGGTGGCGATGATTCTCACGTCGAGCGTCTGGATTGCGCGTCATCCGGAGCAGGTGAAGGAGCGGGTCGTCTCATTGGTCGGTCTGAGCGACTATCAGCTTCCTGTCAGGAAACAAAAAGCCGGCGGAGGCGGGGGTGGTGGTGATCGCGACGTGCTGGCGGCTTCGAAAGGCAGCGCTCCACGGTTTGCGCACGAGCAGATCACGCCTCCGGCGATCGTCCTTCGCAACGACCATGCAAAGCTCACGGCGGAGCCGACGGTTGTTGGGCCTCCGGATATCAAGTTGCCGCAAACGGCCACGCTCGGCGATCCGTTGTCGCGAATTCTGGGACCGCCGTCCAACGGCACCGGCTCTGGCGGTGGTATCGGCAGCGGGATCGGCGGCGGCGTGGGTTCAGGAACCGGTCCGGGCGTCGGGCCGGGCACTGGGGGAGGGTACGGCGGGGGAGTTTATCGCGTGGGCGGCGGGGTAAGCGCTCCACGAGTCCTCTATGATCCTGACCCTGAGTACTCGGAAGAGGCTCGCCAGGCGAAGTATCAGGGAACCGTCATACTGTGGGTTGTGATCGGCCCCGACGGCCGCGCGCAACAGATTCGAGTGTCTCGCGCGTTAGGCATGGGTCTCGATGAGAAGGCCATCGAAGCTGTGCGCAAGTGGCGCTTCCAGCCCGCGGAGAAAGACGGTCATCCCGTCGCGGTGCAGGTCAACGTGGAAGTGAACTTCCGGCTGTATTAGGATCGCCCGCTTCAGGTGAGAAGTATGAGGGCGCAAATGTAATGTCGGCGCTTTGCTAGACTTCACAACGTGGTGCTTCGTATCAGGGCACGACTTCAGTCGTGCCGAAACGATGGCAAAAGACGCAGGCTTTAGCCCCTGAGCGGGCAACGCAGGGGCGGAAGCCCTTCTCTGCATATGGTCTTGTTCGGCATGACCAAAGTCATGCCCTGTTACGAATCCTGCTCCGCCTGATCACGAGAGCTGTTGGCAACTCCGAAAACCAATTCACCCAACTGATCGCCCAGCTGCTCTAGTTCTGCCGGGCCGCTCGCCTCGCGAAATCGCTTCGCGAGTTCGAAGAACTCTTTCTCCTTGTCTCTACGCAGCGGTCTCATCGCTCCCACTCTCTACCGGCAACTGACAACCAACAACTGCTTCCTACTCCCACTCAATCGTCCCCGGCGGCTTGCTGGTCACGTCGTACACCACGCGGTTGATCCCCTTCACCTCGTTCACGATCCGGCTGGAGATGGTCTTCAGCACTTCGTGCGGCAGGGGCACCCAGTCGGCGGTCATGCCGTCTTCGGAGTGCACGGCGCGAATGGCGCAGGTGTAGGCGTACGTCCGCATGTCGCCCATAACGCCCACCGACATCACCGGCAGCAGCACGGCAAAGGACTGCCAGATTTTGTTGTACAGCCCGGCGCGCTTGATCTCGGTGACGACGATGTCGTCGGCGTCCTGCAGCAGCGCGATGCGCTCGGGCGTGACCTCGCCCAAAATGCGCACCGCGAGGCCGGGTCCGGGGAACGGCTGGCGCCCCAGGATGTCTTCCGGCATGCCGAGGTCGCGGCCGATCCGCCGCACTTCGTCCTTGAACAGCTCTTTCAGCGGCTCGATCAGCCGGAGCTTCATCTTCTCCGGCAGGCCGCCGACATTGTGATGGCTCTTGATGACCTGCGACGGCCCGCGCACCGAGCGCGACTCGATCACATCGGGGTACAAAGTCCCCTGCACCAGCCACTCGACTTTCCCGTGCATCTGCTCGATGCGGTGCGCCTCTTCTTCGAAGACCGCGATGAACTCGTTGCCGATGATCTTGCGCTTCTTCTCCGGGTCGGTGACGCCCGCAAGTTTGCTGAGGAACCGGTGGGTCCCGTCCACCGCGTCGATGTTGAGGCCAAGCTTGTCGCGAAGATTGCGCTGCACGTTGGTGAACTCGTTTTTGCGCAGCACCCCGTTGTTCACGAAGATGCAGGTGAGCTGATCGCCGACCGCGCGATGCACCAGCTCGGCCGCGACCGACGAATCCACGCCGCCCGAAAGCCCGCAGATGACGCGGCCGGTGCCGACCTGCTGGCGCACGCTCGCGATGGTCTCGTCAATGAAGCTTTGCGCCGTCCAGTTCGGCTTGGCGCCGCAAATGTCGAAGACGAAGTTGCGCAGGATCTCCGTGCCCTGCGGCGTGTGATGCACTTCGGGATGGAACTGCACGGCGTAGAACTTCTCTGCCGGATTCTGGATCGCCGCGACCGCGTTCGAAGTCTTGCTGATCAGCTCGAATCCCGGCGGCAATTCAATCGCCTCATCGCCGTGCGACATCCAGACGGACAAAGGGCCGTGCAGCCCCTTAAACAGCGGCGAGGCGGGATTCAGCAGCTCGACTTGCGCGTGGCCGTATTCGCGCTTGTCGGCCGCACGCACTTTGCCGCCCAGCTTGTAGACCATGAACTGCAGGCCGTAGCAGATACCCAGCACCGGCAACCCAAGATGCAGCACGCGATCATCAGCCGGAGGCGCATCGGCGTCATACACCGAAGACGGGCCGCCCGAGAGCACGATGCCTACCGGCGAGTAGCTCTTGATTTCGTCGAGCGAAGCGGTACACGGAAGCACGACGGAGAAGACGTTCTGTTCGCGGATGCGGCGCGCGATGAGCTGCGAATACTGCGCGCCAAAGTCGAGGACGACGATCGATTGCGTTTCCACTATTCACTTTGCCAGACGACGCCAGCAGTGTAAAGCGGCAAGCGAGGTTCGGGCTAGACGCAAGGCGGAGTCCCACGCATTCGAAAGAACGAATGAGTGGGCCGCCCCTTCGTCCGTGGACCGATAGCGGTTCGAGTGATCAGCAGGTGAAAATGCTCGGGCATGATCACGCAGCTTTGGGCAGCGCCTGCTGGCGTTGTGTTCCCCCTGACACAGTGTGTCTTACCGCACGCGATCACTCCTCGGTTAGCCGTGCGCTAAGTGGTGTGTTTTCTCGAGCTCATCTGTGGCCACCCTCGTGCACCATCGCAAGTCGCAAGCGGTTGCGGAGGGAATATGATCGTTCATGTGAAGGCCTTCGTCGGTTGCATGCTTCTGGCGATTTGCTCAACTGCGTTGTCCGAAACGCCTGCGCAAAGCGGTTCTCCTGCCGGCAAAGAGGTCGAGGCGGATGGTTGCCTGGACCGGAAGACGGGAAGGTTGGAGCTGACGAATTCCTTATATTGGGTTGTCTACTACCTGACCGGACAAACCGCTGGGCTCGAGGACCATATCGGCGATGAGGTGAAGGTGCGCGGGATCGAGACGTCGCCGGAGAAACCCAGCGCACCATCTACACCGTGGGAGCGCGTCGCGCCAACATTGCGGGTAAGCAGCGTCGAGATCCTGACGCGCAAGAACCGGGCGGGAGTTCCGCCCGTGCTCGGAAGTCTAGATACCTGGGTCAGTTACGAGAATCCCGAATATGGGGTGCGGCTGCGGTATCCGGCGACCTTCACCCCGGGGCAACAAGGCTATCCGGCGGTGCGCTCCAATTTCGCCGGCGAGGCGATATCCCCCGACAATCCCATCGTGAATGTCGGCATTCCGCCAGCGACCTATCCTCACTCAAACGTCGACGGCAATTTCACGGTGTTCGTCAATCCGAAGATCGACAATGCGGGGACTTGCAAGCAGTTCGGCACATTTTGGCCGGAACACACGGCCCAGATGATCGTCAACGGAATTACCTACTCACGGACACTCGATACTTTTCCGGCGATGGGGACCGACTACTCCAGCTACGACCTTCACACGTTTCAGAACGGCCTTTGTTACGAGTTTTCGTTTAATTTCGCCCAGGTTAATGGCGGAGGCATGGACATACCCTGCTCCATCCAGTGGGTTTCGGAAGACAATGAGTTCGAACTGATGCAGGCGGTCCTTTCGCAGGCCTCGTTTTCGAAGCCGAAGCTGAGCCGCGAGTCAACTCAAGTCTCCAGCCAGAAGCTTCTTCCTTCCGTGATTTCGTTTGAACACGGGCCGATTCCGCCGACGCCAACAAACGCTCCGCAGCATCCCGATGGCGACCGGCGTTTCATGGAAGACGACGAACGCTGATTATGTACAGATCCGGTATCCGTGCATGGAATCTGTGTTTGCCTCGACGGTGCAGTCGAGCGGCTACGGCCTGGGCCAATGTGGCGATAGCACCGACACGAACCTGCCTCCGAATGGTTCCATGGGACTTATGCTGAATAACTTCACTGCCAATCCGGTCGATCTCGTCTTCACGCTTGAGCCATTCCAGGACGGCATCGGATATCCCAAAGAAGCGAAGACGATCAGCATACCTGTCAATCCTCACCCGCCGATTCAGGAAACCGAGAAGGCACTCCCACTCCCGACACCACAACCCGAGGAGCGCACATTTACCGGCTGTTTGAAAGCCATCGCCGGAACGAATGCTTATTGGCTTCTGCCCGCAGGCGTCATCTGGCAGATGACAGTCAAAAGCGACACCGTTGATCTCTCCCCTTATGCCAACCAAACGGTGAAAGTGACTGCTGTGAGGAAGGATATGCAACCCTACTGGATTGCAACCAGTGTGACAACAGTGAGTGATAGCTGCGCGCCGGACCAGTGATCTATCGCTTTGTCGACCGGCGTCGCAGTTATGCCCCGCAGTTCGAGGCCCGCTCGATAACGACTGAGTCGGACGCGCGTGCTTTCCTCTCAGCTTTCACTTCGTCTTTCTACCTGTTGCAACCCCTGCCCCGGTTCTCCTGTATCCTAAGGTTTTCCCCATGGCATCTCATCGTCTAAAGCAATTTGCAGCCGGATTGCGCCTGAGACCGGCTTTCGCGGCGCTGCTCGTCGCTTTCCTGTGTGCCGGCGCGAACTTCGCGCAAACTCTTGCGGGCCAAACGCCGAGCCAGGCCGCGGCTCCCTCGCAAGCAACGACGCCTCCTCGGCAGCAGGCTCCCCAGCAACCGAATAGCCCTGACAATCCGCAAACGCCGGACTCGGGTGGGGTGATTCACAACCCGCCGCAAGTTCCAAGCAACGGCAACGGTCAGGCATCACAGCAGCCTGCGCCCGAGACGCACATCACCAAGCAGCAGGCGAAGGAGCTCTTTCGCTCGGTCGACGAGATCCTGCATTTCGCTAGCGTCGACACGCTGCTGCCCATCGAGCACAGCGTCAAGCGCAATCTCATCACCCGCGAGCAGGTGGAGAAGTACATCGACAAGCGCATGAAGGACGACAAAGACGCGCAGCGGGTGGAGCAGTCGAAGCTGGTGCTGGAAAAATTCGGGCTTCTGCCGAAGGGCTACGATCTGCACGCTGAATTTCTGCGGCTGATGGGCGAGCAGGTGGCGGCCTATTACGACCCGCGCTCGCAGAGCGTGAACCTGCTCGACTGGCTGCCGGCTGACGCGCAGAAGCCGGTGCTGGCGCACGAGCTGACGCATGCGCTGCAAGACCAGGCTGTTGGTCTGGAGAAGTGGGAGCTGGCGGGCGCCAAAGACGATGCGACCCCTTTGCCCGACCCGCAGGAATACGCCGTGGAAGAAGCGCAGGCCGCGCGCCAATGCGTCACCGAGGGCCAGGCGCAGGTGGTGTGGTTCGACTACACGCTCGCCCCCATGGGCAAGAATATCCTGACCGCACCGGAGTTCGTTGACGCCGTCCGCGCCGCCATGGGCGACAGCAAGGACTCGCCGGTTTTCTCGCAAGCTCCGGTGTTCCTGAAGGAATCGCTGCTGATGCCATACACCTTCGGCCTGGATTTTGTGCGCACCGTGCTGGCGAACAAGGGCAAGGAAACTGCATTCGCCGGCCTGCTGCACGATCCGCCGGTGGACACGCGCCAAATCATGCAGCCCGAGACCTACCTGCTGCACCAGGTCGTTCCACGGCCGCCAATTCCCGATCTCAATGCGCTAGTTGGCCCGGCGTATGAGCGCGTGGACTTCGGCAGCATGGGCGAGTTCGATGTCTATCTGCTGGCCAAGCTATACGGCGTTGACGATGCGCCGAACTACTATCGCCACTGGCGCGGCGGCTACTACTTCGCAACCCATGCCAAGGCTGCGCCGAAAGAGCAGATCGCGCTGTTGTACTACTCGAAGTGGGACTCGCCCGAGGCCGCGCGCGACTTCGCCAAGCTCTATCTCGACTACCTGCCCAAACGCTACAGTGAGCCAGTCCACTGGACATCGAGCTGCACAATCGCCACCAGCGGCTCCAGCGTGGACCAGCCGTGCAATGTCGAACAGGGTATGAGCAACGAAGGACCGGTGCTCATCGAGTGGCACGACAATGATCTGCTCATCATGGAAGGCTACGATCGGGGCGTGATCGAGAAGGCGCGCAACGTCTTCTTCTATCGCATGTCGGCGGCGCCGGCGGGAACAAAGCCCTAGAAGCCGGCCAGGTAACTGTAGCCAAGCGCACGGGGAGTGCGGCGCTTCAGCGCCGCGTTGAGCGACAATTTTGTATTCGTAGGGCTGGCCTTCAGGCCCGCGTTATCGCGACAAACTTATACTTGTAGAGCCGGCCTTCAGGCCAGCGTCCAGTTCGGATTTGTTGACTTCAGGGCCCGCTTCAGCGGGCGACACCTGCCGTCGGCTGAAGCCGACTCGGCACCTTAAACAGCAGCTTGGACGCGGGCCTGAAGGCCCGCTCTACCCGATCATTGCGCCTCACTTCGGGCCTGAAGACTCGCTCTACCCGTTCATTGCGCCTCACTCCGGGCCTGAAGACCCGCTCTACCCGATCATTGCGCCTCACTTCGGGCCTGAAGACCCGCTCTACCCGTTCACGTCGCGTGACGCGGCGCTGAAGCGCCGCAATACTCGTCCGCACCCGCCAGGATCAGTTTTGCAACGAATCGGAGAAATTACGCCCGCGCGGCCTGCTCGTCCGAGCTAAGCGGCAGGAAGTACTGCGTGCCGCGGATCGGCTCGCTCACGCGCCGCAGCAGCGCCTGCAAATCCTCGCTGCGCTCGACGAAGTCGATCTCCGAAGTATTCACGATCAGCAGGTCCGACGACGTGTAGTGAAAGAAGAAGTGCTCATAGGCCTTGATCACTTCTTCCAGATAATCGTCGCTGATCGCCTTCTCGCCGGGCGCGTTCTCCTTCTTCAGCCGCTTCTTCAGCACCTCGGGCGTGGCCTGCAGATAAATCACGAGATCGGGCGTGGGGACGTTCTGCCGGAACAGCTCGTAATAGCGGTTGTAAACCTCAAGCTCCGCATCGCCGAGATTCAGGCACGCGAACAGCTTGTCCTTCTCGAAGATGTAATCGGCCACGTACGTCTTGTTCGGATTGTGCTTGATGTCCAGCCCGCCCAGCTGCTCGTAGCGCGCGATGAGAAACGCGAACTGCGCCTGAAACGCCGCCCCGGCTCGCCCTGGTAAAACGGGTGCAGAAACGGATTCTGCTCCGGCTCGCTGATGCGCTGCGCGTGCAGCGTCTCGGCAATCACCCGGCTCAGCGTGCTCTTGCCGACTCGGATCGGGCCTTCAACCGCAATGTAACGGGGTGGTTCGAACAGGTTCGCCATGGTCGGAGAAAGGCTACGATCCGCAGAATATCTTGCCCGCCGCCTCCGTGGCAATTACCGGATTGTGAAACGCTGTGGAAATGGCGCGCTCTTCCGCTCTTCGCCGCCCCAGAGACACCTGCAGCTCGAGCGATTTTCTCCCACTCGGTCCCTAGCGCATTAGCAAATGCGAAAGCGACGATGATCAGCGGCCAAGCTACAATCATCTCGTGCGGCCATCATCTCGGCGCCGCCGGCTCGCCGGACTCGCCACCTGGGCGGGCTTTCAAACCATGTGGCCGACTTCGCAGGTCTATGGGCTCGACGTTCATCGGCCTGCCGCCCGGCTCCCGGCTGCTCGCGCTCACCTACGACGACGGCCCCAACGATCCCTACACCTGGCGCTGATGGAAGTCCTCGAGCGCCACGGCGTCAAGGCGACATTCTTCCTGCTCGGCCGCTTCGTCCAGCAGAAGCCCGAGATCGCGCGCGCCCTTGTCGCCGCCGGACACGCCATCGGAAGCCACACCTGGGACCATCCCAACCTGATCTTCGCCTCCGCCGCCGAAGTGCGGCGGCAACTGCAGCGGACGCAGCAGGTCATTCTCGACGCGACCGGCGTTGACGCCCAGCTCTTCCGTCCGCCGTTCGGCGGGCGACGTCCGGCGTCGCTGCGCATCGCGCGAGCCCTGGGACTCGAGCCCGTCATGTGGAATGTGTCAGCTGTTATGACTGGAAGCCGATCTCCGCGACGAAATCGTGCACCACGCCGAGCGGCAGATTCGCGGCGGCAATGTCATCCTGCTGCACGATGGCGAATACCATCGCATCGGCGTCGACCGCAGCCGCAGCGTTGAGGCCACAGACCGCATCCTCTCCCGCTACAAAGCCGAGGGCTACGAGTTCGTCACGATTCCGGAGATGAGGAAGGCAGCAACTAGCAATTAGCTTCTCGCCGCTTCGCACGCCCGCAGCAGCGCGCTCGCCTTGTTCATGCACTCCTGATATTCGCTCTCCGGGTCGGAGTCGGCGACGATGCCCGCTCCGGCCTGCACATAGGCGCGATTGCGATGCAGGACCATCGTGCGAATCGCGATGCACGAGTCGAGATTGCCCGCGTAATCCGCATACAACACCGAACCACCGTAAACGCCGCGCCGCACCGGCTCCAGCTCTTCGATGATCTCCATCGCGCGAACCTTGGGCGCGCCGCTCAGCGTTCCCGCCGGGAAGCACGCCGCTAGTGCGTCAAGAGCGTCAAGATCGGCGCGCAGCTGGCCCTCCAGCGCCGACACCAGATGCATGACGTGCGAATACTTCTCCACGTACATCAAATCGCGGACTTTCACCGTGCCGTATTCGCTGACGCGCCCGAGGTCGTTGCGCCCGAGGTCGACCAGCATCACGTGCTCGGCGCGTTCTTTCTCATCGTTGCGCAATTTCTCGATCAGCCGCTCGTCTTCGGCAGCGTCGGCGCCGCGTTTGTGCGTGCCGGCGATGGGACGATACTCCAGCTTGCGTCCGCTAATCCGCACCAGCATCTCGGGCGAGGCGCCCAGCACGTGCAGATCGTCGAGCTTGAGGAAGAACATGTAGGGCGATGGATTGACCGTGCGCAGCGCGCGATAAATCTGGAACGGCTCGGCGGGCGGCTTGAAATCGAGCCGCTGCGACAGCACGACCTGAAAGATGTCGCCCGCGGCAATGTATTCCTTGCAGCGCCGCACGCTCTTCACGAAATCGGCATGCGAGGTGCTGTTGTGTATCTTGATCGGACGCGTCTTGCCATCGCGGCCCGCTTGCAGATGCTGGCCGCGCAGCCCCTTGGCGAGTTTCTTCTCGATCGCTTCAATGTCGGACAGCGCGCGGTCGTAAGCTTTGCGCGGCGACTCGGAGCGCACGTCCGCCGCGGCAATGATGTAAAGCTGGTGACGCAAATGATCGAAGGCCAGCAGCCGGTCGTAGAAGGTAAACACGCAATCGGGCAGGTGGAGATCGTCTTCGGCCCGTTCGGGCAAGCGCTCGAACTGCCGCACCATGTCGTAGGCAAAGTATCCGACGGCGCCGGAGGTGAACGGCGGAAGCCCGGCGATGTGCGCCGGACGGTGCTGCCGCAGATGCTCGCGCAGTAACTCGATAACGCTGCCTGCGCTTTCGCGCGGACGAACCCTCGCGGATGACTGCATCGTCGCCGCGCGCGGTGATGACGGTCCTGGGCTGCGCCCCAACGAACGTGTAGCGGCCGATCTTTTCGCCGCCCTCGACCGACTCGAGCAAGAACGCGTATTTCTGCTTGGCCGCGACGCTCAGAAACGCGCCCACAGGCGTGAGCAAGTCAGCGTTTAGCGTCTTGGCGACGGGGATGAGAGTGGCGCTGCGACTGAGCTCAAGAAAGCCGCGATAGTCGGGGGTCAGCATGGGCGAAGAGTACTCGGATTATACGAGAGGCATTCGGCCCGCGAACGATGACTTGCGCATCACGGGTTCTATTGATTGCATTACGCCACATTGCTGAAGCTGGAGGAGGCGTCGCAAAAGTAGCGAAAGTAGCTGGCATCGAACGAGCAAGTCTATATCGCGCCCTCTCAAAGCGCGGCAATCCCGCTTATCCACGCTCGTCGCGGTGACGAAAGCGATCGGGCTAAAGCTGACCGTCGAAGCTGCCTGGTCATCGTCGCTTCACTTGCGCGCCCTCCCGCCGCTGAATATACTTTGTAAGTTTGGCCCGCGAACGCCCAAACTCTGTCTCTGCGCCTGTTATAGGGCTGCAATCTTCCGCACTCATTCGGAGAATCTATGGCTACCACACACACCATCGAACAAGAAAATAATCCCTGGGAACAACAAGCCGCGCGCTTTAACCTGGCGGCCGAGAAGCTGAAGCTCGACGAGGGCTTGTGGCGCGTGCTGCAACAGCCCAATCGCGAAATCATCGTCCACATTCCCGGTCAGCATGGACGACGGGCAGCTGGAGGTCTTTACCGGCTATCGCGTGCAGCACTCCATCGCGCGCGGGCCCGGCCAAGGGCGGCGTGCGCTATGCGCCGGACGTCACGCTGGACGAAGTGCGCGCGCTGGCCGCTGGATGACCTGGAAGTGCGCGGTGGTCAACATTCCCTTCGGCGGCGCCAAGGGCGGCATCATCTGCGATCCCAAGAACATGTCGCGCGGCGAACTGGAGCGCATGACCCGCCGCTACACGGCGGAGCTGATCGAGTTCATCGGCCCGGAGAACGATGTGCCCGCGCCCGACGTGAACACCAACGAGCAGACCATGGCGTGGATGATGGACACCTACTCCATGCACATGCGCCAGACGGTCACGGCCGTCGTCACCGGCAAGCCGCTCGAACATGGGCGGATCGCGCGGGCGCCGCGAGGCCACTGGCCGCGGCGTGATGATCATCTGCGACGAAGTCGCTCAAGAAGCTGCGCATGGCAGCGCGAGAGCACGCGCGTGATCGTCCAGGGCTTCGGCAACGTCGGCTCCAACGCCGCGCTGCTGATGCACAAGCCGGGCTACAAGATCGTCGGCATCGGCGAGTGGGACGGCGGCCTGTACAACACGCAAGGGCATCGACATTCACGCGCTGTGGGAGCATCGCCAGAAGGAAGGCACGATCCACGGCTTCAAGGGCGCCGAGAGCGCGCGAGACCGAGGAATTGCTGGAGCACCGATTGCGAGATCCTGATGCCCGCCGCCACGGAAAACGTCATCACCCAGCCGAACGCCGACAAGGTCAAGGCCAAGATTCTGGTCGAAGGCGCCAACGGCCCCACCACCGCTGCCGCCGACGACATCCTCGCCGACAAGCGGCGTCTTCGTCATGCCCGACATTCTGGCCAACGCCGGCGGCGTGACCGCCTCCTACTTCGAGTGGGTGCAGGACCGCCAGGGCTATTTCTGGAAGGAATCGGTGGTCAACGAGCAGCTGGAGCACATCATGGTCGTCGTCTTCGAGGACGTGGTGCGCTACGCCGAGAAGCATAACGTCAACAATCGCATCGCCGCCTACATGCTGGCCATCGACCGCGTGGCGTATACGATCCGGCAACGCGGCATCTACGCCTGACGGTCGCGGAGCTTTTCCGAGACGTGGGTGGAGCGCGCTTTCACAGGCGTGGGTTGACATTGGGCAGTGAATGTCTCGGCCTTTAGCCGCTGAGGTAAGTACGCCCTCGGCTTAGCTGGGGCGGTAAAGCGCGTGTCGGTGTGGGACTGCGATATGCAGGCTCTGAGAGCGTACTCCACCCGAAATGCTGCGACTGATTTTCAGGTTGAGCCAGCCCGGCACCCTCCGCGTACCAAAGGCCTTCGCATAACAAACACCTTCGCGTAACAAAATTGTCATAACGAGGAGGGCCGACAGCCCGGCGCGGAAGCGTTGGGATTAGTGTAGAAATACAGAGTCAAAAATATGGCGGAAAACCCAGCGCCCGCGCTGGGCTAATCACTGCCGCCTCTTCGAGGCTCGATGTTGTCTCCGGCCCAGATCGTCTCTCTCGCGGTATTCACGCTGGCTTGCGCGGTCGCCCTCTATGCGCTCGTCGGCTATCCGCTGCTGCTGGGCTGGCTGGCCAAGCGTGCTCAAAATCCGGTCCACAAAGACGACAAGCTGCGCAGCGTCTCGTTCGTCATCGCGGTTTATAACGGCGAAAAATTTCTTGCGCGAAAACTGCACACGATTTTTGAGCTGAACTATCCGCGCGAGCTGATGGAGATCCTCGTGGTCTCCGACGGCTCGACCGATCGCACCGATGAGATCGCGCGCGGCTTCGCCGGCCAGGGCGTGAAGTTTCTGCGCGTGGAACGCGGAGGCAAGGCCGCGGCCCTCAATGCCGGCGTGCCGCTGGTTTCGGGCGAGATCCTCGTGCTCAACGATGTGCGGCAAACGCTCGACCGCGATTGCCTGCGCAACGTCATTGCCAACTTCGGCGATCCCAAGGTCGGCGCCGTCAGCCCGCAGACCATCATCGTCAAAGGCGAGACGCTGGAGGAAACCAGCACCAGCCTCTACTGGCGCTACGAGCACTGGATTCGCCTTCGCCTCACGCGCATCGATTCGACCTTCGGCTACAGCGGCGCATTCGCGGCCCTGCGCCGCGAGCTGTGGGTGCCGCTGCCCGAGGGCACGCTGCTCGACGACGTCTACGAGCCGCTGGTTTCGTTCTTCAAGGACTATCGCATCCTCTATGAGCCGACTGCCACAATGTATGACTTCCCGACGGCGCTGCAGTCGGAGTTCAAGCGCAAGGTGCGCCTCCAGGCCGGGCTCTACCAGATGCTGAAGATGATGCCCGAGCTGCTGAGCTCGCGAAACCGCATGCGGCTGCATTTCTTGTCGGCCAAATACGGGCGCATCGTGATTCCGTATTGCATGATCGCGGCGGCATTGGCGACGATCGGGCTACCGCCGTATTGGCGCGCGGCAGCCGCGTGCGCGCAGATTTTGTTTTATGGACTCGCCGCGCTCGACGTCGCCGTTCCCGACGGCTCGTCATTGAAGAAACTCACTTCGCCCATTCGGACGTTTGTCGTCTTGATGGCGGCGTCGCTGGCGGGCGTTCGCGTGTACTTCGTTTCGCCGCACAGCCTGTGGAAGGAAGCGACCTATCGGCCGTCCATCGCCGAGCAGCCGCACGGGGCGGAGACGAAAGTGGGAAGCGGCAATTAGCAGCTGGCAATCAGCAACTAGCGATCGGGTAGTGCAAGACGTTCAGGCCCGCGTTCCAGTAGGAAATGAAAACGTGAGTCGGCTTCAGCCGACCACAGAGTGTCGCCACTTTCGCGGCCGGTCCCTTCCCGCTACACCCCTATTGCAGCGATTGTCCCTGCTCGACCACCAGCTTGTAGGCGATGTAGTACTTGTAGATATTGCTGACATACTGGACCGTCGTCTGCCCCACCTTTTGTGACACCAGCAACTCGACGTTGCCGAACCACTTGTTGGGATCGAGCCCCTGGGCCGGCGCCTGCTTACGAAGATCCGCGATGCGATTCGGGCCTGCGTTGTACGCCGCGAAGGTGAACAGCAATCGGTTCATCGGATCAATCTTCGGGTCGCTGAAATACTCAGTGGCAATTGAATTCAGCAGCTTCACTCCGGCATGAATGTTGTTTTCGGCGGTGCCGATGTCCGGGATACTGATGGGCGGCGCCGCCGCGGTCGAGGGTTTGACCTGCATGACCCCAACTGCGCCGCCGGGACTTCTCGCCGCCTGGTTGAGTTGCGACTCCTGGTAGCCCTGGGCGATGACCATCAGGTAGTCGAAGCCATATTGCGATGAATACGTCTTGAAGAAACTCGCAAGCTGGTTGAATTTCTTGATTTGTTCTTCGTCGGTCGGATTCGTGATCCACTGGTTGCTTTCCAGGTATCGCCGCATCAGGGTGTTACCGAATGACGTTCCGGCGGCGTGGGTCTTGACGAATTCATCCACCAACTCTTTGAACTTGGGATTGTTCTTGCGGACCGCCCATGCCAGGTCCTCCTGGTTCGCGATGACGATATTGGGCTGAGGAGTGATGTTGTGAAACACGCTGGCCCACAGCTTGGCGCGCTGCCCGATGGTAACGGTTGCGGGAAGTATGCCGGCGTTCACCATCTCCATCAGGTCTTCGTCCAGCAGGTTCTTGTCGGCGCTCTCGATCAGGATGGGCGGCTTGCCTTGCTGTCGTAACGACTCGCTTACCTTTTCCAGATTCCCGTAGTACGTAGTGACGGGATTGACGAAGACTTTCTTCCCGCTCAAATCCTGCAACGAGGAAACCGGGCCGAAGTCCTTTCCGGTCACCAGAATCTGCTTTACGCCGGTTTCAAGCGGAACCGAAAATGCGACCTGCTGTTGCGCGCTCCGGAGTCATGGCCACCGGGTATGCGATCAGGTCGCCAACGCCTTCGTTCAAGTACGATTCCAGTTGATCGGGCCGCACCGGAATAAACGTAACCTGCACGTGCTGCCGGGTGCGCAGCTTCTGATTGACGAATTGCTCGAAGGATTGCAGCGCTTCGTAAGAAATGCCCTCCGGCCTTCCATTGACGTAGAAGAAGCCCGAGCGGCTGTACAAGACGAGGGCGCGAATGCTCCCGCGCTTCACCATTTCATCCAGGTCGCCGGTATGCCGCTGGAAGTTCAAGGGCAACCCGCTGACACCGGCCTGGGACGGCGGCTTGTCCGTAGAGGGCTTGCTCTGCGCGAATGCCGGCACGGCTGCGAACAGAACAAAACATAGCGACAGCCGAGACAACCGTTTCATGGTCTCTAAAGATAGTCCAGTTTCGTCGCTGCCCGCCAGCGCGAGGAAAGGATCGGGATCGAATAGTCGAAGCACGGCATTGAGAATGTGAGTCGGCTAACCGACGGCAGGATGCTATCCTCGATGTCGAATTTCCACCGGCGTTCCGTCTGGAACCGCCGACTTATGACGAAAAGCTCTCTGCCGTCCGAACGGGACTTGGATTTTTCTCTTCAGCTTCCCCAGCGCTGAAGCGCTGGGCTAACCTGCCTTTTCGCGCCTACGGCGCTTGACGTTGGCGGGGGTAGTGCGGGCCTTCAGGCCCGCGTTCGGGCAGGCATCGAAAATCTGAGTCGGCCTCAGCCGACGGCAGAGTGTCGCCGCTGCCGCGCCTCGGTTCATTTCCCGTCTCGACCCGGGGCTCAGCCCATCCCGCCGCAGCGGGGCTGTTGTGTTATGGCCCACCGAGGGTTTAGCTAACGACTAAGCGCGACTGCCGACTGCAGAGTGCCAACTGACAACTGGCCCCTGACCTCTGACCTCTGCCTTCTGCCAACGGCTTCGGCAACCGCGAGTCTGTGACGCGGGTCACAGACTGCTTACCCGCGCATCACAGCCCCAGACCGCACCCCCCGCCTATCGTTGACCTTACCGGGGCTTCATTCATACGGGTTCATAGAAGGGCCGCGCACCTCGCCGGTCCTTGGGGGTAATAACGAAGTGAAAACAACGGAATACTCTGCTTCGTCGGCTGCCACTCTTAATCCCAATTCATCGGCGGCCGGCGAAGCTTCTCATGCAAGCTCGCCTGCGGACGAGTCCAGCGCTGGAGGCGCCATGCCCAGAACAAAAGTTACGCTCGACGGCAACGAAGCAGTCGCCTATGTCGCCTACCACGTCAGCGAGGTTGCTGCCATCTATCCCATCACGCCTTCGTCGCCGATGGGCGAGTCGTCGGACGCCTGGGCGTCAGCAGGCGATAAGAACATCTGGGGCTCGGTGCCGCAAGTTATCGAGATGCAAAGCGAAGGCGGCGCCGCCGGCGCGCTGCACGGCGTCATTGCAGGCCGGAGCGCTGGGCACGACGTTCACCTCATCGCAGGGCCTGCTGCTGATGATCCCCAACATGTACAAGATTGCGGGCGAGCTGACGCCCACGGTGATTCACGTTGCGGCGCGCGCCATAGCCGCGCAGGCACTGTCGATCTTCGGCGATCACCAGGACGCCATGGCCGTCGCGCCCGACCGGATTCGCGCTGCTGTCGTCCAATTCGGTGCAGGAAGCGATGGACCTGGCGCTGATTGCGCACGCCGCGACGCTGGAGTCGCGCATTCCGTTCCTGCATTTCTTCGACGGCTTCCGCACCTCGCACGAAGTTTCGCAAGATCGAGCAGCTCTCGCTTGACGACATGCGCGCCATGATCGACGACGATCTGGTGCGCGCGCATCGCGAGCGCGCGCTTGTCGCCCGACCATCCGGTGCTGCGCGGCTCGGCGCAGAATCCCGACGTCTACTTCCAGGGCCGCGAAGCGGTCAATCCCTACTACCTCGCCTGCCCCACGATCGTGCAGAACGTGATGGACAAGTTCGCCAGGATCGTCGGCCGCGAGTACAACCTGTTCGACTATGTCGGCGCGCCCGATGCCGAGCAGCGTCATCATCATGATGGGCTCCGGCGCAGAGGCTGCGCACGAGACGGTCGACTACCTCGACGGCGCAGGGCAAGAAAGTTGGCCTGCTGAAAGTTCGGCTGTATCGGCCGTTCTCGATCGAGCACTTCCTGAAAGCGCTGCCGCACGACAGTCAAGAGCATCGCCGTGCTGGACCGCACGAAGGAGCCGGGCGCCATCGGCGAGCCGCTCTACCAGGACGTCATCACCGCGCTGACCGAAGTCTTCAGCGCCGGCAATGCTCCGCTGGCGAGCTTCCCCAAGGTCATTGGCGGGCGCTACGGTCTGTCGTCGAAGGAATTCACGCCCGCGATGGTGGCGCGCGTTTTCCAGGAGTTGACCAAGACCAGACGCCGCCGACGAACCACTTCACCATCGGCATTCGACGACGACGTCACGCTCACTTCAGCCTGGAGCTACGATCCCGAATTCTCGACCGAAGACCCGGACGACCGTCGCGCGCCATGTTCTTCGGCCTGGGCGCTGACGGCACGGTGGGCGCCAACAAGAACACCATCAAGATCATCGGCGAAGACACCGACTTGCATGTGCAGGGCTACTTCGTGTACGACTCGAAGAAGTCGGGCGCGGTCACGACCTCGCACCTGCGCTTCAGCAAGAAGCCGATTCGCTCGACCTATCTCATCTCGCGCGCCAACTTCGTGGCCTGCCATCAGTTCAGCTTTATGGAGCGGCTCGACGTGCTGAAGTGCGCCGATCCCGGCGCGAGTCTTCCTGCTCAACAGCCCGTTCGGGCCCGACGAGGTCTGGGACAACCTGCCGCGCTCGGCGCAGAAAGCCATCATCGAGAAGAAGCTGAAGTTCTACGTCATCGACGCCGTCGAAGTCGCGCGCGCAGCCGGCATGGGCGGCCGCATCAACACCGTCATGCAGACCTGCTTCTTCGCCATCAGCGGCGTGCTGCCGCGCGAAGAAGCCATCGCCAGCATCAAGCACTCCATCGAGAAGACCTACGGCAAGCGCGGCGAATCGATCGTGCGCAAGAACTTCGCCGCAGTCGATGCTGCGCTGGAGAACCTGCACGAAGTGAAGGTGCCCGGACGCGATCACCTCGCAGTTTGACATTGCGTCCGTCGGTTCCGGAGAATGCGCCCGACTTCGTTCGCAACGTGGAAGGCGCCGATGATCTCCGGCGATGGCGACCTGGTGCCGGTCAGCGCCATGCCGATCGACGGCACCTTCCCCACGGTACCACAAAGTGGGAGAAGCGCAACATCGCCCTGGAAATTCCGGTGTGGGACGAGCAGCTCTGCATCCAGTGCGGCAAGTGCGTGATGGTTTGCCCGCACGCCGTCATTCGCGCCAAGGTCTACGACCCGGCGCGGTCAATCACGCGCCGGACGGCTTTCAGACGGCAGATGCCCAAGTGGCGCGAATTCAGCAGTCTGAAGTACACACTGCAAGTAGCGCCTGAAGATTGCACCGGTTGCGGGCTGTGCGTCGCGGTCTGCCCGGCCAAGAGCAAGAGCGAAGCCAAGCACAAGGCCATCAACATGGAGCCGCAGCCGCCGCTGCGCGAGAAGTACAACGAGTACTGGGATTACTTCCTGTCGATCCCCGAAATTGGCGCGCGACCAGATTGCGCACGGCCAGGTGAAAGACTCGCAACTGCTGGAGCCGCTGTTTGAGTTCTCGGGCGCCTGCGCGGGTTGCGGCGAAACGCCGTACATCAAAGTGATGACCCAGTTGTTCGGCGACCGCGCGCTCATCGCCAACGCGACCGGCTGCTCGTCGATTTACGGCGGCAACCTGCCGACGACGCCCTACACGGTGAACGCCGAAGGGCGCGGGCCGGCGTGGTCGAACTCGCTGTTCGAAGACAACGCCGAGTTCGGCATGGGCATGCGGCTGGCCATCGACAAGCAGAACGATTACGCGAAGGAGTTGGTGAGGCGGCTGGCGTCGGAGATCGGCGACGAACTCGCCGTGGCCATCCTCGACGCCGATCAATCCACCGAGACGGGCATCTTCGCGCAGCGCGAGCGCGTGAAGCAGCTCAAGCAGAAGCTGGCTAAGTCGAAAGTCGCCGGCGGCGCGCGACCTGCTGGCCGTGGCCGACGCGCTGGTCAAGAAGAGCGTGTGGATCATCGGCGGCGATGGCTGGGGCTACGACATCGGCTTACGGCGGCCTGGATCACGTGCTGGCCTCGACGGCGAACGTCAACATCCTGCTGCTCGACACCGAGGTCTACTCCAACACCGGCGGCCAGATGTCGAAGGCGACGCCGTTGGGCGCGGTGGCGAAGTTTGCCGCCGGCGGCAAGCGCACTCCGAAGAAAGACATCGCCATGATGGCCATCAACTACGGCCGCGCTTATGTGGCGCATGTGGCCATGGGCGGCAGCGATGCCCAGACGATGAAGGCGTTTCTGGAGGCCGAAGCCTACGACGGGCCGTCGATCATCATCGCCTACAGCCACTGCATCGCGCACGGCTACGACATGGTGTACGGAATCGAGCAGCAGAAGAACTGGCGGTCAACTCCGGACACTGGCCGCTGTTCCGCTACAACCCGGCGCTGGCGAAGGAAGGCAAGAACCCCTTCCATGCTCGACTCGCGCGCGCCCAGCATTCCGCTGGAGAAGTACATCTACAACGAGACGCGCTACACCATGCTGGTGAACAGCGATCCGGACGAAGCCAAGAAGCTGCTGCATGAGGCGCAGGAGAACGTCAACGAGCGCTGGAAGCTGTACCAGCACATGGCAGCATGAACTTTGAGAAGAATAGGGTAGAGCAGGCCTTTAGGCTGCGTCACGACGAACCCAACATTCCGTTCGCCGCTGAGGTCGTTCGACCTCGGCCGCGAACAACAACAAACTCTGACGCGGGGACGCGAACCTGAAGGTTCGCTCTACCCGGGAGGCAATATCATGATCGACCTGTCAACCAATTATCTGGGACTGAAGCTGAAGAACCCGGTCGTGGTCTCGGCCTCCCCGCTCACGGAGAAGCTGGAGAACTTCGCCCGGCTGGAAGATGCCGGCGCCTCGGCCATCGTCATGTACTCGCTCTTCGAGGAGCAGATCGAGGCTGAAGCGAGAACATCGACAACGCGCTGGAATACGGCGCCAACAGCTACGCCGAGTCCACTTCGTACCTGCCCGACATGCCGAAGTACCACGTCGGCCCGGACCGCTATCTCGACCTGCTGCACAAGGGCAAGCAGTCGGTCAGCATCCCGGTCATCGGCAGCCTCAACGGCAGCTCGCCCGGCGGCTGGGTGCGCTACGCCGAGTACATGGAGGAGGCCGGCGCCGACGCGCTGGAGCTGAACATCTTCGACATTCCGACCGACCCTTCGGTCACCGCGGAACAACTGGAGACGCGCTACTGCGATCTGGTGCGCGCCATTCGCAAGAGCGTGCGCATTCCGATCGCGGTCAAGCTTGGCCCGTACTTCACTTCGTTCGCCAATTTCGCCAAGCGGCTGGCGGAGGCCGGCGCCGACGGCATCGTCATCTTCAACCGCTTCTATCAGCCCGACTTCGACCTCGAGGAGATGGAGGTCACGCCGAACCTGGTGTTGAGCAGCCCGCATGAGCTGCGTCTGCGGCTGCACTGGGCCGCGATTCTCTATCACCAGGTCGAGACCTACATCGCCATCACCGGCGGCGTGCACGACGCCAGCGACGTGCTGAAGTGCATGATGGCCGGCGCGCACGTCGCCATGATGACCTCGGCGCTGCTGAAGTACGGCATCGAGCACATCGGCGTGGTGCTGGCCGGCATGGAAGCCTGGATGACCGAGCACGAGTACGTTTCCGATCAAGCAGATGCGCGGCAGCATGAGCATGGTCAACGTCGAGAACCCGACGGCGTTCCTGCGCGGCAATTACCTGAAGATGCTGGGCTCGTATACCTGGCGCGAAGGCGGCGCTGCGCTGACCACGTTCTAGCCAATCCGACCGGTCCTTCGTTGGGGACCGGTCAGAAGCCTCTATCTGTTACACGTATAACGTCCCGCGTAGTACAATCCAAACGTGATCAAGAGCTTTCGCTCCAAGGAAACGGAGCGGCTTTTTGCGTACCAGCGCAGTAAGCGCTTTCGAGATATCGAGCGTGTCGCTCTCAGAAAACTGCTTCAGTTGCATGCCGCCACCGACCTGCGGGTGCTCGCGTCGCCTCCCGGCAACCGCTTGGAGGCATTGCATGGCAGGCGAAGCGGTCAGCATTCGATTCGAATCAGTGAGCAATGGCGCATCTGTTTTGTTTGGCGGGACGGCCATTGCCATGACGTAGAAATCGTGGATTATCACGACGAGAGGCAGTGATGAAGAAGGGACAAGCACTCCAGTCGCCCGTACATCCTGGCGAAGTTCTCCGCGAAGATTTCATGAAGCCGCTCGGCCTTTCGGTCAACAGACTGGCACTCGATCTTCATGTGCCCGCGACACGGATTGGCGAGATTGTGCATGAACGGCGGCGGATCACTGCCGACACAGCCCTCCGCCTGGGCCGGTACTTCAAAACGAACGCTGAGTTCTGGCTGAACCTGCAAAACTTCTACGAACTTGAGGTCGCAAGGCGCTCCGGAAGCGCAGCGGAAATTGAGCGGCATGTGCAGCCATCCATGGAACTGGCGTCGTAAGCAGGCCCAGCTGCGTCCCTTCAGCTTCGCCCTGGTGCCTCTATAATCGTCTTTCCACTCTGCACCATCAGGACACCCCGTGGCACTTGACCAGAAAATCTACGAGCTCGCAAAGACAAGCTGAAGCAGATCGAGGCGCTGGGGCAGAGCGCCTATCCCTATCGCTACGAAACCACGCACACCGATCCCGCAGATCCTCGAGGAGTACTCCGCGAAAACCGCGCCGGAGCTCGAGTCGCCGCGGGTCAACGTCAGCGTTGCCGGGCGCATCATGTCCATCCGCGTGCAGGGCAAGGCCGGCTTCGCGCACCTGCAGCAGGGCGGCAAGCGGCTGCAGATTTACGTCAGGCTCGACTTCGTCGGCGAAAAGGGTTTCCAGCTCTACAAGCTGCTCGACATCGGCGACTACATCGGCGTGAAGGGCTATCTCTTCCGCACGCGCACCAACGAGCTGACGGTCCACGTCGAAGAGATCACGTTCCTGGTGAAGGACCTGCTTCCGCTGCCGGAGAAGTGGCACGGCCTGCAGGACGTCGAGACGCGCTATCGCCGCCGCTACGTCGATCTGACGATGAATCCCGAGGTGCGCGAGGTCTTCATCAAGCGCGCCAAGGTCGTGCAGTCGATGCGGCGCTTCCTGGACGAGCAGCGGCTTCATCGAAGTCGAGACGCCGATGATGCATCCCATCGCCGGCGGCGCGGTGGCCAAGCCGTTCATCACGCATCACAACACGCTCGACATCGATCTCTTACCTGCGCATCGCGCCCGAGCTTTACCTGAAGCGGCTGGTGGTCGGCGGCATGGACCGCGTCTACGAGATCAACCGCAACTTCCGCAATGAGGGCATCTCGACCCAGCACAATCCCGAGTTCACCATGCTGGAGTTCTACATGGCCTACGCGGATTATCACGACATGATGGACTTCACCGCCGAGATGCTGGCGCAGGTGGCGCGCGACGTGTGATGTCGACGGACACGACCGTCGCGCACTTCAACGGGCACGAAATCGACTTCGGCAACTTCCAGCGGCTCTCGATGCGCGAGGCGATCATCAAGTTCTGGCCGGAGAATGCGGGCGCGAAGCCGGAGATGGACGACTTCTCCAGCGCGGAGAAGATCGCCGCACATGGTGCACCGCTACAACGCGGCACAATCCGCACATCCCGTACGATCCGTCTGCGCCTGACGGGCAAGACGATCGCCGAGTTGTTCGAGTTCGTCGCCGAGCCGCACCTGATCCAGCCGACGTTCATCTACGACTTCCCGCTCGCCATCTCGCCGCTCTCGAAGAACAAGCGCGAGCCGGAGGAGAACGCCGACTGGGTCGAGCGCTTCGAGATCTTTGCCGGCGGCCTGGAGATCGGCAACGCCTTCAGCGAACTGAACGATCCCGAGGAGCAGCGCCGCCGCTTCGAGCAGCAACTGAGCGAGCGCGCCCGCGGCGACGAAGAGGCTCATCAGATGGACGAAGACTACATCCGCGCGCTGTCCTACGGATTGCCGCCGACCGCCGGCGAAGGCGTCGGCATCGATCGCCTGACCATGCTGCTGACCGATTCGCGCTCCATCCGCGACGTAATTCTGTTTCCGCTGCTGCGTCCGCTGAAGCGCGAAGAGGAAGAGGAGCTGGAAGGCGGGGCGAAGCCGCCGACGGACGCTCCAACTAACGCTTAAGTGCTATCCCGCAGCGCGCATTGCATCCAAATCAGCGGGTGCGCTTACATTGCAGGTTCACAGAGTCTAGACGGCAAGCGCGAAGCGTCTTAGGATGATACGCTCAGCGTAGGCCGGGGCGCGCGAACCAACATGAGCTCAACCAAGTTTCGAGGCCGTGATTGAGGGGGCTTCGATGAGCGTCTATGACTTTTCCGCCAAGATCAACGGCAGTCGCGAAAAAAAGCTAAGCGATTACAAGGGCAAGGTCCTGCTGATCGTGAACACCGCCAGCAAGTGCGGGTTCACGCCGCAGTACGCGGGCCTGCAGGGCTTCTACGCCAAGTTCAAACACCGCGGCTTCGAGGTACTGGCGTTTCCCTGCGATCAGTTCGGCCATCAGGAGCCCGGCATCGGACGGCGAGATCCTGTCGTTCTGCGAGACGAACTATCGGCATCGAGTTCCCCTCTTTTGCGAAAATCGAAGTCAACGGCGACAACGCGCATCCGCTGTTCAAATTCCTGAAGAGCCAAAAGGGCGGCCTGCTGGGCGCAGCATCAAGTGGAACTTCACCAAGTTCCTTGTCGATCGCAATGGCACGGTCGTCGACCGCTACGCGCCTATGTTACGCCGAGCCGCATTGCCGCCGATATCGACAAGACACTGGATGAATCGTAGGCATAGTGGTCCGAAGTCGATAACCCCGGATGCGGAGCCGTGCGCGTGGTGCGGAGCCGTGCGGTAGTGCGCAGCCGTGCGCGTAGTGCGGAGCCGTGCGCGTAGAGCGCAGCCGCGCGCGTAGAGCGGAGCTTTAGCTCCGCGTTCAGCGGCTTGTTGGAAGGCAGAGCCGGGCTTCAGCCCGGCGGCACACCTTTCGTCGGCTGAAGCGGCCGACTCAAATCTATTTTCACATCTTGGCCCAGCGGGCTTGAAGGTCCGCACTACCCAACCCGAGGCGCCGGCCCGGCGGCCTGAGGGTCCGCACTACCCAACCCGAGGCGCCGGCCCAGCGGGCCTGAAGGGCCGCACTACCCGTGAATATGTTTTTCGGGCAGCCCCAACCGTGCAGCCGTCTCGCCTTCGAAATCGAACTCGATCAGCACCGCCGGCTCATCGCCGACGACGCGCCCATCGTGTCCGGCCTCGATGACGACAACCTGGGGCGCGACGAAGTCGCGCGTGCAGCCGTCGGTGAAGGTCATGTGGATGCGGCCGCGCGCGAGAAAGCCGACGTGGCAGTGCTCGCAAGCTTCGGTACCGACGTGCGGCTTCACGTGGCTGGCCCAATGGAAGCCGACGGGATACACCGAGCGCTTCACGCGCGCGTTGCCGGTGCGAACAATGTCAAGCTGAACTCCGGCCAACTCGGTGTGCTGAGCGCCCGGGATGGGAGCCAGGAGAGGATCGGCAGTGCTCATACGTTCACCTCGTGTTTAAGCCCTGATGACCTGCGGGGCAGGAGCATACCAGTGATCAATGGGGGACATCTGGCCGCATTCGAAACATCGAATCGCGCCGAACTGCGAACTGCAATTGGGACAGACGCCGTGAGTCGCGAAGATATCGAATGCCGTTCCACACTTGGAGCAGCTCCACAGATCGGCCATGGGCGGCGGAGTCTGGCAGGCCGGGCACTCGAGCCCGGGACGCCGCGGCAGCCTCGACATCTTCAGCAGCGCGAGCGAGTGTTTCAATCCGCTCCAGCAGTTCAGCAGCATGAAAATTGCAATCGCCCCGATCCACAGCGAGCCCGAGCGAAACGCGTACAACAGGAAGGCCGCGATGCCGACGAAGCCGATTATGGTCGCCACCATCAGGCTGCGCGCGCGGCCAAACGGAAACCAAAGCAACGCGCGCAGAATCTGGCCGCCATCGAGCGGGAAAATCGGAAGGATGTTGAAAATCAGAAGGCCGGTATTGATCCAGGCAATGGAGTACAGAAATCGCGCCGCGTTGGGCATCGCCTGCGATCCAACCCTGGTTGCCGCTCAACGACAACAGTCCCCAGAAGACGGGCAGCAGCGCGACGTTCACCAGCGGCCCGGCGGCGATGCTCCACAGCGTCGCGCCTGGTCGCGGGGCGGATTGACGTACGCCACGCCACCCAGCGGCCAGAGCACGATGTGATCGGCGACGCCTCCCACTTGCCGGCAGGCCAGGGCATGTCCAAACTCGTGCGTCAGCACGATCAGCAAACAGTGCCAGGTACTCGAGCACGCTCCACGCGATCGAGGTGTATCGTCCCGCGCTCCAGTGAATCTCGTAGACCGCGATGAGAAACCACGACCAGTGCAGGAATACGTCGACCCCGGCAAAGTTGAAAAGATGAATCGAGCCCTGGCGGCCGCTCGGCATAAGGGGAGTTATAACATGCCTGCGGGCTGGGCCTCTCTGAGGTTCGGTGCTTCACGGCCGCGTTTCCTGTGCGAACAAGGGGACGTGACCGCCGTCACATGCGCAACGTGACCCACAACACCGCCGTCTGAGACCTTCCTGCTGTAACTCTATAACGAACGTTCGAATAAACCGGCGACGCCGGCCCCGGGTTACCCGGCGCGGTATTCAACCATGAAGTCGTTCAAGGACGCAGAGCACCTCTTTCGCCTGGCGGCCCTCTTCCTCGCCGGCCTTGTCATCTTCCTTGTCGTGCGGCATCTGCTGGTGCCGCGCAGCTTCGGCCGCTACGGACACTATCGCGCCGACGCCATCGGCGAAATCGCAGCTTTGCCCATCTCCTATGCCGGTCATCAAGCCTGCGAAGACTGCCACAGCGACGTCGTGGAGATGAAACGTCATGGCAAGCACAAGGGCGTGAATTGCGAGTCATGTCACGGGCCGCAGGAGAAGCATGTGGAAGATCCGGGCTCGGTGACCCCGGCGAAGCTGGACACCACCCTTCTGCGTCCGCGCTGTCATCAGGCCAACCTCGCCAAGCCGGCAAGCTTCCCGCAGGTCGACGCCGCCGAGCACTCCGGCGGAGTGGCCTGCAACACCTGCCACCAGCCGCACAGTCCCGCGATGCGATGGCGGAGGCGCGCAATGAACATTACCCGACGCCGTCTGCTGATGCTGCTGCCCGCTGCCGCCGTCGCCTGGGAGTACGTGCTGGCCGGCACGCCGGAAGCTGCGCCCAACTACAACATGACCGAGCACTGGTGGGGCATGCTGATCGACATCACCAAGTGCATCGGCTGCGGCAGTTGCGTGCGCGCCTGCCAACTGGAGAACCACGTCCCCGACGGCTACTTCCGCACCTGGGTGGAGCGCTACCACGTCGCGGACTGGCAGGTCGGAGATACCCGCAGGTGGATTCGCCCGACGGCGGCAAGAACGGGTTTCCTGCCGTCGAACGAAAGCGGCGGCAAGAACTTCTTCGTCCCCAAGCTGTGCAATCACTGCGCCGATTCGCCGTGCACGCAGGTGTGTCCGGTGGGCGCGACGTTTGTCACGCCCGACGGCGTGGTGCTGGTCGATCAGACATACTGCCTGGGCTGCCGCTATTGCATTCAGGCGTGCCCGTACGGCTGCCGCTTTATCAATCCGACGACGAAGACGGCCAAGAAGTGCACGCTGTGCTATCACCGCATCACCAAGGGCCTGACCACGGCGTGCTGCGAGAACTGTCCCACCGGCGCGCGGCAGCTTGCCGATCTGAAGAACCCCAACGATCCGATTCACGAATTCATGCGGACCCACAGCGTGCAGGTGCTGAAGCCGCATCTGGCCACGCGGTCGAAAGGTTTCTATTACGGCCTGGACGGCTCGGTGCGATAGGAGACGCTTATGCATGGTTCCCGTTGAAGGCTTCATGTATCCCAACGAGGTGGAGCTGCAGTGGAGCGTGCTCATTGTGCTGTACCCGTTCCTCACCGGGTTGGTGGCGGGCGCGTTCATCCTGGCGTCGCTGGAGCGGGTCTTCCGCGTGGAGGCGGTGAAGCCGACGTACCGCCTGGCGCTGCTGACGGCGCTGGCGTTCCTGCTGGTCGCGCCGCATGCCGCTGCAACTGCACCTCGGGCATCCGGAGCGCTCGTTCGAGATGTATCTGACGCCGCACACGCTCGTCGGCGATGGCGATGTTCGGCTTCGTCTATCTGTGGTATCTGATGGCGGTGCTGGTGCTGGAGATCTGGCTCGACTACCGCCGCGACATCGTTCTGCTGTCGCAGAGCACCACCGGCTGGAAGCGCCTGCTCTACCGCGTGCTGACGCTGGGCTCCAGCAACATCAGCGAGCGGGCGCTGGAGATCGACGAACGCGTGGGATGGCTGATCACCGTGATCGGCATTCCGTCGGCGTTTCTGCTGCACGGCTATGTGGGATTCATCTTCGGCTCGGTGAAGGCCAACCCGTGGTGGTCGTCGCCGCTGATGCCGGTGGTCTTTCTGTTTTCCGCGATGGTCTCCGGCATCGCCGCGGTGATGCTGCTGTACATGCTGCTGACGGCGATGCGGCGCGAGACGATCGACATGCGCTGCGTCGATACCATCGCCAAGTACCTGTTTTATGCCTTCCTCATCGACTTCACCCTGGAGATGCTGGACCTGGTGCACCGCATCTACGAAGCCGACGAATCGTTCCGCAGCCTCGATTTCATGGTGCACACCAAGCTGTACTTGCCGCACATCGTCATCCAGATTCTGCTGGGAACGCTGACGCCGCTCATTGCTGCTGGCCGCAACTCAGGTGCTGAAGGCTGCGCGAGAGGGTGCGCAAGCAGCTCTATGCGGTTGCGGGCTGCCTGACGATGATCGGCATCTTCGCCATGCGCTGGAATGTGGTGATCGGCGGGCAGCTCTTCTCCAAGAGCTTCCTCGGCTACACGACTTACAAGATGGGATTTGTCGCGCGCGAGGGCCTGCTGACGGCGATTGCGCTGACGATCCTGCCGTTCTTCTTCCTGTGGGCGCTGGTCAAGCTGCTGCCGCCGTGGCCGGAGCGCCAGTCGGCTCCGCTGGCGCACGCGTCGGCCGCCGGCGACTGAGGCTGCGTCCGCCTATTGCGGTTTACGGCCGCAGGCGCACGGGCTACCTTCGTTTTGTTTCCAGGCGACGCCGAGGGCGTGCAGGATGAGCTCGTCTTCGATGGTCAGTTTGCCGGGGTCGAGCACGACTTCATAGGCGTAGGCGACCTTGCGATTCGCGGTGATGCACCATTCTTCGTGACGCACCACGGCGCCGCAGTGCTCGCAAGCGGCATCGGCGGCGTACTTGTTGGTGTGGTACCAGCTCGGGGTCTCAATCGTGCGTGACATATGAATGCTCCTGCTCGTC
The DNA here is from genome assembly GCA_963747045.1 of uncultured Acidobacteriaceae bacterium. Classification (GTDB taxonomy): domain Bacteria; phylum Acidobacteriota; class Terriglobia; order Terriglobales; family Acidobacteriaceae; genus Bog-257. Next base: position 149,511 of record CAVVDN010000015.1, on the reverse strand, counting down.
TTGAATTCCTGAACCCAACCTGCGCGGCAGGTACAAAGTGATTACAGGAACACAATGCAACAACTACCGGTCGGCCACATGTGATTGTGGTCACAAGTTCCGTACCACTTAGGCGCAGTGCTGATACGACGAAGGCGTGATCGCGCGGGGTGAGCGCTCGATCGCCGCACGCGGAGTAAAATCGTCAAAGTAATGCCCGACCTGTTCACTCCCGCCAAGCCGGACACGCAAGAGCGCAACTGGACGCCGTTCATCATCGGTCTGGTCGCGGTGGTGGTCGTGGTGGGCATCCTCGTCGTGCTCACCCGCAGCAAGGGTCACTCGACGACCGAGGTCAACCCCTACGCGTCGAAGCTGCAGATCTCCAATGCCAGGGTCAGCGCGGCGGAAAACTACGTCGGCGGCACCGTGACGTATCTCGACGCCACCATCACCAACACCGGTGACAAAGAGCTGATCGGCGCGGATGTGAACCTGGTGTTCAAGAACACGCTTGATCAGATCGTGCAGAAAGAGACGCTGCCGCTGCACGTGCTGGCGCCGAACCCGCTGGCCGGCTATCCCGACCTGCTGGAACTGGACCGCTCGCCTATCGGTCCCGGCCAAAGCAAGACCGTGCGCATGACGCTGGAGCACATCTCCACCGACTGGAACCAGGTCGCGCCCGAGATGCAGCTGGTGAACTTGAAGCTGAAGGGATAAGCGTTCCCACCATCGGTTTGTGATTCTTGAAATTGCCGCCGGCCGGAGTGTCCCAAGCACGGCCGATCTGCGGGCTCTTGCCAGGGCACGACTTCAGTCGTGCCGACGAGTGCGCAACGAAGACGAGCCTCGCCCGCGCACGCCGCTGTCAGAGGCTAAAGCCTGACATTGTGGGAGTCCGGTGCGGCACGACTGAAGTTGTGCCCTGATACGAAACTTGCAAATGTCGTGATGAGCGCCGGGAAAACGAGCGTGGATCCGATTCACGACACAAGATACGAATTGGCTTCTTCCTCGCGCGAGTTGATTCCCTCGGGCAGGCGGCCGCCGTTGTATTCGGCCATGCGGTTCTTCCACTTCAGAAACTCGCTAATGGTTTGCGGCTCGATGCGCACTTCGACCCGCCGCAGACTGGCCAGCAGCAGGTTCATCTCTTTCATCAGCCCGATGTGCGTTCGCAGGTCGGCCCTGCCCGGCTTGACGACGAGTTCGCACCTCGCGGCCTTTGCACTCGAGCAGGCCCCAATGCTTGCGGCAGCTCGTCAGGCGCGATGATGCCCGCCGGCGCCAGGTAGAGGCGCTTGCTGCCCAGGCCTTCTTCCGGACGCAGCGCGAAAGGGCTTGTGCGCGTCGGCCAGGAAGTCGCTGCGCGAGACTTTGCACTCCACCAGCACCGACTGGCACGAGGCCTTCCAGCCGATGACGTCGGGAACTTCACCGGTCGCGCAATACTGCTCCGACAGCACGATGCCGCATCCATACCTTGAGCGCAGCCACTCGGCCGCGCGCGCGACGAGTTGCGCGTGCTTCATCTGCGTCGAGAGTTTCGCCATGATGACGTTGTAGCGCGAAAGCGGCGCCAGGGGAGTGCCTGAAGAGGCGCTTGGCAGTGCGGCGCATTCGCTTAGGATTCCGATTTACGGGCGCCGCACGCCTGAAGGCGTACTCACCCTACGAGCGCCGCAAAATGCGGTTCTACCTTTCGTGTAATATCGAAGATTCGCATGGCATGGATGATTGAGGCTGAGAAGGTTCGCAAAACTTACCGCATCGGTAAGGTGGATGTGCCGGCAGTGCGCGGCGTTTCGCTCCGCGTGGAGAAGGGCGAGTTCGTCACCATCGTCGGCCCGTCGGGCAGCGGCAAATCGACGCTCTTCTACATTCTTGGCGGGCTGACCCACGCCGACACCGGTCGCGTGATGATCGACGGCGTCAACTTCACCGAACTCTCCGACGGCGCGCGCACCCGGCTGCGCCGTTCGAAAATCGGCTTCGTCTTTCAGAAATTCAACCTGCTGCCGACGCTCACTGCCGAAAGCAATATCAAGATCGCACGTGATATCGCGGGCAAGCCTGACGGGCCGGCAGAGCGGGAACGCATTCACCGCATCACCGAGCTGTTGGGCATCGATAAGCGCCTCGAACATCGGCCGGCGGAGATGAGTGGCGGCGAGCAGCAGCGCGTGGCGCTGGCACGCGCGCTTATTAACCAGCCGGCGATTGTGCTGGCCGACGAACCCACGGGCAATCTCGACACGCAGAATTCGGAAATTGTGCTGAAGATGCTGCGGCGCTCGAACCAGGAGTTCGGGCAGACGGTGCTGATGATCACCCACAACCCCGAGGCCGCCACCCATGGCGACCGCATCATCCACATGCGCGACGGCGAAATTGTTCCCGCGGAGAAAGACCCGCAGTGGAGCTTCGCGCACGATTGATCATTGCGACCAGCTCAGTCTTCACTGTTCTATTTTCGAAAAACCAGATTTCTAACCAGCTGAACCCGGGGCTCGCGCCCCGGGCTAAAAACCGCAGTCACTGCTCCGCAGCTCGTACCAACCTACCCCACCACTAGCGCGATGACCTGACTCATGCCGTTCGAACCGGCGAGATTCCTCCGATCGTTTCTCCTCGAGTTCCCCTCGGTGCGCTCGGTGTCTCCGTGGTGAACTAACACTCTTCCCCGAACACCTCTGCGGTGAACGCTTGCAGCTCTGCGCCGCGCAGCCAGGCGTCGGGAGGCAGTCCCGCTTTCAGGCAAGTCTGCGACAGAAACGTCTCGCGCTCCCATCCCCACTCCAGCGGCACCTGCGGCAGGAGCAATCCGCGGCGGCCGCCCTGCATCACTACCAGGCCGTGCTTGCCCACGACGACGTCCTCGGGCCGGATCGGCTGCAGAGCGGACAGCACGCTGATTTCAATTTTCAACTCCGCAGCTTCGGGCAGCGTCACGGGCTCGAAGCGGGGGTCGTCGAATGCCGCCGCGCGCGCGGTCTCGGCAACAGTTTGATAGAGCGGCTGAGTGGAAGACACATAGCCGATGCAGCCGCGCAGCCGGCCATGCCGATGGAGCGTGGTAAACGCGCCGCGCGGTTCGGCGAGATGTTCGCTGGGTGAAGTGGGATCGAGTGGAACGCCCTGCAGCGCTGCTTCAATCGACTGGTGTGCCAGGCGCAGCAGGATCCGGCGTTCTTCGGAAGAATACTCGCCAGTCTCTTGCGCGAGTACCGATGGATCGTCTTCAGGTGACGGGCACATCGTTGCGCTTCCTGCGGCGGCTGAGCACGAAGGAACGTTTGCGGCGGCGCCGCTCCGATGTCTGATCGATTTGCCGCCAGAAGGCGACGAAGTAGTCTGCGGCCGACCACAAGGATAGCCCCACCATGACCCAGATCGACACAATGGCGATGGGGCGAACCGGAATGCCCGGCAAAAACCAGACGTAGGCCCAGTGATGGTCGACGATGGCCGCGACTACGGAGAAGATCTGCACGAACATCTTCAGCTTGCCGAGTTCGCTGGCCTGGATGGTGAAGCCTTCCGAGGCCGCGATGGAGCGCAGGCCGCTCACCAGAAACTCGCGTCCGATGATGATGACGGCCATCCATGCGGGCACAATGCGCGGATTGAATTGCACCAGGGTGATGAACGCAGCGGCGATCAGCAGCTTGTCGGCGACGGGATCCAGCAGCATGCCCATGGTTGTGACCTGCGCGCGCCGCCGCGCCAGATAGCCGTCGATGGCGTCGGTAAGCGATGCGCCGATGAAGACAAACGACGCCAGCAGCTCGCGCTCCCCGTTGGCCGAGCTGAAGCGGCTGCTGGACAAAATCCAGATGAGCACCGGAATGCTGAAAATGCGGGTGAGCGTGATGTAAGTCGGAAGGTTCACAAAAAACGGAGCACACAACCGCGCAGACGCTGCCACGCCGATTATGCGCTTTTATTTAGAGTGAAAGCAATCGCGGGAAGAAGCCCCTTACTCGTCGTGATGGACGGCGATTTCGTCGAGCATGACGGGCGCCTGGTACTGCTCCCAGTAGGTGTAGCCGACGGGAATTCCTTTGGTCCAATCCATGACACTGAGCCAGATGCGCAGGGGGACCCGTAGGCTGCTGCCGCGCGCCGAGCGGCGCGTCAGCGACACTACGGCCTGCACCAGCGTCGCTCCAGCGATGTAGAGCGCGATAGCGGGAAATGCGATCGCAATTGCGATCAGTCGCAAGCAGAAATACAGACGTGACATGATGACCTTGAGATGAGGCGATCAGACGACTGCAATAACTTGGACGCTATTATGCCCCAACTGGAGGCGCGACGACGGCCTCCCAAGCAAAATTATTTTTTGCTTGCCAAACCGGGGGAGCTCCCACAAGGCGAGCTGTTGCTGCAGGGTTTACCTGAAGGTAAACCAGCCGGAGGGCCGAAGGACGGTCGTTGAATTTGCGCTTTTGCTGAATCCTGGCCCGAGGTCGCGGCATCTTTTTCGCCCAAGCGTCCTGCTTGCGCCGCTTCCCGAAAATCACATTCACCCGCTCTTCACATTTCATCAGGAGGACTTATGGCAACGACAACAGCAGCGGTCGCGACCATGAAGGTTGCGGCCATTTCGAAACCTGGAGCGGCATTCGAGATCATCGACCGCGAAATTCCCAACCCGCAGCCAGGGCATGTGCGCCTCAAGGTGCAAGCCTGCGGCGTTTGCCACAGCGATGAGCTCACGAAAGAGGGATTGTGGCCGGGAATCGAGTACCCCCGTGTGCCGGGACATGAAGTGGTGGGCCTCATCGACCAAGTCGGTGCGGGCGTCACCACCTGGAAGAAGGGACAGCGCGTGGGTGTCGGCTGGCACGGCGGGCAAGACAACACCTGTCTGCAGTGCCGGCGCGGCGATTTTGCCAACTGCCAGAACGTAAAAGTTGCCGGCATCAGCTATGACGGCGGCTACCAGCAGTACATGATCGCTCCCATCGAGGCGCTGGCATCGGTGCCCGAATCGTTGAGCGACGCCGAAGCCGCTCCGCTGCTCTGCGCCGGCATCACCACCTACAACGCACTGCGGCACAGTGGCGCGATGCCCGGCGATCTGGTCGCGGTCCAGGGCATCGGCGGGCTGGGCCATCTGGGAGTGCAATTCGCGAACAAGTCCGGGTACAAAGTGGCGGCGATCGGACGCGGCCCGGAGAATGCTGGCCTGGCGAAAACGCTCGGGGCGGCAGTGTATATCGACAGTCAAGCCACCAACGCCGCGCAGGAGTTGCAGAAGCTCGGCGGCGCGAAAGTCATCCTGGCGACTGCGCCGAACTCTAAGGCCATGTCCGGGCTGATCGACGGCCTGGGACCGCACGGCAAGCTCATGGTAATCGGTGCGAGCTTCGATCCCATTGAGGTCACGCCGCTACAGCTCATTGGTGGAAGTAAATCCATTCAGGGTTGGTGGTCGGGGATCCCCACCGATTCGGAAGACACGCTGCGCTTCTGTGAATTGACGGGCGTGCGGCCGATGATCGAAACCTATCCGCTGGAACGGGCGGCGGAAGCGTACGACCGAATGATGAGCGGCAAGGCGACCTTCCGCGTCGTGCTGACGATGTGAGTTGGCGGGCGTCGCGCTCTTCCAGTACACCCTTCGTGAGTGACAGGTGTCGAACGATCGGTGCTCCGTGCTTCAATGGCAGCGACGCCCGTTTTCCCGCGATATAATGAAAGTTTTGCAGCAGCGCCCAAGCGCCGCTGGAACCCCGCGGAAGGAACCTATGCCGACAGACGTCATCATGCCCCAGATGGGGGAATCGATTTTTGAAGGAACAATCACCAAGTGGCTGAAGCAGCCGGGTGAGAAGGTCCAGCGCGACGAGCCCCTGTTCGAAATTTCCACCGACAAAGTTGACGCCGAGATTCCCGCGCCCGCCTCCGGCACGTTGCAGGACATCAAGGTGCAGGCCGGGACGACCGTCCAGGTCAACACCGTGGTCGGCACGATTGCCGGAGACGGCGAAGCTGCGGGCGCGGCTCCTGCCAAGCCCGCCGGTGGCGATGGCGCAGGCGCGAAGCAGCCACAGGCCGCGCAGGCGCAAGCGGCGCAGCCTCCCAGCGGCGAAGAGCCGATGACGAAGAACATTCCGGCGGACCTTGCGCGCGATGAGAAGCAAGGTTTGGAGCGCCAGCAGCAAGGCAAAGTTGAGGAGATGGAGGAAGGCGGCGCGGGCGAGCGTGTGCGCTCCAGCCCGCTGGTGCGGCGCATCGCGAAAGAGAACAACGTCGATCTGACCAAGGTTCCGGGAACGGGTCTCGGCGGCCGCATCACCAAGGACGACATCGAGGCATTCATCTCGAAGCACGGTGCGGGCGCACCCGCGGCGGCTCCTGCAGCGCCGGCCGCTCCGTCAACTCCGAGCGCTCCCGCCCCTGCGGCTCCCGCGATGCCTGCGGTCACAACGCCGCTGCAACCGGTCGGCGGCGTGACGCCAGGCGAGGTCGTACCCATGTCGGTGATGCGCAAGAAAATCGCCGACCATATGGTCATGTCGAAGCGCACCAGCGCGCACGTGCACGGAATCTTCGAGATCGACGCGACCCGCATCGTGAAGGTTCGCGAGACCATGAAGAACAAGTTCGAGCAGGCGACAGGCAACAAGCTCACGTACACGCCGTTCTTCGCGCGCGCCGTCATTCACGCCATCCGCAAGTGGCCCATCATCAACTCGTCGGTGGAGGGCGACAACATTCACTACCATCCGGCCATCAACCTTGGCATCGCGGTCGCGCTGGATTGGGGGCTGATTGTGCCCGTCGTGAAGAGCGCCGAGGAGCGCAGCTTCGTCGGCTTGCAGCGCGCCATCAGCGACCTGGGCGAGCGCGCCCGCACCAAGAAGCTGAAGCCGGAAGAGGTGCAGGGCGGCACGTTTACCATCACCAACCCGGGCATCTTCGGCGCAGAGTTCGGGCTGCCGATCATCAATCAGCCGCAGGTCGCTATCCTGGGCGTCGGCGGAATCAAGAAAAAGCCGGTGGTCGTGACTGATCGCGACGGCAACGACTCGATCGCCATTCGTTCCATGATGCACATGAGCATCGGCTACGATCATCGCATCATTGACGGAGCGGTGGCCGATCAGTTCATGGCCGATCTGAAGAAGTTCCTGGAGAACTGGAACGAGGAAGTGCTGTAAAGCAGCAATTAGCGATTTAGTGAAAAGCGGCAGGATTGAACGCCTGCCGCTTTCGTTTGCGTTGGACTGTTTGTTAAATCCGAACCATGGCGGCTGCGCTGCCGAGTTGGCAGGACTGAAAGTATTGATTGCCCGCCGGAGCGCTTCCCACGTCGAGCCAAAAGCAGACCAGAGGCTCCCGCCATAGGGGACGCGAATCAGAGTCCTCAGTACGCTGTTATTCCCGGATGGAAGGGGTTGTACTACTAGCTCACTTAAGCGGGTATTTTTTACATGTCAAGAGTGAGAAACGCAACAATAAGCCGTAATCGACTGATTCGATTCGAGAAATAAAGTTGGCAAAACGCTGACCTTTACCCCTCACAATGTGGTATATTGAAAGTAGAGTTAAAGCTTGAAAGCACCCGGTCTAGCGGCCGGCTTTTGTGTTTTAGGAGGGATTTGATACCTGGTGAAAGCCGGTCATTGTGCAGAACACTCTGAAGTCGCCCCGGCCCGCGGGCTGAAGCCCGCGATCTTCCCTCGATAGGTAAGTGGACGCTGACCTAAAGGCCAGCTCTAACCTTCCCCCGTTTGACGAATTCCCTCGTCTATCCGTAACGTCATAGTTTCGAGTTGTCGTCCTGCTCTGGAGGCATGATGAAGCGTTGGTGTGTGTACAAGGCCGTCCTGGTCATCATTTGGGCGGTGGCGATGCCTTTGACGGCGCAGAATTCCCAGCCGGCGTCCGCCACGAGTGCGGCCCAGTCACCGCATGCGGCGGCGGCAAGCCTGCTGCCGTCGCCGATCGGGTCGATCAACATCGCCGATTACGAGAAGCGGGTCACGGTCAAGACGCTGCCGAACGGGCTGACGGTCGTGTTGTGGCGGCGGCCGGAAGCGCCCGTGTTTTCGTTCTTCACCATGGTCGATGCCGGCTCGGCGCAGGATCCGCTGCACGAGACCGGCCTGGCGCACATGATGGAGCACATGGCCTTCAAGGGCACGCCCGACATCGGCACCACCGACTACGCCGAGGAGAAAGTCGCGCTGGAGAAGGTCGAGCAGACCTACGCCGCCTATGACGCCGAGCGCATCAAGCGCGTCGGACCAGGATCCGCAGAAGCTGAAGCAGCTGAAGCAGGCCTGGCAGGACGCCGATCAAGGACGCCGACCAGTACGTCATCAAGAACCAGTTCGGCGAGGTCATCGAGGAGCACGGCGGCGTCGGCGCTCAACGCCTTCACCAGCTACGACGAGACGGCCTACATGTACTCGCTGCCCTCGAATCAGATCGAGCTGTGGGCGGCGCTGGAGTCGGACCGCATGATGCATCCCGGTGATGCGCGAGTTCTACAAAGAGCGCAACGTGGTGATGGAAGAGCGCCGCATGCGCACCGACAGCCGTCCCACCGGCCGGCTGGTGGAGCAGTTCCTGGGCACGGCGTTCATGGCGAACCCCTATCATCGGCCGACCATCGGCTATGCGCTCCGACCTGCAGAGCTTCTCGGCGACCGACGCGGCGAATTTCTTCCATCGCTACTACGTGCCCAGCAACATGGTGATCGGGCTGGTGGGCGATCTGGATCCGGACAAGGTGTTCCCGATCATCGAGCGCTACTTCGGCCAGCTTCCCGCCGCGCCCAAGCCGGCGGAGCTGACGACCATCGAGCCGCCGCAGAACTCGGTGCGCGAGGTCAACCTGCACGACCCGTGCGCAGCCGTTCTACCTCGAGGGCTATCACCGGCCCAGCTATCTCGCTCCGGACGACGCGGTGTATGACGCCATCTCCGACATCCTGTCGAACGGACGCACCTCGCGCCTGTATCGCTCGCTGGTGCGCGACAAGCAGATTGCCGCCGTATGCCGCCGGCTTCACCGGCTTTCCCGGCACCAAGTACGCGCACCTGTTCGCGTTTTACGCGGATGCCGCTCCCGGGCCACACCAACGACGGAGATGCAGAAGGCGTTCGCCGAGGAGATTGAGAAGCTGAAGACACAGGATGTGACCGACGAAGAGCTGCAGATGTTCAAGACGCGCACCAAGGCCGACCTGATCCGCAGCCTGGCCAGCAACGAAGGCCTGGCGCAGCAGCTGGCCATCTACCAGACGCGCTATGGCGACTGGCGCGAGTTGTTCCGCTACCTCGACCGCGTCGACAAAGTGACCAAAGCCGACATTCGGCGCGTCGCCAACCAGGTCTTCCAGGATAACAACCGCACGATGGGCGATGATCGAGACTGCAGGCCGCGGCCAAGACAGCCGCGCCGGCAGGGAAAGCAGCCACAGCAGCGAGGCGCTGCTTCCTGCCAGCCTCGCACATGAACCGCGCTCGATCGGCATCGCCGAACGGAGCTGCAGGTCACGCCGCACCGTGCATGAATTGCATCCTGGGGCACGGTTCTGCTTTTGCTGCGCTGACATGCTGCTTGCGGCCTCGTCGTCTGCGCCAGGCAGCACAGTCCGCTGGAACAAAATTCAGGCGCCGCCGCTGCCGGCGTTCACGCCGCAGGAGCCGACGCGCATTCAGTTGGCGAACGGCATGGTGATCTTCCTGCAGCCGGACCACGAGCTGCCGCTGATCAGCGCGACCGCGCGCATTCGTGGCGGCTCCATCTCCGAGCCGGCGAACAAAACCGGGCTGGTCGATCCTCTACGGCGATGTCTGGCGCACCGGCGGCACGAAGACGAAGACCGGCGACCAGATGGACGACTTCCTGGAGGCGCGCGCCGCCAAGATCGAAACCGACAATCAGTCCGATTCGACCACCATCTCGCTCGAACTGTCTGAAGGGCGACTTCGACGCCGTCTTCGATCTGTATCTCGATCTGCTGCACAATCCCGAGTTCCGCGAAGACAAGCTGGAGCTCGCCAAGCAGCAGATGTACACCGGCATCTCGCGCCGCAATGACGAGCGTCGACTCGATCGTGCATCGCGAGAGCGCTCATCATCGGCTACGGCAAGGACAATCCCTATGCGCGCGTGCCCGAGTACGCCACGGTCGCGGCGGTCACGCGCGCAGGACCTGCGTGAACTGGCACCAGCAGTACGTGCATCCCAACAACATCATCTTCGGGATCATCGGGCGACTTCGATCCCAAGGCAGATGGAAGCCAAGCTGCGCGCAGGCCTTCGAGTCGTGGCCGAAAGGGCCCGGCGGCGCAAACGCCGGAGATCAAGTTCACCGAGCCCAAGCCCGGCTATTACCTGGTGAAGAAGTCCGACGTGAACCAGAGCAGCATCAACATGCTCGACCTCGGCATCGAGCGCAACAATCCCGACTACTTCGCGGTCACGGTGATGAACGAAATCTTCGGCGGCGGCTTCTCCTCGCGGCTGTTCAACAATCTGCGCACCGCGCAGGGGCTGGCCTACGCGGTCGGCGGCGGCGTGGGCTCCGGCTTGGGACCATCCCGGGCTGACCGATATCGACATGCAGACCAAGAGCGCGCACCACGGTCGAAGGCATCGAGGGCTTCTACAAGGAAATCGACGATCTGCTGACAGAATCCGCCCACGCCCGAGGAGACTGAAGCGCGCCAAGGACCAGCATCCTGAACTCGTTCATCTTCCAGCTTCGACTACGCCGGAGAAAGTTCTGCGCGAGAAGATGGCTCTACGAGTTCTATCACTACCCGCTCGACTTCCTGGAGCAGTACCGCGCCGAGGTCGAGAAGGTCACGGCCGAGGACGTGAGCCGCGTCGCCAAGAAGTATCTCCACAAGGACCAGCTTGGCCGTGCTGGTGGTGGGCAACGACGGCGGAGTTTGACAAGCCGCTGAGCTCGCTTGGGCCGGTGACAGAACATGGACATCGCGATCCCGCCTCCGCCGGCGAGTTTGATGAAGGAGATGCAGGGCGGGACGGAGTAGGGCCTATTGTGGATCGAAGTTCACGAAGATTTCGCCACAATCCTACGCACGGGTGCGTCACCCCTCTCACCCGCCATTAGCCAGAGGGTGGGTGACGAACCATGAGACCCTAGCCTTCCCGCAGTCGCCCGGACGCATACTTATGCAGCAAGCTGGAGATAAGGGTCTGATAAGGAAGGCCCTCTTCGAGCGCGCGCTTCTGGATGGCCTCCAGGTCTTTGCTGGAAATGCGGATGTCTAACGACGTCCAGCACGTCACCACGTTCTATGAGGAAAGCGATTTCCTCGAAGCCAATACCGCGCTCCGCCTTCAGCTTTACGTTCTTGGCTTCGTCCCAGAGGAAATATTTCAATCAGGCCGAGTTTTAGCACGATGTGTGCGTATCGGGCGCACATTGGCCTCCGCATCAATACAGAACTGATGCGGGCGTCGCCTCAGTACTTGGGCATCTTGGGGTCGACCCGCTCGGCCCAGGCGTTGATGCCGCCCACCAGATTGTGAACGTTGGTGAAGCCCTGCTGCTTCAGGAAGTCGACGGCCTTGGCACTGCGTCCGCCCATCTTGCAATGGACAACGATCTCGCGCGAAGCGTCGAGTTCACCGACGCGCTGCGGCAAGTCTTTCAGCGGGATGAGATGTCCGCCGAGATTGCAGATCTGGTATTCATGTGGATCGCGGACGTCGAGCACGAAGAGGTCATCGCCGCGATCGAGGCGCTGCTTGAGTTCTTCCGGAGTCATGTCGCCGAGTTTACCAGTTGCAGGTTGTTCTGCTCCACGGATGCCGCAGAACTGGTCGTAGTCGATGAGCTTGGTGATGGTACGTGTGCCGCACGCGGGGCAGTCAGGGTTCTTGCGCAGCTTGAGCTCGCGGAAGCGCATGGCCAGCGCGTCGACCAGCAGCAGGCGTCCGATCAGCGGCTCGCCGGAGCCGAGGATGAGCTTGATCGCTTCGGTCGCCTGAATGATTCCGACCAGTCCGGGCAGAATTCCCAGCACACCGCCTTCGGCGCACGAAGGCACCAGTCCCGGCGGCGGCGGTTCGGGATAGAGGCAGCGATAGCACGGGCCGTTCTCGGTCGCGAAGACGCTGGCCTGGCCCTCGAAGCGAAAGATCGAGCCGTAGACATTAGGCTTGCCGGTCAGCACGCATGCGTCGTTGACCAGATAGCGGGTGGCGAAGTTGTCGGTGCCGTCGACGATGAGGTCGAAGTCGCGGAAGATGTCGAGCGCGTTGTCGCTGGTCAGGCGAGTCTCGAATTTGCGCACGTCGACGTTGGGATTGATGCCCGCGATGGTGTCGGCAGCCGAGTCGAGCTTCTTGCGGCCGACGTCGGCGGTGGAGTGCAGAATCTGGCGCTGCAGATTGGTGAAGTCAACCACATCGAAATCAACGATGCCGAGCGTGCCTACGCCCGCGGCCGCCAAATACAGCGCCAGCGGGGAGCCCAGCCCGCCCGCGCCCACGCAGAGCACGCGCGCCTGCTTCAGCTTGAGCTGACCCTCCATGCCGACCTCGGGCATGATGAGGTGGCGCGAGTAGCGGAGAATCTCGTCGTTCGTCAGGGTCGCTGCGTGTTCGGCAATACTCGCCATCGTCAGCCTCTTCCGCCCGCGATGGACGGGATAATGCTCAGGGTGTCGCTCGCAGCCACAGGCGTCTGCTCCTGCTGAAGATAGCGAATGTCGTCCTCGTTTAAGTACAGGTTGACGAAAGCGCGCAGCTTGCCCTGGTCGTTGTAAAGATGCTTGCGCAGCTCGGGATGCGAGCTGAGCAGGGCCTGCACTGCCTCGCCGACGGTGGACGCCGGAACCTCGACGGTGGACTGGCCGGCGGCGTACTGACGGAGGGGAGTGGGGATCAGTATCTTCATTGGCCTCTTGAGATGCGCCGGTCAGCGGTCCGGATTCAGCGCCGTGCGTTGCAACAAAAGGCATTCACCACGGAGGACGCGGAGCGCACGGAGTAATTTGATCAATTCTTCTCCGTGCGCCCTGTGTGCTCCGGGGCGAACCCTGAACCTTCCCTGGGCAATATCTCGATGTTCACCAGTTTGGCTGTAAATCGCCGCGAGATCAGTTAAGATATCGTTAATCGTGCCTGGTTGTGAGTTGCGTAGGTAGTAACGCCATCCTGCTGTAACCCTCACCGCATCAACGTTTGTAGCTGTAGGTGTTCCATGTCATCGCTGCTGCCCATGAAAGAGACATCGCGCGAGCTGGTGGTTGAGGTCACGCGTGCGCTGCAGCCGTTCTTCCCGGAGATCACGGCGAAGTGGCGGCAGTGCATGTTCTCGGAGTTCGACTTCGACGGCCGCGCCATGGCCGCGCTGGAGCGGCTGACCATCGGCACCGGGTTTTCGATTTTCTCGCAGACGGACTTCGCCACCTTCTACGACAACCTGCAGCACTTCGGCGATCGGCTGGCGAAGCTGAAGGTGAGCGCCCGCGTGGTGGTGCGCTCGCTGCAGATCTATCAGGAGCTTATCGACAGCTGCCTGGAAAAGATTTTTCCGCCCGACCGGCTGCCCGAGGTGATGGCCGCGATGGAGACGTTGTCGTGGGCGAGCTACGTCGCGGTGTCGACTGCATACTCGGACGCGCAAAAGGCGGAGGCGGAGACGCTGTTGTCGGTGCTCGATGCTGAGCTGTCGGCCGGCACTCTGGACGCGCTGCTGGCCCGCGTGCTGGAGATCGCGCTGCACACCTTCGACGGCAATCTTGGGCTGATTCTGTTGCGCGATGCCGACCAGGTGCTGCGCTTGCAGGCGCAGGCCGGCTTTGGCGAGGAGTTGGATGAGGCCAGTTCGGCTTCGCTGGCCGACGGGCTGGCGGGTTCGGTGGCCACGAACGGCGAGCCGGTGGTTCTGCACGATCTGAGAGGCTGCCGGGAACTTGTCGATCCCCTGTTGCGCGACAAGGCCGAGGCGCTCTGGGGCATTCCTCTGAAGTTGAACGAATCTGTCATCGGTGTGCTGCTGATCGGTTTCTCGCGGCCGCGCGCCTGCCTTCCAACAGAAAGCGCCTTGCTGCGCGCCATCGCCGACCGCTCCGCGATGGCGATCGATCGGGCGCGCATGACCGACGCGCTGCGCGAACGCGAGATGCGCATCGCCGAACTCACGGCGCACCTGATGTACGTCCAGGAAGAAGAGCGCAAGCGCATCAGCCGCGAATTGCACGACGAAACCGGGCAGGCGCTGATGGTGATCCGGCTGTACCTGGGAATGCTGGAGAGCAGCGTCACCGCGCACGGTGCACGCATGAAGATTCGTGAGACGCTCGACGTGGTGGATCGAACCATTGAAGGTATCCGGCGCATTATCGGTCGGCTCTCGCCGCTGGTCTTGCAGGAGCTGGGTTTAATCGCGGCGGTCCGCAAGGAAGCGAAAGACCTGGCCAAGAGCGCGGGTGTGAAGGCGCGGGTGACGGTGTCGCCGGATTTCGGGCGCATGGCAACGCCGATTGAGGCGGCGTTTTATCGCATTGTGCAGGAGGCGCTGCATAACGTGGCGAAACACGCGAACGCGACGACGGTGAATATCGAGATGAGCCGGGAGAACGGGTCGGTGCGGCTGCTGATCGAGGACGACGGTGTCGGAATCCCGGCGCAAAAACCGAATCCCGGGCGGCAGACGTTTGGCATGGCCGGAATGCGAGAGCGGATCGGCAACATTGGAGGAAAGATGAAGGTGACCTCGTCGCGGGGCAAGGGAACTCGCATCGAAGTAATTGCGCCTGTAATGAGTGCGGAGGTGTCGGCAAATCCGGGAGCACTGGCCGGCGAATCCGGCGTGGTGGCGCGGGGAGCGTAGATCGTTGGCGTTCGAAACATCATTTTCACCGCGGAAACACGGAGTTCACGGAGTGGTATTGAATTCAAAACCTCTGCGCCCGTACGACCTGAGTCAGGGCACGACCTTGGTCGTGCCAGTACGCCATTTTTTCGTCATCCGAGCCGGCTTCAGCCGGCGGGAATCGAGTTCGAAAGGAGCCGGCAGTTCGCTTTAGCTAATTGCTAACGGCTAATTGCTAATTGCTCGCCATGCCAAAAATCAGATGCTTGTTGGTAGATGACCATACGCTGTTCCGGCAAGGCGTACGCCGCCTGCTGGAGAGCGAAAGCGATTTTGAAATTATCGGGGAGTCGCCCGATGCCGGCGACGCTGTGGAGAAGGCGCGCGACCTGCGGCCTGATGTGGTGCTGATGGACATCGGCATGCCCGGCCTCTCGTCGTTTGAGGCCACGCGACACATCAAGAAGACCCGGCCCGAGACGAAGGTCCTCTATCTGACAATGTATGAGGACGAGGACTATCTGCTGCAGTGCCTGGAAGTGGGCGCCGCGGGATACGTGCTGAAGGACACGCCGGCACCGCAATTGGTGAGCGCGGTGCGCGATGTGTATCGCGGCGGAAAGTATTTGAGCTCGCAAGTTCTCGGCAAGCTGGTGGAGGACTTTCGCTCGCGGGTGCGCGACACGCGCATGCAGCCGCGCATGTCAACGCTGACGCCGCGTGAGCGGGAGATCCTGAAGCTGCTGGCGGAAGGCAATTCGGTCAAAGAAATTGCGGTGCTGCTGGGGCTGAGCGTGAAAACGGTCGAGGCGCACAAGTTCAATCTCATGCGCAAGCTCGACATCCATAACAAGGCGCAGCTGGTGACCTACGCGATCCAGAAGAAGATTATTAAAGTGCCGGTGAATCAGTAGCAGCGAGACATCGTCAGCTTGGCATCGTTGTGCAATTCCGTGCTCACGATGGTGTCGAGTTGCCACACCGAAGCTCCGTTCAACAGAGACTGCCCACAATTTGCGAGATATTTCTCCGAAAAAGTTCAGTCTAGCATCCGGCTGGAGCTAGCACTTCCGTCGATCGCCGCCGTGCAAGTAAGCTAAGGTGACGTTTGTCCCTTGACGACGGCGTGTCGCCTTATGATCAGCGTTCCATCGTTTGCGAAGATCAATCTTGGGTTGAAGATCGGCCCGCTCCGCCTGGACGGCTTTCACGAGCTGCGCACGGTGTATCAGACGCTGGCGCTGCACGATGTCATTCGCGTCGATGTGGTGCCAGGATCGGGGATTGAGATTTGCTGCGATGACACGCGGGTGCCGCTGGACATCTCCAACACCTGCTTTAAAGTTGCGGAGCGGGTGCTGGCGGCGATTCGAGGGCGAAAGCCCGGCAAAGCATTCGGCAGCATTGACGCGGGCCTAAAGGCCCGCACTACCAGGATCGTCATTGAGATTGAAAAGCGCCTACCGGTGCAGGGCGGGATGGGGGCAGCTTCATCGAACGCGGTGGCGACGATGCTGGCGATGGAACGCGCCATGGGCGTCGAGCTCGCGCAGGCGGACAGGCTGCGCATCGCTGCCGAGGTGGGCAGCGATCTGCCGCTGTTTCTGATCGGCGGGACGGTGCTGGGCGTCGGCCGCGGCGAGGAAGTCTATCCGTTGCCGGATTTGCCGCGCACGCCTGTCGTGGTGGTCACGCCGGCGATCGGCGTCTCCACGCCGAAGGCTTTCGCGCGCTGGGATGAGCTGGGGCTGGTCTCTGCCGAACCTCCTGAAGACGATCGATTGACCGGCCTGCACTCCGCACGTACAATAAATGGGTCGAGCGGAAGTGTGCTTGACTGGCTGGCTGAGAGAATCCCGCAGGCTGCAATCGGGCCTGCATCCGGTGTTCCCGCCTGGAGCGGGGACCGGGCCGAGACGCCGCTTCTCGACCTCGTCCGAACCGGGATCGAGAATGACTTCGAACGCGTCGTCTTTCCTGAGTATCCCGAGTTGCATGAGGTGAAAGACCTGCTGCTGCGCGAGGGCGCACGCTACGCTTCGTTGTCGGGCTCCGGCTCGACCGTGTATGGCTTGTTCGACTCCGACGTTCAGGCTACAGACGTCGCGGAACGACTGAGAACGGCAGGACAGAAGGCGATGGCGACTACGACACTTACGCGCGACGAATATTGGAAAGACGTGCGTGGTGATTAGCTCTCCCAAACCTTTCCGCCAACAGCAGGCGAAAGGATGGGGCACCCGCTGAGGCGAGCAGAATATTGAGAGGCCAAGGCTAGGGCTGGCGAATAAAGCCGACAGCTCTCAGCCATCAGCTTTCAGCTCTTACACTGGGCGGTCGACTAATGGTAGGTCAAGTGCCTTTGGAGCACTTTGTCTAGGTTCGAATCCTAGCCGCCCAGCCAGAATTCAGTTGTCGGTAATCAGTTCTCGGTTGTCAGTGGTCAGAGAGCCGGTTGCCCGATGCATGTGTCGTAAACCATCGAGCTCCGGACAGCGCGAACATAATCTCGCGAAGCGAGACGGAAAGCTAACAGCGTTTAAGCTGGAGAACCCGGCGTACAACCAAACCAGGTGAAGCGGGGTATTGATGCGATGGATGCAGCGACCAAGACGAGCGTAGTGGCAACGACTCCCGGGGGCGACGGCGGCGGCGCGACTCCGGTAGCCCAACAAAAGGCGCAGTCGCAGCCGAAACCGGTGCGCCTGCGCACCGACGATAAGTGGAAGATCTTCTCGGGCACGGCCAACGATGCGCTAGCCCGGGCGATCTGCGAGTTTCTGGGCTTGCCGCTGGGCGAGGCCTGCATCGACAAGTTCTCCGACGGCGAAACCTATGTGCAGATCGCGGAAAACGTGCGCGGCGCCGACGTCTTTATGGTGCAGCCCACCTGCGATCCGGTGAACGAGCACCTGATGCAGTTGCTGCTGCTCATCGATGCGCTCAAGCGGGCCTCGGCACGTCGCATCACGGTGGTGATTCCGTACTTCGGCTATGCGCGCCAGGACCGCAAGGACAAGCCGCGGGTGCCGATTTCGTCGAAGCTCGTTGCGGACCTGCTGACGACGGCGGGGGCCGATCGCGCGCTGGTGGTCGATCTGCATGCGCCGCAGATTCAGGGTTTTTTCAATATTCCAGTGGACCACCTGTTCGCGTCGCCGGTGCTGGTGGACTACTTCCGCAAGCGGCAGTTCCCGGACCTGACCGTGGTTTCGCCGGATGCGGGCGGCGTGGAGCGTGCGCGCTTCTTCGCCAAGAAAATGGAATCGGCGCTGGCCATTGTGGACAAGCGCCGCGTGCAGATGGATGAGACCGAGGTGATGAACGTGATCGGCGATGTGCATGGCCGCACCTGCCTCATCCTCGACGACATCATCGATACCGCGGGCACGCTGGTGAAGACCTGCCAGGCCCTGCTGGGCGCAGGGGCGCGCGAGGTTTACTCCTGCGCCACTCATGCCGTTCTTTCGGGACCGGCAATCGAAAGAATTTCGCAGTCGCAGCTTAGTGAAGTGGTTGTGACCAACACGATTCCGCTGACGGAAGCCGCTCGCAACGAGCCGAAAATCAAAGTGCTGTCGATCGCCGGCTTGATCGGACGCGCGATTCAATCGATTCACGAAGAGACTTCGGTCAGCAAACTGTTCTTGTAAAGGAAGCAGACGAGATTATGGCTACAGCAACCGCAGAGAAAAACGTAGAAGCAAAGCCGCGGCAGGGCGGCGGCAAGAATGACGCACGCCGCTTGCGCCAGACCGGCATGATTCCCGCCGTAGTTTACGGCGCGGGCAAGGAGTCGACGGCGATCGCTGTCGATCCCAAGCAGATGAAACGCATCCTTAACTCGGAGTCGGGGCACAACTCGATTTTCGATCTCAGCCTCGACGGCCAGAGCGCGAAGGTGATGATCGTCGATTGGCAGTACGAGCCGATCAAGGGCGCGCTGCTGCATGTTGACCTGAAGCGTATCGCCATGGACAAGGTGCTGCGGGTCAGCGTCCCCATCGTGCTGAAGGGCGAGGCGCCGGGCGTGAAAGTCCAGGGCGGAATTCTGGAGCAGCTGCTGCGCGAAGTGGAAATCGAGTGCTTGCCGGCCGACATCCCCGGGCACATCGACGCCGATGTGAGCCAGTTGGCATTCGGCCAGGTGATTCGCGTTTCCGACCTGCCCCATTCCGGCAGCATTAAATTCATCAGCGAGGAAAATCAGCCGGTGGCGCACGTGGTCGCAGTGAAGGAAGTCGTGGAAGCGGCTCCCGCGGAAGCTGCGGTCGAAGGCGAGGCCGCTCCTGCCGAGCCCGAGGTCATCAAGAAGGGCAAGCAGGAAACCGAGGGCGAAGCTGCCGAGGGCGAGAAGAAGCCCGAGAAAGCCGAGAAGTCGGAGAAGAAAAAGTAAGCGCTGTGAAGCTGATCGTCGGGCTTGGCAATCCGGGCATCGAATATCAGTTCACTCCGCACAACATGGGTTTCCTGGCGATCGATCGCATGGCCGAGCAGTGCGGCGTGCGGGTGAACAATCGCCACTGCCGGGCGCAGACGGCGCGAACGCGAATCGCCGGTCACGAAGTGGTGCTGGCGAAGCCGGAAACTTACATGAACCTGAGCGGCGTGTCGGTGGCTGAACTGGTGCGCGAATACGAAGCGCAGCCGGAACAGGACCTGGTGCTGCTCTACGACGAGTTGGACCTGCCGTTTGGAACCATACGTGTGCGACCGCGGGGCCGCTCGGCGGGTCATAACGGAATGCAATCGGTGATCGCAGCACTTGGCACGCAGGAGATCACGCGAGTGCGATTAGGCATCGGGCCGGACTTCCCGGTAGGCGATGGCGCGAAGTACGTGTTGTCGCAGATGAAGAAGTCGCAGCTTGAAGTGGTGGACACGATGCTTGATCAGGCGGCCGATGCGGTTCGCGTGATTCTTGCCGACGGCGTGCAGGCGGCCATGAATCAGTTCAATGGAAAAGAAGCGGCTAGCGACTAGCAATTAGCAGCTAGCTCCAGTTAGAGGCAATGTAGAAGACAGTGGATTGAGCTAGTTGCTAGCAGCTAGCTGCTAGTTGCTCAGGAGAACAAATGCAACGTACTTACGAATTGATGTTCATCGTCCGGCCTGACATGCCGGAGGAGGAACAGGACAAACTGATTTCTACCGTCGAGACGCAGGTAGGCAATGCGGGCGGCAAAGTGAAGAACGTGGAGCGCATGGGCAAGCGCCGGCTGGCGTACATCGTGCGCAAGTTTCAGGACGGCCTCTATGTGCTGATGACACTGGAGGGCGAGGGCGGCATGGTGAAGGAAGTCGAGCGCCGCCTGCGTGTGACCGAACCGGTGATCAAGTTCATGACCGTGCGCGTGGATGAAGAGCAGAAGCGCCTGGCCAAGGTCAAGGCGATTCGCGATACCAAGGTCCGTGGCAAGGGCACGCGCGCAGCCGAAGCTGCGGCGGCAGCCGAGGCCAGCGCAGCCGCGGCGGAGAGCGCTCCTGCGGCGGCGAGCGAGAACGCGCCGGCACCGAGTGGCGAGACTGCTCCGGTCAGCGCGTAGAACATTGCGGGCGTGAACCGTCGCATGACGAACGGCCAGCGCGCGACTACAGAATCCGTGAAGATCGGCCCAGTGTGGCCTCGAAGGAGAAGCATGGCAGACGAAGCAAACAAGACATCGGCACCGGGAGGCGCCGCCACGGCTGACGCTCCCGCACCACGCCCGGACGGCGGCGGCCCGCGCGAGGGCGGACCGCCGCGCGGACCACGCACCGGACCTCGTCCCGGCGGACCGCGTGAAGGCGGACGGAAATTCTTCCGTCGCAAGAAAGTATGCAAGTTCTGCGTCGAGAAGATTGACGCTATTAACTACAAGGACGTGCGACTGCTATCGCAGTTCGTCGCCGAGAGCGGCAAGATCGTTCCCCGGCGGCTCACAGGTGTGTGCACGCCGCATCAGCGCCGTCTGACCGACGCGATCAAGCAGGCGCGCAACATCGCGTTGCTGCCGTTCGGCGGGCGATAAGAGCAGTTGTCGGTTGTCAGTTGCCCGTTGTCAGATCGCGCTGACCCGGCGCTCTGTTCCATGACGTGCCGCAGCGCGTTTTGAGCCGGGACTAAACGAGTCCCGCGAAGCGGGACGAAAGAGGTAGCCCACCGCTTCAGCGTTGGGTGGGCAGACATTTCAGATTCAAGTCCCCTTAGGGACGACAGATTGCGACGAGGGCCGTGGCCCGAGTCAACGAAACGGAGTTTTCCATGGAAGTCATCCTGAAAGAAGACGTGGCCAAGCTAGGCTCGCGCGGCGATGTCGTAAAGGTCGCCGAGGGCTATGGCCGCAACTATCTGCTTCCCAAGAAGCTGGCAATTGAAGCAACGCCGGCCAATCGCGCAGTCATCGAGCAGATGAAAGCCGCGGCCGTGCGTCGCGTGGCCCGCGAAAAGGGCGATGCCGAATCCCTCGCTCAGCAACTGGAAGGCGTCGAGTTGACGTTTGTCCGCAAATCGGGCGAGCACGACCAACTCTTCGGTTCAGTCACCTCGGCGGACATTGCGCAGGGGCTCGAGCACAAAGGCCTTCATATCGATCGCCGCAAGCTTCTGCTCGACGAGCCGCTCAAGACCATTGGCGACCACAGCGTGCTGATCAAGCTGCACCGGGACGTGATTGTGCCGGTTAAGGTCAAGGTGCGGAAGGACGCAGCAGCCGAAGCGGCTGCGCCGACGCAGACGGAAGAAGCCGGCGTCGAAGCCTGAGCAAACTCGCCGGTGGGGGCCTGGCAGGGGTCGGCGATGCCGGACTCCGCAAAGAGCTTGTCAGCCGCCATTGCAATCAGTACGGGTTCTACCTCGGCAAGATCAAGCAGCACTAAACACAACAGGAAAGCGTAAACGATGCGGGAGCGGCTGCGCTCCCGCTTTTTGCTGCGAAAGGTAGCGATTTCGAGCAATACGAGCCGGCGTCAGCTCCCACCAGTTGCGCCGCAGGCCATAGCGTTCGAATACGGGATCGGCACTCACGATTGGCCAGCCTGAGGCTTGGGCTCGCGCAGCCAGCATTTGGTCAAAGGGATCGCGGTGGTGCAAGGGCAGGAGGCCAGCGCGAATGGAGCGCGCGGAGTCGATGGGCAGCTCGAAATACATCTCCGGTCTTGGGGCCCGGCCTTAGACCGCAGCCGCCGCTGCGCGGCTCGCCTGGACACATCGCGCTTAATCAGAGTTTCCCTAAGTGCTACTGCCCTTTCCCGATTGCACATAACAAGTGCAAGTCGCCGCTCCGTTCTATAATGCGCTCACGGTTTCTCCCCGCGCTCGTCTATGTAGTTGTAGGCGTTGACAATGACAATGGCCTGCTACTTTGCAAAGTAGGTAGAAACCAGCATGCCGGCCGAAGCGGTAGCAGTTCCCCTAACGGTTGGTCTCCACTCCCTCCCGCCAGCGGGCGGGGCGAAGACCCCGGGCCCGGGACTTGCACCCCAAATTGCGGACAGTCGCCGCGATTCGGGAACCCCGGCGGTCCGTTCTCCTGAAGCGTGGCGGGGGACGGCGACCATTCCCTCACAGCAGGGGATCGTGGGGGCGCAGGCCAAGGGCCGCATGAACGACACGGAGCTGATCCGGGAAGCACAGCGTGGCAATCATGCCGCGTTTGAGGAACTGGTGCGTCAATACGACAGCGCCGTTCTCCGCCTGGCGTATCACCTCACGCGCTCCGAGCAGGACGCGCAGGACATCTACCAGGACGCCTTCCTCAAGGCTTACCGGAACATCAATAACTTTCGCTTCGAGTGCTCGTTCTACACCTGGATCTACCGCATCGTGACCAATCTCTGCCTTGACCTGCTACGCAAACGGCAAGTCCGCAAAGAGGACGCCCCGGTGGCGACGGATTCCGAAGGCGGCACTTACGACTTGCTCGATCAGGTGGCTGACCAGCGCTCCGGCGCCAGTCCGGAACGCGACCTGATGCGGCGGGAACTGGGCGCGCGGATCGCCAAGGCGCTGACCAAGCTGACCCCGCGCGAACGCATGGTTTTCGAGATGAAGCACTACCAGGGATTGAAGCTGCGCACGATCGGCGAGATTTTGAACACGACGGAAGAGACGGCGAAGAACACATTGTTCCGCGGCACGCAGAAGCTGCGGGCGGCGTTGAAGGATGTGAAATGAAGCAGCGAGCTACGAGCTTCGGGCTACGAGCCGATGGCTTCAGCAGAGATGTGAACGGTTATAGATAAGTCATCATGCGAACTCGCATGGAACTGAATAGGGCTGCGACGCTGATTGAGCTGGCAGCTCGGAGCTAGTAGCTCGAGGCTGGTTTTATGAATTGCGATTGGGTGCAACAAAACGTTTGCCTGTACCTGTACAACGAGCTGGCGGATGACGCGCGGCACGAGGTTGAGCAGCACATCCAGCGCTGCCCGGCGTGTGCGGGCGAGCTGGCGGCTCAGCAGGAATTTCAGGCGCAGATGAATACCCTGCCGGTGGAAGAGCCTTCGGCCAGCTTCCTGACTGCGGCGCGCATGCGGCTGCAGGAGGAGCTCGAACACACCGAGCAGCACCGCGCCTGGTATCACCGGTTCGCGTTCGATCCCGCCGCATGGATGCGCCAGGTTCGTTTCTCGCCGGCGCTGGCTACAGTGCTTCTGATGATTGGCTTCGGCTCGGGCGTGGGCACAATGTACAGCGTGCTGGGCAGCACACATTCCACAAAGACTCCTCCCGTTGAAGCTTCTATCGCCGGCATTACCTCCATCGATCACCAGCCCAATTCCAACCAGGTACAAATTAATTACAACCGCGTGGTACCCGAGTCCGTACAGGGCGCGGTGGACGATCCCAAGATTCAGGAGTTGCTGACCTTCGCCGCCCAGAGCAATTACAACAACTCCGGCGTGCGGCTGAATTCGGTCGATTTGCTGACCAGCAAGCGCGACGATCCGCGCGTGCGCGAGGCGCTCACCTATGCGCTGCGCTATGACAGCAATCCGGGAGTTCGCCTGAAGGCGCTGGAGGGTCTGGGAGCGTATGTGAAGCAGGATATCCGGGTGCGCAATGCGGTGTTGGAGGCACTGTTGAACGACAGCAATCTGGGCGTGCGCAGCGGGGCGCTGCATGCCCTGGAACCGGTGCGCGCCGACAGCAGCGTGCGTATGGCGCTGCAGCAGTTGGCCAAGGAAGATCCCAGCGAATACATTCGCACAGAATCGCAGCGTGAGCTGTCATCGATGGCAACAATCGATTAACGAATAAGGAACCGAGTCACACACAGATGGGCGATCACAAACACAGAGACAACCAATTTCAGCAGGAAATGGAGGTCAGGAAGGCAGCTAACAAATCTTCTCTCTGCGTTTGTGTCTGTTTCTTGATGTTGGCCGTAGCCTTGCCCGTGTGGGCGCAGCAAGGGCGGATTTACCGCGACGGTAATTCGTGGGTCGAGGAAATCACCGGCACGCTGCCCACGGTGCATGAGTTGCGCGTGATCACCGATGTGGGTTCGGTGCAGGTACAGGGCAACGCTCCGCGAGTATCGTACGTCATCCGCAAGCGCTCCTATGCGCCCACCGAAGAGACGGCGCGCAGGCAGTTCGAGCAGATGCACATTTCCGCCGGGCGCAACGGCGACAGCAATGCGATCGAAGGCAGAGTTCCCGCGAAGTACCTGAACCGGTTTGGCGCCGAATTTATTGTGCAGGTGCCGCGCGAGGTGAGCCAGGTGAAGGTGCAGACGCGCAACGGCTCGCTGACGTTTAGTTCTATTGGGGCCACCATACAGGCGACCACCGGCGCCGGTCTGATCAAGCTGGACGATCTGGCCGGGCCGGTGAAGATCTCCAGCGGCGGCGGCAATGTGGAGGCCGGCAACCTGGGCAGCGACCTGACGCTCAGCAGCGGCGCGGCGGATGTTCGCGTGGCCAATGTTGGCGGCCAGACCCAGGTGAGCCTGGCCGGTGGGCGGGTTTACATTGGCTCGGCGCGCGCGTCTACCATCCAGACCGGCGCCGGCAGCATCCAGGTGCAGAAGTGCACGGGCGATCTGCACGTGATCAGCGGCGGTGGCAATCTGTACCTGGGGGATGTTGAGGGAGCCGTGCAGGCTGAGACCGAAGGCGGAAGCGTGCGGCTGGCCAGCGCCACCGGTCCGGTGCGCGTGACCACCGGCGGCGGAAGCGTGGAGCTTTACAAGCTGGCGCGGGGTGCGCAGGTGGAAACGGGAGCGGGTCCGATCTTCGTTGAGTTTCTGGGCAAGCGCTTTACCGATTCGTTCTTGCATACGGCGTCGGGTGACGTCACCGTCTGCTTCGCCAGTAATTTTCCGGTGACGGTACATGCCACGTCGGACATGGCGGTGGGGCGCGGAATCTTCTCCGAGTTGCCGGGACTGAACATCACCCAGCAAGGCGGCCAGTACAGTCCGAAGTCGATGTCGGCGGAAGGACTGCTGAACGGCGGCGGCCCAGCCCTGCGGGTCCGCACCACCATGGGACAAATCGGGTTTCGGAAATGTCAGTAAGGCAGTGGCCAGTTGTCGGTTGTCGGTCGTCACTGTCAAGTTGGATGGTTTGTATCAGGGCACGACTTTAGTCGTGCCGAAACGCTTTTTCGATGATGTGGGCTTTAGCCCTGGTTTGCTGTCGCGGGCTGGAGCACCGGTTTTGAACCGCTTCGACACGCAAGTCAGGATTGACGTATGAGATCACGCAACAGAGTTTCGTTGATTGCTGTCATTGCTACGATCATGGCCCTCCCGGCGATGGCTGAGCCTTTGCCGTGGCCGGAAGCACATTCCGGCGCTTACCTTGGCGTGCAGATTGCCCCGGTGACTTCGGCGCAGGTAACTGCATTGAAGTTGCAGGCGCCGATGGGCGCTCTGATCACCTACGTCGACCAGGATGGTCCTGCTTGCCATGCCGGCTTGCTGGAGAACGACGTGGTGGTCGCCTACGAAGGCTCGAAGGTCGACAATCCGCAACAGTTGCAGGGATTAATCCACGCCACGCCTCCACAGAAAACGGTCACGCTCACCGTCATGCGAGCCGGTCAGCGCAAAGACGTGAAGGTGACGCTCGGCAGCTGGAACATCATGTCGAACGCGCGCACGCTCGACGCATCGGTCATGGCCATCCCGCTACCGCCGCACGTTGTGCCGGACATTGATGTGCCCGCGTTCACGCTTCTCTCCTCGCGCCACGGCCTGGTGGTGGAGAGCCTGACCCCCCAGCTCGCGGATTTCTTCGGCGTGCCTCACGGCCACGGCGTTCTGGTGCGGTCCGTTGAGGGCGGGAGTCCGGCTGCGGCTGCCGGACTGAAAGCCGGCGACGTGATTCTGAAGGTCAACAACGAAGCCGTACACGACATGGCTGACTGGCAGCGTGGGATGCGACTTCCCGGCAAGCTCTCGGTCAACGTGTGGCGCGACAAGCGCGAGCAGACGTTCACCATGAATGTTGCGGGACCGGGTGACAGTTCGCGGCTGTTACCTGGCGAATCGCCCGATATGGACACCTACGCGCAGTTGGTTCGCGATCAGATGGAGCAAGTGCAGCCCGAGATCGAGCGTACGCAGGAAGCAGCCATCGCGGAACTGGGCACAGAAAAAGACATGGAGCAGATGCGCCGCGACTTCGCCAAGAGCATGAAGAAGCAGCAGAAGGACATGGAGAAAATGTCGCGCGACATGGCGAAGTCCGCGAAGCCGTTGGCGAAGGACATGGAGCAGATGCGTGGGGAGTGGCAGAACTCCATCCCAAGCCAGAAAGAATTTGACGAGATGAAGCGGCAGATCCAGGCGTCCATGCCCAGCCCAGAGCAGATGGAAGCGATGAAGCGGCAGATCCAGCAGTCGATGCCGGCCCAGAAAGACTTCGAAGCGATGCACGACCAGATCGACGATGCGATGAAGGCCTGGACGCCGCAACTGCAGAAGGAAATGGAAGAGCTGCGCCAGCAGATCGAACAGCAGAAGTTCGACTGGCAGAAGATGCAGGACGAAGGAAATCGCGAGGAGTTCTAGGTCTTATACCTTCCCACTGTTTGTCATCCTGACCGGAGCGAGAGTGGAGGGACCTGCTGTACTCTCGGCTCCGCAGCGACCTCGCACCTCAGCCTCGCGGAGGCGGAAGTAACTAGCCCAGCGCGGAAGCGCCGGGAAGCGCCATTAGGTTTATTGCTGAGAGCCGGCTTTTAGCCGGCGACAGATGCCGCCCCTGAAGGGGCGTTCGCTCGCGCCGCGCTGGTTGATCACCCCCGTGTTTCCCCACCTGGTTTAGGCAGGCTCCAATCAACGCGCACGTTGGCGGTGATCAATTAGCTCAACCAGTCCATACACCACCACGCACACCCAGAAATCCACGATTAGCCCGAGATCAAGCCTGTCGGGCCGGTGCCGTCCCCCGGGCGGCAAGTGTGGCATCAGCACAAAAAAATAGAGCAGGTTGCCGGCGACTACGGCGATGGCTTGTTTAATGAGTCGGCGGTACACGGGTTAGTTGGATGCGCGTCGCGCTCTTCGCTCACCGCTTCGCTGTCACCGTCGACCGCGAGTGCGATTCGGCTTCGGTGTAGAGCGCGTCGATCTCTTTTCTGTAACGCTCGGTCAGGTTGCGGCGGCGCAGCTTCATGCTGGGAGTCAGGGTGCCGTCGGCGATGCTGAGTTCCTCATGCACCACCAGCACCTTCTTCAGCTTCTCGAATTGCGCCAGGTTGTGGTTGATCTCCTCGACGATGTCCTGATAGAGCAATTGCACCTGGTGCGATTTCACCAGTTCCCTGCGCGAGGAGAACTTCACGCCGTGGTGTTGCGCCCATGCTTCGAGAAAATCGAAGGCCGGAATAATCAGGACCGCGGGAAACCGCCGCATGTCGCCGAGCAATGCCGCCTCGCCGACGAACTGGTTCACTTTGAGCGAATTCTCGATGGGCTGCGGCGCGATGAACTTGCCGCCGGAAGTCTTGATCAGGTCCTTCTTGCGATCGGTGATCGAGAGATATCCGTCTTCGTCGAGATGCGCGATGTCGCCCGTCTTGAACCATCCATCGACAAAGACTGCCGCGGTCTCTTCCGGCATCTTCCAATAGCCCTTGAAGACCGATGGTCCGCGGACCAGCAACTCGCCGTCTTCGGCGATCTTGATCTCGACATTCGACATCGGTTTGCCGACCGTGCCCAGGCGATGGTTGATGGGATTGTTCAGCGCGATGACGGGCGAGGTCTCGGTCAGTCCGTAGCCTTCGTGAATCCGGATGCCGATGTCGGCGTACCAGGTCGCGATCTCCTTGCCCAGCGGCGCGCCGCCGGAGACGAAGATGCGCGCGCGTCCGCCCATCCCTTCGCGAACCTTCGAGAACACCAGCGCGTTGGCCAGCTTCCAGGAAAGCGAGCTGGGCGTTTCGCCGCGCAGGATGGTCTCACGATTGGCCGCACCGACTTTGAGCGCCCATTGGATGAGCTTGCGTTTCACGCCGTGAGACTTGTTCTGCACCTGGTTGTAAACCTTCTCGTACACGCGGGGCACGGCGACGATGACTGTGGGGTGCACTTCCTTCATCGCGTGCGGCAGCTCGTCAATCACCGGGCAGTAGGCCACCGGCACTCCTGCGTTGAACAATGCATAGTCCAGGTGTCGCGCGGTTACGTGCGACAGGGGCAGAAAGGAGATGCAGAGGTCGTCCTTGTCCATGTCGTACATGTCGAGCGAGACATTGATGTTGGCGGCCAGATTGCCATGCGTGAGCATCACGCCCTTGGGCGTGCCCGTGGTGCCGGAGGTGTAGATCAACGTCGCGAGTTCATCGGGTTCGATCCGTTCGCCGATGGAATCGAGTTCCGGGTCCTCTGCCTGCGGGGCATCGCGCAGAAATGACTGCATCGGGACAGCGTCGGTGAGCTCCGGCGCATCGTCCATGATGACGATGTATTCCAGCCCGGCCTCTTGCCGGATCGCAGCTATCTTGTCGTACTGCAGGCGTGTGGAAACGAATGCGATTCGCGCTCCGGAATTCTGCAACACGTGGAGACACTGCTCGGCGGTCTGCGTCGGGTAGATGGGGACATCGACCGCACCCAGCAGCAGGCAGGCAAAATCCGTGATCGCCCACTCCGGCCGGTTCTCGCTGAGAATAACGACGCGGTCGCCCTTCCGGATTCCCCAGCTCTGCAACTGGCGCGCCGTGGCGTAGACCCAGCTCCGCAGCTGCTGGGCGGAAATCGGCTTCCACTCGCCGCCGGCTCGCGTGAGCATCACCCGGTCGCTGTTGCGCTGCACCAGGTTGAAGAAGACGTCGTTGACCGTGCGAAGATACATGACTGTTGGAGGGACGCACCTTAAGGTGCGCCGTAATCCGAATTCAATGCTTTCTTTCTGCGCAGTTTAAGCTGCGCCCCTTCATGTTTGCGTGGTGCGCATTCCATTCAAAAATATGTCCACAACCACCTCAGCCGCATGCGGGAGCTGAAATTCGTGTCCGCTCAGGACCCACGACGTGACCATCTCATCCAGCGCCCCAAAGAAACAGTTCGCGGCGTACTTCTCCGACATCTCGCGGCGGAAAATTCCGCTAGCCTGGCCTTCGGTGATGGCATCGCGGACGAGCTGGAGGTATTCGATCATGTGATGATGCGAGAACTCGGAGAGGAAGCGCGTACTCTGCCGCAATTCCATCTGGAAGACGACGGCCAGGTTGCGGTTCGAGCCCATCGCGTCGAGATGCAGAAACGCCAGATGGCGCAGCCGTTCCGCCGGATCGGGCAGCTTCTTCAGTTCCGTTCGCGCCAGGCTCATGAAACCATCAAAGGCAGTGTTGATGACGGTCATGAGGATCTCTTCCTTGCTCTTGAAGTAGAGATACACGGTGCCGTCGGCTACATCGGCACGGTCGGCAATGTCAGCGATGCGCGAAGTAAAGAAGCCTTTTTCGGCGAAAACGGCGGCGGCGGCGTCCAGGATGCGCTGATATTTGTCCGGATTGCGGCCTACCGGCGAGGAGCTAACCTCTGTGGAAGCCAAGCGTTGAGGGTCCTGTTTGGGCATGGAAATCAGCAGTTAGCAACTAGTTTTTCTAGGGTACATCGAGTCTTTAGGGCCAACTGCCAAGTGCTAAATGCTAAGTACTGCCTTACCGAATGAATCCTCATTCACTGTAGCGCCCATGTAGCATTTCCGCAATCGTGCGGTGCTTTGCCAATTTGCGGTCGAATTCCAAAATGGGACGTACTGATTGATTTTTCTGCAGCTTGGCTTGACCAAATGCGCACCGGGCTGGCGGCTTGTCGGACTTTGATGGACAATCAATCGAACTTCCTATTGGAGCTTCTATGCGCGAAGTGATCGCAACCAACGACGGTCCCAAGGCGATTGGACCGTATTCGCAGGCTATCAAAGCCAACGGCTTTATTTTTGTTTCCGGACAGATCCCCATTGATCCCGCAACGCAGCAGTTGATCGACGGCGATGTTGCGGCGCAAACCGAGCGAGTGTTGAAGAATCTGTCCGCAATTCTGGCGGCAGCGGGCAGCTCGCTTCAAAACGTGGTCAAGGCGGGCGTGTTTCTGAAGAACATGTCGGACTTTTCCGCGATGAACGAAGTCTATGGCCGGTACTTCACACAGTCGCCGCCGGCACGCTCGACGGTCGAGGTCGCTCGCCTGCCCAAAGATGTGCTGGTGGAGATCGATGTGATCGCCGTCGCATGACGAAACCAGGCGCCGGAGCCGGTGTTACACTTGGGAGTTTGCCCATAGCTTTTGATTCCCGCTGGGCGAAGCGCCGAGTCGCGCTAACCACTGGCTGCTCGACGCAGAAGAGCCGTCCTCATGCCTGACACCATGCTTGCCGTCGTAAAGCCGGAGCCCGCGCCGGGCACGGAAATTCGCGAAGTTCCCAAGCCGCAATTCGGACCGACCGACGTTCTGGTCAAGGTCAAGATGGCCTCCATCTGCGGCACCGACCTGCACATTTATCAGTGGGACCAGTGGGCGCAGCGCCGCATTCATCCGCCGCTCATTCCGGGGCACGAGTTTTGCGGCACGGTCGAGGCGGTGGGCAGTGAAGTCACGAGCGTCAAGGAAGGCGACTTCGTTTCCGCTGAGATGCACGTGGCCTGCGGCAAATGCCTGCAATGCCGCATCGGCGAGGCGCACATCTGCCAGCACGTGAAGATCATCGGGGTGGACGCCAATGGCGCGTTCGCCGATTACGTCGTCATCCCTGAGTCGAACATCTGGAAACTCGACCCCTCGATTCCAGAGGAGTACGCGTCGATTCTCGATCCCCTCGGCAATGCGGTGCATACGGTGCTGGCGGGCGACATTGCTGCCAAGAGCGTCGCGGTCACCGGCTGCGGCCCGATCGGACTATTTTCCATCGCTGTCGCAAAAGCGTGTGGTGCGACGCAAATCTTCGCGCTCGAAGTCAACGAGCATCGCCGCAAGATTGCCAAGCAGATGGGGCCCGACTTCGTGCTCGACCCGACCAAAGACGATGTCTACGAAATCGTCATGGACAACACAGACGGCACAGGTGTCGACGTTGTGTTGGAGATGGCCGGACGAACAGAGGCCATCCGAACAGGATTCAAAATCCTGCGTCTCGGTGGCCGCATGTCCCTCCTCGGAATTCCTTCCCGCCCAGTAGAACTCAATCTCGCAGAAGAAGTGATTTTTAAAGGCGCCACAGTACAGGGCATCAACGGTCGCCGCATGTATCAGACGTGGTATCAGATGACCGCGCTGCTCAAGGCCGGCAAGCTCGACTTGCACCCCGTAATCACCAACCGCATCGCCATGAAGGATTTCGCCTCCGGCATGGAACTCCTGAAGACGGGCGAAGCCAGCAAGATTCTGGTATATCCCAATGGATCGCGGTAACAATTTCGACTGCGGGCGTTACAAGTAGCCAATGGCCACGGACCGAATCACGATTGACCCCCAAGTTATGGGCGGCAAGCCCTGCATTCGCGGAATGCGCGTTACGGTCGGGACGATTGTCGGCATGTAGTTCAGCTTCGAAGCCAGGAGACGACTCCCGCCGCAATGGGCGCCACCGTCGTCTCGGCACTAAAACAGCTCGCAGCCGAACTGGAACGAGGTGCGCTGGCGACCATCGATCCGAGCCGGGCCGGGCGCGAGTCCTTCCGCTTTTGTAACGGCTCGCTTCCACGGGCCAAAGAGCGCAGATCTCCGTTCGGATACATCTGCTAGAGCCCTTACCAGTGGACGATGACTTACGCAAGTCTTGGTCATCGCAAGCGCGTGAAGCCATCATCGGTCCACTCATCGCAGCCGACCCCGTGGTGGACAAAGAACAGACCGTCGGGATCGTATTTCGCTTTCACTTTCCGCAGGCGTTCGTAGTTCGGTCCCCAGAACGAGTGCCCCCAGTCCTTCTCGAAGAAATTGCTTTCGGACACATACGCCGCGCGGACGGGCGCAACCTTCCGCAATTCGTCCATGGCTCGGGCGACTCCGGCGGCATCGTTCCGCGCGGCCTCCACGTCAGGCTCATGTCCCTTGACGCCGGGATACGATGGTCCGCCGCCGCTGCCGATGATGGCCAGGGCAAACGCGTCCAGGACGGCCGGGTTCGTCGCGGTATCTTTCGAAGCCGCGATCGCGTCAGCGGGAGCTCCGGCCAGGCCTTTGTTGAAATGCAGCTCGATGTCCCACTGGCGGCTGCCGGCGAACAATGCGTCCGCGAGCCGCTCCTGCGAATCCTGCTTCAGCAGCGACGACGGCATCCACAGCGACTCGTAGGCATAGATCGTCCAGCTCACCTGGCCGCCGTCTCCCGTCCACCAGACATTCCCGGCGGGAGCGTCGGGGCGACTGTCGGCCTTGAACACAGGCTGATGATGCTCCTGCCTCCAAGCGGGATCCCACCAGTAGCGTGCGGGAATGCTGCCGAGGATGGGCGGCCGCGCCAGCGAATAGTCAGTGGGCGACTGCGCCAGCCAATCCAGAAATGGCTCCCAGACTTTCTTCGCCTGCTCGGTATCCAGTCCATGGCAGACCATCAGTATGTCGAGCGAATTGTCTGAGCCGAACCTGGCCTGCTCTCCCCAATGATCGTTGAAGAGCTGCTCGCTATAGAAGGCAACGAATTGCCGGACGAGCCTACGGAACGCCGCATCGGACGCGGCCTTAACATGGAAGATCGCGCCGCCCATCATCTCGGGCAGTTCGCGCACGCGCAACGTTGTTTTCGTGACTGCCCCGAAGCTTCCTCCGCCGCCGCCTTTCAGCGCCCAGAACAAATCAGGATTCGTGCACGCGTTGGCGATGCGAATTTTGCCGTCGGAGGTCACGAGTTCGGCTTCCAGCAGACCCGCGGCCGCGGTGCCGTAGTGCTTTGAGAAGCTGCCGAAGCCGCCGCTCTGAACCAATCCGGCCACGCCTACGGTGGTGCAGCCACCGCCCTGAACATACTTCCCTGCCTTGGTCGTCACGGCGTCGTAAGCGCGCATCCAGATCGCGCCGGACCCGAGCGTGACTGCGGGTTGCGGCGCGGTCTTGCAACCCTGCGGCACAAAATCCGAATGCATCGTGATCTCGTCCATGTGGCGGGTCCAGATCAAAAGCGAATCGGCCGAGTTCGACGTGCCCTGATAGCTGTGGCCTCCGCCTTTGACGACGAGCCGCAAACGGTTTTCACGTGCGAAGTTCACGGCAGCGGCAACATGTTCCGCATTTCTCGCTGCGACGACGTAGGCGCTCGGCTTTGACACCCAAGCGTTCACCCAACCCAGCGTCTGCGTCAGGCCCGGTTGATCGCCGACGTAATACGGGTTCTTGATGTTCTTCACGACGGCCTGACAGGCGGCGCTGTCGAAAGACGACTGACAGGCGGCAAGCGGGAATTCCACCGGTCTGAGGTGCCCGCCGACCTGCTGTTTCAGCTTTTCCCAGCTGGCCGCGCCCGGCCACTCCGGGTCCGAGGGACGCACTCGCCGAAAAGGAGAGCCTGCTGGGGAAAAGACTTCCGCGAACGCCCGTGCCTTGCGCCCGCTTCCGGCCAGAAGCGGCACCGACGCAAGGCCCTTAAGAAAACTTCTTCTCCTCATCGCAACCCTTTCTGTAGTGCCAGTACGTTGGCCGTGATGAATAGTTCTGAGTAGGCAATCATAACCCGGAGCCGGAGGAGGCTGATCCACGCTACAGGGTCAGGTTCTTGTGTCGTCACGTGCATATCGACCGGCAAATACCTAGCGCCAAGCGATAGAATATTCAGTCGCATTGGAGATTCTGAACTCATGGCTACTGCCACCCGCACCGACCCACTCTCATTTCTCACCGATCAACTGAACGACCTCAAGCAGAAAGGCACATATTTCAAGCTGCGTGTGCTTGACGACGAGCAGGCGCCGGTGTGCACCTTCGACGGCAAGAAGGTCATCAATCTCGCCTCCAACAATTATCTTGGGCTCACGACCCATCCCAAGCTGCGCGAAGCGGCGCTGAAGGCCACCAAGGAATACGGAGTTGGCTCGGGCGCGGTTCGCACTATCGCCGGCACCATGAAGATCCACATGGAGTTGGAGGAGAAGATCGCGCGCTTCAAGAACGTCGAGGCGTGCGTGGTCTTTCAGTCGGGCTTCACGGCCAATGCAGGCACGGTTTCGGCGATCCTCGGTAAGGAAGACTTCATCATCTCCGACGAACTGAACCACGCCAGCATCATCGACGGCGCGCGGCTCTCGCGCGCCAAGATCAAGGTGTTCCGGCACAAGGACGCAGCGCACGCTGAAGAGCTGCTGAATGAGGTCAAGAACGAGCCCGGCCACAAGCTGGTCATCACCGACGGCGTCTTCTCCATGGACGGCGACATCGGCGCGCTGCCGCAATTGACGGCCTTGGCGGAGAAGTACGGCGCGATCATGATGGTCGACGACGCCCATTCTTCCGGCGTGCTCGGCCGCAACGGTCGCGGTACTATCGATCACTTCGGCCTGCATGGGCGCGTGGACATTCAGGTTGGAACACTGTCGAAAGCCATCGGCGCGCTGGGCGGCTACATCTGCGGTACTCGCGACCTCATCGAGTTTCTGTATCACCGCGGGCGGCCGTTCCTGTTCTCCACTTCGCATCCACCGTCCGTCGCCGCCACGTGCATCGCGGCGTTCGACGTGCTGGAGCAGGAGCCCGAGCGCATCGACAAGCTGTGGGAGAACACGCGCTATTGGAAGAAAGAACTGGGCGGCCTGGGCTTCAACATCGGCGGCGTAAACACTCCGGCCAGCGAAACGCCGATCACGCCCATCATCATCGGTGATGGCGCGCTGACCATGAAGTTCTCACGCGAGCTGTTCAAGGAAGGCGTGATGGGAACCGGCATCGCGTTCCCTACTGTACCGGAAGGCAAAGCGCGCATCCGGACCATCATGACCGCAACGCACACAAAGGAAGAACTGGATCAGGCGCTGGAGACGCTTAAGCGGGTGGGCAAGAGGATGGGAATATTAGCTTGATGATCTGATCCTCCTACTCATCCGAAAATCGCGGATGAGTGGGGCAGCCGGTTTAACCCTCGTACACCATCTTTCCGGCCACTATTGTCGCTACCGCGCGGCCAGTGAAGGTCCAGCCGTCGAAGGGCGTGTTTCTCGACTTCGAGAAGGACTGCGACACATCGAAGGTCCATTTCTTCTTAGGATCGAAGATGGTCACGTCGGCGTGCGCGCCCTTCGCGAGTGTGCCGCGTCCTGTCAGCCCGAAAATTCTTGCCGGATTCGTCGATAGCAATTCAACGACGCGGGTCAGCGGCAGCTTGAAGTGACGGTGCAGGACGGTGAGAACGAGCGGCAGTGCCGTCTCAAGCCCGGTGATGCCGAAGGAGGCGCGCTCGAATTCGACCTGTTTCTCATGAAACGCGTGCGGCGCATGGTCGGTGGCGATGACGT
The DNA here is from genome assembly GCA_963747045.1 of uncultured Acidobacteriaceae bacterium. GTDB lineage: Bacteria > Acidobacteriota > Terriglobia > Terriglobales > Acidobacteriaceae > Bog-257. The sequence continues at coordinate 113,820 of CAVVDN010000015.1, read as the reverse complement.
CGATAGTGCCATTAATGATGCCTTCGATCAGCGCATCGCGATCGGCGTCCGAGCGCAGCGGGGGATTCATTTTGTAATGCGTGTTGAACTCGCCGACGTTCTCATCCACCAGCGTGAAGTGATGCGGCGTGACCTCGGCGCTGACCGGCAGCTCCTGCTTCTTGGCAGCGCGCACGGCGGCGAGCGCCTCTTGTGTCGATAAATGGGCGACGTGCACATGTCCGCCGGTTTCTTTGGCGAGTGCAATGTCGCGTTCCACAACGCTCGCCTCGGCTGAGTTGGGCATGCCATGCACGCCCAGGCGAAACGAAGTCGGCCCGTAATTCATCGAGCAGCCGACGGTTACGCGCGTGTCTTCGGCATGTTGCACAACCGGCATTTTGAGGCGGGCAGCGTGCTTCAGCGCGTCCCGCATGAGGCGATCGTCAAGGATGGGCTTGCCATCATCGCTGAAGGCGATTGCGCCTGCCTTCTTCAAAGCGGCGAAATCGGTTAGGCGTTCGCCCATGCTGCTCACCGTAGCGGCGGCTATGGGAAACACATTCACCAGCGCTCCACGCTCGGGCTCCTGCATCCAGCGCGTGATCTCGGGTGAGTCGTTCACCGGTGAGGTGTTGGGCATGGCGCAAACCGAAGTAAATCCCCCGGCTGCGGCAGCCGCGGTTCCGGTCGCGATGGTCTCCTTGTGCGGCTGTCCGGGCTCGCGCAGGTGGACATGAAGATCGATGAACCCGGGCGCGACGATGCAGCCGCGCGCATCGAAGGTCTGTTCAGCCTGACCGCGAAGCTTGCCCGGCGCGGCAACCGCGGCAACGAGACCGTCACGCAGAAGCACGTCCATTTGCTGATCGATGCCGACCGCGGGGTCGATTACATGTCCGCCGTGGATAAGTAAGGATTCCATTACGTTCTCTTGCTGCAGTATCTGGATCGGCATAGGGTGGAGCACTGCTTCAGCGGTGCAGTTCGAATATTCCGCACCCGGTTCGGCTTTAGCCGCTGAGGTCTCCGAAACATTACTTCAGGCGCCAAAACATCCTGTCGATACAGCTTATCTGCACGCCTGAAGGCGTGCTCCACCCGCTTTTCTACAGCATTGGATCTTGCCTCAAGGGCTTGCTCAGTGCTCGCCTAAGGCCGGCTCACGACGCTCACCTCTTCCCCATCACCATAGCCAAGATCGCCATGCGCGTCTTCACTCCGTTTCGTACCTGTTCGTGAATGCACGATTGCGGACTGTCGGCGACTTCGCTCGTCAGCTCCATGCCACGAATGACCGGGCCCGGGTGCATAAGGATCGCATCCGGTTTGGCGAGCTTCATGCGCTGCGCCGTCACCTGATAATTTGCCACATACTCCGCGACACCGTGATGCTGGTCCCGAAGCCGTTCCTTCTGGACACGCAGTGCCATGACTACATCCGCACCTTGCAGTGCAGAATTCAGGTCGCGGCTGACCGTCACTCGCGGCGCGAGGGTAGATGCCACTTCGGGCACGAAGTCCGGAGGGCCGCAGAAAACCACCTCGGCGTCGAAGCGTGACAGCAGTTCCGCATTCGAGCGCGCCACGCGGCTATGGTAGACGTCACCAACAATCACCACGCGGAGACCACGCAGCCGCTTCTTGTGATTGAGCATGGTCAGCGCATCGAGCAGCGCCTGCGAGGGATGCTGATGCATGCCGTCGCCGGCGTTAACAATCGGCACTGACATGTACCGCGACAGCAAATGCGCTGAGCCGCTATTGGGATGGCGCATGACGATGACATCGGCGCCGATGCACTCGATGGTCCAGCCGGTGTCGATCAGCGATTCGCCTTTTTCGATGCTGGAGGACGTGGCCGTGACCAGCGTGGTCACTGCTCCCAGCGCTTTGGCGGCGAACTCAAAAGAAGTACGCGTTCGGGTCGACGATTCGTAGAACAAGCAGGACAACGCGTTTGCCGCGCAGAATTTGCGAGGGCCGCTTCGGATCCATGCGCCGCGCCAGCGCCAAAATCGATTCGATCTGTTCGGTCGTAAGCTGGTTGATGCTCAGCAGAGAACCCAGTGGCTTCATTTCGCTTCGGGCGTCCGCTCCAGCAACAGCACCTTGTCGGCGCCGTCGGTTTCCTGCAGCTTCACTTCGATATGTTCCGCGGGCGTGGTTTGGATTGTGCGCCCCACAAAACTGGCTTCAATCGGCAGTTCGCGATGGCCGCGGTCGATAAGCACGCAAAGCTGGATGCGCCGCGGGCGGCCATGATCGAACAGAGCGTCCAGAGCGGCGCGGGCGGTGCGGCCGGTAAAGAGAACGTCGTCGACCAGGACGATGTACTTGTCCTGAATGTCGAACTCCATCTTGCTCTGCTTCACCTCCGGACGCGACCCGACAGTAGACAGGTCATCGCGATAAAGGCTGATATCAAGGGTGCCTACATCGATCGTAGTCTTTTCGATGCGACCCAGAATCTTCGCCAGCCGTTGCGCCAGAGGCACACCACGCCGCATGATCCCAACCAATCCCAGGTTGGCAACGCCATTGTTTTTCTCCACAATTTCGTGCGCCAGGCGGACGAGCGTGCGCTCGATTTCCGAACCCGACAACAGCTGCGATTTTTCGCGGAGATTGGGAGATTGGGTAGAGACTTTCAGCATGCCGTTCGCAATCATACGCATGGCAGCGTCAGGGAGCAACTGCGAGGCGCCCTCGGTCGCCGCAATCATTCCAAATTGGGAGAGCTAATGCGGCTGACGCCTACGACCGAGGAAAGAAGCGCCCAAAGCGCCACCCGTTGCGGATAGCAAAATAAATACCGCGCCAAACACCAGGAGGAATAACGCCAACATCGTGATTGCGCCTTGTGGAGTGTTCATGTAGTCGAGGACACTATGCATCATCTGCTGCACCTGCGGATCCGTATTCCCGGCCATTTGCGACTGCATTTGTTCTTCGATCGCGCGACGGAAGTTCCCCGTGTTGCGCAAGGCAATGAACGACACGATGGAAGTAAACGCATTGCCGAGGAAGCCGAAGACTCCCGCAAGGGCGCCGAGGCGCATCCCCATGCCCGGCGTGATTGGAGCGCCGGCAATGCGCCGCCGATAGAGCTGCACCGTTACTGCGCCGCCAACCAGCATCCAGATCACGGCGCCCATTCGGATGACAGGTGCGGTTAGCACAAAGAGCACGGCCGCGCCGATGCCGCACAACAATGCGTCCTTCCACGCGACCGCCCAAAAAATCATGCCCGGTAATGGCGGGTGCGCCACAGGGCTTTGCCACGGCGCCGTAGATTGTCGCAGCGGGGAAGGAAACGCCGTCTGAGCGTCTACGTTTGGGTCTGCGGGCTGCCCAGCAACTTGCGGTTCGGGGGCGACAACGCGGATTTGCGGCGCGCCGCAATGCGGACAGAATGCCGTGCTCTCCGGGATGTCGGCGTGGCAACGGTAACAGGGATGCTCCACTTGCCGAACGTTACAGGATTGTGGCGGGAGGTGGCAACCGGGGGGTAGAGCAGGCCTTCAGGCCCGCGCACCGCGCACCCCTTAGTAAATGTTCGGGCGACGCTGGGGCGCAGGCCTGAAGGCCTGCTCTACCCGAATGGCGATGAGGGCTATGCCTTGCGGCTTTCCTTCAGCTTGCGCGACTTCGCCTGGACGCCGTCGGCGAGCTTCTTCTTGTAGGCGTCCAGCGTTTTCGCAATGCCCTCATCCGCTGTGCCGATGATCTGGGCCGCGAGAATGCCGGCATTAGTTGCGCCGGGCTTGCCAATCGCGACCGTTGCCACCGGAATGCCTGCCGGCATCTGCACCATGGCGAGAAGCGAGTCCAGGCCGAGCAGCGAAGTGGACGGTATCGGCACCGCGATGACCGGCAATGTGGTTTCCGCCGCAATGACTCCTGCGAGATGCGCGGCTCCGCCTGCGCCCGCGATGACGACTTTGACGCCCCGCCCTTTCAGCGCGCGTGAGTATTCGCTGGTGCGCGCCGGCGAGCGATGCGCTGAGGTGATGTCGATTTCATAGGCGATGCCGAACTCTTCGAGTATCTTCGCGGCCTCGTTCATGATCTCGAGGTCGGAGTCGCTGCCCATGACGATAGAGACGAGAGGGTTCTTTTCCATGCTGAATCCTATTTTCCTGCTCGCAGATGTTTCAACCCGCGTGCGGCGATGTCTTTGCGGTAGTGCATGCCCTCAAAGCGGACCTTCATGACGGCATCGTAGGCGCGCTCGACGGCGTCGGGCAGGTCCTTGCCGCGTGCCGTCACACCCAGTACGCGTCCGCCGGAGCTGTAATACTCGCCGTCCCGCCGGTTGGTGCCCGCGTGAAATACTTTCACGCCGTACATTCGGTCAGCTTCTTCGATGCCGGTAATCAGCTTGCCGGCCTCAAATGCACCCGGGTAGCCACCTGATGCCATCACGACGCAGGCGGCCGGTTCCGGCGACCAGCGAAAGTCGCCATCGCTGGCGCGCCCTGCAACCGCGGCTTCAATCGCCTCCAGAAGATCGCTCTCCATGCGCATCACGATCGGCTGGGTCTCGGGATCGCCGAAGCGGCAGTTGAATTCCAGCACCATCGGCCCACGCGCAGTCATCATGATGCCGCAATAGAGAATGCCCTTGTACGGCGTGCCTTCGGCCCGCATGCCATTGACTACGGGACGCGCAATGTGAGTCATGAGCCAGTCGCGCATCTGCGCGTCGAGGATCTGATCGGTCGAATACGCTCCCATGCCCCCGGTGTTAGGGCCCTGGTCATTGTCAAAGACGCGCTTGTGGTCCTGCGTGGCGACCAGGGGAACGACACGCTCCCCGTCGCTCATCAGCAGAAACGAGAGTTCTTCTCCTTGCAGGAATTCTTCGAGTACGACTCGAGCGGCCGGCTCGCCCAGCATCTTGCCTGCGAGCATCTCTTCGGCCACGCGTTGGGCATCGCCCTTAGATTGCGCGATGACTACGCCCTTCCCTGCTGCGAGCCCATCTGCCTTAACGACCACCGTGGTATGAAACAGCTTCAGCGCCTCCCGAACCTCGTCATTGGTGCTGCACACCGAGTATTTTGCAGTCGGGATGTGGTGCCGCTGCATGAACTCCTTGGCGAAGCTCTTGCTCGATTCCAGTCGCGATGCGGCACGCGATGGGCCGAAAATAGGCCATCCGCGGCTCTGGAATTCGTCGACGATGCCCAGGGAAAGCGGTAGCTCCGGACCTACCACCGTCAAGTCGGGTTGCAGGCGATTGGCGAGTTGTATCAGCGCCTGCAAGTCTTTGAGATCTGCGGCGACGCATTCGGCATCGGCGGCGATGCCTCCGTTACCTGGAGCGCAATACAGCTTGCTGACGCGTGGCGATTGCCGCAGCTTCCATACCAGCGCGTGTTCGCGACCGCCACTGCCCAGAACGAGGACTTTCATGCCATTCGCTGTGCGACCTGCCGCAAAGGGAAAGGAAAAGAGTAGGGGCGCTATGCGGCGCATGTCAAACCCGCCGCGGCGAAGGAGCGGCGCCGACAACAACTCTGGCCGACAACTCGGGTTAGATTTGTGGAAAACCGAGGCAAATACTACGTTTTGGTGAGCTTAGGTTTCAAGAATCCAGTCCCGTAGCATGTTAAAATTGGTCGAAATCCCTCGCAAGAGAAGTGTGCTTTGATCGAGATAGCGCCCTCCATCTTATCGGCCGATTTCGCCCGCCTGGCGGACGATGCCAACGCCGCAATACGGGGCGGCGCGACGCTGCTCCACGTTGACGTGATGGACGGCCACTTTGTGCCTAACATCACCATCGGACCTCCGGTGGTCGCGTCGCTGCGGAAGGCGGTTGACGTTACGCTCGACTGCCACCTGATGATCGAGAACGCCGACGAGTTCATCCCGGCGTTTGCGGACGCGGGCGCGAACTGGGTCACCGTGCATCAGGAAGCCTGTGTGCACCTGAATCGCACGCTGGAGCTGATCTGCGCTCACGGAATGAAGCCGGGAGTGGCCATCAATCCCGCCACTCCGGTGCAAATGCTGGGCGAAGTACTGGACATTGTCCATCTTGTGCTGGTGATGTCGGTGAATCCGGGCTTCGGCGGCCAGAAATTCATCCCCGGCGCGTTAGAAAAGGCGCGCAAGCTGGTAACGATGCGCAACGCCAAAGGCCTGGATTTCCGCATTGAGATGGATGGCGGCATCGATCTGGAGACGGTGGGGCCCGCAGCGCGTGCGGGAGTGGAATTGTTTGTCGCGGGAAGCCACGTTTTCGGCAAGGGCGACCCGGGACGGAATGTGCAGGACCTGCTGAAGGCGGCGCAGGGGGCGATGATGCAGACCGCATAGAGGAGCACTGGCCGCCGGTCAGGAGGCCAGTGGCATGAGCGTTGAACCGGCGCGCAGTTAGCGACGCAGCTAAGAGTCAGAACAGAGTTTCCCAGAAGGTGGTTAGGATGTTTCGTCGAGTAGTTCTAAGTGTTGCAGCGGCCTCGGTCCTGGTTGCGCTGTACTCAGTCGCGCAGGACGCGAATGCCCCGCAAGCGCAAAGCAGCACTCAGACCCCGAGTGCCAACGCCTCGCAAGCTCAAGGTGGAAGCAACGCACAGCCCCAGAGTGCCGCTGGCACCCAAACTCAGCCTGCCAGCAGCAACAAAACGTCGAATGCGGCTTCGAGCAAGCATTCCAACAGCAAGAAGAAGAAGAACAAGAAGAACGTCAACCCTATAGCCAACGTCGACTCCAAGCAGCCGGACAAGGTTCTGTTTGACCGCGCCGAAGAGGCGATGAAACACGGCAAGTACGACGTGGCTCGCCTGAGCCTGCAGACGCTGATCAATACGTATCCAGATTCGGAATATGTAGCACGCGCCAAGCTGGCGATCGGCGACTCCTGGTACAACGAGGGCGGCACCGCCGCCATGGCGCAGGCCGAGAGCGAGTACAAAGACTTCATCACTTTCTTCCCCAACATGCCGGAGGCGGCTGAAGCGCAGATGAAGATCGCCAACATCCATTTCCGCGAAATGGAGAAGGCGGACCGCGATCCAACTCACGCCCGCCGTGCTGAAGAAGAGTACCGGCAGATGATCCTGCAATTCCCCGACAGCCCGCTCGTTCCGCAAGCCAAAGAGCGACTGCTTGAGGTGCAGGAGATTCTGGCTCGCCGCGAATACTTGATCGGGCATTTTTATTTCTTGCGTGACGCCTACCCAGCGGCGATTGCCCGGCTGAAGTCCGTGGCGGACACGTATCCGCTCTACAGCGATGCCGACGAGGCGCTGTTTGAGCTGGGCAGCGCGTACGAGAGAGAAGTCGAAATCATCCGCAGGTCGAAGCTGCCGGAAACCCCCAAAGGCAATTTGATCAAGCAATATACGCAGGGGGCGACTGAGGCCTACGATCGTATCCTGACGCGTTATCCGCTCGAGCCTCGGGCCAACGATGCGCGCAAGCGCCTGGAGGCGATGAAGCAGCCTGTACCCAAGGCTACGCCCGAGGCAATTGCGGAGGACAAGCGCGAAATCGAGAGCCGCGGTTCGATGGGTACCATTGGCAAAGTGATGGAGAACTTCCATCGCGGACCGGATGTTTCTGAGGCGACCAAGGTTGGCGAGCCGACGCTCGTGGATCCCAAACAGGCCAGCGCTCCCGACATGGTTCGATCCGCCAACGCCAGCGTATCCAGTCTGTTTTCGGGAGGCAATAACACTGTCACGGTTGAGAAGATTGGAGACGGTACCACTCCGCCGGCAAACGCTCCGATTCCGCACTCTGAGCCAACGCCCGGAACGGCTGCGCCGGATGAGTCGGCAACCCCTCCACCAACAAACGCCGCCGACACCTCGGGCACGACGGGCCCAGCCGCCGGTTCGGACATGAAGAACGACTTGGCTCCGTCAGCCAGCTCCGCCCCTGCTCCGCCTCTGCCGCCGACTCAGGTGAACGACATTGCCACGCCCAGCAGCAGCGGCAGCACACAGCAGCCCGTGGCAAGTTCCTCAACGCAGCAGGCTGCTCCGGCGGCCACGGATAACGAAAGCACTTCGAAGAAAAAGAAGAAGAAGCATTTGCTGTTGTTCTAATGCTGACGGTGCTTCCATAAAGCGGCCGCCTGCGGGCGGCCGTTCTATTTGGTGCTGCGAAAGGCGCGGCCACTCGGCGCCGCGACCCAAAGCTTTACAATCGCTTCGTGTACTCGCTCTACAGCCTGCTGTTCTTTCTGGCGCTGATCTGCAGCACGCCCTGGTGGCTGCTGCAGATGTGGCGGCATGGCAAGTACCGCAGCGGCTGGAGCGAACGGCTGGGCATAGTACCTGACCGCCTTCTTCGTCACGCAGCGAAGGAAACCATCTGGATGCACGCGGTCTCTGTAGGCGAGGTGCTAGCGATGACGCATGTCATCGAACGGCTGAAAGCAGAACTGCCCGGCTGGCGCATCGTCGTTTCCACCACGACCGACACGGGCCAGAGGCTGGCGCGGCAGCGGTATGGCGAAGACAACGTCTTTTACCTGCCGCTGGACCTACCGTTCGCTGTGCGACCGTACTTTCAAGCGCTTCGTCCGAAGCTGCTGGTCCTGGCGGAAAGCGAATTCTGGCCCAACCTGCTGCGCTGGGCGCGGCTTTCGGGACCGGCCGTTGCTGTGGTCAACGCGCGCGTCTCCGACCGTTCGCTTCCCGGCTACCTTCGCTTTCGCAGGCTTCTTCGGCGGATGATGCAGAACGTCAACCTGTTCCTCGCGCAGAGCGAGGAGGATGCCCGCCGGCTGGTGCAAATCGGCGCACCGGCGGAACGGGTGCAGGTCAGCGGCAATCTGAAATTCGAAGTTAAGGCGGTGGCCAATTCCACCATCGCTGGCGCTTTGACGGAGGCGCTGCGGCGCCAGGAAATCGGCCCTGTACTGGTCGCGGGCAGCACGCTTGAGGGCGAAGAAACGGTGCTGCTCGAATGTTTCGAGCAAATTCGATCGCACTATCCGAACGCCATGCTGGTGCTCGCGCCGCGTCATCCGGAGCGCTTCGATAGCGTCGCCGCGATGCTCGAGTCGTCGGGTATGCCGCTTCAGCGCCGGTCGCGCTGGGACCGGCGTCAGCGGTTGATCCCGGGAGTGTTCCTCCTCGACACGATCGGCGAATTCGCTGCCTTGTACGACTCTGCGGACTTGGCGTTCGTCGGAGGAAGCCTGGTGCCGCGCGGTGGCCACAACGTGGTGGAAGCGGCGCAGTTCGGAAGGGCCATTCTGGTCGGCCCTCATACCGAAAACTTTCGCGACATCGTCGAGATCTTCCGGCGTGCCGATGCATTGCGCGTCGTCGCCGGAAACTATTCACTGAGACCGTACTGCAGTTTCTTGCGAACGAGGACGAACGCAACGCGCTAGGCGAGCGCGCGCTGGAAGTCATGCGTTCGCAGCAGGGAGCAACCGAGAAGACCGTTCCGACCTTCTAGCCTTCTGGAGCTTCACAGCCTGCCGCGGTGATCCAGTCGGAGAGGCGCGCGTGAATCCGCTCACCGCGCTCTATGGTGCAGTGGTGCGCATACGTAACGGAATGTACGACCGCGGCGCGCTGAGAACCCACCGGCTGCAAGGACCGGTCGTCAGTATCGGAAATCTGACCGTCGGCGGATCGGGAAAAACGCCATTTTTGATTGCGCTGGGCGAGTTGCTAAAGCGGCGCGATATTGAGTTTGATGTGCTCTCGCGCGGCTATCGGGCGTTCGACCACGGGAGTTGCGCTGGTGGATCCCGAAGGCTCGCCGCGCGAGTTCGGCGATGAGCCGCTGCTGATTGCGCGCAAGCTAAGCGTTCCGGTGATCGTCGGGGAGGATCGCTACGCAGCCGGGCAATTCGCCGAGCAGAACTTCGGCGCCCGACTGCACCTGCTGGACGACGGCTTCCAGCATCGGCAACTGGCGCGCGACTTCGACATCGTGATGGTCACTGCGCAGGACCCGCAGGACACCCTGCTGCCGGCCGGCAGTCTGCGCGAGCCGCTGTCGTCGCTGTCGCGGGCCGACGCGGTTGTGCTGACGAACGAGCTGGCGACCGATGGGTTGCCCTTGGCGCCGCAGCAGGTGTGGCGCATCCAGCGTGGTATCGCAGCCCGGCGGTGAACGGACCTTGCTTCGCCTTCTGCGGAATCGCGCGGCCGGAGAACTTCTTTGCCGATCTGGCGTCGGCGGGACTGAAGTTGGCCGGCACGAGTATTCACTGACCATCATTCCTACACCGAAGCGACATCGGCGGCTGCTGGCGTTGCGCAATCGGCACGGCGCCACTGCGTTCGTCACAACCGAGAAAGACGCAATTAATCTGGAAGCCTTTCTACCGCAACTCGCGCCACTGCACGTTGTGCCCGTTCAAATGCAGCTGCAGGATGCCGAGGCGGCGTTGAAGGTGATGCTGGAGCGATTACGCGTCCAATCCCTGCTCAGCATGAGACAATTTAAGATCGCTTTGCGCCCGGTGGATCGTGCACCGGGCGTTTTTTTGAATGCATGAATAAGCAGCCTAAAGACGCGGAGCGCTGGAAGAAAATTGTCCGCTAGTTTCACGAGGTCTCGGTGACGGTCGTTGCGGACCTGGTGGCGGACGAATTCGTCTTTGGCGAAATCGCGCGGGTCTCGCGCGAGGCGCCAGTGCTGATCCTGAAACATCGCGAGCGAACCGTCGTGCCCGGCGGCGGCGCCAATGCAGTGATGAACCTGGCGGCGCTAGGGGTGAACGTTCTGCCGGTGGGGGTTGTTGGTGACGATGAAGCCGGGCACTTCTGCTCGAGAAATTCAAGGAGAAGAAGATTGCCACCAGCGGCATCCAGCGGCTGCAAGGGTCACACGACCACAACCAAGACGCGCATTCTCGCCGGCATGTCGCACACCAGCCGGCAGCAGGTGGTGCGCGTCGATCGCGAACCGGAGCCGCTGGGCGAAATGCATCCCGCGCTGCTGAGCTTGGTGAATGCGGCGAGAGAATATGCCACAGCGTCGGATGCGATGCTGGTCTCGGACTATGGATATGGCGCGGCGACGCCGCGGCTGCTGACATTCGTGAAGTCGAATGGCTGCCTGGAGAATAAGCCCATCACGGTCGACTCGCGCTACCGCCTTCTGGAGTACGAAGGCGCGACGGCCGCCACGCCCAATGAGCCGGAGGTGGAAGAGGCGCTGCACATCAAGATCGGCCATGACGATCAGAAGTTGCTTGCATGCGGCGGGCGGCTGATGCAAGAGCTGCCATTGGAGTCGTTGGTCATCACGCGCGGGCGCGATGGCATGGTGGCCTTCGAGAAGGATGCCGAGCCGCTGACGATTCCGATCCATGGCTCCGACCAGGTGGTGGATGTGACCGGCGCGGGCGACACGGTTATCGCGACGTTCACCGCGGCTCTGGCGGCCGGAGCCGATACCGCTTCCGCCGCAAGGCTGGCGAACATCGCCGGCGGCATCGTCGTGATGAAGCGCGGCACTGCGACGGTTTCAGCAAGGAGCTGCTGGCGGCGATTGATCAGGCACTTAGCACTTAGCATTTGGCATTCGGCCAACAACACGCGAACCGGAGCTGTTGCCAAATGCTAAATGCCAAGTGCCGATGCCACTCAGCACAAAATCCTCTCGCGCGAGGACCTGCGGCAGCGCGTTGCGGAATGGCGAAGTGCCGGCGAGCGAGTTGTGCTGGCCAATGGCTGCTTCGATCTGCTGCATGTGGGACATATTCGCTATCTGCGCGGTGCGAAGGCGCTCGGCGGGAAGATCGTTGTGGCCTTGAACTCGGATGAGAGCGTTCGGCATATCAAAGGCGAAGGACGTCCGCTCATGCCGCAAGACGAGCGAGCGGAAATCGTTGCGGCATTAAGCGATGTCGACGCGATCGTGATCTTCGATGAGCCCGATGTGCGGGCGCTGATCCGCGAAATCCGCCCGGACGTTCAGGCCAAAGGCACCGACTACACGCGCGAAACGGTTCCCGAACGCGATGAGGTGCTCGCGTACGGCGGGCGGGTGGAGATCGTTGGCGATCCGAAGGAGCATTCCACGTCCGGCTTTGTTCGCGCAATTACAGACAGCCAAGCGAGGCGGCTCATCGCGGTGAATACTCGGGCCTCCTGCCATTCAAAGGCCATGGTGAGCGAGAACACGCCCGCGACCGTAGGCGAGAAGTGGAGGCGAAACGCACGCCGCATCCGCGTGCCGCTGGGATTCCTGTTCGCTGCGTTCTACATCTGGCGCGCACAGCCGAGTTGGACGAGTATGGCCGCTGGCATGTTGATGGCTTCGTGGGACTCTCGATCCGAGCGCTCGCCTCCGGTCATGTGAAAAAGAATCGCGAATTGACCATGACCGGACCTTACGCCTATGTGCGCAATCCGCTGTACCTGGGATCAATCATCATTGCTTTGGCTTTGCAGTCGCTGCGCGCGATATTTGGATTTATGCTGGTGCTTGTGGTTTTCTTTTGTGGCCGTCTATCTGCCCGTGATTCGCAGCGAGGAGAATTTCCTGCGCGAGCATTTTCCCGGATACGCCGACTACACACGGCAAGTGCCGAGCCTGCTGCCGCGCACGCTGTGGTTCAGGGGCGTGACCAGGGGTTCTCGCGTGAGTTATACTTGCGGCATCGCGAGTACAATGCCCTGCTTGGCGCCGCCGCATATGTTGGCCGGTCCTGATGGCGAAAGTCCTCTGGTTTGCAAAATCACGGTGAACGCCATTAGCAAACGCATTCGCATGTTGCTCGCACCCGTTCTGCTGGGCGTGCTCGCAGTTCATCCAATTTCTCACTCGGTTCGCCGGTGCAAGAATCCGCCGGCGCACTTCGCCTGCTGCGGCGCATCCCGGGCGACACGCAGATCGGAAATGCCTCACGCATCCAACCGCTACGGCCGGGTTTCCAGTTTCCCTACGGCGATACCCTTCATTACGAAGGCGAGTGGCGTTTCATCGACGCGGGCGTCGCGACGCTGCGCATTGAACAATCTGGCACCGCAGAACCACGTCTCCGCCACCGCGGACTCTACCGGCGTCGTTGCCCTGCTCTATCGCGTGCAAGACCGCTTGAACACCTACTTCGACGGGAAAACTCTTTGCTCGTACAAGCTCATCAAGCACACCGAGGAGGGCTCCGCTCCCGCGACACGGTGATCACCTATGATTACGCCCGCGGCAAGGCCGTGCTGGAGGAGCGGAACCTCAAGACAATCAGCAGAAAAAGGCAGAAAGTGATATCCCGCCCTGCGTGACCGACATTGTGTCAGGGATTCTCTATGTCGCCAGCCTGCCATTGCAGCCGGGCGATACCTATATCTTCCCGTCAACGATGGCGGCAAGACCGTCACCGCGCAAGCCCACGTCGAAGCCAAGAGGAAATCAAAACGCCTGCGGGCACATTCAAGACAGTCCGCGTGGGGCCGGAAGGCGATTCAGGAGCGCTGCTGAAGAACAAAGGCCGAATCTGGATCTGGTACACCGATGACGACAGCACTTCCAATGCAGATGCGGGCGAAGCTTTTCTGGGGGACGCTGACCATCTATCTCGCAGCGTTACCAATAACTGGGCGCCAACCTTCAGGCTGGCACGCGTGCCGCGCTGAAAGCTTGCCCTACTCTTCATTGCACGCGAAAGCGCTCGGCTATAAGGCGCTGCAGTCGCGGGCGGTAAAGGATGTCGTAGGCGAACTCTTTGTCGGGGAACATGGCCAGAGCGGCGCGCTTGGCATTGGCCGCCAGTTCAGCCGCTTCCTCGATGGTCAGCTCCTCGTCCTGGCTGATCACTGACATCACCATGTTCATCATGATCTGCAGGCGGCGGAGCTTGCGGCGCTCGTCATCCTGCTCCTGGCTGTTGCGCGGCCTGCTGGTGCTGCGCTTAGTTCCTTGCGTTCCGATAGCCCCATGAATGCTCCTCAAGGAGACCAGCCGCTTCGCGGGTTGTCAGGCCGGACCGGATTGGTATTCGTTACAATTTGATGTGCGCCGCGCTGCCTCCGTTGCGCAGCGCCGATTGCATGCTGTGATGCCATCCCCCGATTGTTCGGGTTGTGTTGGACGGCATCATACAACGAAACGGCACAGATGCAGCCGTCAGATGAACCACACTGCAAACGGCGATGAGTTGCCTTTTGCATCAAAGCTGTTTGGAGGAGCTATGGCAGAGGCGACAGAAGTACACGATGAATTGGTCAAGGTTTTCGATACCGATGAGGAATCCGAGGCAATGGTCGTTCGCGGGCTTCTGGAAACGGAGGGCGTTGAAGCCATGATCCAGAACCGCGAGGCGCCGCAGGACATTTTGCCCGGGGTCGGCGGCGTTGTGATCCTGGTGCGTCCCGATCAGGCGGAAGAGGCCACGCAGATTATCGAAGCCTACCGCCGCCAACCCACCACCGATGCCGACGAGGCCGTCAGCGAGGAACCGGCCTAGCCGTTACCGTTGTGCCGTCCAGATAGAACGAAACTGCTCCAGCGAGATCGGTGCGATAGGTGGTGATATGCGCGTCCGCATAGCGCTTCATCACCTCCGGTCGAGGATGCCGGAACGAGTTGTAGAACCCCACGGAAGCGACCGCAAAGCGCGGGCTGACAGCCCGTAGAAACTCAGGCGTGCTGGAGGTCGCGCTGCCGTGATGTCCGATTTTCAACAAGTCGGCCTGCGGATTTTCGTTCACCAGGAAGTTTTCGATACGCTTGTGCGCATCGCCCACCAGTAAAGCCGCGGTATCGCCATACTGTATGCGCAAGACGAGGGACTCGTCGTCTTGTGCGGGATCCCGAGCTTCCCATCCCGGCTGGGGATTCAGCACGCGGACATGAACGCTGCCAAAGTCGAAAGCATCGCCGCTGGAGAAGCGATGTTCCTGCACGTGGAACGACGTCGCTATTTGTTCGATCGCCGCAAATCCGGGAGTTGGCGACTGCACGCCGTACCACAACTCCTTCGGACGGAAGTTTGCGATGACGCTGCCCATTCCCCCGATGTGATCGCTGTGCGCATGCGAGATCGCCACCACATCCAGACTCCGAATCCCGCGCGACCACAGATAACGCGAGACTACTTCTTCGCCGACGTCGAATTCCGATCGAGAGTTTCCCGGCATACCACCGGCGTCCATCAGCAGAGTCTTGCCCTCGGGCGTAACCACCAGGATTGAGTCCCCTTGTCCCACATCGATTGCCGTGATTTCGAGGGTACCGCGTTGCCACTGCGGCGCAGGCGGAAACAGAACGATCCACACCGCCACCACAAACAGTGCGGCCACTCCAAACGCAGCGAAAATGCGTCGCCGCGCCAGCAGGAGAGCCAGGCCGAAGGCTGCCGCCGCCGCTAACGAAATCGCCAACGTCGGGGTTGGCATGCGCACGTCTGCGACACGATAGTGGCCGATAAGACGAATCGTACCCGTGAGCAGATCCAGTGCATGTGCCGCGATCGACGCCGGGACATACGAGAGCCAAGACGAGAGGTATGAGAGCCCAACGGCCAGAACGGCGCTCGGTAACAGCAATGACGCGATCGGAAGGGTAAGCGCATTGGCAGGCAACGCCATTGTCGTAGCCCGATGGAAGTACCAGGCCATGGGCAGCGCCAGGGCGACCTGAATCACAGCGGAGACAAACAGCAGTTGGCCCGCAGCCAAGATGAATCCCGTAACGCCGACTGTCAATGCTGTGCCGATGCGGCGACCGACCACGTCTTGCAGCGCAGCGCGCACCAGGCGCACTTCGACACGAAACTGCGCCGCACGCGTCGGCTGCGCGAAATCATATTCCGGCGAGTCCAGGTTCCGCAGCCCCGTTTGCAGCGGATAAAGCGTGCGCCGCAGGATCGGGACGGCAATTCCGGCGACGGCGATCACCGAACAGAACGTGAGCTGAAAGCTCGCTTCAAACAGCGTTCGGGGATTCACGATCAGCATGCCCAGCGCCGCGATCCCCAGGGCGTTCAGTCCCGCGCGGTCACGAAACAATAGTCGTGTAAGCAGGTAGAGGGTCAACGTAACGGTGGCCCGCAAGATCGGCGAGCCCAGGTCGGCGAGGAAAGCATAGCCCCATGAGAGCAGAATCGTGAGGATCGTCGCCCACGTCTCGCCCAGCGGTAATCTCCGCAAAACCCAGAACACCGCAAAGGCAAGGATACCGACGTTGATGCCCGAAACAACCAGAATGTGATACGTGCCCGTGCGCTGAAAATCGGCTTTAGTCTCCCGACCGAAGAAGGCGCGCCCCCCGATCAGTGCCGCCTGCATCAGGGCTCCCCGTTCTCCCGGCCACAGTTGAATGATGTGATTCAAAACACTGCCGCGCACCCGACTGCGCCAGAGCCCGATCCGGCTGCCGTCGAATCCAGGCAGCACTTCGACGTCGCTAAGGTGCGCCGAACCGGTCAGCCGAATCCCTTGCGAGGCTAAATAGGCGACCAAGTCCATTGCGCCCGGATCGCGGTAATTTCGAGGCAAACGCAGCTTGGCAGAGAAATGCAGCCTTTGCCCGTACCGGTAAACCACAAGCGGAGAATCTTGACCGGCCTCACTCGCCTCTTCTTCCTCAGACTTCCTGCTGTAGACGGTAAGCCGAATCCCGATCGCCTCACGTAAGACGTGATCGTCCGCTCCAAGCTGCTCGCTTTCGACGTCGACCGATTGCTGTTTGCCTCCGTAAGGACTGTCCCGGATTAAACCTTCTCGCGTTACGTGAGCCGTAACGTCGACCACAGTGTCGCCGTTCGCGAAGAGTTCCAGATTGTCAGCGATGACCGTTTGGGCGGCGTCGCGCGCCTGCAAGTAGAAGCCTCCGAGAGGAACGAGCGCGATCACCGTGAGAGCGAAGGCTAATTGGGGAGAGCGGCGAAGCGAAATCGCAGCGGCGACGGCGGCGACGATAAATCCGCTGAGCCAGATCCAAGGTGAGCGCCAAAGAAAGTCCGCCGCGACAATTCCGGCGGAAAAAGCCAGCGCCGCCAGGAACAGCGGCTCTTGTCCCCCGCAGTAGGGACGGGAACCAGGCTTCGAAGCATCGGCGCCGGAGACCCCAATTGACGCTTGGGGATTGAAGCGTACTGCGGGTTCGTCAGCTATGGTGGTGGCCACTGCCGCTCGTACGGCCCGTTCGCGCGCCGCATTGGCCACCTACCCGGCAGTTTCAAACTGCGGACCGACTCTGCGCCGACGGGAAAGCTATATGCGGTCCAGGTCCTCTGCGCCAATCGCCGGAGCCCAAGGCCACATTTCATATTGTGCGATTCCGAACCGCGTGTACGGATCGTTCTCGCGGATGCTGTCCAGCGTCGCTTGCGCTTCGTTATCGGGGACCCGCAACAGAAATGCGCCGCCGTTGCGCGGCACGAGCGGCCCGGAAGCGATAAGCAGGCCTTCCTGCTTCAGGCCCTGGCAATAAGCCCGGTGCGCGTCAACGTGCTTAAGCACCTCTTCCATCGGTTTGCGATAACGAAGAATAGCGATCGCGTACATCACAGCCTCCACCACGAAATGCGCGCCGACGGGCGCGTATGGCAACCTGGTCCAGGCGAGGATCCTTGAGCTAGCGCGCCAGGTGCAGCACCGTTTCCATGTGATACGTCTGCGGAAACAGGTCCACCAGATGCGCCTGCTCGACCCGGTAGCCCGATTCTAGCAGCACGCGCAGATCCCGCGAGAGCGTTGCCGGATCACAGGAGACGTAGGTCACACGCGAGGCGGACATGCGGCACAGCGTTTTGGTTGCCTTCTCACCCAGCCCCGCGCGTGGAGGATCGAGGACCACGAGATCGGGCGCGAGTTTTGCGGAGCGTTCGGCAAGCAAGGTCTCGGTCGTGGTGCGAATGCACTTCACGTTATGAGGAACGTTGTGACGGAGGTCGTCAAACGAGTGCGGGGACGATTCCACGGCGATTACCTGATCGAAGTTGCGCGCCAGATGCGCCGTAAACAATCCTGCTCCGGCATAAAGCTCCAGCACCGCCCGCCCGGTCTGTTTGCCGACCACGATTTCGACCACCTTGTCGACGAGATATCGGTTGATCTGAAAAAACGACCCGCCGCTCACGCGATAATCCATTCCACCGGCCCGATAAAATAAGTGGCCTTCACCGATCGTTTCCGATGGCTCGGCATGCATCGCCGTCTGCGGTGCGCGCTGGCGCGATTCATCATCCACAGGCGCAGCCGGGAATACAACGACACCAGCTACTTCTGCGACGTTGCTATGCAGGGCCGCAGCCAATGGCTGTAGAGCATTTGCTTCGGTGCCGGGATGAAGATAAGCCTCGACCAGAAGCTTGCTGTCGTCATGATTCGCGAAGAATTGCAGGCCATGCAGAGCCGCCGGTGCTTTGCTTTCCCCGCCTAGAGCCCAGATCGCTGCTATTGCCCGATTGATCAAGCCTGACGAAATCGGACATTTCTCAACCGGCAACAAGGAGTGCGAGCCGTAACGGAAATATCCCAGTGCAAACTCCGGCAGATGCCGGACATGCATTCGGGTGCGGTTGCGATAAGCCCATGGCTCCGACGCGTGCACCGCGATCTCTTGCTGGAGTTCAAGCTTGGCCGTGCGCCGCAACGTCTCGCGGAGAATCTCCTCCTTGTATCGGAGTTGCGCGGCGTAATCGATGTGCTGATAGTGGCATCCCCCGCAGCGGCCGAAGTAAGGGCACTGCGGCTCCGCGCGCTGCGGGGCAGGTGTAACAACTTGCTCAAGCCTCGCACGGCTGAAACCACCGCGGCTCGCGGCGACACCCGCTTCAACAGTTTCGCCGGGAATCACAAATGGAACGAAGACAGCCTTGCCGCGACCGTGCTCATCGGCCGGCAGTCGCGCCAGGCCATCTCCGCCATAGACCAGTTTTTCGATGTTTAGTTGCAAAAGTTGCCGGTCGAGCGGGGCGGTCAGCGTGCCACCGGCTGCAGCGTTTCGTCCATGATGGCTTTCAGGTGGTCGAACGTCTCCTGCACGGTCAGGCTGTACATCTCGCGGCCGCTGTCTTCACCCGATTCGATAGCCCATTTCAGGTAATGTCCCGCTATCTGCACTGCCATTGGGTCGGTGATGATCTTTCCCGTTTGCCGGTTGTATTCCACCCAGGCGACGTGAGGAAGAGCGATCCACACGGGCCGATCATCAACCAGAAACTTTATGTCGACCGCGTCGGCGTGACGGGTGGCGATGGCAACAATCAGCGCCTGATAGCGGCAGTGCAGAGGTTTTCCCGACCAGCGGTCGGTGGCTTGGAACTCGTCGTACATATCCCGTGATGATATCCGAGGGCAAGAGTAACGAGCAACGGGCTTGGGTAGTGGGTGAATTCACCCGCTACCCAGGTTTGCTTCTGACATGGCGATCACAACGCAAGTGAGAAAGATACTTGTCAGTGCCGAGGAGCATCAGCCACGCCCGCGATCTCCCAGATCACGCCGCAGCCGGTGGTGCCGCACGGAGATCCCGTGTACCCCCCTTGATACGTCGTGCCGTAGAGATTGCCGCTCGCGTCGAATACGACCGGGCCCATCGGACCTGAACCGTCGCTGAACTGGAAATCGTGGAGATCGATGGGCGTGCAGGTTTGATTGCAATCCGGCGGCAGCTTGAAGATCGAGCCACCGTTGCCGGGGCCCCGCTCGCATGCTCCATACAGGTTCCCGTCCGGACCCAGGGTCACCCCAGCTTGGATCTCGCAACTAAAATCGTAAACCACAGAGAAAGTCCAGCCTCCGTTCACCGGGCTAAGCTCGTACACGTCGTTAAAGGTCGTGCCATAAAGATTGCCGGAGGAGTCCATGATCAGCGTGCCGGAAGGACGGCCGGGTCCACCCGACTGAAAGCTAATCAGGATATTTTCCGCCCAGGTTTCGTCATGAGGAACCAACTGGTATATCGTTCCGATCCCGACGGGTCCGCCGCCGCTATCTGTGTTTCCATACAGGTTTCCGGCGGCGCCGAAGATCACACCTGACAGCGGATCACATCCATCGTTCACTCCTCCGTCGAAGCCGTAGAGAATACTCTCCGTCCATCCGCCTCCCGATGGTGTCAGTTTCCACACAGTCCCGCAATCCACTGGGCCCCCGATCGCTGTCGTGCCATAGACATTTCCGGCGTGGTCGAGGATCACATCGCCGTACGCCGGCTGTGCCCCATCATCCGGCATTCCGCTAAACGAATGCAGCACGGTTTCGTTCCAATAGCAGATCACCGTCTTGCAGGCTGTGGGCGGCGGTCTCAGCTGATAGACCGTCCCATCTCCTGCACTACCGCCTTTGAAGGTCGTGCCATACAAAACGCCATTCGCATCGGCGACCCCTGAGAAAGGAGCAGCTCCATCAACATTGTTGAATTGATAGAGCGGGGTCAGAGTCCAATGGGAATTTCTCTCCTTCAGCTGGAACACTACGCCACAACCGTCTGGACAGGCCGCCGCATTCCCGCCAATGGACGTCGTTCCGTACAGCAGCCCGGGACTGTCAAACGTCAAGCCGGAGTAAGGAATTCCTCCGTCTGCTCCCCCGGTAAACGTGTGCAGCACACTGAACGTCTGCGCATCGACCGGCCGCGCCATGAATACAAGCGCGCAGCCGAAAGCTAGAATCAGGTTTGTGATGCGCGGGTTGCTAGTAAGGATGAACTTGGAGGGTGGTAGCGGGTTCGAAATGTTGATGATCTCCTTCCCACGAACAACGAGTGGGCGATTCAAGTTCGCACGCTTGCTCTACACCCAACAGGACCCAACTCTCTTAGCAAAAAACCATCCACGATTGTAATGAGGCCATATCGTAACTGTCCGCCGAAGCGCCCGAACTTCCTACGCCCGCTCGCGCTGCTCGCCCAACTGGACCGGAATATTCACCTTTCGCTTGCCGCGGAACACCGTTACGGTCACCGAATCGCCCGCACGATGCTTATTCATCTCGTTGGATAAATCTTGCTGATCGCCAATGGTATCGCCATCGATGGCTACAATCAGGTCGCCCCCAATCATGATCGGAGAAGCACCAAGGTAAGCGCGCTCCGTCCCACCCTTGAGCCCGGCACGATCGGCCGCGCCGCCGGGAACGACCCGAATGATCAGCACGCCGTAGTCAGCCGGCAGGCCGATCTCCTGCGCGAGTTCCGGCCCTATCGGCAGCGAGACGATCCCCAGCGACGGCCGGCGCACTGTACCCAGGGTAATCAGGTCGTTGAGCACAGCTTTTGCGGTATTGATCGGAATAGCGAATCCAATGCCCGCGCTCTGGTTCGAGCCGCCGGTCGCGATCATGCTGTTGATGCCGATGACTTCGCCATGCGAGTTCAGCAGCGGGCCCCCGGAGTTGCCCGGATTAATTGCCGCATCGGTCTGGATGGCTTCTTCGATATACGCGCCTTCCGGGCTACGGATAGGCCGCAACGAGCTGATGATGCCGCGGGTCATCGTTCCCGCCAGCCCGAAGGGGTTGCCGATCGCAAAGACCTTCTGACCGACCTGAAGATTTTTCGACTCACCCAATACCGCCGGTGTCAGCTCCGGCGCTTTGATCTGAATGACCGCCAGATCGTGTCCACGGTCGCGTCCGATGACCGTCGCATGATAGGTCTTCTTGTTATGCAGCGTCACGTCGACCTGCTGCGCGTCACCTACCACGTGGTAGTTCGTCAGAATGTGGCCGTCTTTATCGATGATGAAACCAGAGCCCTGACCTTCCTGCGGCACCGGACCCCAGAAGAAATCGTAAGCGACTGTCTTCGACGTGATGTTCACGACCGAAGGGATCACGCGGTGATACACATCGATATTGTTCTGCTCTTCGGGATCGAGCTTCTCCGGTCCAGCCGCCTCGCTCAACTCAACATGCGTGGGGCGTGACACCATATCGGCAATCGGATTCGTGCCCTGATGATGGGTAGTGAACCAGTAAAAAGCGCTAGCTATCAGAGCGCCAAGAATGAATGGTCGCAAAAATCTCATGATCTATGAACGTCCTCGATCAACAGGAGCAGCAAGAAAATAGACGTGATCTGTAGAAAAGTGTACCGAAATCGGTGGGTGTTACGCATCTCTGCGCTGTATTCGACAGGTGCGGGACTGCATTCTGCAAAATCGACCAAACAAGTCAGATTGTGGCGTGGCCCGTGCCACGAAAAGGTTTATCTGCTAGCCGGCGGTACCCAACAACACGATCGGCGACGTCGGCTTGTCTGATCCGGCTTCGTTTTCCACCGTTATCGCGAACGCCTTGGCCGCAACGCCCTCGGGCATGGGATGGTCCATCATCACCGCATTGCCGTGCTCATCGGGCTTGAAAACTCCAGCGGCGATGGGCGTACCGCCGGCCGGGATAATCCAGAGTTCGTAGGCCTTCCCTGCCGGTACCGCCGGCAGGTTGCTGGCCATCAGCATCATGCGGCGCCGCGTGGGGCTGAAGATCGCTGTGCCGGAAGGCTCTTTCGCCGATTTCTGCGGACTCAGCGAGACATGCACCGCGTCGGGAGAAGTAAGAAGTCGAAGCTCCTGGTTGGTGCGGTCGAGTTGGACGCTCTGGTCCTGGCTGCGGTTCTCGAGCTCGGCAATCTGGTCTCGGAGCCCATGATTATTTCGCAACAATGCGACCGCGAAAACGAGCAACCCTAGTGCCGCCAGCGCCGGGACCAGCGACCACCGCCAGCCTGTCTGACGGCTTGACCTTGGATCCGGACTCGGTACCGACACGCCGCGCGGCTCGGCCGCAATGGCTCGCATCAGGCGGTCTTTGCTGCGCGCCGGCGGTTGCGGACCGCTGCTGCTCAGACCCAGCAATCCAAGATCGGCGCGCATGGTCTGCAATTCGCGGCGGCAGGCGGCACACGTTTGCAGATGCTCCTCGAACGCGGCTCGTTCGGCGCCCGTGAGCTCATCCAACGCGTACAGCGCCAGATCCTCAGCGAATTGTTCGTGTGTGTTCAAAGCCGTTTTGAAATCTCACTCACGACGAAGGCACAGAGACCACGGAAAAGGTCGATAATAAATTCCGTGCGCTCCGTGTCTCCGTGGTGAAAATTATTGCCGTGATTGGCAATCCTCTTATTTCAAACTAACCCCCGAACTTCGACCGCAACAGCTGCAACCCGCTGCGAATTCTCGTCTTGATTGTACCCAGCGGCTCCCCTGTCTTTTCCGCGATTTCCGTGTGCGTCAAACCTTGAAAATATGCTAGCTCTAAAGCTTGGCGCTGATCGGGGCCCATCTCCCCTAGCACCGCCCGGACCTTGTCGACAAGTAGGGCGCGCTCCGCTTCGTCGCTTAAATCTTGCCCTCCGGTGATGACACATTCCTCGATGTCGATCTCCGGCTTGCGCTTGCGCAGTCGATCAATCGCGCGATGCCGCGATATTACCGCAAGCCACACCCCTAGACTGCCCCGGCTCGCATCAAACGCGTCCGGATTGCGCCAAAGCTGTAGAAAAATGTCCTGCAGAACGTCCTCAGCGGCGCCGGTTTCCTGGAGCACGCGCAGCGCTACTGCATAGACGATCTTGGCATACCGATCATAGAGCTCGGCCATGGCCTGCTGGTCGCCGGCTCGAATCCGTGCCACCAGCCGCATGTCATCCGCGGCATCTCCTTGGGCTGGGGCGCTCTGTTTGATCGGCTCCATATCTAATACGTACGCAAGTAGCTCGCAGATTGTAACCCAGGCGGGATTTCCGCGCGTGTAAACTGTTTATAGCTATTCCCTCCGCGCTGAATCGCAATGCCTCCGCTTTGTTTACGCGTCAGGAAAGGATACTTTTGAGCACTAGCATTCGCAATATCGCCATCATCGCGCATGTGGACCACGGCAAAACCACACTGGTGGATGCCATGCTGAACCAGAGCGGCATCTTCCGTGCTAACGAGACCCACGTCGAGCGGGTGATGGACTCCAACGAACTGGAACGCGAGCGCGGTATCACCATCCTGGCCAAGAACACCGCTATCTTCTACCACGACATAAAAATCAACATCGTGGACACGCCCGGCCACAGCGACTTCGGCGGCGAGGTGGAGCGCGCACTCGAAATGGTGGACGGGGTCATGCTGCTGGTGGATGCCAGCGAAGGCCCGCTGCCGCAGACGCGTTACGTGCTCAGCAAGGCGCTCGAGGCCAAGCTGCCGCCGATCCTTGTCATCAACAAAATCGACCGACCGGACGCACGCGCTCAGGAAGTTTTGAACGAGGTCTACGACCTGTTCATCGATCTCGACGCGGCCGAGGATCAGCTCGACTTTCCGGTGCTTTACACCAACGCCAAGTTGGGAACAGCCACGACTGACGTGGAGAAGGCCGGCGTCAATCTCCAGCCGCTGTTTGAAGCCATCGTGAAGACAATTCCCGTGCCGGGCGGCGATGCCGGCGGACCGCTTCAGGTGCTCGTGGCCAATCTCGATTACAGCGACTATCTTGGACGGCTGGCGATCGCGCGTGTCTTCAATGGCACGCTGCGCACCGGCGAAGACGTTGCTATCGCCAAGCGCGACGGCTCGCTGGAGAAGATCAAAATCACAAAGCTCTTCTCGTTTTCGGGGCTGAAGCGCACCGATATTGAGGTCACAGAGCTCGGTGATATTGTCGCGGTCGCCGGGGTCACCGGCATCAACATCGGCGAAACTATCACCGATGTCGAAAATCCGGCGCCACTTCCGGTCATCACCATCGACGAGCCTACGATTGCCATGCAATTCATGGTGAATACCTCGCCGATAGCCGGCCGCGAAGGCCAATACGTCACCTCGCGCAATCTGCGCGAGCGCTTGGAGAAAGAGCTGCTGACCAACGTCTCGCTGCGCGTGGAGGACGCCGACAGCACCGACTCATTCAAAGTCATGGGACGCGGCGAGCTGCAGCTCGCCATTCTCATCGAGATGATGCGGCGCGAGGGCTTTGAGCTTGCGGTTGGAAAGCCCGAAATCGTGACCAAGCATCTCGACGGCAAGCTGATGGAGCCGGTCGAGCGGCTGACCATTGACGTGCCCGACGCGTTCGTCGGCGTGGTCATCGAGAAGCTGGGCGGGCGGAAGGCGCAGATGCAGAAGATGCACAACCACGGCTACGGCCGGGTGCGCATGGAGTTCGTCATCCCCAGCCGCGGCTTGATTGGCCTGCGCAGCGAACTGCTGACCGACACGCGCGGCACCATTGTGATGAACTCGCTTTTCGACGGCTATATGGAGTGGCAGGGCGAGATTCCGCATCGCCCGACCGGCGCGCTGGTCGCCGACCGTCCGGGTACGACCACCGCCTATGCGCTATGGGGATTGCAGGAGCGCGGGGAGTTGTTCGCCGGGCCCGGAGTTGAGGTCTACGAGGGCATGATCATCGGCGAGAACTCGCGCGACAACGACCTGGACGTGAACGTCGTTCGCGAGAAGAAGCTGACCAACATGCGCGCCTCGACCGCCGACGAGGCAATCCGCCTGGTGCCGTTTAAGAACCTGAATCTGGAGCAGGCAATCGAATTCATCGCCGACGACGAGCTGGTAGAGGTGACGCCGCAGTCGCTTCGGTTGCGCAAGAAGATCCTGCAAGCCAACCGACGGCCCCGTCGTAATGCGCAGCCCGCGGCCGTGCCGGCCGGTTAAAAGCCCCAGAAAAGAAAATCGGTAGTGGCTCGCGCGAACCACTACCGAAATTCCGAAAGTTCCTGATTAACGTTGCTTGCTCCGGTCGGCCGAGCTGCGTCGCTGAACGCCGAACCCTTGCGCGGAATCGGTCACGTTGCCGTCAAGCCGTTCAGAATGTCGTTGTAGCAAGCTGGTTGAAGTAAAGAGGTCGTATTGATCGTCGTCGACGAGGTCACATTCGTCGTTGTAGAAGGACATCCATTCTTCTCAATTCTCTAGCCCTGGCTCTGACTCCCTTGCCAACTCTATTGTAAATCTCCGGCGAGCCGCTTGGAAGTCCAAGGGAGACAAATTAACCCCGAGAAGAAAAGCTGCACTTTCCCACTTTACAGCTAAATAAGATTTTAGTTTTTGTATTATCTCCCACTCATGTCGTCGGAAATGAGCCACAATCGCCAATAACTACCACCTTTGGCTTACCCGGAGGCAGAAAATCTCATTTCTCGATCAAGCAGTATTCGCCGATCTTTTGATCGGTCGAGGGATCCGCCGTAGCCGCGTACAGGTCTACGTTGGCGCAGTCGTACATTCCCCAGTTCTTGGGTAGCCGCACCATCTGGTAAGTCCCGGGCTCTGGCGCCTTGCAGCTGCTCGGACCTTTGTTGCACCGCAACTCAAACGACACTTTCGCCTTGTCAGCAACGTTTGGCTGGACGGCGGTGACGACCACCACTTCGCTGACGACGGTGGAGCTCTTGACCGTGATCGTGGACTTGTCCTGCGCTACAGCCGCCATGCTGACCATCAGCAGGAGGAGAATCATTGCCTGCTTCATGACGTAAACCTCCTCAGCAAAATCCATGGGAGGCAGCCACCTCAGAGCCGGGGCAGCCAGGAGGCCCTGGGCTGTGTTCTGAGCGGCACTGCGATGCGGTTGCCTACAACCCGATGATCCCGCTGTTGATCGCTCGTGTCTGTGACGCGTGACGCATGGCAGCGTGTGCTTTGACCTGCCCAACCGGTGCTTCTGTCGAAAAGCATTGCCACTTTTGGCTGCTCTGCTAACCGCGACTTCCGCGCAGCGTCTGAACTCTCAACCGCACAAGGTAAAATAGCCGGAACGGGGATTTCCAGATACTTTTTCTGGTCGTGCTGAATGAATCTTAGGGGAGGGCTGGCTCGTTTTGGCAATGTGGGAACAGTAGTATTTCTGGCGTTCATGCTCGGGAGTTGCTCCGGGTTCTTCCCCGACAAAAATACGATCGTTTCCCTTGCCATCTCTCCGACGGGTGCGTTCATCTTGCCGCAGGCCACCCAGCAGTACAGCGCTACCGCGACCTTTGGCGATAACAGCACGGGCGATGTCACCTCGTCGGTCACTTGGACCTCCTCGCAAACAGGAATTGCCACAATTGATACCTCAGGATTGGCCACGGGAGTCGCACTGGGTAGCACAACCATTACCGCCAAGTCGAGCAATAACGTAACCTCGGATGTAACCCTCACGGTCAGCAGCAAGACGGTGACGGCCCTGACCATCAATCCCACGAATTCGTCGATCTCGCTCTCGGCGGACCAGACACAGCAATTCACCGCCACTGCGACTTTCTCGGACGGAAGCTTCGGCAACGTTACCAATCAGGTGGGCTGGACATCGAGCGTTCCGGGCATCGCGACCATCAGCTCAACCGGGTTAGCAAGTCCCGTGTCGATAGGAACGACAACGATCGGGGCATCTTACGGAGGGCAGGCAGCAACGACGAATCTGACCGTTACTCAATAGGTTGAGCAAGTGCGAAGCTAACTCCGTCGTGGCGTGATGCGGATTATGTTCTGTTCGACTTTCACTTCGCGCTCAGGGTATTTCGCTTCGATTGATAAGAGCAGTTCCCTCAGGCCCTGTACTCCATCAGCATCGTCCATCAGAATGGCGTGAGGGTGTGCGCGATCGGCGAGCACGGCTTCCATTTCTGTGCCGAGCCGTCTCGAGTTGCCGGTGTCCCCCGCCCATCCGCAATAGCCGGCGTCCAGCCACCACAAGCAGGCTTCATTCAGCTCAGGCAGCAATCGCGGCACCGCCGTCTGGCTGTCACCTTCGACAATGGTCACATGAGAAAACCGCCGAAAGCGCTCCCGTGCCAGATCCACGAGAGCTGGATCGATTTCAATGGAATAAATGCGGCGAAATCTTGGCACGACTGCGGCGATCATCTCGCCGTAATAGGTCCCGGTCTCTACCAGCGTCGTCAGCCCGAATTCCCGCGCGTACCGCAACACCGTCCGCTGCTTCACAATGTGCGGAATTCGTCGCGGGCGGCCACGCAGCTTCCACCACCAGTAGTCCGGATAATGCCCCAACTGCTTCAGCCCAGCATAGACAGGTGTTCGCCTCAGCAAGGATCGTATGGGATGCGGCGATGACATTGTTTTGGAAGGCCAGAGTAGCAGGAAGGCACCCGATGGTGCGAGTTTCTAGAATCCCATCAAATTCGGCTCGGTTTTTTTATAGCCGTGCTCGGTCGCCCACAGGTCCAGCGGAACGCTCGCCACTTCATCCACCAGCGGCACGGCTAAACCATCGATCGTCATATCGATCGATTTCAGATAGAAGTGGCAGGTGTCGCACGCCTCCACTCGCACGGAGTCATGCGCCTCGGCAGAGTAGCGTGGCAGCTTCTTGTAGTCCTCCTCCGCGCAAACCGGACAGAGGATGCGCCGGAACTCCCACTCCGTCAGACAGAAGGAACACAGCAAAAACCGCTTGCCGCCGTCGCCCTCCGGATGCAGCACGGCTGCCTGCGGCCGGCTGCCGCAGACGGGACAAGCTTGCACCGTTCCTGAATTTGAGGGAACCGAAATGCGAGCCAGACGTTCCGCCTGCGGCTGAAGCAGCGCGCGCGCGAAGAACGGCTGTTCCACCACCTCGCCAGCAAGAAAGCCTTGCAGCATTTCTTGCCGCTGCTCCTGCGAAGACGCGCGAATCGACTCAGCTTCCTCAACCAACTTTGCCGGGCCGTGCTCGTCAACAAGGGATAGCAACGCAGGCAGGTAGCGACCGGCATCCGCGGCGTCCAGCCGCATTCGTAGCGGCAATTCTTGCTGCGTGGAAATTACACGCTCCGCGGACAACTCGTCGTAGATCCTCTTTTGCAGCTTGAGCACCTCGCCGTAGAACGCAAGGACTTCACGGGCGTAAGGAAACCGCTCGGCAAGTTCCCCCGCACGGGCGATTCTCTTGTCCCACTCTGTCGTCTTCGTCATTTGCGCGTTACTGTAAGGCATTGTTCACGATCTGCTGTGCTTCACTCACTATGGCCTGCAAGTGAGACTCGCTCTTAAAGCTCTCGGCATAAATCTTATAAATATTCTCGGTGCCTGAGGGCCGTGCCGCAAACCAGCCACTACGGCTCACCACTTTCAGTCCGCCGATGGGGGCGTCGTTTCCCGGCGCGCGCGTCAGCTTGGCTTCGATAGGTTCACCCGCCAACTCCGACTCCTTCACCGAATCGGGCGACAGCTTGCCGAGCTTGGACTTCTGCTCCGGCCCAGCCGGTGCGTCGATGCGCGTGTAGTAAGGCAGGCCGAACTCGTCCGCAAGCGCGCGGAAGTGCTCGCCCGGATCCTTGCCCGTATGCGCCGTAATCTCGGCCGCGAGCAGGTCCATGATGATACCGTCTTTGTCTGTGCTCCACACGCTGCCATCACGACGCAGGAAGCTTGCACCGGCGCTCTCCTCTCCGCCGAAACAGCACGAACCATCAAAAAGCCCGGGCGCAAACCACTTGAAGCCGACCGGAACCTCCCACAATGTCCGGCCCAGCTTCTTCACGACGCGATCGATCATGCTGCTCGAAACCAGTGTCTTGCCCACGACCGCGTCTCTTCGCCACTGCTCGCGATGCCCGAGTAAATAGTGGATCGCCACTGCCAGATAATGATTCGGATTCAGCAACCCGGCCGACGGCGTGACAATGCCGTGCCGGTCCGAATCGGTATCGTTGCCGAAGGCGACCTGATACTTGTCCTTCAACCCAACTAGCCTAGCCATCGCATACGGACTGGAGCAGTCCATGCGAATCTTGCCGTCGTGATCGACGGTCATAAAGGAAAACGTGGGATCGACTTTCTTGTTAACGATGTCGACATTCAGGCCGTATTCGGCATTGATCGGCTCCCAGTAGGGCAGCGACGCTCCGCCCAGCGGATCAACTCCGAGCTTTAACCCGGCTGCACGGATCGCATCCATATCGACTACGTTCTTCAAGTCGCCAACATACGCGGGCACAAAGTCGTATTCGTGCGTAGTGACCGCCTTCAGTGCCGTCTCAGGCGATACACGCTTCACGCCGTTATTGTTGGCGCGCAGCAGGTCGTTGGCGCGGTTTTGTATCCAGCCCGTGATGTCAGTGTCGGCCGGGCCGCCGTTGCTCGGGTTGTACTTGAAGCCGCCGTCCTCCGGCGGATTGTGCGATGGAGTGATGACGATGCCGTCAGACAAATGTTCTTTGCGGCCGCGGTTGTAGATCAGGATCGCGTGCGAGATTACGGGGGTTGGGGTGAAGCCGTCATCCTTCTGAACAAAGACATTGAATCCGTTGGCCGCCAGCACCTCAAGCGCAGTGCGTTGTGCGGGGCCGGAAAGGGCATGCGTGTCTTTGCCCATATACAAAGGGCCATCGACGCCTTGCGTTTGCCGGTATTCGCAGATCGCCTGGGTTATGGCGAGGATGTGCGCCTCGTTGAACGTTCCCTTCAGCGATGAGCCGCGATGACCGCTCGTTCCAAACGCGACCAGTTGGTTAGGATCGCTGACCTCCGGCCGCCTCTCATAGTAGGCACGCTCCAGCTTGGCCAAGTCCACCAGCAGTTCTTTGGGCGCGGGCTTTCCCGCCAGCGGAGACAGTTGCGCCTGTTCCTTCACTTCGATCGTCATGAATGATTCCTGGCCAGATAGCTGGCAAGAGACATTAGATGCCAGTGGGGGCAGGGCGCGTCAAGGCTGTAGGTGGGTGAGTAATGGACCGTCCGGAAAATCGAAATTCCTCACTCCAGGCAGACCAAAACCTGATTCGGACGGACCGCGTCGCCGGCAGCTATCTCGATGGACTTCACCACTCCCGGTGAATGGGCTGCGATTTTGATCTCCATCTTCATAGCTTCCATCAGCAGCAGGAGTTCGTTAGCCTGAACTTTCTGTCCGGGACGAATTTGCAGGCGCGTCACCACACCCGCCAGAGGACTGCGGACCACCTTGGTTTCGTCGAGATCGGAAGCAGCTCCGACAACGTTGGTGGTGAGCACGGCGGATTGGACCGCCAAGAGGCTTGCCACCGGGTGCTCCAGCGATTGCTCGGGCGCCTCCTCCACTTCAACGTCGTAAGTCCTGCCGTCAATAGCAATCTTCAGTTTCAAAGGTTGGCTCTCTACCTATGCGCGATGTGCCCTAATGCCCGCGCTGCACGAGATTATGCGCTGACTGCTGGGTAGCACGTCCCTGGTCGGTCCAGGCGTTCGACTCATCCTCGCCGCGCGCATGCACCTTGACCGAAACGATACGCGCCTTCCTTCCCAGAAACGCGCTTGCGGCTTCTTCGATCACGGCCATGATATCGGCCGTGATGCCGCCTTCCGCGTCATGTAACGAGTCAGTCATTGGGCGCTTTAATTATTCCCGCGAAAGCGATGCCATTCAGTGATACGTGTGGCGTCCGTCAGTGACAAAGTGTAGCTTTCTTCCCGGTTGCGGAATGCACGACGCCGACTCAAAGGGGAATCAGCCCGTGTTTCTTGGGCGGACGCATCTCTCGTTTCGTGTGCAACGCCTCCAGCGCCTGCGCCAGGTAGCGGCGCGTTCGCGCCGGCTCGATGACATCGTCTACCAGCCGCCGTCCCGCCGCAACAAACGGATTCGAAAACGTATTGCGATACAGATCGATCAGTTCCTGCCGCTTCTCCTGCGGATTCTCCGCGGCCTCGATCTCGTGCCGGAATACGATTTCGGCTGCGCCTTCCGCGCCCATCACCGCGATCTCCGCGCCGGGCCACGCCACCACACGGTCCGCGCCGAGATCTTTGCAGCACATCGCAATGTACGCGCCGCCGTAGGCCTTGCGCAACACCACCGTGAGCTTCGGCACCGTGGCCGCGGAATAGGCAAACAAAATCTTCGCGCCGTGGCGAATGATGCCGCCGTATTCCTGATCGACACCTGGCAAGAACCCCGGAACGTCGACGAACGTCATCAGCGGGATATTGAAAGCGTTGCAAAAGCGCACGAAGCGCGCGACTTTGTCGGAGGCGTTGATGTCGAGCACGCCCGCCAGCGCCGCCGGCTGGCTGGCAACAATCCCTACGCTGCGGCCTTCGAGGCGCGCGAAGCCGATGACCACGTTGGGCGCGAAGCCGGGCTGAATTTCAAACAGGTCGCGATTGTCGACGATGCGATGCAGGACCTCGCGCACGTCGTAGCTGATCTTCGGATCGGGCGGCACAATGTCGTTCAGTTCGGGATCATCTTCGATCGCGTTCTCATAGGACAGCCGCGGTGGGTCTTCCATGTTGTTTGACGGCAGGAAGCTCAACAGGCGGCGGCAAAGCAGCACTGCGTTCTCGTCGTCGTCGGCGATGAGATGGATCACGCCGGAGCGGTTCATCTGCGCCGCCGGGCCCCCGAGCGCGTCGGCGGTAACGACTTCGCCGGTGACCTGCTTGATGACCTGTGGCCCGGTGATGAAGATTTGCGCACGGCGCGTCTGGATGATGAAGTCGGTGAGCGCGGGACTGTACGCCGCGCCGCCGGCGCAAGGGCCGCAGATGATGGCGATCTGCGGTACGGTGCCCGACAGCATCACGTTGTTGTAAAAAATCTTCGCGTAGCCGGCGAGGCTGTCGATTCCCTCTTGCACGCGGGCTCCGCCCGAATCGTTGATAAAAACGAATGGGCTGCCGGTCTTCAGCGCCAGCTGCATCATGTCGGCGATCTTGGCGCAATGCACCTCGCCCGCCGCTCCGCCCAGCACCGTGAAGTCTTGGCTGGCGAGATGGACGGTGCGGCCATCGACGGTCGCGCATCCGGTCACAACACCGTCGGCGGGGACTTCTTTGCCCTCCATCCCGAAGAGCGTGGCGCGGTGCTTAGCGAAGATGCCGATCTCCTGGAAACTTGCACTGTCGACAAGTTTGGCGATGCGCTCGCGGGCGGTGAGCTTGCCCGACTTATGTTGTTTGGCGATGCGCTCCGGGCCGCCGCCCTGCTCGAGTGTCACGCGCTTGTCGCGCAGGTTATCGAGCTGAGTATCGACCGCGCTTTGCGCGGGTTGTACTGCTTCGGTTGCCATATGTCCTACCAACTCTTAACCGCAAACACCCAAAAAAGGTGCTTGCTGCGAGCATTTCCTTGTAAATCAATACTGGCAGCATCCCGCGGACGGCGATATGAGCTGCGTCACGTCTACATGTAGTA
This sequence comes from uncultured Acidobacteriaceae bacterium, assembly GCA_963747045.1. Classification (GTDB taxonomy): domain Bacteria; phylum Acidobacteriota; class Terriglobia; order Terriglobales; family Acidobacteriaceae; genus Bog-257. Next base: position 80,854 of record CAVVDN010000015.1, on the reverse strand, counting down.
TCCGCCGTTGATGTTCAGCTCCTGACCGGTGATGTAATCGCCCTCGGCAGCGAGGAAAACGGCCGCCTTGGCGATCTCTTCCGGCGTGGCGAAGCGCCCGAGCGGAATCTTGGCCTTGATCTGCGCAGCAATCTCTTCCGGAATCGCGTCCACCATTTCAGTCGAGGTGAATCCCGGGGCGATGGCGTTCGCAGTCACGTTGAACTTCGCCATCTCCAGCGCCAGCGTCTTGGTGAAGGCAATGATGCCGCCCTTGCTGGCCGAATAGTTAGCCTGTCCGAACGCCCCCATCTGCCCCACGACCGAGCTGATGTTGATGATACGCCCGTAGCGCTGATTGATCATCGCCGGCACCGCCGCGCTGGTGCAATAGAAGGTGCCGTTCAGGTTGACGTTGATGACCGCAGCCCAGTCATCGTCGGTCATTTTGCGCATGGTGCGATCGCGCGTGATGCCCGCGTTGTTCACCAGAATATCGAGCCGGTTCCATTTGTCGAGGACCTCCTTGACGATGCGCGCAGCTTCGCCCTTCTTAGCCACGTCCCCCTGCACCAGCACGCATTCGACGCCCAGGTCGCGGATCTCCGACGCAGCGATTTCAGCCTGCTTTTCGTCGGAGCGGAAGTTGAGCGCCACCTGGGCGCCGCGCCGCGCAAACTCGACGGCGATTGCCCGTCCGATGCCGCGCGAAGCGCCGGTCACCAGCGCGACACGTCCAACCAGCGAAGTTCCATAGTTGCCATTGCCATTCATATTTGCAGCGGTTGCCATTGCATAACTCCTCTTATCTTGGTTGACGCTTACTACCGCGGGATCGACCCGCATGACTACATAGCCGCCGACTGCGCCGGCGCCGAAGCCGGGCGCAAAGACCCGCATCGGGCGGTCAATCCTGCCTTCCTTCACCGCATCGTGGACGGCCATCAGAATACTCGCCGACGAGGTGTTGCCAACGCGCTCGATATTGAAAAAAATCTTCTCGCCGGGAATGCCCGCGGCTTCGCTCAGCGAGAGCACCATATTTTTGTTCGCCTGGTGCGGCACAACCACGTCAATCGCATCCACCAGCATTCCACCATCGCCGTTAGGGGAAGGCTGCTGACCAAGCTCGTCCATCATCTGTCTGAGATAGCGAGTCACCAGGTTCTTCACTTCCGGCCCGTAAACCGTAATGTTGTTGCCGAACTCGGGATTGGGCCAGATGATGGAGTTCACCTCCGCCCAGGGGCCGCTGGCGTAAGTCTGGAACACTTCGATGTCGGATCCGGCTCCCTCCGGCGCAGGCGCGATTACCATGGCCGCCGCGCCGTCGCCGAAGATCATGCGCGAGGTTCGCACGGTGCCGATTTTGTCGGAGAACTTCTCCGCGCACACCAACAGCACCGGACGCTCGATCTCCTGCAGCAGCCGGACCGCTTCCCCGACGCCGTAGGACATGCCCGCACAGGCGGCGACGATGTCGCAAGAGTTGTGCGTCTGCATCAACCCCAGTTCGCCCGAGATCCAGGTGGCGACGGACGGAATTAGCTTGCTGCTGGTACAACTGCAAAATAAGACAGCTCCGATTTCGGCAGGTTTTCGTTTCGATTTCGAGAGAGCCTTTTTGGCCACCAGCAGCGCAATCTCCTCCAGCGGCATCTCGGTGTAGCAGCGCGATTCGATGCCGGTCTTCGCGGAGATTTCCTCTGCGCTCATGCGCGACCAACTATAGGCATGATTGCGAATCAGATCGGCGTTGGTGCACTTGACCTCACCTTCATAGGCGGTAATCGCCTCGATGCGCGGCATCACCTTGAAGCGCTCGCTCACGCGCACCGGGGGGTACGGTCTCACGGGCTCGCTGAGAGCCAGCGTCTCTGAGCCAACCGGACGCGTCGGCCGCATGCGAACTCGCGGTCCGGAACCGTCATCGCTCTTCACCCGCTGGATGAACTGCAGGACGTCCTCATTGCGCGGGTAGAATCCCACCACATAATCGTCGTCGTTCAGCTTGGCGATCTCCGTGACCGTGCTGGCCGACGGATCCCAGGGATACTGGTTGTGCAGGATCATGCACTGCCGCATTAAGGCTTCGAGCTCGGGCACAGGGTGCAGGCAGTCGACGACATCGTCATGCGTGTAGAACAGGTAGTCGGGGTTATAGCGTAGCAACTGCCGCGTGCGATTGGCAGGATCGGCTATCGCCTCGGCAACGGTGGGGCGGACCGGACGAAGCTCGCCGCCGGAGCTCAGAGCATTGCGAAAAACGTGCAGCAGGATGGCGAAGGCCCGGTCTTCCACGTCCTCATCCCAAGCCGGTGGCAATTGATGAAACCCGGCCTGCAGCGCGGTCGCATTCGACGAGGAGTCGCGCGGCTTGTACACCGGAAGAAAAACATCGTCACGGTTGCGCGGCAAATCGCCCCAGCGGATGGGCCGCTTCTCGTACATCGTCAGCGTGTAGCGGTTCACCCAGAAACGGTTCAACACCAGGTCGCGGCACAGCTCGTAGCGGCTCTTGTATTCTCCCGCCTGCAGACGGTCGACGATCTCACCGTGGGTCGGCGCTTTTTCGCCAAAGTCGCGGCGAATGACCGCGGCAAACTGCTTCAGACTTTTGAAGACGGAAAAGTCCAGCTCCGGAAAGAAATTCCCTGGGAAGACAATCTGTCCGTGGCTATTGATAACGAAAGGGTTCAATAACATGATTGCCTCACCTTAAATCCTGCCTGATAAAAAATGGCGCTAACCAGCGACCGCCCTTTTGCCTGTTGTTTGGAGAAAAACGTGGGACCCGTCGAATGAACTGCTGCCATCCTACTTTCGGGTATAAACAACCGCCTGTGACGGCTGCCGCTACGAGGGGTGACGTTCATTCATTGTGCCAGTGAGCGCCATCACAGACAAGCGAACGAACGTTCTGGTTGCACCGTTTCTAGTGCGGTCGTCAGTGGGTCGAAAAGCGCGACCACGCCCTCGCGGCCCACAGTCCATGGATTGTGCTGAGTCGTGCTACTTCAGGCGGCGAAGGCCCTCATTTTCTCGGCGCACTCGTGCTGGCGTTCCCGCAGATCGAGTTCGGCATCGTTGTTCGATTCGGCGACCACGGCGAAACAGTAGTTACAGACGGAGAGGATGACCTCGTCTTCTCTATAGAAATAACGGCTGTATGGCATGGGAGGTGTAATCACGGCAGACCTCTTCAAAAGTATATGGGCCGGGCGAATGGCAATTCAACGAAGCGGGATGAAATTCCGGTGAAACGTCGGCAACCTAAGGGATTAGGTGAGAGTAATTTAGTACCACGCGCGAGCGGAAGAAGGCGCGACCAATCGACGTGAGTCGGGGCACGGATCTTCGAACTATGCTGCTTATCGCGATCTTGCCGCCAGCCACTGGTTGATGTGTGGCCACGTCACCTTGTGCGCCCCGCTGCCCGCCATGATCCCGATGTGCCCGCCGTTGACGCGAAACACTTCTTTGTCCGTGCTGCCGACCTTCGCCAGGATCGGCTCCGACTGGCACGGCGGCGTGATGTGGTCGCCCTCGGCAATCACGGTCAGCAGATTCGCATGAATGTTGCTGCAGATCGACGCGTTCGCCGCGAATCATCAGCTCGCCCTTCATCAGCTTGTCATGGCGATAGAGGTCGACGATGAGCTGGCGGAAGGCGCCACCGGCGAGCGGCACATTGTCGGTGACCCAGGTGTTCATCGCATGCCAGGCCTCGACAACGCGTGGATCGTCGAGGTTGTCCCACAGCTTGAGATAGTTGGTGATGTAGTTCTCGACTGGCTTCAGCGCCTTGGCGCCGTAGTCGATCATCTCGCCGGGCATGTTGCCGAACGCGCCCAGGACTTTGTCGATGTCGAAGTAGCGCTCGTCCACCCAGCGCGCGAAGGTCATGCCCTGCTTGTTGGAGAAGTCGAGCGGCGCAGTCAGCAGAATCAGGTTGCGCAGGCCGTCGTCGGGCCGCAGCGCGGAATAAATCGAGGTGAGGATAGCGCCGATGCACCAGCCCAGCAGGCTGAACTCTTCCGAACCGGAGATCGCCTTCATCTTGCGGATGGCGCGCGGCATGTACTCGAGCGTGTAGTCGTCGAACTTCAGATTCTTGTCTTCCGGCCCCGGAGCGCCCCAGTCGAGCAGGTACACGTCGTAGCCCTGGTTGACCATGAACTCGACGAAGCTGTGCCCGGGACGCAGGTCGAGAATGTACGGCCGGTTCATGAGCGCGAAGACCAGCAGCAGAGGGATGGGATAACGCTTCTCGGCGGGGAGCACCGGCATCGTAGCGATAGAGCTTGGCCTTGTTGAGCGCCCACACCAGTTCCTTGGGAGTCTGCGCGATCTGCGCCTTGGTCGTCATGACCTTGGTGAGCGTCTGAAAACGTTGCGTGGCCTGTGTGAACGGGTCGGTAAGCACCGGCGCTTCTGGCATCCTATTTCTTCCCCTTCTTGGCTGTTCTGGAGCGGCCGGCTTTCTTGGCTGCCTGACGCGGCGCCGCGCTCACGGCGGCGAAAGCAGCGGCTGGTTTCGCGGTCGGCGAAGTGCGCGCCAGTATCGCGTCGATCTTGGCGTCGAGATCGTCGAGCCGCATTTCGATATTGGTCATGCGCTCGGCGATGGAGACAATGTCAGCTCGCGTCGGCATGGCCAACTGCTCCAGCGTCTTGAGCATGGCTTTCTCGACCGCTTCGCGGAAGGGCGCCGACATGGTCAGATAAGTATCGAGCATTGCGCCCGTGGCTTGCGAATAGGCCTCGCTGTTCACCATATCCACCATGCTCTTGGCCCAGATGTCAAGGTAGGAGTCGCGCATGCCGCGCCACGGCTCCATGGGATCGAAAGGCTTGTTGTTCTTGCTGGCTTCGTCTGCCATCCTGTGCCCTCTATGTACGACGATACACCCAGAGACAGTCGCGAGCCCACCGGCCGACAGATCGGTAGAGCGGCGCTTTAGCGCCGCAGTCACGCTGCCCCTTCCAAAGCTGAGCCGGCTTTACGGCCGGCGGCACGAGTCCCGTCGGCTATACAGCCAACTCTGACTTGGCGCGCACGAGGACGCGGGCCTGAAGGCCCGCTCGACCCGTGCTTGCTCGGACATAACTACGAAACGAACGGCGAAGTGGTCGCGTCCAGAATCGACTTCTGGGCTTCGATCAGCGTGTTGGCGCCGCGCTCGAAGGTGTCGACGATGATCGTCGCCGGGCCGCCGCCGATCTGCTTCTTGGTGGCTTCGCAGATTGCCTTGTTCTGCTGGGCAGCGAACTCGAGCGCCTTCTTCTGCGCTTCGACCGAACGGGTCACCGTGGTTTGGAACGCGGCGGTCGCCGTCGCGGCGATCTTCGAATAGGCCTCGGCGCGCTGCTTGCCGATCTCGGTTACGGCTTCGGTCTGCTCGACGGCCAGGTCGATGGCGCTCTTCTGGGTCTCGATCGCGGTCTGCACGGCTTGACCGATAACGTCGAAGAAGAACGTCGGAGTGGTCACGGGAAGATAGCTGAAAGCCTTCTTCCAGGCGCCAACCCATTCGCTGGTCTGCTCGGCGACGACATCGAGCGAGTTCTTCTGCAGCTCGGCGACGCGGTTTACGGTGTTCAGATAGAGAGGGGTGAAGACTTCGCTGGCTTCGCTGACAGCGGCGCCGTTGGCGGCCTTCTTGCTTGACTTTGAGGTATTCGGCATGTTCTGCTCCTTGCTGACTAAGAATCCATGTTGCGATTTATGCTGCACTGCAACATAAGTTAGTTTCGCCCTGTTTGACGGACATGTCAAGTGAAAATTGATGGGTTTTGCATCATGGCCGCAAGCCGAAGTAACATAAGGACTTAGAAGATATTCGCCCGTCCCGGAGCGCTGCCCGATTACGATTTGCAGGGTGAATTGCTTTGTATCAGGGCACGACTTCAGTCGTGCCGATAGGAGTTCATAATTGGGCCTTGAGCCGACTTCAGTCGGCGACACATGCTACGCCGCTACCGCGGCGCAGGGGCTGAAGCCCGACTTCAAAGCGGTACAATGCGGCACGGCTGAAGCCGTGCCCTGTTACGAATCTCATTTCGTTGTATGCGGCTGATCTATGGTCGCAATATCCGTAACCATGAAAAATAAACTCGGGCCCCTGATCATCAAGAAGTACGAGAACCGGCGGCTCTACAACACGATCACCAGCCAGTACATCAACCAGGAGCAGGTGGCGCAACTGGTGCGCGACGGCCACGATGTGCGCGTTATTGACGCTGCCACAGACGAAGACATCACCCGCACGGTACTGGCGCAGATTGTGCTTGACGACGCCAAGCTGCCCGACTCGGTCTTCCCGCTGGACGTGTTGCGGCAAATGATCGTTGCCAGCGGCAAGGCCACGCAGGAGGGCGCGCTGCGCTACATGAAGGCGATGATGGAGATGTACCAGAACGCCTACCGCGCCATGCCTTCGCCGCTGACCGCATTCATGCCCGCCATGTGGGGACAGGACAAAGGCACCAACGGTGCCCCGCAACCTGCCGTGCCACCCACGCCGGCGCCACCGGAACAAAACTCGGAAGTGATGGAGCTGCGACACCGGATTGACGAGCTCGAGGCCGCACTCTCCAAGCACAAGCCCGCCAAAAAGGCGCGAAAGAAGAAGTCTCGCCGCAACTCTTGACGCACTGCGGCAAAGCTTCTACTCTGTTCGGCGGATGTTACGACGGAGTGACCGGCTGGATCGTACCTCAAGCGACTACGCCCACCGAGCCAGCATCCGATAATCAGGAGCCCCGATGCCGCAATCCCAAGACGCTGTGAGCAAGAGCGCAGCCGAAACTGAAACTACTCCCGCAACTCCCGCTAATACCGTTCCCGAACTCATTCAAAATGCTGCCGACGAACTTCCCGGCATTCACGCGAAGCGCAAGCCGGCACGCGAGAGTGGGCTGCGCAACAAAGTGATCGTCATCACCGGGGCGGGCGCGGGCATCGGGCGCGCCACCGCCATGCGCTTTGCCGAAGAGGGCGCGCGCATCGCGGCCTGGGACGTGTCGCCGCAGGCAGCCACGCAGCTGGAGTCGGCCATTCAATGGGCAGGCGGCGAGGGGTGCTTCCAGGCGGTGAACGTCACCAGCGCTGACGATGTGCAGGCAGCGGCGCAGGAGGTGCTCGACCGCTGGCAGCGCATCGACGTGCTCATCAACAATGCCGGCATTGTGCGCGACGCGCAACTGGTGAAGTGGAACGGCAATGGGCCCGAGTCGATGTTGTCGGAAGAGAGCTGGGACGCGGTCATCAACGTCAATCTGAAAGGCGTGTTTCTGACGACGCGCGCGGTCGTGCCGCAGATGATCCGCCAGCGCGGTGGCGTGATTCTCTCCGCCGCGTCGGTGGTCGGCCTGCTGGGCAATTTCGGGCAGACCAATTATGTCGCGTCGAAGGCGGGCGTGATCGGCATGACGCGCACCTGGGCACGCGAGCTGGGGCGCTACAACATCCGCGTGAACGCCGTTGCGCCGGGATTTATCGCGACCGATATGGTGCGGGCGATGCCGGAAAAAGTTCTGCAGGCGATGATCGCGCGCACCCCGCTGGGCCGCGCGGGTACGCCGGAAGACGTGGCGAATACGTATGCGTGGCTCGCGTCGGACCAGGCCAGCTTCATCCACGGCACCGTGATTTCCGTCGACGGCGGCGTGGTGATTGGGACATAAGGGACTGTGCGCGACTTGGCTGGCTCTTGAAGGGGCATAGCTGTAGCCGTGCCGTTCAGGCACAGCTACTTGATGGCGGCCTTCACGCCGCCTCTCCCGCCGCCTAAAAATCGGCTTGTAAGTAAAGTTATCCTAAGCAGCGGCGCAGCTAACGCGGCGCCCCTTCAAAGCCGGATAAGGTTCATCTGCACGCCTGAAGGCGTGCTCCACCTCCTGTCTTTCCCTTACAATTCTTCTTCTCCCGAAAGGTCTCATCATGGACATCAAAACAGTTGGAGTTATCGGTGCGGGCACGATGGGCAACGGCATCGCTCACGTGTTCGCCAAAGGCGGGTACTTGGTCGTGCTGGTCGATGTTGAGCAGCGCTTCGTCGACCGTGGCCTGGACACCATCAAGAAAAATCTGGAGCGCGAAGTTTCCAAAGCCAAGTTAACGGCCGAGCAGCGCGACCAGGCGCTCAAAAACATTCGCGGCGTTACCGAGCGCAAGGAACTCGCCGCATGTGATTTCATCATCGAAGCTGCCAGCGAGCGCTTTGAGATCAAAGCCGAGCTCTTCCGCGATCTCGACGCGATGTGCCGGCCCGGGGTCATCCTCAGCTCCAACACCTCGTCGATTTCGATCACCAAGCTCGCCGCCGTCACCAAGCGCCCCGAAAGAGTCATCGGCATGCACTTTTTCAATCCCGTGCCGGTGATGAAGCTGGTCGAAGTCATTCGCGGCCTCGCGACTTCTGACGAGACTTATGCGACGGTGAAATCGCTGGCCGAAAAGTTGGAGAAGACGCCGGTCGAGGTCAACGACGCGCCGGGCTTCGTCTCCAACCGCGTGCTGATGCCGCTGCTGAATGAAGCCATGTACGCGGTGATGGAAGGCGTGGCGACGCCTGAAGCAGTCGATGAGGTCTTCAAGCTCGGCATGGCGCATCCCATGGGACCGCTGACGCTCGCAGACTTCATCGGGCTCGATGTGTGCCTGGACATCATGCGCGTCATGCAGGCGGGGCTCGGCGATCCCAAGTACCGGCCGTGTCCGCTGCTGATCAAGATGGTCGACGCAGGATGGCTCGGCCGCAAATCAGGGCGCGGCTTCTACACGTACTAACCTCGTCCGCGGCTCTGGAGAACCGCTGGAGCTGCGGATCATTCTCTACCGGTAGAGGCGCTTCTGCCTCATCCCATCGCTCCGCGGTCGCCTAAGACGCGGGAGCAATCACAATCGTGACTTGCTGGCTCTGGGTTGAGTTTGCATCCTTCACTGATGCCGTGAAGGTAAACGTGTTCGCCTGCTTAGGCGTCCCGCTGATGGTTCCATCCGCCGGATCGGTCAACTGTAGCCCGTCGGGTAGGTTGCCCGTCACCGACCACGTCAACTGACCGACGGTACCGGAAGCTTGCAAGTTTTGTTTGTAGGCAGCATTGACCTGTCCTTTCGGAAGCGTCTGCTGGATGGCAAGCTTGCCCGGCTGCCCCGCGGCCGCTTGCGGCGATGTAGCGGGAGTCGTGGATTTTTGTGCCGGCTGCGAATTGGTAGTGGCGGCAGCGTCCACTTTGTCCAGAACGTCATCGAGCAGCCGCTCCGAGAATCCAAAGACAAGCGCAACGGCTAGAGTGGTAGCCTGGCACGGTTCGGTGAAATAAGCCTGAAAGGCCGAGCCCAGAACATTGAGCTTGATCGCCAATTCGGTGATCAAAATTCCGGCCCATGCGCCCAGTGCGCCCGAGACCGGGCTCAGAAACAGCGTTGTCCACGAGGCGCCGTAATCGGTGGGCACGTCTTTGCGATTGAGAGACCGGCTCATGCGGCTAATAAGCCCGCCCGCGCCGCCCACGACGAACAGGATGGCGTGATGCGGAATGGCGCGGGTGAGAACCAGCATGATGAATAGGCCGCAGCCCACCAACCACGACGCTTTGTTTTGCCAGCCCGCCATTTTGGCGAAATCGGTGTCGTCGCGATCGTTGAGGACAGTGAGCGCCTCGGCCAGCAACGCCCGCAGCCGATCCGGACCGGTGGCCTGCGTAGGATTGAGTGCTGTGGTAATGGTCTGCGCCAGCGCCTGACTGGGCGCATCGCTGGCGATTTTCAGCTGCTGTGCAGCAACCTCCAGCTTTGCTACAGCCGTTGCCTCCGGCTGATGCGCAGCCATCTTCTCCTGCGCGTCGTGCACATAACCCCAGCTGGCAATTTCCTGGCCGCGCGACCAGAACAGAAAATTGGCAAGGCGATACAACGGACCTTTGTGCGCCACCGTCGGCGACACTTCGAGCCCGGCCGCGTCGAGAACGCTGGCGATTTGTTGCCGCCAGTTGGGAGGCCGTTGCCGTGCAGCGCTTCCTGGCGGTTGCGCGACATTGCCCGCCGGCAGTTGTGCTTGCGCCACAATTGCAGCCTGCTGTTGCCCGGGATTGGCGGGCGCCTGTCCCGGCTGCGGAACCTGCGGTATCGGCAGCGTGGCGGGAAGCATTTCCAGTTCCGTGCGCACGGTAACGATTTCTGCGCGCAGCAGCTCACGCGTCGGCTGTGCTATGCGATGCCAGCGCACCACAATCATCGCCAGCCAGTACGTCAACGCGACGACTAACATGAAACGAAACTCTTGCCTGGGGGGAAAAGAGCAAAGTCCCGCCAGCAAATCGTAGGTATTTCCGGCCAGGGGAATGTCGCGCACGTTGCCGTCGGCCGTGGTGACCAGCAGAATGCCGGAAGATTTGCCCTCGTGTTTCGGAGCGTAGCGCACCGGCACTGCCAGTGACGCGCCTGGTTTCAAGATGTGCGGCAGGGTGGGTGCATCGATGGTGAAGTCTCCGCCCGCCGTGATTTGACTTACCGTAATGTCGTGCTTGCCGCTGGCATCAGCGGACTGCAGGTTGGTGAGCGTCACCATTTGCGGCGAACTGGTTGCCGACGCGGCTTGCTTTGGAAAGACAATTTGCTTCGGCGCCATGCCGAGAAACGCAGGTAAGGCTGTGCCCTCGAGGGTCAACCTGCTGCTGGGCTTTTGGTCGTCGCCTTCGTAACCGATTTCTACCGTACCCTGACGAGCCGTACCCGCATCGTTGTTGGCATCAGCCACCTGAGGCGAAAACCGCACGACGAGCAGGCAGGACTGGCCCCCATCAAGTTCGCGATCGCAATCCGTCGTGTCTTTCAAGTAGTCCGGAATGCTGGGCGTGCCAATTTTCAACTTTGCCTTTGCACCGGAATTGTTCGTCAATTGCACATTTTGCGGCTCGCTCGTGGTGCCGAGGTGTTGGGGAGCAAACGACAGCGGCGTTGACGGAACGATGCCGGGGGCGGAGGTGTTAGGCGCCTGCGCGTGAGCGGGCAGCAAGAAGTTGACAGTCAACAAACAAACAGCGATCAGCGTCCAGACGAAGTGACGGGATCTCATGGTCGCTCCCCGTGTAGGCCAGCAGACCGGGCCCACGTAAGCACACGCTGCGGCTCGGACTTCTGAAAACTTGCTTTGGAGTGGCAGAGATTCTACCGCAAGAATGCGGCCCGCGAGCACAAAGTTTTCCGCCGAAACCCTCGGAGATGCGTAGGGTCTAGAGCCAGGTTGACGAGCCCTTGCTGCAATCGTGTTCGCGTTCCCACTTCTCCAGTGAACCGTCTTCGTGGGACACGAGGCGCGAGGCTCCGCAACGACGGCAGGTGGATCGTATAAGCACACGATCGCCAACCCGGACTTCCGTTTGGGAGAACTGGTCGAGGTTTTCGGGCATCTTGGCGTTGCAGTGGGAGCACTCCTGCTACGCCATAAGATGCCCCGAGTATTACGCTCGCAAGATGCCGCCGTCAAGGACATGCGCGGCGCTGATACTGAACGTCGTTCGCAGGAAACTACGGCGTGATCTCGACGATGACTCCGCAGCCGCTATTGTGGTTTCATGCCAATCGTATCGTATTGTCGAAGGTAGCTGCGCTCACTGGAGCGAAGCCTGTCACTGCGTCAAATCTCATTTTCGGTTACTCTGAAAATTGGCATCTAGCCTGCGCCTATAAGCGAATTGCTAACTGCTTCTTATGAAAACCGGAATCATCGGCCTGCCTCAGGTAGGCAAAACATCGCTCTTCGTCATGCTCACCAAGCAGCCGGTGGCGCAGCGCAGCGGCAATCCGCGCGAGGCCCATCTCGGCGTCGCCCGCGTTCCCGACGATCGCCTCGACCGCCTGGCTGCTCTATACAACCCCAAGAAGCTCGTCCATGCCAGTGTCGAATATGCTGACGTGGCCGCGCTCTCGAAGGAGGCACTGAACGAGACCGCCTTCGCCGCCAACCTGCGTAACGTCGACGCGCTCGCGCATGTGGTGCGTGTCTTCGAGGACGACTCCATCCCGCACGTCGGCCCCATCGATCCCCTGCGCGACATCAAGAACATCGACTTCGATCTCATCGTCAACGACCTCGGGCAGGTCGAGAAGCGGCTGGAGCGCGTCGAAAAGGACCGCAAGAAGATGAAGTCGGACGAGGTCGAGCGTGAGCATGACCTGCTGGTGCGCGCCCAAGCGCATCTGGAGACCGAACGTCCGCTGCGCGAAATGGAGATGACGCCGGAAGACAAAAAGCGCGTGCGCGGCTTCATGTTCCTCAGCGAGAAGCCGATGCTGTATGTCCTGAACATCGGTGAGAGCACGACGCTGGGCAAGGACCTGGAAGACGCGATCGCGAAGTACGGCATCGGCGAAGTCGCATCGCGGCCCAACACCGGCGCGCTCGCCGTGTGCGCGAAGGTCGAAGCCGAACTCGCCGAGATGAGCGACGAAGATGCCGCCGAATTTCTCTCCAGCTACGGCCTGAAAGAAAGCGGCCTGGTGCGCCTCATCCGCAAGACGTACGAACTTCTCGGCCTCATTTCGTTCTTCACCGTCGGCGAAGACGAGTGTCGTGCCTGGACGGTCGAGCGCGGCAGCAAGGCCGTGAACGCCGCCGGCGCAATCCACACCGATCTGGAGCACCACTTCATCCGCGCCGAAACGATTCACTGGGACCAGCTACTCGACGCCGGCTCCGAAGCCGAAGGCCGCGCCCGCGGCACGCTACGCCTGGAAGGCAAAGAGTACATCGTGAAAGACGGCGACGTGATGCACATCCGACATAGTGGGTAAAACGCAGTTGTCGGTTGTCAGTTTGAAGAGTCCGTCAAGCCATTCAAGGCCATCCTTTGGCCTTGAATGGGGATTTTCGTCTGCATAACCAAAAGGTCCGTTGAAGCTTCGCTTGAATTCGTTCAAGTCGAGACTTGCCGGGTGCCCCAGAGCCGAAGGGTCTCGCGGGGTTCGAGACCTGGGAGCTTCTCTCTACGGCACAATCACAAATCTTTTCCCTCGCGGCTCGCGGTTCCACGCCAGCTCAATCTCCGCCAGAGGCACGCGCTCCGTGACGATGCGTAGCTCTCCGCTCGCGGCATGAGTCATGACCTTCTGCAATGCGTCAACCAGAACCTCGCGCGACGGAATTCCCGCCGTGCCCATAATCGTCAACGGCGTGCTTCGCAAAACCGCCGCCGGCAATGAAATCGTCGCGCCCGCGCTTTCTCCTGCCTGCACGTAGCGCGTCTCGGTTTCCACGGCAGCGAATTCCTTGCGCGTGACGGCGGCGAAAAAAGCCTCTGCTATGCTGCCCCACACGTAATCCAGCACAACCTGAAAGCCGGACGTGCCGGCCTCGCGCGCGATCGCCTCTCGCAACTCGGCCTCGGATGTGTCGAGCGGAATGGTTGCGTCAGCGCCGAGCTCGCACAGTTCGTTCAAGCGCTCGCGATTGCGCCCAGCGACGACAATGCGCGCGGCGCCCAGAATCTTGGCGACCTGCACCGCCAGGCCGCCGGTGATTCCAGTAGCTCCGAGAATCAGAACGTTCTCTCCTGCCGCGAGCTTTGCGCGGTGCGCCAGCGACAGCCACGCCGACACACCGGGATTGGCAATCGCCGCGGCGGTTTCGTCGCTCAGATTGTCGGGTAACGGGAAGGTGAAAGCGCTGTGAGCCACCGTTTGTTCAGCCATCGCGCCATAAGGCGGCCGCGGACCGCCAAAGTAGACACGCGTGCCATCGTCGAGAGTGCCAACGCCATCGATGCCGCAGATGAACGGAAGCGCCCGGTTGCTGGCGTAGTGGGAGCCGCTTGCCAACTGCTTGTCGACGGGCTTCAGCGAAGCGGCGCGCACCTGCACGACGACTTCGCCATCCCGCGCGACGGGCTCAGCAAACTGCTCGCATCGCGGCGGCTGGCCCAGCGTGTGGAGTACGGCGGCGTTCATGGCGACGCTGTGATTTTACAGCGAGACAGCCTGATCCAGATTCTTCCATCAACAAGCGCCGTACGTTTATTAATCGGCCTCAGATTGGCTCTTCTTTGGGTGCAGCAAGCCGCGTAGCGGCTTATTACAATTGTTGATCGGCCATGCTCACACGAGCGTGATGCATTCCTGCTTGAGCAGCCTGGCGGGCCCTGCGCGGCCACACGGTTTTCCTCGTGCGGCTCACCCCGGAGTTGCGTCCGGGGCTAGAGAGACGCAGTCGCTGCTTGCGCGGCTCGATTTGAAACGCGCCAGACAAACGAGACTTAATCAGGATTCCCTTAGCAAATATGGCGGGCACCTCCGCCGCCGAAGAGATTAAGATGAACCGCAAAGGAACTATCCATGACCCCAGCGTCTAGTTCGTCACTTTCCCGCAGGTCGTTCCTGCAGGCATCGGCTTTGACCTCCGCTGCTCTCGCCTTTCGCGTGGTCACCGAGCCCATGCTCGCCTACGCGGCTGCGCCGCCGCATCCGGCGGATCACAGCGCCGATGCGATCTTCATCGACGCCAACGAGAATCCGCTCGGCCCATGTGCGGCCGCGCGCGACGCGGTGATCGCGATCGCTCCCGAGGGCGGACGCTATCTCTTCAAGTCGTACCACGCTCTTACAAAGCTCTATGCAGATTCGTTGGGCGTCACGACCGACAATCTTGCGATGTACGCGGGGTCGACCGAGCCGTTGAATTATTCGGTGCGAGCTTTCTGTTCGCCGCGTGCCAGCTATGTCGCGGGAGACCCCAGCTTCGAGGCCGGCATATTTGCCGCGCAGCAGGTGAAGGCGCGCGTGGTGAATGTTCCGCTCACCAGGAGCTACGCGCACGATGTGAAGGCCATGCTCGCCGCAGGTCCGGACGCGGGCATCTTCTATGTATGCACGCCCAACAATCCCACCGGCACACTCACCAGCCACTCCGATGTCGAGTACCTGGTGGAGAAAAAGCCGAAGCAGTCCATCGTGCTGGTCGACGAGGCATACATTCACTTCAGCGACGCGCCGACGGTGATCGACCTGGTGAAAGCGGGCAAAGATCTCATCGTGCTGCGCACGTTCTCCAAGCTCTACGGTATGGCGGGACTGCGGTGCGGATTCGCCATCGCCCGCCCCGACCTCATCGAGCGGCTGTATCAGTATGGTGGCTCTAACCCGATGCCGATCACCGCGATCGCGGCAGCATCGGCCAGTCTCGAGGAGCCGAATCTGGTCGCCGACCGCAAGCGCACCAACGAACAAGTTCGCACCGCGACCTTTGAGTGGCTTGAGCGCAACGGCTATTCCTACATCCCTTCGGTCTCGAACTGCTTTATGGTCGACACCAAGCGCCCGGGCAAAGAAGTCGCCGCCGCCATGGCGCAACAGGGTGTGATGATCGGGCGCTCATGGCCAGCTATGCCGACGTATGTGCGCATCACGGTCGGCACCAGCGACGAGATGGCGCGCTTCCAGGAAGCCTGGCTGAAGGTGATGAAGAGCTGAGAACGAAGGACAGGCCTTGCAGCCGTCCCCGAAGGGGACAGCATATCTAAGCCCAGCGTTTCAACGCTGGGTAACCGTAGGTTTAAATGCCGAGTCCCTCGGGGATGCCATATGTTCTCACGATGCGACGGCAAATCTCTCACGGTAAGCCAGGTTCCTATGTCGTCCGCTACGGGACTCGGCCTATTCGAATCCGCCACCTAGCGTTGAAACGCTGGGCTTAGATATGCCGCGCCTGCGGCGCTATGCTCGCTGATCAACCCGACGACGAGAGGTGACGAGCAGGGCCTCCGGCATGGTTCCCATTGCGGGAACGGACGAACGTTCGCTATTTGTTCCACGTGGAACAATTTCGCAAGTCTTCGGGAATCAGGAAGAAGGCAGATTTCGCGGCTCGAAACGTACGCTCACCGGATCTCGATTACGCTGCCGCCCGCCGATTCCTTCACTTCCTTCGTACGCTCCATCACGCGATTTGCGAAGGCGAAGATCGACTTCGCGTGCGGCGACTGATCGCCTTCCATTACGATCGGGTGACCGCCATCGCCGCCTTTGCGGATCTCGGGGTCGAGCTCAATCGAGCCGAGCAATGGAATGCCGAACTGCTCGGCGGTGCGCTTGCCTCCCCCTTTGGAGAAGACGTCGATCTCGTGATGGCAATGCGGGCAGACGAAGAAGCTCATGTTCTCGACGATGCCGAGAATGTCGACCTTCACCTGCTTGAACATCTCGATGGCTTTGCGCGCGTCCTGCAGCGAGACATCGCTGGGCGTGGTCACGATGACCGCGCCGGTGAGTGGTACGGTCTGCACGAGCGAGATGACTACGTCGCCCGTGCCCGGCGGCAGATCGACGACGAGGTAGTCGAGCACGCCCCACTCCACCTGGCCGAGGAACTGCTTGATGATCGAATGCAGCATGGGGCCGCGCCAGACGAGCGGCTTGTCGCCGGGCGAGAGGAAGCCGACCGAGATGACCTTCAGGCCGTAGCGCTCCGGCGGCAGGATGCGGTTGTCGCCGACGATGCTGGGCGTCTCGCTCGAGCCGAGCATCAGCGGAACATTTGGGCCGTAGACGTCGGCATCGAGCAGTCCGACCTTGTTGCCCATGCGCGCGAGCGCGATGGCGAGGTTGACGGCGAGCGTGGTCTTGCCGACTCCGCCCTTGCCGGAGCCGACGGCGATGATGCTGCTGACGCCGGGAAGGGGTTGCGGTTCGGCCGCCGCGGGGCCGTGCATGTGCTGCGTATGAGAGCTCACGTGATTGTTCCTGGTGACGCTTAGAATGAAGTGCGCAAGCTTCGATTATACGACGCGCGGTTGATGGGCAGAGCCTGCCTTCAGGCCCGCGTCGATTCGCTACGCTCTTTTCAATGCCGGGCTTCAACCCGTGCCAAATTGCGAGCTGAAGCCCGCGAGACAAACGATGTTGTCGATTGACGCTGACTTGAAGGTCAGCTCTACCCTGCTGACCGTGCGGTCAGCTCTGCATCTGCATCGCAAAAATCTGCTTCTAACCCAGAAGTCCTGCTAATGTAAGTTGCGCTTACACGATGACAAAACTCATCCTGGCTCTGGTGTCAGCAAGCCCGCTGTGGACCTGGCTGCATCGATTCGGCGGCCCGGGCCTGATTCTTCTGGGCTTGCTCGACAACTCCGCGATTCCGCTGCCCGGCAGCATGGACGTGTTCGTCATCCTGCTTTCGGCGCATCGTCGAACGTGGTGGCCGTATTACGCGTTCATGGCAGTCGTGGGCGCAGTCGTCGGCGGGTATGTAACGTATAAGCTGGCGGAAAAGGGCGGCGAGGACATGTTGGAGCATAAGATCGGCAAGCGCCGCGCCGAGAAGGTCTATGCTCGCTTCAAGGCACATGGCTTCACGACGATTGCGCTGGGCGCCATTCTGCCGCCGCCGTTTCCCATCGTGCCGTTTCTCATCGCTGCCGGAGCGCTGCATTATCCGCGCAAGAACTTCATCGCCGCGCTGGCGACCGGCCGCGCGGTCCGCTTCTTCACGCTCGCGTACGTTGCCCACATCTATGGCAAGCAGATCGTCAACTGGGGCTCGCGTTACTACGAGCCTATTTTCTGGACGCTGATCGCGCTGGCGATTCTCGGCGGAGTTGCTGCGGCCGTGTACTTCGCGTGGTATCGCCCGAAGAAGCAGCGCGAAGAGCGGCAGCAAGGGAAGAAAGTCGAAGAGTTTCCCAACCCATTTCACAAGGAACAGACTCACGAAGACAGCGACGCCGCAGGCAGGCGGAAAAAGCGGCGAGCTCAGTAGAGCTCATCTGGTAAAACACCCGCACAGTTCTGCGTTGACGAAGGTTTCACCACGGAGTTTACGGAGCGCGCGGGGTAAAACAAACCTCTGCGCTCTCCGTGTGCTCCGTGATGCATAGCCTTCGTCTCGCCATCAGCGTGTCTGAGTGGGGGCAGTTTCGGGATCGTCCATCTCGGGCGTCATCCCCGACTTCCCTTCCCAGGCCGCGAAACACGTCGCTGGCGAAGAAGTACTTGCCGTCGGCGGGAACCATCATCACCTGGATCTTGTCCGACAACTTCTCGGCGACGATCTTGTTGATGAGCAGCGGCGTCTCGCGCAGCACCGCGGCTTCGCTGCGCATGCGCTCGGCGTCGGCCGCTGCGGTGACGCGAATGCGTTTTGCTTCCGCATCGGCAAGCAAATCACGGCGCTCCACTTCGGCTTTGCTGTCGATGACCTTGGCCTGCGCCGCCGCCTCTGCGTTCTGAATTGTCGCCTCCTTGCGCGCCTCGGCCTCCAGCTTCGATTGCTGAATCTGCTTCTCTTTCAGCGGCAGCGTGTACTGCATCGCATCCGACTCGCCCTTCGCCTCGACGACTTTGGACTGCGCCTCGCCCTCGGCGGCCGTCACCTTCTGCACCTTGTCGGCTTCGGCCTGCAGTTGGGCGATGCGCACCTGCTTCTGCTGAATGTCGGTCTGAATGTTGAGCTGGTCGTCCTGCTGCTCCTTCAGCAGGAGCTCCTCGAGTCCTTTGGCATACTCGACCGGGAGCTGAATGTCGCGCAGCATGACTTCTTTCACGATGAGGCCATCGGCGCCCAGCTTGCGCGTGATGACTTCCGCCGCTCGCTGGCGAACTTCCTCGCGGCGCGAGCTGAAGATTTCGCGCACGGTGTAGCCCGGCGCCAGCTCGCGCCAGGCGCTGGCCACGACCGGCGGAACGATTTCGGTTTCGACCGGCTGCGGCAGATGCGACTGCACATAACCCAAGCGCTTAGGATCGAGCTGATAGCGCACCGTGATCGCCAGTCCGATGTTGAGACCCTCCTTCGATTGCACGCTGAGCACGCCTTTTGTGTTTGCTTCCGGCTTCCTGCCATCTTCTGCGATGCCGGTCGTGAACAGCTTGTCGCGCAGATCGAACAGTTGCACCTGCTCGAACAGCGGCGCGACGAAATGCACGCCGGGATAGAGCGTTCCCGGCTCGGTGCCGCGAGTTTCGCTGATGCGCACGCCGGCCATGCCGCTGGGCACCACCACGATGCTCAGCGCAATCAGCATCGGCGCCCAACCGAGCGCGATGAGCGCCACGGTCATGCGCCAGCGAACCGGCTGCGGCGCAGTCGCGCCTTCTGCTCCAGCCGCCAACGCGCGCTTGTACTGAAACGTCAGCCAGAAATCGTAGGCGAGAACCACAGCTCCCGCGACGAACAACCCCACTCCCAGCGTCATCAACAGGTACTTGAACGCAAGCATGTCGTTCCTCTCTCTCTTTACCGCACTCGCCCCGAGCTTTGTTTTTGCCGATGGATCGCATCTGGCCGCGGAGCGAAGAACAGCCGGAACAATCCGCCGATGAGCACTTCCTCCAGAAGCACGGCGCAAGCCAGCGAGAGAACCAGGCCGCCTGCCGTTATCAGTGCTGTTGCCGTGCCTTGCACAAAACACCTCTCTTGGGTTGCCGGCGAGCGCAGGGTTCGCACTCGCCGGGTGAAAGCCGGAATTACTGTCCGGCTGACTCCGTCGTTGCGGCGGGAGCGCTCTGCGCCATCGCCACGACCGTCTCTGTTGCGGCGCCACCGCCGAACAGCGCGATGGTCTGCGCGTCGCGCTCGCCGCGAATTTCCACGGCGTCACCCGTCTTCACCATTGCGAAGAGTTCTTCCAGGTCGCGCTTCGCCATGCGAATGCAGCCGTGCGACGCCGACTTGCCGATCGAGGTCGGCGCGTTGGTTCCATGAATGCCGTAGCCTTTGCGATCCAGGCCCATCCAGCGATTGCCCAGCGGATTGCGCGGCCCGGGCGCGATGACCTTGCCTTCGTGGTAGTAGGTGGGGTCGACTACACGCGCGACGATGTGGAAGCTGCCGGTCGGGCTCGGCGTGCTTTCTTTGCCCACGGCGACGGAATAAACCTTCCTGACCTGTCCGTTCTCGATGACGGCGAGCCGATGGTCAGGGATGCTGATGAGCAGAAGCCGCTTGTCGGCAACCTGCGCGTAGGCTGGGAAGCTCAACAGGAAGAGGATGGCGAATATCAGTCTGGCTTGCTCGGTATGACGCTTCGCGTTGCTTTCGTTCCGCATCTCGTTTGCCCTCGCAACCGCTTTTCGATTGCGAGTAGTGCACGAGTGTCACCAGGGCGGCAGTGAAGAAAAGGCGAGAGTTATCGAACGAGGCATGCGAATGGTCGTGTCAGGCGCGACACGACGTGTCAGAGGAGACACGCGGGGTAAATTGTCCTGGAGCGATTTGGGGTTGCGCCCTCAGAAAGCCGTGATTCTGGCCGTGAACTGCACCTGGCGCGCGCTGCCGATGTGGTTGGTGTCGGGCGCGAACAAGGCCTGGCCTGCGCTGTAAATCGGCGCGGCGGTTGTTCCGAAGACGCTGATCGCCTCGGGGCCGAAGTTGCGGTTCGAGGCGTTGGTCAGGTTGAAGATGTCCATGAATAAGTCGAGGTGGTGACCTTCGCCGCGCAGCGTGATGTCTTTCACGAAGCGAATGTCCCAATCGAAGAACGACGGTTGACGCAAGCTGTTGCGCTGGGCGACCACGCCGTTGAGGATGGCGCGATCGTTCCAATCGTTGGCGTCGACCTGCGTGTCGAAGCCGATGACCGGCGTGTAGGGCAATCCCGAGCGCACGACGAGAATGGGATTGAACTTGAATCCCAGCGGCAGATTGGTGATGGCGCTCAGGTTGAAGCTGTTGCGCACGTCATAGTTGGAGTGCGCGCCCTCGGCCGCAAGATTGAAGGGATTCAGCGGGCTCACGAGAGAGAATGGCGCGTAGTTGGACTCATCGTCACGCGCGCGCGCCAGCGTGTAGTTGGCCGAGAGCTGAGAGCGATTAGGCAACTGGAAATTCGCGGTCACGAGAAAGCCGTCGTAGCTGGAATGCGCCGCCGATTGGTTGACGAACAGTTGTCCCACCGCCGGATCGGGCCGCGTCGCGCGAAAAATCGGCAGGCCGCTGGCATCGTAGGTTGGCGGAAAAAGATTTTCGTTCAGCAGCAGTTGCAGATCCCACGTGCTGTTGTGAACGTATCCGGCGGTCACGTTAATTTTGGGCGTGAACTGCTGCTCGACGCTGGCGGCTGCCTGAAACGAGCGCGGGTTGTGGAAGTCGGGCGCGATGCCGACCACCAGCGCCGCCGGTGTCGTCAGGCCGAGCGGAGGCGCGGCGAGCGAGCGATATCCGCCAGAGGTGACGAGCGGCAGGATCTGGGGATCGAAATAACTGTCGGCCACCACGGTGTTAAGCGCGTTGTCGGTGAAGACGCGCTGGAAGACATTCGCCGGCGTGGGCGCGTCATACAGCCCGGCGGACAAACGTATGACCGTGTTCGACTGCGGATTCCAGGCAAGGCCCAGCCGCGGCTGCCACTGGCTCAGATCATTGGGAATCGATGTAGTCTGGGCGATCGCGGCGTTGGGGTGCGACGGTTGCGAATTCCATTGACCGTCCCAGCGCAACCCGGCAGTGATGGTCAGGGTTTTCGCGACAGGCAGTTTCGTGTCGATATAAAATCCCAACTCTTTTACGGCGCCGCTGTAGAGCGGATCTCCGGTGTAGAACGTCTGCTGATAGCGCCGGGGATCGCCGGCAAGAAAGTCGGCCAGCGAGTCGAAATCAAAACGCCCGTTGAGATTGGCCTCGTGCCGCAGGGTCGCAGGGTTATAGCCGAAGTCGAGGCCGAGATGCAGCACCCTTCCGCCGCGCGTGATCGCGAGGTCATCGTTGTAACGATTGATATTCGATGTGTAAGACTCGTTCGCCAGTGCATTGCCGCCGAGCGCCCCGAAACCGTTGATCACAAACTCCGGGCCCGTCGAGTTAGGCACAAGGTCGCGCTCATCTCGCGCCCATTGCCCCAGCAACTGGTTGACTATGTTAGCGCCGAAGACGGTTGTCAGGTTGCCGCGAACCCAGTAGCTGTCGCCGGTCAGCGACGTGGCGTTGTCGATGGGCGCGATGCTGCGTGTCGAGCCGTCGTCGAGGTTCGCGGCATTCACGCGGTTGAAGTTGAATTGCAGTCCCAGAGTGTTGGCTTGGTTCAGCAGAAAGTCCGCACGCGCGAAGACGGAAGTCGGATCGCTATTGCCGACAACTTGCCGCTGCAAGCCGGACAGCGCAGCAGAAATCACCGTGCCCGGAGGTTGCGGCTCAAACTGCGTCCAGAAGGGAATGTTCAGATAGTCCTGCTCCGCGCCGACATAAAAGAAGGCCTTGTTCTTCTTGATGGGGCCGCCAATTGATCCGCCGAACTCGTTCTGCGCGTTGTCCAAAGAATGACCGAAGGCGTCGTCCGCGGTCCACGAGGGGCGCCCGATATAGAAGGCCTCGCCGTGATACTTGTTGCTGCCCTCTTTAGTCAGAATGTTCACGAACCCGGCATTCGTATCACCGACCTGCGAGGTCGCGCCGGCATGCACAACTTGAAACTCGCGCACCACGGTCTGGGGAAAGAACAACGACTGGTCCTGCCCGCCGCGCTGCCCGCCGTTCAGCGGATCGGTGAAGTCGAAGCCATCGACGGCGGCGGCGAAGTCGATGGGCCGCTGGCCATCGAAGATGAGGCCGAAATAACTGGGGGATGGATCGACGCCTGCCGCCAGCTGAGCGAATTGCGTGAAGTCGCGATCGCGATTCGGGAGGTATGTAACCGTCAGCCCTGCGACCGTGTTGCTCACCTGCGGCGCTTGCTTGTTGATGGCAGGCGGCAAGGTATTGCCTTCCAACATTGGGCCGTGTCCCGTGACGGTGACGTTCTCCGCTGTGCCCGCCAGGCCGAGCTGGATGGTCAGCTGCACGCTGCTGCCGACGCCGAGGGCGACGCGCGCCGGCTTCTTCAGACGAAAGCCCGGCGCATGTACCTCGATCGTATAGGCTCCGGGATTCAGCAGTAGCGCTGTAAAAGTGCCGGTGTCTGACGTTGTCAGAGTACGTGTCGAAGTGAAATCGGAGCTGCGGATGATGACCTTGGCCCCCGCCACGGCGCTGCCCTGGGGATCGGTGACTGTGCCGCTGATGGTTCCCCGCGAAGCTGCGGATTGGGCCAGTGCGATCGTGGAGCAGAGCAGAAGGCATGCCAGGATTACGCTGTGGGCGCCAATCCTGCCCTGTGAGGAACCGGTTTCACCACGGAGGCACGGAGTATTTTCGGTCAACATCTGGGTCGTGAGGTGCTAGGACAATGGGTTTCGCAGAAGCGAAATCATTTACACGAAAACGCGGGAAATGAACTTCAAAATACTCCGTGTCCTCCGTGCCTCCGTGGTGAATAGGATCTAAAACAGGATCCGCGCCATGAACTGCATCATCCGCGGTGAACCGACATTCGCCAGGCCGCCCACAGGCGTGGCGAAGGTGGAAACCGGCAGACCGGTGGTGTTGTTTCCATACACGCCGTTCAGGCTGTACAGGTTGAGATGGTTAAACGTGTTGTACGACTCGGCACGCAGGATAAGGCTGGAACGCTCGGTCATGTGGATGGACTTCTGCAGCGCCAGATCGACGTCCGAGGTTGCGGGCGCCTGTCCGGCATCGCGCGGTATCACCACGCCGTTGATGACTGGCCGGTCTGACGTGTTGCCGTCGCCGTTGTTGTCGACGCCGGTGGTGATGTTGAAGGGGAAGCCGGAGGCCGCCTGCACCCAGGCCGAGACCAGGAAGCCCCAGGGCAGCTGGTAAGTCGCGCTCGCCGAGACGCGATTGGTTTGGTTCAGCAGACTTGTTGCCTTCTCGCACACCACCAGGCAGTTCCAGTCGTTCGGGTTCTGGCCGGTGCCGTCCCACTCCACGGTGTTGATGTCGTGCGACCAGGTGTAGGTCAACAAGGCCGACAACCGGCGCGACAGATTCTTTCTGATTCCAACCTGCAGGCCGTCGTACCAGGCAGAACCGTCGTTGATGTATTGCAGGACCTGGCGATAGCCGTTCGCTACCGGCACGATAGGCCGAGTCGCATTGGCGGCGTTGACCGAGCGCGTTTGGCCCGGCATGGTGCGGATGTACGGAGCCGGTGCGTTCAGGTCGAACGGCTGCTCGATGTGAATGGTGTGCGAGCCGATGTAATCGAGCGAGAGCAGCCAGTTTCCGCCCAGGTCGTGCTCGAAGCCAAGGTTCCACTGCTGCGTGTAGGGGTTCTTGAAGTTGTTATCGCAGAAGTGCAACTGGTCGACGGGCAAGAATCCGTTCAGATAGTTGCATTGGCCGGCGAGTATGGTGATGTCGCGCGCCGGTAAACTGGCTCCCGGTGGGAAGCCCGCGATCGGCGCGAAGCTGGTGGGGAATCCCAGGCCGCCGGGCGCAGCCGTATAGGTGAAGGCGCCCTGCGGGCCGCCGAGCGCTGCGCTGGCGTAGAGGTCGGTGCGTTCCTCCGAGTAATAAATGCCATAGCCGGCGCGAATGACGGTGTCGCTGTTGGGCAGCTTCCAGGCCAGCCCGATGCGCGGCGAGAACAGCGCGTGCTCATTGGTAAAGGTCTCGCCGTCCCAGCGCAAGCCGAGATTCAGCGTGAGGTTGGGAAGGATGCGCCAGTTGTCCTGGGCGAACAGGCCGTACAGCGTGTCATTGACGCGATAGTTCTGATTGCCGAAGGACTGGGTGAAGCTGCTGACGATCGGCGGCGCTCCCGGAGAGGAGCCGGGCGGCGCCAGCGCTGGATTGTAGTTCAGCAACGTCGTAATCGGGATGGTCTCGTACCGCGGGTTCACCTGGAATCGCCCATCGATATAGCCGCTGCCGAATTCCTGCCCATATCCCCCAGAGTGGGAGTAGATCACGTCAGCGCCCAGCTTCAGCTGATGCTTACCGCGGCTCAGGCTGAGCGTATCGGCCCACTCGTACTGGTGATTGCTCAGGTCGGCGATGCGCGACTCACCGTAGGTGTAATAGCCGGAGACAAACTCCTGCGAACTGGGAGTTACCGGCAGGAACTGCGTAATTGGCGAGCCCAGCAGGAACTCGAAGCGCACGTCGTTGAGCATGTTGCTGTTGATGATGGCGGTGTCGGTGATCGCCGCCTGATAGGTATTGCGCGTGAACACGCGGGCGGCGGTGGGCAAGGTTGCGCCGCTCACCGCATCCTGCGGATTCGTGTCGCTGAAGCGATCGAAATTGCCGCGCACCGTCAGCCGGTTATTCTGGCTGATTTGCTGGTCGAGGCGCGCCAGGAATAACGTCTGTCCGAAGGTGCCGTTATAGAGGGCGCCGGGATCCACCGGTGAGGTGATGACCGCAGGCCGGTCCTGATTGGTGTACTGCGCCGACACCATGAAGTAGGTCTTGTCCTTCACGATCGGTCCCGACAACATGCCGCTGCCTTGCGCCAGCGTTTCCTGGGCCGGCTTGGCAGCCAGGGGAATACTGGCGTTGGAGAACGCGGGACTTCCCATGCCGACGAAATCTCCATGCCAGTCATTCGAGCCCGAGCGCGTCACGATATTCACCGCCGTGCCTGCGTTCCAGCCCCACTCCGCAGAACTCGCGTTGGTGTAAACCGTGAACTCCTGCACGGCGGAGAATGGTAGTCCGGCAATGGCCGACTGACGGCCCCACATATCGTTGGCGGTCGTGTTATCGAGTTGGTAGGTCGTCTGGCGGCGTCCTGTTCCGTTAATAACGAACAGCGTCTCGTTCAAAAACAGGTCGCCGGTCGTCTGCGACGGCCGCACGGAAGAATTCAACAGTGGCAGCGTCGTGATCTTGCGCTCGAGAACCGGCGTGTCCTCGATTTTTTCCTGGCTCAAGCGCGTCGAGACCTGGTTCGATTCCACCGGCACGGTCGACGTCGTGCCATAAACATTCACCTGCGTGTTCGCGCCCGACACGGTCAGGGTGAAATCGAAGACGGCGGTTCCTTGCGCGCGCAGAAAAATGTCTTTCTGCTCCACCGCCTTGAACTGCGCCGCGTTTACGGTCAAAACGTATTGTCCGGTGAGCGGGATACCCAGGAATGAGTAATTGCCTGAGCTATTGGTTTGCACGGTGCGATCGAAGTTCGTCGCGGGATTGCGCAGGTTGACAGAGGCGCCGCTGATCGCCCGGCTCTGCTGGTCCTGAACGTGTCCGCTTACGGCTCCGAGATCGGTCTGCGCGAAAGCGATGGTGGGCAACAAACAACACGCCAACAGCGCATAGAGTGTGCGACGTAGTAGCCTGAGCCACTGTTTCATAAAGCGCAAAGGCTAATTTGTACGGTTTGGTACTACTAGAGCTAGTAGCAAATTCGGTTGCAACAACGCTGAAACAATGTGCGGGAATGGGAGATTTCAATTTGGGATGCAGAAGCCCCACTCACGGCTGAGTGGGGCCGGACTGAATTGACGGACATTACTTCTCGATTTTCTTTATCGCCTGCGGCCTCCACCACCCATTCTCATGCCGCCGCTTCTCCCGCTAAAACCGCCGCGTGTGGAGTTGAAGTTCTGCGTTCGCTGGGCGCCCTGATTGCGCATCTGCTGCTGGCGCTCGAGACTCGGGTCAGGCTTGGAAGCGGACTGCCAACCGCTGCCGCTGTTCGAGGACCAGTCGCCGCTTTGGCGGTTGTAGCGATAGACGGTTCCATCCTTGCCGGCATACACATTGTTTTTGCCGGCGGCTACTCCTGCGCCCGTGTTGGTGTTGTACGCGAAGCCGCCGCGTCCCGCCGTGCCCTGACCGCTGTAGATGTTGCCGGCGTAGCCTGCGCCTCCACCGGCGACGATGCCGGTATTCGGATTGTAGGTAGCTCCGCCGCGGAACCCCGCCGTATTGCCGGTGTAGATGTTCGTGTTATAGCCGCGCCCTGCCACTGTGCTTCGGCCAGTTTGCGTGTTGTAGTATGAGCCGCGGGTGGCTGCGCCGTAGTTGCCGGTGTAAGGATTGGCCCATGCGGCGCCCGTGCGCGAGTACGCCGTGTTTCCCCACACTCCGTAAACATTCGCCACTGCGGCGCCGCCCCACGCGCCCCATCCGTAGTACGGATACCAGCAGCACCCGTAATAGCCCCAAGGTCCCCACCACGGGTAATACCAGGGATAGTACGCATAACCGTATCCGAAGCCGAAGCTCCAGCCGCTTGCTTCCGACCATGTGAAGTCTGCGCCCACCCCGTAGGTATAAGGCCACCCATACCAGACGGTCGGGCTGATATAGGGCGGGTAATACCACCCGGTACCGTAGACAACCGTGTTGGTGCTGGCGGAGACGACGGTCCCGTAGTAGCCGGGCGTATAGCCGACGTATACGACCTGTGGAGTGGCGTTGTAGACCTTCACGTAGGTCACGTAGTAAATCGGCGAACTCGCCGGGATGGTATAGATCTCCGCGGGCACGGTATCCGTCACGATCCACTGCCCTTGCGGCGTGGGCGCCTTGAACCAAACCCCTGCCTCCGCGCAGTAGTATTCGCTATCGGAGATTTTGATCACCGGCGCAGAGGTGTTTTGCGCGTATTGCATCGAGGTGCCTTCGATGGGAGCGAAGGCAGGTTGACCGTCGTATTCCACCGTCAGCTTCGCTTCGGAGCGCGTAATGGCAGCGGTCTGCGGAATCGAATTCGCAATCAGTCCTTCTTCCGCCTGGGGTGTTCCGGAGACGGATGCCAGGACCGTGGCCTTCGGGCTGTCGATGGGAATCCGGGCAAAGTCGGCCGGCAACTTCGCCGCATCCACGAAGCTCCACGGACCTTGCAGGGACGCAGCCGTGAACCAGCGGCCGGAGATCAGCACGTAGTACTCGCTGTTCAGCCGGAACACATTTCCATTCGTGTTCTCGATGTATTCCAGCCCAGTACCCGTAATCGTCTTATAAACGGGCTCGCCCTGAGTCTCGATCAGCTCCGTCGGTCGAAAGGCGACGTACACAAAAGGTATGCGCGCATTCTTGCCTTCGGCTTTCAAGGAGCGTTGTGGCTCCGCATTTTCCGAGGATTGTGAGGAACCTGGGCTGGAGGTGCCGGTCTGCAGCGTTTGCCCGCCCTCTTTGGAGACGATGTATTCCTCCGCCTTCTTCATATCGTCAGGCAATTTTTTGGCGTAGACCCAGGACCCTTCGAGGGTGGAGGATTGCAGCCACCAATCCATCACCCGCAGGTAGTAATTTTTTTTGTCATTTTCAAACAGGAGGACGGCTCGGGTGTTGATGACCCTTTGCAGCTTGGTTCCCTGGACGTCGCGGAGCTGTGCCGGCCCGTCGATTAGTACGAGCACGGACTCTTCGCTGGTGAAGATGATGTTTGGCGGGTCGTTCTTGACGTCGACACCCGTGACAGGTTCGTGGGCCGCCTGGACCATGGCAATCATCCGGTCAAGCGAAATTGTCTTCGTCGCGGTGGCCAGCTTGGCTTTGAGGAGCTTGCTCAACTCGTCGTTCTTTGCAGGCTCGGCGGGGAAGTTCACTTTCGTGAGCTCCACCTGGTCGAGAGTGACCGCCCGATTGATTTTGTCCACCTCGGCTCTCGCGTTGAACCAGACCACGCCATAGTTTGCCGACTTCTGACTGACCCCCTGAACCTCGACGGCTGAATACAAATACACGCGATTGCCGTCCCACTTCTCGACTTGCGGTTGATACATGGTGAACTTGTCCTGCCCGCTCGTGAAGGTGCGCGGCCAGTCCTGTTCCTTGGGAGGAGTCGAGCCCGTCGGCTTTGCCTGCTTCGCCTTCTGCGCGCTGGGGGCATCAGGCAGCTTCTGTGCCGCCGCCGGATAGAGGCTCAGCAGGGATACAGCAGCCAAAATAGTCGTGCGCAGGAACAGTCCTCTGTAGGAGTTCGGGAATGAATTTTTCAACCTGCCGGCCACTTCAGTATGTCCCACTATCGTTGCCTCCTTAAAGTTCGCTCGTCCCCCGTCAGGAATCCTCGCGTCCTTCACCCTGATCGCAGTATCTGGCGACGGCAGTTTCCAGATTGAAATGCATGGCTTCGCGTCCAATTACTTCTCCCAGTGGGGAGCGCGCAACGACCGCGAGCACCTCCGGATTGAGTGCCACGAGCCATATCGATACGCCGTGTTCCTGCTGCCGCTTACCGGCCTGCACCAACTTCTTCAGCGCCGTGTACTCCAAATCCGGAACCCCGCTGAAATCGACCGCAATCACCCGCGGCTTCTCGCGTTGAACAATGGCCTTCACCTTTTGTCCGACATGTTCCGCATTAGCGAAGAAAACGCGCCCGCTGAGCCGCAACAGAAGAAGTCCGGGGAAGGTTTCGTCTTCCGGATGCTCCGCCGATATCGGCCGGAAGACGTTGGTTCCCGGCTTGCGGCCCAGGACGTAAACCGGCGGATCGGCGCCTTGATAGGCGAGCATCAGGAGTGACACGATGATGGCCACAAGGATTCCGCGCAAGGTTCCCAGCAGCATGACACCGGCAAAGGCGGTGATCGCCCAGATGAACTCGGTTCTCCTTACCGCCAGGACCTCGCGGAACTCCCGCGGCTCAATCAGCCCAAAGGAGTACACGATAACGACCGCCGCAAGGGTAGCTTGCGGCATGAGTCCAATGAGAGGGGCGAGGAACAGCATGGTGACCAGAGCGATGGCGGCCGTCACCAACTCGGCCAACTGCGTTCGCGCGCCGGCCAGACGGTTCACGGCCGTCTGCGTAGTCCCACCGCCTGCCGGCATTGCGCCCAGAAAAGCACCCCCGGCATTGGCGAAGCCCGTTGCCAGCAATTCCCGGTTGGCGTTGGGAGGGGCCTCGTCGGCGAGTGCGAACGCGCGGCCGGCGGCGATCGTCTCCGTGAAACTCATCAGGGCGATCCCCAGGGCTCCCGGCCAAAGTTTGGCTGCCAGCGCGAGATCGGGAACTTTCAGCGATGGCAGACCGCCCGGAACCCGGCCAACCAATTCGACACCGTGAGCTTGCAGGCCAAAAAAGAATGCGCCGGCGATTCCTGCACTTACGGCAATCAGCGGGGCAGGCGCTCGCGGCAGGAAATGCTCGAATCCTACCAGCAGCCCAATCATCACCAGTCCGACTGCCAGCGTGGGAAGCGAGGTATGCGGAATGCTGCGAGCGGTCGCGAGCAAATTCTGGACGAAGGTCCCCTGGGCGAAGTGAATGCCGAGAAGCTTGGGAAGTTGGTCCACTACGATCACGAGTCCGATTCCCGCCTTGAAGCCGATCAACACCGGCTCGGAAATGAAACTCGCGATAAAGCCCAACCGCAACAGCGAAGCCACCACGAGAATTCCGCCTACCAGAAGCGTAAGCATCGCCGAGGCGCGCAGCATGGACGCGGGACCGCCACCATGCACCACTTCGCTAAGTTCAGCGGCGGTAAGAATGGCGAGGGTTGCAGTCGTGCTTACGCTCAGCACGCGGGACATCCCCAGCACCGCGTAAATGATGAGAGGCAGGAAGGCCGTGTAGAGGCCTACCTGCACCGGAAGACCGGCAATGGTGGCGTAGGCCAGCGCCTTAGGAATGACAACTGCGGCGGTGGTGACGCCGGCTACGACGTCAAGCCGGAGCCATTGCTTTCGATAGCCAGCCAGCCAATCGGGGATGGGGGCAGGTCGCCGAGCTTGATGGGGCAACGCCATAGCATTGCGACGCAATTTGATTTCGATCGCTGGGTGCGACTTCATCGTACTCGAAGACGAGGTCAGTCACCCTGATTTTTGTCCAAAGCCTCGTGCTGGAACCTGCTCACCAGGATCGCTACCGTGATTGCGATGTAGAGAACGCCGGTTATCCCTTCCAGCGCCGCCACCATGCGGGCTTCGCCGCTAAGCGGCACGATATCGCCGTACCCAATTGTGGAAAGCGTTACCAGGCTGAAATAGAGAAATTCACTCTGACGGTCGGCTAAACCTCTCAACTGGATCGAAGCCGGGTTGAAAGCGTCGATCGCGCAATACAGCGCCGCCCATAGCATCCCGAGCAACAGATAAATGTTGACGGCCGTGTACAGGTGCGACGGGGTGATGGCAGGAGAATGCCTGAGATAAGAAAAAAGACCCACAGCCGTGATAGCGAAGAACGCGGCCAGAAATCCCCATCGAATAGTATTTAAGATTCGGCTGTCGGCGATGTTACTTGCCACCACAAAGATCAGGCTGCCCACCATCAACAAAACCGTCGGCCACACCCACACTTTGATTTGCGATAACCGGACCGTCGCTATGATGACGGGTATGAACGTGATGGCCGCGAGCACCAGTCGACGCCAACCACCATGGTCCATCACCGGAGTCAACAGAATCACCAGCAACAAGGACAACAGGAGCAACAGGTCCGGTCGAGATTGAAGTTTGGTCTGCATGAGGGAATCTACCGCGCATTCTATCGGGTAGTGGTAAAAAAATCCCTACCGCAAGCAACGGCCGGCAAAAAAGGAATGGAGTGACCCCAGGGAAGACGTTAGGCGGAAGGCCTTGGATTCCTGGCTTACTTGAAATGCAAATCGCTGTAGGGTTTCTGAGGCTATGGCGGAGAGAGTGGGATTCGAACCCACGTTAGAGTTACCCCTAAACACGCTTTCCAAGCGTGCGCCTTCAGCCACTCGGCCATCTCTCCGCGAGGGAAGCGGTGCGCAGGAGCGCCAACTGCGGCGCTCTCACATTGTAACGTATCGCGAATGCTTCGAACGCGTGCGCGTGCGGCTTGCGGTGTGTGCTGATTCGCCGCTGCTTCGCGTCGTTCGGCATCGAAAAGCCCACACAAGCGTGGGCTCATGTGGGCCGTGTTTAATCTGAAGGAAAGCTGCCCGTGTACGCGTTCAGGCTTCTCTACTCCGCTCAGTCGTCCTTCTTCAGCTGTTGCGCCAGGTAGTTGGCGATGCCCATCTCACCTATGTCGTGAAGCTGCGCTTCCAGCCAGTCGATGTGGTGTTCTTCATCGGTAAGAATCTTCTCGGCAAGGTCACGCGAGCCATTGTCGCCCTGCGCCACGCAGAGCTTGATGCCGTCGTTGAGACGCTTCACCGCGTCGTATTCCAGTTGCAGGTCGTTCTTGAATTGCGTGTGTACATCGGGACCGATATTAATCTTGAAGTAGTCGCTCATGTTGGGCGTGCCGTCGAGATAGAGAATGCGTTCCATCAACTTCTCGGCGTGCGTCATTTCTTCGATCGACTCCTTACGCACCAGGCTGGCCAGCCGATAGTAGCCCCAGTTCTCACACATCTCGGCGTGCAGGAAATACTGATTGATGGCGGTCAATTCCGCCTTCAGTACCTGATTTAAAAACGCAATGACTTTAGGATCACCTTTCATATCACCTCGCAAAGTAGCAGTTAGCAATTAGCAATTAGCCGAATCTCGATTTTTCAGGGGGCAGCGGCCATGCCGGGGACTTAACGACCCACTGAATCCTCACCGCTGATGGCTAGTTGCTAGCTGCTAGTTACTAGTTGCCGTCTTTTCGAACGATGCTACGGCCGTCGGCTCGTCGTCCACAACCTCGAATATGGTGTACAACCTGGTGATTTGCAGCAGATTCTTCACGTTCTTACTGAGGTTCATCAGTTTCAGCTGTCCGCCCTGGTTGCGCACCGAGGTGTAACAACTCATTAACTCACCAATCCCTGCGCTGTCGATGTGACGCACATCACGCAGGTTCAACAGGAGATTGCGATAGCCCTGGTCCAGTAGCTGTCGCACCAGACTGCGAATGGCATCGGTGCCTTCACCGAGCCGCAGCTCGCCGATGGTGTCGATAATCACCACGTTACTGATCAAGCGGGTGCTGGTCTTGATGCCCACGACGGTTCTCCCACGCGTGAATTTGTCAGCCCGCGCCCATGACCAGCCCGGGAGGCGAGTCAATCCTACATCGCAGGGGAGTGCTGACAAAGGAAAAAGCGGCGTGAGCAGGGCCGGTGGCCTACTGGAACTTGAAGATCGCGACCAGCAGGAACACAGCCTCGGCAGCGGCCAGGCCGATCCAAATCTTCCTGCGGAACGCGGTCCGTCCGATGTCGCGTACCAGACGCATGCGCGCCGCCAGCATCGATGGATTGGCAGGCGGGGCTTCCCGTTCGGCAGCTACGATGGCGGGTTCGGAGACGCCTGCCGGCGCTGCGACCGGCGCATCGGCAAGGAAAACTTTCGGCCCCTCAATCAAATCCGACCAGTCCAGAATTTGCAGCGTAGCTTCGGCCCCAAAGCCTGCAACCGGATGCGAGGTCAGATGCAGCGGAGCCAGCTTCTCGGGCTGGAGACGGTCCCGCAAATTCTGCAGCAGCGAATCCCACCATCCGTGGTTCAGCTCGTCGGCCAGCAATTCGCCTACGTCGACCGGGTGAGAGGTCAGGTCCAGCGGCGGAAGCCTTTCGGGCGAGACCACGTCGCCGATGTTGGTGAATACGGTGCGAAACCAGGGCAATTCCAGCGTGTCGGCCGGCATGATCACGTCCACCGGCTTGGAGGTGAGCTGAAGCGGAGCCAGGCGCTCGGGCGCGAAGCGATCGGCAAAATTAATGAGCAAGGAACGCCACAGCGGGCGTCCAAGCTCTTCCGGGGGTGAAAAATCTAGATCGAACATTCTGGTGAACTGATGTGGGCCGCAGCCGTCTCCATTATCCACGATTCAGGGATTTTCCGTTAGTACCGGAGGCTCTACCGGACGCCGTTGCGAATTCGTGCTGCGGTGGCGCGGTGGTTCAGCGCCGCGTCCGGCGGGCAGGCAAAAAATCAAGGCCGCAGCGGTCATTGAACGATGACCGCCACGGCCTAAGCTAACGAATCACGCGCTGACGCCAGCCTAGGCTGGCTCCGCCCATCAGTTGTTCTCGTTGCTGGCCCGCTTCCACGACATGAACTCGCCAATGGTCGAGCCGGTGCCGGAGGAGCTTGCTGCCGGAGCTTTGTAGGTCTCCACATCGGCGCGCGTGGCCTCTTCCGATGCAACCGCGCGAATGCTCAGTCCCACCTTCTTCTCCGCCTGATTCATCTTGATGATCTTGAACTCGTGCTCCTGGTCCGGCTCCAGCTTAATGGGCGCGCCGTGCTGATCGACCGCCTCGGAGTTGTGGCACAGGCCCTCGACGCCATCGGCAATCTCGACGAACGCACCGAAGCTGGCCAGCCGCAGCACCTTGCCATGAATGACGTCGCCGATGCGATGCTGGTCGAAGAAGGTGTCCCAGACGTCGGGTTGCAACTGCTTCACGCCCAGCGACAGCCGGCGTTGATCGGGCTCGATGGCCAGGACAATCGCTTTCACGCGGTCACCCTTCTTCAGCACTTCGGAGGGATGCTTGATGCGCTTCGTCCAGCTCAGATTGCTGACATGCACCAGGCCGTCGATGCCATCTTCGATCTCGATGAAGGCGCCGAAGTCGGTCAGGTTACGAACCTTGCCTTCGACCACGGTGCCGACCGGGAACTTGTCGTGCAGCGTCTCCCACGGATTGCTCTCGAGCTGCTTCAGCCCGAGGCTGATGCGGCGCTCCGTCGGATTCACGTTCAGCACCACGGCCTCAACCTGATCGCCGACATTCACCAGCTTCGAGGGATGCTTCATCCGCTTGGACCACGTCATTTCGCTGACGTGCACCAGGCCTTCGATGCCCTGCTCCAACTCGATAAACGCGCCGTAGTCGGTCACGCTGATCACGCGCCCGCGAACGTGCGCGCCAATGGGATACCGCTCGGCGGCATCCAGCCACGGGTCGGGCGTGAGTTGCTTGAACCCGAGCGAGACGCGCTGCTTGTCTTTGTCGAACTTGAGGACCTTGACCTGGATCTGGTCGCCGACCTGGACGAGGTCGCGCGGATGCGTCAGCCGCCCCCAGGACATGTCCGTGATGTGCAGCAGGCCATCGATGCCGCCCAGATCCACGAACGCGCCGTAGTCGGTCAGGTTCTTCACCGTGCCGGTGAGGATCGCCTCTTCGTGCAGGTTCTCGAGCGTCTTGCCGCGCTTCTCCGCCTGCTCCTCTTCCAGCATCTGCTTGCGCGAAACCACGATGTTGCCGCGCTTCTTGTTCAGCTTGATGATGCGCACTTCAATCTCGTGGCCCTTCATGCCATCGAGGTTGCGCACCGGGCGCAAATCGACCTGCGACCCCGGCAGGAACGCGCGCGCCCCCAGGATATCGACGGTCAGGCCGCCTTTGATGCGGTCGATCACCTTCGCCTTCACCGGCGCCTTCTCGTTGAAGGCCTTTTCGATGTCGTCCCAGGCGCGCAGACGCTGCGCCTTCTGATGCGACAGGCGGATGTAGCCCTCTTCGGTGTGGCCGGGCTCGCGCATGACGGCGATTTCGTCGCCGCGCTTCAGCGAGACGTTGCCCTCGTGAATCCTGGAACTCCGCCACCGGAATGACGCCTTCGGACTTGTAGCCGACATCGACCACGATGTACTGCGGCGTGATGTTCAGCACTTTGGCCGTGACGACCTGGTCCTCGTTGAGCGCGGCTTCAGTCTGCGCCTGCTCCTGCTCGAACGACTCGAGCGCACTGGCGAAGTCCTCCATGCCCGGCTCTTTGTCGGAGCGAGGGGCGGCTGCCGAATGCTGGGGCGGTGTGGCGGGTGCGCTTATGTCGCCGGCCTGCCCCGTCTGGAGCGCTGGTTCGCTGTGCGGCTCGACATGCTCGGCCTGAGGCTTGGCAGTGGGCTGCTGTTCGTGCTGTTCCGCGGCTTGTTTCTCGTGCTGCTCGGAAGCAGTAATTTCTTCGGTGGGGGTGGTCGGAGCGTTGGGAGTTTCTTCGAAAGACATGGGTTGCGTACGCACACTCGCCCTGTAAAAGCAGCGAGAGCCTGATGTAAAACGGACGGCTGGCTTGAATCGTATGTGTGATTGTCCCGCTTAAACGCGGGTTTGGACAACCCAGCGGCCGGATCCGATGGAGCGGGCTGCGCTTCCAGGGAACTCTTCGACTATAGCAACGGGTGGGGACAGTGTCAAACCTGCAACCCTAGCATCAACACTGATTTTGCAGGGTTTTCTCCGATTTTTCATCTCCCGTCAATGCCCCTAATCACCTGGGTGTGTGATCGAGAGCGCCCCGTTCTTGGGCAGGCGGCAGGCCGGTGGTACTCTGCCAACCATGGACTATCTCTGGACTCCATGGCGCTACTCCTACATCACCGGCGCCGATACCTCCCATGACGGCCAGACCTGCATTTTTTGCGAGCTGTTGCGCTCGGGCGATGACGAGAAGTCGCTGATCGTTCATCGCGGCGAGTTCAATTTCATCATCCTCAACGCCTTTCCCTACACTTGCGGCCACAGCATGATCGTCCCCTACCAGCACGTTGACCGCCTGCATAAGCTGCCCGAAGCGGCCGCCATGGAGATGATGGCGCTGCTCCGCAAACTGGAGACGGCATTATTCGATCTGTACCATCCCGACGGCGCCAATATTGGGATGAATGTGGGCAAAGCCGCGGGCGCGGGCATCGCCGGGCACATTCACATGCACGCCCTGCCGCGCTGGGTGGCCGACGCCAACTTCATCAGCGTGATCGGCGAGACGCGCGTGCTGCCCGAAGACCTGCCAACGACGTACAAGCGGCTGAAATCGAAGTTCTAAAAGGCGTTTTCACCACAGAGACACAGAGGCACAGAGAATTTTTCATCTGACGTCTGTAGTGCGCTTGCCCGCAGAAAAGTCGTTGCCGCAAGTGAGTAACCCTGACGGGAGCAACCAAACTCTGTGACTCTGTGTCTCTGTGGTGGCTTTGCTTTGCTATTCAGCGCCAAGAGCTTCTTCGCTCTTCGGCCGATAGCCGTTCACGAAATCCTGCGCGCTCATCCGCTTCTTGCCTTCGAGTTGAAGCTCGCGCACCTCCAGCGCTGTGCCATGCGCGAACCCCAGCAGCAGGCGACCATGCTCGGCTGCGAAATGTGCGGGCGCGACCACGGCTACTTCCGGCGCCGGTGCGGCAGCATGAATGTGCAGCATCTTCCCGCGAAATTGTGTGAACGCTCCGGGCCACGGCTGAAATCCGCGCAGCCGGTTCCAGGCATCCGTCGCCGTGCGCGAGAAGTCGATCAGTCCGTCTTCGCGCTTGAGGATGGGCGCGAGCGTGGCTTGCGTGTTGTCCTGCGGCGTCGGCGCGATCGTTCCGCCTTGCAATCCGGCGAGGGTCGATATCATCAGCTCGGCGCCAGCCTGCGCCAGCCGCGGCGCCAGCGTCACGGCCGTGTCTTCCGGCTTGATTCGTTCTTCCAATTGTTGCAGGATGTCGCCCGTATCCAGCCCGGCGTCGATTCGCATCGTCGTGACCCCGGTGATCGTCTCGCCCAGCGCGATCGCCCACTGAATCGGAGCGGCGCCGCGGTACTTCGGCAACAGGGACGCGTGCAGGTTGAGGTTGCCCAGCGGCGGCAGGTCAATCATCCACTGCGGAATGATGCGGCCATAGCCGACGACGATGATCGCCTGCGGCGCGATGGCTTGTAGTTGTTGCTTGAACTCCTCGTTGTTCTTGATCTTGTCGGGTTGGATGACCGGTAGATCGAGCGCAAGCGCCGAGCGTTTCACCGGTGCCGCCGCCAGTTCCATGCCGCGTCCGCTCGGACGGTCCGGCTGCGTAACCACCAGCTTCACGCGAAATCCCGCCGCCACCAGTTTCTCCAGCGTGGGCACGGCGAATAACGGAGTTCCACAGAAGACGAGATCAAGCATCGGGATTAACCACAGAGACACCGAGACACAGAGCTCTTGAAATCGAAGAAGACGCCGGGGAAAGATTCTCCAACCAGAAGCACATGGAACAGACCGCTGGGGGGCTGCATTGAGAAAAAGATCTTCTGTGTCTCTGTGCCTCTGTGGTTAATCCTTACCACTCGCCCTGCTTCATCAGCTTGCGAATCTTCCGCCGGATCAGGTCGCGCTTCAGCGCGCTGATGTGGCTGATGAACAGCTTGCCATTGAGATGATCGGTTTCGTGCAGCAGCGCGCGCGCCAGCAGCTCGTCGCCGGTGACTTCGATGGTTTTCCCGCTGAGGTCTTGTGCGCGCGCGGTCACTTTCATCGGACGGGAAACGTTCTCGCGGAATTCCGGCAGGCTCAGGCAGCCTTCGCTGGAAGTCTGCTTTCCCTCGGTGTGCACGATCTCGGGATTCACCAGCACGATCTTCGCGTCCGGATCTTCTTTGAACGTAACATCGATGACCGCGATCCGCTTGGCAATGCCGATTTGCGGCGCAGCCAACCCGACGCCATGCGCCGCGTACATGCTCTCGAACATATCCTCGGCCAATTTGCGCAGCTGGTCGTCGAACTCGGTGATGGTGGCGGCCGGTTTCTCCAGCACTGACTCGCCATATTTCACGATGGGATAGATCATCTAGGCCAATAAATCTCTATTCGCGTAAGTTCATTTCACCACGGAGAACACAGAGAGCACAGAGTAATGAATTCAAAAACTCCCGTGCGCTCTGTGTTCTCCGTGGTGCAACAACCTGATCGAGGTGGAATGAGCCACCGTCGCGTATCAAAAACTTCGTAATTGCTCGCAATAGCCTTCGTAATTTCGCTTCACTTCAAGCAACGAATCGCCGCCGAATTTCTCCAGCGCGGCGCGCGCCAACGTGAGCGCGACCATCGCCTCCGCGGCCACTCCCGCGGCCGGAACGACGCAGACATCGGAGCGTTCATAAGCAGCCTTCACCGGCTCACGCGTCGCAAAGTCGACGGATGCCAAAGGCCGCCGGAGCGTCGAAATTGGCTTCAAGTAGCCGCGCACGCGAATATCTTCCCCGTTGGAAACGCCGCCCTCGAGCCCGCCGGCATGGTTCGACCGCCGCGTGAATCCGGTGAACGCGTTGCTGCCCCAGGTTCGCCCTTGTTTTGGGCTAACCTGGGGTCGGCCCTGCTCGTATCCTATTTCATCATGCACGGCAGAGCCGAGTGAAGCCGCAGCCTCGACCGCATCGCCGATCTCGACCGCCTTCACCGCTTGCAGCGACATCACCGCCGCGGCAAGTTGTGCATCGAGACGCTCGTCCCAGTTGGCATACGTGCCGAGCCCGGGCGGGACGTTGTGCGCGATGACCTCAAAAACACCGCCGACCGAATCGCCAGTGCGAAGCGCTAGATCGACCTGCTCCTTCATGCGCGACTCCGACGCGGAATCGACGCAGCTGAGAAGCACCTCATTCTTGCCGGCGACCGCGACAACCGCATCCCACGTCACCGGCTTGTCCAGCCGCGCGTTGCCCACGGCAATCACGTGGCTCAAAACTTCGATGCCGATTTCGCGCAGCAGGAGCTTGGCGATTGCTCCGGCTGCAACCCGCGCGGCTGACTCGCGTGCCGACGCCCGCTCCAGCACATACCGCGCTTCGGGAAAGTTGTACTTTACCGCGCCAGCAAGATCCGCATGCCCTGGACGCGGTGACGCCACGCGCTTGTGCTTGGCGGGATCGCCTTCCTCGACCGGCAGCGCCTCAGTCCAGTTCTGCCAGTCGCGGTTCTCGAGCAGCAACGCAATGGGTGAGCCGATGGTCTTGCCGTGACGCACGCCGCTCAGAATGCGCGCCGCGTCGCGCTCGATCTTCATCCGCCCGCCGCGTCCGTAGCCCTGCTGACGCCGCCAGAGCTCGCGATTCACGAACTCCAGATCGACGGCAACGCCGGCCGGCATGCCCGAAAGCAGCGCCACCAGCGCCTCGCCATGAGATTCGCCCGCAGTGGAGAAACGCAACATGAGAAGGGAGATTGTAGAGAGAGCAGATGGCAACTAGCAACTGGCAGCTAGCAATCAGCAATTAGCAACTAGCAACTGGCAGCTAGCAAATTAGCAACTGGCGAGGCTCACGGGTAGCCGGTTCATTAATGACTTGTATCAGGGCACGACTTCAGTCGTGCCGAAGAGCGACTCTATGAACTCAAGCCGGCTTCAGCCGACGACACGCGCCGTCACCACCGGCTAAAGGGGACTAGATTTCTTGGCCGCAACGACGCGCGGTATCCCTTGCAGATCCGGCACGACGCGAATATCGTCCCACATTGTGGGACTGTAGCAGTTCCGAGCACCGCATCGCGCATGGAGTAGCCGATCTCCATCGCCAGCCAGCCGCCGGGCTTTAGCGCTGCATGCGCCTGCTCAACCAGCGGACGGATGACATCCAGCCCCTGTTTCCCGGCGAAAACCGCCACTCGCGGCTCGAACTCGCGCACCGACTTCTGCACCTTGTCAGCCTCGTCGAAGCCAACGTACGGCGGATTGCTGACGACGAAATCGAAGTCGTGCACGTTCAGCTCAGCGCCTGCAAGCACGTTGCTCTGCAGGAATTGCACTCGCCCTCCAGTTGCAGCCGCGCCGCGTTGGCGCGGGCGATCTCCAGCGCCTCGGCCGGAGAGATCGACCGCGTAGACTCGGCGTCCTTCAACTCATGCGCCAGCGCCAGCGCGATGCAGCCCGAACCGGTTCCGACGTCGACGATCTTCGGCCGCGGCATCTCGCGCGCCAGCTCCAGCACGGTCTCGACCAGGTGCTCGGTCTCGGGACGCGGAATCAGCACCGCCGGCGAGACGACGAAGTCCATCCCCCAGAATTCCTGATGCCCGGTGATGTATTGCGACGGCATGCCGGTCGCGCGCTGGGCGAGCACTTCGTCGTAGCGCGCCTGTTCTTCGGCCGTGAGTTCGCGCTCGGGATGAGCGTAGAGATAGGCGCGATTGACGCCGAGCACGAACATCAGCAGCATCTCGGCGTTCATGCGCGGCGAGCCGACGTCGGCAGCTTCCAGACGATCAACCGCCGACGCGAGGGCTTGCTTCAGTTGCATGGAGAGATTTTAGCGGCTCTCACTGGATGTGACGAATGCTTACGCCAGCACTGCCGACTCCTGCTTCAGCTTCTCCGACTGGAAGTGCGTGATCAGCGCGTCGATCATGGGCTGGATGCTGCCGTCCATGAACTCCGGCAATTGGTGCGCGGTGAAGCCGATGCGGTGATCGGTGACGCGGTTCTGCGGGAAGTTGTAGGTGCGGATCTTCTCGCTGCGGTCGCCCGAGCCCACCATCGCCTTGCGCTCCTTGGCCAGCGCCTCGGCCTGCTTCTGCTGCTCCATCTCGTAGAGGCGGGCGCGCAGCACGCGCATTCCTTTTTCGCGGTTCTTGATCTGCGACTTCTCGTCCTGGCAGCTGACCACGGTGTTGGTCGGCAGGTGGGTGATGCGCACCGCGGAATAGGTCGTGTTCACCGACTGTCCGCCCGGGCCCGACGAGCAGAAGGTGTCGATGCGAATGTCCTTGGCTTCGATCTTGATGTCCACGTCTTCGGCTTCGGGCAGCACCGCGACCGTGACCGCCGAGGTATGCACGCGGCCCTGCGTTTCGGTCTCCGGCACGCGCTGCACGCGATGCACGCCGCTCTCGTACTTCAGCCGCGAATAGACGCCCTGGCCTTCGATGATGGCGATCACTTCCTTCAGGCCGCCAACGCCCGACTCCGAAGTCGACAGCACTTCCACCTTCCAGCGCTGCGTCTCGGCGTAGCGGGTGTACATGCGGAAGATCTCCGCGGCGAAGAGCGTGGCTTCGTCGCCGCCGGTGCCGGCGCGGATTTCCAGGATGACGTTCTTCTCGTCGTTGGGATCTTTGGGCAGCAGCAGGACCTTCAGCTCTTCTTCCACCTCGGCGAGGCGCTCTTCCAGCTTGCCCATCTCTTCCTTGGCGTAGGCGAGCATCTCGGGATCGGTCTCGTCGGCGGCGAGCGCCTTGCTCTCCTCGATGCCGCGCGTCAGGTCCTTGTACTCGCGATATTTCTCGACGATGGGCTGCAATTTCGCTGTGCGCCTTGGCGGTCTTCTGATAGCGCTGGGAGTCGGAGACGATCTCCGGCGAAGCCAGCGCCTGGTTCAGCTCTTCGTACTTCGATTCGATTTGTTCTAAGCGTTCAAACATGGATCAACCTTATTGTACGGAAGCGATCTCTACATTGGGCTTTGACGGGGCGCGCCTTCAGACTGCGCCGTATGGTTCGCCTTCATGACCGGCTTTAAACGCTGAGGGCGCATTCGCTTCATCTGAAAATCCACTTCCTCTGTGGCTAAAGCCATTTCACGGGAGCACGTATCGGCGCGGCTGAAGCCGCGCCCCTTCAAAGCTATGGTGGAAAAATCGCTTCTTCGCGGCGGGGGCCGCTAGGCAATCACCAGTTCGCCGCCGCGCTGCTTTTCCAGCTCCATGGCCTCGTTCAGGGCGGCGATGGCGGTCTCCACCTGGTCGTCCGACGGCGGCTGCGTGGTGATGCGCTGCAGCCACAGGCCGGGCTTGGTCAGGATCGCGAACAGCGACGAGCCGTGCTTGGCGGCGAAGCGGATCATCTCGTACGACACCGCGGCGATCACCGGCAACAGCGCATACGGAAGCCAAAGCGCGCCCAGAAGGTCGTCGCCGGGATCAGCATGTAGACCAGCATGGCGATCAGCATCACGGTCATCAGGAAGCTGGTGCCGCAGCGCGGATGATACGTCGAATACTTCTGCACGTTCTCGACCGTCAGCGGATCGTTGGTCTCGAAGGCGAAGACCGTCTTGTGCTCGGCGCCGTGGTACTGATATACGCGGCGGATGTCGGCCATCAGCGAGATGCCCCAGATGAACAGCAGGAACAGCGCGATGCGGATGACGCCATCCACCAGGTTGAACAGGATCTGGTTGCCGAATGCGGGATAGTGGTTCTTCAGCTTGGTGGCCGCCAGCAGCGGCACGAACTTGTACATGAAGATGAAGAAGCCGAGCGAAGAATCAGATTGACGGCGATCACCCAGCCGCTGATCTCGACCTTCTTCTCTCGGTCTCTCCGGCTGGAGCATGCTCGATGCGCGACATTGGCCGAGTAGCGCAGGGCGCGGAAGCCCAGCGTCATCGCCTGGCCCAGCGTCATGATGCCGCGAACGAACGGCCAGGCCATCCACTTTTGCTTGTCGGAGAGCCTCTCCAGCGGCTCGGAGTGCGTCGCCAGCGTGCCATCGGGCCGGCGGACGCAGATGCCCCAGGCATGCGGCGAGCGCATCATCACGCCCTCCAGCACGGCTTGGCCGCCGACCAGCGTGGCCTCCTCGCCGCTCTCCAGGGCGGGAAGAAGTTGGACGGCCGCTAAAAACCTCAGATGGCGAAGCAGAGAACGCATAGTGATTGGATGTTCCTTGACGGGGTAAGACGCACAACGTCGCTAGCTTAGGGTAAGCAGGCGGGAGGGGGATGTCAATCTTGTCTGTCCGACGTACCTCGCAATATCCTCGCGGCAATTGCGAATGGAATTCTGGGCAGGCTCGCAGCCAGAAGATCGCCCAAAAATAAATCCACTCCGTCACGAGCCCAGCCCATTGCAGCGTTGAAGCCGTAAATGACTTCTCTACGTGCTGGTAGTAGGAAATGTCCTCGCCGTCGCACGCCATTGAGAATTTAGGTTTGTATCTCAGGACGGACAACTTGGGTAGCTTAGGCCCAACCCTACAGGCTAGCGGTTCCAGCAAGAAGGTTGTCCCATCCTGGGTAAACATGACCCAGGCATGACCGTCCCCATAGCGACCCGCCCTTCCGACCACGAATCTCGCCGCGTAGCCCAGATGCAGCAATTGTCTCCAGGTCCACAACGCAAAGTCCTCGCAATCGCCCTTCTTCGTTTCTTCGAATTGGTCTGGGGGCGCCCAGTAATCCTTCCTTCCAAACTGCTCCTTATCCGATACGTACTTACAGGTACGTAGAAACGTGCGCAGCTCATCAAGGTCTGAGCACCAGAGGTTCAGAGGATGACTGAGAAATCTACCCGGCGGAAACGTAGGCTTGAAACCACTATGGCGACGCAGATCGGGGCGAAAGACCTTTCTGCCGCTGACGTCATACGCCTCCGGCATGATCTCCGCAATCATTGGCTATTTGGCGGTGGAAGTTTCCTTCGGAAACTCCTGCCCCTTCACTGGCGCGAGGAACGGAATCAGCCAGCCCTGCACGCCAAAATTCCCCGTCTGCTTTGCCTCGACCAGGAACTTGTAGCTGAAGTCGCCCATCTTGAACGCCGCTGCGTTGAGATGGAAGACATACACGCCGTTCTTCGAGTTGCGGAAATTCGCGACATCCGGTGTCAGGTTCTTCACCACCAGCAGAATCTCTCCGCCCTCGTTTTCTTCTGACTCCACTTCGCCGTGCTTTTCCTTCTCGCGCCGCTCCTCGGCTTCATGCTTCTCGTGCGCGCCGGCTGCGCCTGCGGGCTGGAATCCCGGCAGAATCTTGCGGGCCTCTTCGAGGTTCGACGGCG
Organism: uncultured Acidobacteriaceae bacterium; assembly: GCA_963747045.1. Lineage (GTDB taxonomy): Bacteria > Acidobacteriota > Terriglobia > Terriglobales > Acidobacteriaceae > Bog-257. The sequence continues at coordinate 36,755 of CAVVDN010000015.1, read as the reverse complement.
GGAAATTGCCGGGACGCCACTCCTGATCGGGCAGATCGCCGGGCCCTTCGACCGTGGGATACATCAACAGCGTCTCGCCCTTGGGCAGGTTGCGCCGCTCGGGATGGATGCTGTATTCGGCAACCACCATGGGAAACGCAATCGCCTTGGCGCCTTCGGCGATCGCCAGCGGACGCGGCCCGGGCTCGGTCGCGTCGGGGATCGCAAGGTAGAGCGCGGTCGTTGTCTCGGCGACGATCTTCGCGGGACGCGCCTCAAACGCGGCGAAGGTCTTGCTGCTGTTTCCGTTGAACGCGCCTTGCACCACGCAAAGCTGGTCCTTCACGCAAAGCGCGGGAGCCAGATACGAAGTTGGCGTGTTTTTGTTGGGCGCGGCTTTCGCACTGCCCGGCCCGAACATCTTGATCTCCTTCGATACGGGTCCACCTACGGCTTCTTGCGCAGGGTGAAAGAGAACTGCCAGCCCGACTTGCCCCGCTGGAACGGTGAGCGCGATGGGCCCGTCCGCCGCTTGCGACGGTTCGCCGGAGATGTCCACCTGCCATCCCGATAGCGTTGCCGACGGCCCCGACGCCGCAAACGGCAGCGCGAAGCGCGTAACCCTCACCTCGGGCGAATTCTCGTAGTCGCCAGGGTCCTCCACCACGCTGCCGGAGACGCGCTCGCCTGCCCGAATATGCGTCGGCAATACCAATCCAACTTCTTCGACATTCTTGCCGGTGCCGGCCGCGGGAGGCGGAGCATGCCTGGGCGGCTGCGGCTTCGCGGCATGTGCGCTCGCGAGCTGCTGCATCACTTCCTCAGCCGTGAACTTCTTCACCGTCTCCGGCGCTCCCGAGGATTCTTCGCCCGCCGGACACTCTATCGGCTTGTAGGCGTTGGCTGCGGTATTCCAATTGGCGCAGGTGTAAACGTTGGTCTGCGGATCGTGTGTCAGCCGATGCCCGCCAATCTGTTTGCCGGTATCGTCGAAAACCTGGATGAATTCGCCCGTGAAATTGGAATTGTTGTCGTAGGTGTTGTGCGTGACCTTGTGGACCTGGCCGTTCGGCCAATAGGAGGTCGAGACGCTTTGCGGCACGAGCGCGCCCGCGGGATACTCCAGCGTATCTTTTTCCAGCAGTTTGCCGTCAGCGCCGATCGTCCGCGTCTCGACGACCTGTCCCGCAGCGTTGTAGTGCAGTTCGACCTTACTGCCGCCGCCGGCATTTTGCGTCTCCACGCGCTGTGCGAAAGCGGCAGCGGAGAAGCAGACCAACAGCAATGGCAGAAGCAGCAACCACAGGCAAGAGCGGTTTAGTAGGTTCGTTAGCATAGGAAATTTGCAGTCTAGCACGCTGAAGGGCTACGCCTATGTGATGACGACCGAGATTCGGAATCGAGACACTATGTCAAAAACGAGCTCAACTACTACCGTTTCCGTTGACAGCCAGCAACTCAGCCTTTTAGAGTTCTTATGCCTCGACGGTGACGCTCCGTCCACTCCTGTCCCGTGCAAATCGCTTCCATAGGTCCAGACATCACCATCACGTCTACAGCTCAATCGAGGAACTTCTCAATGACAGCATCGCTTTTGTTTTCTCGTCGCGGCGCGAGCCGGACGATGGCACTTCTCTTTCTTGCCGCGGCCGTAGCAGTGGCTGCGCTCCCCGCCTCTGCTCAGAGCCTGTTTCGCCAGATCAGCCAGGACAGCTTTACCAACCAGAGCAGCCAGCACATGACGGAAGTCGAGCCTGGCGCCGCAGCGCACGGCCCGGTGATCGTCACCGCGTTTCAGGTCGGCCGCATCTCCAGCGGTGGCGGCGCGGACATTGGTTGGGCGACGTCGCTCAACGGCGGCATCGCCTGGACCAACGGCTATCTTCCCGGACTCACCGTAAACGGTCCGGGCGGCGGTCCGAACAGCGCGGCTAGCGACGCCGCAGTCGTCTACAACGCCAAATATAACGAGTGGATCATCTGCACCTTGCCCATCGGCAACAACGACACGGTTGCCGTCAGTATCTCTGCCGACGGCATTCACTGGAACAATCCGATTTATGTCGAAAGCAACATGGATGCCGACAAGAACTGGATTGCCTGCGACAACACGCCCAGCAGCCCGCACTACGGCAACTGCTACGTCGAGTGGGACAACCCTGACGTCGGCGACCTGCTGTACATGAGCACCTCCACCGATGGCGGCAACACCTGGGGCCCGGCCATGACGACGCAGGGCGGCGATTTCGGCATCTGCGGCAATCCCGAGGTGATGCCGAACGGAACGGTGGTTGTGCCATTCGCCGATTTCGATGGCGGTATGTCCAGCTTCGTCTCCACCAATGGCGGCCAGAGCTGGTCGGCGGCGCAGCAGATCGCGCAGGCCCCCAGCCATGGTGAAGATGGCGACCTGCGCAGCGCTGGCCTACCCTCCGCCACCATCGATGGCGGCGGCCGCGTGTACGTTTCCTGGTCAGATTGCGGCTTCGAGAGCGGATGCTCGGCAAACGATCTGGTCTTCAGCAGCACGACCGACGGCACTCACTGGACGGCGAAGTCGCGCATTCCCCTCGATCCCATCGGCAGCGGCGTCGATCACTTCATCAACGGTATGGGCGCGGACCTCGCCACCTCGGGAAGCGGCGCACATCTTGCGATGACCTATTACTACTATCCCGTTTCCAACTGCGGGAACAGTTGCCAGCTCATCGCCGGCTTTTCGATCTCGCATGATGGCGGGCAGACCTGGACGCCAGGACGCCAGCTTACGCCTCCCATGCAATTGAGTTGGCTGCCCAACACGTTCTCCGGCAGGATGGTCGCCGACTATGTTGCGACGGTCTTCCCCGCCGGCGGACGGGCGTTTCCGATTTACGCGCTGGCCTTCCAGCCTACCGGCGGGCTGTTCCACGAAGCGATTTATACCTCTTCCTTCGGTTACACCATGGACGAGATGCTGGAGAAGCCGGTGAGCTCGGCCGGCGAGCAGCCGATCCCGGGCATCAAGGGAACGTTCCAGCGGCAGCGCGGCGAACTGGACAACACTCCTCCCAGCCGGCAGCAGAAGCAGGCTCCGCCGGAGAGCAAGTGACGGTAGAGCAGCCAGCAATTAGCAACTAGCTCGACTTAATAGGGTGCCCCGTTACGGCCGTCTTCTTGGCCTGGACGGGGCATTTGCTGTTGTGAAGGCCGGTGCTTTCTCTGGGTAGGATATGGGTCAGGGCACGACCTCGGAGTCTGCGTGAAAACTGAGTTTGCAATGACGTGGTGGAACAAGCCTCTGCGTTGATCGGGAGTAAACGAGCGCCATAGGCGCGAAAGAAGTTAGCGCAGCGCTTCAGCGCTGGGGGATGCGAGAATAATGGCAGAGTCCCGTAGGGACGGCGCGGGTTCTCGCGCGATAACCCGGTCGTGCCGACTGTGGTAAGGAAAGACTCCGCGCTTTAGACATATCAAAATCAGTCACCTCTACAGCCCATCCGCGCCCGCCAACATCCAATTGCGCTGGGGAGCTGCAGGTATGACGGCGAAACGATTAGTGTTGATCGTCGCGCTGATGTCGATCGGCACGATTGCGACGGCGCGAAGCTCAGCGGCTGCGAGTTCCGCCTACGAGGGACAGAAAGCCGAGCCCAATGCGCAGGCTCCGGCCGTTCCGCAAGCGAACAATCCTGCAAACCCAAATGGCGGCCTCGGCCAGCCCGATCCCGCGGCGAATGCCGCTCTGCAGGGCCGCATACAACAGGCGTTGCAGAACGAGCCCACACTCTCCGCCAGTCACGTCTCGGTCAGCGTGACCGACAGCGCAATCGAGCTCTCCGGCACGGCCGCGTCAACCAAAGACAAAGAGACCGCCGAGCGCATCGCCCAATCCTTCGACGGCAACCGCAAGTTCACGGACAAGCTCCTGGTCACCGGGCAGGCTCCCGGAGTTAATAGCAGCGCAAAGAGCGATACCTCGAACTCTTCCGCCAATGCGAGCAACCCGCGGCAGTAGAGCTGTTCAAAGACGATCCAGGAATAAGCGTTGCTGAACAGAATCCGCACGCTCACGCGCGAGACACCAGCCGCAAAACGGCGGGATGACGTCAGGCGGGCGGCAGCCCCTGGGTTGAAAAATCAGGCTGGGCCGCGGTAGCGGCGACACCGTCCCACTGTAAATTGCTGCGTTAATTGGGCGGTGTTACACTTTGCTCGTCTTCTAAGCGCAGTCGCTGAGCGGGAGTAACTCAGTGGTAGAGTCACGGCTTCCCAAGCCGTTGGTCGCGGGTTCGATCCCCGTCTCCCGCTCCAATCCTCAAATTACGGTTACGAAGCATTGCCGAGTTGTTTGAGCTTTGCCTCCGCACTGGCTTTAATCGCGTCTTTGCGCTGCTGGTCATCCGTCGTGTCGGAGGGCAATAGTTCCAGCGCCTTCTTCGTGTTTTGCAGCGCGAGCTCTTTCTGTCCGTCCGCCAGGTACGCATCACCCAGGCTGTCGTAGACATTCGGCGAATTCGGATAGGCGTAAGCATTCAGCTTCAGAATTTCGACCGCGCCCTTCATATCGCCGGCCAGCATGTGCTCGTAGCCCATGATGTTCACCAGGCCCTCGGGAAACAGATTGGCCTTGGGATCGTGCTGGCGCGCTTTCTCGAGCTGGGCCTGGACCTTGGCTGCTCCGCCCGGTTCATCGATCTCGTTCAGCGCTTGCGCTTCCTGGGGAAGAGTCCCTGTCTGTTTGGCAGCAGGCGCTTGACCCGGCGTCTTGATCAACGTGGTCACATACCAGTCCGTGATTGCCGTCATCAGCTCGGGATGAGCGTGGAACATGTCGGCCCCATGCCCGCCGTTGGGGTAATGCACCAGCTTCTTGCCGGGATCGGCCGTGATGGTGTACAGCCACTGCACCATGAGAGGAGTGGGCGGAAACTCGTCGTCATCGGAGTAGGCGAAAAAGGCGGGATCGTTGCTGTCGCTGCGCAGGAATTGTCGCCCAGGATAATTCGTGGCGCCCGAGAGCAGCACCAGCGAGCGCACCTCCGGATGGCGAATCGCAGTTTGCACGGAATTGTCCACCCCGCAGCTGGCGCCACCAACGCCGACCGCCTCGCGCGAGACACCGGGCTGAGAGATCAGATACGCGAACGCGACATCGATATCGCCCGGCCACTTCGCCTGCTCAGCCCCAACCTGCTGCGGCGTGGCCTTGTCGCGGGGTACATCGCCGCTCTCGCCGAAGCCGCGATAATCCAGCGCGAGGACGTTGATGCCGGCAGCGGTGAGCTGGTCCGCCAACCCGTACCAGACCTGGCGGTCACGGTTGCATTGATGCAACAGCAGCACGCCCGGGCCGGGCTTGCCGGTCGAGAAGTATGTCGCCTTCAGCTTGGTGCCGTCGGAAGCGGTTAAGTCGACGACCCGCTGCGTACCCAATGCCAACGAAGCCGTACACGCGCTAAACAGCAGTAGCGCAAGAATGCGGCGAACGGAAATCGTGCGCATAGCCACCTCCGCAACCGCGCATTATTTTATCGACAAAACGCGAAGCGAAGCCGGCTATGACGAATTCTGTTGCGTAGCGCTTCAAGAGCGAGATAGAAGGCCGTCGAGCCGGTGCGAAGCCCTGCGCCGTCAATGATCGCCTGCGATGATGCCCGGTGGTTCGGCTTCTCGCAGCGGCATCTCGCGCAGCGTCGCCAGGTCGCTCTGCACCTGTGACCAAGCTTTCTGATTCTTCTTGGTGACAATCGGCGCGTTCGGGTTCGAGTAGAACGCGAGCAGATCGCGCCGGATTCCGAAAGGCACCTGCCGGTCCGGCTTAGCAGTGATTCGCTGCAGCAGGGCGGCGTAGGTCTCGTCGGTCAGAGGATAGCTGCCGGGCCGAACGAGCTCACCGGTATCGAGATCACGGTTGGGCAGCACAATGGGCGGATCGGGCTGCTGTTGCAGCTTGTGCAGGATGTCACGGAACTGAGCCATCGTGTCGTTCACGCTGTGGACGTAGAGTTGTTCGGTCTGCTTATTGGGACCGCGAATTGCCAAATCCGAGAGCACACCGATCTTCGGAACGATCACGATAAACACGGCAACCACATGCGTGATGAAGCCGGCACCCTTGCGGCTGCCGTTCCAGTGCCGCTGGTAATCAGCCGTCTGCACGTCGCGGGCGAACTGTTCGAATGCCTCATCGCCTACGTCCTGGGGGAAATGCTTGCCATGAAGCACGTTTTCCGCGTGCGCGAATCGCGGAATAAAGCTGCGCACCGATGAGCGATAGCTGCGGATGGCGGGAACCTCCGGCCCCAGCACCTCATGCAGCGGCAGGCCATAGGTTTCATAGAACGCGCGCTCCACCAGCGCGCGAGGCACCTTCAATCCGACATGCCGGAGGTACGCCGCCGGCGCCAGGCGATGATGGCTGAGCTGATCGATGTCGAAGGCGAACTCCGTGCGCACGTGCGCGTGCGGGCTTTCGTCATACGTAACGCTCTCGCCGTATTTGCGGGCGAGCTTGGGAAACTCGACCGCCGTGGCGGGATTGATGCACTCGCTATGGCCGGTGTTATCGCCCAGATAATGCGAAAGTGCGCCGACGGCGAACGCCAGTTCGTTCGCATTATGCGCATTGCGGAACAGCGCGGCGATGAAGTCGCCGGTGCGAACGTAATGCGTGAGGTTGCTGAAGAACTGCTTGCCGAACGGATAGTAGCCCATGTCCTGAATCGCGGAACCGCCGTAGGCATAGGCGTGTGCCTCATTCAAAGCAGCCGCGGAGATTCCCGGGTAGCGGGCGACGAGCAGCGGCCGGATGCTGCCGTCCCAGGCGAGATCGATCAGCTCTTCGTGCGTGAGCACGGAGTAGGCAGGCGCAGAGGCAGGCAAAACGATGATGGCAAGCGCCAGCAGAATCGAGCAGGACGCCTTCAGGCGATACAAGAAACGGTCCTCACTTCTTCCGATGCAGCGTTCCCGTGCGGGAACCGATGCCGGTTCTCAGTGAGATTTCAGGACCGGGGGCTGAGGTTGCAGCGCAGCTTAAGGGTGTTCGACGGCCGCGGTACTTCCTTCTCCGCCTTCCGGACCGTAGAAGAAGACCCAGGTGGCGAAATCGTCGCCGAATTCGACGAAGCGATGTTCCTCGCCGGCGGGCACGAAAAGAACATCGCCAGGACCGAAGCTCGTCTCCACTGAGCCACGACGGAAGCGTCCGCTGCCGCTGATGATCACGTAGATCTCGTCCCGACTATGCGGTTTTTGCGGGTCGGTCTGGCGGGGGGCGTAGAGTTCGATGCTGAGCGTGCCGTAGCGGAACAGCTCGATGTAACGCTGGCCATCCGGCCCTGGTAGTTGCTCGATACCGCTGAGGGCTTTCAGATATCCGCTTGCGGTTTTGCCTTCAATCTTTTTCATGGTTTGGTCGTAACCGGATGGTGCACATCCGGTGCGGCTTTCTTAGGCCATATGCCGATAATGATTCCCATCAAAATACTTCCCACCAGCGGATAGCCGGCGGAGATGAGAATGAACGAGCCGGCACGAACTTCGAAGACCATCTCCGTCACCATGGCTGCGGCGATGGCCAGGCCGATCAGAATGCCCGCGACAATGCCGCGAAACAGCCCATGCGTCTCCGCGCCGGCGACCACCCGGGCGATGCAATAGGCAATTACCATGCTCGCGACGAGTGAGACCAGATACGGCCAGAAGTTCGGGTGAGTCATACCCGTTTGCATCGGTGGTAAGGGTGAGCTGCCGGCTTTCCACTGGCTCGCGAAGATTTGGAACCATACCGCGCCCAGCAGCCAGTCGGCTATCGCGGCAATCAATATTGCGAGCCAGTTCACGCGCATCCCGTCCCTCAAGCCAACCGGAGACGATACGCCCTGCAACGCCGATTGCGCAATGGCGGTAAGCAATTAACCACAGAGACACAGAAAAGAGGCGGATAAAAGAATGCCGATTTTCTACCCATATCGCGTTGGGCGTCGGCATGGCCGGTATTTTGCAATTCCTCTGTGTCTCTGTGGTTAAAACAAACCGCACGTTTCGAGAATGTCTTCGGGCGTGTGGCCGCGCTGGCGCAACGCGCGCAGACTGAGCGCATCGTGCCGCTTAGCCAGGCGCACACCGTGTTCGTCACGCACCAGACCGCAATGGTAGTAAGCAGGAATTGGCAGAGCAAGGGCGCGAATCAGCAGCAACTGCCGCGCCGTGGATTTCAGCAGATCGTTGCCGCGAACCACCTCGTTGATTTGCATGGCCGCGTCGTCGGCGACCACCGCAAGCTGATACGCGGGGACATCGTCACGCCGCCAGACGATGAAATCGCCAAAGTCCCGCCCGGCCACGAAGCTCTGCCTGCCCTGGCGAACATCATCGAACGAAACCGCTTCACCGTCCGGAACCAGAAAGCGCCAGTTCACATCCGCCGGAGAATCGTAGTTTTTTGCCTGGTCAATTTTCTCGCGGCATCGTCCGGGATACAGCGGCTCGTCGTCATCCTCGTGTGGAGCGCCCGCCGCTGCCGCCAATTCCTTGCGTGAGCAGGTGCAGGGATAGAGGAACCCGCCATCACGCAGCTTGCGCCAGGTTTCCAGATACAGCGCGCGCCGGCGGCTTTGTTCATAGGGAGCGAACGGCCCGCCGGCATCCGGGCCTTCCTGCCAGCGAATGCCGAGCCATCGCAGGTCTTCGACCATCGCTCGCGCAAATTCCGGCTTCGAACGTTGCGGGTCGAGGTCCTCATTGCGAAACACCAGAGTGCCGGCGCTGGCCAGCGTCCGCTGATACGCGGTCCAGAAGGTGCAGGCGTGCCCGATATGCAGCAATCCCGTTGGCGAGGGCGCGAGCCGGCCGCGATATGGCAGACGCTGCGTGGTCGAGACCGCGTGCATGCAGTGATTGTAGATTCCCACTCATTCGAAAAGAACGAATGCGATGGGCACCCGACGCTCAGGATGACGCTCTTTCCTGCGCACCGGATCACGAATCTGCTCTAATATCTCAGCTATGGACGACTGCCTCTTCTGCAAAATCATCGACGGAAAGATTCCCTCCAGAAAGGTCTACGAAGACGACAAGGTTTATGTCTTCGAAGACATCAATCCCAAGGCGCCGACACACGTGCTCATCATCCCGAAGCAACACATTGTGGGACTCGACCAGGCGAGCGCGCAAGATGCCGAGATCATCGGCTACTGCCATCTCATCGCCGCGAAGATCGGACGCGAACGCGGCATCGAGGACGGATATCGCACGGTGTACAACGTCGGGCCGCGCTCAGGACAATCAGTCTTCCACCTGCATTTGCATCTGCTGGGCGGACGCGACCTGAAGTGGCCTCCGGGATAAGGCAGTGAATAGCGGTTAAAGAACAATCGATCGCGCGTTAATCACAGTCACTGCTTAGCAAATTTGAAGGTGCAGGGACGGCCTTCGACACGCGACCCGCCTCCCGTCGCACCATTGAAGCGAGCGTTGATGTTGTAACCGTACTCCGTGCCCTTCGGAGTGTCGCGGCCGGGCACATATTCTTTTGACCCGGTGCGGCCCTTGGCGTAGAACGACGCCTTGCCGTCGGGAGCGATGGTGCCGTCGATCACCAGCGAACCCGGCTCGCCTTCCGTGCCACGCACGCCGTGCAATGCGCCGTCCTTCACCGTGCTGACGAACTGAAACGAGTAGCCCAGCGCGTCTCGATAATTTTCGCAGGATAGGGTGGTGAGCCACTTGCCATCGAAGCTATTGGCGTTCTGCGCCGGCGAGGTGGCGGCCAGCAGTAACACCACAAAAACAATCGGCAACAATATCAGACGGCACATCGGTTTCTTCATCCGCAGGCTTCTCCATATTTACTGAACGCGAATCATCATCTGAGTTCCCGCGTCCAGCTTCACTTCCTTGCCGGGCGATGTTATCACCGAGTCGTCCCCCATCTGCAGGTTGTGAAATCCCAACACCCCTTTGGATTCCGAGTTCAGAAGCGGATGAGCACTGTTGCCGGCAGGAAAATCTTGTGGCGCCGCGTTGGGAGGCGCTGCCCCGCCAGCGCCGCTGTTCCCGGAAGTCCCAAGTGCAAAGCTGACCGGACCAGAATTGCCCAGGCTCGGCGCGATTGCCTGCAGCGTGCCATTCAGCGGAATTTCCTGGCCTTTGGCTATTTCGAGCTTGTCAAACACCATCGCCAGCGACGACTGCGAGTCGCCTTTAGAGCGTGCCTGTGCCTGGGTCACGTGGCCGATTACCTTGCTTCCGCTCGAGATCAACATTCCGTGCAGGTGCAAAGTGCCTGCAATCTCACACACCACAGTGTCGCCATTCTTCAGCTTCTTCGAGTCGAGCGGCTTCGTCAGAGTCACGGGGAAGAAGCCGCGAATGGCGGACTCGGAGGTGGCGGAACTTGCCGGGTCCGGCGTCTTCCCCGCCGCAGCGTCACTGGTCTGCGCCGAAGTCAATGTGGCGCCGAAGAAAATGAGAATTGCCGAAACCGCCAACGGCAAAGTGCTGTGCGACAGTGCAACTCTCCGCATGACCAACTCCCCTCGCCTGAGCGCCTACTGAGCGCGAATCATCATTTGCGTTCCCTCGGGCAGCTTCACTTCTTTGGCGGGCGACGTGATAACGGAGTCGTCGCCTAACTCCAGGTTCTTCACGCCGAGCGCTCCCTTCGATTCCGAGGTCAGCAGCACGGTCGTTTTGTTGTTGCCAAGGGGAAGACCCTGCACGCCCGCCTGGGGAGGTGGGGTTGTCCCTCCGCCGGCCATACCACCTCTGCCATTGCTGCCGCCGCCGACGGTTGTGCCGTAACTACCGCCGCCGGCGCTCGGGCCGCCGATGTCGAGAGCAGGCCCCAGCGCCTGAATGGCGCCCTTGATCGGCACATCTTCGTTCTTGCCCAGTTCAATCTTGTCGAACACGATCGTAAGCGAAGACTGTGGATCGCCCTTGGAACGAGCCTGCGCCTGGGTAACGTGGCCGATGACCTTGGTTCCGCTGGAAATCAGCCGCCCTGTCTGGTCGTGGAAAGTGCCCGCAGTCTTGCAGATTACCGGGTCGCCATCTTTCGCCTTCTTGGAATCGATCGGTTTCAGGAGTAGTGCGGGTATGGTGCCGGTTATGGTGGAAGGCGCACTCGCCTGACTATCCGTTTGCGCGTACGCCATCCCGGCTGTTAGCAGAAGACAAATTCCAAGGATGACGGACACAAAATTTAGAGCACGGGTGGGTCTCTGCACAATGCACCTCGAAGCTATTCTGAAGCTGATTCCAGTTCTAATTCACCGATCGACTATTGAGCCCGGATCATCATCTGGGTTCCCTCCGGCAGCTTCACTTCTTTGCCGGGCGACGTTATCACCGAGTCATCTCCCAACTGAAGGTTCTTTACGCCGAGAGCGCCCTTCGATTCAGAGTTCAGCAGCACGGTTGGGCCGCCGCTGCCAGCGGGGAAGCCCTGCACGCCCGGCTGTGGAGGTGCGGTTGTGCCTCCTCCGGCGCTACCCTTGCTCGCCATGGCTGTCCCGAAAGAACCTCCACCTCCGCCCGGCCCGCTGATGTCCAGAGCAGGCCCCAGCGCCTGGATCGTGCCCTTAATGGGAACTTCTTCGTTCTTGCCCAGCTCAATCTTGTCGAACACGATCGCCAGCGAAGACTGCGCATCGCCCTTGGAACGAGCCTGCGCCTGGGTGACGTGGCCGATGACCTTGGTCCCGCTCGAAATCATCCGCCCTGTCTGGTCGTGGAAGGTGCCTGCGGTCTGGCAGATTACCGGGTCGCCATCTTTCGCCTTCTTGGAATCGATGGGTTTGGAGAGCAGTGCGGGTATGGTGCCGGTTATGGTGGAAGGCGCATTCGCCTGCGCCTGGCCGGTCGCCTGTGCATAGGCAACACTGAACGGTAGCAACAGGCAAATTCCTGCAATTGCCGATGCAAGGTGCTTGGCGCGGAACATTGGCATAGTAAGCTCCCCCTCGAAGCTATCTTCTGGAAACCTGGTTCTGATCAAGAGTTGCGGTTCAACCGAGCGCCTATTGAGCGCGAATCATCATCTGCTGACCGTCCTGCAGCTTCACTTCTTTGCCTGGCGACGTGAGCACCGAGTCGTCGCCCAACTCAAGGTTCTTCACGCTGAGAACGCCTTTCGATTGCGAGGTCAGCAATACCGTCGGGCTGCTGTTAGCAATGGGCAGGCCCTGTACCCCCGGTTGTGGAGGCGCGGTTGTGGCGGCACCGCCGTCTCGCCGCGCGCCGGGGCCCTGTGCGTACCCTTCAGCGGGGTTCGGTACGCCTATGTCGAGCGCAGGCCCTAACGCCTGTAGTGTGCCTTTGATGGGCACCTCTTCATTTTTGCCCAGCTCAATCTTGTCGAACACGATCGCAAGCGAAGACTGCGCATCGCCCTTGGAGCGCGCTTGCGCCTCCGTCACGTGGCCGATTACTTTGGTTCCGCTCTTAATCAGTCTTCCTGTCCGATCGTGGAAGGGGCCCGCAATTTCGCAGAAGACCGGGTCGCCTTCTTTCGCTTTCCTGGAATCGATGGATTTCAACAGCAGTACTGGTATCGTGCCAGTTATGGCGGAAGCCGTACTCGCCTGCGCCTGAGGGTCGTCTTGCGCCTGAGCCCAGCCAGGGTTCAGCAAAACACAAATTCCCAGAGTGGCTGAGACGAGGTATCTAGCGCAGGTAGCTTTTCGCATACACAACTCCTGGCCGGCCGCAACAGTCGAATCTGGCCACAATTCTGGTTGCAAACTGGTGACAAGTCAATCCAGCATAGGTAAAGAAGTGTCAATAGAAGCAGCAATTACCAATTAGCAGCGTGCGCATTGCTAGTTGCTAGCTGCGAATTGCTAGCTGCTGCGTTTTGGTTTTGGCTTCATGAGCTGCCACGCCGAATCGGGAATGCGACGGCCGATCATGCTGAAGCTGCTCGCACCGGCCAGCATCTCGCCGCCATCCATGTAGACCATGTCGCCGTTGATGTATCCCGCCTGATCGCTGACCAGAAATGCGCCGAGGTTGGCGATTTCTTCGAGCGTGCCGAAGCGATGCATGGGGTTGTGGTCCAGCACGGCTTTTTCCAGCTCCGGCACAGGCAGCAGGCGCGAGAATGCGCCCTCGGTGCGGATCGCTCCCGGCGCAATGGCGACGGTACGAATGCCGCGGTCGCCCCATTCGACGGCGAGGCTGCGCATCAGAGAAACCACTCCCGCTTTCGCCACGGCACTGGGCACCACATACGCTGAGCCCGTGTCGGCATACGTGGTCGCGATGCTGAGCACCACACCCTTATGCTGCGACTTGATCCAGCGACGACCGCAGGCCATCGTCATGTTGATCGTGCCTCTCAGCACGATGCCGATGACCGCATCGAAGGCGTGCTCCGACAATTCCTCCGTCCGCGCCAGAAAATTGCCGCCCGCGTTGTTGACCAGGATGTCGAGCGGACCCTTCGCCCAGATGGTCTCAATCAGCTTCTCGACGTCGTCGGAGTAGCGCACGTCGCAGGCAAGGCCTTCGATCTGGCCCTTCGTCGCCGCAGCAAGCTCCTGCGCCGTCTTTTGCACGACAGCGAGCCGGCGTCCGCAGATGTAAACCGCGGCGCCCAGTTGGAGAAAACGTTCGGCCAGGGCGCGCCCAATGCCCGTGCCGCCGCCGGTGATGAGAATGCGTTTGTTCTTCAGAAGGTCGTTGGTAAACATGGCGTTCCCGATGAAAGGGATAAAGCTAACACGCGCGCGGAACGCGTGTCAGCAAGATGGAAAATGGCGACGAGTAACCACCTCCGGACAGCTTAGGTGCTCTCGACTCGTGCCGCTTAGGTGCTCTGGACAGCGCCATGGATATTGCGTAACGTTCAGACACATTCCTTTAACAATCGTGCTCCCACGCGATACTGGCCGGCCCACTCATTTTCGGTCCGCCCTCAGTACGACTACGCATTCATGCAGGCATTCGAGTTACGGGCTTCAAACTAAATCAAAAAAGGGAGAGCGAGTTCAGTGAAGAACAACAAGCAGTGGAGAGCTTTTGCAGCGGTACTCGCATTGGGGCTGATCGCCGGTCTGGCGACGCCGGCCAGTGCGCAGCAGGAAGTGAAAGAGAAGCCGCGCATGTACACGTACGTCGCGCTGTGGCAGCTGCCGCGGGCGCAGTGGCCGGAGTGGGCCAAAAGCGAGGCGACCGACGAGAAAATCCTGAAAGACGCGATGGCCAGCGGCGCGATCGTGAGCTATGGCGACGACACCAATCTGGTGCATCAACCCGATGCGCCCACGCATGACGACTGGTTCCAATCGATGTCGATGGCCGGCCTCATGAATACTCTGGATCAGTTCTACAAGTCCGGAGGGACCACCACTCCGATGGAGCAAGCCGCCACCAAACACTGGGACAACATCTACGTCAGCCGGTATTACAACTGGCACGCCGGATCGTGGCAGGGCACCTATAGCTACGGCTCGTCCTACAAGCTGAAGGACGACGCGCCGAATAACGCGCTCGACGTTCTGGCCACGACCGCGATCGTGCCACGCATGGAAAAACTGCTGGCCGACGGCGTGATTCACGAGTACGAGATCGACACCGAAGCGGTGCACACCATGTCGCCGGGCACGTTCTGGGTCTTCTGGCTCGGAGCTAACGCCGATTCGCTCGACAAGGTGAGCGCATCGCTGCGTGATTCGTTGAAGGCCAACCCCCTGATCGCCCCGTCGTTTGGCAATATGGTGGACTTCAAAGAGCACCGGGATTATCTGGCGCGCACGAATGCGGCATACAAATGAGCCGTTAGCAGTTAGCACTTAGTCATCAGGGCGCGTCGAAGAGGCGCGCCTTTGTCTTTTAGCTAACCGGGACCTGCGAGTGCTGTAAATACAGCCCTTGTACAAGCCGCGGACAAATGGAAGGTTCCAGGACTGCGCTTTTGCCAAGTGCCAAATGCTAAGTGCTAAGCGTGACTTTCCCTACACCTGGGCCAGCTTAACCTCGGAACTACTCCGCCTGTTAGGCGGCGCGATCGGCCCGTAGGGAAAGAGAATTTCCACTTCCAGTCCATGGGGGGAGACGTTGCGCGCCGACACTCGCCCGCCGTGTGCGGCGACGGCGTTGCGCACAATCGCCAGACCCAGTCCCATGCCGCCGGTAGTGGTGCCGCGCGAGTCGTCGACGCGGTAGAACGGCTTGAACAGGAGCGGCAACGCCTCTTCCGGCACGCCTGGCCCGTTGTCGCGAACCTGAATCATGGCGACGCTTTCGCTGCTGAGCAGCGAGACTTTGATCTTGCCATTCTTGCCGGAGTAAAAAATTGCGTTGCGGACGATGTTCTCGATCGCGCTGTGCAGCAGGCCGGCATCACCTTTCAGCGTGACCTGGCGATTCGATTCGTAGCTGATGGTGGCGTCCGTCGCCGCTGCTTCGAATCGTGCATCGTGCAGGACGTCGTCCATCAGGTCGTTCAGATTCACGTCTTCGAAGTTCGGCTTGCGCTGGCCACTCTCCAGGCGCGCCACGGTCAAAATCTGCTCCAGCATGGAATCGAGCTGCACGGTGTCCTGCTCGATGCGGTCGAGCATCTCCGCCCGCTCGCCTTCGTCGGCGTGACGCGCGAGGGCCAGCGCCAGACGGATGCGCGCGATCGGCGAGCGCAACTCGTGGGAGACGCCGCTCAGCAAGTTGCGCTCGCTCTGGATCTGGTTGCGCAGCTCGCCGGCCATGATGTCGAAGTCGCGGACCAGATCGGCGATCTCATCGCGGCGCTTGCCGAGGTTCTGCCCGGCGCGGATGTCGAGATTGCCGCGCGCCAGTTGGTGAGTTGCATCGCGCAGACGCTCAATCGGCTTGGTCAAATAGTGCGCGATGATCAGGCAGATGATGGCGGAAAACAGAGTGCCGAGCTTCAACGTCCAGAGAATGTCGCCCGGCACGCGCTCAGAGATGGGCGGCGGCGTGAACTCCCCGATGAGCAGGTAACTGCCCTGCGGCGTCGTTGCCCGCGCGGCGAGCACATTGACTTCGTAAGAATGAAACAAGCCGTCGTTCTTTTCGGCGGCGGTGCCGTCGCGCAAAGCCCGATCAGTAATTGGCTGACCCGAGAGCTCCCGTCCGGAGGGATCGACCAGCCAGAATTGCGAGCGACGCTGGAGCGAGAGGCTGTCCAGCAACCCTCGCAAGGCCCTCGAGCCATGCTGTTCGTATTGCAGTGCGGCCAACTCCGCCAGCACCGGCATTTCTTTGCGCTCCGGCTGAATCCACCACGGATGCTCGGAGGAAATACGGTAATGCACGCGCAAATACAAGGCGCCGAGCAGCAGCGCCTGGGCCACCCAGAACGGCAGGAAGATCTTCCAGAACAGGCGACGGCTCATACCCGGCTCTTCTCCGGCGGTGTGGCCGGTTTGGGCGCGGCGGGATTCGGGGAAGCTTCTGCCGCCAGAAAGTATCCGACTCCGCGAATCGGCCGAATCAGTTCCTCCGCCGAATTCGGGCAGCCGCCGAGTTTCTTGCGCAGCCGGCTGACATGAACGTCCACGCTGCGGTCGAAGGCATTCAGCGAGCGGCCGAGCGCGACTTCGGCAATCTGTTCGCGCGTGACCACGCTGCCGGCGTTGCGCAGCAGCAGCTCCAGTACGTTGAACTCGACGGAAGTGAGATCGACCAGCGCATTCGAGCAGGTGACGGTGCGCGACGCCATCGACATGACGATGTCGCCGACCGTGAGCACCTCGTCGTGGTCGGGGCGGCCGGCCGAGCCCGCCGCCTCGCGAGTACGCCGGAAGATCGCGCGAATACGCGCTACCAGCTCGCGCGGATCGAATGGTTTGGCGAGATAGTCGTCAGCGCCGATCTCCAGGCCGAGGATGCGATCCACAGCCTCGCCGCGCGCGGTCAACAGAAGCACCGGCACGGCCGATTGCTGGCGCAACAGCTTCAACAGCTCGAACCCCGTGCCGCCGGGTAGCATCACATCGAGGATGATCAGCTCGTGCTCGGCGGAGAGCGCGGCGCTCAGGCCGGAGGCGTGATCGTAGGCGGCGTCCACCTGGAAGCCCTCGCCTTCGAGGAAGCGCTTCAGCAGGTTGACCAGGCCGTGGTCGTCGTCCACAATGAGCAGGCGATTCACGGGGTTTATTTTGCTCTTCGCCGCGTTGGTCTGCGGTGAAGAATTGTTTCGAGTTGGGCTCCCAGGCTTCACACTTCTTTACCGTCCTTCACCTTTTCTTAACGGCAGTGCGAGTTCCCGTCCGGTCTAATAGTATTGATGTAGATAGTACTGCAAGCGGAGCACCATGCTGTAGTTATGACGTCTAAGAAGCATTGCGGTAATTGACTCAGGGACGCAGGAGGAATCACCACGGAAGCACCGCAGCCACGGCATTTTTGTGATTGAGGTTGATTCCGTGTTTTCCGTCCTAGAGCCTGCGCTGAGCGCAGCCGAAGCGTGGTGAATAGGGTTGTTCGAGGAGGAATTGTGCAAACAGGGGCATCCGTTCGATCCGGAGGCCGGAAGACTTTGCGGGGAGTTGGCCTCGGGCTGGGCTTGGCGCTGGTGATTTGCGCCGTACTGGCCGGATGCGGCTCACAGTCGGCGAAGAACGCGAAGGCGAGCGCTCCGCCGCCGGCCATCCCAGTTGGAGTGGCTACGGTAAAGCAGGGTGGGTTCGACGTCTATCTCAACGGGTTGGGTTCAGTACAGGCTTATTACACGGTCTCATTAAAAACCCGCATTGACGGGCAGATCATGCAGGTGAATTTCCGCGAGGGCCAGGAGGTCAAAGAGGGAGAATTGCTGATTGTCATCGATCCCCGGCCCTACCAGGTGGCGCTCGACCAGGCCAAAGCGAATCTAACGAAGGACGAAGCGCAACTCACCAACGCGAAAGCACAGTATGAACGCAACAAGGTTCTTTACGAGCAGGGCGTAATTGCCAAGCAGGACCTGGACACGCTGCAAGCGTCCTTCGGCACCTACGAGGGCACCATCGCGGCCGACAAGGCGGCAATCGCCAACGCACAACTCAATCTCACGTACTGCTACATCAAGTCGCCGATTAACGGCCGCGTCGGCTTGCGGCAGGTTGACCCGGGAAACTACGTCACGGCGGCGGGCGGAACGCCGATGCTGACCATTACGCAGCTGCATCCTATAGCGGTCGTGTTCACGCTGCCGGAAGACCAGTTGCCGCAGGTGCAGCAGCAGATGCGGCAAGCGGGCGCGCTGGAGGTGGACGCGTTCAGCCGCGACGACCAGCAGAAGCTCGCGACCGGCAAGCTGGAAACGATCAGCAATCAGATCGACCAGACGACCGGCACCGTACAGCTGAAAGCCATTTTCGACAATGTTGACAACTCGCTCTGGCCCAACCAATTCGTCAATGCACATCTGCTGCTGAAGAAGATTGACAATGCCATCACCGCTCCTGCCAGCGCATTGCAGCGCGGACCTGATGGCACCTTCACGTATCTCGTGGATGCCAACAACACCGTGCAGATGCGGCCCATTCAGGTGACGTTGACGCAAGGCAGCACGGTCGTGATCGCCAAGGGCTTACAGGCCGGCGACCGTGTGGTGACCGACGGCCAGGAAAAATTATCGGCCGGAATGCGGGTGGCTCCGCAGGCTCCGGCCAAACGTAACAATGCGACAAGCGGCGCAATTGGATCGCAGACATGAGTATCTCGCGGCCGTTTATTCTCCGGCCCATCGCGACGTCGTTGTTGATGGTGGGGCTTCTCCTAGTGGGTGTGGTGGCCTATCGGCAGTTGCCGATCTCAGCCCTGCCGCAGGTGGATTACCCGACCATTCAGGTGGTGACGTTCTATCCCGGCGCCAGCCCTGACGTCACCGCTTCGTCCATCACCGCTCCGCTGGAGCGGCAGTTCGGCGAGCTTCCCGGCCTGAGCCAGATGACCTCGAGCAGTTCGTTCGGCGCCTCGGTCATCACGCTGCAGTTCAACCTGGAAGAGAACATCGACGTAGCCGAGCAGGAGGTGCAGGCCGCCATTAACGCGGCGCAAACCTTCCTGCCGAACGACCTGCCGACGCCGCCTGTCTACAGCAAGGTCAATCCGGCTGACGCGCCGATTCTGACGCTGGCGATGACATCCGACAGCATGCCGCTGCCCGATGTGGAAGATCTGGCGGACACGACCTTCGCGCAGAAAATTTCGCAGCTGCCCGGTGTCGGGCTAGTCAGCATCAGCGGCGGCCAGAAGCCGGCGATCCGCATCAATGCCAATCCGACTACGCTGGCTTCGTACGGACTCAGTCTCGAGCAACTGCGTAACGTCATCGGCCAGGTCAACATCGATCAGGCCAAAGGTCAGCTGCAGGACAATCGGCAATCGTTCACCATCGGCGCCAACGATCAGATCCTGAGTCCGCAGGAATACGCGGACACCATCGTCGCGTATAAGAACGGCAATCCCGTTCGGCTTTCGGATGTGGCGACCGTCGTGACCGGGCCGGAGAACTTGAACCAGGCGGCGTGGATGAACACCACGCCCGCGGTCATTCTGAACATTCAGCGGCAGCCCGGCGCCAACATCATCAAAGTTGTCGACAGCATCAAGCTGCGTCTGAAGCAGTTGCAGTCGAACCTGCCGGCTTCGGTGAAGGTCGCCATCCTCACCGACCGCACCAACACCATCCGCGCCAGCGTCAAGGACGTGCAGTTCGAAATGATGCTGACCATCGCGCTGGTGGTAATGGTGATCTTCCTTTTCCTGCGCACGCTGTCGGCCACGATCATTCCCAGCGTCACGGTGCCGCTCTCGATCGTCGGCACCTTCGCGGTGATGTATCTGCTGGGCTACTCGCTCGACAACCTCTCGTTGATGGCGCTCACCATTTCCACCGGCTTCGTGGTGGACGACGCGATCGTGATGATCGAGAACATCGATCGTTTCATCGAGGAGGGCCACACGCCCCTGGAGGCTGCGTTGCGGGGCGCGGGCCAGATCGGCTTCACCATCGTGTCACTGACGGTGTCGCTGATCGCCGTGCTCATCCCGCTGTTGTTCATGGGCGACATTGTCGGCCGCCTGTTCCGAGAATTCGCGGTAACGCTGGCTACGACGATTCTGATCTCGGCCATCATCTCGCTGACCTTGACGCCAATGATGTGCTCGATGCTGCTGCGGCAAAAAAGCCACGAGAAGCATGGGCGCCTGTACGAATGGTCGGAGCGCGCCTTCGATAACACGATTGCGTTCTACGGGCGGACGGTGAAGTTCGTCCTCAAGCACCAGACGGCGACGCTGCTGGTGACCATCGGCACGCTGATCGCGACCATCGTTCTTTACATCACCGTTCCCAAAGGCTTCTTCCCGGTGCAGGACACCGGCGTGATTATGGGCATTTCCGACGCGCCCGAGAGTATTTCTTTCACCGCCATGTCGAAGCGGCAGCAGGCACTGGCAGCCGCGATTCTGAAGGACAAGGACGTGGAGAGCCTTTCGTCGTTCATCGGAGTGGATGGTACCAACACCACGCCTAACAGCGGACGCATCCAGATCAACCTTAAGCCCAAGGACGACCGCAGCGACGACGTGACCGCCATCATGAAGCGTCTGCAGCAGGAGGTTGCGGGCGTCGAAGGCATCACGCTGTACATGCAGCCGGTGCAGGACCTGACGGTGGAAGACCGCGTCAGCCGCACGCAATATCAGTTCACGCTGGAGGACGCGGACGCCAAAGAACTGCGCCAGTGGACGGCGAAGATGGTCGACAAGTTGAAGAACGTGCCCGAGCTGCGCGACGTCGCCACCGATCAGCAGAACCAGGCGGCGCAGGCCACACTGGTCATCGATCGCGATACGGCTTCGCGTTTGGGCGTGACGGCCAGCGCCATCGACAACACACTGTATGACGCCTTCGGTCAGCGACTGATCTCAATCATGTTCACGCAGCTCAACCAGTATCACGTGGTGCTGCAGGTGGGCTCTTCGTTCTCTGCTGATCCGGATTCGCTCAAGGACATTTACGTGCCGGCGGGCGGCGGGCAGAGCCCTGCATCCAGCGGAAACACGGCCATCGTTGGCCAGCCGCAGAACCTGACCTCGAGCACGAATGCTCTGGCCGCCACTGCATCGCAGGTGCCGCTGAGCGCGATCGCGCATTGGGAGACGACGACCGGCCCGCTGACAATCAATCACCAGGGACAGTTCCCGGCCGTGACGATTTCGTTCAACCTGGGCAAAGATGCTTCTCTGGGCGACGCGGTGAAAGCCATCCAGCAAACCGCGAACGATCTGGGCCTGCCGCCCAGCATTCAGCTGGCGTTTCAGGGCACGGCGCGCGCCTTCCAGGCTTCGCTGGCCAACGAGGGATGGCTGATCCTGGCCGCCATCGTCACCGTCTACATCGTGCTGGGTGTGCTGTACGAGAGCTACATCCATCCGATTACGATTTTGTCGACGCTGCCGTCGGCCGGCGTGGGCGCGATTCTGGCGCTTACGCTGTTTCACCAGGACTTGGGTGTGATGGCCTTGATCGGCATCATTCTACTGATCGGCATCGTGAAGAAGAACGCCATCATGATGATCGACTTTGCGCTGGACGCCGAGCGAAATGAGGGCAAGAAGCCGGTCGACGCCATCTATGAGGCGTGCCTGCTGCGCTTCCGTCCGATCATGATGACGACCTTCGCCGCGTTGTTCGGGGCCGTACCGCTGGCATTGGGCTCGGGCACGGGTTCCGAGCTGCGGCGTCCATTGGGCATCACCATCATCGGCGGCCTGATCTTCAGCCAGTTGCTCACGCTGTACACCACGCCGGTGGTGTACCTGTGGTTTGACCGCCTGGCCGAAGCGCTGCGTCATTTGCGCGGGCACAAGCCGGCGGAGGCAATTGGGGATTGAAGAAGGGGTTAGAGGGCAGGGATTAGGGGCCAGAATAAATCGCCACTGACAAGTGACAACTGGCAACTGCCTTATGAAGGGGCTACGCGAGGGATCGGGGGTCGGAAAAACCGCCACTGACAACTGACCCCTGGCCACTGACAACTGATTATGAATGTTTCTGCTCCAGCGATTGCGCGTCCGGTAGCGACCACGCTGCTGACCATCGCTCTGCTTCTGGCGGGCGTGCTGGCCTACACGCAGCTTCCAGTTGCGCCGCTGCCGCAGATCGAGTTCCCGGTCATCTCTGTGGGCGCGTCGCTTCCCGGAGCGAGTCCCGAGACCATGGCGTCGGCCGTGGCGACGCCGCTGGAGCGGCAGTTCGGCCGCATCGCCGGCATCAACCAGATGACCTCATCGAGCCAGCTTGGCTCGACGGGCATCACCATGCAGTTCGACTTGAACCGCAACATCGATGCGGCGGCGCGCGACGTGCAAGCCGCCATCAATGCGGCCCGTAATTATCTGCCGCCCGATCTGCCCAGCAATCCGACCTATCGCAAGATCAATCCCGCCGACGCCCCCGTCATCATCCTGGACATGACCTCCGACGCCATGACCCAGGACCAGATGTACGACGCTGCCGACTCAATCATGGGCCAGAAGCTCTCCCAGGTAGACGGCGTGGGGCAGGTGTTCGTGTGGGGCTCGTCGCAGCCGGCGGTGCGCATCGAGGCCAATCCGCAGCAGCTGAACAATATGGGACTCGGCCTGGAGTCACTGCGTTCCGCGGTGGCCGCGCAGAATGCCAATCAAGCGAAAGGCTCGCTCGATGACGGCAGCAAGACATGGATGATCCGTGCCAACGATCAGCTCACCAAAGCCAAGGATTACAAGAATCTGGTGGTGGCTTATCGCAATGGCGCGCCGGTCCGGCTGAGCGATGTCGCCGATGTGGAGGATTCCTATTCCAACATCTACAACGCCGGCAGCTTCAACGGGAAGCCCAGCGTCCTCATCGTGGTGTTCCGCCAACCGGGCGCGAACGTCATCGCTACCGCCGATCGCGTGATCGCCGCTCTGCCGTTCCTGAAGGCTTCGCTGCCGCCGAGTATCAATCTTGTGGTTGGCCTCGATCGCACCACCACCGTCCGGGCCTCGATTAGCGACGTGCAGCGCACGCTGATCATTTCGGTCATTCTCGTGGTGCTGGTGGTTTTCGTTTTTCTGAGGGAAGTACGGGCGACCTTGATTCCCAGCGTGGCCGTGCCGCTGGCCATCGTCGGCACCTTCGGAATCATGTACCTGTTCGGCTATTCGCTGAACAACCTGTCGCTGATGGCGCTCACCATCTCGACCGGCTTCGTGGTGGACGACGCCATTGTGGTGCTGGAAAACGTCATGCGCCACGTGGAAGGCGGCATGCGTCCGTATCAGGCCGCGCTGCTGGGCGCGCGCGAGATCGGCTTCACCGTGGTCTCGATGAGCACCTCGCTGATGGCGGTGTTCATCCCGATTCTGCTGATGAGCGGCCTGGTCGGGCGACTGTTCCACGAATTTGCCGTGACCTTGAGCGCGGCCATCGCCGTGTCGATGGTGGTTTCGCTGACCACCACGCCGATGCTCTGTGCGCGCTTCCTCAAGGCGCACGATCCCGGCGGGCACGGCACGCTGTACCGCATGAGCGAGCGCGGCTTTATCTGGCTAAACCGCACCTATCGCGTGACCCTGGGCTGGGTGCTGCGGCACAAGCGTTTCATGCTGGTGGTCACTATCGCGATGGTCTTCGTGAACGTCTTCCTGTACATCAAGGTGCCCAAGGGCTTCTTCCCGCAGCAGGACACCGGCCGTCTGCAAGGCACCATCATGGGCGACCAGGACGTTTCCTTTTATTCCATGCGCGAGAAGACGAACCAGTTCATTCAGATCGTGAAGAACGATCCTGCGGTAGAAAACGTGCTTGCTTTTGTCGGCGGCAACACGGCGCTGAACCAGGGACGCATGTTCGTCATTCTCAAGCCCCTGAAGGAGCGCAAGATTTCTGCCGATCAGGTGATCGCGCGACTGCGCCCGAAGATTTCGCACATTCCCGGGGCCACGTTATACCTTCAATCGGTGCAGGATTTGCAGATTGGCGGTCGCCAGTCGAACGCGCAGTATCAATACACGCTGTCGGGGGAGAACCTGGATGAGCTATACGAGTGGGCGCCGAAGTTGCTGGCCCAGTTGCGTAAGATCCCTCAGCTGAAGGATGTGAACAGCGATCAGCAGGTCAGCGGACTGGAAGCCAATGTCGTCATCGACCGGCAGACGGCCGCGCGTTTGGGGGTCACGCCGAAGCAGATCGACGCCGTGCTGTATGACGCCTTCGGCCAGGAGCAGATCTCGACCATCTACGAGACGCTGAACCAATACCACGTGGTGATGGAGGTCGACCCCAGGTACCAGAAGACGCCCGATGCGCTGAAAAGCGTGTATGTGATTACCGGCTCGGGCGCGCAGGTCCCGCTGTCGTCATTCGCGCATTTCGCGTCCGCCAACACCCCGCTCTCGGTCAATCACCAGGGGCAATTTCCCGCGGTGACCCTCTCGTTTAATCTCGCCCCGGGTGGTGATTTGGGTACGGCGACGCGCGCCATTGAGCAAACCGAGTTGGCCATGCGCATGCCGTCGTCGATTCACGGCAGCTTCCAGGGAACGGCTGCGGCGTTTCAAGACTCGCTCTCGTCGGAGCCGATCTTGATCCTGACTGCGCTGATTGCGGTCTACATTGTGCTGGGGATCTTGTATGAGAGCTACATCCATCCCATCACGATTCTCTCCACGCTGCCCTCGGCCGGCACGGGAGCATTGCTGGCGCTGATGCTGTTCCGCATGCAGCTCGATGTCATCGGCCTGATCGGCATCATTCTGCTCATCGGCATCGTGAAGAAGAACGCGATCATGATGATCGACTTTGCGCTGGAGGTAGAGCGCACCGGCAAGAGCGCCGAGGAGTCGATTTACGAAGCGGCGCTCATCCGCTTCCGTCCCATCATGATGACCACGATGGCCGCGATGCTGGGCGCGCTGCCGCTGGCTCTGGGCCACGGCGTGGGCTCGGAGATTCGCCGGCCGCTGGGCGTAGCCATCGTCGGCGGATTGATCGTAAGTCAGGCTCTGACGCTATACACGACCCCCGTCGTGTATCTCTACATGGACTACCTGAAAGACTGGGTGCTCGCCCATCTGCCTTGGCGCAAGAAGGTCGCCAAGGAAGAAGAAGTGCCGGTGTTCGCGGACTAGGCACGCGCACTACGGGCTCAATTGCCATACCGTGGGCGGAGCGCCCTGGCAAGAAGTTGTTGTGCCGTATAAGTTTCCGTCAGGGCCTGCCTCCAGATCGCGAAAGACATCCCCGTCGAGGCCAATCGGCACGTCCAAATATTGGAGAAATGGCACTCTGTGAATATCGCCGCCGGGTACAGTTCCGTCAAAACAATTGTCAGGGCCGCAGAGTGCTAATCCTTGCGCAGCCCATAGTCGATCGGCAGAGTCCACAGCCAGGGAGCGGAACAAGCTGTAGCAATGATGGTACTCGCACTCACAAGGGTCGGCATACCTTGAAGAATCTTCCAGCCACATGACACCCCAGCTGTTGTAAGTCAGTTCCAAGATGACCCCATATTGGTCGGTCGGACCACAAGTGGCCGTGATGAAACAGTAGAGGTTCCCAACGCTGTCTTGAACCATTCCCGAGCATGCAAAGTTGGAAGCCAGTATCTGGAAGTTCCAATTCATCCCTGAAGGAACTAGTCGAAAGACGCTTGACGAGCTGTTTCCATAAAGATATTGGTCGTGCCCTAGCATCAGTGACTTGGGATATCCGCCATCACCTTGGCCCGTGAAGTTATAAATGATTTTCTCGGTCCACTGGCCGCCGAGACGCGTCAGTTCATAGACAGTTCCGTATCCATAGAGGCCACCCAGTGCCGTCGTGCCATAGAGATTCCCGGCCTGGTCGAAGACGAGGTTGCCATTCGGACCGTATCCGTCGGGAAACCCGCGGAAGCTATAAATCACGGTTTCCGTCCAACTGCACATCGCTGTTAGGCAAGCCGTGGGGCCCGGGTTAAGGCGGTAGATCTCGCCGCAACTCTGCCCTTGCCCGCAGTCGGTGTCGCCGTCGGCCGTGCCATAGACTGCGCCGTCCGGACCGACGATTCCCGGCAGCGGATTCTGCCCACTGGTTCCACCCAGGAAGCTGTACAGGGGATTGAGAATCCAGTTCTGCCCATACTGCGCCAGCCGGTACGCCAGGCCCAGACCATCTGAGCCGCCCGCAGCCGTTGCCCCGTAAACCCGGTCGTGCCGGTCAAATGCTAAACCTGGCACCGGAGTTTGTTCATCGCCCGTGAAATTGTGGATGACCTCAAAGTTGTCCTGTTGCACCTGGTTCACGCACGTTGGATAGGTGGTGGTGGTGACCCCAAGAACCGTGAACGCTTCCGACGGAATCGTGCCAACCGAGTTTTCCGAGGCTTCGGATGGGCAGCCCTGCCCATTGCAACCGATGCCCGAATTCTCATCCCAGTAAATTGGATCGCCGCTGTTGACCACGGCGTTTTGCAGATTCACCCAATAGGTTCCGGCGGCGAGATTTGGACCGCTGAGATTCCCGCTGGTTTCGGTGCAGATGTTGAAGCCGTACTGATTGCCGCTGCAGCCGCTCTGAGTGAAGTTGACGACCTGGTCGCTGTAGATCGTGCCGCCACCGAGTGCTTGCGAGCTGATGGAGATCTCGACCGTCCGGAGGACATCGCCTGGGAAGGCCCATGCGCCGAAACTCAGGCCAGTAATTGGGCCTCCGCTGCCGGGAACGGTGAACGTGTCGCTGACGACAAATCCGGAGTTGATTGCCCAGGCGTCAGTGGTGCCGTTGATGGGGCCGTTGTCGTAGAGGTCGTTGCCATCGAGTGGACACGACGATTGTGGGCACGCGCATCCGCCGGGTTCTTCCACGACGCCTGCGGATCGGTTGCGCGAGCGACCCGCGATGCGTTGTAGGGAGATGCAGGCCGAACTCCATGTGCCAATCGCCCAGCGTATTGCGGCATCACGGCCGCTTGGCGCGCTGTCGAAGGCGTGGTGTTCTGACCGTCGGCCGGTGTAGCCGTGATCGTCATGAAGAGAAGCAGCAGCACGAGAAACAGAAGCGTCAGCAACATCGTGATGGCGACGTTTGCCGGGTTCCAATGCAGCCCGAGGTGCTGGTCGTGGAAGTGTGCCTTGATGTGCATCGCGGTCTCCTCCTGACGAAGCTCCCAAACTCGGACCTAGAGTGGGCACGGAAGGACGTCGGGGAGAAGAATATAGGGCGGGTTCTCGCAACGCAGGGTGCGGTGCTGTGAAATGCGAAACGGGCCGGGGTCCCTCTCCCGAGATACCCGCGAGCATTACACGGCCACAGCGAACATTTGTCAGTGACCGACGTCCCACGGTGAGGTGACGTGGCTGGCGCTACTTCTCCTGAAACGTCACGAAGTGCCCGTACTTGTCGAGATCGAGGCGAAGGTTACACTGCCCGGCGCCGGCATGCTCGAGCCCGACGCTCAGGTTCGTCTCGGGCTGGGGCAACTCGCCCGACCCCATCGGCACGCGCACCAGGTCATCCTGGTCATTGTGAGCGCCGCTCATGTCGGTGCTCTTCGAGACGATTAACGTCCATTGCTTGGAACCCGGCACCACGAAGAGGGTATACGCGCCCACCGGCAGGATGCGCGAGCCAACCTGCACCGTCGTGTTGGCGAACAGCGTCATGGGCTTGCCGCCGGGCGCCCAGACCTTGCCGAACGGGACTTGGCTCGAGAGCGGCTTCTTGGCGTTGAGCGTCACCGGTTGGTACTCAATGACAATCTGCTTCTGCTCATCAAAGTTGCAGGTCGCCGATGCGGGAATCGGATTGTTCTGGCCAAAAACCCCGTACGGCAGGGCAACAAAGGAAAGCACAACGAAAATATAGCCGAAGGTGATACGCATAGCCGGCCCTCCGAGCGGTGAAATTCTAGCTCACTCGCAGTACTCAGTCAGTGATGTTAACGCAGGGGCGAGGCTGAACGATGTGATGTCGTCACAAGGAAAAGTGATGATTGCATTGGACGTATGGTCGCGAAGTGCAAGAATAGAAATGGGCTGATGAAACTGCTGCTCTGTTTGCCGCATCTTTCCAACAGTTGGCCGCGGTTCCGGAACGCAATCCTCATCGTCAAATTTAGAGCGGCGATTTCAACAAAGCCCCGGTATTCATGACCCAGCAGCCTAAAACCATGACCTCGACGTCCGACCCCGACGCGCGAAACGCGCGCGCCCCGGGGACCCCGGCGTGGCAGGAGCGGCTCTCCGCCCTGCGGAACCTGCCGCCGGTGCTGAAGATCGTCTGGGATTCGGGACCGACGGCCGTGGTGCTGGGTTTTGTCTTTCGTTTGTTCGCGGCGCTGCAGCCGGTGGCTCTTCTTTATGTCAGCAAGCTGATCATCGACACCATCGTCCAGGTTCTCTCCAAGCACCAGCCCATCCCACAACGGTTGTGGTGGCTCGTCCTGGCCGAGTTCATCATCGCGGTGCTGGGGAATCTTTTCGCCCGCACCATCGATTACCTGGATTCGCTGCTGGCCGACAAGTACACGCGCCACGTGAGCATTCAAGTGATGAAGCACGCGGCCGAGCTCGACGTGATCGCCTATGAAGACCCCGTTTTCTATGACCGCCTGGAGCGCGCGCGGGTGCAGGCCACCGACCGGCTGGCGATGATCCAGATGCTCGGACGGCTGGTGCAGCAGGTCATCACAACCATCACGTTGTCGGTGTCGATCATTTATTTCTCGCCGTGGTTGCTGCTGTTGCTGGTGGCAGGCGTGCTGCCGGCCTTCCTGGGCGAAAGCCACTTTGCCTTCCTTGGCTATGCCAAGAATTTCCGGCAGACGCCGGTGCGCCGCCAGCTCGATTACCTGCGCGTGCTGGGCGGAAGCAAAGAAGCGGCCAAGGAGCTCAAGCTGTTCGGCCTGAGCGGCTTTCTGACGCAGCGCTTCACGCGGCTCTCCGACGAAGTCTATGAAGAGAATGTTGCGCTCTCGAAGCGCAAGCTGATTGCCGGCAGCCTGCTCTCGATTGTGGGCTCGCTTGGCTACTATGGCGCGTACGTCTACGTCATCTGGAAGACCGTGACCGGCGCGCTGAGCATCGGCACCCTGTATTTCCTGGCAGGCGCGATTCTGCAAGCCAGCACCAATATCCAGCTCATCTTCTCGACGCTCTCCGGAGTTGCCGACCAGGCACTCTTCCTGACCGACCTGCTGGCGTTTTTCCAGATGCAGCCGACGATCCGCTCCAAGCCGAATGCGTTGCCCGCGCCGCGGCCCATCCAGCGCGGTTTCGAATTTCGCAACGTCTCATTCGCGTATCCGGGGAGCGAGCGGCTGATCCTGAAGAACTTGGATTTCACGTTGCATGTCGGAGAGCGGGTGGCGCTGATTGGAGAGAACGGCCAGGGCAAAACGACCATCGTGAAGCTGATTACCCGGCTGTACGATCCGACCGAGGGCCAGGTCCTGCTCGACGGCATCGACCTGCGCGAATACAGCCTGGAGGACCTGTACCAGGAAATCGGAGTTATTTTCCAGGATTTTATGCGTTATGAGATGACCGCCCGCGAGAATGTTGCGGTTGGACGCATCGAAGATATTGAGAACCTGGAGGACATCGCCGCCGCCGCTCACAAGAGCCTGGCTGACGAGGTGATTGCCAAGCTGCCCCGGAAGTTCGATCAGATGCTGGGGCGGCGCTTCGAGAGTGGAGTGGATCTTTCCGGGGGCGAATGGCAGAAACTGGCTTTAGCCCGCGCCTATTTGCGCGATGCGCAGTTGCTCATTCTGGACGAGCCGACGGCAGCGCTGGATGCGCGCAGCGAGTACGAAGTGTTCGAGCGCTTCGCCGAATTGACCGCCGGCAAGATGGCGCTGTTCATCTCGCACCGGTTTTCGACGGTGCGCATGGCCGACCGCATCGTCGTACTGGCTGAGGGGCAGATCGCCGAGGATGGTAGCCATCAGCAGTTGATGGCGCTGGGCGGACAATACGCCGAGATGTTCGAATTGCAGGCGGCGAGTTATCGGTAGTTGTGAAAGCGTGTGGCACACGCCTTTAGGCGTGCTCCACCGGTGAATCCTTGAACTATGTAGATATGCGTGGACGCTGGCCTGAAGGCCAGCTCTACCCGAACATTCATGGTGACGAATCATAGAGACGTGCTGGTGGAGATGGCCGATCGGGTCGAGCCATTGCCCGTCGTGCCTCGTCTCGACCCATCGCTTGCTGATGCCGCACAGCGTTGGGCGCACGCTCTCGTGTGGTTGCCCGGCACCCGTCAATCGGATCACTTCGCACGGCGGCTCGCGAGCTTAAAGCGCAGCCTCGACCCGTTACTGGACGGGCTGGAAATTCCCGTCGGCGAGAACGCGCAGCTGCCCGAAGATCTGCAATGGATGCACGACAACGTGCGCCTGGTGCGGGCGACGGAAGCGGAAGTTCAGCAGTCAACCGGCTCGCTGCGGCGAGTGCCGCACGTGCGCGTCCCGGAAAAGGATGTTGTGCCGCGGGTGCTGGCCATCGCAGAGGACTATCTGCGCACGGTCGACTATCGTTATTCGGACCAGGCTTTCGCTGCGTACGTCGTGGCGTTCCAGACCGTCGCTCCCCTCAACATGAATGAGCTGTCGCTGCTCCCTCCGGCGTTGAAGCTCGTGGTGCTGGAGGAATATGCCGAGCGCGCCAGCCAGGCGCTGGAAGAACCGTCGCGACCGCAGCACATCAGCATTCTGATGGGCAGCATGCGCGAGCTTTCCGAGGCGCCTTGGCGGGAGCTGCTGGAGCCGCTGATTGTCTTCGATCGCGTCCTCGCGAGCGATCCGGCAAGAGCGTACGCGCGCTCCGATTTCCAGACCCGCGAAATGTATCGTCACACGGTGGCGCATTTTGCCGAGCACTCGGACTGCTCGGAGCTGGAGATTGCCAAGCTTGCGCTGGAGATGGCGCGGGAAGCGCAGCAGCATCCGGCGCACGATCCGCGTCTGGCGTGGCGGAAGTCGCACATCGGCTACTACCTGATTGCCGAAGGCGCTCGAGCGCTGCGCGCGCGGGCCGGGGTTCGGCTACCGTTCGGCGAAAGTGTGCAGGATTTTCTTCGCCGCCATCCCGACGAGTTCTATCTCGGCGGCATCGAGCTGCTGACACTGTTAATCGTCATCGCGATCATGTCGCCGGTGTTCAACAGCTTTAATAGCTTCCTCGGGCGCATTGTCGCGATTCTTGTATTAATACTGCCCGCCAGCCAAAGCGCGGTTGAGGTGATGAACTATCTCACCACCGCGCTACTTGCCGCCGCGCGCTCTGCCGAAGCTGGACTTCGAACGAGGAGATTCCCGCCGACTGCGTCACCATGGTCGTGGTGCCAACCTTGCTGCTGAGCGAAAAGCAGGTGCGGCGGCTGGTCGAAGACCTGGAAATCCGCTATCTCGGCAACAACTACCACAATCTTCATTATTCGCTGCTGACGGATTTGCCCGATTCCACCGAAACGCCCAACGAAGAAGATCCGCTGGTCGAGTTATGTGCGCAGCTGGTTCGCGAGCTCAATGAAAAATACGCGGCGCAGCAGCGCGGCACATTCTCGTTTTTCCATCGCCACCGCATCTTCAATCCGCGTGAGGGCGTGTGGATGGGCTGGGAGCGCAAGCGGGGCAAGCTGCTCGACTTCAACCGCCTGATCAACGGCAAGTACGACAGCTTCCCGGTCAAGGTCGGCGGACCTGTCGTTGCTGCGGCATGTGCGATTCGTCATCACGCTCGACAGCGACACCGAACTGCCGCGCGGCACCGCGCACCGGCTGGTGGGAGCGATGGCGCATCCGCTGAACCAGGCGATCGTCGATCCGCACGAAAACATCGTCGTCGCCGGCTACGGCATTCTGCAGCCGCGCGTCGGCATCAGCGTCCAGAGCGCCTCGCAGTCGCGGCTGGCCAGCATCTACTCGGGTCAGACCGGATTCGATATCTACACGCGCGCCACCTCGGATGTCTATCAGGACCTGAAGGGCGAGGGCATCTTTACCGGCAAAGGGATTTACGAGGTCGAAACGCTAACGCGCGTGCTGGAGCATCGCTTCCCGCGCAATGCGCTGCTCAGCCACGACCTGATCGAAGGCGCCTACGCGCGCGCCGGCCTGGTGAGCGATGTCGAAGTCATCGACGACTATCCCTCGCACTACAGCGCCTACAACCGCCGCAAGCATCGCTGGGTGCGAGGCGACTGGCAGATCGTCAGCTGGCTCTTCGGCCGCGTACCCGATGAGACCGGCCGGCGCGTACCCAATCCAATTTCGTTCCTGTCGCGCTGGAAGATTCTGGACAATCTTCGCCGCAGCCTGGTGGAACCGGGAATCTTTCTGCTGTTTGTGCTGGGATGGACCGTGCTGCCGGGCAGCCCACTGTTCTGGACGTTCGTCACGATCGCTATTCTCTTCGTTCCGCCATGGTTTCAGTTTGCGTTTTCTGTGGTGCGAACGCATGGCGGCAGGAAGGCTGGCGCCGATCCGCGATGCTGCTGCCGGATTGGTGCGCGCCATGGTCAGCGTGCTTTTGACACTGACATTTCTGGCGCACCAGACGCTGCATCTCCGCCGACGCGGTCCTTCGCACGTTCTATCGGCGCATGGTTTCGCGCGAGCGCCTGCTGGAGTGGGAGACGGCAGCAGAAGCTGAGCTGGAAAGCGGCAAGCGTACATTCGTCGATGTGCTGCTGAACTGGACGCCGGCGGTCGCGCTCATGGTTGGGGTATTCGTTTTCGTCGCCCGTCGCCACGCGACTTTACGACGCGCTGCCGATCCTCAGCTCTGGGCCCTCGGCAAGCCGGTGAGCTTGTGGCTGAATCGTCCGCCGCGCCCGGTGCACAAAAACGTCACCGTTCAGGATCAGCGCTTCCTGCGGCGCGCAGCGCTTTACATCTGGCGCTACTACGCTACGTTCAGCAACGCGGAACACAACTGGCTGTGCCCGACACGGTGCAGGAAGAGCCGGCGCGAATTGCGGCGCAAATCTCGCCCACCAATCTCGGATTCCTGTTGAATGCGCGCCAGGTCGCGGTGGAGTTCGGATATCTCACCGTGCCGGAGTTCGTAGAGCAGACCGCGCGCACGCTCGAGACCGTCGCACGCCTGCCGAAACATCGCGGCCACCTCTACAACTGGTATGACACGCGCACGCTGGAGGCCATGCGTCCGCGTTTTGTCTCCAGCGTCGATAGCGGAAATCTCGCGGCTTCGCTCATCACGCTGAAGGGCGGCTGCGAAGAGCTGCTGCAACGGCCGCTGCTCAGTCCGGCGCTGCTGGACGGCTATGCCGACCACTTGTGCGTGCTGGCCGAGGCGGGCGCGCTCTCGAAGCGGTTCGTTCGTTCGCTGGAAACTCCCCAGGACGTGGATTGGCTCGACCGGCTGCTCTAGCCAGCACAGTTGTCGGCGGTTCCAAACGAAGAAGAAGGATACGGGCGCCGAGCGCGAATGGTTTGCGGAACGCGCCGCGGGATTGATCCAACAGATCAACGTCGCAATCTCCGGTTACTTGCCGTGGCTGCTTGCCGAATTTGCGCCGCTCCGCGAGGACGCTACCCTCGCGCCACTGCTGAGCTGCGAGGAAGTTTCCGCTTAGCCGCTTGCCGGAATGCATCGAGCAGCTGCGGATCAAGCTCGAAATCAGCATCACGCTGGGCATGGAGAACGCGCAGCTCAGGAAAGCATTGTTCGCCCGGCTTCCGGAGGCCCGCCTGAATGCGCATGCGTCTGCTGGAACAATTGCGCAGCATCGCCGCAGCCTGCGAGCGGCTGGTGCGCGAGATGGATTTCGCTTTCCTGCTCGACCAGCGCCGCAAGCTGCTCTCCATCGGCTACGATGGCGAAGCCGGCAAGGTGCACGCCGCCTGCTACGACCTGCTGGCCTCGGAAGCGCGCATCGCCGCCTTTGTCGCGGTCGCGAAAGACGACATCCCGCAGGAAAGCTGGTTTCGCATGGGACGTTCCCACGTTGTGGTAGATGGCGCGGCCGGCGCTGGTCTCCTGGACCGGAACCATGTTCGAGTACCTCATGCCGCGCGCTCTGGCTGCGCACCTATCCGGAAACCATGCTGGAGAAAAGCCAGGACGCCGCGGTATTCGCGCAGCAAATGTATGCGCGACGACAAGCGCATTCCGTGGGGCATCTCGGAGTGTGCATACGCCAAGGTAGAGGAGAATGGAGCTTACGGCTATCGCGCGTTCGGCGTGCCGCAGCTTGCCATTCAGCAGGATGAGGAGCGGCTGGTGGTCGCGCCCTACGCGACGCATGCTGGCGCTGGCCATCGATCCCGCGGAGGCGGTGCGCAACCTGCGCTGGATGACGAAGAAGGGCTGGTTCGGCGCTTACGGCTACTACGAAGCGGCCGACTTCACGCCCGACGTCCGCCCCTCGCGGCGGCAGCGCTTCGCGCTGGTGCGATCCTGGATGGCCCATCATCATGGTATGAGTCTGTTGGCGATCGCCAACCTGCTCAAGAATGAAGTGGTGCAGCAGTGGTTCCGGCGGGATGCGCGCGTCCAGGCGACCGAACTGCTGCTGCAGGAGCGACCGGCAGGCCAAGTGGCAACTAAGCCGCCGAAGCGGCCTTCCTCCAAGCGCAACAAAGCCGCGCCGCATGCAGCTTAGGGCAGAGTCCCTCACCGGCTGAAGCCGCGCTCAAGAAGTGAATTTGCGGACTGCCAGAAGACCATCCCTTTCAAAGCCACGCTCAATCAGAGGCTTCCATTAATTAGAGAGAGCAGAGCCGGGCGGGAACGGCGAAGGTAGGGTCTCAAGGGCGGCCGTGACAAATTTGGCTTTGCGCTTGAGGTGAGCAGCCCGGTGCGACCGCCAGAACAGTACAACCGCCAAGGCTAGAATCACCAG
Organism: uncultured Acidobacteriaceae bacterium; assembly: GCA_963747045.1. Taxonomy (GTDB): domain Bacteria; phylum Acidobacteriota; class Terriglobia; order Terriglobales; family Acidobacteriaceae; genus Bog-257. Next base: position 1,948 of record CAVVDN010000015.1, on the reverse strand, counting down.
CACTGCCAGGATGACAAACAGCTTCCAACGGCTATTGCTGGCCGTCGGCTTGTCGTCCACCGCGGCGATGGCACCTTCCGGGACGGGTTGTAGGGCGACCGGCGCCTTAGCCGCAGAACTGCCGTCGGGTCGGTGACCACTGGCTGGACGGGACCAATCGCCCCGGGCCGCTGTGCGGCCAGATTCCCTTGAATGCCCGATTGTGACTCGACCACGCGCGGCGGCGGCGCGGGAATGGTCTTGGTGACGACGGGAGCAAGAAAGCGATAGCCTCGGCGAGGAACGGTTTCGACGTACAGCGGCGTGTCGGCACTATCGCTCAGAGCATTTCTTATCTGCTGATGCAGTGGTTCATGCCCTGTTCAAAATCAACATAGGTTTCGCCGCCCCAGAGTGCCTGCTGAATGTCTTCCCGGGTGACCACCTGTCCAGAGCGGCGCGCCAGCAGCGCCAGGAGCTTCAGCGGTTGCGGCGCCAGACGGACCAAAGTGCCCGACTTGCGTAGCTCCTCCGTCGTGACGTTGAGCTCGAAGACCCCGAAGCGCAGCAGATTTTGGGTGTCGCTCACCGAAACATCCTATCCGGCAACCTTGGTTTCGGCGCGATTATACAACGAGGCAGTTGCAAATCGTGCACTCATCCGGCGCTGTAAGCCCCTTATATGCGAGCGTCTTGCGCGATCATCTCGCACTCATCTCGAACTCATCCCCCACTTATGTCGAACTCATGACGATCTCACGCCTAAATCATTCCGCAAACATTGAGTAGCGATCAAGGTCGAGGCATTCTCAGCACATGCGTAGGGGCCAAAGTTCACGGCTCCGTGAGGGAGCCGGCGGCGGGCCGATCACCCGCCTCCGGATTGCGGTGACGGCGGGTCTCCACCAAGGGGGTGAGGATATGTACAAGTACATCCGCGCAACCTGACGCTCGGCCCGTTTCTGACCCTTTTGTTTACGTTGAGCAGGAAAAGTCGTATTCGGGTTCCACGACTCACGGAGCACGAGGGGCCAGGCTTTTGGAGGCGCCTGCCGACGCACACGAAGGAGCATTAAACCTTCGCGTCACCAATGAAGGTGGAGGAGAGCCTTCACCCAAGACGCTGGGACCATTTCTGGCATTGATCCTGGCGGCGGACGAACGGAGGTCGCAGAAGAACGGACGAACGAAGGGCCCGACATTAGCCATCGGCCGCAGTTTATGTCGAAGAGACTCTTAGGCGGTGACAGTACAAGTTAGGGAGCGCGAGCGCACTTCTACTGGCCGAGAACGCGCACCCGGCTGGGGCGGCGACCACAAACCGCCGCCTCTTGCTCTTTGCGGCGCAAATAAACCCGGCCGCGAGTCTCGGTTGGTTTCCGATTCTCGCGGCCGGTTGAGCGTTCCACTTGAAGGTGGCCCGGAGCAGGAGGCCGCTCCGGGGCTGGGACTATGCGAGAAAGAACTCGTGGGTGATCTTGGTCCACTGCTCTTCGGGCATCGGGCCGGCGAGTCGTTGATGGCCACTCCGCCATCCTGCGCCAGCGCTCCCAGCGCGCCGGCATCATCCGCTGCAGCCGCATCGAGGACTCTTCCGTCCACCAGCGGGCCAGCGCGCCGCCCAGCAGGTTGCGGAAGTTGGTCTTGGCGTCGGGCGACTGTACGGTCACCATCCAGCCTTCGCCGTAGGGATCCTTGGTGCCAGCGACGGATCGTTGACCACGGCTTCGTTGATGTCGGTCACGCTGCCTTCGATCGGCGATACCATGTCGACCTTCTTGCCGTTGCGCACGAAGCTCCAAACCTTCTGTCCCTGGCGGATCCACTGTCCGCGCTGCGGCAGCGTGACGCTTTCGATCTTGCCGGCCAGCTTCGAAGCGAAGTCGTCCATGCCGATGCGCACCAGGTTCGGGCTCTCGCTCAACGCCCAGGTGTGGCCGGGATGATAGCGAAGATTGTCGGGAACCGC
>CAVVDN010000014.1:0-348450 GCA_963747045.1 uncultured Acidobacteriaceae bacterium | reverse complement strand
GCAGATCGAAGCTCCCGCGCCTCCGCCAGCGCATGTTGTTCCGCCGGCGGCGCGTCCCAGCGCACCGGCAGCTACTGTAGAAAGTGCGGCCATGTTGCCGCCTGCTCCAGTTCGACCCGCGCAGCCTGCTCCGCCTGTGCGGCGTCTGATCGTGCCGCAGACTGGACCGCGTCCCGTTTACACGGCGCCGGCGCGTCCGGCAGCTACCACGTCGCCGCGTCAGGTCATGCCGGAGCGCGGCAAGCCAATTTTCCAACGGCCTCGTCCCGGGGATGGCGCCCACCGGAGCAGCTCGTCCTCCCATGCGTCCCGGCGAGCGTCGTGGTCCACATCCCACGCGCTCTGGGCCTCCAGGAGCTCGTCCCGGATTCGCAGGTGGTCCCGGCGTCGGTGCTCCGCCACCGCCCACCGGACGCCCGATGGGACGTCCGGCGCGTCCGGGTCAGCGTTATGTTCCACGTGGCGTGAAGGAAGGCCCGATGAAGGGCTTCGTTCCGCCGCCGCGGCTGTCGCTTTCGAGCGAGCCGCTGCCCATCACGCGCAGCATCACCATTCCGGAAGGCATCAGCGTGAAAGACCTGGCGGAGAAGCTGGGCATTCGCGCGAAAGACCTCATCGCTCGTCTGCTGGCGCGCGGCGTCTTCGCCACCGTCAACCAGACGCTCGACTCCGACCTCGCCTCCGATATGGCCCGCCACTTCGGCGCTGAGACCTCGGTCATCACCTTCGAAGAGCAGTTGGCCAAGGACGAGGCGCCGACCGAGGGCGCCGGCGAAGAAGGCGGAGCGCTGGCGGTCACGCGGCCTCCGGTGGTCACCATCATGGGCCACGTCGATCACGGCAAAACCAGCTTGCTCGATGCGATCCGTTCGACCAACGTCGCCGAGGGCGAGGCGGGTGGCATCACGCAGCACATCGGCGCATACAAGGTTGCGATTACCGATCCCAACTCGCCCGCCTTTGGACGCGAGATCGTCTTCCTCGACACGCCGGGTCACGAAGCCTTTACCCGCATGCGTGCTCGGGGATCGAAGGTGACGGACATCGTCGTTCTGGTTGTCGCCGCCGATGACGGCGTCATGCCGCAGACGCTGGAAGCGATCGACCACGCCAAGGCCGCCAACGTGCCGATCATCGTCGCGGTCAACAAAATCGATAAGCCCGACGCGCTGCCCGATCGCGTGAAGAAGCAACTCGCCGATCGCGGCCTGATGCCGGAAGACTGGGGCGGCTCAACCGTGTTCGTCGATGTCTCGGCGAAGCAGAAGACCAACCTCAATCTGCTGATGGAAATGATTTGCCTGGTCGCCGATCTGCAGGACCTGAAGGCCGTTCCTGATCGCCTGGCCAGCGGCACGGTGCTCGAAGCCAAGCTCGATCGCGGACGCGGTCCGGTGGCGACTGTGCTGGTACAGAACGGCACCTTGCACAACAGCGACAACTTTGTGGTCGGCAACGTATTCGGCAAAGTACGTGCCATGTTCAACGATCGCGGCGTAACGCTCGAGGCAGCCGGCCCGGCCACTCCGGTGGAGATTCTCGGCCTCGAAGGTCTGCCGCAAGCGGGCGATCAATTGGTCGCCGTGGCCGATCGCGAGAAGGCACGCGGAATTTCCGAATATCGCGAGGGCAAGGCGCGCGAAGCAGCACTGGCCAAGAGTTCGCGCGTCTCGCTCGAAGGCCTGGCCGAACAGCTCAAGACCGCCGGACAAAAAGAGCTGTACATCATCCTCAAGGGCGATGTGCAAGGCTCGGTGGAAGTGCTGGGCGATGTCCTGATCAAGTTGTCGAACGAGCGCGTCAAGATCAACGTGATGCGCGCCTCAGTCGGCGCCATCACGGAAAGCGATGTGTTGCTGGCATCGGCATCGAATGCCATCATCATCGGCTTCAACGTCCGGCCGGAACGCAAGGCGCAGGAGTTGGCCGAGCAGGAGAAGGTTGACATCCGCCTGCACTCGATCATTTACGAGGTACAGGACGAGATCAAGAAAGCGATGACCGGCTTGCTGGAGCCGATCGTGAAGGAGACGTACCTCGGCCGCGCCGACGTTCGCGATACCTTCCGAGTTCCGAAGGTCGGCATGATCGCCGGCTGTTACGTCAGCGATGGCATCGTCAAGCGCGACTCCGAAGTGCGGCTGCTGCGCGACAACGTGGTCGTCTTCAAGGGCAAGGTCGGCTCGCTGCGGCGCTTCAAGGAAGACGTCAGCGAAGTGCGCAATGGCATGGAGTGCGGCATCTCGATCGTGAACTACGGCGACATCAAAGTCGGCGATGTGATCGAGGTGTTCGTGACCGAGCGCGTCGCGGCCGAAGCGTTCGTGTAAAGCAGTTGCCGGCTGTCATGTTGTCACTAAAGCTGCTGAGATTTTGATGGGGTGGAGCACGCTTCAGGCGTGCAGGTGACAGGTTAAAAGGAATTGTGCTTTAGCGCCTGAGGTACTTACCCGCGGCGCCTGAAGCCGGCGCTTAGGCGGACTCATCAATGCACCGCTGAAGCGGTGCTCCACTCTTACGATTCAGGATTACCATCGTCCCGGAACTGAATCCTCGCTGCCCGAGGAGCCGGTGTCCGGGACGTTGTGCAACAGGAACGAAGATGATCGCGTATCTCACGCTGGAGATTCGCATCGAGGGGGCGCACTCGCTGAAAGACAAGCGCCAGGTGGTGCGCAGCGTCAAGGACGGCCTGCGTAATCACTTTAACGTTGCCGTGGCGGAAATTGACGCTTCGGACGCCTGGCAGCGCGCGACGCTGGGCGTAGTCAGCATCTCGGATTCGCGCGACTATCTGGAAGGCCTGATGCGCAATGTGGAGCGACATGCCACGCGCGTGGCCAACAACAGCGGTGGCGAAGTCACGGATTCATTTGTGGACTTCCTCTCGGAAGCGGAATTCGGCGGTAATTTGACCGGCGAACCGTGATGGTTATCACCACAAGGTTGACAGATGGGGGTATGCTCTAACGTTCCCCTTACGATTTAGGGACGGCGGGTTTCATCATGGAGGACCCAGAGATCACGGAGAAAGTAAATTTAAAAAGTAACCTCCGTGCGTTCCGTGTGCTCCGTGGCGAAGACTGAAGAATGGAAAACCGGGGACAAAAACATCATCGTGATCGCCTGCGGGAGACGCTGCGAGAAGAGCTCGCGGCTCTCGTCGAGGGAGAACTAGGCGATCCGCGCATCGGTCTGGTCAGCGTGAGCGAGGTGCATCTGGCGCCCGACGGCAAGACCGCTCGCGTGTTCATCGTCGCCTCAGGCAGCGATGAAGAGGCGGAGGAAAGTCTCGAAGGATTAAACGCGGCGCGCGGCTACATCCGGCACGAGCTGACCCGGAGACTGGGCGTTCGCCAGGCGCCGGATATTTTCTTTGTATTGGACCAATCCGAGCAGTACGGTGGGCGAATCAACGAGCTGTTGCACAGGATTGAGAAAAGGAAAAGAAGTAACTAGTAACTAGCCGCCAGCAATTAGCTGGAAACAGCCTTCACGGTGCTTCTCGTTAAGTTCGACGATAATGTTTTAGCTAGTTACTAGTCGCTAGTTACTAATACTCACACGGCCATGCTGGACGAAGTACTTAATCAGATCGAGAAAAGGCGGTCATTCATTCTCACCTCGCACGCGCGGCCTGACGGCGACGCCGTGGGTTCGGCGCTCGCGTGCGCCCAGATCTTGCGCAGCATGGGCAAGCAGGCGTCCGTGGTACTTAGCGATGGCGTTCCCACCGTCTATGGTCCACTTCCCTTCGCCGAGTCGGTGCTCCGGTCTACCGACGAGGCGCCCGAAGCCGACACCGCCATCATCCTCGAATGCGACAGCGTGGCACGCACTCGCCTGACCGGCCTGGAGCAGCACTACCTCATCAACATCGATCACCATGCGACAGCACGGCCGTTCGCGAACGTCAACTGGATCGACCCGAACGCCTGCGCGACCGCGGAGATGATCTTCCGCCTGGCGCGCGAGGCGGGCGTAAAGATCTCGCCCGAGGTCGCCACCTGCCTGTATACAGCGGTGCTGACCGACACCGGCTCGTTCTGCTTCCACGGCACCACCGAGCAGACGTTTGCCCTGGCACAGGAACTGGTGCGCTGCGGCGCCGATCCCGTTCGCATTGCGCATAGCGTTTATTTCTCGACGCATGTCTCCAAGATGCGGCTGTTGGGCGCGGCGTTGAGCTCCTTGCATACCGACGGCTCGCTGGCCTGGATGCATGCCGATCGCGCGGCAATGGCAGCCTGCCACGCCAGCGACGAAGATTGCGAAGGCCTGGTGAACTACGCGCTCGCCATTCAGGGCATCGAGGTAGCGCTGTTCTTCCGCGAGCAGTCCGACGGCCGCTACCGCATCAGCCTGCGCAGTAAAGGGCGCGTGAACGTCGCGGCTGTAGCGGAGGCCTTCGGCGGCGGAGGTCACGAGTGCGCCAGCGGCTGCGCCTTGGATGGGCCCTTGCCGGCGGCTCTGGAGGCACTGATGAAACAGCTTCGCGCCCACGGCTACGATGAGCACGTGCAATAATCTTGCGACCTACACCTCCCAGCCCTTCTGATCGCACGCGTCGCGGCATTGACACGCTCGCTCTCATCGTCTGTTGCGGATTTCTCTTTCTGCTGGGACTTCAGCTGGTTGGATTGGTCGGCGCCGATGAGCCGCGTTACGCGCAGGTCGCGCGCGAGATGCTGGCGAAGCACGACTGGGTCACGCCGTTTCTCTATGGCCATCCGTGGCTGGAGAAACCGCCGCTGTACTACTGGTGCGCGATCCTGGCGTACAAGGCCGCCGGAATCAGCGACACTGCGGCGCGGCTGCCATCGGCTTTTATTTCCTGTCTGCTGACCGTCTTCATCTACGTATGGGCGCGGCGATTCCGGCGAGGTATGCAGCTCGACGCCGCCCTGATCACGGCGTCGGCGATCATCGTCATCGGCTTCGGACGCGGGGCTTCCACCGACATGCCGCTGACGGCTCCGTTTACGGCCGCAATGTTGTCCTGGTACGGCTGGTACACGAGCCAGAAGCGAAGCTGGTTGCTCGGCTTCTACTTGTTCCTCGCGCTCGCGACTCTGGCCAAAGGTCCGGTTGCGGTTTTTCTCGCCGCGCTGATCATCTTTGCGTTCCTAGCGCTGCGACGTGACGGCAAGCTCGCAGTGAAGACGCTCTGGCCGATTGGAATCGCGCTCTATCTGGTCGTCGCCGCGCCCTGGTTCATTGCGGTGCAGCGCGCCAATCCGGAGTTCTTCCGCGTCTTCTTCCTGCAACATAATCTCGAGCGCTTTGCGAGCAATCTCTATCACCATCCCGAGCCGTTCTGGTTCTTCGTGCCGGTGGTTCTCGTCGGACTGTTGCCGTGGAGCATCTTCGCGGTCGCCGCGATGGTGGACGCAATCCGCGATTGGCGATTCTCGTCCGAGCAACCGGCCGGCGAAGAGGACCTACGGCTGTACCTGGTATTGTGGCTGCTGCTGCCGATCCTGTTCTTCTCGATCTCGCGGTCGAAGCTGCCGGGCTATATTCTTCCGGCAATACCAGCGGCGACAATTCTGCTGGCCGACTTCATCCTCCGACGCGAAAAAGAAGGCGCTAAGCCGGCACTCTGGATAACCCTGCTGCACGGGCTGCTGTGCGCGGCGATGCTCGCAGCTGCGCTCATCGGGCCCTTCAAGCTGCTGAAGCTTTCACTGCCCACAATTGTCATCATCGTCGCCGTAGCGCTCGCGATTATGACCATTCTCCTGATCTGGGTGGCCTTGCAGAGTCAGGGCTATCGCATCGTGCGTTTTGCAACGCTGATCCCGCTGGTCATCGCGCTCGCACTCACTTTGCGCGGCACTGCGCCGATTGTCGACTACCTATATTCCGAGCGCCCGGTCCAAGCCGCCTTGGCGCAGACCGCTGTAGGCCGCATTCCGGAGATCGCCGCCTACGATGTACCGGTGAGCGTCGAATATGGCCTCGCTTTCTACCGCAATCATCGCCTGGCGAGTTACGTGAACAAGGAAATCCCTCCCGGCGATCACATCGTTGTGGCCCCCGCAGGCGCCCAGCGCGAGCTGGAGTTTCTGCTTCCGGGACGCAGAGTCGTGCGCTTCGGCGGTTTCCCCTGGCAGCATCTCGATTTCTACCTCGTCACCAGCGCTGCCCTCAAGCCTTAGAGCCCAACCACGCGAGTTGAAGTCGGCATCTATGTAGTGTCGCCCTCAGTAATTGCTGAGGAGCAAGCATGGCCAGCAAGGCCATTCTAGGAGCCTACATATGAAGTTGTTAACGCCGATAGTTCTTTCAGCTGCCTTGGTTGTCGGTTGTGCAGCTCCCGCGTTGGCTGCGCCGCAAAATTATCAGGACGAGCAGAGTCGTCAGGCCAACACCCAGGCTTACAGCTCGGGATACGCACAGGGACAGGCGGATGCCCGCGGCAACGCTGTGCGTAACGATCTGGCCACTTCGCAGTGGGTCAGGGACGACGATCGACGCGCATATCAGCAGGGTTATGACGCGGGATACGACAACGTGGCGAACCGCGCGCGTGATGCCGCCGTCGTACCGCCGGCTGCTGCCAACCTTCCGCCCGGCGATCAGCAAGCCAGGCAGTTCGGTTATCAGGACGGGTTAGCTGCCGGCCGCCACGATCAGATGAAGGGCGACAAGTTCAAGCCCGAGGACCACGACCTTTATAAGAACGGTCTGCACGGCTGGACCACTTCGCTCGGCACCAAGGACGAGTTCAAGCAGATGTATCGCGAAGCGTTCGTAAAAGGTTACGAACAAGGCTTCCGGGGTACTGGCCCGCGTTAAGCATCGGTGCCAAATCGAGACGCGGCGGTGCAGGTGCCGCCGCGCAGTTACCAACGAATGTTCCCGCCGCGGTTCCCGTTTGCTTCCGTTCGCCTTGCCGCACTAGACTGACTCATCGCCTTGGAAGGCGCGTCTATGGCCGCTACCGTTTTCCGCCGGTCGCACCAGCTCACGGGCGTCGAGATTCTCGACCTGAGACACTTCTCTTCGGCCGACCTCCGTCCTCTGCTCAATCAGGAGATCGACTCCTGGGGCAGCCTGTTGAGCTGGGACTACCGCAGTTCGGCGGAGATGATCCTGCGCTACATCGACGCAAAGATCCTGCCCGGTTACGCCGCGGTGGAGCGCGGCAACATCGTCGGCTATGCGTTCTTCGTCTATGAGGGCAGCAAGGGCGTGATGGGCGACCTGTTCGTTTCACCGCGCCGTTCGGACGCCCGCCTGATCGAGTCGCAGATGTCCTGCCACGTCATTGAGACGTTGCAGCAATCGCCCGGCATTCACCGTGTGGAAGCGCAGCTGCTCACCTTGCAAGCGGGACATCTTGCCGCCGGATTCATCGCTGCCGGTTTTCAGCGCTATCGGCGGCTCTTCCTGTCCCTGGTGGTGAGTGGCCGCGATGCCCCGCACATCATGGCGATGGCCACGCCGGAAGACATCATGGTGCGCCGATGGATCGAACAGGACTATCAGCCCGCGGCCGGCGTTATCACGGCCGCGTATCGCGGGCATATCGATTCCGAGATCAACGATCAATATCGCACGCACGCCGGCTCGGTCCGCTTCCTCAACAACATTGTGCGATTTCCCGGCTGCGGCGTCTTCGATGCGCAGTCGTCGTTTTCGGCGATCCATCGGCCGACCAATTCGCTGGTGGGATTGATCCTATGCTCGCGCGTGAAAGACGACGTGGGACACGTCACGCAAGTCTGTCTGTTGCCGGAGTACCGCGGGCAGCGCATCGGTGAAAATCTCATTGCCTCCTGCGCTAATTCCCTGCGCGGCCGTCATTTCAGTCTGCTCTCCCTGACCGTCACCGAGATGAATGAGCGCGCCGTCTCTCTCTACAAGCAAATGGGATTTGAAGAGAAAAGCGCCTTTGATGCCTTTGTGTGGGAAGGCTGAGCAGCCCGGAAACTCGTCCATCGATCCAGCGCCTTTCTGCCGGTTGCCTTCCGCAGAGGCAGGTAACGTAACCAGGGACTCCCCCCTTGCTTTGGTTACCCTTCAACGTATTGAAAACAATCAAAAACGCCGCATCCTGCCCGCTAAAATGTTCTCAGGGAAAGAGTTAGGGCGCAAATTATTATGCCGAAGGGGGTTAGAGGTCCAGCGACGTCACAATTTCGTTCCGTTCTAGGAATGGTGAACTCCTGGAGTCTACGTCGGCGCCGAGCTGTTCCGCCTTTCCCGGTATATGTTCCACTAGAATTACTGACGAATCGTGCAAGCGCAGAACATGCGCCTCCCGCTGCATCTCTGCAGTGAAATAGATACAGAGCAGGCAACTGCCCACTATCTGGCGCTCTTCATCACCTCGTGCGCTTTGGCGACAACGTTATCGACGGTGAAGCCGAAGTGTTTCAGCAGGTCTTTGATGGGAGCCGATGCTCCGAAATCGGCGCGGCCGACCACGATTCCGTCCGAGCCGACGTACTCCTTCCAGCCCAGCGTCGTGCCCGCCTCCACTGCGACGCGCGCCTTCACTTCCGGAGGCAGTATATGCTTCTTGTACTCAGGCGATTGCTGCTCGAAGAGTTCCCAGCATGGCATCGAAATCGCACGCGCCTTCACGCCCTCGGCGGCCAGCTTCTCGTAGGCGCCGACGCAGAGCTGCACCTCTGAGCCGGTGCCCATGAGAATCACTTCCGGCGTACCGCCGGAGTCAGCCATGATGTAGGCGCCCTTGGCGAGCCCGGCCGCCGAAGCATACTTGCTGCGGTCGAAGGTCGGCACGCCTTGACGCGTAAGCGCTACCACGACCGGTTGCTTCTTCAGGGGCATGATGACTCGCCACATCTCGGCAACTTCGTTCGCATCCGCCGGACGGAAGGTCATCAGCCGGGGAATGGCGCGCAGCGACATGACTTGCTCAATGGGCTGATGCGTCGGCCCGTCTTCGCCCAGCCCGATGGAATCGTGCGTGTAAAGGAAGATGACCGGAATGTCCATCAGCGCCGCCAGACGAATGGGCGGACGCATGTAGTCGGAAAAGATGAGGAAGGTCGCGGTGTAAGGGCGGACATCGGAAAGCGACATGCCGTTGGCGATGGAGCCCATGGCGTGCTCGCGAATCCCGAAGTGAAAGTTGCGCCCGTCATAGCTGTCGCGCTCAAAGTCTCCCCCATCCTTGATAAGCGTTTTGGTTGAGGGATAGAGATCGGCGGCCCCGCCGATCAGCCAGGGAACATTCTTCGCGACCGCGTTGAGCACCTTGGAATTCGACTCGCGCGTGGCGAGTCCTTTCGCGTCCGCGGGGAAGCTGGGAATATCTTTGTCCCAGCCGTCGGGCAGATCGCGATCAAACATCTGCTGCCACTGCTTCGCTAAGTCTGGAAACTTGCGCGCCCAAGCCTGGTAACGCTCGTTCCACTCGCGCTCCCATCCCGCGCCGCGCTCGACGGCTTTCCCCATATAGTCCTTCACTGTTTCGGGGACGAGAAATTGCGCATCGGGCGGCCAGCCATAGGCCATCTTCGTTAGCCGCACTTCTTCTTCGCCCAGCGCCTCGCCGTGGGCTTCCTTGGTGTCCTGGCGGTTAGGCGAGCCCCATCCGATATGCGTGTCGACGATCACCAGCGTGGGACGCGCCACTTCGCGCTGCGCCGCGCGGATTGCGACGTCAACCAGTTCGAGGTCATTGGGGTCGCTGATGTTCAACACGTTCCAGTGCCAGCCGCGGAAGCGCGTGGCCACGTCGTCGCTGAAGGCCAGCGAGGTGCTGCCCTCGATCGTGATGTGATTGCTGTCGTAGAACCAGATGAGGTTGTTGAGGCCGAGGTGTCCCGCAACCGATGCCGCTTCGTTGCTAACGCCTTCCATCAGGTCGCCATCGCCGCAGAAGACGTACGTTCGGTAGTCGAAGAGATCGTGACCGGGCTGGTTGAACTGCGAGGCCAGCCAGCGCTGCGCGATGGCGAAGCCGACGGAGTTCCCGCAGCCCTGCCCGAGCGGACCGGTCGTTGTCTCCACTCCGGCGGTCAAACCATATTCAGGATGACCCGGAGTCCGCGCGCCCCACTGGCGGAACTGCCTGATGTCGTCGAGTGAAAGATCGAAGCCGGTGAGATGCAGCATAGCGTACAGCAGCATCGACGCGTGGCCGTTCGAGAGGATGAAGCGGTCACGTCCCGCCCAGTGCGGATTGCGCGGATTGAATTTAAGATAGCGGTCCCACAGCACGAACGCCAGCGGCGCCAGCGCCATCGGAGTTCCCGGATGGCCGGAGTTCGCCTTCTGTACCGCATCCATCGCGAGCGTACGGATGGTGTTAATGCAAAGATGTTCAAGTTCTTGCCGTCCTGCGAATTCCTTTTTCGCGCCGCGCTGCGGCTCGACGCCCGTATTCGCCTTGAGCCGCTCGGCCGTGACCTGCTCTTTACCTTGGATCGAATTGTCTACCTGGGTGCTCACCTTCCCGCCTTTCTAATGCTCATACGGACGCAGTTTTCGTCCGAGCCGGGGTTGGGGCCGTCTGCGCCGCGTGCTCCACTTCAACGGTGTAGTCGACTCCCTCCCAACGATTTTGCTGCGTCCAGTGAAATGTAAACCGCAAGGGCGCCCTCTGCTGCTGATCGACCTGCACATCGACATATTCAAAGCCCAGCGCGGTGGGCGTGGAGCTGGTATCGCGGACTGTCCCCCAATTGTCGTCGCACCAGTGCAACACGAATGGCGACTCTGCTTGAATACGCAGCAGACATCCCGCCGGGACTTTCCTGACCTTACGGTTCACCTTCCATACTTCGATTAACGGGCGAGGTTTATCGTTGCAATAGCGCTCGGAAACACAGTCGATGCGATCAAAAATTTTATTGTCTACCATGGAACGGATAATTTTTACGTACTCGGCATGCGCCCACATCAGAGGAATAGCAGCTCCTGTGGCCTTACCGAAGAACATGTGCTCTTGCGGAATATCGGGCGCATCCCAGATCTGCTCTGGGAGCAGGCCGACGCCGGTTGAGAAGCCCTCAGCAGCTTTCAGGAAAACGCCGATGTCGCGGCCGCAGGCCAGTTCGTAGGTGGCGCGCTCCAGCATCAACAGTGGCCAGGCGTGCCCAACGCCCCAATTGTGAAACGAGGTTCCGTCAGCGCGTTGACCATAGCCGTCGTGGTTATAGCGTTTCCAGCACGGCCCGTACGGAGTTTCTACCTTCAGCACGGCATCGACGACCTTAAGCGAGTCTTCGATGAGCGGGTCGCCGGGCTTGCGAATCCCGAACCTGACGAATTCCAGAAAGCCGGCATCAACAATCTGATTTGCGGGGAATTGATACGGATCGCCAGGTTTCTGATTCGCTAAGGTAATGACGCCGGTATCCGGGCTCTCGTCACCGGTCGAACCTGGCGCGCTGACGGCGGGCGTGATGCGAATGTAGTGCCGCTTGATCCCCGGCACCAGGCTGCCCTGATTCGTGACCGTCCATTGGTCAACGTGCGACTCGAGGAAGTCAGCGTAGGTGCGGACAAAATCGGCTGTGTGTTGGTCGCCGCGGGCTTCGATCATCTCCGCAGCGCAGATCAGGCCAGCGATATTGGCTGCCAGCGTGGAAGGCGAGTACCCTCCGTTTTCTTCCCAGCGCTCCTCGGGTGTTGCCGGCCCTTCGCGAATGAGATAGGCGCAAGCGCGGCTGATCGTGGTGTGCGGATCGAAGTTGCCCAGCGCGTTGGCCTTCCATAGCCGGAAACAGCCAATGATGGGGAAGGCGACTTCATCCAGTTGCACGCCAGTCCAATACGGCTCACCGTCGATCCAGAAATTCTGGTAGAAGCCGCCGTCCTCGCGCTGCGTAATGGCCAGGTAGATCATGGCGCGCAGCGGCGTGGTGGTGTCGCCTGCGGCCAGCAGCGCGCCGGCGGACTGCGTCATGTCGCGCGTCCACACCAGGTGATATCCGCCGAGCTCGTCGTCCCCCTTGTCCTCACCCCAGGGAATGCTCAAACCGGCGATCATTGCTCCGGCGTACTGCTTGTCTTCATGCGCCAACAGTAGGTTGATACTGCGCGCAAACAGCGACGTGACCCCGTCATCGAATTTGCCGCGATTCATATCGATTACGGCGAGGCGTTTGCGCGTACGGTGCCACTGATCCAGAAAATTCTTCAGATTATTGTCGAAGGGGATGCATAGCGACTGCACCAAAGTCGCGCCGACGGCATGACGGCTGCGGGCAAACGCAAGGCCAAGTGTGAACTCGTTACCGTGCGACAGATCGATTTCTCCGGTCAGGGCCACGTTGCCGTCGGTGGCGGAGTCGTACTCCCAATCCATCTTCAAGTTGTGCGCCAGATCGGTCCAGCCGTCGCTGCTGCCGACATAGCCGACGGAGAGCTTTCGGAAACCATTGGTGTTGCTGATCGCCAGATAAAAATTGTCCCGATAGGCCACGAGATACCGCCGCCCTCTGGCTTCGGCGATCTCGGCGTTATTGTGGTAGCCGCCGATCTTGAGGTGAGGCGCACAAAGCACATACAGGTGCAGTCGTCCCTGCCACTGTGGGGCCACATTGAATTTGGTGTGGACTAGCAAACAGTTCAAGTGCGGGTCGCCGATGATCTGCTTCTCGATCGAATAACGGCCTTCGGGGTCGGTGTTGATGACCCTGAACCCGAGCGCTGCGGGGTCGATTGCCTCAACTTTGCTGGTGGTGTTGCGGCGCTCGTCGTGGAAGAAGGTTTCGCCGTCGCTTACCATGTATTGCAGGTCACGAACCTGCGGCATATCGATGGTTGGGTAGTAAATCTCGGTGGTAATGCCGTTGGCTATGGTGTACCAGAGCCGATTCGACACCGAATAGGCGGTGCCTACCGCTTCCTTGGCTCCGGCTGTCCACCGTGGTGGAATACCCGGGCCACCGGGAGCTGGATTCTTCAGGTTCAGATCTAACATTCTTCTCACCTTGGGGCAATTTCGTCCTTGGCAGTCTAACTCGGCGGTCAAGCCCGCAGGTCGGGCGCAGCACGGCTTAACGAAACTTCACATAAATGAGGATGATACGGGAACTTTCTGCCTTATTATCATGAAAACAGCACAGGATGTGGCAAAAGGTGGTAGGCAGGTGCCTGAGCGGCGCCTTACTAGCTAAGAAAACGACCGAGCCTCCTGTTTCCTCATCCAAAACCTGTCACCCGCAGCCACTTCGCCGCCTGATATGACCACTGGAAGCGATACCACCGCCGAGAAGTATCTCGCGCTCGTGAAGGTCTCCAGCGTCATCGCGTCTCATCGGGATCTGAGCGAGCTTTTTGACAAGCTCGCCGAATGCCTTCACCAGTTGCTCGGCTTTCATTACCTGATGGTGGCGTTGCACGACGATGAACGTGGCGTAATGCGCGTGCACGTACTCCACTCCCGACGCTCACCGGTTGACACCGAGGGCGTGGAATTCCCTGTCGACGGGTCTCCCTCGGGCGAGGTTTGGATGACCCAGGAGGCCCGCAACTTCAAATCGATCGACGAGTTGCGCCGCTACCCGCTGGTCCTCGGCCTGGTCGCCGAGCACGGAGTGGCGTCGTTTTGCAGCCTGCCGCTGACCACCGCGCAACACCGGATGGGAGCTATCGCCTTCGGACGCTCCATCGAAGGCGGCTACAGCGAAGAAGAACTGGAGTTTGCCAAACTGGTCGCGGCGCAGGTGGCTGTCGCGCTAGACAATGCGCTGCACTATGAAGAAAGCCTGGCACTCCAGCGCCAGTTGGCGCGCGAAAGCGATCGCCTGCGTCTGGTCCTGGAAGTCAACAACAGCGTCGTTTCGAATCTCGAGTTGGATGATTTGTTTTTGGCGATCTCGACGAGCTTGCGGCGCGTGATTCAGCACGACTCCGCGAGTTTGATGCTCCCCGACCCGCAAAAGCCCGACACGCTTCGGCTTCATGCTCTCGATTTTCCGGAAGGGCGTGGTTTTTTACAGCTCGGCAGACTGCTTTCCGTCAGCGACTCCAACCCGGGGCGGGCGTTTATCACCGGCGAACCTCTGCTGGTCGGCACAGGACCCGGCTACCTGCCGTTCTCCACTTCTAATGGATTGCGGTTGGCCGAAAATGAAGGCTTGCGCTCCAGCATGATCCTGCCGCTGGCAGTCAGCGGCAAAGAAGGGAGCATTGGCGTGCTGGCGTTGGGCAGCCGAACCGAGGCCGCCTTTACCTGGGCGGATTTGGACTTCTTCCGGCAAGTCGCACAGCAGATAGCCATCGGTGTCCGCAATGCGCTTGAGCATCGCAAGCTCTCGGAGAGTGCGGAGCGGGTCAGCGAGCAAAAATCCTATCTGGAAGACGAAATCCGCGCGGAACAGGATTTCGAGGATATCGTCGGTTACAGCCCGGTTTTGCGGCACGTATTGCAACAGGTGGAAACCGTGGCGCCGACGGACTCGACCGTGTTGGTGCAGGGCGAAACCGGAACCGGTAAAGAACTCATTGCCCGCGCCATTCACGACCGCAGCGCACGGCGCGAGCGGACTTTCATCAAGATCAGCTGCGCTGCCATCCCCATGGGGCTGCTGGAAAGTGAGTTGTTCGGGCATGAGAAAGGCGCGTTTACCGGGGCGATTGCGCGCAAGATCGGCCGCTTCGAGCTAGCGCATCAGGGTACGCTTTTCCTGGACGAGATTGGAGATGTGCCGCTGGAGCTGCAACCGAAGTTGCTGCGGGTTCTGCAGGAGCAGGAGTTTGAGCGGCTGGGCAGCAACACCACCCGCAAGGTCGACGTGCGCGTCATCGCAGCCACCAATCGCAACCTCGGGACGATGGTGGCGCAAGGCGGGTTCCGCAGCGATCTCTTCTATCGCCTGAATGTCTTTCCCATTGCCTTGCCTGCGTTGCGCGAGCGCGTCGAGGACATCCCGCTGCTGGCGCGCTACTTCACTAGTAAGTATTCGCGGCGCATGAATCGCTCCGTCCAGAGCATTCCGGTAGCCACGCTGGAGGCGATGTCGCGATACGAGTGGCCGGGGAATGTGCGCGAGCTGCAGAATTTTATCGAACGCGCGGTCATTCTCAGCCGCGAGGGCGAGCTGCGAGCACCTTTATCGGAGTTAAAGCTGGCCTCCAGCGCGCCTGCTGCCGATACCAGAAAAACCTTACGCGACCTGGAGCGGGAACACATCCTCGAGGCGCTGGCTAAGTCGAATTGGGTCGTCGGAGGTCCGACGGGCGCCGCCGCACGTCTAGGGATGAAGCGTACTTCTCTGCTCTATCGCATGGAGAAACTCCACATCGCGCGAATGCCGCACGCTTCCGCTTAGTGTCGGAAATCCGTCACAGTGTCGCAATACTGACACACACTTTCGACAGCCGAGCTCTCGAGTCCAGTTGTCGATTTCATAAGTATCTGATAAGTAAGTGTCTTCAGGTGTATAAAAGATGTCTGAAGCTGGCCGCTGATTTGCATTAAGCCTTTCCAAACACTCAAGTGCTCCCACTTCCTCTTGAGACTTAGAACAATCGTTTGAGTTATTGACCAGCTAGTTGCGCGGTGTTTCTGCGCCACCGGGTTCTGGGCGCTAATCGGAGGAACTTTGTTGCGAATCAGCATTGAAAACGATCAGGACGTCCTCGTTTTCGTCCTCGAGGGCCGTCTGGTCGAACCATGGGTAGACGAACTACGAACGCTCTGGCGGGAGCGGGCCGACGCTAACCGTGATTTGCGGCTGACGGTAGATCTCTGTGGCTTGACGGCGATGGATACCGGCGGCCAGCGACTGTTGGATGAACTGCTGCAACGTGGGGCAACGCTGCGCTGTTCCGACGTTATGAACCAGTTCCTCGTGGAACAGATGAGTTCCTCCAGCGGACCTTTGCAGGAGACCTGTCGGCCTTGCCGGCGATTCTCCCATCACTCCGACTACCCTGCCACGACGGGTGAGGCGGAGCTCGCTTCTTAAGCATGGACGCCCGGCAAGAGGGCGCCTGAACCACCACCAGGTTTACCGAAAGAGAGGACAGGCAAGTGCGTATCGCAATCGCTTCAGATCACGCAGGACAGGACGCAAGAGACCGCTTGGCGGAAAAACTGATGGCCGATGGCCATGAAATGATTGACGCCGCGCCGCAGGTGCAGGAGCAGCATCGCTCCGACTACGCCGAACAGGTGGCGCTATCGGTTCTGCGGCATGACGCCGAACGCGGAATTATCGTCAGCAGCCGTGGAGTGGGAGCATCCGTGGCGGCCAATCGTGTCCCGGGCGTACGCGCCGCACTCTGCAACGACGCTTACTCGGCTCACATGGGCGCTAAGAACGAGGGCATGAACGTTCTGGTGCTGGCCGTGCACAGTCTGGAAGGCGAACTCGCGCAGGAAATCGTCGACGCCTATCTGAGCGCGACCCTGGCGCCGATCGAGGTCGTCGGTGGCTTGCCGCCGCGCCGCCTGCAGCGCGTCTTCTCGCACATCCGCGAAAACATCGCCCGTGACCTGTCAGTCACCGAACTGGCACAGGTGGTGGGCATGAGCCAGTATTACTTCTCCAAGCTTTTCAAAATGAGCACCGGAACCACGCCTCATCAGTACGTGATGCGGCAGCGGGTGGAGCGTGCCCAGGAATTGCTGCGCGAGACGCAGACTCCGCTGGCGGAGATCGCTACCCAAGTGGGCTTCGAGACCCAAAGCCATTTCACCAGCGTCTTCCGCAAGCTGGTGGGCGCTACCCCCAAGCACTATCGCGAGATGCATACGCTGGCGCACGGCCAGGAGCATAGCTCCGAGCACAAAACCGCGACCGCGGCCTAAGCAGAGGCCGCCGGCAAAGTCCTGTCACAGGGAAGCCGATACCTGCTTCACTTGAAAAAGGCTTCAGCCCTGGTTTTCCCAGGAGCTGAAGCTTTTTTTCTGCCAGGATTATTGGTTGTGTACAGGCTTGCGCATTTTATGCTGCGGATTCGGCATGAGGCCGTTGGGCATCAGCTCCTTCAGCAGCCCATCGGCGTGATAGATGTTGCGCAACGCCTCGGTGATGGAGCGCGAATCTACCTCCACCGCGCGCGCCACTTTGTCGGTGTACTCGAAGTTCCAGGCCAGCGACTCGATGTTGCCGTCGAAGATGATCCCCACGACCTCGCCGGCCTTGTTGATCACCGGGCTGCCGGAATTGCCGCCGATGATGTCGGCTGTCGACACCGTGTCGTAAGGCGTGCTCTGGTCGATCTGCGACTTGTTCTCGATCCAACTGTCGGGCAGTTGATACGGCGGCTTACTGTCGTGCTCGGTTGCGTGCTGATACGCGCCGCCCATGGTGGTGAACCACGAAACGTCTTTGCCGTTGAGCGTGTAGCCTTTGACGCTGCCGTAGCTCAGACGCAGCGTGAAGGTCGCGTCCGGGGGAACGCTCAGGCCTTTCTCGGCGAATAGCGCCTTGCCGATGGCGCCACCCTGCTGGCGATAGACCGACTGCACTTCATCTTCGTCGCGATTGTGCACCGCGACCGCATCCGGCTCGATCTCACGCATCATCACGATGAGCGGATCCGTGCTCGCCTTGATGGCGGCTGCTCCGCCTTCATACAGCTGCTTGCGGAAAGCGACCTCCTCAAGCTTGGTTCCCTGAATCACTTCCTTGGCGCGCTCTTCCGGAGTCTTGCCGGCCAGAGCTTTCACCACGTCCGGATCGTCAGCGCCGAGCACCTCGCGCATCTCGCCCAGGCTCTCCGCCAGGGCCACCTGCTCCAGCCCTTTGTAGACCGGGGCGGTAGAGAACAGCCGCGTCTGCAGCGTGGGCAGTTGCGAGTCCTGGAAGCCGCGAATACGCTGATTGCTGGGCTTCTGCCTCTCGTTGGCGGCGCGCACCAGATCGCGTGCATAACGCGCGAGATCACCACGGAAGCCGTACAGATTATCGAGGTAGAACAGCGGCTTGTAAATTTGCTCTTCCACGGTCACCGCTTTGGCGATGGCCGCCCAGGGATCTCCGTATTGCTGCTTGCTCTGCGGGCTGGCGTTCACGAACTGCTGGAGCTGCTTTTCGTCGCCAGCTTTGTTGGACATCAACTCCTGATCTTTCAAGGCCGATTCGTAGCCCGTGATCGCCTTGAAGGAATTCTGCAAGCCAAAGACATCGCTTTCCGCTTCGCGGGCGTTCTCTTCCGATTCGGCGCTGAACTTCTGCAATACGTCGATGCGGCGGGTGAAGGAGTTAAGCCGCAAGGGATACTCGTAATCGCGCAGATAGCCGAGCTGGTCCATGGTGAGCAAACGGCTGGTGCGGCCGGGATGTCCGGAGACAAAAATGAGATCGTTGTCGCTGGCTCCGCTGGGCGACCATTTCAAGTAGTCCGCCGTGTGCGCTGGCTGCCCGTTTTCGTAGGCGCGCAAGAACGAAATATCGAGGTCATAGCGCGGATACTCGAAATTGTCGGGATCGCCGCCGAAGAACGCGATGGCAAACTCCGGGGCAAACACCAGCCGGATGTCTTCATACCTTTTGTATTTGTACAGGTTGTATATTGCGCCGGAGTAAAGGGTGACGACGTCGCAATGGATATCGCCGGCAGAGCATTGCTTCTCCAGCGAAGCCATCTCCTCGCGTTGGGCCCGGCCAGCGTCCACGCTGGACATTCCCGGCTTCACTGCGCCGTTCACCTTCGCCGTGACATCTTCAATGCTCTGCAGCACCAGAAAGTACAAGCCCGGACACTTGGCTTCATCGGCGCGCGTGGCGGCGTAGAAGCCGGCCTTCATGTAATCCTTGCCTCCGGTGGAAAGGTCATGGATACATTCCTGGGCGATGTGATGGTTGGTGAAGATGAGGCCATCGGCAGAGACGAACGACGACGAGCCATTCGGCGCACGCGCCGAAGACAGACGAACATGGTCCAACCAAGCCTGGTCGGGTGCGAAACCGTACTTGGTTTTTACCTTGTCCTTCGGGAAGGCGTTGAACAACCACATGCCCTCATCGGCAAAGCTCAACTGACCAAAGCAGAAAATGAGGAGACACAACAGAGCAATTGCTCGTTTCATGATGACTCCGGAGGCGGAGAATTCCGCAAGTGTTCGCGGGTTCCGGTCCACTTGGCTGGCCGGATCGGGCGAGCAAACCCTTGAATATAAACCCCGGAAATCCAGCTTGTCACGGGGCGCACGTTTCGGCGGCGCGTAATAGTAAGGTCGCATTCGCCGCGAGTCTCTTCCCACCAGAGAAAATAGTTACATTTTGTAAACCCAGCTCTGCCACCGAAGCATAGCAGCACCCGTGGGGTTCCTACCTTCATCCAACTTAACGTTGATTGGAGGAAAACCATGAAGAAGACAGTGCTACTCTCGTTGCTACTGGCCTTCAGCACAGCGGCGGTAGCACAGAGTTCGCAGATAGCGCTGAAGAATTCTGCGCCGCAAGCTGGGCCAAGCTCGCAGCAAGAGATCTGCAGCGGCGGCCCGGTGGTTGCCGATTGGGGCAACCGACTTGGACAGCTCGCCAACACCACGGAAGGCAAAATCGTTAAGGAAGTACGGCATGAGTTGCTGATGCTTCCCTACTACTCACTCTTTGACGATCTCGAATATTGCGTGCAAGGCCGCACCGTCATCCTGAACGGCAGCTTAACCTCCGAACACTCGCAGACGAAGCAGGACGCCGAACGAGCGGTCAAGCGCATTGAAGGTGTGGAGAAGGTCGTCAACAATATCAAGGTGCTGCCGCCCAACCCAGATGACGAACGCGCGCGCCAGGCAGTCTATCGCAAGCTGGTGAACACCGGCGGTTTGTCGCAGTATTTCTGGGAGGCTGCCCCCAGCATCCATATCATCGTGGATAATCTCCATCTCACGCTGAAGGGCTACGTGAACAGCGAAGGCGACAAGAACCTGGCTGGCATCACCGCTAAGGAGATTTCCAGCCTGTTCTCCGTGACCAATGATTTGCAGGTGGTGAAGTAGTTCCCGGCCTCTTCCTGAACCAAGCGGCGGCTGCGTCCGCCGCTCGCCGTCAATAGCACCTTCTATGCATGGCATGTCCACGGGCCTGTGACTGAAGTCACACGATCCGCGGTCCTTGTCGCCTATGATGCCCCAATGGGGAACGCTCCCCGTCCTTTGCGCCCGCATAGCTGCAATCTGCCATGTCGAAGCCTTCGATATTCCTAAAATCGGCCGCAATTACCAGCGCCGCGATGCTCCTGACCACGCTCTACGAAGCAGCCAAGTCAGCGTGGCTCCCGCAACTTTCTGCGCCGCAGTCGCACGCTATTACGGTGGTGTATTGCGGCATCGGCGCACTGCTGTTCACTCTGGTTATCTTCCGGCTGGAACAGCGGATCGCAGTGCGCTGTGCCCAAGAGGGAAACTTTGAAGCCGTGATCGAACATCTGCCGGGCCTGAGTTGCATTGTGCGCCAGGACAGAATTATTTACTCCAACTCCCGCTTTCAGCAGTCGCTTGGCTATTCTCCATCCGAGCTATCGCAGATGCCGGCCCCCGAGACTCTCTCACCGGAGTACCGCCAGGTGCTCCCGGCCCGAATGGCCGAAGCTTACATAACCGGATATGCCGAAGTCGAAGCAGCGTGGCTCACCAAAAGTGGGCGGCATATCCCGTGCTACATCACGGCAGTTCCGGTCGTGATTGGTGGTGAACCTTGCATTCTGAGCATGGGTATTGATATCAGCGAACGGAAGCGCGCGCAGGAAGCAGGTCGCAGGAGTGAAGAGCAATATCGCCAGCTCCTTGCCAATCTTCCCGATGTCACCTGGACAATCGACGTCGAAGGCCGCATCCACTATGTCAGCGGCAATGTCGAAGAGGTATTCGGTTACACGCCGCAGGAGGTGCTCGGCGGAGACGCTGCGTTGCGCGCCTCCCGGATCCATCCCGACGATCAATCGGCGGCCATGGGAAGCTTCGAGCTGCTGTTCCGCGAGAACCGCATCTTCGATGTCGAGTACCGCATACGGCACAAGGGCGGCCACTGGATTTGGGTCCGCAGCCGTGCCCTGCGCACCTACCGAGCGAATGATCGACTCTTGGCCGATGGCGTTCTCGTCGACATCACCACCCAGAAAGAAGCGGAGGCGGTGGACGCCCAGATGGCGGCCATTGTGCGCTCTTCGATTGATGCCGTGATGGGTATGAGCGTCGATGGAGTCATTCAGTCGTGGAACCCGGCGGCCCAGGCGATGTTCGGCTATACAGCGGAAGAAGCCATTGGTCAAAGCATCGCCATCGTGATTCCTCCCGAGCATCTGCACGAACTTCCTGAGGTACTGGAAAAAACCAAGCGCGGCGAACGAATTGGGCGCTTTGACTCAGTCGGTGTACGCAAAGATGGCAGCCGCTTTGACGTTTCGCTGGCCAACTCTCCCATCGTGGGCAAGAACGGCGCCATACTCGGGCTGTCTCTGATCGCCCACGACATCAGCTCGCGCAAGCGGGCCGAGGAGGCGCTGCGAAGCTCTGCGGCAGAGTTGAGAAAAGCCAAGGATGTGGCGGAAGAAGCCAATCGCCAGAAAACTCGCTTCCTGACGAACATGAGTCAGGCTCTGCGTGCGCCCATGCACGCCATACTGGGAATGACCGAAATCGCGCTGGAAACCGCTCTGACGGCCGAACAGCGCGAGTATCTGCTGACCATCAAGACCGAAGGGGATGGGCTACTCGGTTTGACCAACGATCTACTGGATTACACGCGAAGTGAGTTCGGCAGCTTGCGACTTCAGCCCGCGCCGTTTCAGTTGCGCGAACTGCTGCGGCAAAGCGTGCGCCCGCTGTTCGCCGATGCCGAACAGATGGGACTGGTGACTTCGCTCGCACTGGCTCCTGATGTACCGGAAGCGGTTGTGGGCGATGCGGCGCGGCTTGGGCAAGTGCTGTCGAACCTGGTGAGAAATGCGGTCAAGTACACCTATGAAGGAGCTATTTCTCTGCGGGCCGAGTGCCATCCTTGCGGGGAAAATCGGGTTGAGCTTCAATTTCGGTTGTCGGACACCGGCATCGGCATACCGGCCGAGAAGCACCAGCGAATCTTCGAGCCATTCACCAATCACAATGGCAACAGCACGCAGCGCCAGGGAGGCAATGGCATGGGCCTGGCTATCTCGACGCGGCTCATCGAGCTCATGAATGGCAAGATTTGGCTGGAGAGTGAGCCGGGACGAGGCAGCACCTTCTACTTCACTGTGCAACTGGAAACGCTTTCGACGCCCATCACAACGAACTGAATTAATATCTGCTCGCTGCGATGGGCGCTTGTCTCTGTGCGACTACTGTCACCTACTGCATGGGCAAGGTTGTATATTTGCAGACATCATCCGGACTGATTTCCTTGCCGTAATCGAACCTCACAAAGTTTTTCGTAAAGTAGTTGTTATCGGTAAAGGGAACAAACAGGTTGCTAGGAGGAGGCAACGGTTGCGGCGGCGCCTCGTAGTTCGGAGGCATGGTGAATGCAAAGCCGAAGCAGTTCTGTAACTCCACATTGCCGGGATCGGTTGGACAATCAATGTCGCTGGGGCCCCAAGCGCAATCGGAATCCTGGGTGCACTTTGTTCCCGGCTTGCAGACACAACTGTCTCCGCTCGCCATGCAATAGCTCCTGGGCCGACAAAAGTCGGGCCTCGCTTTATCAAAGATCCCCTCCTGCCCGGTCAGGTCGACATTCACCGTCAGAATTGGGTCTTTGTAGGTCGAACTGATGAAACTACTGTCCGTAACTGACTTGACCACGTTGCCGTTCGGGTCGAAGTAGACGGCTTTGACATTCAGCTGTTGCTCGTTCGCACCCGGAGCATAGATGTCATACTTCTGCTGTGTAGTCGGCGTGGCGTAGATGAAGTACACGTAGTAGGTCTGCCCCTTCAAGAAGAGGCTCGGCCGCCAGTCACTCTCCCAGCGCAGACAGTTCCTATTGTTCTTGGGATCTACGACCGCGCACTTCGGGCAGCCGCCCTGCGAGGTACAGTTCTGCGTGGTGTCGATGTAATAATCGCTCTTATTGAGCGACAGCGTGCTGCGCTGCCCGGTGTCCTGTCCCATCATGCGAATCTGCGGGCGAGTGTTGTTGGCGTACTCGTCGCTCGTGAGTAATTCACGATAGAGCGGCACGCCACGACAGAACGAGCTGCCGCAGTTACTTCCCCATTGAATTGTTAACGTCGGGTCGTCGGGATCAATGCACTGTTGCCCCTTAGTGGCGCAGCCGGCAATAATGGCGGTGCTCAGCCACTCATAAGGACTGGTTGTCGCGGTATAGGGCACGCCCGTCGGAGGAAGCGGTTTCACATTGATGTCAGACAGGCACTCTGGAGTGGTAAGCGGGGTTTTGAAGAAGTCGTCTTCATTGATCGAGATCGACGGGCGGTTCTCAGGTAGCTCCTTCTGCGCTCCCACCAGTCCGGTCAGCGTGCCGTCATCGTCGTTCAGCACCGTCTGCCGGTCGATGGAATTGAAACCGGAACTGAACATGTTATCGGTGAATGTGCAGTAGCGGTCCTTTACCTTCGTCTGGTTCTGCTGGAACGGGTCGTACTGGTCCGGCGTAATCTCGTCGAACAACGGTTCAACTACAAAGTGCCGGATATCGACGTTGTTGAACCACAAGTTTCTGGAGTGGAAGGCCGGCGGATAGTAGAAACCGTTGGGCTGCTTCCAGGCTATAGCCGCGTTGGGCAGATAGCAGCCGGTTGGCGAACTGCTCTTATCCTGCAGAACGCCAAAGTTCCACGCCAATGGCACGGAGCTGTTGAAGCAGGTTCCGCCGGGACCCGGCGAGCAGTCCGGAATGAGCGACTTGGTGATGTCCATGTAGGCATTGCTGTCCTGATGGGACGGGCCATCGTAGATATTCAGCAGCTTCTGCGCGGGTAGAATCGGCAGGTTGTAGCTCACGCCGTTGTCGGCGCTTGCGCAATAATTCCGTGCCTGATCGGAAGTGTTATCGCATTTGACGTCGCTGCCGCTGTTGACGGGGCCGACGTCACTCGCGTAGGGATTGCCGGTCTGAGTATGGCCGACCAGGATGGTATTGCGCGCCAGCAGCCACTCTCCAAGATTCACGTCGGAACGTGTGTAGCCACCGCCGGTGATGAAGTTCAGCCCGCCGGTTTGCACATCCGTGACCGCGCCGTTGGTGAACAGATCCCAGCCTTTGCGCAACCACACGGCGGCAAAATTGGTCTGGGCGTAATTGAAAGATGTCGTGTAACGGTCGAGTTGCGTTACCGTGCAGGTGCTGTAGTAGTCGCCGCCCGTGCATGGAGATCTGCCTTCCGGCCCGGCGGAGCAGACGCCGGTCACGGGATCCGGCTTGCAAAGCGTGGGATTGTGCTGGTCGGTGATGACGGGATAATAAATCTGGAAAGGTTGGCCGCCTTGGTAATCGATTGGCCCGGCGGGAGCCGTCGAGTTCACGGCCGCGAATTTACCGCTACCCGAGACCTCCATTCCTAAACAGTCCCCTGTCTGTCCATTCATCTGGAACGAGTTCATGGCAGCTACGCAGGAATTGCCGACAAAATTCTCCAGCGGCGTTATGCCCGCGCGCTGATAGTTCGTCGGCAGATCGGTCCGAATCTGCTGCGAAGCATAACCGTCCCAGCTTTGATATTGGGAAGGGCCGCTCACGCCCGTTCCAACCCACCAATAACACGCGCCGCAGGTCGCTGCGCCCGCGGCAAAATTGTATTGGAAGTCATTCCACCCGTTCGTAATCCAGAAAACACTCGGATGGTTGTAGTCCGAGCGGTACGGCATGTAATCGAGGGTTCTCGGCCCGCCTACCGGGGAGTTGTCCGCCAGAATTCCCGGCACTTGTCGCGGGTTGTGCTTCAGGTCATTGATCGCGGCTCGCGCGAGGATGCCGACATTGCTGTAAAGCCTGTTGTTGACCTCGGTAGCATCTTCCAGGTAGTAGCCGTGCCCGATGGATTTGTAGCCTACATTTCGCGCCAGGTACATACCCTCGGTGGCATGCAACGTCACCCAGCGGGTCATCGAGTCATCGATGGAACAATCCTTCAGGTAATTCAAAGGCTCGGGAGTCGCATCATCCGAGGTGGTCGCCGGCTGTGCCGTCTTGCGCAGCATGTGGAAGTGCACCGGATATCGGCCCTTCTGGCCGCCTTGTCCCAATTGGTGGAATTGGACACCCTGCACCTGGTAGCTGAGGAAGCCCTGGCGCACAATGGTATGCCCTCCATAGTAGTTTCCCGCCTTTTCCTGAAAAGAGCTGGAGGGCACCGCGCCTTCGGAGACCACCTGGATGTTGCGCGTCAACAAAGCCACCACCGCTCGCGTGTCGATCGCACGGTTTACGTCCGGTTTGTTTGGGTCGTTCTGCGGTCCGATGTTGGCAGGCATCGTCGTCGGAAATGGGTAGAGGCTGCTGTTGTGCGGGTACGTGAGTTTGGCGCTGATCGACACCTGATTGTTTGTCGCATCGCCGACCAGTACGCGTTCTTCCGCGTGGGACGGAAGATAATCCGTCGGGGTAATGACGATATGATCGCCAGCCTTCCAGTTCACTGGGCTCGAGCCCTTCGGCGCGTCCAGCGTCAACCGCTGATTGCCGTTATCGTCAGTTCCAATCGCTGTCAGACGTCGCCAACTGGTACCGCTGTTGGCGGGATTGCATTCGTTGCCCACCGTGGCGGGTGTACATTTCTGGCCCTGCATTAGATACGTCACGCCGTCCGATCCAAACAGCTGCAACGTTCCCCCAAACGACACGGCGAGCACTTTGTGACCGAAATACGCCTTTCTGCCTGCTTGCTGGTCCTGCGCGTCCTGGATTTCATACCGGTAAAAGCAGTCATTGCCGGGAAGATACTGGCTGTACCCGTTGACAACGTTGCAAGGCTGATTCTTCGGCAATGTTGGCTGCGGCGGCGGATTCATCATCAGGTCCATCGCCATGACGGGATTGGAATCCCAAACTCCCTTGTTCGAAGGCGGCATGGGATCATTCGGAATGCCGCAGGGCGCGCCATTCGGACCGGGGTCGCTGGCGCATTCGATGCCGGTATCCGTCGGCCCCGAGGCCGCTCCCCAAAGGTGAATCGTTAACCGTTTTTGGTAAGGCAGCACGCCACTCTGCTGGCTGACTTGCGGCAGGTACCCAGCTTGCGTGGATACGGCGATCAACGAGCCGCCGTTCTCGATGAGGATCGACTCGGCGTAGAAATCAATGTCGTAGTCGTCGTGGAAAATGAGCTTTCCTTGGGTTCCATTCTTCGTGATGATGTTGACGTTGTGGAAGGCGTAGACGAGCGGGCCTGTCTGACCCGCAGGGGCGTTGACATCGCATTCGCCGACGACCACCAGATCGGTCATGTAGTTACTTTTGATGTCGCCGTAAGGCTGGAGCGTTTCGGGACCGTTCGCGCCACACGTCTTAGGCCCGGCAGCCCAACTCACTGACCCGACTGTCAGCAGAATGAAGGTCAAGAATGCCGCGACGCCGGTCGCGCGCTTCATCGTCTTGCAAGCTTCGGCCATAACCTCACCATCCCTTACGCGGACCCGACCATCGCGGTCGTCCCACCGACAAGTGACGCACTCACTGCTGCAAAGACACGGAAACGAAATCGCTCGGTTAGCGTTTCACTGCCGCCGCGTTGGGGGACGACTCAACAGCCGTGATCCGCATGCAACTCACGTCAGCGCGCGAACCTACCTTCGCCCATGACCATAGAAGCACGCTGGAGAGTGTCGGCATCCCCACTTGCTCACAACTCGAACCTACGGAGAAAGGACAGCCAGGACTGGACTCGGAATCGCGGCCTACCTACCGAGGCGGATTCCGAAGCTCCAGAAAAGTGGACAGACTATAGCGCCAAAGTTTAGTACGACGCAAGCCGAAAAGGGAAAGCCGTATTTGGCCATGGCCCCGCAGCCGGCCTCCAGCGCCGGACGCTGACACAGAGCACCGAACACTCAACCTCAGATCAGGGCGTGCCTTCAGGTTGAGCTTCCTCAAGCATCCGTGAGACCATAAAGTCCTTTGCTTCACGGGTGCTATGATTTTTGGAACCGTCTATGACATCGACCATTCAAGCAGTTCCTTCTCCCTCCCAGCAACAACCTTTGGCATACGATCCGCTGCTCGACGATATTGGATACATGACCTGCATGACCCTGGTGCTGCTGGGAAATTACGCGCAGACCGGGCATCTCGGCGGACCGCTCGCTTACACTCCGTACAACGTTGCGGCGCATTTGGCCGGTCCTGAAAACGGCGGACTGCGTTACGATTACCGCCGGCCGAAGCATCCTTACTCCGACAAGTTCATGATGGCGGCCGGCCACTCGGTCCCCACCCTCTACGCACTGTGGATGATCCTGGGCCAGGCGCTGTATCGCAAGTATCGGCAGACCGGCGATCCGCGATATCGCGTCGACCCACAGGTCGCGATGCTGCCGATTGACGCGTTGGGATTCCGGCGCGGCGCGGGCGCCCTGAAAACGCTGCTGCGCGAAACGGATTTGGAAGACCATCCACTATTCGCGCAAGCCAAAGGCCGCGGCATTCGTGCGCTCCAGGGACATGCCGAAAGCACCGACCTCACCAACGACGTGAACGGCGGACCGTCGGGCATCGGCATCGCGACGGCCGCGGGTAAAGCCGCGTTCTGGGATATTGCGGGCGCTCCGGAGTCGCCGAAAATCATCGCGCTGGAAGGCGAATTTGCGCTCACCGAAGGTCACGCGCAGGAGTTGAAGACGCAGGCGCTCGCGCTGCAAGTGGGAAAGCGTTTGCGCGTGATGCTCTCCAACAATAACGCGGGCATCGACGATTGTTTGATCGGCGGCAAGATTGGCGGCGTGATCTCGGCGCAGTTCTGCGACGTCTACGACCTCGTGGGTCAATGGACGTCGTATGGATGGAACGTCTTCACGCTGGCGAACGGTAACGATTACAGTGACGTGACGGCGGCGCTGAAAGCCATGGATGCCGTCGATCCGCACGACCGCCGTCCCATCGTCGCCATCGGCAAAACCATCAAGGGCTATTGGCCTGCCGCCGCCGACGGAAAAATCGCCGGCTTCGGCGATCAATTGGTGAGTTATCCGAGCCATCCCTATGCGCTGAAGATGAACTCGGAATATTTTGTCGCGCTGGCGCAGACCTTCGAGAAGCATTACGGCGTGGAGTTTGAAGGCATTCGCAAGGGCCCGGTCAGCAACAATCGCGAGCGCTTGATTCAGTTCAAGACGAACATCGACGTGGTGATGTCGCTGCTCGACCGCGATGGGTTGGGCGATCGGCTCGCCGATCGGCTCGTAGAGATCGGCGACACCGTGCGCGACGACGTGAAGCTGCGCATCTCAGCCACAAGCGATCCGTTCCTTGACGATCGCCTGCGCGTTGCCGTACTGCCGGAAGAGCCGCAGAAGGTTTCGATTCGCAATGCCATTTCCGGCGCGGAGAAGCAAGTCAACATTACGCTGTTCAAGAAACCGGGCGAGGTGGCGGGAGCGCGGCGCGCGATTTCCGAAATCATCAAGTGGATGAATTACGTCACCGAGGGTCGCTTCTTCACCGTGGCCGCCGACCTTTCGGAGTCGATCAACGTGGAGCACGGCAGCTTGTGGGGACATTACAATCCCACGGAGAATCCGCTGGGCACGCGCTTGAAAGCACCCATCCAGGAAGCGGGCAATGTTTCCACCGCCATCGGGCTGGTGAGTCAGAGCGCTTCCGTCGACCCCGAAAAATTCGCCGGCGTCTGGGCTTTGAGCGGCACGTACGGGGCGTTCACGCCGCTGATGTACACTCCGGCGCGCGTCTGGAGTCAACAAAATCAGGACAGCAAGTTCCGCGTTGGCGTGCTGCATATTCTCGCCGCGCACTCCGGTCCTGAGACCGCGGCCGACGCGCGCACCCACTTCGGCATCTTCGCGCCGCAAGTGTGGAAGCTGTTCCCGCGCGGTCAGGCGATCAATTTGAGCTTTTGGGATTACAACGATGTCGCGCCGGGCTATTTCGCGGCGGCGGAGATCGCGGCGCGCGATCCGCATGTGGGCATCATCACGATTGAGGTGGCGCGTCCCGATTTCGCGGCCGCGGACCGCAGCCATTTCGCCGACTCCGATCTGCGCGCGGCGGCAAAAGGCCTCTACGTGATCCGCGACTTCGCGCTGGGCAAGCCGCGGCACGGTTACGTGATCGCGCAAGGCTCGAGTTCCACGGTGAATCTGGTGAAGGTGCTGCCGAAACTCGAAGCCGCCGGTGTGAACGTGAAGGTGATCGCGGTGATCAGTGAGGAGTTGTTCGATCGCCAGCCGCAAGCGTACCGCGATTCCGTTCTGCCGCCCGGAGCCCGCTACGATTTGATGGTGGTATCCACGGGCACGCGACGTATGTGGCCGCTGCGCAACCTCGGTCCGCTGACGGATGAGTATTCGCTCACCTCCGACTTCGACAATTCCTGGAGAAGCGGCGGCCTCGAGGGGGACGTGATCGCGGAGGCGCATCTCGACCCCGATTCGATTTTCGCGGGTGTGGAGCGGTTCGCAAACGAACGCGAGCGCCGCATCGGCGATCAGCGCAAAATGATCGGTTAGTCGAATGGACAGTCTGCGCGATCAGGACAGGCTTTGCCTAAGGTAGCCGGCAACGTCACTCACGAAGCGATGCACCGACACCTCTGCGATGCGATGGCCGACGATCGCGTTCATCGTCTTGCCCAAGGCGCCGAAGGGTGGCTCATAAATTCCGGAGAAGTCGAGCTGGGTTTCGGTCCCGGTGAGCGGATATAGGGAAAGCTCGCCCTGCATGAGTGGGAACAAGCGCGGCAAGGCTGAGGCCTCCCACTCCAGAAGCAATCGGGTGCTGGCGCTGGAGGTGACGTCGGCGGGCCTCTCCTCGATGCCCTTGACCACGATCTTGATATCGGCCTTTACGCCCACGCCGGCAAAATCGACGCGCAGTTCAGCAGCCACCGACTCGGCGCGGGAAGCGGCGGCCATCGTGGCCGACTGGAACACTGCGACTGCGTTCTGTTTGAGCGTATCGCGGACGCGCTCATAGGGATGGTTCACATAGTCGTAGCTGCGAATCTGGCGTCCCGTGCTCATCAGGGTGCTTCCGGCCGGTCAGATGCCTCCCACGAACCGGCAATCACGCAAATGTACCATAGCGCGCGCTGGGACCGATGTTGCGGATTTCGCCGCGCACCACGCCCGCAGCGTTGCCCGACGGGGTGCCGGGGCGCTTCCCAACCGCAGCACTGATTTCGCTTGTGTATGATAGCTACCGTTTCCGATTCGATCGGCCATTCGAATCCAAGGGTGAGGAGGCTCGATGGCTCACGTTGATGTGCCGTTGTCGCGCTCGGGTTTCGGACAGACCCGGCGCTCCGACAACTGGTGGGTGCAGCCGCTCGTTGTGTTTCTCGGTCTCTCCGCGTTCATTGTCTATGCCACCTGGGCAGCCTTGCAGGGACAGTACTATCGCTTCGGGCCATACCTCTCGCCGTTCTACTCGCCGGAACTGTTCGGTCCCGACGGTTGGTTGGGACAAATGCCACACTGGATGCCCGCATTTGTCACCGGTGCGATGCTCATCCTGTGGGCGCCGGGCGGATTTCGAGTTACCTGCTACTACTACCGCGGCGCGTATTACAAGGCGTTTTGGGCCGACCCGCCATCGTGCACCGTGGGCGAGCCGCGCAAGACTTATCTCGGCGAACGATCCTTTCCCTTGATCGTGCAAAACATTCATCGCTATTTTCTTTATCTGGCGCTGGTGTTTCTCATCATTCTTGGACGCGACGTGTGGGGCGCGTTCTGGTTCGACGGCCGATTCGGTATCGGCGTCGGCACTCTGGTCCTGCTCGCGAACCTGGTGCTTCTCACCTGCTACACCTTCAGTTGCCACTCGCTTCGTCACATTGTGGGCGGCTTTCGCGACCGCCTGGCCGGCGCTCCCACCCGCAAACGGATTTATGACTGTGTGAGTTGCCTCAACCGGCGTCACATGGTGTTTGCGTGGTGCAGTCTGTTCAGCGTGGCCTTCGCCGACCTTTATGTGCGGATGTGCGCAATGGGCGTGTGGACGGACTGGAGGATCATTTAATGGCCGAGTACATCGCGCACGAGCATGATGTCGTGATCATTGGCGCGGGAGGCGCGGGGCTGCGCGCCGCCACCGAGGCTTCCGCGGCCGGCGCGAAGGTCGCGGTCATCACGAAATCGCTTCTCGGCAAAGCCCACACCGTGATGGCCGAAGGCGGAATCGCCGCGGCCATGGCCCATGTCGACGACCGCGACAGCTGGCGCGTTCACTTTGCTGACACTATGCGCGGAGGCCAGTACTTGAGTAACTGGCGCATGGCCGAGCTTCATGCCAAAGAAGCGCCGGACCGGGTGCGCGAACTTGAAGCCTGGGGCGCTCTGTTCGATCGCACCAAGGATGGCCGCATTCTTCAGCGCAATTTTGGCGGGCATCGCTATCCCCGGCTGGCCCATGTTGGCGACCGCACCGGGCTGGAGATGATCCGCACGCTGCAAGATCACGGCATCCATCTCGGCCTTGACGTTTTCATGGAACATACGATTGTCACGCTGCTGAAGGACGGCAATCGCATCGCCGGAGCCTTCGGCTACGATCGCGAGCGCGGGCGCTTCCACGTGTTTCGCGCCAAGGCCGTGGTGCTGGCCACGGGAGGAATCGGACGGGCTTTCAAAATCACCAGCAACAGTTGGGAATATACCGGCGATGGCCACGCTCTTGCCTATGACACGGGCGCCGCGTTGATCGACATGGAATTTGTGCAGTTCCATCCCACGGGGATGATCTGGCCGCCCAGCGTGCGCGGCATTCTGGTGACGGAGGGAGTACGCGGCGAAGGCGGAGTTCTGCGCAACCGGAACGGCGAGCGTTTCATGTTCAAGGACATTCCTCCGCTTTATGTAAACCAGACCGCCGATTCGGAAGAAGAGGGCTGGCGCTATACCCAGGGCGATAAGCACGCCCGTCGGCCGCCGGAGCTGCTGACCCGCGACCACGTGGCCCGCTGCATTCGGGAGGAGGTGCGCCAGGGGCGCGGCAGCCCGCACGGCGGGGTCTTCCTCGACATAGCCTGGATCAAAGAGAAGCTCCCCAATGCACCCGAACATATCAGGAAGAAGCTGCCCAGCATGTATCACCAGTTCAAGCAACTGGCCGATATCGATATCACGCAGGAGCCGATGGAGGTTGGGCCCACGACGCACTACATGATGGGAGGAGTGCGAGTGGATGCGGATTCGCAAATGTCCGACGTTCCCGGATTGTTTGCCGCGGGCGAATGTGCAGCGGGCTTGCATGGCGCCAACCGCCTGGGTGGCAATTCCCTTTCCGACCTGCTGGTATTCGGCCAGCGCGCGGGAGCATACGCCGCACGCTTCGCAAAAGAAAATTCGTTGGGCGCGATCGATAACGAGAAGCTTGCAGCCGCGGAAAAATGGGCCTTGCGCCCCTTCGAGCACAACGGCTCGGAGAATCCATACGGCGTGCAGCACAGGCTGCAAGACATCATGCAGGACCTGGTCGGGATCGTTCGCCAGGAACAGGAGATGCTGCAGGCGCTGGAGCGAATTCGCGAACTGAAACTCGCCAGTGAAGCCGTCGGTGTGGACGGCAATCGCGAATACAATGCCGGCTGGCACACCGCGCTCGACCTGCACAATCTGCTGACCGTCTCCGAAATCGTGACCCGCGCCGCTCTGGAAAGAAAGGAAAGTCGCGGCGCTCATTTCCGAGACGATTTTCCCGCTAAAGAAAACGAATACGGCAAATTCAATATCGTGGCGCGGAAAGGACGGCAGGGCGAAGTGCAACTCACGCGCGAACCCATTCCGCCCATGCGCGAAGACTTGCAGCAGATCATTGAGGAGATGAAGTAATGGCGACGGCAACCTTCCGCATCTGGCGCGCAGAAAGAGGCCAGGGAAAGTTCCAGGACTACAGCACCGAAGTCACGCCCGGCATGGTGGTCCTCGACGCCGTTCATCAGATCCAGGCGGAACAGGCCGGCGATCTTGCCGTGCGATGGAATTGCAAGGCGGGGAAATGCGGTTCGTGCTCTGCTGAAATCAATGGCATGCCGAAACTGATGTGCATGACCCGGCTGAACTCTCTGCCGCTGGACAAACCGGTGACGGTGGAACCCATGAAGGCTTTCCCTCACGTGCGAGACCTGGTCACCGATGTGTCGTGGAATTACAAGGTGAAGCAGCGCATCCCGAAATTCCAGCCGCGCCCGCCGGATGCCGAAGACGGCACCTGGCGCATCGCACCCGAAGACGTCGATCGCGTGCAGGAGTTTCGCAAGTGCATCGAGTGCTATCTCTGCCAGGACGTTTGCCACGTATTGCGCGACCATCACATGCACGAACAGTTCATCGGGCCGCGGTTCCTGGTTTATGCCGCAGCCCTGGAAATGCACCCGTTGGATGTCGGTGATCGAGTTGAAGCACTGCGAAAAGACTTCGGCATCGGCTTGTGCAACATCACGAAATGCTGCACCAAAGTATGCCCCGAGAGCATCACCATTACCGACAACGCGATTATTCCACTGAAGGAACGGGTGGTAGACCGGTTCTTCGACCCACTCTCACGCTTGTTTCGCGTTTTCAGCTCGACGAAAGCATAGGAGACGTTATGCATTTCGAACTCAAGCCCATTTCCGTGCAAAGCATTCCCCAGGCGCTCGAAAAAGTGGAGCGCTACCGGCTGCTGAACGAACCGGCTCTTGCCGAAAGCATTTGCCTGGACATCCTGGCCATCGTGCCCGATCACCAGCAGGCGCTTATCTCGCTGTTGCTTGCGCGTACCGATCAATTCCACTCGATCGTGCAGCCGAAGGCAGCCCTGGAAGTTCTCGATCGAATCAAGGGAGACTACGAGCAGGAATACTATGCCGGCGTTATCTGGGAGCGCGCAGGAAATGCTCGCCTGCGGCAGCGTGATCCCGGGGAGCGCTCATCCGGCTATCATGCTCTTCAGGATGCAATGAGTCACTATGAGACGGCGATAAGACTGGCGCATCCGGGGAACGACGACGCCATCCTGCGTTGGAACACTTGCGCCCGCATGCTCATGGAGAACCAGGAAGTTCAGAAGTCATCCGAGAGCCATCCCCAGGACTGGCTGCACGACGAAGTTGGGTCCAGAATCGCGGACGCTTAGCGCGGATACACCGGTTTCCTTATTGTGGTGCGGATTGCACGAAATTTCCCCCAATCAAGAACAGTGCCCTCCAGCTATGGAAGGCAGTTGATGAAACGAAAGAGGCTACCGGACAATCTGCTGCTGCTCCAGAGCGACTTCGACAGATGCACGCTGGGCCCGTCTCTGTACTGCAACACCTTGCACACTAGTCATCTCCGCAAAGTGGCGGCCCGAAAGATTCCGGGGAGGTTTCAATGACCGAAAGCGTTCGATCCCATCAACCAGGACAAGCCGTTTTTGAAACAATTCTGTCCGAGGACATCGAGTGGGAACCTTTTGCGGCCTTCCCGCCATCGGTGCGTCTCGCCATCCTTGTAGGTGACCCGTCGAAGGAAGGCCCTTACACCATCAGGGTTCATGTGCCTCACGGTGTGAAATTGATGCCGCACAAACACCCCGAGGACCGAACTTACACAGTCATTTCTGGTGTCTTCTACATTGGCTTGGGGAATGACTTCGAGACCGAAAAGTTGCAAGCCTATCCGCCCGGCGCCGTGATCGTTCTGCCCGGCGATACGCCTCATTTCCATTGGGCCAGATCCGGTGACTACATCACGCAGGTGACCGCCATCGGGCCGCTCGGCTTGGACTACCTGAATCCCGTAGACGATCCGCGAAATGCACATGCGACTGACATTCGAGCTTGACGACGATTCTTGCCAAAATCGAAACCTTTCAATGTGCATTCTGAAAATCCTGATATCATCCGCGACTATATGGTCATCCGCAACGATAGACTTGAGAATCAAGCTTCGATGAGCATATAACGGTCGGCACCCAAGGAGGATTCATGGGCACCACCTTCAATCCGGCAGTGAGCCTTGACGCTGAAAGAGCGGAGAATTCCGCTGACCAGATTGCCGTCCCAGTCACCCTGCGCATTAACGGCAAAGAACACTCCTTGCGGATCGATCCCCGTACCACGCTGCTGGATTGCATTCGCGAAAGCGTGGAACTTACCGGAACGAAGAAGGGCTGCGATCACGGGCAATGCGGCGCATGCACGGTACATGTAAATGGCAGACGGGTGCTCTCCTGTCTCAATCTCGCCCTGCTGCACGACGGGGAAGAGATCACGACGGTCGAAGGTCTCGGCACGCCGGAGGCCATGCATCCCATGCAGGCGGCATTTCTTGCCTGCGACGCCTATCAGTGCGGCTATTGCACCTCCGGCCAGATCATGTCGGCAGTGGCGCTGCTCAATGAGCCGTGCGGTCCGGACGACGCAGCCGTGAAGGAACTGATGAGCGGCAACATCTGCCGCTGCGGCGCCTATGCCAACATCGTGGCCGCGATCCAACGAGTTCGAAAAAACGCATAACGCGAGTGGAGATTCTCGATGCATATCTTCGAATTTATGCGGCCTGCAGATTCCGGCGCAGCCATCAACGCGGCAGCGCAATCGAAGACCGCGCAGCAGGGCGCAGACGTGCGCTTCCTGGGAGGCGGCACGACGCTCATCGATCTCATGAAGCTGAACGTCGAGACTCCCACACGCGTGCTCGATATCAACCGCCTCCCGCTGGACAATATCGAGGACACGTCCGATGGTGGCCTGAAGATCGGCGCGACGGTTCGCAATTCAGATCTGGCGAATCACCCGAGAGTGCAGCGCGACTATGCCGTGCTCTCGCAGGCGATTCTTTCCGGCGCCTCGGGCCAGATCCGCAACATGGCCACAACCGCCGGGAACCTGGTGCAGAGAACCCGCTGTGTCTATTTCCGCGACACGGCCATGCCCTGCAACAAGCGCGAACCGGGAACCGGTTGCTCCGCCATCACCGGCAGCAATCGCACACTCGCAATCCTCGGGACCAGCGATCATTGCATTGCCACCAACCCGTCGGATATGTGCGTGGCCATGGCAGCGCTGGAAGCAGTCATTCACGTGCAAGGGCCGAAGGACACGCGCAGCATTCCAATCGGCGATTTCCATCTTCTGCCCGGCGACACACCGCATCGGGAAACGGTGCTTGAACCCGGTGACCTTATCACGCATGTCACGCTGCCGCCGCCGGTCGCCGGAAGCCGGCAGGTTTACCTGAAGCTGCGGGATCGAGCATCTTATGAATTCGCTCTCGCCTCCGCCGCGGTCGTGATGACGCTCGATGCCAAAAATATCAGTTATGTCCGGATCGCTTTGGGCGGAGTCGGCACGAAGCCCTGGCGCTCGCCCGAGGCGGAAGCAGCGCTCGCCGGCAAGCCCGCGAATGCCGCCGGTTTCCGCCAGGCCGCTGAAGCCGCTCTGCGCGATGCCAAACCGCAGAGCGAAAACAAATTCAAGGTTGAACTGGCAAAGCGCTGCCTTGTGCACGCCCTGCAAACGGCAGTGAACGGCTGATCCAGCCGACGGAGGACGATCATGCCGACACAACAGCAATCATCACCGATCGGGCGCGACACGGTTCGCGTCGACGGGCCTCAAAAAGTCACTGGAATTGCACAGTACACCTCAGATTTTCACTTTCCCGGGATGCTGTATGCGGTGCCGGTCGGTGCGACGATCGCGAAGGGAAAGATTACAAGCCTCGACACCAGCGCGGCGGAGAAGATGCCGGGCGTACGTGCGATCTTGCACCGCGGCAACATCGGCAAAATCTTTCGTTCCATCCCGGGGCCGGGTTTCTCGGGCATCTGCGAAGAGCGCCGCCCGCCTTTTGAAGACGACGTCATTCGCTACTACGGCCAGTACATTGCGGTCGCAGTGGCGGAGACGTTTGAAACCGCGAAAGCGGCCGCTGATGTGGTCGTCGCAACCTACGCTGCTGAACAGCCGAACGTCGAGCCGCACCTCGTAGCTGACGACGAACCGGACGAAGTCATGACGACTTTC
Source organism: uncultured Acidobacteriaceae bacterium (assembly GCA_963747045.1). GTDB lineage: Bacteria > Acidobacteriota > Terriglobia > Terriglobales > Acidobacteriaceae > Bog-257. The sequence continues at coordinate 311,457 of CAVVDN010000014.1, read as the reverse complement.
GGCCCGATGAAACGTTTAGAAAGTGAGCGTGGAGAGCCCGACGCTGCTTTCGCCGGTGCGCCGGTCAAACTTGATCACACTTACGTCACGCCCTTCGAGACCCACAATCCGATGGAGCCGCATTCCACCACTGCAGTCTGGGAGGGCTCAACCTTGACGTTGTACGAGTCCTCGCAAGGCGTGGTCAATCTGCGGGGTGTGCTTGCGCAGATGTTCGGCCTGCCGGTCGAAAACGTCCGCGTGATCACCAAGTTCGTCGGCTCGGGGTTTGGCAGCAAGCTGTGGCCGTGGACGCTGTGTCCGCTGGCTGCGGCTGCTGCGCGACAAGTGGGCAGGCCGGTGCGACTGGTGCTCGCTCGCAAGATGATGTTCCACGCCGTCGGGCATCGGCCGCGCACGCAGCAGCGCGTTCGTCTGGGCGCAACAGCGGAAGGCAAGCTGGTTTCCCTCCAGCACGATTACATCTACACACGCTCGATCCTCGACGCTCATCATGAAGGCTGCGGCGAAGGCACGACATTCCAGTACAGTGTGCCCAATTTGCGGGTTACCTTTGGCCGCACCAGGCGGAACATCGGCGGCGGCTCCGATATGCGCGGGCCTGGCCGAGTGCCCGGCCTTTACGCGATCGAATCGGCGATGAACGAATTGGCCCATCAACTGAACATGGACCCCGTCCAACTTCGCATCATCAACGAGCCGAAAATCGATGAGGGCCAGGGACTCCCATTCTCGTCGCGGCATTTACTCGAGTGCTTTCAACTGGGAGCGGAAAAGTTCGGCTGGTCCCAGCGCAATCCTGCGGTCGGCTCGATGAAGCGTGGCGGCTTAACGCTGGGCTGGGGGATGGCTGGCTGCTCGTGGGTCGCTGCTCGCTTTCCCGCCGCGGCCAACGTTCAGCTTCGCGACGACGGCTCCTGCCGAGTGGCCAGCGCCACGCAGGACATCGGCACCGGCACCTATACCAACCTCGCACAGCTCGCATCGGCAAGAACGGGTGTTCCTCTGGACAAAGTGGAAGTACAGCTCGGCGATACTGCGTTTCCGGAAGGCCCGATCTCGGGCGGCTCGATGGCTACCCCCTCGCTGGTAAACGCGGTATTTGCCGCCGCTGACCAGGCGATCGAGTCGCTCAAAACGGTTGCAGTTTCCACGCCGGGATCTCCGTTCGTGAATCACAAACCCGACGATGTGAGCTTCGATAACGGTGCAGTGTTCCTTAAGACGGAAGGGCCTGCGAAGGGCGTGCCTTTCGCCGACCTGCTTCAGCGCGCCAACGTCCGCATAGTTACCGGCAACGGCGCGTCTCCGGCGACCTTTGGGAACCCGGAGCCAAAGTTCTCGACCCAATCCTTCGGATGTCACTTCGTCGAGGTCACGTGGCAACCCGAGATCGCGCGTTTGCGCGTCAGTCGAGTCGTTACGGTGATCGATGCCGGCAAGATCCTCAACCCGTTGGCGGGCCGCAATCAGATTCAGGGCGCAGTCGTCATGGGAGTAGGCATGGCGCTGCTGGAGCGCACGGAATACGATCCCCAAAACGGCGCGCCGATCAACAGCAGCCTGGCTGACTACCTGGTTGCAGTCAATGCTGACGCACCCTCAATCGAGGTGCACTTCCTCGACTATCCCGACAAGGAAATCAACGAGCTCGGAGCGCGTGGCATCGGCGAGATCGGCCTGGCCGGCGTCGCTGCAGCCATTACCGATGCAGTGCACCATGCGACGGGTGTTCGTGTGCGGGAATTGCCGGTGAAGATTGAAGACTTGCTCGCGTGAATATCCGAATACGAAACGTAAAGGACCTCCGATTGTCTTTGACCGGCGGGTATCGTTGCCGTTCGTATTACTGCTTCCCGAAGTGACCTCAGCAGATTGATGCCGCGCTTGCTGAAATCCTTGCCGACAAAATCCGTGCTTGCTATCAGCGGAACGAGGCGCGGGACATCTACGACCTCGCAGTATTCGCGACGCGCCCGCTCGACCAGGCCCGCATCCGCCGCGGAACGGTCGCAGCGGCGTTCCTGATTGGGCAGCCGCCTTGCAGCTGGAAATCACAAGAAGCTACTGGTCTATGATTGAGAATGTAAATTGGAGTGAATCTATCAACGCTGCACTTCCAGTGACAATCGGTGCCGATCGCCAACGAGCGACTCTCCGCCAAGCGTCGTGGTTTGCCTGGGTGGTTCTCTTCTACATGCTGGGGGTGATTCTTTGGGGCGCATATGTTCGAGCCAGCGGCTCCGGTGCGGGATGCGGTAATCATTGGCCGCTCTGCAACGGCGAGGTAATACCGACGTCGCCGCCGAAACAGATGTTGATTGAATTTACCCATCGAATCACTAGCGGTCTGGCCTTAGTCTCCGTTCTTGTCCTCCTTTACCTGACATGGCGCACTTCTGTACGAGGCGCATGGGCGCGTATTACCGCCGTACTGTCGGTTATCTTGATGCTCAACGAAGCTCTACTGGGAGCATTGCTGGTGTTGCTGCAGCATGTAGGTAAAGACCAATCCGCCTCGCGTGCGGTTTTGCTGTCGCTGCACCTTACCAATACTTTGCTACTGATTGGCTGCATCGCCCTCACGGCCCGTTGGCTGCCGGATTCGCCTGTTCGGAGCGACTTTGGCGGCAAGAAGGTTGGAACGATCGTTGTCGGCCTGCTGTCCGCCATACTCATTGGGATTACCGGTGCGCTCGCCGCCCTCGGGGACACTCTGTTTCCTGCCACCTCACTGAGCGGCTCAATACGCTCAGATTTCTCGACCGCGACCCATCTTCTATTGCGGTTGCGCTTACTGCATCCGGCCGTGGCCATAATCGGCACAGCATATGTAATCTGGCTCTTTGCAAGGTGTGCCGTGCGGCCGTCCGGGGCTCTCCGCAAGTTTGCCATTGCTCTTTTTCTCCTCATCGTCCTTCAGGTCTCGTTGGGAGTCTTGAACGTCTTGCTGCTTGCGCCAATCTGGCTGCAGATGACACATCTGCTAGTTGGAGACCTGTTTTGGATCGTCCTGGTCCTTGTCTCCGACCAGGCATTACGCACCCCAGCCGGGCCGGACCGACGCTATACACCTCTTACACATTCCGGCAACTAACGTGGCTATGATCAAAAGGCTTCTATCCGCACCACAAAAACGGTTTGATCAGCAAGGAGGCGATCGGGTCTGCCGACATCCCGATCGGCGAGGCAATCCTGCCAGCGCTTTTGCACCAGGACCCTCACTACTTCTACAAGGGTACGGGAACCACTACATCCCGCATTCTTTATGCACTGGCTGGTCGGTTCGTTTGCAAGGTTGACAATGGAACTTGGCAGCCGAACTACTCCAGCACGGGCGACGATCTGGCGGCAGCGGCCACTTGGAGAATGCCTATTCTCCCCAGTCCAGTCGCAGTGCGGGCTTGGTCTTTGGACATTTTGCGCGTATTTCCGTGGAGGCTTGGGTGGCCAAATCAGTAACTTGTTACATCATCGCCCTAGTCCTGTGTATTTCCGTGCTTCAAATTTGTGCACAAGCTGCGGAACATCCCGTTCCTTTGGGGAAGAACCCTGATCCGGCGGTGTGCGCGCAATGCCACGCGGACAAGAGTCAGGGGAAGCACGTGCACTCGGCTATAGCGATGGGCTGCACAACATGTCACGATGTAACGAGCGCAAAAGGCGTTACGCTGATCAGCTTAGTCTCCCCAGCTAACGACCTTTGCTTCACCTGTCACGAAAAGTCCACCGATAAGGTCCTGCATGGTCCATACGCAGAAGGCTTGTGCGTTGCCTGTCATTCACCCCACTCCAGCAACTATCCTGACCAACTTCTCACCGACAGCCAGGATTTGTGCTTGGGATGTCACGCGCGCGCACGGCTGAAAGTGAACCGGCGGCACCAAACAGTAACGACGCCTTGGGGCGTGACGCTCACGTTTTCGCAGATGCAGGGCTGGCAGTACGTTAACCTGAACAAAGCTCTCACGGCCAATCATCCCGTTGAAGGTCACCCCGTATCGGGCCCTAATACGGCATTGGGTAAAGGCAATATTACTTGCCTGTCGTGTCATCAGCCGCATTATTCCAACAAGCCGAACCTTATGCCACCGCATCTGCGGAACCAAACTGCGTGGTGTGAGACCTGCCATAATCCTTTAAATTTGGGGCCTTGAAACTCGCCAAAGTCGAGTACTTGCCCGAATCATTCTCCGGATTGCACTCTGCCGCGTACCACTAAGACAGGACACTTTGCGTGTGACACAACGTCGTAAGCTGTTGGTCCGGGCAAGTGAGCGGCGACCTTCGGATAGCGGGCGCCGCGGACTCCAAGCACCAACAAATCAATCCGCTGCTTCGCAGCGCTCTCTAGAATGCGCTCTGCCCGAGGACCGAAGTCGACTCGGAATTCCGGTTGCACCCCTTCTTCGTCGAGCACCCAGTGTTTTTCCAAAAAGCGCATTCGGAAGAAGTCGGCGGCCTGCATTCTAGTTGAGAGTGGCTCCTTCCATACGTCTTCTGCGATGTGCAAGAAAACGAGAGAGGCCCGATATTCCCTCGCCAGGAAATATGCATAACGCATCGCGGGCTCAGACTCCCCTGAAAAATCCGTCGCATAAAGAATGCGGTGCGGCGGTCCCTCGGTCTCAAGGGTTGCCGGAGTCTCCGGTCCGACCATCAGGACCGGTTTGTGGGAGAGTCGCAGGATCTCTTCCGCCGTCGATCCCAGCAGCAATTTCTCGACGCCACGCCGGCCATGGGTGCCGATCACAATCAGATTGACGTCGTGTTGTTGCACCATTGCCGATAACGTCGGCCAAACATCTCCGTGATCGATCAACACTTCATGGGAAAGCCCTTCCAGAAGCGGCGTTGCACGCACACCAGCCATTTCGCTCTCGATCGCACCTTGCAGCGTTTCCAATGCGGTGTCCCGCTCGTTCGGCGGAATCAGGCTGTAGGCTTCCGGAGGAATGATGTATGCCAAGTAGGTAAGTGAACCAAAGTGTCTAGCGATAGCGGCGACGTAGGGCAGCGCAGTTTGGGAAGCCGGAGAAAGGTCGGTGGCAAACAGAATACGTTGAAAGCAGATTTGTTCCATGGGACGACCTCGGTCATCTTAACGCGCAAGCGAGAGTCGAGAAGACGAATGTCGTGCTCAATACTTCCCTTACGGCCGGTCCGTGTGGACTCGCGGAATTTACAAAATCAGCAAACGATTCTGAACTGCTGTCTTGCTCACGCTCATCTGTTCGGCACGTCTTTACAGTAGGAGGTTGATGTAGCAATGCCAGCCCTGAGAACGCTTACCGCAGTACCGACAACGAATCAACAAACCAAACCTACCGGTGAGCTTCAAGAGCACATCCGCCAACGTGCCTACGAGCTATATGAGCAGCACGGCAGGAAAATCGGTCACGATGTAGACGATTGGCTGCAGGCCGAGTCCGAACTGACCGGGCAGAAGCCATCCGCCATCGCTGCATAGTAACCTGCAATCACACCGGGCCCACTGCGCTCCAAGGAGTTGAACGGGCAGAGTGGGCTCTTTAGACACTCGCCTGGGGCCGTATCCTTTTGTCGGTCATACGTTGAACTGCTCACGTCTTAAGCATCCGAAGGTCGATGATTGAAACTGCGTCGACCGAAGCTCGCGTGTGAACCAATTAAGCATTAATCTGCGAAGGGCCCCTCGGCCTGCGTTGTTTCTATTTCGCCCCGAACCGTGAGCACGGGGCAATGTGCGTGCTGCAACACATGGTGTAGAGTCGTCCAGGGCAGGTGCCTCGACACGATACCCGCCGAGTGAGAGCCCATAACAATCAAATCCGCATTCCTGGCCTGCGCCTGCCGGACAATTTCCACTTCAGGAGTGCCAAACTCGACCTCAATTTCAGGTTTGTAAGGCAGATTGAGGTCGGAAGAAACCATTTGACCCAGCTTCTCGCGACTCTCCTGCTTCCACTCCCGTACCTCGGCCTGCGAGATCGGATCACGTTCGATGACATGAAGCAGGGTCAAGTGAGCCCGGTCCTCTTCTGCCAGTAAAACAGCGTAGGGCAGCGCTTTGTGGGATCCCGAGGAAAAATCGCTGGCATAGAAGATGTGGCCAAAGTGCTTACACGACCCCGATGGGACATGTGGCCCAACGGTCAGCACCGGACAAGGGGCGTGTCTTATGATCTTCTCTGCCGTCGATCCTAAGATCAGCTTTTTGATTCCGCCACGCCCGTGAGTGCCCATGACAACGAGATCGACGTGCTTGTCCAGCAGGACTTGCGAGATCACATCCCAGCTATCTCCGGACTCTAGGATCGCTTCATGAGGCAGCGACTTCAGATCTGCTGTTTTTTCCAGCTTTGCCATGCTTTTTTCAGCGCTGTGCCGGATCGCGTCGGTCATGAGAGGCCCTGATTCACCCTCCACGGCACCTTCTATTGGAAGAACGTGGACGAGCGCCAGCCTGGACTGGTGACGCTTGGCGAGAGAAATGGCACACTGCAGAGCGCCTCGCGCCTCAGCAGAAAAGTCGGTTGCCAGTAGGATGGTCTTGATTGCTATGCAGGAGACCGTGGCTTGAGACGCTGTCGCAGGCTCCCCGCTAAGCCGCGAAAAGAAATATGTACCCACTTCCGCAGCAATGGACGCAGGACAATTCCCCAGAGTCACAATCACTATTACCTTTTGGTTTTGTTCAGGCAACCTGCAGGCCCCCCACGCGGCTGGGCCGCGATTGGTTTTAAGATTTCACAGCTCGGACCCTCACCATCGTCCCCTCAGGGAGCGAATTCCCAGCGAAGCGAACCACCCCATCACGGACGACGCCACTGAGCTCAGGCGAGACAGCGACGCCGCCGGTATCCGTTGCAGCCATGGCAGGCGCCTTCTTGACGATGCCGCGATCTATCGCGAGATTAGCGAGACGGCCGGCCTCACGGTTCTTCTCAGGCAGCACGTGCTTGATCTCGCAGTAGTCGAGTTTGTCGATCAGCATCATCGCCCGGCCGTGCAACTCCTTCACGATCGGACCGCCGACTTTGGATTTGCCATTGACCTGTTTCACCAACAGCTCGGAGTCGCTGACCACCTTCAGCGCCTTAAACCCGTGGCCAAGGGTGTAATTCAGCGCCGCCAGAAGAGCGGAATACTCTGCATACCTGGCTGTCTGACGGCCAAGAAATTCACTCGACTGGGCCACTGGACGGCCGACTTCGTCTTCAATGACGAGGCCGTACCCCGCCGGGCCGGGGCTTCCACGAGAGTCCCCATTGATGTAGGCAACGAGATAACCCTGCTCGAGGCTGGTGATGGCCCCGCCGATGAATTCTTGTGAGTGGTAGCGCGACTTCTTGGGAAAAGGACGTAAGACCATGCAGCGTTTAACCCTTCAAACGGAATTTCACTTTGTCCTACGAGCTGCAATATTACCGATCGTGAGAGTCCGACGCACTTATTTTCTAATTGGCCAATGTGCGGATTGAGCTCTTGTTTTCTTTCTTGGCCAACAATGGGGTTCCAGTAGGGTCAAAGATCCGATAGGCAAGCAGCTTGATGCGGTCGTTCACAAGGAACCACGCCAGGGCATAGCCCCAAACGAACATTGCCCAACCCCACCCAAGCGGCGTCATGAATACCCCGTAAACCGCAATCAGAGTCGCTAACGTTTGCGTGCCGAGCACCGCGACCCACAGAATCCGCGCCGGGCGTATGGACCAGAAGGGCCCGCGCGTGCGAGTCAGGAAAATTGTGAGATGTCCAGCCACAGAGAGCTTCAGGTACATCAGCGTCTGAATGTGCGCGCGGTCGAAGTGAAGCACGCGCTCGCCTAGATAAAAGAGGCCAAACGCGGCCACGACCCCGATGACGCCCAGCACTGTCGAGATTCCGAGCACCAGGCGCATGTTCCAGGCCTCGGGCTTGTCCTTGTAATGAACACTGTCATAAGCAATGGCCAGGATGGCTCCGTCGTTGAGCAATGCCAGCATCACGATCATCACTGCCGTCACCGGATAGAAGTTAAACACCAGAATCGACAGCGTCATGAAGAACAGCACGCGCAGGGTTTCGGCGATGCGGTAGATGGCGTAGCTGTTCATCCGCTGGAAAATCTTTCGACTCTCCTTGATCGCATCGATAATTACCGACAGGCCAGACGCGAGCAGCACAATGGACGCGGCTGCTCGTGCCGCGTCCGTCGCGCCTGAAACGGCAATGCCGCAGTCTGCCTTCTTAAGCGCGGGGCGTCGTTCACCCCATCGCCGGTCATACCGACAATATGGCCGAGCTTCTGCAGCACATCCACAATGTGGAATTTATGTTCGGGGAATACCTGAGCGAAACCGTCTGCCTGTTCGATCGACTCCGCAACCTGCGCTGTCTCATTCGGTTTGGTAGTGGCAAGTTTGCTCGCGTCGAGGATGTTCGTACCCAGCCCCAGTTGTCGGGCGGTTTCGCAAGCGATGGCAATTTGATCGCCAGTGACCATCTTTACATCGACGCCCATCTGCCGGGCGCTCGCGATGGTTGCTTTGGCCTGCTCGCGCGGCGGATCGAACAATGGCAATACGCCAACGAACTGCCACTTGCCTTCCAGATCCGCTCGGGCCACGCCCAATGAACGGAAGCCGCGGGCCGCAAATTCATTGACCGCTTTCTCTACCGCAGGCTTTACCTGAACAGCGTTGCTCGACATCTCCAGAATCACCTGCGGTGCTCCCTTGGCCACCTGGAACTGCTTGCCATCCGTTGCCTTGATCGTGGCTTCTGTGCGCTTATGCACCGGGTCGAAGGGCTGGAAATGGAGCACCTGATAGCTTCTTCAGGACTTGGTCGTCCTTCAAGCCGCCGATCACCGCCAGGTCAATGGTGTCCTTATCTTCGGCTCGCGAAGCCAGCGCGGCATCGAGGATGACCTGGTCGGGAGGAATATCGTCCACGCTGAACAGACCGCCCAACGTCAGCTTGTTCTGGGTGAGGGTGCCGGTCTTGTCCGAGCACAATACGTCGACGCCCGCCAGCTCCTCGATAGCCGCCAGCCGGGTAACGATCGCTTCCTTCTTTGCCAAAAGGCGTGCGCCCACCGCCATGGTCACGGAGAGCACCGTGGGCATCGCCACTGGGATCGCGGCCACAAGCAGCACCAGAGCGAACTCCAGTGTGTCGGCCATCGGGTCGCCACGGAAGAGAGCCACCAACAGGATCAAAATGACCAGGCTCACCGCGAGAACAATGAGATAGTCGCCGATCTTCAGCACGGCACGCTGAAAGTGGCTGACAGTGCGCGCCTCCTCCACCAGTTGGGCGGTTTTGCCGAAGTAGGTGTTCGCGCCCGTGGCGTACACCATCGCGTCGATTTCGCCTTGGCGGATAATCGACCCCGAAAACACCGCCTCGCCAGGTTTGCGCGTGGCCGGCAAAGATTCCCCAGTCAAAGCGGACTGATCAACTTCCACCGGATCGCCTGCTAGCAAGCGCGCATCTGCCGGCACGATGTCGCCCAGGCGCACGCGGATGACATCCCCCGGCACCAATTCACGCACCGCGGAGGTATCCCACTTTCCATCGCGTTTCACTCTGGCTTGACTAGCCAACTTGGCCTTCAGAGCGGCGATAGCGTTGCCCGCCTGATGTTCTTCCCAGAATCCGACCACGGCGTTGGAAACAAGTAAAAGAAGGATGATGAAAAAATCCGGCCAGTGCCGCACGACGGCCGATAGAATCACCGCTCCTTCAATCATCCAGGGGATGGGACCCCAAAAATAAGTGAGGAATTTCAGGAATGGATTGGTCTTCTTCTCTTCAATCTCGTTAGGTCCATATTGCGCCAGCCGCTTCTGCGCCTCAGCTTGACTGAGGCCGCCCGCTGATGACGCCAATTGCTTTTCCACTTCCGCCAAGGGCAAAGATTTCAGGTCGAGCTTCGCACCAGGCTTCGAGGCCGGCTGCGATTTTGGAGCCATGGACTGGTCGGCCTTGGGCCTCGTGATCTCCTGGGTATTCATTTCGTGGCACTCCACCTCCGGCTCAGTCTCGGGGCCGCAGCACCGAGCGGACCTCTGTCCGCCAACGGCCGTCGCCAGACAGGCTCATCCGGATTCGTCACGGCCAAAGCCGCTACGGCTCGTCTAACCACTTCCGAGCCTCTGCGGCGTCTGCTTGGTCGAAGTATCGGCTGACCGCTTTCGTGAATGGCTTGAAAAACGTCGCCATGACGTGCTGCCATTTCTTATCGCCAACCATCGCGAGCCGTTCGATGTCGGCGAAGTGCTTAAAGTCAAACTTGATGTCTTCCCACATCGCCGCGCCGTCCCAGCCGTGCAGATCGGTCATGTCGAAAAGTACGCGCAATTTTCCGTGTTGCCGGAGGAGTCGCTCGAATTCCGGTACAAAGTGTTCGTAATCCGCCTTTACCAACGTGCCGGTGATGTGAAGGACGAGGACCTTGCCGTCGTTTTCTTCATTGAATTGAATGGGCATTTGGATTCCGTAATTTCGTTTCCGGCCAATTTGTTTGCCGCGCGTGTTTTCACCGATGCACCGCAGCCCGGCGCATGCACGCGTGTGTGACTTGGAGGTTTCAATTCCACAACTCGCCTTTTCTCGTCATCGTTGCCACAGAACGCGAGCAGATTCCAGCGGAACCTCCACTCCGGAGCGCTGAGGTATCACTCGCACCGTGTAGTCTGTCGCGGGACGTTTGGTGGATACCGCTGCGCGATAGACGCCGCCGCTGCCACGGGATGCCTCAGCTAATGGGCGGGTGCATTTCATTTCCATCCGGAATGGATCCGCGCCGTTGATTCCGTCCGCATACACCTCAACTCGTACCGCATTCGGGTCGAGATAGTTCAGAAAGACTTCGACTTCAAATACGTGATGGTTCGCGTCGGTTTCCACCCGCATTTCTCCGAAGCGCAACGAGCTCCACTCCCGCTCCACCGTATGCTGCCAAGAGACTATTTCTCTGCCCAGTGCGCCTTGGTTCGCCGCGCGCTCGCGGTAGGCGGCCGCAGCCGGAAGGTAACGCTTTTCGGTGTACTCGCGTACTGCGCGGTCGGCCGAGAATTGCGGCGTCAGCCGCGCCATGCTTTCCCGCATCCGCTTGATCCATGCCGTGGGAACGCCATTCCCATCGCGGGTGTAAAACTCCGGGACCACCTCCCGCTCGAGCAGGTCGTAGAGCGCATTGGCCTCGGCCGCGTCCCAAGCGGGATCATCGCCGTGCTCCCGGCCGTCCCCCAACGCCCAACCTACTTCAGGCGTGTAGGCTTCCGCCCACCAGCCATCCAATTCCGAAAGATTGATGCCTCCGTTGACGAGCACTTTCATACCGCTCGTCCCGCAAGCCTCCCAAGGCCGGCGTGGTGTGTTGATCCACACGTCCACGCCCTGCACCAGTTGCTCAGTAAGCAACATGTCGTAGTCACTCAGGAAGATGATGTGAGGGCGGTTCTCGGGCCGGCGGATGAAACGTATCCATTCCTGAATCAGAGCTTGCCCGGGCTGGTCCGCAGGATGCGCCTTCCCGGCGATGATGAGTTGCACCGGGCGCTGAGGAGTGGTCAACAGGCGTAGCAGTCGCTGCGGGTCATGCAGCAGCAGATTGGGTCTCTTGTACGTTGCGAAGCGTCGCGCAAAGCCGAGCGTCAGTGCGTTTGTATTAAAGAGATGTCTGGCCTCGTCAACCGCCTCGGCCGTCGCGCCTGAAGCAGCCAGTTGCCGGGATAGTCGTTCGCGAGCGTATTCAACGAGCGACATGCTGGCAGCGGTGCGAAACTTCCAGAGCTTGGCGTCCGGGACCTGGCGAATGTCCTGCTCCAGGGTTTGCGTGGTTCCCAGCCAGCGGTCCTTTCCACAAGCTCCTGTCCAAAGATCATCAGCGGGGCCAGAGTCCCAAGTGGGCATATGAACTCCGTTGGTCACATATCCGACCGGGACTTCATCCTCCGGCCATCGGGGAAACAGAGGCAGGAAGAGGTGCCGGCTAACCTTCCCATGCAAGCGACTCACCCCATTGACCGCCCCACTGCCGCGGATGGCCAGATAGGCCATATTGAAACTCTCAGCGGAGTCGGCCGGGTTCTGGCGCCCCAGTCCTAGCAAATCCTGAAGCGCAATGCCGAGTTTCTTTTCTGCATACCAGCCGAGATATTGCTCGATGAGAGCGGGAGCGAAACGATCAAAGCCGGCGGCTACCGCCGTATGTGTGGTAAACAGGTTACCCGCGCGTGTGACGGCCAGCGCGACTTCGAAGGGCTGGCTTGCGTCTTCCATGAAGTTGCGAGCCCGTTCGAGGACGGCGAAGGCCGCGTGCCCTTCATTCAAATGACAGACCTCCGGTTGGAGGCCGAGCGCGCGGAGCAGTCTCCATCCGCCGATGCCGAGCAACAGCTCTTGCTTGAGGCGCAACTCCGGGCCGCCCCCATAGAGCTCGCTGGTAATTCCCCGATGCGCGGGAAAGTTAGCCGCGTCATTACTGTCCAGCAGGTACAGCTTCACTCGGCCGACCTGGACCTGCCAGGCGCGCAGCCACACCGAGTATCCGGGCAGCGCGATCTCCAACCGCAACCACTCCCCGTTTGGTTGGCGCACCGGTGTGATCGGCAACTGTCCCGGGTCGTTGTATGGGTAAAGCGCCTGCTGCGCTCCGTCGTTGCCAATTACCTGGCGAAAATAGCCTTGCTGATAGAGCAGCCCCACGCCGACCACCGGCACGCCTAGATCGCTGGCGGCTTTGAGCTGATCGCCGGCCACGTTTCCAAGGCCACCCGAGTAGATCGGGAGCGCTTCGCTCAACATGAATTCCATGCTGAAATACGCAACGCACGTCAAGGGAGCTTGCGGCTGCTTTTGTTGGAACCAGGCAGGCCGTTCCATCTCCTCACGCCTGGCCCGCAGCAGGTCATCAATGTTCTTGCGAAAGGCAGGATCGGCGAGCACGCGCTCGATCTGGTCGCGCGAGACCGTCTGCAGGACGACCCAGGGATTTTGAGTGAAGTCCCACAACGTGGAATCAAGGGTGCGCCATATCCCGTCGGTGGAATGATTCCAGGACCAGCGCATGTCCAAGGCAAGCTCTGCCAGGGAATCAAACCCTTCGATCTCGGTGGGTAGCAGGTTATAGAGGGGATGGTTGACGCGGGTTTGGTCGCTCATGATTTCTCCCTCGGCTTGATGCCGTCAAGCATCACGGACGATTGCCTGCGCTTTCTCCAGAATCACTTGCAGGCAATCCGCTCCTCGGAAGCTCTCGGCACAGATTATAGATGTCCTTGGTGCCTGACGGACGCGCCGCGAACCAACTGCATCTTCAACAACCGAAGCAGCGCGATTGCCTGCCCGGCTGGAGAGAATGGCCGCATTTCTTCCCGCCCTCACCTCGGCAGCGAAAGAGTTTGTTTGGTGAAGTCTGTCTTCGTCGGCTCATCGACCATCACTCGCTCATGAGAAAAATCAGGGGCCGCGATGTGCTTCGGTTTGTGAATTCCCAGTAACGCACCAGGATGGAGTAGACCAGCAATCCAATCTCGCCTTCTCCCCAGAATAGATAGTTAAACGACTGCTGCATCATGTTACGGCGCGTCAATCCGAGAACGATGCTGATCGGATCGAGCAGTTCGCTCAGGTAGGCGATCGAATTGGCAATCGCGACTGCTCCCGAAACCTCAATCACGAAGTTCTCCCCTTCTGCCAAGACTTTTGCCCGAAGCGGAGACAGAAACTCGCTTCGGTTGTCCATCAAGCTGACATGCAGAAATGCGAGAGGCCCGGTGATCTTGTAGTGCGTGCGGATCTTTTCTTCTACCTCCCTCCGGTGTTCCGGTGTGGCGGATGCATACGGCACGAGATTGACTTTTTTCCCGGCAATGGAGGCCCAAAGCTCAGCGGAGGACGGGTCGACAAAGGTAACCTCGGACACCCGCATTTCTGTCGAGCGCCGATAGCGACTGAGGCCGCTGGTAAGCAGAAGCAGCAGGATGAAGATGCTGGCGATGATGATGCCGTCGGGACGCTCGATGACATTGGCGATGACGGTATAAACAAAAACCAGACTGACGATCAGAAAATAGAATGCAAAAAGGATTTTCTGCGGCTTTCGGATACTGCGTTCCCGCCACTGGGCCAGAGTGACGGCAATTGCGGCAGAAAGCATCAGAACCAGGACGCCGGTTGCATAAGCGCCGCCTTGTGCCTCCACTCCGGCGCGAAAAGCAAGCGTGACGAGCACATCAATGGTCAACAACACGACCACCAAAGGTCTCTGATACGCAACCCATCGCGGCGCCATGCCGAAGCGCGGCAAGTAGCGCGGAATCAGGTTGAGCAGTCCGGCCATTGCCGAAGCGCCCGCAAACCAGAGAATCAGAATCGTTGACAGGTCGTAGATTGTCCCAAAGGCCTCGCCTAGGTCCCGGTGCGCCAAATACGCGATGGCTCTCCCGCTGGCCGGGCCGCCCTCGCGATAAGCGTCTTGCGGAATCAGCAGGGTCGTAACAAAGCTGGAAAGAAGCAACATGACGCTCATGATTAACGCAGCGCTGATGAGTAGCTTCTTTGTGTTGCGGATCCGGCCCAGAGGCCGGCCACTGGTTCGATCCCCGGCGTCGCCCTCTACCAGAGGCATGACCGACACACCGGTTTCAAAGCCACTGAGGCCGAGAGCGAGCCGGGGAAAAACGAGTGCCGAGCCGATCATCACCATGGTCCAGTCTCCATAACCGTTGAGGCTTAGGCGCCAGTGAGCCAGCAATTCCGGCTTGCGCGCGATTTCCACAGCTCCCCATACGAGCACCACCAGGTTGAGGAGTAAGTAGGGAATTGCGACGGCTGAAGCGAAGCGAATGGCCTCGCGAAATCCTGCCAGAAACACCACGGCCAGCAGTGCCAGGAGGCCGAGGGTGATACTGATTTGAGCGGCGCCCAGATAAGGGTGCAGCAAGGGATTGGCAATCGCATGCCGGGCGGCATCCGCCGCCGACAGCGTCATCGTGATGACAAAGTCAGTTCCGGCAAAACCCAGCAGAACCAGAACAAAAATCTTGCTCTTCCAGCCGCTGAAAAGATTCTCCAGCAGTGCGATCGATCCCTGTCCGGCATACGAGCGACCGGCCACGGCGGCGTAGATTGGGACGGCACCCAGCAGCGTCACCGCAACCAGCACGGCAGTCGCCGGCAGTGAGAGTGCGCCGGCCGCCAATAGCGCGATACCCGGCTGGTATCCCAGAGTCGAGAAGTAATCGACTCCGGTCAGCCATAGAACCAAGTACCAGGGATGAGGACGTTCCGCGCGCTGCCCTGCCTGCCCACTGTCCTGAAAGATGAAACGGCTGAGGGGCCCTGTGAAGGGAGCCGTCAACCGAGTGGGCAAGCGGAGTGTGCTTGGGGAAGGCGGAATCATGCAGTCGGATTTGCTTTCCGGGGCCTCGGACCGCTAAGAATATCGTAGCGACACTTTTTTCGTCACAGCGCTGACAGGTCTGGAACCACGACGCCTACTCAATACCCACAATGCGATCCAGTTCCCGATCCGCGGCTTCGATCATCTTGTTGGCAGTATTTTGATTGATGAGGCCATCGTGGACGGCTTGCTCAATCGCGCTCCGCTTAGCCGCGATCAATTTCATTTTGGCCGTTTGAATCTCCGGAAGGATTCGGGATGTGTCTTTCCCGTACAGTTCGGTAACCTGGTTCTTGGCGCGCTCTAGCTGGTCATCAAGTTCATGACGAAGCTGCTCGTACGCGGGACCGGATAAAAGGTGGCTGCGCAGCATCTCGTCCAGTTCCGATCGCGCCGACGACACCGCGATCTGTTGAACCCGAGCTAACTCATAGTCGTCTTCGCGGGCGATGTTGATGCCGAGTATGCGCAGCAGCGGTTTGATCGCGAGACCCTGGACAATGATTGTGAACGCCACAACTCCGAAGGTCATTGCCAGGATTTGTTCCCGGTGCGGAAACGTCCGCGAGAGGCTGAGCGCCAATGCCAGCGCGAGGGCGCCGCGAATCCCGCCTGCCACTAAGACGTGCTGCCACTGAAGCGGGATTTTGTGCCGAACTAAGTTACTGAAGGGCACCAGACCGTAAACGGAAAGGATCCGCCCCAGGATGACGGTGGCAATTGCCAGCAGAGTTGCGCGCCAATCGCGCAAGAGCGTTCCAACTCTTACTTGCAACCCAATCAACAGGAAGACCAGAGAATTGACGATGAAGGACAAGTACTCCCAGAAAGACCAGAGAGCGATGCGGGTCCGCGGACTCATGCTGGTGCGTGCCGCAATGTTGCCCAGAGTCAGCCCCGCAGCAACGGTGGCGATTACGCCCGAGAGGTGCAGGGCTTGCGCTGCCAGGTAGGAGCCATAGGCCAACACCGTGGTGAGCGTGATTTCGATGGCAGGGTCATCGATCTTCTGCGAGAATTTGCTGAACAGGTATCCGAGCGCCACGCCCACTGCGACGCCCCCGCAAACCTCGACCAAGAAGGTCTGTACCCCGGTTCGTACACTGAGCGTTCCTGACGCGACACCGGCCGCGAGCACCGTAAACAGGGCCGCCGCCGTTCCATCGTTGAACAGACTCTCACCTTCTACGATGATGGAGAGTCGTTTGGGAACTGCCATCTCTTTGAAGATCGACAATACCGAGATGGGATCGGTTGCGGCTGTGACTGCCCCGAACACCAGGGCCACGAGAAGAGGGAGTCCCAAGAGCCAGTGCGCGGCAAATCCCGTCACCAACGTCGCAACCAGCACGCCAACCGTCGCCAGCAACGCGATCGGAAGAGCATTTTCCCGAAGCTGGCGCACTTGCAGCTTCAAGCTGCCTTCGAACAGCAGGGCCGGAAGAAAAATTACCAGAACGATATTGGGCGTAAGCCAATCCGGCTGATTCTTGACTAGCGTGGCCAGGATCGGCAGACGAACGGAACCTAGCACCAGGCCGCCGATCACCAGCGCCACGGTGTACGGGATTCTGAGCCGGCCTGCCAGAACGGCAATGATCGAGGCCGCAATCAGCAGCCATATGAGAAATTCGATTGCTGCATTAGTCGTCATTATTTCTGTTTAGAGTTCGTCGTCTGCATCAGGTGTATACGCGCAGCCACATCTCGTTGATGAGGCTCTCTCTCGAGACTATGGTCTTTTCGTTTTTGAGTCGAATAGCCCGAACGGGCCGAAGGCAGTCCGCCGGTTCTTCTTTTCTTGTCGAGGCTACGGCGGCCTCAGATACACCGCAACGGCACCTGGGTGCGAGCCGGTCATCAGGAGCTATTAGATGGTTTCGCAAAGAGCCTTGCTATATCCGCTTCGATTGCAGCGGCCAGCAGCGAGATTATCCCATCACTTGCGGGAGGACGGCTGAGCGCGCCAGGTCATGATCTGAGAACATTCTTGGCGTACAAATTTCTAAGTAATCCGCCATACCTCGCCGTTTCTCCAGAGCATCCTCGATCTCAATGCCTCAGCATTTCAGTGCGGTTTCGCAGAAAGCCCATAATATTACTGCGCGAAAAGATTCCCATCAGCTGGCCTCCGGTGACAACCGGTAACTGATTGACGTCCTCACGACTCATAAGCTCCAGTGCCTGGATTACCGGCGTTTCCGGTGTCACGGTCTGAAGCTTGGGCAGAGGTCGCATCACGCTCTGAACGCTCGTCTGCGGCCAGCGTTCACGATCGATATGCTTGACCTCGTTGGGAGTGATAAGCCCGACAAGGTGTTGACCTTGAATGACGCCGAAACATCGGCGTCCGCTGCGCAACAGATATTCGTCAACAAAATCCTGCAGGCTCAGTTGAGATTCGACGGTGGGACAATTGCGATCCATGATGTCCGCAACGGTTCGACCTCGGAGCTCCTCCATGAGTTCGACCTGGGTGTAGCTGCTGCGCGATGCGTCCAACAGGAACCATCCGATAAAGGCCAGCCACAGCCCGCCTAAATTCTTACCCACAAAAAATTGAAACAGGCCCAGAAGGATAAAGGCGAAGGCAATCACTTGTCCTACCCGAGCCGCCAGTTCCGTGGCTCGTACGGCGTTGTGATTGATCCACCAGATGATGGCGCGCAGCACACGACCGCCGTCCAAGGGATATCCCGGAATCATGTTGAAGACGGCCAGCATGAAATTGATATAGCCAAGCCAGAGCAGCACCGCAGCTACCGGCGTCTGGGCTTCCACGCCAGTTCTCCAGCCTGCCAACCGCGCCAGCAAGAGGCAAATAATTCCGATCGCGAGACTGGACAGCGGGCCGACGATCGCAATCCAGAACTCGGTCTTGGCGTCGGGAGCTTCCTGCTCAATTTGCGACACCCCGCCCAAAGCAAAAAGGGTGATCGATCGCACGCGCAGGCCCTTGGCCTTTGCGAGCAGCGAGTGGGCCAACTCGTGCAGCAGGAGGGCAACAAAGAACAAAACGGCGGTTACAATCGCCGCCGCCCATACGACCGGGTCACTCAATTGTGGCATAACAGCGTGGAAGTGCCCGATCAGCGAAAGTGTGATCAAAAATGCAATAAGAATCCAGCTGTAATGCAGCCCAATGGATATGCCGTTGATGCGGCCAAGCTTAATCTGTGCGCGCATGGCGTTAAGACACCTCAGAGAAACTTTCCCGATCCATCTCCCCATCGGTCCAAAAGGAGCTACCGGTGGGATGGTGTGATCGAAGAAATAAGCTCGCCAATCCGAGATTCGCTCCGGCCAGAGTTGTCGCCGCTCAAGGCGCATTCAGTGTTTGACACAACAACCATATTTTCACCCAGACTTGAGAGCATTCTAGCTCCTCCGGCCCCGATTCAAATCGGACCTGTGCTCTTCGTTGATCTCACGCCCTTCGAATGGGCGTGTTCGGCTCTTTTTCGGAGCCCTGTTCGACGGTCAGTGGAATACACTGCCATTGTCGGAGAAAGCGACTTGATATCGAAAATAGGATCAAAAAGCCTTATAAGTTCATTCTGCGTCAAAGTCGCGCAACGCAAAGGTGGGGCATTACTGCTGGACTATGACGGTACTTTGGCACCGTTTTCCACGGACCGTGACTCGGCTTTCCCTTATCCCCAGGTCAGCGAGATGCTTTCCAAGATTATCGCAACCGGGGGGACGCGGGTAGTTGTCATCAGCGGCCGTCCTGCCGGCGATGTAATTCACTTGCTCAGAGTTAGCCCCGCTCCTGAAGTTTGGGGAGTGCATGGGTTGGAGCGGCTTCGGGCGGACGGATCACGTGAATCCGCATACCTGGAACTCCAAGAGCGAGATACGCTGGCTCAAGCCAGGTCATCGCTGGAGCACCTCAACCTACTTCATCTGACGGAGTTGAAGCCTGGCAGCATCGCCGTACATTGGCGCGGGCTGGATGCCGGGGACGCTGCAAGGGTGCGTGATCAAGTCAGCAAAGCCTGGAACAAATTGGCAACCGGAGGCATAACGATCATCCAGGAGTTTGACGGCGGACTCGAAATCCGTGTGGCGAAAAGAAACAAAGGTGATGCGGTTCAGACGATTCTCTCCGAAGTTGGGCCCGACCTTCCAGTAGCCTATCTGGGAGATGACCGGCCAGATGAAGACGCCTTTTGCGCACTCAAAGGCAGAGGCCTCACGATCCTGGTTCGGCCAGAATGGAGAGACACAAACGCTGACCTGTGGATTAGGCCGCCTGACGAGCTGCTGGATTTTTTGCGCGCCTGGCTTCACGCATGCGGAGGTGACATTTGAGCGCAAGAAGGGGGCGGCTGATCGTTGTTTCCAATCGCCTTCCTGTCACCGTCTCCAAGGAAGGGCGCCGCTTGGAAGTTCGACCGAGTTCGGGTGGCCTGGTAACCGCATTGCGTCCTATCGTTGCGATCAGCGGCGGCTGCTGGGTGGGTGGCGCCGGCATCGCCTATCGGCCCGGAATCCAGAAAATATTAGAAAAAGCCGAACCGGAAAACCGTCTGCGGCTGATTCCCGTGTTTCTCAATGAGGAAGAGCGACTCAACTTCTATCATGGCTTTTGCAACGAGATTGTCTGGCCGTTGTTTCACGACCTGCAGTCGCGCTGTAACTTCGAGGCAAACTACTGGAAGGCGTACGTTTCGGTAAACCAGAAGTTCACAGACAAGGTAACAACAGTCGCCTCTAAGAGCAGCCTGATCTGGGTCCACGACTATCAGTTAATGCTGGTCGGATCCTTTCTTCGAAGACTTGGAGTTCGTAGCAGACTGGGCTTTTTCCAGCACATTCCCTTTCCTCCACCTGATATTTACGAGAAGCTGCCTTGGCGGGAAGAGATCCTTCGAGCATTCTTCGCATTTGATGTAGTGGGCTTTCAAACCTCTCGTGATCTGCGCAACTTCGCCAATTGCGTCCGGCGGCTGCTGCCGGACGTTCACCTCCGCCGCCACGCGCAGAGCTTCGTTGCCCAGGCAGGCGGTCGCAGGGTATACGTCGGCCGTTTCCCAATCGGAATCGACTTTGAAGAATTTGCGCGTCAGGCCGAAGAGCGGCAGGTAGGTGAGGATGCGACCCGAATCCGTGAAGACCTCGGAGGCGAACAGATTGTCCTGGGAGTCGACCGACTGGATTACACCAAAGGAATACCAGAACGGCTGAAGGCCTTCCAGTACCTGCTCTCGGTGCACCCTGAATTACATCGAAAAATTACGCTCGTCCAGGTGGTTGTGCCGAGCAGGGAAAATATTCCGAAGTATAAAGAGCTAAAACTCGACGTCGAACGGCTGGTCAGCCAGATCAATGGCCAGCATGGCGGCCCAGGATGGGTTCCGGTACATTACATTCATCGCCACCTGACCCGTCATCGACTCTTGGCGTTCTATCGGGCCGCGGACATTGCCCTGGTTACTCCGTTGAAAGACGGGATGAATTTGGTCGCAAAGGAATTTTGTGCAGCACGGGTTGAGAACAACGGGGTGTTGATCCTCAGCGAGTTCGCGGGGGCAGCCTCGCAGCTCAGGCACGGGGCGCTGCTGGTTAACCCATACCATATCGAGAGGGTCGCGGAGACGCTGTATCAGGCATTCCAAATGCCTCCCAGGGAGCGTAAAGCGGGGATGCGCAGTCTACGGCGCGTAGTTAGAACAGAGAATGTCTTTCGCTGGTGCCAGTCCTTCTGTGCGCGTCTCGCGGAGACCGGAGATTCAACTGAGACGCCGGTAAAATAGACCGCTGTTCATGTATCGACATTCACCCGTCGGCCGAGATTGGAGAAGTGTCGATACGACTGAACCGGACTGGAGGCTCCGAACAGCGAGCATCGCCATGACACAATAAAGCAATCAGCGTGGGGCAGCCGCTATTTCTTTTCGCTAATCACGATCCAAGCTCGGACTGTGTCAACATCGACGCGCATGCTGCACTGATCCGGGGCGATGTGGGCAAAGTAGACGCTGAATTGTGACTCCGGACTTGGCAGCTCGCCGAACTGCATCGGAATTCTTGCAAGATCCTGCTGCTCGTCGTATTTCCCACTGCTGTCGGTGCTCTTGGAGATAACGAGATTCCAGCTTTTTTCCTCGGGAATCACAAACAAGGTATAGGCTCCAATCGGAATATCCTTGCCAGTCACCGTGAGGGGCGTATTGGTGAACATCGTCATGGGTTTTCCGCCCGGGGCCCATACCGTGCCGTATGGAATCTCCTTGCCCAGCACCTTCTTCTTAACCTCAAATGCCACACGTTGATATTCCACCACTACCTGTTTCGCGCTGTCGAAGTTGCAGCTTGCGGTTGCATTCGAACTAGTGCCTTGAGCAGAAGCCGTACACGTGGTGAAAAACAACAGAGCACAAAACACTGAGCAAGAAATCAAGCGATTCATTTTGAAGTCCTCCTCGCAGGATATAGGTTAGTAACTCGGAGAATTTAAGTTTGGGTTGGGCGAATCGGCCATTCTCCTTGGCTGGCGCGCTCTACGCAAGGGTCCAGACATTGTCGGGAGCCTCGGGAACGGCAAAAGTTTACTCCCTTCACGTCGGCCCGGATCGGCTGATTCACTGCATGGAGGGCTCCGTCGTAGCGATTCTCTTCGCACGCCATAGCAGCGTTCCGCGGTGTTGGAACTTGCGGTATGCTGATGCCATTCGCATCGTCACTTATGGTCCGTTTTGCTCCCGCTGCGCTGCGTGCTGCCTTCCAGGGCCTGTTTCGTCCCGGCTCCGAAATACTCGACGAAGTCTCGGAAGGGCGTCAGTTCGACGCGCTTTACTTTTCGATGCTCGTCTTTGGCTGCCTCATAGCACTGTTAGGACTCCTACTTAACAGTCCGGCTGTGATCATTGGGGCGATGCTCATATCGCCACTGATGGGGCCGATCCTCAGTTGCGGCCTTGCGCTGACTCTGGCGGACGGAAACCTCGCTAAGAAAGCCGGACGAAATCTTGGATTCAGCGTGGCGGAGACAATCGCCATTGCGGCGCTTGCCACCTGGCTGTCACCGCTCAAGGATGCCACGCCCGAGATCCTCGCACGTACGAATCCTAATTTGATGGACCTGTTGGTCGCTTTCTTCTCCGGCGCGGCTGGCACATTGGCACTCTGTTCCCGCAGGTCCGGTCTTACGATCGTCCCCGGGGTTGCAATCGCCACTGCGGTTATGCCTCCCCTCGCGACAGTCGGGTATGGAATAAGCACAGGGCAATGGAGCGTTGCTTCAGGGGCATTCATGCTGTTCTTTACCAACCTCGCATCTATCATCGTGAGCGCCGACATTGTATTCCTGCTGGTTGGGGTCCGCCGGGAGCGGGCCACGCTGCGTCAAGAAGCCAGCTGGTGGGTGCGGCATCGGATGGTAATCTCGTGGTGTATTCTCTTCGCTTTATCGGTGCCTCTGATCAAGACCCTTATTCGCGCCTCCGATCAAAGGCGCGCGCACAACGAAATTCGCTCCACCCTCGCACAAAAGCTTAACCATCCGGGGGCGAGCAGGCTGGACGATGTCACGGTACAGCTGGACCATGACTTCGTTTCTGCCGAAGCAACGGTAGAAACTTCCAGGCTGATATTGCCGGAAGAGCAAAAGCTGCTCGAACAAGACTTGTCTCAGCGGCTCGGGCGCAGAGTTGTCCTCCGTTTAGATCAGCTTCAATTGGCTCAGGCGCCCAAAGCCCCCACTCCCGCTGTTATTCGGCACGATTATGTCGCCGGTGGAAAGATACGACCGGCCACCGAAGAGGCGGGCCTCACGATTGACCAGATGCTGCAACGGGTAAAAGACTCCGCACACGAAACCCTGCTGCCAACACTTCAGGCGGCGGGAGTTCAAGCTTTCGATATTTCATCGGTGGGCGAGGAAGGAGATGGGCAGCTGGCGATCAAACTACAAGGTCACTATGAGCGGCAAGTCCCGGATCTGGTCGCATGGAAGGTGGTCTGCACTTCCGCTGCGGAGAAGTTCGACCTTCCGGTGCGCCTGACGGCCACCATGTATCTGCCGGCGTCGGAAATCACCTGGATTCGATATCGCGGGCAGGAGGTGCGCCCGCCCTACTCCGAGCTTCGCAAGGCGCGGCGCGTGCTTGCCGCCTGGAAAAAACAGAATCTGGAGCATGGCTTCATCGTTCCTCCGGATGAGGATGACAAGCTTTTTGCTAAGCGCGTCGAGTATCTGCAATCCCACCTGGGACAGGGACTGGGGCTGCCTGGGCAAGTCACGTATGCGGGAGACATGGCCCAGAAAGCGGTCGGAATGGTTCCCGTCCAACTCATCGATGTTTCCACAACACCCAGTCCTGCGGCTGCGCCCCCAACGAAGCAATCCTTGGATTCGACGACTGCGCGGCAGCCTTGAATGAGGTCTAAATCAGGCCGGAGCTCCGCAATAAACAGTCGCGATCCTTCTTTATGACTTCTTTATGTTGAGCACCTAGAATTTCCCTTCACCACCAAGTCTGTGACTGGGCCACTCGTTAAGGAGACTGTGATTTAAGCCTCAGCTTTAAAAGGGCATGGCTTCAGCCGTGCCGCAAGTGCAGCCAAATCAGTGCGGGCTTTACCCCTGAGGGCGATCAGCGACTTGTTCAGGGCATCCTTAATCGGTCGGGATTGCATGTGGTCCGGGGGCGCTTCAACCAAAGGAGTACCGGGCAGTGAAGGTTTATATCGTTCCTACCAACCGGTGGTACATCGAGCGTACCGTTTGGCTGATCGCTGGCTTGGTGCTGATAGGAAGCACGGCGATGGCATTGATGGTGAATCGGCTGTGGATCTTGGGAGTCATTGCTACGGGCCTGGTTTCCATCAACGTTGCCTTTACCGGCTTTTGTCCCGTGGGCAATGTGCTGCGCCTGTTTGGGTTCACTCCCATGCTCGGGTCCGGCAAATCAACGCGCTGGAACTTTTACTTCATGCAGACCGATAGATGGTATCTGGAGCGCCGCATCTATCTCGCTGTTGGAATTAACATCTCTGTCGCGTCAGTGCTGGTGCTTGTGTACAGCCCATGGCTAATGCTCTTCACGGCCTTCGTAGGTGGTGCAATGGTGTGGTTCGCGGCTACCGGTTTTTGCATTATGGCGAATGGACTCTACTGGCTGGGCGCGGAGCCGCGTTTGACGCCGGAGTCACTGCCTTCGGCCCGCTGCACAGAATGTCCAAAGTCTGGTGAATGTCTTGGCGGACATCCGATCATGGCACAAAGAGAAGGCGTCGGTTTTGTTGAGCTATCCGCACCGGCATCTTCTTCGCTTTAGCGCTAGTGCTCTTTTTGCGGATTAGTCGCACGTAGACCATGCCACTAGGAAGCAAACACGGGTCCCGTGATCACGGTCACTGACCGGAGACGCATGGGCCGCTGATGTACTGCCCAGTTGGAAAAACCGGCAGAAATCGCCGGCGTGAGTTGCGCGAGAGGTGCAACTATGCTGCAAGGTTCGCTTACTAAAGCTTTGAAATCGCGCGGAGTCTCCCGCCGCGATTTCGTGAAATTTTGCAGCTCGATGGTCGCGATGCTTGCGCTGCCTCCGCGATATGTCTCCGCTGTCGCAAAGGCGCTTAGCGAAACGACGAAGCCAATCCTGGTCTGGCTTGAATTTCAGGACTGCGCCGGAAATTCCGAATCCATGCTTCGAAGCGGCGATCCGACAGTCACGGACTTCGTCTTGAACCTGCTGTCATGGGAATATCACGAGCTGATCATGGCAGGCGCCGGCCGCCAGGCCGAGGAAGCGCTGGAGCGCGTCGTTCAAGAGCATAAGGGCGAATTCATTGCGGTGGTAGAAGGCGCAATCCCCACTGCAGACGACGGCGTCTACTGCACCATTGCCGGCAAAACCGCTTTGTCGATTGCGAACCATGTTTGCCGGAATTCGGCGTTCAACATCGCGGTGGGTGCGTGCGCCTGGGACGGCGGCCTGGTTCGTTCCAACCCGAACCCGACAGGCGCCATTGGCCTGCAAGAAGCGGTCCCTGGCGTCAAGGTGTTGAACTTGGGCGGATGCCCGCATAATCCAGCTAACACCGCGGCCGTGCTCGTCCACTATCTGACCTTCCGCGAACTTCCCGCCCTGGATCAATACAACCGGCCGCTCTTCGCCTACGGCAACATCATCCACGACCAGTGCGAGCGCCGCGCCCACTATGACGCAGGACGCTTTGTAGAGGAGTGGGGCGACGAAGGTCACCGTAAAGGCTATTGCCTATACAAGATGGGATGCAAAGGACCGGAAGCGACTTACAACTGCCCGGTTGTTCGCTGGAATGGAGGGACTAGTTGGCCGGTAAAGTCAGGTCATGGGTGCATTGCCTGCGCCTCCTATCGTTTCTGGGATACGAAATCACCGTTTTATAAGCGATTGCCGTCGGTGCCTGGCTTTCCTGCTGACGTGGACGCGGGAACGATCGGCCTTGTGCTGACGGGTGGCATGGCAACCGGTGTGACCTTGCATGCAATTGCCAGCATGGGGCGGGCGCAGATTCGTCCACGCGGCGAGGAGCCGGCAGGTGGGCCTACTGAGATCGCGAAACCAAGTGGACTGATCGAGCGCGAGGGACCGCCGGAAAAACCACGGCCATGACCTCAGACCCCGAGAATGTTTCGTCGTCGCGCCGGAACATTGTGCCCCGCGTGCGGAAGCGCATCTCGCCTAAATCGGCCCTGGGTCGTCTCCCCAAGACTGAACTGGTGCGGACGTATGTCTGGGAGAAGCCAGTACGCATCGCCCACTGGTTAATGTTCTTTGCCTTCGTATCGCTCTCGTTCACAGGCCTCTACCTGCACCGCCCGTTTCTGCTCGCCTCCGGCCATGCGGCCTTCCTCATGGCCAAGATGCGATTCGTTCACGTGGTTTCGGGGTTTGTGCTGATCGCAGCGTTCACGTTACGGGTTTATTGGTTTTTTAGGGGTAATTTCTGGTCAAGATGGTACGCCTACATCCCTATTCACCGGGAGCAGTGGGAAGGCATCGGAGACATGCTGAAGTTTTATCTCTTCATGCGCTTCGATCCCGGCCGCCGCACAGGTCACAATCCGCTGGCCGCATTTTCGTACGCCATTATCTATTCGCTGATCCTGGTCGAAATTCTGACTGGGTTGGCTCTATTTGACCAGGTATTACATAATCCCGTCCTGCACCAATTCATCGGCTGGCTGCCTCACCTCATCGAGCTCCCGTATCTTCGCCTGGTCCATTTCTTCCTGATGTACGTGTTTTTCGCGTTCGTCATCTTCCACGTTTACGCATCGGTTCTGGTTTCTACCGAGGAAGAAAACGGGTTGCTGGACAGCATCTTCTCCGGGTGGAAGTTCATGCCGGCCGGCGCGCTGCGGAAGGAAATCGCGAATATCCCGGAGGCCCGGCATTTCGCAAAGCGGTACCAACTACTACCCTCCGGTACGCCGGAGGAGATGCGCGCAGGAAAGGCACCACGGCCTCGCCTCGGTCCTACCCCGGTGATGCTCTATCGCAACCTGATCAGCTACATCGGAACCGGCATTGCTGCCATCGGGGTCCTGGTCTTCGCCGTACTGATGGCGTACCACACCATCGGCGGCGGTGCCATGGTTCAGCCCTACGGCGACCTGGTTATCTTCCTCGTCCCTCCAGTTTTCGTAATCTTTGGTGTCGTCGTCGTGCTCTTCGGGATGTACGTCGAGTGGATCCGCTGGCGAATGAATAAGCCCCGATCATTCCAGCGTTATCCCACGTGGGACCTGAATCTGGCCAGCGAAAGAAATGCCCTTTTGGCGACCGGTCTGGGCGCCGCGATCCTTTTCCTCCCCGCGATCTACGGCAGCTTTCAGGCATATCGCTACACCGATGCGGTGTCATTTTGCGGCACGGTTTGCCACTCCATGACGCCGGAGTACGTTACCTATCAGCGATCGCCGCATGCTCACGTTGACTGTGCGCAATGCCACATCGGAGCAGGCGCAGTAGGCTACGCTCAAGCCAAGGCTCATGGCATTCTGGAGTTAGTCGAGACTGTTAAGAAGGACTATCCCCGCCCCATTCCAGTCACTGTGCCAGATTTACGGCCAATTCGGGGGAACTGCGAG
Source organism: uncultured Acidobacteriaceae bacterium (assembly GCA_963747045.1). Classification (GTDB taxonomy): domain Bacteria; phylum Acidobacteriota; class Terriglobia; order Terriglobales; family Acidobacteriaceae; genus Bog-257. The sequence continues at coordinate 283,990 of CAVVDN010000014.1, read as the reverse complement.
CGATGCCACTGGCCGGCCAATTTCTTCGGCTCAAACGAGATAGCGCGGGTGCATTTCCTGGCCGACCAGCAGAACACGCGCTGGGAAATTGACATGTTGGTGCGGGTTGGCGGGGGCGACTCTACGGACCGCTCTCGGCTCGGGATTCATTGGCACGTGGCCAGCAAGGTCGAGTACACCGCGACCGATGCCCTGCACCAGAACATTACCTGGGTACGGGCCATCGATCCGATAACCGGCGTTGCCAAGGTGTACACCTCACCATCGCATGCTTCCAAAGCCCGCCTTGAAATCCACACCATGGACTGCATCGACTGCCACAACCGTCCGAGCCACATCTTCCAGTCGCCGAACCAGAGCGTTGACCTGGCACTCGCCTCTGGACGTATCGATGCCTCGATTCCATTTATCAAGCAGCAGAGCGTGGCCGCGCTGGCGGCAACTTACACCAATCGTGAACAGGCCATGCAAGGGATTGAAAGCTCACTGCACAGCTACTACCAGAAACACTATCCTGAAATCTATGGGCAGAAGCAACAAGCGCTCGCAGCGACAGTCAATTTCCTGCAAGACACCTATAACACCTACTACTTTCCGTCGATGAAGGTCAGGTGGGACACATACTTCACCAACAGCGGCCATTTCCATTCCGTCGGTTGCTTCCGCTGCCATGACGGTCAACACAAGAGTGTTGACGGCAGCGTCATTACCAACGACTGCGGCGCGTGCCACACCATCATCCGCCAAGGCAAGCCCGGAAGCATGGAGGTGGCTAAGGGACCCGAGGGGTTGAAGTTCCAGCATCCCGTAGATATCGGAGGTATTTGGGCTACGCAGCCGTGCAGCTCTTGCCACACCGGAGGACCGATGTGAGAGATTCACGTCCACTTCGCGGACGCTGCCGGATTGGGCCACGCGGCCCGACTTCTGTAGGAGTAGGCCGACCTTCACAAGCGGGCAGGAAGAGAGAAATTCAGTAAAACGTGCAGTTTGAGAGGTGCACATGGACGGGATAAGAGCTCTTAGGATCATTGCTTATATGTCGATCTCAGTCGGCATCGGTATCCTCAGCCGCGCGGCTTGGGGATTTGTCATCTTCGGCATTCTGGTCTTGCTCGATAATTTTGTGTTCAAGAGCAGCCCCCCTCCCGCAACGCCCCTTACGTACGAAGAGGAATCGGAGCCCGTTGCGCCGGTTGGGCACTCGAAGTGAGTTGGTTAGCACCGCGGCCCGTCCCCACCTAAGTTCGATCTGGTGACGGATAAAGTCGCGCACGCGCCGACGACCGTTGATGGGCGCTTTGGCCATTGCTCGGTTGTCGGGAAGTACCAAGCAGTGAAGACCGGGCGGAGCCACGCCAGTCGAGATAAGCACTCGTTAGAAAGTTGCGAACGGGGGAGGACGGAATGGCACGGATTGTAGTGGATCCGGTAACCCGAATTGAGGGACACCTCCGCATCGAAGCTCAAGTCGACGGCGGCATGGTGTCGGATGCATGGAGCTCCGGGACGATGTTCCGCGGCATCGAACTGATTCTGCGCGGACGCGATCCGCGAGAAGCCTGGCTCTGGGCCCAGCGGATCTGCGGAGTTTGCACGATGGTCCACGCCCTGGCCTCAGTGAACGCGGTAGAAGACGCGCTCGGCATCGAGGTGCCCGGCAACGCCCGTCTGATCCGCAACATCATCGCGGCAACCCAGACCATCCAGGACCACGTCATTCACTTTTACCACCTGCACGCACTGGATTGGGTCGACATCGTTTCCTCGCTGAAGGCAGACCCAGCCGCGACTTCGAAGCTGGCGCAATCGATTTCCGATTGGCCGCTTTCAAGCACGCAGTATTTCAAAGGCGTTCAGGACCGCATCCGCACGCTTGCCGAAAGCAAGCAGCTGAGTCTATTCGGCGCCGGATATTGGGGACATCCTGCTTACCATCTCCCGCCGGAAGCGAATCTGATGGCGGTCGCGCATTACCTCGAAGCGCTGACTTTCCAAAGGGAATTCATTCGCATTCACGCTGTGCTCGGCGGCAAGAACCCGCACCTGCAGACATTTCTGGTCGGAGGCATGGCCACGGCGATGGACCCGAACCAGCCCGGCGCCACTATAAATCCGGAGCGCATGGATTTCCTGGTGCAGGTGGCAAAGTCGGCCCAGCCATTTGTAAGTCAGGTGTATATTCCCGATGTCCTGGCGATCGCCGGCTTTTATCGCGATTGGTTTGGACGCGGCGAGGGACTCGGGAATTTCATGTCGTACGGCGGCTATCCGCAGGGCTCGGTTCACGACTACGCAGCATATTTTCTGCCCCGCGGCATCGTTCTCAACCGTGATCTCTCGAAAGTCTATCCGGTTGATCCAGGGAACATCACCGAGTATGTCGCTCATTCCTGGTATCAGTATTCGAAAGGAAACCAGATCGGCCTGAATCCGTACGAAGGCGAAACCAACCCGAAATACACTGGGCCGAAACCTCCTTACGAATATCTTGAGGTGGACCAAAAGTATTCGTGGTTGAAAGCGCCCCGCTATGACAATAAGGCAATCGAGGTCGGTCCGTTGGCCAGGTTGTTGGTTGCCTATGCCTCCGGTCAGGCCGACGTCAAGGCGCTAATTGACACCACGCTGGCGAAGCTGAATGCTCCACCGGCGGCTCTGTTTTCGACCCTCGGCCGGGTCGCGGCGCGCGCGCTCGAAACGCAACTTCTCGCCGACCGGCTCGTGGGCTGGCTCGAAGAGCTTCGCAGCAACATGGCGACGGGAAATCTCAGCATCTTCAACGGCGACAAATGGGACCCGGGCTCCTGGCCCCAAACCGCGCGAGGATTCGGCTTCTTCGAAGCTCCACGCGGGTCGTTGGGACACTGGGTGGAAATCGAAAATCAGGCGATCAAGAATTATCAGGCGGTGGTGCCTTCTACCTGGAACGCAGGCCCGCGTGATCCCTCCGGGCAGCGCGGCGCGTACGAAGCTGGACTGCTCAAGACGCCGATCGCCGAACCTGAACGCCCCCTTGAGATTCTGCGAACCGTGCACTCCTTCGATCCATGTCTGGCCTGCGCCGTACACGTGGTGGATGCTCGCGGCCGGACCTACATCCGCACAGAAGCTTGACTGGTGGAGAGGCGCATAGAGGCGGCGCCGGCTCATTTGGGGACCGGGAGAGACCTACCGAGCCACCACAAAGGACCATCCGTTGATTGGAGAAGATGAGCGAACGATTTCATATGGAATCGCGACACGCCAAAGCACACCCAACTCGACCGAGACGTGGATTTTGGAGTGTGGTCCGGTGGATCCTGCTCTGGGGCACGATTTTTGGGCTCAGCGGAGTGGCGTTGGTCGCCGTGACAAACAAGGCCGTGATCTGGTCGAGTTCGGACGCTTTTTGCGGTAGGTTTTGCCATTCGATGACATGGGCTTCAGCAGGCTATCGTCAAGCCCCGCACTTCATTAATGCCGCCGGTGTGCGCGCAAGTTGCGGGCAGTGCCACATCCCTTATGACTCCAGTCATGCCACGGCTACGGAGTACGTGCAACTTCTGGCGTTTAAGGCGCAACGCGGAGCAAAAGACTTTTGGCATGAGTCCCGCAGGAGCATTGCAACGAAAGCAGAATGGGAAAGCCGACGACCCCAATTGCGAGCCGAATTCGAAAACTATATGCAGGCGCACAACTACATTACCTGTCGCGGTTGCCATTCGCTCGAAGCCTTTGGCGGACCGCGGAGTCAGATGAAAGTCCTGATTCACCAAGACATCATTAAATCAAGTGATGTGGATTGTTTCCGGTGTCACCGAGATATCGGACACGTGTACCAGCAGCCGATGGCGAAGATAGACGGCTGGTATACCTCCGAACAAGCAGCGGCTGGCGAAAAACTTTACCAGACACAGTGCGCGAACTGCCATGGCGAGAGGCTGGAAGGCGGCAGTGGGCCCTCGCTCAGGGGCGTATCCTGGCACCAGATGTATGCTGGAGCAAAACTGTTGACCGTGTGGGGAGAAATCAAGGGCCCGATGGCGCAATACGCGGGGACGTCCTACACAACGCAGCAGTCGCTGGATATTCTGTCCTACCTGCTGCAGCAGAATGGACTGCCTTCGGGAACCCACGCGCTTGCGGACACGCGAGAATTGTCGGATGTATTGCCGGCAAAATAGGTTTATAACGATGGACGATCCCGCTAAAATGCGCGCCTTACTTTCTTCCGATACGGTGGTGGTGGGAGTGGGCAACACAATCCTCTCCGACGACGGCGTCGGTGTGCATGCTGCACGACTGCTGCGGTCCGATCCGCGAGTGCCTATGGGCGTAGAGATTCTGGATGGCGGCACACTCGGTCTCGAACTCGTTCCCTACCTTTCGGATGCATCCCGCATACTCTTTCTGGATGCAGTGAATTCGGGATTAACCCACGGAACGCCTGTGCGGATGACCGGAGGAGATCTGCTCGGCTTATCCGGCGGATGGAGTGTCCATCAGTTGGGCGTCGCCGACTTGATTGCGGTTCTGGCACTCGCCTCGACCAAGCCTCAGGACATCGTTGTGCTTGGCGTGCAGCCCGGTAATACCGACTGGGGAACATCGTTGACCCCTTCCGTGGAGGCTGCACTCCCGCAGTTAGTCGAGGCCGCCCTGGCACAACTGCGTCAGTGGGAAGAGTCGGCGTACGACGGCTTGCCAATTGCCAAATCCTCGGCCGGCGTTTAATGGACGAAATCTGATTTCTATGGACAGGCGTCGGAACCTCGAGTGCTGAATCGTGTTAACTCCTGTAACGGCTTACTTGATCAAACGATGTTCGGCATCCGCAGGAGCAATCCATGCAAGATGAAGAGCTGAGGCAGCATTTATTGCTGATTTGTCGCACACTCCGCGAACAGTCGCGGGTTATCAATTCTTTGGGTGGCACCGTGCTCGCGCTACGTCTGACGCTGCTGGTCGATGATCAGACAAAGAAAGCGCACGAGGAATCAGAGAAGCTGATCGCCAATGGTCCGGCGACAGCATCTCCGCCTTCCACGGAATTAATGCAGGAACTTGACGCACTGATTCTCAAATTGGAGGCCCGTTGACCGAATCTAAATTATTATTCTGACGGTTTCGGGAGCGATACGCTCGTCCGTCGTCTCGATTGAATCTGTGATGAGCCGCGCTGTCCTTCTCGGTTTTGCACTGTTTGCAGTCTCCGCTGTCTGTGCCTCGCCTCCGGCCCCGCCGTACGGCGCTAAAACCATCATCGAGCGCTCGGTCGAAGCCAATGCCAGGGATTGGAAAGCCGCCCCCGACTACGACAATTTCGAGCGCGACCGCCAACCGGGCGGGGGAACCAAGACCTACCAAGTCATGATGATTTCAGGCTCTCCTTACCAGCGCCTGGTTGCCGTCAACGGCAAGCCGCTGCCGCCCGAGCAGCAGGCGCAGGAACAGCGGAAACTCGAGGCGACAATTGCCCAGCGGAAAAACGAATCGCCATCGGACAGGGCCGAGCGCATCGCCAAGTACGAAAAAGATCGCAAGCGCGATCATCTGCTGATGGAGCAGTTGACCGAAGCATTCAACTTCACGCTGACGGGAGAGCAAAAGCTGAATGGGTATGACGTTTACGTGCTGAAAGCCACACCTCGGCCTGGTTACCGGCCGCCTAACATGGAGACCCAGGTCCTCCCCGGCATGCAAGGCAAACTCTGGATCGACAAGAAGACCTTCCAATGGGTGAAGGTCGAGGCGCAGGTCCTACATCCGGTTTCGATCGAAGGATTTCTCGCCGAGGTCGAGCCGGGCACGCGCTTCGAACTGGAGAAGATGCCTGTCGCGGACGATGTCTGGCTGCCAAGCCATTTTTCCATGAAAGCGCAGGCCAAGGTCCTCTTCTTCTTCAGCCACAACTCGCAGACGGACGAGAAATATTGGGGCTATCGCAAAGCTGCCGCCCTCCCGGCTGGGCAAAGCGGCAACTGAGTGCCTGGGCTTCGCAACCATTGATATACGGGATGCGATGTGAGCCGGCGCCGATTGACGCTTTTCGATATAGAAGGCTCTGTGTTATATTGTAGCGGGACTTTTTGCCGCTCGACCAATTTGCTAACCCCTAGAACCTAGCCAAGACCAGGAACACTTAGGTGAGCATCTCAACGCGAATCCTGCGTCTGCTCATTTCGCTGGCAATTCTGGCCGGAATCGGTTCGGTGTGCGCCTCGGTATCGGATGTACATACTGCGACCGTAGTCCTCGTTCTGCTCCTCCCGACGTTGGCGATTGCTTATTGTCTGGGTTTCTGGGAAGCTGCTGCGGCAACCGGCCTGTCGGCCGCATTTCTCGCGTATTTCTTTCTTCCGCCAGCGGGTTGGCCCATCCGGTCAGCGCAATACTGGGTGGTCTTCTTCACCTTCCTGGCGGTTGCGCTGCTGACAAGCTACTTTGCGGCCCGAGGCAGGCGTCAGAAGGATGAGGCTGTTGCGGGGCGCCGGGACCTCGAACGACTGCATGCGTTTGGGCAGGACTTGCAAATGGAAGGACAGCCCGCCTCCATTGTCGCTGCGTCGCTCAGTTCCCTGGTTGACTCGTTTGAAGTGGATGCTGCGGCTTTCTACGATTCCAGTACTGGCGAGATAACCCGCGCAGGGCCGAAAGCGCCTTCCGTTTCGGCGGATGATCTTCGTGCTACAGCCGGTTCCTCTGGTTTGTTCAGGGGGAAAACATCTGGCTCGATGTTCCTCCCCATCCGGTGCAGAGGTCAGGTGATCGGCAGTCTGGCTGTCGATGGTGACATGTCGGAACCTACGTTCAGGGCGGTTGCCGATCGCATCGAGAGCGGACTGGACAAAGTCTACGCTCAGGAAGAGGCACGACACGCCGAGCAAGCCTGGAGAAGCCAGGAATTGAAGACGGCCGTGCTGGACTCCCTGGTCCACGAGGTCAAAACGCCCCTCAGCGTAATCAAAACTGCAGTCAGCTCGCTCCTATCGACGGATTCTGACCCGGTCAGCCGGCGCGAGCTCTTGACCATCGTCAATGAGGAAGCTGATCGAATGGACGCTTCCATTAGCGAGGTCTTTTGGACAGCACGGGTCGAAGCGGGGACGCTCCAGTCAGGCAAAGGGCCGAACAACATCGGACTGCTGATCGCAGAAACCCTCAATGAACTCCGGCCTCTTCTCGCAAGCAGGCCCGTGAGCGTCGAGGCTCCGGGCTCTCTGCCACCAGCCACTTGCGACTTTCACATGATTAAGGGAGTGTTTAGGGAATTGTTGAATAACGCCGTGAAATATTCCCCTTCCGGCTCACCTCTATCCATCTCAGTGCAACAGGTTGGCGACGAGATCACGACCAGCGTGGCCGACTCAGGGATTGGCATTGCCCCCGGAGACGAGAAGCGCATTTTCGAAAAGCACTATCGTGGACGAGTGCCGGGTCCGGGCATAGGTCTTGGGCTGGCGGTCGCGAAAACCATCGTGGAAGCGCACGGTGGACGGATCGGAATCAAAAGACGACCGGGTGGCGGATCGGTGTTCGATTTCTCATTGCCGGTGTCACATCAGGATGTCGCATGAGCGTGGCGAAAATACTGGTTGTGGACGACGAGCCACAGATGCGGCGCGTGTTGCACGCGAGCCTCAAGGCGCACGGGCATGAAGTGGTCGAGGCTGGATCCGGCGAAGAGGCGCTGCACAAATTAGACGCTGAGCCGTGTGACTTTGTGCTGCTTGACCTGAACATGCCGGGAATGGGGGGAACGGCTACGTGTCGCGCCATACGGGCTGGTTCGGAAATCCCCATCATCGTGGTGTCCATCAGGAATTCCGAGCACGACAAAGTGGCTGCCCTGAAAGCTGGAGCGGATGATTACGTCACCAAGCCATTCGGAGTGCCGGAACTCCTGGCCCGCGTGGAAGCTGTGGCCAGAAGGCGACCGGTAACCAACAGGCGCTCAGACGTGCTCGTTTTGGATGACGTGAGGATCGACTTAGAGGCACATCGCATCACCGCCCCAAACGGAGTGGAGCACCTGACGCCGAAGGAGTTCGAGTTGCTTCGGTATATGGTTTTCCACGTCGGCGAAGCGATCCCCCATTGCCGATTGCTTCAGGCCGTGTGGGGCGCAGATCACGGTCAGGAAGTCGAGTATCTTCGAGTTTTAATCAACCAGCTGCGAAGGAAAATCGAACCCGATCCCCACCACCCCAAGTACCTCCTCACTGAGCCGTGGTTTGGTTACCGTTTGGTGCTCCCGCCGCGTGGCAGGCATTAGGCCAGCTCTCGCACTCCTTATGACTTCTTTATTTCCCGCTACTAAGATTGCCATAATTTGTGGGTTCAAAACTTCAGATGCGGGCAAACGCGGACTCATCACAACGCTTGTTCCGAACACATCTAGGCTTCTACGTTGTAGCGCGTCTGCCGCGCAGGCCTCAAGCGCGGTATGGGGGATCAGAAGATACTCGTTGTCGATGACGAAGTGCAGATGCGGCGTGTGCTGCGGGCCACTCTCAGTGCCCATGGGTATGAAGTAGTGGAGGCAGCATCCGGAGAGGAAGCATTGCGCGGGCTCGACGCTGAATCCTGTGACTTTGTCATTCTTGACCTAACCCTGCCTGGTCTGGATGGAATCGAAACCTGCCGCGCGATTCGTGCCGGTTCTGCAGTGCCCATCATTGTTGTGTCGATCAGAGACTCCGAGAGCGACAAGGCTGCGGCGCTGGAAGCCGGCGCCGACGACTACCTTACGAAGCCATATGAGTTTGAGGAACTGCTGGGACTCATCCGCGCTGTGCGGCCGAGAAAGCCCGGATTTCCTCTCTGATGCGGTGCGAACCACTTCCGAACATGACACATCCGGTCTGTTGATCCCTCCCAATGCTGCCGGCATTGTTCGATAGTCATTGGAAGTGCGAAAGATATTTTATTCCGACCCTTATGACTTTCTGATTTTTCATTACTATGCTTGTACTTGACCGGCCACAATTTCAGCAGCTTACCCGCCCCGCCGAGGCGGATAACTGCAGCCCATCGGCCGTATCTGTCATAGCTGTGGCCGCTCAGCCAAGAGAATTAGAAAAGGATCGGAAAGGAGAAAACCATGACTACCGCGCTCGCGACCAGATCATCCCGGGGCGAACAGCGGCCCGCTATCTTCAAACTTGCGGAGAATGACGCTTTCTTTCAGCGGCTGGGAGAAGTCTACGACGCTATTGCCCGCCGGGCTTATGACCTCTTCGAAATCCGTGGACGCCAAGACGGTCACGATTGGGAGGACTGGTTCCAGGCAGAATTCGAGGCATTGAACCCCATGCCGGTCGAGATCCGCGATGCCGACAATGAACTGATTGTGCATGCTGATCTGCCGGGATTCACGGACAAGGACATCGAGGTTCGAGTTGAACCGCAACGCCTTATCATCAGCGGAAAACGAGAAGAAGTGCATGATGAAAGAAAGCAAAAAACTCTGTACAGCGAGAGAAGGTCGAATGAGGTCCTGCGCACGCTGGATTTGCCGGAACCGATCGATCCCGACAAGGTAAAGGCCACCTTGCACGACGGGACACTTGAAATTGCCCTGCCCAAGGCGCAGCCGGCGAAGAAGGTCCCAGTCTCGACCAAGGCAGCTTAAACGAATGGGCGCGAGGGGCCAGCCAGGCCTCTTGCGCCAGATCGACTATAGCCGCTGGGGAATCCTCACGGGCACCGCCATCAAGGCCCGAATCACTCCTCACGAATGTCAGATGTTCGAAGCGATCTTCCACTCCGTCGGCGCCGGAACGCCGCTGTATATCGCGACTTTGGACATCACGGCCCAGTTTGAATTTTCGAGCGACAGATGACAGAAGCGGCGGCTCGCCTCTCCAGGGATTGGGATTATGGCAGCCCTCGCCCCGTGGGTGTGATGGGCTGAAGCCATGCCACGCGGTTGCAACCACTTTCTTGCTTATGCGGGCGGGCATATCATCGGTATCGTGCCTTCTCGGACTTCCAATCGGAAGAGCTGTTGAGGTCGGAAGCAATGTCGCCCTCCACGCAGAAAACAGAGATTGGCGGCCATGACCTCCAAAAGGGGAACACAAAGCCGTCTCTGCCCGGCCCCAGGAAAAAAGCGGAAGCTTTGCCGCCGCAATGGCGATGGTGGATTTGGTATCTGATCTTTACGCTCGGCATGTTATGGCTTTGGCAGGAGGCGGCTCACCAGGTTGTCTATCGCACCATCGACTACAGCGACTTCAAGAACTACCTCGCGCAAGGCGAGGTGGTCGAGTGCTCGGTTGCCCAGACGGAAATCACCGGCAAGATTCAGCCAAAACCGGCACCTCTTGCCAAACAACCTGAAAGTGCGACCGCTAAGGCCCCAACCACGCAGAGCGCTCCCCCGGAATCCACCAAGCCATCTGCGACCAAGGCTGCTACTGAATCGAAGAGCGCTCCCGAGTCCAAGCCGAAGGCCAACGCCAAGGAGACGACTGCCAAGTCCCCAACGGCGAAAAGCGCTTCCTCCGAATCCACCAAGCCATCTGCAACCAAGGCTGCTACCGAATCGAAGAGCGCTCCCGAGTCCAAGCCGAAGGAGCAGGCTAAGGAAGTGGCCAGCAAACCCGCAGCGCCGGAAGCGTTCATGTTTCGCACCGTGCGCGTGGACGATCCTGATCTGGTGGCCGAGTTGGAAAAAGAAGGAGTGAAGTTCACCGGCGTACGGCCAAGCTTTCTTTCCCAATTCTTGTGGGCCTGGATCCTGCCTATCGGGCTGATGTTCTTGCTGTGGATATTCCTGTCCCGGGGCATGAAGGGACTTGGCCAGTCGGTCATGAAGTTCGGCTCGAGCGGCGCAAAGCTGGTTGCCGATCAGGATACAAAGATCACCTTCAACGATGTAGCCGGTTGCGAAGAGGCCAAGTATGAACTCCAGGAGGTAGTCTCCTTTCTCCAGCATCCCGAACGTTACCGCTCTTTGGGGGCGAAGATCCCGAAGGGAGTCTTGCTGGTTGGCCCTCCCGGCACAGGAAAAACGCTGCTGGCCCGCGCTGTGGCTGGCGAAGCCAAGGTGCCGTTCTTCTCCATCAGCGGAAGCGAGTTTGTGGAGATGTTCGTAGGGGTGGGCGCAGCGCGCGTGCGCGATCTGTTCCAGCAGGCAAAACAACATGCGCCCTGCATTGTGTTCATCGACGAACTGGACGCCGTGGGGCGGCAGCGCGGCGTGCACATCGGAGCCGTCAACGACGAGCGCGAGCAGACCCTCAATCAGCTGCTGGTGGGCTTGGATGGTTTCGAGTCCAACATCGGCGTCGTAGTGCTGGCAGCGACGAACCGGCCCGATGTTCTGGATCGCGCGCTGCTGCGCCCTGGGCGATTCGATCGCCAGGTCGTGGTGGATGCGCCCGACCTCGAAGGTCGCGAAGCGATTCTGAAGTTGCATAGCCGCGGCAAACCGTTGGCGCTAGACGTTGACCTGCACAAGATCGCGCAGGAGACGCCCGGCTTCTCCGGCGCGGACCTTGCGAACGTCATCAACGAGGCGGCGCTGCTCACCGCCCGGCATGGTGGTACAACGATCGGCGAGAAAGACCTGGAAGACGCGGTCGAGAAAGTCGTGGCCGGCCCAGAACGAAAGAGTCGCCGGTTGACTCCGAAAGACAAACGCCTCGTCGCCTATCACGAGGTGGGCCACGCGCTGGTGGCCGCGTACAGCAAGCATGCCGACGTCCTGCACAAGATCAGCATCGTTCCCCGCGGTCGCGCCGCACTCGGCTATACCCTGCAACTGCCGGAAGGCGATCAATACTTGATGAGCCGCGCCGAGCTGATCGACAAGATCAAGGGAATGCTCGGCGGTCGCGCCTCCGAGGAGATCGTCTTCCACGAGATCACCACCGGTGCGGAAAACGACCTGGAACACGCCACCGCGGTGGCGCGCCAGATGGTTTGTATCTACGGGATGGGCGAGTCGGTGGGACTGGTGCACTGCGGCCAGCCGCAAAACCCGTTTCTGCCCATTTCCGGCGATGGCATGATGCAGCGGGATTGCAGTGAAGAGACCGCTCATGCCATTGACGAGGAAGTGCGCAAGATTTTGGACTCGGCATATGCGGAATCGAAGCAGATATTGCAGCAACATCGCGCCCAGCTCGATTTAATTGCCGGCGAACTTCTTAAGCGCGAAACCCTGGATGCCCAGACATTCAAGGAACTGATCAACCAGCCGGTGACCTCTTGAAGAGTGTGGGGTTGGAACAAGGGGGACTCGGAAGTTCGGCATCCGCTGCTGGCCTTTTACGACTTCCTTATTTTTTCTTTGTAGCATTGAGTAGCGCGCGTGTGGGCGCGTCACCCCTAACGGAAGGAAGCCCTATGCTGTCCAAGTGTGCCAATCCTTCCTGCTCAAGGAAGTTCCTTCATTTTGGCGAGGGGAAGTTGTTTCGGCTCGGGCCTGCCCGGCCAAGTGCCGGGTCTTCCACTCGGCACAACGAATGGTTCTGGCTTTGTAATCAGTGTGCGGCCGAGGTGACCCTCAGGATGAAAGATGGCCATGTTGTGGCGATGCCTTTGTCAGCCCAACCAAAGCCGCCGCGACGCGTCTGAAATATGTTGGCGTGGAGGTCACAGTATGCCGAAGACTGCAGTTGGATTGTTTAAAAATGCGGCCGCCGTGGAAGATGCCGTGAGGGAAATCGAGGGCCTTGGCCTGCCTCGGCAAGAGGTTCGCACCCTGGAGGAACCGGGAGATTTCGAGGTCACCGGGGTTATGAGTTTCCCACGCCTCGATTTCGAAGTCGAGTTGAGGCGGGAACTCGCAAGGATCGGGGCGTCCGAAGCTGAAGCGCAGGTTTTCCTCGCTGGGTTGCGAGCCGGAGGCGCGCTGGTCATGGCAACGGGCGCGGACCAGCAAGTGGACGCGGCTGCGGCGGTAATGAATCGGCGTGGCGCGAAGGGCGTCGAGGAGAGCAGCGGTCCGGAACCTGATTTGCCCAACGCGGCTGGCGAGAGCAGGCCGCCGAAACGGAGTAGTCGGGTGCTAACCGGGCGCGTCCTCCAGTCACGTGCTGGCGCCAGCGTTTTTGCCTGGTGACCGAGCAGGCAGGAAATTAGTCGCTTGTACTGTCAGTGAACCGAGATGGGCAACCAGCTTCCTGGCGGTTGCGCCCGCGTAAGCTGTGAGCGCACGTGCGATGACTCGATTCCCGCTCCCCCACGGGAGTCAATGCTTACGGACCGTTAGAACAGGAACCTTGCTGTACCTCACAACGTATTCTGCCACGCTCCCCATCAAGAGATGGGCCAAGCCTGAGCGTCCGTGAGTGCCCATGACGATCAGTTGGCATTTCAGCTCAGTGGCAGCATCCACGATCTGCGGACGCGGCTCTCCCTCGCGTATGAGCACTTCTGCATCGGGCACCATTTCTTGCCAGCGCTGCATGTCACGGTGGGCCTCCGTAAGCATTGCAGGAAGCGCGCCTGGGCCGACCAGCGCAAACCCCGCTGCTCCGAAGGCACAGACATCGACAACATGTAACAGAACCAGCTTGGCGCCAAACTGGTCGGCCAAACGACGCGCCCATTTGAGCGCCATTTCCGCCTGCGCTGAAAAATCCGTCGCCACCAGGATTCGTGAAATCGCTGGCAGAATGTTTTGTTTCTTGCCGCCGCCTGGTGTCATACTTTCATTTTATTACTGTCGATGCCCCACTCAGAAGCACCTGACAAACCTCAGGGAGGCCGATTTTGGTAAGGGAGAGCGAACCGCGATTACTCGCGGAATCAGTCGTTCTCGGAGTGGTGGGCGGCCTTGCTGCGCAGCTTTTCATGTGGGCGCTGCATACCTGCGAACACATTTTTCTGACCTGGATGGCCGGCTATCGTCCCCCCGCGCTTCCCCAGGAGGGCGGTACCCTTCGCCAAGTCGTAGGCCCGCATGGCCTCTGGTTAGTGCCTCTGGCAACGACTCTCGGCGGCCTGCTTTCCGGTTTTCTGGTTTACACCTGGGCCCCCGAGGCAGAAGGGCATGGCACCGATACTGTAGTTAAAGCATTCCATCGCGCCGGCGGTTTCATTCGTGCGCGAGTCGCTCCGTTGAAGCTTGCAGCGTCGGCCATCACGATCGGCTCGGGCGGCTCCGCCGGCCGAGAGGGACCGACTGCTCTAATCGTCGCGGGAGTGGGCTCAATTTACGCCACCCTCACCCACCGCACGGATGAAGAGCGTCAGGTTCTCTTGCTTGCCGGTATGGCGGCGGGACTCTCGGCAATCTTTCGTTCGCCGATAGGCGCCGCCTTCTTCGCCATCGAAGTGCTTTACAGCACAATGGAGTTCGAGGCCGGGGCCCTTCTCTATACGATGCTCGCCTCTGTCGTTGCCTACGCCGTGAATGGATGGTTTGTCGGCTGGCAGCCATTGTTCTACTTCACGCCTGTCGCCGGCAAAATTCGTGCCCTGGATTACGGGTGGCTGGGAGTGCTGGGAATCGGTGGTGGTCTCGTTGCTACACTCCTGCCGGTTGTCTTTTATCGCCTGCGGGACGCGTTTCGTGCACTTCCGATTCCCCCAGCGCTGAACCCGGCCATCGGCGGTCTGGCCGTCGGGCTTCTCGCGCTTGGTTTCCCTCAAGTTCTGGGTGGAGGATACGGCTGGATACAGGAGGCAATCGACGGAGGATTAGCGCTCAAGCTGATGTTGGCCCTGCTCTTTTTGAAGATCGTCGCATTCAGTTTCACGGTTTCCTCGGGCGGCTCCGGCGGAATCTTTGCGCCCACGCTGTTTGTAGGAGCCATGCTAGGAGGCATTCTCTCTTCCGTCTCTCACTTACCCTCCGCCATGTTTGTGGTCTTGGGAATGACAGCTACCTTTGGAGCGGCGGCCCGGGTACCGATTGCCTCTCTTATCATGGTGACCGAAATGACGGGAGGATATCGCCTCCTTCCTCCGGCGGCTTTCACCGTCTTGCTGGCCTATTTTGTTCAAACCCAATTGTCAGAGCACTTCAAATACAACAGCATGTATGAGGCGCAGGTTCCCGGTCGAGCTCAATCGCCATCCCGTTATGTTGAGAATGTGGAGTTAGCACTCAGGCTACTAGGCACTCGTCAGATTCCCAAGGCTGCCAAAATCGGTCACGTAGACCTGGTCGCTCTCCTGGACTCCGGCGTGCCGATCAGCATGCGTGGCCGCAAGGAGCTAAACGTGGGTATTCTGCGACCTCAGAGTGCTCTCCTCGGAAAAACCGTGCAGTCCTGTTATGACACCGTAGGCGGAAGCCCTCTGGAGATTGTTGCCATTTTGCGAGATGGAGAGGTTGTACTTCCTAAGTCGGATACTGTGCTGCAACCCGACGACCGCCTTCTCATCATCAGCTCAAGCAAAGCGCGCAGCGTGATCGGCGAGCATCTGGCTCCATTAGGGGCCAAGCAAGAACCGGTCAGCAGTCAGGCCTTGACGTAACCGCATCATTTTACTTTTCGCCGAAGGTGAAATTGATTCCGCCGAAATACTTGAAGTTGTTCTGGTTGGCGCTGAAGTTCTGAAAGCCGAAGCGCGTCAGCTGATAGTCCAGTTCGACGGGACGAAGCTGCACGGTCTTTGAGAGCGGAATGTCCAGCCCTCCCCCAAGCTCCATGGCGAAGGCGTTGTTATTCCCACCCCCACTTGTGAGGACATACGTGCCGCTGCCCTTGGCCCGAAGCACCGCCCCGTAGCCGCTGGAGTGCGCAATCCCGTAGAGGCTTTGGAAATACGGCTGGAGTTTTCCCGTATGCTTCTTAGTCTGCATGCCAAACTGGTAGGTAAACATGTTGGCGCTCGCCGAACCGGTATAACCCAGCTCGTCGAGTTTGTGGGTCCATCCCGAACCGAAGGAATAGCCCATGATCTCGGCCTTGATTCCCAGCCAGCTGAGCAGGTTGTAAACCACCGCTCCGCCTCCGCCGTTGAAGCTCTGGCTGGTCAGCTGCGGCACGTTGGCGTGGAAGTCCATGTAGGTGTAACCGGCCGAAAACTCGACTTGGGGCATCGACTGCGCCGAAAGAGCCACGCAGGTCGCGAGCACAAACCATAGGATGTGCAGGCGGCGATTGATGATCATGGAGCACTCCTGAGGTTTGTCATTCTCTTCCTCGCGCGATTTACTCTGCTAGTTCAGCGGGTTGACCGTGACCGGAACGACCGCCGAGTACACCGTCCCGTCGGAACCGGTTGCCTGCACCAGCACCTGATAGTGACCCGTCGGCGTCAGTTTTCCATAGCCTCCGCATCCCACGGCCAGCAGCATCGCGCAGACCAGCAGGAACAGTCCGATGATTTGCAGCAGCTTCCTGCGCCGGTTCGTGCCGACGGCCAGCGGCCCAAGCAAGACCACGCCGGGCAGGCCGAAGAAGAGCGACGCATAAATCGGCACGTGGGTGTGCAGTCGCGCAACCTCGCAACCGGAGATGGTCAGCATGATCGGACCGGGAATGGTCCCGGACGAAGGAGTGAAGGTACAGTTTCCACCGATGACGCCGAGCGGTTGTTGACCGCTCAGACCGGTGCCGCTAACCAGCGGACACGAGAAATTGCCGATCGGCGTTCCCTGAGGACCAGGGAAATATACGATGATTGTTCCACCACCGCCGGGCGGAATGGTGATTCCGGAACCACCATTGCCGATCACGCTGAGGGTAAGCGTGGCGGTATGCATAAGTCCGTTGTTGTCTTGCCCGGTAACCGTGACTGTGTATAAACCGATCGGAGTCGTACTGCCGGCGCTTATCGTGAGTGTGGTGTTGAGATTGCCGTCCACTAAGCCTGAGGTCGGTGGATTTACGGCGCAACTGCCACCCGTCAATGCAGGGCTCACGCCGCACGACAGAGTGACCGTGTTGTTGTAGCCGTTCAGCGGCTGGGCGGTGACGTTGATGGTCTGCGCGAAAAATGGGTCGTTGTTGTTGGTGTAGCCTTGCGTCACAGTCGCGGTGCCAGGGCTAACGAGCACAGTGAAGTCGCCCGCAACCAGTACCATTTGGGTCAGCCCGCCCCGGCTGGGCGCGAAATTGATATCGCCGCTGTAACTGGCCAGGATGTTGTGCGATCCCACCGCTAAGGATGATGTCTGACAGTCCGCGGCGCTTCCGTTCTGGACAGGCACCAACGGCACACTGTTGCAGATGATGTTGCCGTCAGCGCTGAAGGTTACCGTGCCAGTAGGACTGCCACCGTTAGAGGCCGTTACGGTCGCGGTAAACGTGACTGGTTGGAGATAGCTGGACGGGTTCGGAGTGGAGGTCAGCGTGGTTGTGGTCGCAAGTTGAGCGCCGGCGAGGACCGACACTGTGCTGTCGTTAAAATTCGAGACGTAAACCCGGTTGGTGACGGGGTTGACCCAGGCGTCGCCAGGGCCATTGCCGACTCCGACCGACGTGGTAGCGAGCGTCGCTCCGTCGATCGCCGTTACCATGTTGTTTCCGAAATCGCACACGTAGATCTTGTCGGTGGCCTCATTGGCCTCAACGTCGGAAGGGGAGGGTCCGACATTCACGCTGGTGGTGGCAAGGGTCACCCCGTCGATAACCGTCACGGTGTTATCGGTGTTGTTGCTGACGTAGGCCTTGTTGGTCACCGTGTTGATCGTCAACGCAGCACTGCCATTGCCGGTATTTGCGCTCGAGGTCGCCAGCGTCGCACCGTCGATCTGGGTAACGGTTCCGATGGTTTGGGAGTTGTTCCCGGTGGTTTCGCACTGTGGGTCGTTGCCGCACGTGTTCTGCACCCAAATCGTGTTCGCGACCTGGTCCACTAGCAGGAGGAAGGGGCCGTCACCTACCGTAACCGTATTCGTGACCCGATTGGTCGCACCGTCGATGACGCTGACCGTCCCCGGGGCGGGATTCTGGTTGCAGCCAAATTGGTTGCCGCAGTAGTTCGTCACATAAACCGTATTGGTGGTGGAGTTGACCGCAGCCGATAGTGGATAGTTCCCGACCGTAACCGTAGATACGACGGTGTCGGTATTTCCATCAATTACGCTTATATTGGTGCCCTGTCCGTTGCCACTATTCACGATGTAAATCGTGTTGGTTACGGGGTTGACCGCGGCGCCCGTCGGATTCGCACCCACCTGTACAGTGGCCGTCACCGTGTTCGTGGTTCCGTCGATCACCGAAACGTTATCGCTATCCGTGTTGGTGACATAAATCTTATTAGTCACCGGGTTGACCACGAAGAACGTGTCAAACGCTCCAACCGTGACGGTGGCGCTTACGGTGTTGCTCACGCCGTCGATGACACTTACCGTTCCAAAACTGTCGCCATTGCAATTCGGAACCGTGCCGCAGGCGTTGGCCACGTAGATGGTGTTTGTTGTAGTGTTGCCGCCGATCTGAAAGGGATCGATCTGCACTGGAACCGTGGCAATGAGCGTCTGTGCAGCCGCCGGCAGCGCGGTGCCAACCACGGCAGCGGCAAGGAGAAACCAGTAAAGACGCCGCATAATTTTCTTGGCTCCTCGCAAATGTTTCCGGCTCTCCCGGTTCACGCTACCCGCAAGGAGCAACTTGCCTCCCGGCCAGAAGTGCATCGCTCCGACCAAAACCTATTTACAGCCGCAGGGCTTGGGACTGGAATTGATCTGCGTCAGACCAACCGTCAAACCTGCAATGGCACCGATCGCAATAAGAGTGAATGTCCTGGCGTACAAGGGCTTCCGTGCGACAGAAATATCGGTGTCCCGGAGGCTGGTCTTCATCATTGTGGAGTAAGACTGCATGGCACCGCCCGCAATCTTTACCCCGATGACGACCATCTGCCCGGCCGCCAGGCTTACCGTTTGCTCAGAGCCCGTGGTGGAATTGTTGCTATCGACAATCTTGGCGCCGGCGGCCGGAGTTACCGAGATCGTTCCTTCATAGCAAATGACCGTCGTACGGCCGTTGGCGTAGCTGACGAAGAAGTACGTACCGATGACGCCGATCACGGCATTCGGCGTCCTCACCTCGTACTTGCCGCCCGGCTGCGTGATCTTGACCACTTGGTTGCGCAGCTTGCCATAGTTCAGGTCAATCGATGTCTGCTGCGTGGTGGCATCGTGCTGCACCACGCGCAATTGACTGTTTGAACCCAGGCTCAGGATCGATCCGTCCGTAAGCCCAGCTCGGACGCGGCCCTTCGCATTGGTCTGAAGAAGATCGTTCCACTGAAGCGTTTCATTTACCTTCAACGGCTGCGCATTGCGCGAGGCGTCCGGAATCATGGCTTTGACTGAGCCGGCCGTCTGATCGTCCGCGGGCTCACCCCATAAGGGCAGCGCAACGAGCAGCAGACAAAGCACGGCCGCAACCCGGGAGCGAAGTGACATGCAAATCTTCCGTGGAACAAGAACTTGAAGAAGCTGATTGGAGCATTCTCCCGAAATCGGAGCAGATGTCAAGCACCAAAGGCGAGGGAGGGACTTATTCGCACGGCGACGGCGAGCTTCGACCGGGATACACGATCATGGTCGGGTTGACCGAGGGAATCGGTTCCCTGAAGCCGGCGTACGGCATGGCAAGACGCGCATGACTCATTCCTGTTGGGTGAGATGTTCTTGTCGTACAGCATGAGCTCGCCCAGCGCTTCTGTTGCTTCAGTTCCGACATTTGGAAGCACAGGCGGCTGACCGGCCAGGATCGGCGACTCGAGCGCGAGCCATCTTGCCAGCGCCCGGTTTTCGATGACCTCCCTCGCGTTGCCCTCGAGCTACCTCAGAGCTCAAGTCGGAGTGTGTTTCCGAAGCCTCAATTCAACCTCGGATTGCAGCTCACCTCATCCTTGACGAGCTTGCCGTACCATCTCGATGAAAACTTCTCTGGTTTCTGCCGGATCGCTTACCTCCCGCGAGAATGCGACCCGTGTTCCCTTCACGCCATCCCGGGTTTTCAGGCGGAGATGGAAGCCGAGGCGGTCGACCGAGGTCATCTCCGCCTCCTGCGCCTCAATGCCGGCAAAGTGTTTTGCGAGCAGGATGAGCGCATCCTTATGGTCGGCGTTCATGTGCTGCATGATGCCGCTCTGGTGCTCTAGCAGCGGATCGGGTTGTGCCTGGGAGTATTCTGACGCCGCTACCCACCCCATGACTCCAAAGCCGCCCACGTAATAAACGTCCAATACTTCCATTCGGTAGAAGAAGAAGTCCTCGAAGTCAACCCAGTACTTG
Source organism: uncultured Acidobacteriaceae bacterium (assembly GCA_963747045.1). Lineage (GTDB taxonomy): Bacteria > Acidobacteriota > Terriglobia > Terriglobales > Acidobacteriaceae > Bog-257. The sequence continues at coordinate 263,844 of CAVVDN010000014.1, read as the reverse complement.
CTATCTGGGTAGCGCGTCAGGTAGACGGTACGAGCGGCAGCCAGTTCCGGCTCCGGAATTCTGCTCACCGTTCCTATTAACGTGACCCTGGACGCACCCAGCGGGTCGCCGGTCGCTCCAGGCTCGGTCACAAACAGGCTGGCGCGTGGGTCCGCTTGCAGATTCTGCGTATGCATCGCCATCGTACTGATGAGGAAAAGTGGACGGCCTTGGCCATCAAGCGCATAAGGCATCAGGGATCCGAAAGGAAAGCCCGGCTGTTTCCGCGACAGGGTTGAGAGACTGCCGATGCGGCCCGAGTGCGTTAATGTGCGCGCTCGCTCGGCAAACGAAGGCTCTGGAACAGAAGGCTGACTGCTCGTACCGCCACCGGCGTGTTTCCCGACGGATGAGGAAGACATCGTTAATCACTCTCCCGGCTATTCAGCCGACCATGTGATGATATCTCCCCACACCGATCCTCACTCTCGCGAAAAGACACCAGCCGCGCGACGAAGCAGCAGGAAAAACCTGTTTGCGGCAGTTGTGCAGCAGATTTTGAACTGATTGCCGGTAGGTTATTGAAAAGGCTGGAGCCGACGATCGGACTTGAACCGATGACCTGTCGATTACGAATCGACTGCTCTACCAACTGAGCTACGTCGGCTTGATCTCGATTCTAAATGTGGCCGGACGTTACCGTAAAGGGACGTGGCGCCTTGTTTTCCACCACTTTCCGCCTTTTCCACTTGCCTGCAAAGTGCCGTCAACCGATAATTTAGATGAGCTCAACTGGCGACTCCGAGCTTACATGAACCGATACGGTCGAGCGGACGTTCTGCGCATTCTGCGCATTAGTGCCAAGCAACTCGTGCAGTGGCAGCGCGCAGGCCTTGCTCCCCACTCCGACGCTTTTACTTTCTTCGACTTAGTCCAGCTTCGGGCCATCCGCGACCTCCGCGCCAAGCGAGTGCGACCGGCTGTCATCCGCGAATCGCTGGTCGCCATGCAGAAGCAAGTCGCCGGCATGGAGAACCCACTCATCGAGGCCAGCGCTTTTTCCATGGGTACGCGTGTCGCCTATCGCCATCAGGGCCACTCGGTCGAGCCCGCGACCGGCCAGTTTGTGCTGGACTTCGAGCCGGTCGGCGCAGTCATCACCGCCAAGCCCATGGGCGGCAACGTCAAGCCCATTGCCACCTACGAAACGATTGCCGAGCTCTTCACCCGCGGCGTCGCCATGGAAGAACATCCCAGCACACATGATGAGGCCATCAACTCCTATCAGAAGGTGCTGGAGCTTGAACCCACACATGCCGCGGCGCACATCAACCTGGGCACGCTCCACTACAACCGCCACGATTTCGCCTCCGCCGAGAAGCATTACCGTGCAGCCATCGCATCCGACTCGCGTTACGCGCTGGCGTACTTCGACCTGGGCAACGTGCTCGACGAAACCGGACGGGTGGAAGAGGCCGCCGAGGCCTACCGGACCGCGCTCCAACTTGCTCCGACCTATGCCGACGCGCACTACAACCTCGCGCTCGCCTACGAACGCCTGAGCCATCCGCGCCGCGCCCTTCATCATTGGAAGGCCTATCTCAGGCTCGACACCACCGGCGCCTGGGCCCAGCATGCCAGGAGCCAGGTGGGGCGAATCCTGCAAACTGACAAGCTGAAAATCGTCTACCGCAAGCAGCAGTAGCCGGCCCGCGGCTCGACTCAACGCAGCGACTCGTCGAGAACGTCGAGAATCATCCCCCAACCCTGCTGCGTTTGCTCCGCCCACTCCGGCAGCACGCCCTCGTGCGTAAGGGTCAGCTCGCACCCTTTTCCAGAAGGCACGATGTCGAGGGTGACCCGGGTTTCCTGCGGCGAATAGCGAGGCACGGCAAAGGTAAACACCAGCCGCCTGGGCCGATCGATTTCCAGATACTCGCCGACATGATCGACGTCGCCGACCGCGCGTCGATCCACAATCAGAAACCGGCCGCCGACGCGCGCGTCGATTTCGCAGCGCGTGATCTTCCCCTTGGGGTCGGTGAACAACCATTGGCCGGCCGTCTGCGGATCGAGCCACGCGTCGAAGACGCGCTCCGGCGGAAAATCGAAATGCCTTGTTATGCGTATGACCTGCCCAGAAGCAACTTTCATTTCGAACTCCCTTTCATCTCTTCCGATTTCAGCAAGGCCTCAAGCGCGTCCAGCCGCTTATTCCAGAAGCGCTCATAAAAGCGCAGCCAGCGCTCCGCCGCCGCCAACGGCGAGGTCTCGATGCGGCAGACATGTCGCCGTCCCTCGACTCGGCGCCGCACCAGGCCGGCATCTTCCAGCACCCGCACATGTTTGGACGCCGCCGCGAACGACATGCGAAATGGAGCGGCCAAGTCTCCAATATGGCGCTCTCCCGAGGCCAGCGTGCGCAACATGGCGCGGCGCGTAGGATCGGACAGGGCGTGAAAGACGCCGTCGAGCGAGGCTGAACGTCGTATAACCATTCGGTTGAATATTAAAAGCGTCCATCTTTGATTGTCAACCATTCGGTTGAGCATATTCCAAACGAACATTCGTAACCCCTCAGCGCCGCCCAGCCCACACTAGGCCGCCCAATTGCATCTTACGGAGAGCTGAATCCCAGAGAGGAAACATTGGTCAGATTGTTACCCAGGGCATGCACGGTTGCCCTTATCTGTTTTGCAGGCGTGTTATTGTCGTTCGCCTCGCCGCAGGCTGCACCGCCGGAAAGCAGCTCGATCCTAAACCACCTGAATCAGGCCATCAGCTGGTACCGTCACTTGGGGGCGCTGGACATCACCGCCGGCCAGCCCAGCGACACGCTGTATCTGGAGAACGCACGCAGCTCGGCGGAGCAGGTGCTCCAGCTTGCCTTTGAGTCGGCCAGCGCGGAAGCTGCCCTGCTCGCCTCCAACCAGAAGAACGAGGCCGCCGGCACAAACTCTTCCGCCAGTGCGCCGGCCAACAGCGCAGCGCAAAACATTTCCAACGCGCTCTCCAATGTCGGCAATCGTATTCAGCAGACGCAATCTCAGCTGCAGGACATCGAGACGCAACTCGCCAAAGCGCGTGGCAAGACGCGTCAACAACTGCTCGCGCAACGCGACGCCCTCCAAGGCCAACTCGAGCTGCAGAAAACCATGCAGGATGCGTTGCAGAAAATCTCCAGCGTCAGCACAGCGAACGAGGGAGCGGCGAGCGGGCTGGCCGGGCAAATCAACCAGCTGAAGCAGTCCGTGCCGGAGGTCTTCGCCACCAAGAAGCCGGCCACGGGGCCTTCCGGCCAACGCTCGAAATCGGCGAGCGCGCAGAGCAGCGGCCTTTTTGGCATGAGCTCAATCCTCTTCGGCCAGATGCGCGAGATCCATGAGATCGACCAGGTCATCTCGGAGACGACACGCCTGCACAACACCGCCGACAAGCTGAGTGCGCCGCTGCGCGACCGCATCAAGGCGCTCATCCAGCAGGGGCAGAACATCGTCAACCAGCCGCCCAGCACCGATCCGCAACAGATCGCCAACAACCGCAGCACCTTTGAATCGCTCACCGCCGAATACAAGCAGCTCGCCAACGCCGCCGTTCCCCTGCGGCAGGAGACCATCCTGCTCGACGACACCAAGGGCGATCTGGTGCAGTGGCGAAGCTCCATCACCTCGGAATACACCCAGGTGCTGCGCGAACTGCTGACGCGAGTCGCGGCGATTCTCATCGCTCTCGGGTTTGTTTATCTGCTGGGCTACCTGTGGCGGCGCGCCACCTATCGCTACATCCATGACGCGCGCCGCCGCCGCCAGCTCACGCTCATTCGTCGCGTGGTGGTGGGATTTCTGATGGTGCTGGTCATCGCCGCCGGCTTCATCAGCGAGTTTAGCTCGCTGGCCACGTTCGCCGGCTTCCTCACCGCCGGCATCGCGGTTGCGTTGCAGACGGTCATCCTGTCGATCGCGGCTTACTTCTTCCTCATCGGCCGCTACGGCGTACGCGTCGGCGACCGCATCACCGTTTCCGGCGTGACCGGCGATGTCATCGAGATCGGTTTGGTGCGGCTCTACATCATGGAGCTTTCGGGCACGGGAATCGATCTCTACCCGACGGGCCGCGTCGTCGTCTTCTCGAACTCGGTGATGTTCCAGGCGGCGCCGTTCTTCAAGCAGCTTCCCGGCACGGCGTACGCGTGGCATGAAGTCGCGGTCACGCTCGCGCCCAATGCCAACCTCGCGACGCTGGAGCACAAACTGATGGATGCGGTGAATGCGGTGTTTACGCAATATCGCCAGAAGATCGAGCACCAGCACGCGCTGGTCGAGCGCATCCTCGACACGCCCATCGCTGCACCAGTCCCCGTCGGAAAGGTGCGGTTCTCCGACGCCGGGCCGGAGTTCGTCGTGCGCTATCCCGTCGAAATTCAGCACGCCGCCGATATCGACGACCAGATCACGCGCAAGCTGATGGAAGAAATTGGTGGCGACGAGCAGATCAAGGCCGCGGTGTCGGCGTCGCCGAGACTGCGTGCGGCGATCAAGGCATAGATAGTATTGATTGTTGGGCCGCTGGCTGGCGCCCGATCCGGCGGGGCAGGCGGCGGTAGACATCACGAATCCCCAGACCTGGAACCGTTATGCCTACCTCGCCAACAAACCATTGAATGCGACTGATCCCCAAGGTCTCTATAAACAGGTTAGTTTCAGCGACTTTTTACCTACATTTTGTCCCGGAATTTATGGCTGTGGGTATAACCCTGATGGCAGCTTCGATGTCACGGCTCCTGCCCAAGACCCGAATGGAAATTTTGAGCCACCCTTGTTCCATACTTCCGCTTGCAAAATTACCTGCCGTGACTCTGAGTAGAACTTGGGGATCTCGCCTGTGGAATTCTTTGTTGGAAGACCTTTGTCTTCATCTATGGAGCGGATCTGACCTTCTTTAGAAGACAGCGGGGGCGCAAAACTGACCGTAATCTGCTGATTTGACTGTTTTACCTCGACCACTTCCTCCCACAGCTTGCCATCTGATGACGTCGCGTTAATGCTGTGCGCACCGAATAGGACATTGAGATGAGCTTCGTCCTCCTTCTTCAAAGCGCCGTGCTGATCCCCATCGACATTCCAAGTGCAATCAGCATCGCAGGATATCGATAAAGTGGCTTGAGCAGCTTGTGATGTTTTAGGCTCTTGCGCATGTGCAGCGAACGGCAACAGAAGGGCCACGCAGATAGACGCAACGAGTGAACGAGACGGCATCGCAGTGAAACGGGGGCCGTTAGCTTGTTGTAGATGGGTTGCCGAGCCGCCGATAGATCAGGCGCGCACTTCGGAATACGCCCAGAGCAAACACGGGAATTAGAACGAGATCCAAGCGCTCTACCTGGTGGAAGCTGGCAGCATAAAGAACTTCGCCGGTGAGCAGGCCTAGCCAGAACAGCCCCATAAGCAAGATCAGAAATACGGAGCGGACGGGCTTATCTCTCCCGTCCCACCAACGATGTAACAAGTTGAACAGGCGGCTCATTCGCGCTAATTATACTGCCCGCATCGAACAACAACCATCGTTCTTTCAAACCATTCATTCCTTAAGCAGGCTGTAATTTATTGGATGGGCCCTTCAGGGGCGACACAAACCGCGCCAGCGGTTCAGCGTCCCTAAATGGAGACGCAACCCGAATCGGTCACGCTGACCACGGGCTATCGCCCACGCGTCACAATACGCCCGCTTCCCTGCTGGGTTGTTGTTACAATCAAGGGTTTCGCAGTTCCTAAGGAAGGATGCCATCATGCCTGAAGCTACCATGCAACATACCGCCGCGCCCGCCCCGCTTACCACTCTTACCGAAGACGAAATCCTCTTTCGCGACACCGTCCGCCAGTTCGCCGACGAAAGCGTCCGCCCCCACGTCAAAAAAATGGACGAAGAGGGCGTCTTCGAGCATTCGCTCATCGACCAGTTCTTCCAGCTCGGCCTGATGGGCATCGAGGTTCCCGAGCAGTACGGCGGCGGCGCCGGCACGTTCTTCGAGGCCATCCTCGCCGTCGAAGAGCTATCGCGCGTCGATCCCTCGGCCGGCGTCGTCGTCGATGTGCAGAACACGCTGGTCAACAACGCGCTGCTGCGCTGGACCACCGAAGAGCAGAAGAAGCGCTACCTGCCGCGCATGTGCAAGGACACCGTCGGCGCCTATGCGCTGAGCGAGGCGGGCTCGGGCTCCGACGCCTTCGCGCTGCAATGCCGCGCCGAGCTGAAGGGCGACGAGTACGTCCTGAACGGCCAGAAGCTGTGGATCACCAACGGCAAGGAAGCGGGCGTGTTCATCCTGCTGGCGACCGTCGATCCCTCCGCCGGCTACAAGGGCATCACGGCGTTCATCGTCGAGAAGAGCTTCCCCGGCTTCACCGTCGGCAAGAAAGAAGACAAGCTCGGCATCCGCGCCTCCAGCACCTGCGAGCTGATTCTGGAAGACTGCCGTGTGCCCAAAGACAACGTGCTGGGCGAGGTCGGCAAGGGCTACAAGATCGCCATCGAGACGCTGAACGAAGGCCGCATCGGCATCGGCGCGCAGATGCTCGGCTTGGCGCGCGGCGCATGGGAATTCGCCATGAAGTACGCGCAGGAGCGCAAGCAGTTCGGCAAGCCCATCGCCGAGTTCCAGGGCATCCAGTTCCAGATCGCGCAGATGGCCACCGAGATCGAAGCCGCGCGCATGCTGCTCTACAACTGCGCGCGCATGAAAGACGCGGGCATGAACTTCGTGAAAGAAGCCGCGATGACCAAGCTCTATTGCTCGCAGGTAGCCGAGCGCGTGGCCTCGCTGTGCGTCGAGATCTACGGCGGCTACGGCTTCACCAAGGACTATCCGGTGGAGAAATTCTTCCGCGACTCGAAGATCGGCAAGATTTACGAAGGCACCAGCAACATGCAGCTGCAGACCATCGCGAAGCTGGTGATGAAGTAGGGTCATCATCGCCAAGTCTACGCGACGTGATTGACGGCTAGCCGTATCACGTGATATGGCTAGCCATATGAAGACCACCATCCAGATTCCCGACAGCCTTTTCGAGGAGGCCCGCCGGTTAGCCGAACGGGAGCACACCACCCTGAAGGCGCTGGTGGAGCAAGCGCTCCGTCGCACTCTGGCTGAGCGCAAGCGCCGGGAAAAATTTCAACTTCGCAAGGCGACGTTCAAGGGTAAGGGACTGCAGTCCGCGGTCGCTGGCGCGTCCTGGGAGCAGATTCGCGAGATGAGCTACGAAGGCCGCGGCTCGTGATCGCCGTGGACACCAACCTTTTGGTGTGCGCTCACCGGGAAGACTCTGCCTGGCACGACGCAGCCTACGCGTGCCTTTTGGAACTGGCTCAGGGACGGGATTCGTGGGCCATACCCTGGCCCTGCGTGCACGAATTTCTTGCCATCGTCACCCACCCTCGCATCTATGCTCCTCCCACGCCTTTGGAAAAGGCGCTCGGCCAGGTGCAAGCCTGGATGGAATCCCCCAGTCTGGTTCTGCTGTGCGAGGCTGAGGATCACTGGCAACATCTACTGGCGCTGCTCCGCTCGGCCCGCGCCGCCGGACCCAAGGTCCACGATGCCAGGGTTGCGGCACTCTGCATGGCGAACGAAATCGCAGAACTGTGGACAGCGGATCGGGATTTCTCCCGCTTCCCTGCTCTTAAGGTCCGCAATCCCCTAATCACCTAGAACGCGCAGACGATCTCTCATCGCCCCGCCTGATCCCTCTCCGCCAGAAACTTGTCCTGGCACTGTTTCGCCTCGGACAGCAACTGCGGATACTCGGGCGAGCTGCGCAGCGACGCCAGGTTGGGATCCTTCTGCAGCGCCTCGTAGGCGCAATAATTTCCCTCGACCACCGACTTCAGAGCGCGCAGGGCAAGATCTTTCTGTCCGCACTCCGCCATGTCCGCGGCCAGCAAGTAGCGGTTCTCGGGATCGGGATTGGCCATCCACCGGGCCTCGCGTTGGTGAATCGCGCGCTCCGCCTCCGCCGAGAGCGGCTGACCTGACAAGTCATGATCAAGACAAGCCGCAACGACATCGGAATCGTCGTCGAGGTTGCTGGGCGGCAACGTCTGGGCCAGCTGTCGCGCCTCTGCAAATTTGCCTTCGCGCGCCAGCACCCTGACTTTATTGCGATTCACCCAGTCCGAGCCTGCGTCGGTTTGAAGGAAGTCCATCGCGCGCTGCGGATTTCCCAGCTGACTGAACGCCAGCGAGCAGGCGCGCAGCACATATTCTCCGGGATCGAGCGCTATGGCCGTCTCGCACTCACGCGTCGACTCGTCCAGCAAACCCGCATAGCGCAGGACATACGACAGCACGTGATGCGCGTGAGCGTTCTTGGGCTCTCGTTCCACGAAGGCTTTCGCCTGCCGATACGCCTTCACCAACTCACCTCGCTCCGTAAGATTCGCCACATGCTGCGCGATCGCGAGACTGAGATTCGGATCGAGCGCCAGCGCGCGGTCAAGCGCCGCATTCGACTTCTGGAACGCCGCCTCGCCTCCGTCCGCGTATTGCGAGTCCAGATAATAGCGCCGACCCAGCGCGGCCCACGCCGGCGCGTACGCGGGATCAAGCCCAACCGACCGCTCCAGCATGCTGATGCCCTCTTTGTTCGGGCCGGGATCGTGGGGCAGCGCGAGGCTTCGCAGATAAAGGTCGTACGCTTCTTCGTTCTTGGGACGGGTGCTGGTTTCCGCCACGTTGGTCGCCACCCCGAGCGCGGGGACCAATCCCTGCCGCACCTTGGCCGTGACTTCGCTGCGCATGGCGATCATGTCGGGCGCCGCAACGGTCAACGAGTCGCGCCACAGCGTGCGGTTGTTCTCCACATCGATGGCTTCCAGCGTGACCTCGAGCTGATTGCCCTCTTTCAGATAATGCCCGGTAACAATGTTGCCGACGCGCATCTCGCGCCCCACCTGCTGCAGGTCTAGACCAGGCGCCGTGTACTTGCTCGTGGTCGCAAACGGCCGTATGGATAAGGAGTGCTCGTAGCTTAAGGCCGTCGTGATTTCGTCGGGCAGCGCCAGCTTCAGGAAGTCGGACTCCTTGTCCGAGCCCAGGTTCTGAAACGGCAGCACCGCGACCGTGATCGAATTCGCCGAGACGGAACGGGGCGATTGCCGCTTGGCTTGCAATATATAGAGCCCCAGAACGATGAGAACCAGAGCAACGGTGCCTCCGATAAGTTTGCCGTACTTGCGCGGCGTGGCCGGAGGCGAAGTGCCCGACTGCATGATCCCCTGCTGGCTCCCGCTCGCCGGCCCGGACGAAGACGGATGCGTCGCGCTGTCCTGCTCAACCGGCAGCACGATGCGGCCGCTCTCCGTATCCCGCTTCAGACGTTGCAGGTCGCTGCGCATCTCCGAAGCATGCTGATAGCGAAGATTCCGGTCCTTCTCCAGCGCCTTATTAATGATCCGCTCCAGCTCGGCCGGCACTTCCTGGTTCAGCCGCACCGGGTTCACCGGCGCGCGATTCACGATGGCTTCGCAGATCATCGCCGAGCTCTCGCCCTGAAAGGCGAGCACACCCGTCGCCATTTCGTACAGCACGGCGCCAAATGAAAACAGGTCGGTACGCGCGTCCACGTCGCGGGCGCGCACCTGCTCGGGCGACATGTAGGCGACCGTCCCCAGCATCGCTCCCGGACTGGTCAGGTGCTCGGCGTCGGAGTCAGTCACGCGCGTCATGGACTCGCCGCCCGCCGACGACGAGGTGGCGCTCACCTTCGCCAGCCCAAAGTCGAGAATCTTGGCGTGTCCTCGACGCGTGACGAAGATGTTCGCCGGCTTGATGTCGCGATGGACGATGCCTTCGGCGTGCGCCGCGTCGAGCGCATCCGCGATCTCGACTCCGAGGTCCAGGATGTGTTCAACGTCCAGCGGCCGCCCGGCGATGCGATGCTTCAACGTCATGCCATCGAGGAACTCCATCGCAATGAACGCGCGGCCATCTTCCTCGCCGATGTCGTAAATGGTGCAGATGTTGGGATGATTGAGCGCCGAGGCCGCTCGCGCCTCGCGGCGAAAGCGCTCCAGCGCAACTGAATCGCGGGCAACGGCATCCGGCAGAAACTTGAGCGCAACGAAGCGGCCCAGGCGCGTGTCCTCGGCCTTGTAGACAACTCCCATGCCGCCGCCGCCCAGCTTGGCGACGATGCGGTAATGCGAGATTGTGGTGTCGATCATGCTGTCCGGTTGAACTGGATGCTAGATGATAGGGTGCTTCGGATAGGCAGTCAATTGCACGAGCGGTGCGCCGTTCGAGACCTTGGCTACGAGAACGACAGTGAGCGCCCCAGGTCGCGCGGGGTTCGAGACCTGGGACTGATCGGGCGTCGATCCGCAAACTCATCGGAGTCGCGAGATCCCTTCCGTAAGGGACGACCAGCCAAGCCCAGGACGAAGTCCTGGGATGCGTCCGCAAGTTGGCTCTCGTCCCGGCAGGGACCCACACGAACTTGGGGCAGATTTTTTGTCTCCTCACAAGCGCGCTCCGCATCCATGCAGTTCGGCACGCCTTGGGGAGCATCAGCGGAGACGCGCGGTGCGACGCCTCAGCCCCGGGGACCAGAACCTAAATCCACTTAAAAGGAGAGCGCCATGTCAAACCATTTCACTGGACTCAGTCTCGGACCCCCGATGGGCGACCAACGACTCGACCTCTGCGACCTCTACGCATTCCAGTCACCGTCCGACCCGAACCGGACCGTGATCATCCTCAACGCCAACCCCACCGCGGATGCGCTGCATCCCGACGCCATCTATCGTGTCAACATCGACAATGACGGCGACTACCTGAACGACCTCGCGTTCAGCTATGTATTCTCGAAGCCGCAGAACGGCAAACAGACGGTCAGTGTATTTGCGGCGAAGGGCGAGGAATCGCGTTCCGTGGAAGCCGTGGGGACGAAGATTATCTCCGACGCGGAAGTCTCCTTCGGCACCAAACCGAACATCATCAAGTCGGGCGCCTACACGTTCTTTGCCGGCAGCCGCAGCGACGCCTTCTTTTTCGACTTCGACGGAATCAAGAACCTGTTCGATATCCGCGGCAAGCGGAACTTCACCGAGCCTCATCTCGGGGGCAAGTCGCCCTGGACCGGTGTGGATTCCAATACTGAAGCCAACGTGTTTTCGACCGTGATCGAGCTGCCCACCAGCGAGCTCAATCCCCGGCCCGAGATCCATATCTGGGGGCGGTGCAGTCTACGCCAAGACGGCAAGTTGCTGCACGTCGATCGCGCCGGCCATCCCAGCGTGAGCAGCTTCTTCAACACCGACGACACCAAGCTGGAATACAACGCCAGCGAGCCGGTCAACGATCGCAAGCGATGGCTGGAGCAGTTCATCCATCTCCTGGGGCACACCGGCAATTACACTCGCGAGGAGGCGATTGCCGCCATCGACACGGAGCGAACTCTGCCCGACGTGCTGAGTTTCAATCCCTCGAAGCCCGCAAAGTATCCCAATGGCCGCGTCTTCACAGACGACGTGATCAACTACCGTCTCGCCTTCCTGACGAAAAATGAGTGTCCGCCCACAGGCCTCAAACCGCACACCGACACCCTGAAGGAGTTTCCCTACATCGGCACGCCGCACAGCAACCGCGCCGCAGCGTAACGTGGGATGCGCATCCTATCGCCAACCGCGAAGTCCGTCAGCGCGCTCGATCGCAAGGTTGAAGCTGCGCTGACCTTCGTCGGTTGGCGGTCGATGATTCGACTTCAGCGCTGTCGGGCGACGTTGCGAGAATCCCGTCCCGAAGGGACGACTCAGCTTAGCCCAGGACAAAGTCCTGGGTAGGCTGTCAAACTAAGAAGGGCTATGTCCCGGCAGGCACCCACCCGAAATGTCAAAGCGGAATTCCTGGACTGATTAGATAACCGTGTCGGCTCCCCACGACTCGGTAGGATTTTTCATTTTGCCCCATCATATCACTCAATGTCGTCAGCCCTTTCCGCTTAAACATCCTCTAGTTCCTGCTTCATAGCAGCGGACGCTAACGATTCCTTATACCCAGTGTTGCAGTAAGGATGCGCCAGTTGGACATTGGTATGATCTCCGCATCCTCCATCCCTCCGCGGTTCGATGTGGTCATACGACACCGATTTACTTGGGTCTAATATCCCGCCACAAACCGGACATAGTAGCGCTTTAACAATTGCTTCGCGGACGTAAACTATCGATTTTGTATCGTCGGAGATATGAGGCGAAGCCTGAATTGCGTTTGCATCCAAGAATCGACCGCGAATACCCAGTGCTGGAATTATTTCCTCAATTGTCACTTCTGTGTTTGTCTGGAGAGCGTCAGCCACAAGCTCTATCAAATCGCTAACTTTTGACACGCGCTGCCGTTTGCTCAAGTTTTGGACAATAAGTCCAATCAAAGACTTATTGGCGATTAGAAACCTCTCCAAGTGTTGTCTAACCGCTGTGAATTTCTTAAAAAATCCAGAATCATTGTTTCGCAATTTGTCGGTTATAACTGCGACCATCCCGAGGAAGAGAAAGCGGCTATATTTTCCTTTCTCGTTGTAGAAGTACACAGCAGGGTGCAATCCCAGGCTTGCGGGATTATTACCCGCGATTCGATTAAGAACGTGCAGGGCATTCTTTAGAACCTTGACCGTCTCTTCGCCGTTATCGTCATCGTTGTATTTGTCTATCAGCCTTCCATCTTTGTCGCGCGTCCCTGCTATGGTGAGGAATTCCACCAACAATCCTAGAGCCTCAACGGGCGACACAGATCCGGCCAATGGAAGCTCCAGTGTCTTTAACGGCTCCTCCGCTTCAGGCTTGAAAATCTTCTCGTGAAACTCGTGTGTAACTTTCTCTATCTCGGCAGCGGTGGTTTTCGGGAACTTCGACCAATACTTATGTCCGCTTCCTGCTCGCAAAATGGCGCGAGCAGCGATAGCAATAGGCTTCCTGCGATTTCTTATCAGCAGAGTTTCTGTATCGTCCAGCGGAGTGCCTTGAGAATTGATTTTGAAGAACGATGTCTCTGCTACCGAAGCGTCTCCCTGAATCCATTGCAGCGGGAGCGCCCTCGTGAAAAGCACTTGGGCTCGTCGCAAAACTTCTTCTGGCGCGTTCTGGGTGTCTACGTGAGCCTGAAACGTGGAATAGCGGCCGACTTGTTCCTCTACTAGCTTGCGTGTGTACTTGGCGATCTCCTTTTGCCGGGTCGATATTTCTCCCTTATAAAAGCCCAGTGAGACCGCACCATCGCCATAGTCATCCAGCATCCATGCACGAAGGGCGCTGAGGCGATGGCCGCCGTCAATTACAAATATGTATCTCGGAGCTTTCCACAGAATTAGGGAAGGAATTACCTCGCCATCAACGAAGCTCTGGATTAACGAGACAACTTGATCGGGATGCCAGTGGTTGGTTTCTCTTTGAAAGTCTGGTTTACGGAGAAGCTTCAGGACTGGCGAGTCGTCTCGCAGGTTGGTGATCGGAAAATCCTTTATCAAATCAAGAACGAAGGTTTCTTGTGCTACGGCAAAATCTTCGCGGGGAATCATGGCATCCAGATCAACGCGCTTTACTGCCATTACACTCACCTCCAGGGAAGGGTCATCGTACACCCCCACTTCCGGGCGTGCTACCTGTTCTTCGTCGCCCTGTCCCTCCGACTCTCGAGCATCTTCTTTCGGAGCCTTAGTTACCTTCGTTTCTCGCCGAGCCGCTTTCGTCTCGATCCTGATCTCCTCAAAAACTAAACTGTAATCTGCCGGAGCCATGCTTCGGTGCCTGCCCGCTAGACGGTTAGTTTGCCGGCTATGGTCTTTGACAATCTGGAAAAGGTTCCTTGCGGCAATAACCCACGATTTATGCGCGCTTAAGTCCTAGGGGCTCTGCTTCTTTCGCGTAAGTCCTAGGGGCTGAGCGTTTTGCAGACGCGATCGAATGTATTCAACCACTTACGGGTGAATCGGGGAGGGGGGTACCCCCAACTCGCCGCACTTCGCCGTACGTACTTCCCGATTGCAAATGCGGCCCTCGGCGACTATGCTGCGCAGCAAGAGCGCCTCCCAGTCTGTGAGACCCCAACAACAAGGAGAACCGTCGTGCATCGCAGACTCCTGCTCTGTTTGTTTCTCGCTACCAGCCTGCTTCTAGCCAGTCATCTCGTGGCGCAGAACAATCCCTGCAACGTCATCAGCGTGGGCACGGAAGGCAGCCTCAACGGCTTCATTCCCTTCCCTTCCAACAGCCTGTGGAACACCAATATCGCCAACGCTCCGGTTGATCCGAATTCGGCGGCGATCATCAATTTCATCGGCGGTAGCACGCCGTTGCATCCGGATTTCGGCTCGGGGTTGTACAACGGACAGAGCATCGGCATCCCCTACTCCATTGCACCTGCACCGCAGCCGCCGGTCTACGTCAACTACAACCTCTACGGCGATGAGAGCGATCCCGGCCCGATGCCGATTCCGCTGTACGCGCAGATTGAGGGCTTCCCCAGTCCCGGCAACGGCGATCGTCACGTGCTGATCATCGACAAGGGCAACTGCTGGTTGTATGAGCTCTACGGCTCGATCCGCCTCAATCCCGGATTGTGGGTTGCGGGCTCGGGCGCGGTGTGGGATCTGACAGCCAACGAGCAGCGGCCGTACACGTGGACCTCGGCGGATGCGGCGGGATTGCCGATCTTTCCCGGCCTGGTGCGTTATGACGAGGTTGCCGCCGGCGCCATCAATCACGCGATTCGCGTGACGCTGCAGTACAGCCAGCAGGCGTTCACGCCGCCGGCGTCGCATTGGGCGCCGAATTCCAGCAACCAGTACGCTGCTCCGATGGGCATGCGGCTGCGCCTGAAGGCTAACTTCGATATCTCGGGCTTCTCGCCGGCGAACCAGGTGATCCTCACCGCGTTAAAGCAATATGGCATGATCATGGCCGACAACGGCTCGTCGCTGTTCATCACCGGCACCACCGACAACCGCTGGAACAACGATGACCTGCATAACCTGACCGGCCTGACGGCCTCCGACTTCGACGTCCTGCTGATCTCGCCGCTGTACACGCCGCAGAACGTTCCGACCGGCCCGAATCCCACGATCAACAGCTTCACGGCAACCTCGTCGGGCGGTCCTGGACAGCCGGTCACGCTGAACTGGAACGTGACGAATGGCGGGTACTACGTTATATCGCCGGCAGTGGGCGCGATCCGCGGCAACACGGTCGTCGTCAACCCGCAGGTCACGACCATCTATACCCTGTACGCGACCAATCAGTACGGGCGCACGACGCAGCAGGTGAGAGTGCCGGTACCGTAGCAGCTGGAGCGGCCATTCGGGGCGCGGCGCCTATGGGATACAGAGCGACGCTTGAGGGTCGCGTCCAGCCCTCTCTCGGGCTGAAGTGGTCATCGAAAGATGATCACCCCATAAGTGCGGCGGGTTTAGGCGCCGGCCCGAAGAGCCTGCCCCGAGTCGATCTACCAACGCCTGGCGCCAAGCTTGCATCCAACTCTGCTCAGAGGAAGCTCTCAATCGCCGAAAGGCTAGCAGAGATTATGAGACTGTTTTGGATTCGAAGCATTTCGAGCGGCGCGATCCTGGCGTTAACGTTGGCCGTCAGCTCGCAGGCGCAGAACACGTCCACCGCGATCGAGAAAGGCGGACAGGCGGCACAACCGGCGGCAGGAACCAACCCGAATGGCTCGCAATCGGTTCCACCGGCAGAAACCAAAATTCTGCCTGCGCCCGATGCGCCGGCGGCGACGCAACCGGTGACGACGTCGACCTATGCGAACGACGCGGACGACAATCCGTACGATCCGATTCTGGAGCCGCCACCGCTGCCCAAAGGCAAGGCGACCTTGATCGGAGGCATCGCCACCAGCGTGGATCATGTCCGCAATCGCATTACGATCCAGCCGTTCGGCAAAGGTCAGAAAATCAAAGTCGTGGTTGATGAGCGCTCGCACATCTACCGCAACGGAACGCCGACGACGGTGTTGGGCATTCACAAGGGCGATCGCGTCTATGTCGATACGCTGCTCGATACCGGCGACAACAAGGTGCTGGCGAAGAACGTTCGCGTCGTTACCGACACCGGTCTCGCCGAAGTTCGCGGGCAGGTCATCGCGACGAATTCCAGCCGCGACACCGTGACGGTCCGCGACCAGTTGTCGTCCAAGCCGGTGACGTTCTCGGTGAGCGCCAACACCAGCTACAACTCGACCAAAGGTTTGGCGAGCGCTGGTGATGTGCAGCCCGGATCGTTGATTGATGTGGAGTTTTCGCCGCGCCGCAGCGATCGCGATATCGCGCGCGTGATCACCGTCGTAGCCAAACCCGGCGACAATTACATCTTCGCCGGTGTGGTGACCAATCTCGATATGCGCACCGATTCCATGTTCGTCGACAACAAAAGCGACGACCAGAGCTACGAGATTCACTTCACGCCGTCGGAAGTAGCTGACCTGCAGCAACTGAAGATCGGCTCTGAAGTGACGGCGCGCGCCGTGTTTGACGGCAAGCAGTACAAGGCGAGCAACATTCGCATCGATAACTCGGCCGCTCAGCCCTCCGAGGAGTCGAAGGCGCAGTAAGCGGCCGAGATAAAGATTACTGCAGCAGGCCGTACATCGAGACCTGGTTCTCCGCGCCGACGAAGACGTGACCGTCGGCGACCGTCGGAACCACAAACTTCACCGCAAGGCCCGCGCCATCACGCGACGGATTCTGCTGTGAGTTGTACAGCTCGGTTGCGAGGTTCGTCGCGTTGTAGGCGCGCAGCACTGCGACGCCTCCGCCATAGTTGTCCGTCTCGACGATCCAGGCGATGCCGTTGCTGGTTCCGTTCGACGAGATCGCCGGCGTTGGTCCCGGAAAGTTGAATGCCTCCGGAGATTGCGACGTCGGCCCCGCGGACAGAAGCTGATTCGTCGGGCTGTACGAGAACGCCTTCATGTGATCGTACTGTCCGCCGAAGTACGCGGTGTTGTTCCAGAACGCTGGTGCGCCCCAGACTCCGCCGATAACGAACGGCAGGGTCTGCACGATCTGGTCGTCATTGCCGGCGTGGAAATGACCCATGTTGTCGCGGTTAATCAGGTCGATGGTTCCCTCTTTGCCGACTTGCACCAGCAGGTGCGGATAGTGAGCGCCTGGCTGGTCCGGCAGCAGCGTGACTCCGCCCGCACCTACGTCGGTGTCGTTGGAGTCCAGCGTCGACTGGTCCCACGGCGTGAAGTAGTCGGCCACCGTTAAGCTGCCGCTGCCCTGTGTCAACCGCACCACGCTGTCGCCGTAGTCGGAGTTGGAATCGTAGATTCCGTTGCCGCTCGCGAGATAGATGGAGCCGCCGGAATCCGCGGCCGGACCTGAGCCGCCGCCCCAGAAGCCGCCCTCTCTACCATTCGGCGTGTCGACCCAGATGCCCTTGGGAAGCAGCGCGAGTTCGTCATAGGCGATGACCCATCCGTGATACTCGCCGAGATCGCAGTGCGACGCCCAGGCTCCGTAGACGGTCCCATTCAGGAGCATTAAAGAAGGCCGCTGGCCTTCGACGAGAGGATCGAACGTCAGGAAGCCGTTTTGCGAGCCTTGACCCGTTCCCGGAAACTGTCCGGCAACGCGCCGCGGTGGCACCCGCAAGTTTCCGGTCCTGATGTCCAGCGCGTAAATGGTCTGGAAAAACTGTGTCGTCTGCGTCACCAGATTATGTTCCTTGGTTTTCGCGACAAGGAACATTACGTTATTGGCGACGTCGATCACGGGTGTGCCCGTGATGCCGATCTCAGGCACCAGATCGGTACAATTAACGTCGCTGCTTGATACCGGACTCACTTGGATCAGCGGACCGACGGTGATCAGGAGGTTCTTGTTCCACAACTGCTGGCCGCTGTTGACGTCGAACGCGTACACCTGATCGTGCTCGGTGGCCACGTATAAAACGTTATGCAGGACCCCATTGATGTTGACGTTGGGCACGTACAGAGGCTGCGCGTAGACGTATCCCGTGACATGGAACACGGTCTTGCGGCCAAACTGAGACGCGTTGACATTGCTCGGTGTGAGCGTCGTCTCGTGCGTGTTGGTGCCCGAGCGGTAGTTGTCATTCTGGAAGGTGGTAACCGCAACTTGTGCGGCGCTGATAGAGCCGATCGCAAGCACAACGGAGCTTACGAAAAACGCGAATGCCTTTTTCATACCGACGCAGTTCTCCTCGGTGGCCAGTCACTAATTTTTGTAGGGTAAAAGTTCTATGAATTATCTTACAAAGTCCGGCAACTCACAACTTGGAAGCAAGTTTGGAAACTAAAAATGCCACGAATACGTAAAGCACTCTGAGGTTGAATGCGCCCGAGCGGACTCCCGCCGAAAGCCAAGAGGCAGCCATGACCGACACCGATCAAGCCGCAATCGCAAACCGCTCTCCCGGTGGGAAGAACATTCTGTTCGGCCCGCGAGAACTGCGCGCGGGCTGGCGCCTGCTGATTTTCATCGCCATTATCGCCGCCTTGGCATTCGCCGCTCACTTCGTTCTGGGCCCGGTTCTGCGCAAATACCTGGCCTCGGGCGGATTCACCGTCACGACGGTAGTCGTCAGCGAGTTTCTGCAATTTGGCATCGTCCTGATTGCCGGCCTGATCATGGCGCGCTTCGAGCATCGAAGTCTGGCTGACTACGGCTTGCCCTTTCGCTTTATCTTCGGAAAGCTGTTTTGGACCGGCGCTCTCTGGGGCTTCGTCATGCTCTCCTTCATCGTTGCCATGATGGGAGCCACCCACGCCTACTCGCTCGGCAGGCTCGCACTGTCGCCGCTGGATGTCGTGAAGTATGGCCTGGGTTGGGCGCTCGCGTTCCTCATGGTCGGATTCTTCGAGGAGTTTGTCGCGCGCGGCTATCTGCAATACACGCTCACGACCGGAATGGGCTTCTGGCCCGCTGCTGTGATCACTTCGATATTCTTTGCCGGCGCGCATAGCTTCAATCCCGGGGAGAATTGGGTCGGCGTCGTCGAAATCATCCTGATCGCAATTTTTCTCTGTCTCGCTTTGCGGCGCACCGGCAACCTGTGGTTCGCCATCGGATGGCACATGTCGTTCGACTGGGGCGAGAGCTTCTTTTACTCCACACCGAACAGCGGCATTCATGCCACTGGGCACATGCTCAACGCCTCGTTGATGGGTTCGAAGTGGCTGAGCGGAGGCAGCGTCGGCCCGGAAGCCAGCGTCTTCGATCTCATCGTCACTATCGCCGGCATTCTGCTGCTGGCCAAAGCCTATCCGCAAGCCAGGTATCCTTCCCCGTCGGTACGCCACGAAGCGCAACCCATGCAGAGCGCGCCCGGCGTGGAGGCCGTATAGCGACGTCTAATGCTCGTGCTTGGAATGCGAGTGGATGTGAGGATGAGAGTGGATCACGCTCCCGTGCGAGTGGCGGTGCGCGTGGACCAGGTTGGCCCGCAGCAGCAGTTCCTGATTGCCCAGAATTTCGGCTGCCGAGCCGCTCGCGGCCACCTTGCCCTCGTGCAGCACAACCACGCGGTCGGCGATGTCTTCGACGATTTCCAGTTGATGCGTCGCGGTCACTACCGTCTTCGAGGAGCCCTTCCACTCCTGGATCAGGTCGATGATCTGGCTTTGACTGCGCGGGTCGAGGGTCGAGGTCGGCTCGTCCAGCAACAGCACCTCGGGATCGAGAACGATCACCGACGCCAGCGCGACCCGCTTCTTCTCGCCGCCTGAGAGACGGTAGGGCGGACGGTCGCGCAGCTGCGCAATTCGCATCAGCTCCAGCGTCCGATCGACGGCGGCGACCACTTGCTCTTTGGGCCATCGCAGCTGCAGCGGCGCAAACGACACCTCATCCCACACTGTGGGATTGAACAGCTGTACGTCGGGATTCTGGAAGACCAGCGCCGACGCGCCGTCGAAACGGCAGCGCAAATTTGTCGTCCTGGAGCCGTTCCGGGGTCAGCAGCTCTCCATCAAAGCTGACTGAGCCCTGGGTGGCCGCGTAAAGGCCGTCCAGTATTCGCAGTAGCGTCGACTTGCCGGAGCCGTTCGCGCCCAGCAACGCGATCCGCTCGCCCCGTGCGATCTCCAGCGACAGTTGCCGAAGAGCAGGGATGCCTTCGTAATCGAAGCAAACATCGCGCAGCTCAAACAGTGGCATCATGATCGATTAACGGCCCAGCCAGACGGCGATGGCCGCGGTCAGCAGGAATGCGAACAGACCGCATAGGTCCCACGCTGTGACACGCAGCTCCGAAAGCACCTGAACCTCGCCGCTGAACCCGCGTGATTGCATCGCCAGATAAACATCGTTGCTCACGTCGATACTCTTGCTAAGTAGGACTCCCGCCGTTCTCGCCGCCATGCGCCGCTGATCCGCCGGCGCCAGCACGCCCACCGTCCGGCTGCGCCGGGACTCAAACATCTGCGTCGCCGTTTCTACCAGCAGAAACACATAGCGATAGGTCATGGCGAGCATCATGACGGCCTCCCTCGGCAGCCGCAGCGTTCGCAGAGATTTCAGAACGTGATTCCAGGGAGTGCAGAGAACGAGCAGCGTGGTGAAAGTGACGGCAGTCTCTACGCGCAAGATCAGCAGCCCGGCGGTGCGCAAGCCTTGCTCGGTGACGGCAAGGCCGGCGACACCGGCAACCGGAGTTCCCGGCGTGATGAAAATCGCCGGCAGCGCAATCACTCCCGTGAACGCCAGTACCACCCACCACACGCGCTTCGCCAGAATGACGGGACTGACCCTCGAGAATGCCGCGAGCAGATTCGCCACCAAGAACAGCGCCGCCACAGCGGCAATGCTGCGGCAGAGCGTCACCGCGAGCACCAGCGAAAACAGGCCCACAACGCGCACCCGCGGATCGAGCGATTGCAGCAGTCCGCGCTGAGGGGCGATGCGCTCGGAAAGCATGGCTCCGGTGAACAGCCGCGCAAACCCCAGCGTCGTGGACTCCAGAAATCCGCGGCTCATGCGGGAGATCCTCTTCGGCGATAACGCTCGAAGACCGCCTGCGCGACAAGCGAGAGGCAAAGCAGGATGCCGACGCCGAACATCGCCGAGAGCAGATAGCCGAAACTGCGGCTGCGAATAAATCCGGGCGCGTACGCCGGAAATGGCGCCGTCCACAGCTTCGAGAGCCGTTCTAAACCCGAAGGAATCGCATGTGGCGACGACTTGACCGGGGAACTCGTTCGACGTTGCCGGCGCTAATTGCGCCGGCGACCATTCGCCCCACGCCGTTCCCGCGGCGATGATGCCCAACGGCGTCAGCAGCATGAGCACTGCAATCGCCAGCCAGAGCCGCCGCAGCGAATTCGCTGCCGGTTGCAGCGTGATCGCCTGCGCCGTGGCAGCTTGCGCCCAACCTGAACTCCCACGCAGTAGGACTGGATCAGACACCTGGAGATATGCGACCAATCCCGCGGAAATCACCGCTTCCGCCATTCCCGCAAAGGTCAGGTGTCCGATCATCATCGCCGGAATCGCGACACTCAGTCGATAAGGCGCGTACAGTGGCGTGCCGGCCGCATCGTGAAAGAGTACGGGCTGTATGCCGAATTCAACCGCCGCCAGCAAGGCTGCGGCATTCACTGCGACATAGCCGGCGATTCCCGCTGCGACCACGCGCCGCTTCGAAGCGATGGCCGAGTGCGCCGCGACGAGCCGGTAGACACCGTAGGCAACCAGCGATCCGACGATCGCCATGTTGAAGCAGTTCGCGCCCAGGGTGCTGATGCCGCCGTCGCCGAAGAACAGCGCCTGAATCGCGATCGCAATCGACACCGCAAGGATCGCTCCCGACGGACCCAGCACAATCGCCGCAATCGTCACACCTAACGCATGGCCGGTCGTGCCCCCCGGCAGCGGCAGGTTGAACATCATCACCACGAACGAAAAAGCCGCGAACACCGAGATCAGCGGAATGACCCGCGTCAGCTAGGGCGCGCTTCAGTCGCCGCAACGCGGCATACCACCCGGTCGCTGCGCCCGCGTACATTACGGCGCAAGTGGAGGGGCTTAGATATCCGTCGGGAATGTGCATTTCGAATGCGGCGGCGTACGCGCGAGTATCATCCTACCTCATGTGCGAATTGGCTTCGGACGCAAGCGGCGGTTCCGATTGTTGGTATCATGCAATTCGGAGTAAGCCTGTGAAGCGCGTAACAGTAACGATTCCGGATGACCTTGCCAAAGCAGTTGAACGCTTCATGCGCGATCAGGAAAATCCCCCCGCCCTTGCGACGGTTATGCAATCTGCCCGGCGAGAATCTCTGGCGATGAAAGGACATCCGCAGCCGGGCGGTCCGTTGCGCATTACGCCAGCCAAGCGCGGCAGCGGCCGCACGATGTCAGCGTGGATCACGATCGCTATTTGACCCAGCGATGATCTGGCGCTCCTCCGAAATGCAGATGGACGGCAGGGCGCCCGTCCCGCCCTGCGGGACGAAAATCCCTACCGGTTCGATCTTCTCCGCAAACGGCCGCCCAATATTTATCACGGCCCCTTGACCATTTGATGAGCACGAGGGCGTCCCTACCGGGACAAGAGAAATTGTTCTGGGGCATCCCACCCCAGGACTTCGTCCTGGGCTAAACTGAGTCGTCCCGCATGGCGGGACGAGAGTATTCGGCGGGCCCTATCGCTGTCGTTCTGTTGAACGCTACCCTGGCTTGTCCTTCTACGCCGGCACTGCCGCTAGCCTCGACTCCTCGTTAAATCGCACGCTCACCAGCTTCGAGACGCCCGGCTCCTGCATGGTCACGCCATACAGCACCGGTGCCATGGTCATCGTCTTCTTGCTGTGGGTGATGATGATGAATTGCGTGTGCACGCTCATCTCGCGCACCAGCTCGGTGAAGCGGCCGACGTTGGTTTCGTCGAGCGGCGCGTCGACTTCGTCGAGGATGCAGAACGGGCTCGGCTGATATTGGAAAACGCCGAATAACAGCGCCAGCGCGGTGAGCGCCTTCTCGCCGCCCGAGAGCAGCAGGACGTTTTGCAGCTTCTTTCCCGGGGGCGACGCGACGACGTCGATTCCACTCTCGGCCGAGTTTTCAAGATCGGTCAGGCGCATGAAGCCTTGGCCGCCGCCGAAGAGCTTGCTGAACGTCCGGCCGAAGTTTTCGTTGATGATGTTGAACGCCTCTTCGAACTTCTGCCGCGAAATGGTGTCGATTTCCTTGATCGTATTCTGCGTGTTCTCGATCGATTGCAGCAGGTCCTGGCGCTGTGTCTCGAGAAATTCGTGGCGCTGCGCCGTCTCCTTGTATTCCTCCAGCGCCATCATGTTCACCGGGCCCATGTTCTCCAGGCGCGTGCGCATCTCGCGATAGGCGTTGTCCTCGTTGGCCAGCTCGTCGCCGGTAACGCGCGGCAGCGACTCGTCCGCCAGGAGCTCTTCACGCTGCTGGCTCAGCTCCTGCACGCACGTCTCGGCCATATGCTGCACGTCCGCCTGCACGCGAGCGTGCGCGGTGGAGAGTTCCGTGCGGCGATCGCGGGCGCCGTCGAGCGCTTCGCGCGCGCACTTGAGCGTTTGTTCCAGCTCGCCGATGCGCAGGCGCACAGCCTGCAACTCGTCCTGCAATTCGCGGTCGCGCTGCTGCGCGACTTCGCGCTCGGCGTTCCAGCCGATCACCTGTTCGGCGAGATGAGTATTCTCCGTCTCACGCTGATGTTTTTCGGCGACGGCCGCCTCCAGCTGCGCCTGCAACTTGCCGAGGTGCGCCGCAACCTCCGACAACATCGCTTCGATGCGCTGAACCGCCAGCATCGCGCCCCGCCGGCGTTCTTCCAGCGTGGCGAGGTTCGCGCGGCCTTCGGCTGCCAGTTGCACGGCCTCGTCGCGCCGCTGCCGCAGCGATTCCAAGCTGTTCTGCGCGGCTTGTGCCTCGGCTTCCAGCGAACGCTGCCTTTCTTCGTGCTGCAGCAATTCGCCGCGCTGACCCGCGATGAAGCTCTCGCGCTCGCCGCGCTCTTCACCGATGCGGCGTAGCTCGCTCTCGTAGGTCGCGAGCCGTTCCCGCAACCGCGTCATCTCGTTTTCGAGCTGGCGCAGCGTGTGCTCGGAGGTCATCGCCTGGCGCTCGGCTTCGCGCTTGTCGTCTTCGAGCCGCTGTAAAAGGCTCGTCAGTTCCGCGATCTCGCGGCCAAGCACGGCGACAGAAGTTTCTTTCTCGCCGATCGCACGCTCCAACTCGCCCATCTGCAAGAGAACATCGCGCAGTTCGCGCTTCATCGAGAGCGGGCCCTGGCTGCGTTGCTTGCCGCCGGTGACGGTCACATTGTGGAAGCACTCGCCCGATTGCGAGAGGAAGAACGCGTCGGGATTTTCCAGCGCGAGCGAACGGCCGAGTTCGGGATCGGGCACGATATAGCCGTTGCCGAGCTTGGGCAGGATCACTTCCAGCGACTTGCCGAAGCCGTTGAGCACGCGGATGCAGCGTTTGAGCGGGACAACGCCATCGCCAGGCGTCCCAGGCTGCACACACTCTTCGGCGAGGAAGGAAAACTTTGCCTGCGAATCTTCCGGGTGCACCAGGAAGGTCGCGCGGCCATCGACGTCGGTGCGCAGCAGTCGCAAACCTTCGTCGGCCGCGTCCCACGATTTCACGACGATATAGTTCAACTCGTCGCGCAGAAAGTCATCGACCACGTGCTCGTAACGATCTTCGACTTCGAGGAAGTCGGCGAGCACACCGGCAGGGGCGCGTCCCCCTTGCAGCGCACCCGAGGTGAAGAGCTTGCGCACCGAATCCGTTGCGTAGCCGTGCTCGGTGATTGCGCCCTCGAGCGAGCTCCGCTTGCCCATCAGCGACGCATATTCACCGCGCAGCGAGTCGAGATGGCGCTTGGCTTCGCCTTCGGCGTGGCGCTTGCTTTCGAGCTGTCCGCGCGCATCGCCGATTTGCGTCGTGAGCGCCGCCACGCGCTGCGAAGAGGTCTCGAACTCCAGACCGAGCTGGCCACGCTGCCCGCCAAAGCTGTCGAGTTGCTGATTGGCCGACGCGGTTTCATCGTGCAGGCGCTGCGCCTCGCGATCGAGCGCGGCGAGCCGTTCTTCGGCCTGCGTGATTCGGTTGCGGACCGACGACGCAGCCGAGACTGCTTCGAGAATGGCGCTGCGCCGCTGCTCCTGCTGACGTTCAACTTCAGCCAGCGAAGACGCTGCACGTGTCGCTTCCTCCTGGCGCGATTGCAGCGCCTGCTGGGCATTCGCAACATCGGCACTCGCTGATTCGAGCGTCGCGCGATCAGTCTCGAGCTCGCGCTGCAAGCGCGCGCACTGCTCTTCCGTGTTCGAGATTTCGGCCTGCGCCCCGGCGCAGCGGGCATCAAGCTCCGCGCAACGCTCTTCATTGGTGCGGCGGCGTGCGGCGGCGCGGTCGAGATCGAGCGCCAGCGAGTTCAGCTTCTCGCGATTCTCCTGCCCCTCGCGCTCGATGGCATAGCCGCGCTGTGTGCGCTCGCCGTGCTCGGCTTCCATCTGCTGCACGGCTTCGCTCTGGCGCTGAATTTCACCGGCGATTTCATTGAGCTCGCGCTCCAGCGACGCCGCCTCGTTGTCGAGCTGTGCAAATTTGCTGGCCAGCACGATGCGCAGCTTGGCGCGCATCTCGTCGCGCAGGCGCGCGTAACGCTCGGCCTTCGACGCCTGCCGCTTGAGCGAATTCATCTGGCGGGCGACTTCGTCGAAGATGTCGTTGATGCGATTCAGATTGAGCTTCGCGTCTTCCAGGCGCGCCTCGGCCAGCCGCTTGCGCGCCTTGTATTTCGTGATGCCCGCGGCTTCTTCGATGATGGCGCGGCGATCCGTCGGCTTGCTGCTGAGAATCTGCCCGATGCGCCCCTGCTCGATGATGGCGTAGGACTCGGGGCCGAGACCCGTGCCCATAAAGATGTCCTGAATGTCGCGCAGGCGGCAGAGCTTGCCGTTCAGCAGATACTCGCTTTCGCCGGAGCGGAAGAGCCGGCGCGTGACCTGGATTTCGCCCGCCTTGAACGCGCGCTTGAACTTTCGGCGGCGGATTTTGAGAACGACTTGCGGCAAAGCTGGTGCGCTGATTTCTGACTCTTGCGCAATTTCAGAGGCCGGCGTTTCCTCGTCGCTCTGTCCGGGACGAACTTCTTCCGAGTAGCGATCGACCTCGGCGGCATTCTCCGCGCGCAGGGCCGACTCGTCCCAATCGTCTTCGGGCACGTCGTTCTGAATGTCGATCTCGGGTTCGCCAACGTCGCCGTACACTTCAGGATCAACCAGCGTGAGCGAGACCTCGGCCATGCCGGTGGGCTTGCGATCGCGCGTGCCCGCGAAGATGACGTCCTGCATGTTGACGCCGCGCAGCAGGCGCGCCGACTGCTCGCCCAGCACCCACGAGATGGCGTCCGAGATGTTCGACTTTCCGCAGCCGTTGGGGCCGACGATGGCGGCGATGCCGTCGCCTTGAAAGCGAAGGTCGGTGCGATCGCAGAACGACTTGAACCCGAGAATCTGTAGCTTTTTTATCTTGAACAATGCGTACTCCTTGGAAGCAGCGAATCTTGCCTGCACGCCACGGCCGGAAGCAGCCCACAAAATCGAATGTCGTATCGATGTGCCAAGGGAACCCGGCCCACTTTTCGGGCTTCTGAGCAAGTCAACTCTACGTCCGAAAACTTAGAGGGTCAAGGCAGTAAATACCAGATTTTGGGGCATACCTGTGGAAACCACATCCTATTGCACCGCTATTGCAGCAATCGCATGCTTTTCCACTTCGGGATTGACAAGACGCAAGGGCGGGAGAAGCACCAGAACAAGTGCAAGTTTAGAGATTGCCAGACGCAGATTCAAGGGGGAGTATCCGCACCGTTAACGCTTGGACGGAGTTACCGGAACCCAGCGCGGCGCCGTCCGCACCAGGGTTGCATTCAGCAGAATCGAAAGCAACGATGCAGCCAGGGTCGCGTAGTAGAAGTCGTCGTTCACCAATGCATTTGCGTGCGCGACTTGCACCAGAATGAACGAGAACTCGCCGATCTGGGTGAGCCCGGCGCCCACCAGCACCGCCGTGCGCAGGCGATAGCCGAACAGCTTCACCACGCCCGTCCACACCACGAACTTTCCGACGATGACGAACAGCAAAATCACCAGCAGCATGCCCGGCCGGCCCAGCACCGCCTGGGGATTCATCAGCACGCCCACGGTCACGAAGAACAACGCGACAAAGCCGTCGCGCAGCGGCATCATCTGATCCAGCGCACGATGTGCATACTCCGACCCGCTCACGATGAGCCCGGCGGCGAAGGCGCCCAGAGCCAGCGATAGCCCAACCGCTTCGGTCAGCGCCGCAGTGCCCAGACAAATCGCGAGAATCACCAGCAGAAAGAGCTCTTTGTTTTCGCAACGGACCACCCACGCCAGCAGCCGGGGCACGAGGTAGACCGCAAGAAACCCGATCGGCGCGAGAATCAGCGAGGCCTTGCCAAGTCCCACGGCCACGCCCAACAAATGATGCGGCGTCAGACTCGCCAGTGCCGGCATGATGATGGTCAGCACGACGACGATCAGGTCCTCCACCAGCGTGATGCCGATCATGATTTTGCCGTGCTCGGCCTGCAATTGCCCGCTATCGATCAGCAGCCGCGAGAGCACCATCGTACTGGCGACGGAGACGATCATGCCCATCACCAGCCCACAAGTGACGCCCCAGCCCAGCAGCCATCCGATGAGCGCGCCCAGCGCCGACAACACAATCACGCCGAGCGGCGCGCCGACGAGCGACACCCACTTCACCTCCAGCAGCTCCTGGATGGAAAATTCCAGGCCGATGGAGAACATCAGGAACACCACGCCGACCTCGGCCACGATTTGGAAGGTGTGCGCCTCGCGCACCGCCGGGCCCGGCGTAAACGGGCTCAGCGCAATGCCGGCCACGACGTAACCGAGAATGAGCGGCTGCTTGAGCCGCCAGGCCAGCGTACCGCCGAGAACAGCGGCGATGAAGACGTACGAGAGTTCCTTGAAGATGACGGAATGTTCCATGATGGGCGCTGCGCCGCGGTCACAACATCGTAGACGAAAACGTCAATTGCCGCGTTGGTTAGAGCGGCACCCGGTTGAGGTGCGCAAGCACACCGTAGGTGCGACACCAAAAGCGTCGTAGGCGCCACACCAGAAGCGCCGTAGGCGCCACACCAAAGCGCCTAGGCGCGACATAGGTTAGCCCAGCCGTTCACGGCTGGGAAAAAGTCACATCAAGAATGGGAGTGCCGTAGGCACGACACTAAACACGCGCGTGTGCCGTGCGTCACCGCATGGCTTCTCACGTTCCCGCACCATCGTTCTATGCCCCACACCTACTCCTCGCTGCTGGTGCATCCGCGAACCGATCGCAAGCGCCGTAGGCGCGATATAGGTTAGCCCAGCCGTTCACGGCTGGGAAAGCATTCCATTCCGATCCCGAGTGCCGTAGGCACGACACTCCTAACAAGTGTGTGTGCCATGCGTCACCGCACGCCTCCTCACCTTACCGCACCATCGTTCTATGGCTCACACCTACTCCTCCGTGCTCGTGCATTGCGTATTCAGCACCAAGGAGCGCCGCGACCTTATTCGCGATCCACAACTGCTCTGGCGCTATCTCTACGGCATCGCCCGCAACAAGGAAATTCCCTTGCTTGCTGCTGGCGGCACAGCGAACCACGTCCACTTACTTCTGGACCTGCCACCGACATTGCAGCTATCTCAGGCATTGCAGGTGTTGAAAGGCAACAGTTCACATTGGTTGAGCCAGGAAAGATCCCCCTTCGCATGGCAGCAGGGTTATGGTGCGTTCGCCATCGGCGAGTCGCAGCGTGCGACGGTTATTGCCTACATCGAGCGTCAGGAGGAGCACCATCGCAAGCGGAGCTTCGAGGAGGAGTTTGTGACTTTGTTGCGCAAATATGGCATCGCCTATGATGATCGGTTCGTATTCGGGTAGAGTGTCGTGCCTCCGGCACTCCCATTCTCGATGTGGCTTTTTTCCCAGCCGTGAACGGCTGGGCTAACCTATGTCGCGCCTACGGCGCTTTCGGATTGCCGATCTTATCGCTGAATTTAGATCGCCTCCCGCAAGTGAATTCTTCCCCACAAGCGAATTCGCCCACGCCATTGAATTTGCGCCCCGGAAGCGCGTTCATGAAAGTTGTGTTCAAGTCATCCAGCAATCGCTTCTTTTCGGGCATAGAACCATCTCAGCTGCACGACTGAAGGCATGTTGCACTTCCCCGCTGGCAAAAAATGGGCGGCCCCGATTGCGGCCGCCCGAAGTACAACTGGCACGTTTCTATTTCTAGAACACGAGCTTGCCCTGGAACTGGATGATGCGTCCCGAAGGCAGGCCGGGGAAGAACGCCCCGTAGGGGCCGGTCGGGGGCGCCGTGGTTGCGGTCACCTGGCCGAAGTTGCCGGCTCCGAAGGCGTTCACCGGCGGAGCGAAATTCGGATGGTTGAACACGTTGTACAGGTTCGCGCCTAATCCGAATGCCATCCTCTCCGTCAACTTGAAATTCTTGTTGACCGAGAGGTCCGAGTCGAAGAAACCCGGCCCGCGATACTGGTTGCGGTTCTGGTTGGAAAAGCTGCTGGCCGTCGCCACCGAGGCGAAACCTGCGGGGTTCAGGCAGCCCAGTCCGTACTGGTTGCAGTTCCCCTGTCCGGCGCCGATAACTTGAGCCGGCGGATTGGGGGTGTTTCCGTTGTAGTTGTTGATGCTGGTGGAGCTATCCAGCACAGTCAGGGGCAGCCCTGAATGGGCGAAGAAATTCTGCGACAGCGTCCAGCCGCCAAGCGCGCCGTTGACGTAGCGGTTGCCGAACTTCCACGGCGTGTTCCAGACGAACTGGGCGTTGAAGGAGTTGCGAATGTCGTAGTCGGCGTTGCCGTAGTTGTTGCAACGCAGGCAGGACGGATTGATCTGATACTGCACACTGCTGAAGACATTGTAGGGAGTGCCCAGCACGCCGTTGTTGGAGTCTTCGTCGAACGAGTGGCTCCAGGTGTAATTGGCCGATACAGTGAAGCCGTAGGTCAGCCGCCGCTGATAGCTGGCCGTCAGTCCATTGAAGTTCGAAATCGCACCGGAGTAGACCTCCTGCACGGTGGCAAACGAAGAACTGAAGGGAGCAGCCGGGAAGCCGGCGACTCCGGCGAACGCGTTCGGGTAGTTCACCACCGGAATGTTAATGCCGTGATTTCCTACGTATCCCAACGTGACCGAGCTCTTGTCATCAAGAGCCTGCTGGATCTGGAAATTCCACTCCTGGTACCGCGGAGTGTGGAAGGTTCCCAGGAAGTTGTTGACGTTGGGAGCCGAAAAGCCGGGTACGGACGCCGCCAAGGAGTTGAACGACGCGCCGCTGGCGAAGCCGCTGCGGATGGCCGCCGCTGAACTGGCAGCAATCTGCGACGCGCCTGCCGGCGTGGTTACGTCGGCCCAGGGAACTCCGAACAAGGCCTCGTTGACCTGGTTGGGAATGTTGGTCATGGCAAGATCGCCGTAGACAGCGGGGAAAGCATCGTAAAAGATGCCGAAGCCGCCGCGCACCACGGTCTTGTCACTGCCGCCCGGCGACCAGGCAAAGCCGAAGCGCGGCGCAATATTCACAGCATCCGTGCCGCGGAATACGCTGCTCTGGTTCGCCGTGATCAGCTGGTTGTAAGGAGTGTTGGGATCGACACTGCTCTGCCGCAGAACGGACTCGTCAGGTACGACGCGCAATTCAGGTTGCAGTTCGGGGCGGAGTTGTGCTCAAGACGCAGCGCCAGTGTGAGTTTCAGGCTCTTGTTCACCCTCCACTCATCCTGTGCATAGCCTGCCAGCCCCACAGAGCAACCGGTTCGGTGGCTCGGCTGGGGAAGTTCTGCAGGAACTCGGCCGCCGTGCCGTTGAAGAAGTCGGTGAGCGCGGTGGGTCCGGCGAAAACTGCCAGCGGATTGGTGAGCACGCTGAAGGTGTAATCGGTCAGATCGTAACGACGGAAGTTGCCGCCAAACTTCAGGCTGTGCGCGCCATGCGTCCAGGAAAAGTCATCGACAAACTGATACTGGGTGACGTTGCGCCCCTGGGGGAAGTCGAAGAGGTTGTTGGCCAGGTTGGTGTAACCCAGCGGCGCCAGATCGGCGGTGATGGGAAATACGCTGCTGGCGCCATCGGTTCTGGGTGAAGATCGCGCGGTAGTAGCTGCCGGCGTAGATGAACTGGTTGGTGGCGTTCGCGCCGAAGGTGTGCGTCCACTGCCCCTGTCCGTCGTAAGCAGGCTGGAAGCTGGCGGCGTTGAATGCCGGATTGATGGGATCGGCGTAGGTGGCCTGCGTGCCGTGATCAAGACGCACGCGCCAGAACAGGTGGTCCTTGTCGCTAACGTTGTAGTCGATACGGCCGCTGATGATGTACTCCGTGCCGGGCAGCGCCGGGGTTGCGCCGTATGATCCGAAGCAGTTGCCGGCGAACGCCGTGAGATCGAGACAACCGGTGTTGCCGTTCGCCAGCGGAGTGATCCGGTTGTAACCCGGCGCCGACTGATACAGGCTGAACATCTTCTGATACAGCGGAACCGAAGCCGGATCGACAGTCGCCAGGTTCGCCAGGGTTGCGTTGGCGAAGCCAACGGTGGGCGAGAAGACCGTCGTAGTGGAAGGCACGATGTAGCGGATGCCTTCGGTGTTGGCGAAGAAGAACAGCTTGTCCTTCTTGATGGGTCCACCGAGCGAGGCCGCCCACTCATTGTTGTTCGCGAAGGGCCGCGGCGTTCCGTTGAGATTGTTGAAGTAGTCGTTGGCATCCATGGCGCGGCCGGTCCAGAAATACTCGGCGTTGCCGTGGAAGTCGTTGGTCCCGGACTTGGTCACGTAGTTGACCTGCGCGCCCGCCTGCTGGCCGTACTGGCCGGAGTAGGCGTTGGTGATGACCGTGGCTTCCTGCAGGTCATTCTTCCCCAACGTCAAGTTCGTCGCGCCGGAGTTGTTGAGGTTGAGGTAAGGATCCATATCGTTCTCGCCATTCACCGTGAACAGATTCGCGGTGGAAGGGAGACCGGAAGTCTGAAAGTTGCCAAGGCCCATGCCGTTGTTCATCGTGATTCCCGGCGCGGTCTGGGCGACGTAGGTGAGATCGTTGCCGCCATTGGGAGAATTGGCAATCAGGTTCTGGTTGAAGTTGGTGGAGAGATCGGCATTGTCCGCCTGCACCAGCGGCGCAGTGGAAGTGACCTCGACGGTTTGCGAGGTGGTCCCCACCGACATCTTCACGTCGTCGATGGTGGCCTGCCCTACCGCGACCGACGCCGTCGTGTCCGTTTTGTTGAAGCCTTGCGCACTCACGCTCACGCTGTAATTGCCCGGTGGCAGCAGCGAGAAGCGATACGCGCCGTTGGCATTGGTGGTCGTGGTACGGGTCGCTCCCGTGGCATTGTTCTTCAGCGCGACGGTTGCACTCGGCACAACCGCGCCGCTGGGATCCGTGACCGTACCGGTGAGATCGCCCGACACCAGCGACTGCGCCATCAACGACGGCGCCAGCGCGGCGGCGAAAACCAGCGTAGCCAACAATCCAATCGCTGTTCTTCTTGCTCGCATATGTCCCACTCTTCCCGATGAGATTCGAAACAACCGAAGAGGCTCGTGACTCTCGATGATTGTTCGTGCTTGCGTAAGAGCAAGAGCCGTGCCTCAACCGACCATGAGATTGGCTTTGCGAGTACAGACTGGGATGAGGCGTCGCGAAGTCGTTGTGAGGCTCACTGGGCGAGGACGGCCTGCACAGCGAATTCGCTGCGGCGCAGCTTCGCGAGCCGAGTGTCTGCTTTGTTCGGGCGGAACGAAAGGTTGGAGCAGCACGAATGTGTGTCGGATTTGTGGCGGAAGAACACGAAAACGTTTCACAGGGCCCGGCTTCAGCCGTGCCGTCCAACCCGTATCAGCGAGGGCTTCAGCCCCAGAAAGCTATGCGATCCTTTTGCGCAAAGCATCGGCCAGAACTTCGCGATAGTTCGGCCCTACGCGATATCTTGAGCCGTCGCTCAAGAGGACTTGATACGGATTCGTCGAGAAGGTGCGCGACCGATCCACGTGGCGCAGGTTCACAATGATGGATCGGTGAATGCGAATGAAGAAAGACGGATCAAGATCGTCGGCGACCCGATGGATGGCCTCGCGCAGGAGAAATTGCCCGGTCACCGTGTTGACCAGGACATGCTTGCGCGCGGCTACGATGGACGTGATGCCATCGGTGCGGACATCGATGGGATGTCCGTCGCACTCTGCTTGAAGAAAGCTCTTATAGCTTGCGAGCGCCTGCGAGCCGGCGACGTAGCGATCGACCAGGAACAGAAGCTGCTTCGCTTTTCGGTCATAGATGTCGCGCACCGCGCGGTCGAGCGTCGCCTTGATGGTCTGTTGATCGGCGGGAACGCGAAGGTCGTTGTGCTCTGCCTTGGGAAAGCTCAACGTCGTTCGCAGGGGAAGAACCACCGGCTGAAAGTGATCGCTGCTGCGGCTGCTCCAGGAGGCAGGAATCAGCTCAGAGCGGACAATCAACAACTCCGGAACGACGCTGTCGAGGCAGGCTTCGCATTCGCTCCAGCTCTGCGATTCAGCGGCAAGAATCAACAAAGGATCGCTGTCGATGGCCGCGCTGATCTG
Organism: uncultured Acidobacteriaceae bacterium; assembly: GCA_963747045.1. Taxonomy (GTDB): domain Bacteria; phylum Acidobacteriota; class Terriglobia; order Terriglobales; family Acidobacteriaceae; genus Bog-257. Next base: position 230,177 of record CAVVDN010000014.1, on the reverse strand, counting down.
CTGACGGATGCTGGAGTCGGGCTCGCATAGGGCGACTCGGATTCCCGTGTGTTTCGCATCGAGAGACGCATAGGCTGAAATTTGCGCCGACATGAAAGGTTCTCCAACGAAAAGTCGCGCCCCTGTGGAGTAATAGACGTGCGCGGCGGCAAGAAGTGTTTGCGCTGCGGGTGATTTTGCGATTCGAGGGGATGAGACGCTGAATTCGCGGGATTGCCGAGAGAGTTGTTAACGAATCTACAAAATTTTGTATCAGGGCACGTTACAAGTTGTGCCCTGATACCAACATGCAAACCGCGTTTCGACTACGGCAGAGAAGGTTCCCAGGAGTAGCCTTCCTCGCCGTGCTGCGTGAGATCCAGGCCGCGCACTTCTTCTTCCGGCGACACACGCAAACCGAGCACGAGGTCGGCGACCAGGAGAATCACGTACGTTCCCACCGCTGCCAGCACAATGGCAATCACGACTCCTACCGACTGATTGAAGAGCTGATGGAAGTTGCCTTCGATCGCGCCCAGCGGCAACGCGCGTCCCTGCGCATCCTTGAACACAGGATTGATGAGGCTCGAGGCGAAGACACCGGTCAGCAGCGCGCCAACGGTTCCTCCGACACCGTGAACGCCAAAAGCGTCCAGCGAGTCGTCGTATCCCAGCCGCGCCTTCACCACCGCGCACATGGCATAACACAACACGCCGGCGATCAATCCAATGATCAGCGCCGACATCGGGCCGACGAATCCTGCCGCCGGCGTAATCGCGACCAGTCCGGCTACGCTGCCGGAGATGGCCCCCAGCACGCTCGGCTTGCCGTTGCGAATCCACTCAGCGCCGGCCCATCCGATGGCGGCCGTCGCCGCGGCGAAGTGCGTCGCGACGAACGCGCTCGTCGCGAGACTGCCGGAGCTGAGCGCGCTGCCCGCGTTAAATCCGAACCAGCCCACCCACAGCAGACATGCGCCGATGAAGCTCAGCACGACGCTGTGCGCCGGCATCTCCTCCTCGGCGAAGCCAACGCGACGGCCGAGGAACAGCGCGCACACCAAGGCCGACACTCCTGACGTGACGTGCACCACCGTGCCGCCGGCAAAATCCAGCGTCGGAAAGCGTCCGCCGAGGCTGGCATTCAGCAGCCCGCCTTTGCCCCACACCATGTGCGCCATCGGCGCGTACACCAGCAGCGACCACATCCCCATGAACAGCAGCATGGCGCTGAACTTCATGCGCTCGGCAAACGCGCCGCAGATGAGCGCCGGCGTGATGATGGCGAACATCAGCTGATAGATCATGAACGTCTGCTGCGGGATGGTCGCGGCATAATCAGCGTCCGGCGCGGCGCCGACGTTGTGCATGAAGGCGTGCTCCAGCCCGCCAATGAAGCTGGTGCCCGACGCGAAGCACAGGCTGTAGCCGATAATCGCCCACAGCACGGTGATGAGCGCCATCATGGCGAAGCTCTGCATCATCGTCGAGAGAACATTCTTCTTGCGCACCAGCCCGCCATAAAACAGCGCCAGCCCCGGGCCGGTCATCAGCAGCACCAGCGCCGAGCACACCAGCATCCAGGCGTTATCGGCCGAGCTCTTGGCGTCGGCCACCTGCTGCTGCAGCTGCGCCATGCGATCAGGCTGAACCGGGCCAGAACTTTGCGCGGCCAGCGTGCCGGCCAGAAGCAACAGGAACAGTATGGGCGAGAGCTTTCGTATAAGACGCATGCACAGCTCCATAAAGCGAAGACGTTGCACTGCCGATACTCGATTGTTGTCCGGCGCGCCTGTGGAAGAGAAATTCGAATTATTTATCGGGGGGATTAGTTTCGCTTATCGCGACAGCCGCCGGCTACTGCAGCTTCGCGTACTCGGCTTTGGCTTCTTTGTAGATGGGGATGTCGGGGTCGGCGTCTTTCCAGAGGGTGAGGAAGTTCTGGTAGGCGGCTTTCGCTTTGGAGCGATCGCCGGCCATGGCGTAGGCACGGCCAAGCTGCAGGCGGGCAAGAGCCCCGGTGATTCCCGCCCAGACGATGCCGGGGTGATCCACGATCTTCTGAAATTCTCGAGCGGCATTCTGTCCTTGTCCTAGCTTCAGATATACCAGGCCGCGCAAATACGCCGCGTATTGATGCTGTGATCGAACTCGACAATGGTGTCGTTCGGCCACAGCGTCTTGCGGATCTCTTCACGGCTGACGAGCTCGCCCTCACGCTCGACCAGCATGCGCAGCACTTGCAGCGGCTGTTCCCGCAGGACGGTGCGTTCGCCGCCCGCGCATAGCTCCCCGCTGCGCAGGTCGAGTTGGAAGCTACCGATACGAACCCGGGCTGGCTGCGTGTCCTTCATCACCTGGGATACGGTCGATGTGATTGCGAAGGGAGTCTAACATCGGAATGGCCCTTTTCCGATGTCACTTCTATTGCCATAGTGGCGACACGTAGCACCGTTCCGGCTGTTGGCTGCTGGCCGATCGCTCGCCCTACGGCTGTTCGTGTTGTTTCGGAAACCTGCGATTACCTTCGTTTTGCGCGAGGCGCTTTCCTCTGGAATTGAGCCCTTCTGGGACGATAGACTGAAAAGGTCGGGGCCAGACTCCGATGTCGCGAAGCGCTGGTGCGCCGCTGCGGCTGCGGTCTTTGAAATTACGAGAAGCTGGGCTTGTACTCGCTCGCCCCTTGCCGCTGAACAATGTAAGTCTTTCAGAATCAGTATTTTAATTTAAGTCCAATGGAATCAAGGCTAAAACTGAGGGGGATGGGGCTGCACCACGAGGATGTCCATCCACGGTGCTGCGTACACATAGAGCACGAGCACATGCGTTGGCCGTGGCGAAGCAAGGGATGCGCGACCCACCTGCTCCGCAATGCGAGACTCGCTTCGGGCCCGCCCGAGTGCAGCCGCAACCACGGGCACCCCGCGCACAACGCTCATCATCACCTATAGACAAACGGAGTATTATTTTTGGATAGGGGGTGTGAGTGTTCCGCATCATCACCGTTGAACGCGAATATGGCGCCGGCGGCAGCTTGGTTGCCGCAGAGCTGGCGCGCCGCAAAGGGTGGCAGCTGCTGGATCAGCAGCTTACCTGCGAGATCGCCAAGATGGCCTCGGTGGACGAGCGGGCGGTGGCACGCTGCGAAGAAAAGTGCGATCCCCTGCTGCACCGGCTGGCGAAGGTATTCTGGCGCGGCAGCTACGAGCGCTCGCTGCCAATCTCCGACGACAAGATCTTCGGCGCGGACGAACTGGTCGACCATGCCCAGAAGGTCATGGACAAGAAAGCCAAGGAGGGCAACTGCGTCATCGTGGGACGCGGCGCTCCGTACATTCTGCGAGGGCGGCCCGATGCCTTCCACGTTTTCGTTTATGGTTCGCGCGAGAAAAAAATCCGCCGCCTCGTCAGTCTGAAGATGTCGGAGAAAGACGCCACGGAGATGGTCGACACTATCGACCGCGAGCGCGCCGCCTTCGTCCGCAAATATTTCAACGCCGAGTGGCCGTGCCGCCGCCTCTATCACCTGATGCTCAACTCCGACCACGGCATCGAGCACGTCGTGAACATCGTGATGAGCACGATGGAGTCGCTCGAACGCAGCGGCAAGACCGAGCCGCCGGGCAAGAGCGTGAATCTGGAGCCGGTGCGCGCTTAGTTGCCAGGGGCCAGGGGCTAGGGATCAGGACCCAGCGATACCGTTGCTGTGAAGGTGTGCTCCTCTCCCACATTTCCCATGACAACTCTTCGAGTATCCTCTCAACTCTAGCCGCCGCTTTGCGCCCGTCGAAATTTTCTTGGCTACGCTTTGTTGATCTCTGACACCCGACGCCTTGTCGCTGACCGCTGCCTTATCACATCTGCACTGTGACGCCTGTGCTTGCGCGCCGTTTCCCCCGCACTACACTGAGGCCAGACGAACATGCTGCTGGAGGTGGGTGCCGCATGGCGCTCACCCGGTCAGGAGGCTGTCGTGCCCCTCAGCAAAGTGAAAGCATTCCTAGACGCCCATGGCATCAAATACGTCGGCATCTCCCATTCCAAGGCTTACACGGCGCAGGGCATCGCTGCCATTGCGCACATTTCCGGCAAGGAGCTGGCCAAAACGGTGATCGTCAAGCTGGATGGCGACCTGGCCATGGCCGTCCTGCCGGCGTCGTACCAGGTTGAGCTCGAGACGCTGCGCCGCGCCACCGGTGTTCGCGAGGCGGTGCTGGCGACCGAGAGCGAATTCAAGCGCCACTTCCCCGATTGCGAAACCGGAGCCATGCCGCCCTTCGGCAATCTCTACGGCATCCCGGTTTACGTGGATGAGGCGCTCACCGAAGACCACGAGATCGCCTTCAACGCCGGCTCCCACTACGAGCTGATCAAGATGGCGTACTTGGACTTCGAGCGGCTAGTGAAACCGGAGGTGATGGAGTTCTCGACCGCGCAGATGGCGCACGCCGTACTCTGATCGGGTGTACCTGGCGCAAGCGGCGCAAAATTCAAGCGTCGTGGGTGCCCCGATGTTGCGCCGCCCGCGCCGGTGTGACGGTTTCGTTCAGGTAAAGGGGTAAGCCTGGTCGTAAGGCCCGGGTTCAGTTCTGTCTCTTTTCGTAAAGCCGACATTTTCTGATCGGCGAGTCAGGTTTGCAGACGCGGTCTGTGATCGTGAGGTGAGCGTATCCGATCTGCCCTCCGGCCGGGCGCCGGACGGATCGCCATGGACCGCGCGAGGACCGCGTCTGCACCCAAAAAACCTGCTTACTGTCGAGGAAGGCTGTCCAGAAATCCGCGCAGCAAGCCGGCGAACTCCTCCGGTTGCTCCAGCGCGGCATAATGTCCGGCGCGTGAAATCACGTTCAGGCGGCTCCCGGAAATCTGCTGACGCATCAACTCAAACTCGGCGCGAGGAACGCTGTCATCTTCGCCGGCGACGAGCAGCGTCGGCACGTTGATGGTTTTCAGGGTAGGAATCGAGTCGGGACGCTCGGCCATGCCTCGCTGCACGGCGGCAATGTCCTGCGGCGACATCTTCTGCATCATCGCGCGCGCCGCAGCGACGATGTCCGGACGATTGTTTAACGTGACCGGCGACATCAGCTTCGGCACCAGGTCGCTGATGAAAGCGGCCGTGCCTTCCTTGAGCACCTTCTCCGCAATCGCCAGCCGGTTTGCGTGGCCTTCCGGCATCTCGGCAGCGGCGCGGGTGTTGGCCAGCACCAGCGCTCCGACGTGCTCGCGATAACGGCGCCAGAACTCGAACAGCGCGTAACCTCCGATGGAAACGCCGGCGAAGTGCGCTTTCGCGATGCGTTCCTCTCGGCAGAGCAGCGCGAGATCGGCCGCCATCTTCTGCATCGTCGCCGGACCTTCGCCCGCGTCGGAGTCGCCGTGCGCGCGCAGATCGGGCATGATCAGCCGATAGCGAGTGCTCAGTCGCTCGGCAGCCTGCGTCCAGAAGTTGTGATTTAGCGGAAACGGGTGCAGCAGGACGACGGGCGGCCCGTCGCCCGTCACCTCGTAGAAGAGTTGCGCGTCGGAGCTGCGGAGGTAGGGCATGTGGTAGTGCGGGCCTTCAGGCCCGCGTTTCGCGGCTTATTTGAGACCCAGGCCGGCTTCAGCCGCTTGAATGCCGTAGGCACGGCACCCTCGTTGCGAAACTCGTGTCGCCGCTGCCGCGGCTTGCCTCCTGTTACCACTTCTGCGGGGCTTACGCCCCGCCCAACTTCATCGCGCCGGAGTTGCGGCCGGGTTTCACGATCCCTGATACGGCTGCGGCGAGGTCGCGGGTGGCTGGGCGGGAACGTATTCCGGCTCCTCCGGCATCACAATCCAGGCAATGATGTAGGCCACAATGCCTCCGCCACCGAACAACGCGACGATCAGCCACACGACCCGCACCACCGTGACATCGAGATCGAAGTACTCGGCAAAGCCGGCGCAGACTCCGGCGATCTTACGATCGGTACGCGAGCGCATCAGCTTCTGGCGTGCGGCCACCGCACCGATTCTCTTGCCGCAATAGGCGCACAGATTCGCATCATCCTGAATGACCTTGCCGCAATAGTTGCAGTACATATTCCCCCCTCTATCACAGGATACGATGAGCGCAGGAAAAGGTTCCCTGACCATGGTCGTGCGGGCCTTTAGGCTCGCGTTTCGCGTTCGCAGATCTCAGCTTCCTACGGTCAGGTCGTCGACCTTGCGACGCGAAAAATATTGCTCAGGCGCACCGGAAGGTCTGCTCTACCAGACTTTACTGGACGGTATAAGCCTGCTTCATATAGTGGCGCGCCAGGTCGGCGGAGTTCGACGACGAGTTCTCGGCGATTACCGCCTTGTACTTCTCCATTGCGGTGTCGCGTTTCTTCATCAGGTCGTACATCTGGCCCGCAGCGAGAGTCGCCCGCTGTTTCAGGTCGGCATCGTTGCCGCTGTTGGCGGCGAGTTCGTAAGCCTCGGCGGCAGCGGCGTATTCACGTTGGCCGCGCAGGGCCTCGCCTAAACCGTAGGCCGGAATCTCGATGCGGCACTGATTGTAGGTTCCGGCGCGGCAGCCCGCGACCACTTTGCGATACGCCGCAATGGCTTCCTGCCCGTGACCGGCGGCGTTGAGCAGATGAGCATACTCGGCGGCCATCAGGAAATTGCGCGGAAAATCGTTCTGGAGACTATTGACCACCTGTATCGCTTCCTGGTACCGCTCCTCGCGGCGCAAGAACAGCGCAAGAAGAATCTTGGCATCGTTGGCAACTTCGGGGTGGGGGCTATGCGTCGCTTGCCTTAAATCGTCAAGCCCTTTTTCTTTGTTTCCGCTCAGCCCGGCGATAGAGGCGGCAACCTTCACCGGCCAGCTCAGCGATCCGACGATGTACAAATGGGTCCCAACAATCAGCTTGGCATCCACATAGTTAGGATCGAGCTGCAACACCTGCTCCTCGTCGTGGCGTGCGGCCACGGCGCTGCGTAACGCGGCAAACCAGGCGTGGTTGGCGACGCCGATATAGGTGGCATTCACCGCCCGAGTGGCGCCGCGCGCATACAGCGCGTCCACATTGTTGGGATTCTTGTCCAGCTGCGCCTGCTCCAGCGCCGCAGCCTGATCCGTCAACTCCTTGACGCGGTCGCGGGTCGCGGGATCGAGCGGCGCCAGCAACTTCTTGTTCAGGAAGCTGTCCTTGGCGTAGGCCTCGGTGTCCAGCGCGCCAATGCGCTTCAGCTCCTTAAAAACGATGGCAGCCAGGGTGTGGTTCACAGCAAAAGGATCGCCGGGATGCGCCAACTGGGCGGCTTCGAACTCGTGTATCGCCTTGTCGTACTCGAGATTGTAGAAATCGTCGAAGCCCTTGCGCGTGTTGGCATCATTGTCGACCCGGGTCGGGGGGACGACACCCGGCGTTTGAGCCGTGACGGCCAGCGCTGCGTAACCCAGGCACAGTAGAAACAGCAGATATTGATAAGGTTTCATCGCGACAGGCTTATGAGAAGTTTACCCGATATCGGGAACCCTCGAAAGCAGCTACAAAGGTTGAAGGAACTCCGGATGCGCCACTATGCCAAGATTGAGCCGAATTTATAAAGACCGTCTCTACGACGAGCACGAGGCCGCTGCGGCACTGGGCGTCACCATCGCGCGCCTGCATGAAGTTCTCGACCTGCACATCTTCACCGACGGCAATGGCCGCCCACAGTCGTTGCAGTTCACCTCCAGCGACCTGCTGCTTCTCGGTTACTGGTGCAATGGCCCGCGCATCGAAGCGGCCGAAGTCATCACCATGCCCAAGCGGAGATAGGTCCGGGAGCTCGACGCCTGGTCACTGTTTCCTGCCGGCGGAAAATTTTGCTCTGACGCCGACGCCCCTGCGCCTCACCCGTGCTCCTGCAACTCTAATCACACCTTTAACTTACAAGTTTCGGCCCTTTGGCTGGCCGAGTGCTAACGCACTAGGTAGTTCTCAGGAGCACCTATGGCGCAGGCATCCGGCAGCACCAGCCAGGAATACTGGCGTCCACCTAATCCCAACGCCGCCCGTCTGTTTGAAGCTCCGCCGCCGGCAGAATTGGCATGCTGGCGATGTGGAATGGAGTATCAACCGGCCGCGCGCTTCTGCCACATGTGCGGGGCGAGCCGCGAAGTGAACTCCCGCGCGACAACCGTGCCGATCAACATGCGCGGAGAAACCCGCAAGAGCGGCGCCCGGGGCCTGCGTTTCCTTCTTCCGCTCCCTGCGGCCTCTTTTGCGTGCTTCCTGCTGGGTGTCGCCTTCCTCGTGGGAGCCGCGCTGCTGGGCGTCATCTACAAGACCGACACTCTCGTCGACTGGCAGGCGGTGCAGATCTGGCGCGTCGAATGGCTGCTGGCTGCTCTGGCGGCACTTATTGCCGGGCTTTTGCTGAAGAAAACCGAATCGTGAGCCGGCCGCGGCTTCTCTTCACCGAGCAGCAGATACTCGCCCCTCTCAGGCGCATAATGTAACCATGAAGTTAGAGGTCGACTGCTACTCCGGGTCGAGGGCCGAGGAGCGCCCGCTGCGCTTCCGGCTCGACGGACGGCAATACACCGTCGACGCCGTCCTCGACCAGTGGTACGAGCCCGAGAGCATCTACTATAGAGTCCGCGCCGGCGACGGCAATCTGTACATTCTGAGGCAGCGCAAATCCAGTCCCACAGGCGAGTGGGAATTGGTCTCGTTCCGGCAGGGCGACGGGCGCAGTTGACGCGACCGGCAGCAGCTCGCGGCATCATATGTCCATAGTCGGGATTATCCGTTAATGAACGTTCATTTTTCTGGCACGATGGAAGACCTGGTCACCGCTGACGAGTTTCGCGCCGCTCTGGGCCGTTTTGCCAGCGGGGTTACGGTGATCACGGTCCAAACTCCGGAGAACAACATTCACGGCATGACCGCCAGCGCCTTCTGCTCGGTGTCGCTGCGGCCGCCGCTCGTGCTGGTTTGTGTCGATCACCTGGCGGAGACCTACCTCCATCTGCGCGAACGCGGCCAGTTTGGCGTCAGCGTACTGAAGCAGGAGCAGGAGGCGCTGTCGGAATTTTTTGCCGATCCGGAACGCAATCCCGACGCGGCCCGGCGCCTCGGCGTTGCTTACAAAGCCATGAAGAGCGGAATACCGGTGGTGGAGAACACACTGGCCAATCTGGATTGCCGAGTGGTCGACGCTCATTCCGCCGGCGACCACACGATCTTCGTCGCCGAAGTGCGCGAGGTATTGCTGGGCGAGGGTCTTCCGCTGCTGTATTTCCGCGGCCGCTACGGGTTGGACGGCAACGCGCAGCAACATTGACATCGCTGCCCCGGCTTCGCGAGTGCCGGTGCCCCAGCTTCGCGTCCTTCTTTTGGACGCTAACCTGGGCCGCGGGCTGAATGCGCGGCGCCAAGCTTTTCGCTATTCTCTCGTAGAGCGCAACCCAATCGCGAGTCACCGATGTCCTTGCCGGCCACTCCCACATTGCGGTACACGACGACGCCGGCGAACGACCGGCAGCATTTGCTCGAATCCTTGCGCGCTGCTGCCGATGGCCAGCCGCTTTCCTCCGAGGCGGCATGCGAACTTTTGCACTGCGACGATGACGTCCTGCCCGAGCTGCTCGCCGCCGCGCGCGCGCTGAAGGAACAGTTTCATCCCGGCATCGTCACTTATTCGCGCAAAGTTTTTCTCCCGCTGACCAATCTTTGCCGCGACTACTGCGGATACTGCACCTTCCGTCGCGATCCCGGCGAGCCCGGCGCGCACACCATGACGCCGGAAGAAGTGCTCGCGGTCGCGCAGCAAGGCGAGAAGCTCGGCTGCACCGAAGCGCTGTTCTCGCTCGGCGATCAAGCCGGAGGCGCTCTTCCCCGAGATGCGCGAGACGCTGCGCCGGCTCGGCTATCGCAGCACGCTGCATTATCTCGAAGCCATGTGCGAGCTGGTGCTGCGCGAGACGCGCCTGCTGCCGCACGCCAATCCCGGCCTGCTGAGCGCTAACTGGATCGAGCGCCTGCGCGCGAGCAATCCCAGCCTCGGCCTGATGCTGGAGAGCACCAGCACGCATCTGCGCGAGCCGCCATCCCGACGGCACAACGCCCGACAAGCGCCCGCGCTGCGGCTGCGGACCATCGAAGACGCCGGCAAGCTCGGCGTGCCCTTCACCACCGGCATCCTGATCGGCATCGGCGAGACGCTGCGAAGACCGCGTCGATTCGCTGCTCGCCATCAGGCGCCTGCACGAGCAGTACGGCCACATCCAGGAAGTCATCATCCAGAATTTCCGCGCCAAGCCGCGCATTCCGATGGCCGCGTGGCCCGAGCCTGACAACGGCGACATGCTGCGCACGCTGGCCGTCGCGCGCCTGCTGCTGCGCGACATGAACATCCAGGCGCCGCCGAACCTCACCGACCCGACTACGAGCGCCTGCTCGAGGCGGGCATCAACGACTGGGGCGGCGTTTCGCCGCTGACGCCGGACTACATCAATCCCGAAGCGCCGTGGCCGCATCTGCTCGACTTGCAGCGCCGCACCGAAGCCGCCGGGCAGAAGCTGGTGCAGCGGCTGCCGGTGTATCCCGAATTCGTTCCGGCGGTGATGGCAGCGCGGCGGGCTGCTGGCGGAGCGACTGATGGCGGCGATGGATCACCGATGGATATGCGAGGGCCGCGTAGATGATCGTCGTCTTCACCGGCGGAACGGGCGGCACCAAGCTGGTGCAGGGCTTGCAGCAGGTCGTCGCGCCGGAAGAACTCACGGTCGTCGTCAACACCGGCGACGACGTCGAGTGGTGGGGCCTGCACGTTTCGCCCGACATCGATTCCGTCCTCTACGCGCTCTGCCGACCTGCTGAGCAAGGATCGCGGCTGGGGCGTCGAGGGCGACAGCTTCCGCTGCCTGGAGCGCATGAAGCAGCTCGGCGCAGCCGTCGTGGTTCAGCCTTGGCGATCTCGATCTGGCGACACACCTGACGCGCACGGCCATGCTGCGCGCGGGCAAGACGCTGAGCCGAAGCCACAGCAGAGCTGGCGACGAACTCGGCATTCGCGCGCGCGTGCTGCCCATGTCCGATGATCGCGTCTCCACCATGCTCGACACCGCCAAGGGCACGCTGACTTTTCAGGAGTACTTTGTGCGCGAGCGGCATCAGGTAGAGGTGCAGCGCGGTGCGCTTCGAAGGCGCGGAGCAAGCGCGCCCGGCGCCGGGGTGATCGAGAGCATCGAACGAGCGGAGGCGATTATTTTTGCGCCGAGCAATCCGGTCACCAGCATCGGACCGATTCTGGCGGTGCCGGGCATTCGCGATGCGCTGCGGCGACCAACGCGCCGATCGTCGCGGTAAGTCCGATCGTCGGCGGCGCGGCGGTCTCCGGCCCGGCCGGCGAGCTGATGCAGATGATGGGCTGGCCGAGCACGATCGCCGGCGTCGCGAAAGCGTATGAAGATTTTCTGGACGTGCTGGTCGCGGATGAAGCCGATCGCGCGAAGCGGAACGAAGGCGAAAGCCAGGAGTACGCGCTGAGTGTACGAATACCATCATGCGCTCGATGCAGACAAGCGAGCCTTGGGTCAGTTTGTGCTGAATGCTCTGCTCTGCCTCGGTGTCATCCTGAGAGGTCACGGCATTCATGAGTCGCGGCACTCTGAGTCACGGCACTCTGAAAGCAGACTGTACGCTTCGGCAGCCGAGCGCGAAGTCTAAGGAACGAGCGGCGTAGCCGCGACTGCGATTCGAGCCCGGGCGCAAGCCCGTTGACCTTCGAAATATTTACCCGCTGCGTAGCGGCGAAGACTGACGATGAACGGCATCCTTCTCATCCCGTTCAAGAGCCTCGCCACCGCCAAACAGCGCCTGGCCGCGGCGCTCAACGCGCAACAGCGCTCGCAACTTGCCGAGGCCATGCTGCGCGACGTGATGCCACGCCGCCTCGGGCGTGCACAACCCGAATCGACGTGGCCGCTGGTGACGGGCGACCCGCGCGCGCAGAAGCTGGCGCGGGAGTTCGGATTCCTGGTGATCGAAGACACGCGCAACGAAAGCGAGACCGCCGCCATCGAGATGGCCACGGCCTGGTGCGAGCAGCGCGGCTATGACACGACCATCGTCGTTCCCGCCGACATTCCGCTCATCGCCAGCGACGAACTGCATCGCGTGCTCGACGCGGCTCCCGCGGAAGGCGCGGTCTTCGTTCCGGCCTACGATCGGCGCGGCAGCAACTGCATCCTGCGCCGGCCGGCGTCGATCATTCCGTTGCGCTTCGGCAACGACAGCTTTCTGCCGCACTGCGAGGCCATGCAGCGAACCGGCAAGCAGCTTGTCATTCTGGAGATGCCGGGCATCGGCCTGGACATCGACAATCCGCACGAGCTCGACCTGCTGGTGCGCGCGACGGCGACACCAACGCGCAGCGCCTGCTGCGGTCGTGGGGCTTCGGCCAGCACGTCCGATGCGAAGCGGCGTGGAAAGCCGGCAGTGCTCTGACGAAAACGGCCGCCGCAAGACTCGCAGCAGGCTGATGGCGAGCGAGCTCCGCGCGATTCCGGTGCTCGGCATCTCGCGAAGTGTCATGCCGGCGATTCCGTCGCGCGATCTGGTCGTTCGATGCGCTCGCGTTGGCCGCCGGCTGCGATTGCAGCGCCGGCGACATTCTGGTGGTGAAACATAAGATCGTCTCCAAAGCCGAGGGCCGCACGGTGTCGCTCGGATACGGTGAAGCCCTCCGCCGCCGCGCGGACGATTCGCCGCGACGAACAACGTCGACGCGCGCGTCGTGGAACTCGCGTTGCGCGAGGCCAAGCGCGTCGTGCGCAAGAAGCACGTGCTCATCACCGAGACGCAGACACGGTTTTGTCTGCGCCAACAGCGGCGTCGATGTTTCCAATGTCGATGGCGGCAAGACCGCCGTGCTGCTGCCGCTCGATCCCGACCGTTCGGCAGCGCAAATTCATCGCAAGTTGAAGAAGCGGACCGGCTGCACATCCCGGTCATCATCGCCGACAGCTTTGGCCGGCCCTGGCGCGAAGGGCTCTGCGAAGTCGCCATCGGCGTTGCCGGAATGAAGGCGACTGCATCGACTATCGCGGCAAGCGCGACGCGCTACGGCTACATGATGCACGCGACCGAAGAAGCTGTCGCCGATGAATTGGCCTGCGCAGCCGGGCCTGGTTTGCGGCAAAAATTCGCGCGTTCCGGCTTGTATAATCCGGGGTTACGCCTATCCCGCGCGGAGCGGCGAGCGCACGCAACTGGTGCGTCCGGCGGAGAAAGATTTGTTTCGGTAGGGAGTCTCTGATTAAACGTGGTTTTGAAGGGACGGTCTTTAGACCGTCTGCAAATTCGACTACTCCGATGGCGGCTTCAGCCGCTGCAGGACTTGCGGAAACTATGCAAGGCCTGAGCTGGTGCAATCAGCAGACGCTTCGAGACACGACCTGGGACGACGTGCAGCAGCGTGTCTCGGCCCAGCTCGAGCGCCCATCGAGAAGGTCCTGGCATCGCTCGACGGCGGCGTGCTCAGCCGCGACGAATGCCTGCTGCTGGCGCACAGCGACGGCGACGACCTCTTCGGCCTGGTGGTCGCCGCCAACGAATTCCGCACGGCAACTCGTGGGCGATGTCATCAGCTACGTCGTCACGCGCAACATCAACTTCACCAATGTCTGTTTTGTCGGCTGCAAGTTCTGCGCCTTCGGCGTCGGCCCCCGCGACGAGACCGCCTACTTCCTCTCGCTCGACGAGGTCGCGCAGAAATGTCCGCGAAGCCGAAGAGTGGGGCGCGACCGAGGTCTGCATCCAGGGCGGGCTGCCGCGCGACCTGCCGCCGTTCTATTACCGCGACATTCTGCGCGCCGTGAAGTCGGCGACGCCGAAGATGCACGCCACGCCTTCTCGCCGATGGAGATGGTCTACGGCGTCGAGCTCACCGGCATGCCGGTTCGCGACTACCTGCTGATGCTGAAAGCCAACGGGCTGGATACGCTGCCCGGCACGGCGGCCGAAATCCTCGACGACAGCGTGCGCCACGTGCTCTCGCGCAACAAGCTGAGCGTGGCGCAATGGCGCGAGATCATCGAAACCGCGCACGAGTGCGGCATTCGCAGCACCTCGACCATGATGTACGGCCACCGCGAGACGCCGGAGCATTGGGTCAACCAGCTCCTGCTGCTGCGCGAGATCCAGTCGCGCACCGGCGGCTTCACCGAGTTCGTGCCGCTGGGCTTCATTCATGACAACACGCTGCTGTTCGCGCAGGGACTGGCGCGCGCGGCGGCACGCTGGACCGAGCACATGAAAGTGCACGCGCTGGCGCGGCGTGATGCTCGCCGGCTCGATCAACCACATTCAGGTTTCGTGGGTGAAGCTGGGACGCGAGGTTTCGCAACTCGCACTGCTGGCGGGCGCCGACGACTACGGCGGCACGCTCTTCGAGGAGAACATCTCGCGGCTGGCGGGCGCGACCGCCGGGCAGTACATCTCCACGGCCGAGTTCCAGGAGCGGATATCTGGAGCTGGGCCGCATTCCCGCGCAGCGCAACACGGTCTACACGCAATACCTCTATCCCACATCGTCGGACCCGATGTCGCGCGGCGGGAAGCGCGCATGATCGCCATCGTCGGCGGTACCGGCCCTGAAGGCTCCGGTCTGGCGCTGCGCTGGGCGCGCGCGGGCGAGTCAGTCGTCATCGGCTCGCGCGACGGCGAGCGCGCGCAAGCCGCCGCCACCCAGATCGCGGAGAAAGCCGGAGCGCTGGCCAGCGTCGAAGGCGTGGACAATGCCACCGCGGTCAAGATGTGCGACATTGTGGTACTCACGGTTCCCTTCGCCGGACAGGCCGAACTGCTGAAGCAACTCAAGCCGTCCTTCCGCCAGGGCACGGTGCTGATCGACGCCACGGTTCCGCTCGCAGCCGCTGTTGGCGGACGTCCGACGCGCGTGCTCGGCGTGTGGCAAGGCTCAGCGGCGGAGCAGGCGCAGGAGATCGTCGGCAAGAACGTCATCGTCGCCGCGGCATTTCACAGCCTGTCATCGACCGTGCTGCAACGCTGAGGACGACGTGGATTGCGACGTCATCGTGTGCAGCGACGACGACCGCGCGCGCCAGGTCGCCTCGGAGTTGGCGGCGAAGATTCCCGGCGTGCGCGCCATCGACGGCGGCAAGCTGGAGAACGCGCGCATCGTCGAAGCCATGACCGCGCTGCTCATCACGCTCAACATCCGCCACAAGGTGCACGGCGCGGGATGGCGGGTGACGGGGTTGGGAGTGTAGTCGCCCGTTTCTTATTTTTCGGCAGGCTCTGATTACAACTAACGGCCCATCTCATAAATGCATCGGTCCGCCGTTTGCCAAATTGATTCGGGCTGGCTGGTTTGCTAAGGTCGTCGTCATGCCCGAGCCTTCCACCGAGCCGATACGCGAATTGCTCGACTCCCTTTATCGCGTGGATTCGGGACGAATCCTGGCAACTCTGATCCGCTTGCTCGGTGATTTTGATCTTGCCGAGGAGGCGATGCACGAAGCCTTTGCGGCTGCGCTGAGCGTGTGGCCGACGAGTGGTGTACCCGGCAACCCGCGACCCTGGCTGATTTCGACGGCGCGATTCAAAGCCATTGATACTCTGCGTCGACGGGCAAGATTTGATGCGTCGCAAGACGAGCTGGTGCGATATCTTGAAGCGCAATCGAATTCGGCGGAAAGCTCCGGTGAAGACGGCAGCCTTGAGGATGACCGGCTGCGCCTGATTTTTACCTGCTGTCATCCATCTCTAGCGCCGGAAGCGCACGTTGCGCTCACCTTGCGTGAGGTGTGCGGGCTGACAACCGAGGAGATCGCAAAGGCCTTCCTCACTACGCCGCGTACGCTGGCGCAGCGCATCGTGCGCGCCAAGGCAAAGATTCGCGAGACACGGATTCCGTACGAAGTGCCGACGCCCGAGGAATTGCCGCAGCGACTGGGCGCGGTGCTCCAGGTCATCTATCTCGTCTTCAACGAGGGCTATTCGGCTGCGGCGGGAGCGGAGGTAACGCGGGCCGAGCTGACCGGCGAGGCGATTCGACTGGGGCGGTTGCTGGCCGAACTCCAGCCGGAGCCGGAAGTCATTGGGCTGCTGTCGCTGATGTTGCTACAGGAATCCCGCCACGCCGCGAGAACCTCGCCGACCGGGGAGCTGATTTTGCTGGAGAACCAGGACCGCTCGCTCTGGAACCGGGAGCAGATCGCGGAGGGAGTGGCATTGCTGGAGAAAGCCCTGGGGGACCGTGGGACGTCCCGCCGCTTCGGCTCTTACACATTGCAGGCTGCGATTGCGGCCGTTCATGCGGAGGCGGAATCGGTCGCTGCGACTGACTGGCGGCAGATTGTCGCGCTTTACGACCAATTGCTACGAATTCAGCCTTCGCCAGTTATAGAGCTCAATCGTGCCGTGGCGATTGCGATGCGCGATGGTCCGGAGGCCGGCCTGGCGCATATCGACGCGGTGTTGGAACACGGCGAATTGGCAAATTATTACCTGGCGCATTCCGCCCGTGCCGATATGTACCGCAGGCTCGGCCGGCCGGCTGAGGCTCGGTCCGCGTATGAGAAAGCTCTGGCCCTGACCCAACAGGAACCCGAGCGGCAATTCCTGCAGAGCGGATTCGGCAGTTGAAATAAAAACCTCGACGACTTGTCGAATTCCGGTCGCGCCGTTCGACTATCTCATGAAGGCCGGGCAACCGGCCCGCCAGAAAGTGTTTTCCGGGGCGATACGCTACGCGAAAAATTCGCAAATCGCCTGTCGATTCCCGGCGACTCCGTTCGACTAGTCAGTAGAGCCGCACCGCGCATCCTGCGCCTCGCAACTTTTCCAGGCCCAGCGCGGTTCCAAGCTCTTATATAAAAGCAGCGGCCCCGATACGGCCCGCCAACCCTTAAGGAGAACACAATGCGCTTCATGATGATCATGTTTCCGAAAGACTACGAAACCGCAAAACCCGGCTGGGTGCCCGACTTCAAAGACATGGAGGCGATGGGCAAGTACAACGAGGAACTAGGGAAGGCCGGCGTGCTGCTGGCGCTCGACGGGCTGACCCCGCCCGCGACGATGAGCGCGCGCGTCACCTTCAAAGGCGGAAAATCGACCGTTACCGACGGCCCGTTTACCGAAGCCAAGGAAGTGGTCGGCGGCTACTGGATCATCCAGGTGAAGTCGCGCGAAGAGGCGCTGGAGTGGGCCTCGCGCATCCCCGGAAGGGACAACGAAATGGTCGAAGTTCGCCGGATGTTTGATTTAACCGACTTCGATCCCGAGACCCAAAAGGAGATCCAGAAGAAGTTTGGCGATGACGTCGCCGCTGAGATGCGCCAGTAGCAAAACTCTCCCCGCTTTCTCGATTTCGCGATGCCTCGTCCGAAAGACCGTTGCAAGATAAAGGAGAACTCATGCCACAGTATCTGGTTGCTAACTACCTCCCCGACGACTTCGACCCGTCCACCGTAACCGAAGCGATGATGGAAGAGATCCACGCGCTCAACCGCGAATTGATCGCTGCCGGCGCCAGAAAGTTCGCCTGCGGTATCTCTCCGGCCGCCAACGCAAAGACGGTGCGAAAACAGCCCGACGGCAAGGTGCTCATCACCGACGGGCCGTACACCGAGACCAAGGAGCACATGGGCGGATTTTGGATACTGGAAGCCGCCAATATGGATGAGGCACTCGCATGGGCGAAGAAGGCTGCCATCGCCTGCGATGTGCCCGGCGAGGTGCGCGAGCTTCTTTTCTTCCCGGCTCCGCAGGGAGCAAGCGAGCGGCCGTGACAACGCTGCCGGCGATGCCGGCGTGACGGACTGTGTCGCGACCAGGATTCTCCGGCACGTGGAATACGTCGTGCGGATGACGGCAACAAATAGCCGCGGCAGCGGCGGCAGTACTGGCATCACCTCTTGATCCCACACATTCGAAACCCGCGAATGTGTGGGCGCCCGGCGATTAAGCGGGAACGTACGTCAACCTAATCACGTCCTCGCCAATTCGATCGCTGCTCACAAGGCGGAGCGGCGGCCGGGGGCCGGTGAAGAATGGCTTGCCCCCACCAAGCACGACGGGGTGGAGGTAGATTCGATACTCATCAATAAGACCAAGGTCGGTTAGGCTTCCTGCCAGGACTGGTCCGGCAACGTCAATCTCCCCACCGTGCTGAGCCTTCAGCCCACGTATCGCCGCCTCGATGTCACCTTCGACCAGCGTGGCGTTGGGCCCGACCGACTTCAACGAGCGCGACACAACCCACTTCCGCTGGCTCCGCCACATCTCTGCGAAGTCGCGGTCCTGCGCGTCCCAATCCGGAAGATCATCGTCCCAATAACGCATGATCTCGTACATGCGGCGACCGTACACCGCGCCCGTCACGCCGCGCGCCTGCTCGATGAAGTGACGAGAGAGCGCGGGATCGGGTGGCCCGATTTTCATGTGGTCGACGTAGCCGTCCAGGGACTGGTTCAATCCATACACGAGCTTTGCCATGCTACAAAACCTCCAACCCAGGTTCTTCAGAATAGCTTAAGCCGACGTTCCGCAGAAGTAAGGTAGGACACGATCTGCGCGCCGCATTGTCACTGTAACCAATAACCCGAGGTCTGCTTTTGGCCGGTTCTACCTCGACAATAGATCCATGTCCAGTGAGCACGGGCTGGGCCCACCAGCCGGGTGCACCACTCATCCGCGGGTTCGGATGAGTGGGTGATCGGAGGGGAAGGCGTATCGAATATTTCTCACCTGGGCCGGCGATAGGATAATTGCGAAACGACTGAATGTTTTCAGGGAGACCAGTCCTTGGGTCATGGAATCGAGGTTGACGGGGAGGTGGGTGGGTGTCTGTGAGGAAGGTACTCGATGTCTGTGCCTCGAAGACCTACTCATCCGAACCCGCGGATGAGTGGGGCACCGGCTTATCGCAATCGCTTTGGTCATGGAATCCATGCGGTTATCCCTTGAATTCGCTGGCAGCGAAGCAGGCGACGGTTTAGACTGACGCACCGAGGGCTGGAGTCCTTGGACTTGCCATGAAGCAGGCGCAGTTAGTCCGCGTTCAGCTGGGTGAATTTGAGCTTGACCTCAGGACGGGAGAGCTGCGCTCCGCTGATGCAACGACCCTCCTGCGCGAGCAGCCTTTGCAAGTCCTGCGCTTGCTGGTCGAGGCCGATGGCGAACTGATCAGCCGCGAGGACATCCGCAAGAAGCTGTGGCCGAACGACACCATCGTCGAGTTTGACCACAGCATCAACGCCGCCATCAAGAACCTGCGCCGTGCGCTCGGCGACTCCGCCGACGAACCCAGGTACATCGAGACCCTGGCGCGACGGGGCTATCGGTTGATGGTCCCGGTCGAACGCGTGAGCACGGGCGACTCGCTCCGGCGAGATCACCGGCAGCGACCGCACGCGGTTGAGGCTGGGCCGCAGTCCGAGACTCGGTCCGGTCGGCAAGACCGTCTCCCACTATCGCGTGCTGGAGGTCATCGGCGGCGGCGGCATGGGACTGATCTATCGCGCCGAAGACCTGAGGCTGGGGCGCGCGGTGGCTCTGAAATTTCTTCCGCAGGAGTGGGCAGCGAACCGGAGCGCTGGACCGCTTCGAGCGCGAAGCCCGTGCCGCCTCATCACTCGATCATCCCAACATCTGCCCCATCCACGAATTTGGGGAACACCAGGGCAGCCGTTCATCGTGATGCCGCTGCTGAAGGGGCAGAATCTTACGTGAGCGTCTGGCGTGTGCTGTCCGCGGACGACGAGGCTGATGCCGCTTGACCGAGTTGCTCGACGTCGCGATTCAGATCGCCGACGGCCTCCAGGCCGCGCATGAGAAAGGCATCATCCATCGCGACATCAAGCCAGCCAACATCTTCCTTGCCGAAAAGGCGTGGTGAAGATTCTGGATTTTGGCGTGGCGAAACTGGTGGAAGGCAGCTACGAAGAGGACGCCACAGCAGCTGCGGCAATCGCGCCAGTCGCCATGGCTTCGGCGGGGTTGCACCTGACACGGACCGGCGTCCGCGATGGGTACAGCGGTCTTATATGTCGCCTGAGCAGATACGCGGCGACAAGCTCGACCCTCGCACCGACATCTTTTCGTTTGGTCTGGTGTTGTACGAAATGGCCACCGGCCAGACGCGCTTTCAACGGCAAAATGCAGCGGCGCTGTTACATACGCCATCCTGAACAACACGCCAACCCCGCCACTGAAGCTGAATCCGCGACTGCCTCACAAGTTAGGCGCCATCATCGACAAGTGCCTGCAGAAGGACCGCAACCTGCGCTATCAGCACGCATCCGAAATCCGTTCGCGACCTGAAATCGCTAAAGCGCGACAGCGAAGGTAAACTCTCCAAGCCTGCTGCGGTGGCTCTCATCGCGTTCGCTCTGATATTCGTTGCGGCTTTCGCTTTCGGAATTCGCTGGTTCCTGGCGCGCCCTCGTCCACAACCGTTCAGTAAATTTGCCATTTCGCAGGTCACCGATACCGGTCTGGCTTCCGTTGCAGCGATATCGCCGGATGGCAAGTTCATCCTTAACGTGCAGAATGACGACGGACAACAGAGCCTTTGGCTGCGCAACATTCCCAGCGGCAGCGACACGCAAATCATCCCACCGGCGCCGGTGATGTACCGCAGCGTCAACTTCTCGCCCGACGGCAATTACATCTACTTCCAGCGCGGCATGGGCCGCACGCCGAACCTTCTGGACGAGTTTCGGGCGCCGCTTCTCGGCGGAGAGCCGCAGATGGTCGTCCACGATATCGACACCAACGTGAGTTTTTCGCCCGACGGCAGCCGCATGGCATTCTTCCGCGACAACAATCCGTCGGCAGGGAAGATGCGGCTGATTTCCATCTCGACCGACGGGAAAGACGAGAAGATCTTACTCGAGGCAAAGCTGTACTCCGCTTATCTGGTGCAGCCGGCCTGGTCGCCGGATGGAAAAGAGATCGCATTCACCGAAGACTTCGCCGAAGGTGCGCTGGGCCGGGTACAACTTCTCGATCTTGCTTCGGGCCGCGTACGGACGCTGTACTCGACCAGGGATGCTCAGTTTTTCTCCCTGGCCTGGGCAGGCCGGGATACGATCGCGGTGGTCTATAGCAGCAGGAGCAGCGGCCTGCGCCAGGGACAAATCGGGCTCCTCTCGTATCCCGGCGGAAGCTTTCGGCCGCTGACGAACGATACGACGAGTTACGCCGGCGCTCATGAGCTGGCTCCAGTCTCTGCCTCCGCGAGTGGCCGCGAAATCGTTGCGGTGCAGAACAAAGGGACAGCTCGTATCGAGCTAATGAGTTTGGGCGCCGGCGTCGCCTCTGACCTGAAGGAGATCATGTCCGTTCACGGCTCACTGGACTTTAGCTGGACCCCAGACAGCAAGATTCTTTATGCGCAACGCAATCGGCTAATGCTGGTGGATGAAAATGGATCGGAAAAAACAGTCTTCACTGCCGACCCCTCAACGCCGATGTCGGAGCCCGAAGTATGCCGGGATGGGAGGCACATCGTTTTCATCTGGCGATTCCATGATGGCACGGCTTTCCAGAGCGTCTCCACGGTTGACATGGACGGATCGAATGCCAGGCAACTGACGTTCGGTGATGATTACTTCGCGCCGCGTTGCTCGCCTAATAGCCAGGAAGTTGCTTTTCAAGACCAGAATAATAAGCAACTCAAAATACCGCTCAGCGGCGGCACGCCCCACGTGTTCTTGCACGAGTGGAACATCAGCGGATTGTCGTCATGGTCGCCAGACGGTAACAGGATCGGGTTAGTGACAACAGTACGGAATCAGAAGGGCGCCTACGAAAACAAGATTGTGATCTATTCCTTCGACTCACACACCAAGCAATACCTGCCGTGCAATCCCGACTTCTCCGAGGTTGACTCTATCGAATTCACCCCAGATGGGAAGTCGGTCGCGTACGTGATTCGCGAAAAACGTGGTGACAACATCTGGGTGCAGCCGCTGGATGGCTCGCCGGGGCACACCATCACCAATTTCCCGAACGATAGCATCGCTGCTTTCCGCTTCTCTCCCGATGGGAAGAACATCGCGTTGATCCATGCCCACACGGAGTCAGACGTCGTCCTGATCCGTGACGCCGGCGTCCAGAAATGACGATTCCCGCACGTCCCAATGCATGATGAAACGACTATTCATCCAGCCACCGATCGGCGCCCGATCCCGCTTCATACCCAAGACGTGATACCCTCGCCCGGCGCGTGGCCTCGTTCGACCGGGAAACGCCAGCTGCGGCGAAGGCGCAGATCAATCGGTTCGGGATGCCGACAGCTGCCGAGCTGCAGTCGAGCATCGACCTGTTCTTCCCACTGCTGGCCTTGCCCGGTGCGCAGGCGCGCCGTGCCAAGCTTCGTAGTATCGGTTACCGTGTTCCGAGCGACTTCGAATTGAACTTCGGCCGATACCTTCCTACGTTCGGACGGAAGGACGACGATGACACGGATAGCTCCAAATCCAAGTAGACGGCCTCTTTCCCCGTCGAATCTTGGGTAGCGGGTCAGTTTGAAACTCAATAAAAATTGGTTCTGCTGTCGATTTTCCCTGGGCCCGGCGACTATAGGTTGAACAAGCCGGCGCGCAAGATTCCGCTGCTGGCCCCCGACAAGAGGAGACGGGCGATGAAATTCATCTGTTTGGGATACATCGAGCCAGGGAAATTCGAAGGGATGACCGAGGACGAGCGGCACGCGGTGCTCGACGAATGCTTTGAGCATAATGACCATTTGCGCGCCAACGGACATCTGGTTGCCGAAGTAGCTCTTCAGCCTCCGGAGACCGCGTTGACCCTGTACTGGAAAAACGGCAAAGTCGCGACCACCGACGGCCCCTATGCGGAAACCAAGGAACAGCTTGGCGGCCTTCAAATCCTTGAGGCGCGAGACCTCAATCACGCCATTCAGCTGGTCTCCCAGCTTCCAGGCTTCAAGTATGGACTGGGCCCGATTGAGCTACGGCCGGTTGCGGATTTGAACGAGATGATGAAGCAGAGCGAGCGGCGGCGGCGACAGAGCACCTCGCGATGAGGCGCCCACGACAACTTCAGTGTCTGCCTGCTTTGTATCAGGGCAGGGCTTCACAGGCCGCTGAAAAACTCGACGTGATGCCCTGCTCGGGTAGTGCGGGCCTTTAGGGCCGCCGTAGCGCTGGGTTACCAGAGCCGGCTTCAGCCGCTGAGGGTATCTCGCTCGAATCGCAAGAATTGCGTCTGCGTGACAACCCGATTTGCAGTGATGTAGTGGAATAAGCCTGCACGTTCATCGCGATATAACGAGCGCCATAGGCGCGGAAGAGGATGGCTCAGCGCAAGCGTTCGAAGAGAATCACGTCGTGGCTCTTGTATTGCGTGCGCTGAAATTCCCGGTAGCCGCACTTCTCCGCCAGTCGAATCGACGCGGCGTTGCCGTCGTGAATCAGGCAGACGGAGCGCCCGGCATCGAGGTGCTCGTCGAGCCACGCGATCGCCGCTCGCACCGCCTCAGTCGCGTAGCCTTGGCCGTGCGCGCGCGAGCAGAAGACGTATCCGAGTTCCGGCACTCCGGCGATGGAAGGCTGAAGCTCTCGCTTAAAATCCGCAAAGCCCGTCTCGCCGACGAAGTCGCCACTCGCCTTCTCTTCTACCGCCCAGTAGCCGCAGCCCAGTACTGGCCACAGACCGGCGTTGCGCAGCGTCTTGGCCCAGGACTCTTCCGGCGTTAGCGGCTTGCCCGTGGTGTATCGGTTGATGACGGGATCGCTCCACATCGCCGCACACGGCGAGAAGTCATCGCTGCGATAGGCGCGCAGGCGCAGGCGTTCGGTTTCGATAGTGGGAGCCTGCATGGGAACACAGATCGCGATCCGGGTGGCGCACACCTTCAGGTGTGCGTAAAGAACATGTTTTCTTGCACGTCGGCTTCAGCCGCTGAGGCGCAGCGACTCTCTCTCCTCAGCGGCTAAAGCGCCGCACTACCTGAACGTGCGTTTCCATCAGTTTTTCAGCAGCCTGTAAAGCCGGCGCCGATATTCCGTCGCACTCATACCCGGCTGAAGGCGTGCTACACCGTTTCAATCACCTAACCGTCAATACCAATTACGCCGGATAGGCGTTACTGGTTTGGCGGGTGATGCACGGTACTTCCGCCGCTGGTTACGCCGAGCCGCCGCAGACGATCGCGCGCCTGCGAAGCTTCAATCGAGCGCGGGTAGCGGGCGATCAAGCTGTTCAACTCGCGCACTCCGGCCTCGCGCTGCCCGAGTTCCAGCAACGCATACCCCTTCTTGAGTTGCGCCGCCGCCGCCTTGCTGCCGCCCGGATACTGCTCGAGCACTTTGTCGTAATCCTTCACCGCCGCGGTGAAGTTGCCCTGGCGATACTCGATGTCGGCAAGATAATACTGCGCGTTGCCGGCAAGATCCGTGTTCGAGTAATACCGCAGGTAGTCGCCGAATTCCTGCGACGACAGATCGTACTTGCCGGAGTTGTAATCGCGCAGCGCGTTGTTGTAGAGCACGTCAGGCGGCGGAGCCGAAGCGGCAGCGTTGGCGTCGGGAGCGGGCGCGCCTGCGGCAGGCGCTCCCACGGCAGGAGCCATGCCCGGCTGACCGGCAGCGAGGTTCTGTCCACCTTGCTGCATGTCGTCGAGCTGCTTGCTGACCTTCGCGAGCCGCGACTTCAGCTCGTCGACCGAATCGTGCAGCGACTGGATCTGGCTGGAGAGCTGATCGATCTTCCCGCCGTTGTCGGCATTGAGTCCCTGCATGCGGTTTTGCAGATCGCCGACCGCGGCATTCATCTTGTTGACGCTGTCGGAGCTCTGCTCGATCAGGTTGCGCATCACGCCCATGTTCATGTCCATGGATTGCTGCATGCGCGCGACCTGATCCTGCAACGCCTGCACCTGCGTTTGCAGTTGCACCATCTCCTTGCTGACGCCGAAGGCAGGCGAACTCGCAGCCAGGAAAATGGCGGCGACGATGAGCGAAAGAAGTTTGTTGCGAATGCCCATAAGTTAATCCTTGTTCCTTCGAGTGCGCGCGGCGTCACCTCTGATAGACGAAGTGCGCGCGGCGGTTCTGCGCCCAGCAGGTCTCGTTGCTTTCGGTGCAGAACGGCTTCTCCTTGCCGTAGCTGATGGTGCGAATGCGGTCCGCCGCAATGCCCAGCGACACCAACGCCTGCTTGGTCGCGTTCGCGCGATTGTCGCCCAGCGCCAGGTTGTATTCGGTGGAGCCGCGCTCGTCGCAGTGACCCTCGATGGTGAACTTGATGTCCGGGTGTTGCTGCAGGAAGCGGGCGTCACCCTGCAACACCTGCTGATATTGCTGCGAGACGTCGTAGCTGTCGTAGTCGAAGAAGACATCCTGCACATTCTGCGCGAACAGTTGCGCTTCGGTGTCATTGGTGCGTTGCGGAGGCGGCGCTGCCGCCTGCGTGACCGTAACGCGCGCGGTCGCCTCCTGTGTGCCCGAGTCATTGCGTGCGACCAGGTGATACGTTGTCGACTCCGTCGGCGTCACCGTACGCGAGCCGCTGGGATCGACCTTGCCGATGCCATCGATGCTGACGTCGGTGGCGTAGTCGGTCCGCCAGATCAAAGTCGTAGACTGCCCGGCGGTGATCGCGTTGGGATTCGCGCTCAAGGATGCAGTCGGCGCGGGCGCAGGCGGCGGGGGCGGCGGAGGCGGCGGGGGCGCGACCTTCTTCTTTGCAGGCGCTGACCATCAGAACCACTACGAGCGCAACTACGATTTTGGTGCATCGAGTCCGATTGAGTTTCAAAGTTTCCTCCAAAGTGGCGAGAGCACTCGCAGAAGTTCGCGAGAGGGCCGAAGTGTGCTCCTTCCGTCGCCCATACTGGAATCTTTCATCCTACAATCTTTGGCCTAAATCCTTTAAAAGAGCGCGTTATAAATTGTTCCACGTGGAACAAATAGCGTACGTTCGTCCGAAAACCGTCTCCCGGCTATTTCAGGCTCCAGTCCGGTTGCGAGTTCTCCCCTTGTGTCGTCAGCTGCTTGGGATCGCTGCCGTCGGCCAGCATCGTCCACACCTGCGTTTTGCCGGTGCGGTTCGACTGAAACACAATATGCCTTCCATCGGGAGACCACGAGGGGAAATCGTTGCGTCCCCCGTCGTGCGTCAACTGCACCCACTGCTTGCTGGCGATGTCCATGACATAGATGTCGCTTGCGCCCGGCGCGCCGGGGCCATAATGCCGCACCCAGGCGAACGCCAGGAACTGCCCGTTGGGCGACCACGAGGGCGACACGGCGTAGCCCTGGTCCGTCATGCGCACGACGTTCGTTCCATCGGATGCCATGGTGTAGATCTGCGGCAGGCCGGTGCGTCCATTCACCCACGCAATCTGCGCGCTGGTCTTCGGATTCCAGGTCGGCGAAACGTCGGGCGCTTTGCTTTCCGTCAGGCGTTTCGAATTGCTGCCCGACGCGTTCACGGAATAAATCTCGGTGTTGCCGGTGCGCGAGGAAGAGAACGCGATGTTCTGACCATCGCCCGACCATGCCGGCGAATAGTTGTCTCCACCGAAACGCGGAAAGCTGACCAACCGGTTCAGATCGAGCGAGTACATCTGGATTTGCCAGCCGTCCTTCGTGACGCCGGAGAACGCCACGCGAGAATTGTCGGGCGAAACGTGCGGCGACAACGCGATCGAGCCCGTATGCGTGAGTTGCTTCTGGTTGGCGCCGTCATAATCCATTTGCCAGATTTCTTTCGAGCCGCTGCGATTACTGACATAGTAGAGCTTGGTCTCGGCGATGCCCTGCATGCCTCCGCCGAGCCGGAAAATGATCTCGTCGGCGAAGCGATGCGCAATCAGCCGCGCGTTGGCGTCGCTGGCCTGCTCGCGATATTGCTTGCCCAGCACCTGCGGATTTTGCGGGTTCTTGGTGTCGTAGAGCCAGCCCTGAAGGTTGAGGTAGCCGCCCTGCACGGTAAGGTTTCCGAAGGCCAGCATGCTGGCGTTGGGCGGCGGACTGCTCCACTCGTTCAGCACGACCTCCTGCGGCGCACCCGGAACCGACAGCGGGAAGAAGCTGCGTGAAACCATGTCGAAGATGCCGGCCTGCCGCAGGTCGTTCTCGAAGGTCACGTTGAAGGTGAGCGCGAGATTCGACGTTTCCGTACCGCTCGTCACCTGCTTGAAGTCGGGCGCAGCCAGGCGGATCTTCTCGACCCCGAGACCGGTGCCGGTGCGAATCCAGTCCTGCGCGGAAACAAAGGTGGCCGCGAGCAAGAAGAACAACGAGAGGATAAGAGTGCGTTTCATCCGAGGCATTCCGAAGATCATCTAAGGCTTCCCCGCAACCATTGGACCGGTCCGTTCAGCAGAGCCCGAAGGGCTCCGCAACAATTTTGGGCAATCGATACCGCGGGCTTACGCCCACGGCTAAAACAAATTTCGCGGCTCCGCCGCTCGTGCCGTCCCTACGGGACTTATTCATCATGGTTTCCGTCTACCCAGCGCTGAAGCGCTGGGCTAACCTATATCGCGCCTACGGCACTGCGCGGCGCGGCCTATGTCGCACCTACTGCGCAGGGGGCGCGGCTGAAGCCGCGTCCCTTCCAATCCAACCAACTCTTCGCAACCGCACCGCTGAAGCAGTGGCTCATCCAAGATGGCAGATGCCGTCGGCACGGCTGAAGCCGTGCCCCTTCCAAACACGATCTTCTTACCGCTTGTAATCAAACCAGAACTCCACGGCCACGTAGCGGCCGGAATACTCCTGCGGCAATGGGCCAAAGGTATCGATGCGCTGCAACGCCCGCACGGCTGACTGGTCCAGCGACGGCACACCGCTCGACTGCTCGACCTGAATGTTTTCCGGCGCACCTGAACGCGTGATCTCGAAGGTGATGTACACGCGCCGCGCAGCATCGACGCGCGGATCGACTTCGTACTTCAACCAGTTGTCCGACACCTTGCGCCGCACCGCGTCCACATACCAGCCGAAGCGGCTGCCGAAGTCGCCGGTGCCGCCGGTGAAGCTCAGTCCGCCCTTGGCGCCGGCTGCCGAAAACGTGCCGTACGGTCCACTCACCGGCCCACCCTCACCGAAGGGAATCTTGTTGTCCTCGACCTTGGCGACTTCTTTCGGCGGCGGCTTCTTCTCCTGCTTCTTCTGAATGCCCTTCAGCTTCACGTCGGGCGCAGGGATCTCGATTGCCTTGGGCTGCTCTTTCTCGACCTCGCGCAGCTGCGCCTCGGTCAAACCCTTCGACTCGTTCGCCAGAACGTTCTGCGACTCGGTGGGCGGCTTAGGCAACGGGATGCTGCTGACCAGCGTCGCGCTGATGGCGCCGCCTCCGCCCGTCGTCCCACCCCAGCTTTCGCCGCGCCCGGCGGGAATCAGATATCCAAACAGCGCCAGCGCGAACAAGGCGGTGTGCAGGACCACCGAACCGATGAGGGGCGTTCGTACATTGCCCTCGCCTGCGAAGATGTCAATGTCGGCCGGCATTCTTCTCTAACGGCTGCGTGACGATGCTCACGTTGGTGATGCCCGACTGCTTCACGGCATCCATCACGGTGGCAAATGCGCCGAAAGGCACGTTCTCGTCGGCGCGAATGTAAATCGATTGGCCTTGCGGATCGCGTATCTTCTTATGAATCTCATCGCCGATCTGGTTGATGTTGATGGGCTGGCTGTTGAGAAAGACGCGCTGGTCGCGATCAATGGTAATGACCAGCCGCTCCTCGGTGATTTCTTTGACGGTCTTGGTATGCGGCACCGCGACCTCGATGCCCGATTGCAGCACCGGCGCGGTGACCATGAAGATGATGAGCAGCACCAGCACCACGTCAACCAGCGGCGTCACGTTGATGTCAGACAGCGAGCTCTGCGTGCGGCCTTGTGCGTTGGTGAACGCCATCACCGCCGCTCCACCGTTTCCGTGGCGCGTGGCGCTCCGGATTGCGCGCGATCAACCTCGTTGATCAGCTCCAGGCTGAAGTCGTCCATGCGGGCGCCGAACTCACGAATATTCTGGATGAAGATGTTGTACGCAATGACGGCCGGGATAGCGGCGAACAGTCCGGCAGCGGTTGTGATCAACGCTTCGGAGATGCCGGGGGCGACGGCGCGCAACGTGGCGGAGCCGGCAGTGCCCAGCCCGTGAAAGGCGTCGATGATGCCCCACACGGTTCCGAACAGTCCGATGAACGGAGTCACGGCGCCACAGGTCGCGAGCCAGGGCAGGCGGCTCTCCAGGCGAGTCAGCTCCTCCGACGAGGCAATCTGCGTGGCGCGCTGTAACGAGAGCACGCGCACCGGGTAGCCCTGCTTGCGCAGCTCGTCGTAGGCGCCCTCGAAGACCGAGACCAGCGGGCTGGGCTTGAACTGTTCAGCCACGGCGGCAACGTCGTTCAGGCGCTCCGATTTGCGGAACATGCGCACGAAGCGGTTGCTTTGCGCGCGCGCGCGGCGATACAGGCCCCACTTGGAGAAGATGATGGTCCAGGAAGCCACGCTGAAGATGAGCAGAATGATGAGAACAGCTTTGGCGACCAGACCGCTGCTTTCAATCAGACCTGAAATTTCACCGCCGATGGCCGTCGCTAGCAGGTAATGGCACAGAATCATGGGGCAGAGCAGGCTCTACTTTCGTTACCTCGATTATAAGCATTAGACGCGGACGGCGCAGAGTTGTGGCATGGGGTGCCTTGGCAGTAAATGCGGCGTTTTGCAGGGCCCAGTTCCAATCGTTCCGCCGGGCAGCCCCCGTTAAGGGGTCGTGGACGGACAAGCGAACGGCGTGCGTAAACCCGAGTCGCGAAGGGGCTCAATTTAAGACCCTGCAGAAACACCAGGCTAATCAGAGTTTCTTCAGCTTTGCCGCTCGCGAACCTTCGCTTCGATCATCGCGACGAGTTCCTTCGTGACGGGCACAGGAATTCCATGCTTTTCGCCACCGCGAACGATCGGGCCGGCGATGCCGTCCAATTCGAGCTGCCGTCCCGCGACAAGGTCCTTCGCCATCGAACTGCGCACCGAGCCCTGAAAGGCGTCGAAGCCGCTTTGAATCTTCGCGATATCGAGGTTGGCGCCGGAGGCGTTGGCGACTGCGACCGTTTCGGCGACGGTGCCCATAAGTTTCGCCTTCCACTGGGGATCGGCAAAAATCTCGCCTTTGTTTTTGCCCGAAGCCGAAGTGGCCAGCGCAAAGGGTCCGAGGAAGCAGAGCTTCGTCCACAGCAACGTCGCCTCGCTGTCGACGAACTGGGTAGAGAAGCCGCATCGCTCATGGAGCTGATCCAGCACAGTCGCCAGCAATGGCCGGCCCGCGCCGGCGACATGGAGGCGCACACCCGAGCGCTGCGCAAAATGACCGTTGGCAACGCGATCAGCCTCGACTGCGACGGTGGCGGGAATCACCCGATCGGCGCCGAAGCGCGCGCGCAGCACGGGAATGTGGTCGACGCCATTCAGCAACGGAACCACGATGCCCGGAGTTGACTTGATGGAGTCCAGCGCAGCATCGAGTTGATGCATCTTCGTCGCGATCCACAGAACATCGACCGGTTCGGTCAGCTCGCCGACGATATGCACGGCCGCGGTGAGCGTGCCGGTGGGCTGCTCCAGCGTCAACTGCGTGGGATAGCCGGCGAGCTTCTCCGGACGAACGATCAGCGTAACTTGCTCGCCGATATTGACCAGCGCCGTCGCCATCATTCCGCCGATAGCGCCTGCTCCGAGGACTGCGTGCTTCATGAATTCCTCCGCAGTGTGATGATTCGAAAGCTACGCATCGCGATGCACAGTTTCCGGTGAAAATGCAGGCAGGCAAACGGCAATGTATTCGGCTCCGTCGGCCGCGGGAGTTGAGTATTGCACCCACTCGCCGGCGTGCGCGATGACGGCTTGTCCGGCATGGATGTCGAGTTCACCGGAGCGCGTGGTCACGCGCAAGGTGCCGCGCAGCACCACGGTGTACTCGTCGAAGTCAGGACGCTGGCCGGGCTCGACCCAGCCCTGCGGACTGCGCATGTGGGCGATGCTGACGGCATCGTGACGCGAGTTCACGCGGCCGATGTATTCGTCGATGAGTTTGGGCATGGTTCCGGCGGCGGCGATGCGAGTGGGCTGGGCAATCACGGTGGGCGGCATCAGGAGATTATAAAAGGCATCTTCACCACAGAGGCACAGAGACACAGAGGGAACAAAAATCCAAATCTCTGTGCCTCTGTGTCTCTTGTGTCTCTGTGGTGGATCGGTTTTTCCCTTATGAATTTCTTACGAAGGTTTTATTCCGGGTTTACGGCCGGTGATGTCCAATCACATGAGTGCGCTCAAGAGGTATGAGCCAAAGAGGAGATATGTCATCGCAGGAAGTTTTTGTTGAGCAGTTCGAGCGGCTGTTTCATCACTACGAAGAAGCCTTGTGTCGCCCCTCGCAGAACAACCCCGAACCGCGGCCGCAGAGCTGGAAGTCGGTAGCTGCCGATGACCGCAACCGCATGGTCGCTGCGGCGCGGCTGGCCATCCTGGAGATGGAAACCAATTCTCACCTGGAAGAGAACTCGCGCAAATATTTCGCCAAGCCCGGCGAAGCGGAGTGGGGCTGCTAAGAAATCATTCCTATCTCGTTCCCGTACGCATATAGAAAGAGAGCGCGGGGGTTGAGGTCCGTGACTTCAACCTCCGCGCTCTAGACGTTACGATCACGCTGGACGCAGGCCTGAAGGCCTGCTCTACCCTAGTGTGCCGACGCTCCCGTGCTGCCGCCGGCGCCGCCGGCGCTGGCGTTGGTTGGGCCGCTTTGCTGCTTCAACCAGGCAGCCAGGTTGCCCTGCTGCTGGTCGCGCAGTGACACGCAGTTATCGATGCTCTCGATCGCCTGCTTCTGATTGCGCTCGGTGCCGGGGAAGGGATGCTGATCGAAGAACTGCTTCACCTCCGTGGCTTTTTCCGTGCTGCAGAAGCTCTGCGCGCCGTAGAGGAAGACTCCCACGCCGCCAAGGCCGCCGCCGGTCTTCTTCAGGAGATCGTCAAAGTTCGTCCTCATGAATTTCCACGTCGCATCCTGACTTTGCGGATTGTTGAGCAGGGCAATCAGAATGTACAGGTCCTGACCGCGCACATCGCGGAGTCAGTGTCCAATCCAGCGTCTGCTTCGTCAGATCAGGTTGCGGGAACTCCGACAGCGAGTAGAAGTAGCTATAGTACTGTTCCGGCGACTTGGCCTTCTGCAATTGCGCCTTGTATTGATCGTAGAGCTGGGCATCGCCGTGACGCGCAGCCACCGCCAGGACGGGGCGGACCATGGTGCCATCGAGCGAATTCGGATTCTGCATATACTGCTGCACCATTATCTTGGCCTGCTGAATGACCTGGGGATCTTCGGCCATGTTTCCCATGCCCTCGAACAGGAAGCGCCCGCTTCTGCTTCACTTCCGGCGTGTCGTTGGGCTGGCCGCTGTATCCCAGCTGCTGCAGCATGGGGGAGAACTCGGCTCGCAGCCACGCCTGGAAGGCCGGACGGTCCGCACTGGTCAGCATGTAATCGTTGATCATGTTGAGGTGCTGGCCGAACGAGGCGATCAGTCTCGGAGCCGGGCGTGTTCTTCAACTGCGCGCCCAGGGCCAGATAGTCGCCCATGCTGTGCTTGCCGATGCGCATCAGCGCCCACTCATTGCCGATCAGGGCAATGCGTTCTTCGGGAGTGAAGGCAGTGTCGACAGCGCTGCCGAGCTGACGCAGCGCGCCGCTGTCATAGTTAAAGCGGTAATAGCCGAGAGCGTTGGAATCGGGGAAGACAAAATTCGAGCAGCCCTTGATGGTGAACGTCTGCTCGCGTTCGGTCAGCAGGAAGCACTGCTGCTGCTCCGGCCGAGTTCGCGTTGATGCCTTTGGCGCAGACCGGAATTTGCCAGATCTGGTCGCTGGGCTGGTTGAAGACTGCAGGAGTATCGAAGTAACGCTTCTGCGAAAGCTTCAGCGTGGTGTTGCCGCCTTCGCACTTGGACTCGGCATCGACGAAAGGAACGCCGGGCTGCAGAACGAAGGTGGGCATGATCTCATCGATCGGCTTCTTCGAAGCGCGCGCCATCGCGCTCCAGAAATCGGCGGCGGTCGCGTTACCGTAGGCGTGCTCTTTCAGATAAAGGTTGACGCCCTTGCGGAAGGTCTCGGGTCCGACGTAAGACTCGAGCATGTGCAGAACGGCGGCAGACTTGCCATAGGCGATGCCGTCGAAGAGTTGTTCGATCTCGGCGCGCGTGGTGGCTTCCTGATGGATGGGCCGCGTGTTCTGCACGGATCCCCGGCCATGGAGCGATCGTTGTCGGCAACGGTGCTCTGGCCGACCATCCAGTCAGGCTTCCACTGGGCCAGCGGATGCGGCGTCATCCACGTCGCAAAGCCTTCGTTGAGCCAGATGTCATCCCACCACGCCATGGTCACCAGATCGCCGAACCACTGGTGCGCCATCTCGTGGGCGATGGTTTCGGCAACTCCCTGCTTGTGCACCGACCGAGGCAGTCTTGTCATCGACCAGCAGCGCGGTCTCGCGATAGATGATCGCGCCCCAGTTCTCCATGGCGCCGGCCTGGAAGTCAGGCACGGCGATGTTGTCGAGCTTCGGCAGACGGATACTTGATGCCGTAGTAGCTGTCGTAGTAATGGAGGATGTACTTCGACGCTGCCAGCGGGAACTGCGCCAGATTCTCTTTGCCCGGCACGGTGCAGACGCTGACCTTCACGCCATCGGTGTGATCGGAGACGCACTTCCAATCGCCAACGGTAAGCGCGACCAGATAGCTCGACATCTTGGGCGAAGTGGAGAACTTGATGGTGTGCTTGTCGCCCGGCCCCGGCGTGTCGGAGACGATCTCGCCGTTGGAGATCGCGGTGTCGCCCTTGTCGACGATCGCGGTGATGTCGAAGGTCGCCTTGTAGGCAGGCTCGTCAAAGCTGGGGAAGGCGACGCGCGCGTCGTTCGATTCCATCTGCGAGACTTCGTACTTGCGCCCCTTGTAGGTGCTGAGATAGAAGCCGCGCAGCTTGTCGTTCAGATGGCCGGTGTACTTGATGTGAACCATCGCCGCGCCGGCGGGAAGCTCTTTGTCGAACGGTGAAGGTCGCCTGTCTCGTTCTTCGTCGTCGAGCGAAACCTTCGCGGTTTGCGTCTGGCCGCCCGCGGTCACGGTGACGTCGTGGAAGTCGATCTCGACGGCGTTCAGCGTGATGGCTGTCGTCGGCTTGCTGAGCTTGAGATCGATGGTCTCATCGCCTTCAAAGCTATTGGTGGGGAAGTTGATGTTGACGGTTAAGCGAATAATGATCGGGAGACGCGCCGCCGGGAAGGCGCTGCGCGAACGGCTGTGCAGCAGGCGAGCAGGCCGGCTGCACAAATACAGCAGGATCTTTTTCATATCTCTCTCTCAAAAAAAGAAGATTCCACAAAATGACGCAGAATAGGAAGTACGCGAGGAATGGCTGGATAGTTCCCAGCGCTTACGTTTAGTTTAGACGAATGTACGGCACTGTGGGTGAGCGAAAGCCGCATAAAATGCGGGTGTTCGCTTTCGTACAGTTCAGGATGGTATGTGTTCGCAGATGAACAGGTCGCAATACGATGTAAAAAGGAGACGCCGAGAATTCGAAGCCCTCTCATACGTCGCTGATCAGGAGCGTCAATCGCTTCGTATCAGGGCACGGCTTCGACCGTGCCGCAAGGCTCGTCTCCACCTCGGGCTTTAGCCCCTGTGCTGGGTTTACAGGGACTGAGGTCCCGAGATCCACAATTCGACTCCGAAATGCACTAGACTCGAAGTTTGAAGTCGAACCCCGCACCGCCGCAGACCACTCGCAAACCTCGGACTAATGTCTCTGAACCTATCGCAGCAGCCACCACTTCCCTTCCCCGCACCGGGCCGATTCCCTACATCGTTGCGTTGGGCTTGGGCCTTTTCTCCGGATGGGTCAATGAGGTGGTTGGTGATCCGCTGCTTACTTCGCTATGCGTGCTGGCCTTCAGCATGATTATGGGGACGTGGAAAAGGGACAAGCCGTGGCGATGGATGTTGCTGGTCTGGGTCGGTGTGCCGCTGCTGCTCGGCTATTATCACTTCGTCGCGCACTTGCCGCACACACGCGGACAGGTGTACGCGGCCTTTCTACAGATTCTGGCAGGCAGCGCCGGCGCGCACGGCGGACACTTCATGCGGCAAATGATCGACCACGTCTTCCTGAAGCAGGACGAGTAGCGAGCTTACTCGATCGGCCGGAAGTGCAGCGGAGCAGCGCGCAGATTCACCGGCAGCGCCGTAGTCTGTCCCACCTTGATCTCGCGTCGGAAGGCCGACGGGGCCAATTCGGCCGACGAGATAAAAATGTCATAGGTTCCTGGCGGCAGATCGACGCTGCAGGTTCCCATATCATTGGTCGTGGCCATCTGGTCCTGCACCATCGATGGGTGCAGGCCGGGGTTCGTCCAGTGCACGATGATGACCTTCGCTCCGGCAATCGGCGCAGCCGCCGCACCCATAGTCGCAGCCCGCTGCACGGTGACGTTCAGCCGGCCAGTCTGCTGCGCGAGCGCAGCCACGCTAACCAGCAATGTCGACAGACCTACGAGAAGCAGAGAACGCTTCATCTTCGCCCTCCTTATTCGCTGGCGATTGGACGTACCAGCAGCTGGCTGGTTAGGCCCGCATGGCCGCCGCGTAACCGGTCAGTTCTCTCGCCCGAGCCTGGTGCCCCAGGTTCGCGTCCATCGTTTGGACGCTAACCTGGGCCTCGGCCTAACTCGGGCAGAGGAACACGCGGGGCTGGCCGCCCGTCATTTTGAGCTCGCGATCTCTTCCCGTCCACTCCGACTCGATTTCTACCACACTCATCTCCCGGAAGGCGTAATGCCGAAAGCTGCTCCACTTCCAATCCCCTGGTTCCTTCACTAGTCCGCGCTTCACCGGATTGCGATGCAGATAGCGCAACTTGATCCCGAACTCGCGCAAGCTGCGCACATTCCGGTCATAGTACCTCTTCTGCCAGAACGGTTCAGCCTGCTGCTGCTGCTGGTGCCCCAGGTTCGCGCCCATCGTTTGACGCTGACGCTGGTGCCCCAGGTTCGCGTCCATCGTTTGGACGCTAACCTGGGCCCCGGTCAGACTCCTCGCGCGCTTACTGAACGACAGCTTCAGATAGTGCATCGCCTCAGCCAACGTGCCGTGTTCAGGCTCGCTGACCAGCAGATGGACGTGCTCAGGCATGACCACGTAGCCATAGATCCGCATCTGGAATTGTCGCCGCATTGCCTCCAGGCGCATAGGAAAGAGGTCATACAGTCTGGTGGTCAGAAAATTTCGGTTTTCGGTGATAACAACTGAATGTAATGAAGTGCGACTGGCCGGATTCGTGGTAGCGGTGTAGGCCGCGCGGCATAGATTCACGCTACAACGGCCAATGTCAGCCATCAGTGACGCCACGCACGCTCGGCCGTGAGCCCAGGCCCCAGGTTAGCGTCCAACCGATGGACGCGAACCTGGGGCGCCTGAGCCTGCCGAAGGGTTCGCGTCCAAACGATGGACGCGAACCTGGGTCGGCAACGGACTAGCGCACTAGACCCGAGGTTAGCCCAATAGAAGGGCGAACCTGGGCACCAGGCATTGCGTGTAGCATTTATTGCATGATTTCAAATCGGTTTCCCCCTGTAAGGCCCGCCGAAGCCATCGGTGCCGATATCTTCACCGTCGCTGTCCACGGCGAGTTTGCCGCTTATTCCGAGGTCGCCTTGGCCTAATTCAGTCAAAACCCAGTTATTGCCGGAATGCGTGAGCTTGAAAACCAACCCAGACCAGGCGGCGCCATATAAATTTCCGTTGTCGTCCATGGTAGGGCTGGCTAACGGTCCGTTACCGGGCGAGGTGGGCACCGAGGCCAGCACCGCAAAATTCCATCCTCCATTCGGGGGGTCAGCTCATAAACCGTGCCAGCGTCGTACTCGCCGTCGGTCGAGGTCGCGCCGTAGAGGTTGCCGGAGCGGTCGGAGATGAGTCCTCGCGGCCCATCGCCGTTGCTGTCGATACCAAACGTGTAGAGCACGCTCTCCGTCCAGCCCGAACCCGACGGTGTCAATTTATACACCACGCCGAGGTCGCCTCCTCCGCCACTGTCGGTTGTTCCGTAGAGATTGCCCGAAGCATCCAGAACCAGGCTTCCGTCCGGGCCCTTCTCCGTCACCGAATCCCTGAAACGAGTAGATCACGCTGTAGCTCCAACTTGCGCCGGAGCGGGTAAGCTTGAACACGACACCGCAGAGGCCGTGGAGGCAGCCGTCGCCACCAGCTACCGTAGTGCCGTAGATGTTCCCCTGCTGATCAAAGGCCAGGTCGCCATAGCCCGGGTTGGCGCCATCGCTGCCGCCCTGGAAGGAATATAGGACCGTCTCCGTCCACGGACAATTCCCCGGGCGAAATAATTCCGCCGGCGGCTGTAGCCGGTACACCACGCCATAGTCGTTGCCGCCGGTATACGTGGTTCCGTACAGGGCGCCGCCCGGACCAAATATCACCCGCGCCAAAGGATTGTCGCCATCGAAATGATTGAAGATGTAAATCGTTGTGAAGACCCAACCCGTCTCCGTAGGTGCCAGCTTATACACGGTGCCATAACGGGTTGGTCCTGCATCCAATCCTCCGGAGGTGGTGCCGTAGAGGTTGCCGGCGGCGTCCCTTGTCACTCCCGCCGCAGGACCGCCTCCGGGCGCGTTGAAGTTATGAATTACTGTCCAGGTCTGCGCGCTGGCGGGCAATTCGACGCACAGCAGCAACGCGGCAGTCGCAAGCACCCACAGCAAGCTGCTGCCCATGGTAGCTGTTCTCTTCGAAGTCATTATCACCTCCGAATGACCGCATTTAGGCGCGGGGAGCATATCACAATCTATCTACCAGTTCGTTACTTTTCGTGAATCACTCGGCGTACCGAAAGAGTGAGGTGGGGCCCATCCTTTTCGCGGCAATTGGAGTCAATTCTGGATGTGGGTGCCTGGTGCCTTGGTTCGGGAAGGTCCTAGCGCGCTAACCCCAGGTTAGCCCAAAAAAAGGGCGAACCTGGGGCACCAGCCTAACTCGAGCAGAGGAAC
This sequence comes from uncultured Acidobacteriaceae bacterium, assembly GCA_963747045.1. GTDB lineage: Bacteria > Acidobacteriota > Terriglobia > Terriglobales > Acidobacteriaceae > Bog-257. Next base: position 192,104 of record CAVVDN010000014.1, on the reverse strand, counting down.
ACGCGGGGCTGGCCGCCCGTCACTTTGAGCTCGCGATCTCTTCCCGTCCACTCCGACTCAATCTCCACCACACCCGTCTCGCGGAAGGCGTAGTGCCGAAAACTGCTCCACTTCCTAAAGAATAGGAAGCGGCGCGTGGTTTCAGCGTCCCGCTCGCAGGATCACGCCGGCCTGGTGATCGTGCCGAAACGAATGAATGGCTTCTACGGTGAAAAAGTTGGACCAGAATGACCTGATGTAGCTTTGCGGATGAAACACGTTGCAGACTCGCGTCTCGTCATCACGGGAATAGGTGAATTGCAGCCGGCTGGTTAGTTGCGGATGCAATGCTTTCATCTCCAGATACTCCGGAGCCGAGGTCATCCAGGGATGAAAGGTCGACTTTTCCATGTTGTCCCACGTAGCGTCGTCATGCACGGTGACGTACAACAGGCCGCCCGGCTTGAGGACTCGCCGAAGCTCCATGAGCCAGGCCGTTTCGTACTCATAGATATGAGTGAACACCGAAAAGGCCATGGCGACGTCAATGGAGGCGTCGGGAAACGGCAAGGGTGGCTGGCGCGTGGTCTGAAAAGAGATGACTTGGGGAGCAAGATGCGTATTCGACCAGACGACGTGGGTTTCGTTGACGTCGGAACTGAAGCACCTTGCGCCCAGCAGTCTAGGAATGTGACGGATCACGCGCCCGGTAGCGCCGCCCAGCTCCAGAACCGCTGAATTGCGGGGCAGCATTCCAGCGGCGTTGGCAACGTGGCCGGCATCACGTCTGCCTGACAGCCAATACTCGAAGTGGCGGTCGTCGAAATATCCCTCACGACGGTCGGTCGGAGGCAACGGCAGCAAATCCTGCTTGGCTTCGGCGAGGATCAGAGGGTCTTGCGCCAGCCTCTGGTGCTCCGCTCCCCACACCGGCGTATCCAGATACTCGCGAACCAGGCCCAAAGACAGCGGAACGTAAGAAGCGTCTGACGAGGCTTCTACCATCGATTTCCCTCGTGAGATGACCGCCGCTTAGTCGTGCACGCCGTCCATGAACGCGCGCAGCTTGCGCGAGCGCGAGGGATGACGCAGCTTGCGCAGCGCCTTGGCCTCGATTTGGCGGATGCGCTCGCGGGTGACGGCGAACGACTGGCCGACTTCTTCCAGCGTGTGCTCGGAGCCGTCTTCCAGCCCGAAGCGCATCTTGATCACCTTCTCCTCGCGCGGAGTCAGCGTGCGCAGCACCTGCGCCGTCTGCTCCTTGAGGTTGACGTTGATCACCGCTTCGGCCGGCGAGACCACCGCGCGGTCCTCGATGAAGTCGCCCAGATGCGAATCTTCTTCTTCGCCGATCGGCGTCTCCAGCGAGATCGGCTCCTGCGCGATCTTGAGCACCTTGCGCACCTTGGCCACCGGAATGTCCATGCGCTTGGCGATCTCTTCCGACGTAGGCTCGCGTCCGAGCTCCTGCACCAGCTGCCGCGAGGTGCGGATCAGCTTGTTGATCGTCTCGATCATGTGCACCGGAATGCGGATGGTGCGCGCCTGGTCGGCGATGGCGCGGGTGATGGCCTGACGAATCCACCACGTCGCGTAGGTCGAGAACTTGTAGCCGCGGCGATATTCGAACTTGTCCACCGCCTTCATCAGGCCGATGTTGCCTTCCTGAATCAGGTCGAGGAACTGCAGTCCGCGATTGGTGTACTTCTTGGCGATCGAAACCACCAGTCGCAGGTTGGCTTCGATCAGCTCGCGCTTGGCGTACTCGGCATCGACGTCGCCCTGCACGATCTCGCGCTGCGTGCGCTTCAGTTCGGCGAAGCTGGCGCCGGCGTCGTGCTCCATGCGCTCCAGGTCGGTGCGGATCTGCCGCGCCTGCTTGCGATATTCCTTCTTCTGCTCTTCGGAGCGCGTCGGCTCGGCGCGCTTGTCGAAGTTGACCGCCTGCTTGTCGAGCCCGCGCATGCTGTCGACCGTCTTGTTGACGCGATCGATCAGGCGCTTGCGCTCGACGTTGGTGAAGCCCAGTTTGCGGATGACGCGCGAGACCATGATCTGCTCGCGTCCCAGCGCCCAGCGCAGCGGCGATGATCGCGCGGACGCTTCTTCTGCGGGATGTCGGCCAGCTTCTCGGCCAGCTGGATCGACTTCTTGTAATGCTTGTTCAGCTCGTCGATGCGGCCGGTGATGTCGTTCAGCCGGTTCAGCGACCACCTCTTCGGTGATCTCCTCTTCGTCGAAGAGGACGATTTCCTTGATGGAGCGGACGCCGCGCTTCAGGTCCTCGCCCATGGCGATGATTTCGCGGATGACGATCGGCGAGCGCGACAGCGCCTTCAGAACGCGGAGCTGGCCGCGCTCGATGCGCTTGGCGATTTCGACTTCGCCTTCGCGCGTGAGCAGCGGAACCGTGCCCATCTCGCGGAGATACATGCGGACGGGGTCGTTGGTTTTTTCCAGCGTGCCGGGCGAGAGGTCGAGTTCCATGTCCTCGCCGGCTTCGATTTCCCGTCAAACTTCTTGTCGCCCCCATCTTGGGGCCTTCGAGCACATCGATGCCCTGCGTGCCGATGGTGGTCAGCAGGTCCTCGAGGTCGTCGGGGGAATGCACGTCGTGCGGGATCAGGTCGTTCACCTCGTCGTAGGTGAGGTAACCCTTCTCCTTGCCCACATCGATCAATTTCTTGATATCGTCATACTTGTCGTCTAGAGCCAAAGCGGAATTTCCTCACCGCGCGCGCCTACCTGAGAGGCGCGCGTCTTGTGTGCACACTGCGGCGGGAGCGGTACCAGCCGTACCGGCATATGCAGAAACCTTCAAATTTTAGCATAGGCCAGCCCGCCCTCCTAGCCTTTTCTTGACTTTAGGGCGCTTCTCCAATATCCCGCTGGTGGCCGGGATGGGCGCTTGACCTAACAGGTGCTGCTGATTTAGATGTTCCGAACCCCAATATTGTTTCAGAGCTTTCGGATCAAGCACTTACACGCTATTAACGAACGCGGCAACGTCAGGCTGCCGGGTTTGAGCCATTACTCGGCCGCGATTTCCTGAAATGAGTGCATGGCCCGTTTGAGGCGGAGCCTCTCCTGCGCCAGCTGCGCTCGCGACATGACGTCCTCTTTTGCCTCAAGTTCTTTGACCCTGCGCTGAAGCTGCTCAAGCTCGCGCTCGCGGCGCCTTTGCGCAGCGACCGCATCGCGCTTTCCAGCAACTCGGGCGTGAGTTCCTCGTGCTCATCCATCAGCACCGTAGCCAGCAGACTGCGCTCGGCTTCCTGCAGCGGCAGCGACATGGGATCGAGCCCCTGCTCGGAGGCGAGCAGCAGCGCGTTGATCAGCGCTTCGGCTGCAGAGCCTTCGTGCAGCCGCTCACGGGTGAGCGCGAAATGCGCCTGGCGCGCCGGCTCGAATTCGAGGTCCTGCCCTTCGCGCTGGCTGACGGGCGTTGCGCCAGCGCCTGCGGTCGCCAGCGCGCGGATCAGCACGCGCTCGGCATCCGTGCAGTCCGCCGCGGGTGCCGCTCACGCGCGAGGCGGAGCGCGAGCCGGCCGCGTGGCGCAGCTCCTGGCGCACCACTGCGGAGTCGATCCCCAGACGATGCGAAATCTCGTTGGCCAACTCGTCGCGCACGATGCGGCTGGGAACCCGTTGAATGTGCGGCAGCAAGTAATTCACTGCCTTCTCTTGCCCTCCGGCGTGCGCGTGGAGAACTGCGCCGCGCGCGCGCTCGATCAGATAGTCGAAGTACTTTTGCGAATGGTTCAGCGCCTCTTCGTATGCGGCCCGCCCCTTGCGGCGAATGTAGAGATCGGGATCGAAGCCGGTTTCCAGCGTCAGCACCTTGATCTGGAACTCTTCGCTGACCAGCAGCGCCAGCGAGCGCTCGGCAGCGGCGGCTCCGGCGGTATCGGGATCGAAGTTCACCACGATGTTCTTGCTGAAGCGCCCCAGCAAGCGCGCCTGCGGCTCGGTGAACGCCGTGCCGGAGCTGGCGATGACGTTGTGAAAGGGCGGATTCGCCGTGTACAGCGAGATGCAGTCCATCTGGCCTTCGACCAGGATGGCGTAGTCGAGCTTGCGAATCGCCTCCTTGGCTTTGTCGAGGTTGAACAGCACGCGCGACTTGGAGTAGATCGGCGTTTCCGGGGAATTCAGATACTTCGGTCCGGCTTTCTCGTCGGCCGAAAGCGTGCGTCCGGTGAACGCGATCACCTTCCCTTGTTCATTGCAGATGGGAAACATCACGCGATTGCGAAACTGGGAGTAAGCAGTTGTCAGTTGTCGGTTGTCGGTTGTCGGCAAAGCCTGCGCGGCTGCTTCCTCTGACAGCTGAGAACTGACAACTGACAACTGGCTTTTTTCCTTCCAGGAAAAAAGCCCCGACTCGCGCATCAGCTCCTCGTCATCGAACTGCTTGCGCAGCGCATCGCGCAGGAGGAAGCCTCGATCGGGCGCGAAGCCGATGCGGAATTCGGCAATGATGCTCCGGCGTCAGTCCGCGCGAGGCGAGATACTCGCGGGCGTGAGCCGCCTCGGGACGGCGCAACTGCTCCTGGAAGAACGCGCAGGCGCGCTCGTGGATGTCGATGCAGTCCGCCGCGCATGTTCGGCCGGCGCGCGCCTCCTCCGGCGAGGCGTAGCTCATCTTCGGCATGGGGATCTCCAGCTTCTCGGCGACTGCGCGCACGGCTTCCGGGAAGGTGATGTTCTCAATCTTCTGCACGAAGCCGAAGACGTCGCCCGAGGCGCCGCAGCCGAAACAATGAAAGAACTGGTGCGTGGCGTGGACCGAGAACGACGGCGTCTTCTCCTGATGGAAGGGCACAGGCCCTGGAAGTTCTGCGCGCCAGTTTTGCGCAGCTTCACATACTCGCCGACAACGCGGACGATGTCCGCCTGCTGTTTGACGGTGTACGCGAAGTCTCCAGGATTGGCCATAACGGAAACGGTAGAGGGGGATCAGGTCATCGTAGCCGATGCCGCCGCAGCCGGAGAATACAAAGCGAGATACCTCGCAACCTAAGTTGTGAAAAAGGCCGGCCAAATTGTTAAGCCTGTGGAAAACGCGTGCCCCTTGTATGGCTCTGTTGCCATACTGCTTTGAAGGGGCGCGGCTTCAGCCGCGCCGATTGCCTAAGATTGAAGCTGGGCTTCAGCCCTGACGGAAGTTCGGCTCCCGTACAGGCAAAAGCGAATTCTCTCCGCGGCTAAAGCCGGGCCGAGCTCTTTCGCTTCTGGCGCGCCTGAAGGCGCGCCCCTTCAAAGCGATCAGCCTGACATGGCGAGAAAGCGTTCGGCGAAACGGTATACATCTCGATACGTGTTGTATAGAGGCGTGGGAGCGACGCGCAGGATGTCGGGCTCCCGCCAGTCGCAGAGGATGCCCTCGGCCGCAAGCCGGTCGCAGATGGAACGGCCGTTGCTTTGCAGCACTCTTATGGATAGCTGCGCGCCGCGGCGCTCGGGTTCATGCGGTGTGATGATGGCAAAATTGGACGACGAGTGCTGCTTGAGCAGGAACTCCAGATAACCCGTCAGCGCCACGCTCTTGTCTCGCAGCCGCTCCATGCCGGCTTCGGCAAAGATACTGAGCGACGCACGCACCGGCGCCATAGATAGGATTGGCGGGTTGCTGAGCTGCCAGCCTTCTGCCCCGGGAGCGGGCTTGAAGTCAGGTCCCATGAGAAAACGCGTCTGTTCCTCATGTCCCCACCATCCGCCGAAGCGCGGACGGTCCCAGTCGTGCGCGTGCCTTTCATGGACAAAGCATCCTGCGGCACAGCCCGGGCCGCCGTTCAAGTATTTGTAGCTGCACCACACCGCGAAATCGACGTCCCAGTCATGCAGCTTGACGGGAATGTTGCCGGCGGCGTGGGCAAGATCGAAGCCGACCACGCAACCTTGCGCGTGTCCGGCGCGCGTGATGGCCTCCATGTCGAAGGCTTGGCCGGTCGCGTAGTTCACGCCGGCGAGCATCACCAGCGCGATCGACTTCCCTTCCCGCTCGAGCAACGCTTCGATGTCCTCCTGGCGAAGTGTCGCTTCGGAAGGCCGGGGTTTCAGCTCGATGAGCGAGGTAGCAGGATCGAAGCCGTGATAACGCAGCTGTGATTTGACGGCATACCGATCGGATGGAAACGCTCCGCCTTCGATGACAATTTTGCTTCGCTGCGGCGTCGGACGGTAAAACGACACCATCATCAGATGAAGGTTTACCGTGAGCGAATTCATCATCACGGTTTCGATAGGTTTGGCGCCCACGATCTGCGCCATCTCATCGGTCAGGAAGCGATGGTAGGGCATCCAGGGATTGCGGCCGCGAAAGTGCGCTTCGACGGCGAGCGCCTCCCAATCTTTGAGTTCCTGCTCGATGTACTCGCGCGTCCGCTTGGGCTGGAGGCCCAGCGAATGTCCGCAGAAATAAATCACCTCGCTACCGTCGGGGGCGAGCGGAATATGAAATTTCTGACGAAACGAGGCCAGCGGATCGCGGGCATCCATCTGGGCAGCAAAGCCGGCCGAAGTATCGAATTGCGCAGTCGTCGCCATTTACGCTCCTGCGAGCGGCGTCAGCTCGCGATGCACCAGCGCCTCGGCTTTGCGCCAATCGACGTCTTCCACGCGCTGCACTGAGTCGCACAACTCGCCCAACATCCGGTCCTGGATCGCGCCGCGCGAGGCCGCGACCGAGTACGGCGTGCGATGGAATGTCACCATCGCGTACTTGGGGACGAAGATGCCCGGATATCTTTTCTCCAGTTCGAGTTCGACTTTCTTGCGGAAGAGGAATCGCGGATCGGCCACGCGGTCGCGCATTTCGATGAAGTTTTCGATGGCGAGATTGGCGATGGCGTCGGTATCGGCTTTGCGGGACTTCTCGAACTCTGCAAATAGTTGAGGCCAGTCTGGCCCGAGGCGGTCGAGCAGTTGCAGGAAGTACGTGCAATCTTCGAAGGCGCAGTTCATGCCCTGACCGAAGAAGGGCACGATCGCGTGCGCCGCATCGCCGAGCAGCAGCGCCTTGCCATCGACATGCCAAGGCGAGCACTTGATGGTGACCATGGCGCCAGTCGGATTGGCAAAGAAGTTCTCACTCAGGTTGGGCATGAGCGCGAGTGCGTCGGGAAACTGCGCTGCGAAGAACGCACGGACCTTTGCTTCGGTGTCGAGCGACGCGAAGCTGATCTCGCCTTCGAATGGCAGGAACAGGATGCAGCCGAATGTGCCGTCGATATTGGGTAGCGCGATCAGCATGAACGTACCGCGTGGCCAGATGTGCAGGGCGTGGGTCTCGAAGAGGTGCCTGCCGCCGGCTCCTGCTGGAATCGTCAGCTCTTTATAGCCGTAGTCAAGATATTGTTGCGAGAGGTTGAAGCGAGGCAGCTTCAGCATCGCCGTGCGGATGGCCGAGCCGGCGCCGTCGGTGGCGATTACGACACTGGTCTCAACGGTCACCCTGGGGCCGGTGTCATGAGTCCGCAGGTACACGGCGCCGCTTCGCTGATCGAAACCGGTGCAGCGGCGGTTGAAAAGAATGGGCACCCCGTGTGCTTGGGCGGCATTCATCAGCGCGATGTTCAGCTCGGCGCGCGAGACCGCGTTGATGACCTCAGTGTCGTCCTTGCCGTACGGCATGAACGTGAGCTCGCCGGTAACCGCGTGCATCATGCGCCCGCGCATGGGAATGATGATCTTCTGGATTTCGTCGAACACGCCCGCTTCCCGCAGAGCGTGGATGCCACGCGTGGACAATGCGAGATTGATGGAACGTCCAGCGCTGATCGGCACGCGTCGCATGTCGAGACGGCGCTCGTAGAGTTCGACCGGAAACCCGCGCTGCACAAGCGAGATGGCGAGCAATGGGCCGGTCAGTCCTGAGCCGATCAGGGTGAGCTTGTCTCTCGCGGCTTTCATGTCGCAGGCGTCGCATCCGGCTGGTGAAGCATAGTGCGCGCTTCCCAAAGCTCAGGGAACAAGCGTTTCGCGAGTGTGGTCCGCAGATAGGAGGCGCCTTCGCTTCCGCCGGTGCCGCGGCGCGCGCCAATGATGCGCTCCACGACCTGGATGTGCCGCAACCGCCACGCCACCATCAGTTCGTCGAATTCGGTCAGGCGTTCACAGACGTCAATCCAGTCGCGATAGTTGTGCTCGTCTTCGTAAATGCTGCGAATGGCTTCGGCGTGATGCTGGAAGCGCTCCTCTTCCGAGGCATTCTGCGGCATGGGCGGCAGCTTGCCGATGGTTGCGAGCGCGTCAAAGAAAACGTCATGCAGTGATGGCTCGTGCAGACGCCGTTCGAGCCGTGCGTAGGCCTCGGGCTCGCGCGCGTGCTGGCGCAACAACTTTTCGTCCTTCAAGCCGCAGAGAAATTCGATTTCGCGAAACTGCTCCGACTGGAAACCGCTGGCCGGCTCGAGTTTGCCGCGAAAGGCCATGAAGTGCGTCGGCAGCATGGTTTCGAGAATGGTGAACTGGCTCACCAGCACGCGCATGATTTCCGTGCAGCGCCGTAACAAACGCGCGGCTTCGTATACCTGATCGCGCCACTTGCGCTCCGCCACATTCGCCAGGCTTTCGACGACCGCATCGAGGTCGTGCAGCAACTCCTTGAACCAGAGCTCGTAGGTCTGGTGAATGATGATGAACAGCAGCTCATCATGCGTCGGGGGCGAAGACAGCGTGCTTTGCAGCTTCAGCAGCTCAGGGACGCGCAGATAGGAGCTGTAGGTGAGCGGAGCGGTCTCATGACCATCGCCGAGTGTCGCACTCATCCGCAGCTTTTCGGATGAGTGGGTCCCAAACGGACATCCCGCGGTAATCGCTTCCTCCCCCATTGTGGGGGGCGACTCCGACGTTGTGGGAGTTAGTCCCAGCCAACGGGCGGCGTTACCGCTCAGCATCTTGGTTTTTGCGCGCTCGGAAAGATCGCTACTGCGAATCAGTTCGCCGATGTGCTCCTCGCCCAGCGGATAAGGATAATCGGAGCCGAGCATGACTCGGTCCTCGCCCATCACCTCAACCAGCAAGTGCAACGAGCGTTGATCAAAGACAGCGCTATCGACCGAGAAGCGATCCACATAATGCATGGGCGGATGCTCCGAAGCTCCGCGGCACAAGGGCTGATGGATCCAGGCATTCTGCAGGCGGCCAAGTAGAAAGGCGAAGCTGCCGCCGCCATGAGCGAAGCAGAGACGCAAGTTCTGCGGCAGTCGATCAAACGCCCCGCTCAGAATGAGCGCCGACACCGCAAGCTGGGTCTCGGCGGGCATGGCGACGGTCCACGGCATCATGTACTTCGGCATGCGCTCCGGCGCCATCATGTCCCACGGGTGTATCAGCACCGCCGCGCCTTCATTCGCGCAGTGATGCAGGAAGGTGATGATCCCGGGATCGTCGAGGTTCTTCGTGCCTACGTGATTGCCGATCTGCACGCCGTGGTGTCCGGCCTTCATGCAGCGCGTGAGTTCAGCGCAGGCAAGGTCGATGTCCTGCATCGGCACCTGACACAGCGGCTTCAACCGTCCGCTGCTGCGCCCGCAGAATTCCAGGCCAGCGTCGTTGAAGATGCGCGCGACTTGCAACCCATGCTCGGGCGGTCGGTCATAGGCAAAGAGCACCGGAGTCGCGGAAACGACCTGCACATCGACGCCTTGTCGATCCAATTCCTCCAGTCGCAATGCCGGATCCCAACAGTTTTGCTGGATGCGCCGGAATTCGCGGCTGCCCAGCATCACCATTGCTTCGCCGTCGCCGAGGTGCTTGAGCCACGGCCAGTCCTGGGTGCCGAAGCGCGCCGACAAATCGGGCCATGTCTCCGGAAAGAAGTGCGAATGGATATCGATGGTCCGCATCGTCATGCTCTCCCCGGATGGACGGTGCCGCAATTCTTGCAGCGTCGAAGGTCCTGATTGCTGTAGAAAGCGTCGAAGAGCGGCGGCAGGTCGTTCACGATGCTCTTCAGCCGGACCTCGGCGCGATGCACCAAGTAGTGACAGTTGGGACAGTACCACTCGAAGGCGTCGACGCTGTCGTCAGGACGGGGCATCTCGATCACCAGGCCGATCGTGTCGGCTCCACGCTGCGGCGAGTGACGCATGTGCTTGGGCAGCAGAAACACTTCTCCTTCGCGGATGGGAATTTCTTTCGGCGGCTTGCCGGGCTGTTCCATGACCCGCAATGCGATGTCGCCTTTGAGTTGATAGAAGAATTCCTCCGTCGGGTCGTCATGATAGTCGCGACGCTGATTGGGTCCGCCAACCACCGTAACCATGAACTCGCCGTCCTCCCAAACTTGCGCGTTGCCCACGGGAGGCTTCAGCTTGTCGCGGTTCTCGTCAATCCACTTTTGCAGATTGAACGCCTTCAATGACTTAATCGATGCCATCCATTCCTCATTTTTCCTTGATGGGTTTGTAGGCGATTGCGCGCATCTCGATCAGCAAGTGAGGATGAGGCAACTGGTGCACCGCAACCGTCGTCCGCACGGGCCCGTCGTAATCGAAGTATTCGCCGTAGACCTCGTTGTAGCCGGCAAAATCGTTCATGTTGACGAGGTAGGTTGATATCTCGACAATGTCCCGCAATCCCGCACCTGCACTGGCCAGAATGTCACGGATATTCTCAATGACGGCTCGCGTCTGCGCGCGAATGTCGAGCTGAGTCGTGCCAACGAGATCGGCCTCGGCGCCCGCGATGGTGTTGTCGGCTCGTCGTGCGCTGGTCCCGGACACGAAGAGAAAATCGCCCGCGCGCTTAATATGCGGGAAACGGCCTCGAGGCGTGGCCTTGCCCTCGACGATTGTGGCTTTCATGTCCATGTTGCTGGTGGATAGAAAATCAGGCGGTTGTAACCCTCCACCATCCACTAACTGATTCGTACGCAGATGTTGTTCAACTCCGAATAGAAGTTCAACGAGTGCAAGCCGCCTTCGCGGCCGATTCCGGAGAGCCCCACGCCTCCAAAAGGAGTGCGCAAATCGCGCAGGAACCAGCAATTCACCCAGGTGATGCCCACATTCATCTGACGCGCCACGCGGTGCGCTCGCTTCAGGTCGTTGGTCCAGATCGAAGCTGCCAGCCCATACTTAGTGTCATTCGCTAGCGCAACCGATTCTTCTTCCGCGTCGAAGGGAGCGACATGACACACCGGGCCGAAAATCTCGTCTCTGACGCACGGGGACGATTCCGGAAGTCCCGTCAGAATTGTGGGCTGCACATAAGCGCCTTTGTCGCGTGCGTCGCCGAATCTGGGCACCCCGCCACCGGTAACAATCGTGGCTCCCAGCTCGCGCGCCATCTGAAAGTACGATAGCACTTTTTCGCGGTGCGCCGCGGAGATGAGCGGTCCCAGTTGCGTCTGCTTGTCGGACGGCCAGCCCATCCTCAGGCTTTCAGCTTTGTTCTTCATAGCCGAGACAAACCAGTTGAAGATCGGGCGCTCGACATAAACGCGCTCTGCGCAAAGACACACCTGGCCGGTGTTGAGAAAAATACCGTCGCCGAGTTGCGCGATCGTCTCTTGACGATCGCAGTCGGCGAAGACGATGGCCGGGTTCTTGCCGCCTAACTCGAACGAGACCGCTTTCAGCCCTTCGGCGCAAGCCTTCATAATCGCCGTGCCGGTGCGCGATTCGCCCGTGAATGTCACGGCGTTGATGTCCGGATGGCTGACGAGGTGCTCGCCGGCCGAGCCCTCGCCAAAACCGTGCACCATATTGAAGACGCCGTTCGGCACGCCTGCGTCTCGCATCACTTCGGCAAGCAATGTCGCGCTCGCGGGAGTTTCTTCCGAAGGCTTCACGACAACGGCATTACCGCAAGCGAGGGCCGGCGCTACCTTCCACGTTAGCAGCAGCAGCGGCAGGTTCCAGGGCGTGATGATGCCTACCACGCCAACCGGTTTGCGTACGGCATAGTTCAGCGCCTGCTTGCCGTCGGGAGTTTCCGTATCGAATGCCTCGAGCGGAGCAGTCTTGATGATGTCGGCAAAGGCGCGAAAATTCGCCGCGCCACGAGGAATATCCAAGCGGGACGCCAGAGCGACCGGCTTGCCGGTGTCCGCCGACTCTGCGTGAACAAACTCGTCGAAGCGCGCTTCGATGCCGTCGGCAATCTTGTAAAGAAGGGCCGCGCGCTCCCGTACTCCGCTCCGGCCCCATTCTCCGTTGAGCGCCTTCCGCGCCGCCCGCACCGCTTCGTCCACCAACTCGCGGCTGGCCTCGGCGACTCGGGCGATGAGGCTGCCGTCCGCGGGATTGATATCGTCGAACTCGCGATTGCTGGAGATAAAGCGCCCATCCACGAAGTTGCTGAGCAGTTTCGGCTCCGCAGCAACGCCGGATTTACTTTCGGATGTTTCTGACTGGGAACGAAGGTTCATCGGCCCACTTCGACGCACAAATTATTTCCGAGCGTTATCTTGCACCCGCCATTGGAGAGGCTGCGTAAACAATGTCCTGAATCTACTTTACCAAGTAGCGAGACGCGTCAGTACATGTTACAGCCCAGCCTCTGGCTTGCACGCAATCGCTCAGAAATTTTCTATACTGAAGGCACTGATGCGCGTTTTGCGGGATATTCGTTTTGCCTTGCGGGTCTTCGCCAAGGACCTGGGCTTTACCGTCACCGTTGTTCTCATGCTCGCGGTTGGGATTGGAGCGACCACGGCGGTCTTCACTGTTGCGAATGCTTTGCTCCTGCGGCCATTTCCCTATCGCGATCCCCAGCAACTGGTAAGCCTGCATATAAAAGACCAGGATTCCACGGCCACGCTTTTACGTTACGAATTGTTACGCGATCATGGCGAGTCGTTCGAATCGGTGGCGGCCTGGACGACCGACACCTTCAATCTCACCGGCCATGGAGATCCTGTACAGGTCGCTGTCGGCCGGGTTTCGCCGAACTTCTTTCCGCTTTTAGGCGTGCAACCCCAACTGGGCCGCAGCTTCGCCGAGGATGAGGGCCGCCCGGAAGGCAAGCTGGTGGCAATGCTCAGCGATCGGCTATGGCGCAACCGCTATGGGTCAGACCCGAACGTCATCGGGCAGACCATTACGCTGGATGGCATGCCGCACACGATTGTCGGAGTTCTGCCCAATGTGCAGTTCCCTTTTGTCGGCGAAGCGGACGTTTGGACCCCGCGATATTTCGAGTTGACGCTCATTCCGCCGCAGAAGATCCGCCAGGGCGTCGGCTTCCTTGGCATGGTAGCGCGGCTTCGTCCAAAGACGACGCTGGATCGGGCGAATGCCGAGCTTGCTGTGCTCAACAGGCAGTATCGCGATCAAAACCCGACCGCGCCGGATGCAGGTCCTGAGGTTACGACGGTTGCTACTCCGCTGCGTGACGTGGTCGTGGGCAATGTGCGGGGGAAGGTGTGGTTGCTGTTCGGTGCGGTCGCCCTCGTATTGCTGATCGCGTGTGGGAATGTTGCCAGCCTTCTGCTTTCGCGCGGCCTCGCCCGCCGAAAGGAAGTTGCCGTACGTACAGCTTTGGGAGCCAGCCGCGGAGAAATCCTGCGGCAACTCCTGACCGAAAGCACTCTGCTGGCACTCATCGCCGCGGTGTTGGGACTTACCCTGGGCTGGATCGCTACCCGGGCCCTGCTGGCGTGGGCGTCCAGTCAACTACCCCAAGGCGTGCCTGTCGGGATAGACCTGCGAGTTCTTTTCTTCACGCTGGCACTCTCGCTGCTGACTGGCATTGGCTTCGGGATCGTTCCTGCTCTGCAACTGGCGCGCACCGATCTGCAGACAACGTTGCGTGAGGAGGGCCGGGGAACTTCCTATAGCCACCTGCACATGCGAGTGAACGGACTCGTGGTCGTGGGGCAGGTGGCGCTTTCCTTGGTGCTGCTGATCGGAGCGGCTCTCTTGCTCCGCAGTTATGAACGCCTGCTCACTGTCGATCCAGGCTTCGACGCCAGCAATGTTTTGACGATGAATGTCTCGCTGCCGACGGTGAAGTACGCTCAGCCTCAGCAGCAAGTCAATTTCTATGACGAGGTACTGCGTCGAGTCGCAGAGATTCCCGGGGTGCGCAGCGCCGCGATCTCCGCTGCTCTGCCCCTGAGTTGGAAGCGCTTCACGCCCATGCTGGCGGAGGGCCGCCCGAATGTGCCACTGGCCCAGCGGCCGTTCCTTGATATCGAGGCGGTCAGCCCACAGTGGTTCCAGACCATGCGCGTTCCACTGCGCAGGGGACGTGAGTTCGCCGCCGCCGACAACGCGGATGCCCCCAAGGTGATCGTGGTGAACGAGAGCTTTGCACGGCAGTTTTGGCCTGATCAGAATGCGATTGGCAAACATGTCGTGATTGGGCGTTGGCCACAGCCGGCTGAAGTCGTGGGGGTGGCACAGGATATAAGAAATAAGGGACTGGGGCAGGAGCCGCAGGCACAGGTTTACATTCCGTTCGCGCAGTTGCCGTGGAGCAACATGAACCTGCTGGTGCGCAGCGCCGTGCCTCCTGCGAACCTGACGTCTGCTGTGCGCGCACAAATTACGGCCGTCGATCCTGACCAGCCGGTCACCAACATCCAGACGGTTGAAGAATTGATGGACAGTTCCCGAACTCAGCCGCGATTCATCATGCTGCTGCTCGGAGCCTTTTCAGTGACTGCACTGGCGTTGGCGGTGGTTGGAATCTACGGCCTGCTGGCTTATTCGGTGGCGCAGCGAAATCAGGAGATGGGCATTCGTCTGGCTCTGGGCGCGGAAAGCAGTGACATCTTGCGATTGATCCTCCGACAAGGGCTCAAACTTGCGGTGAGTGGAATCGCGGTCGGCCTGTTCGCTGCCCTGCTCCTCACGAAACTCATGTCGACTCAGCTCTACAAAATCGGCCCGCGCGATTTGCTGAGCTTCACCTTTGCGCCGCTGTTGTTCCTAGTGATTGCTGCGGTCACCAGCTATATTCCCGCCCGTCGCGCTACCAAGGTCGCTCCCATCGCGGCGATGAGGGAATCCTGAAGAGCAGTAGCTAGTCTCCTCACTGAATCTCGTCACCGATTCTGAACCGGGTGAATGCACTTCCTTGCGGCATAGAAGTATCCGAGCTTCGCAAGGTGAGTTGCATGGAAAAGCCGCGGTGACGATTTCATTCCTCGTCTATAATTGCGCGCACCAATGACTTTCAGTCTCAGCCAGAAGTTGCCCTTACGAAATTCCGCCTGCGCTCGGCGCCGGCGGACCAGCGGACCCGTGTTCCATCAGACCTTTGGACTCGGTTCGGATGTGCAAATCCCAATGACAGGGGATCATTGCAAGTTATTCAAAAAGTAAACTCAATCGTGAACGTTTACCTGGTTGACGGCACCTACGAACTCTTTCGCCACTACTATGCGCTGCCCTCCGCGAAAGACGCAGACGGTCATGAGGTGGGCGCCGTGCGCGGCGTGCTCGCGTCCGTGCTCGGGATGATCCGGAATGGCGCGACGCACATCGCCGTGGCCACCGATCATGTCATCGAATCCTTCCGCAACAAATTATGGGCGGGATATAAAACCAGCGCCGGCGTGCCCCCCGATCTGCTGGCGCAGTTTCACCTGCTGGAAGAAGTTTTGTCTGTGGCGGGGATCGCTGTATGGCCGATGATCGAGTTTGAGGCTGACGATGCGCTGGCGGCCGGAGCTTCGGCCGCTGGCCGTAACAAGCGTGTGAAGCAGGTGATCATTTGCACGCCCGATAAAGACCTGGCGCAATGTGTAACCGGGACGCGCATCGTGCAGCTGAGTCGGCGAACCAATGTGACCTTGGACGAGGCGGGTGTTGTGCAGAAGTTCGGCGTGACGCCGCAGTCCATCCCCGACTACCTGGCCCTCGTGGGCGATGCAGCGGATGGTTACCCGGGACTGCGGGGCTGGGGCGCTAAATCCTCAGCGGCGGTCCTGGCGAAGTTTCTGCATCTGGAATCTATTCCTATCGATTGTCGGGACTGGCGAGTGAATGCGACGAATGCGAGTGCGCTGGCAGCTACGCTGAGCCAACAGCGCGAGCAGGCCCTTCTGTTTCGCACACTAGCCACACTGCGCACCGACATCAAATTGTTTGATGATGTAGAGCAGCTGCGCTGGAGCGGGCCGAAGCCGGAGTTCGACGCACTTGCGGCTCGGCTGGACGCAGCCAAAGGTGAGAGCCGTGGCGGAGGAGCTCGCAAGTCGGTGCGGACGCCGCTGCCGAAGCAACGCTCTTCGCCGATGAACTAGCGCCACCCCTGGCGTCGTGAGTCACGGATCACTTCTTGACTGTTTCCTTCTCCAGCTTCTCGAGTTCCTGGGCCAGTTGTTCGGCTTGCTCCCGAAGATGGTGGAGCTGCTCAGCCAGCGAGGGCAGGATTCTTCTCGGTTGCCGCCGCGGCGGGGTTGGAGCGGGAGCGACGGCCGCCGGTGCTGGTGCAGCCGTCAGGTCGGCGAGGGCCTCGTCGAAGGTGTCCCGATAAATCAGGCGGTCGCCCATCGCCAGCACGACCTTCTTGAGCTGCGGCATTCGGGCTTCGGTGGCCTGAATGTAAATGGACTCCAGATAGAGGAATCCGCCAGTCACCGGCAGAGCAATAATGTTTCCGCGCAGCACGCGCGAGCCCTGCTGGTTCCACAGCGTGAGGTCCTTGGAGATGTTCTGGTCCTGGTCGATGCGCGATTCAATTTGCATGGGACCGTACATCAATTGCTGCTTGGGAAGCTGATAGAAGACCAGCTTCCCCAGTTGGTCGCCATCGCATCGAGCGGCCATCCATCCGATCAAATTGTCCTTGCCGCGCGGAGTGAATGGCAGAATCAGCAGGTACTCGGGCTCTTTCTCGCCCGGCAACGTAGCCACGACATAAGTTGGCGCCACCGGTTCCGGCTGTCCCGACTGGCCGAACAGGTCGCGCGCGATCTCCCAGATGTCTTCCTTGTTGTAGAACACCTGAGGATCGCGCATATGAAAGATGCGGTACGCCTCGGCCTGCGTCCGAAAAGAGCTTCGGGATAGCGGGCGTGCCGGCGAAGATCGGCGGGCATTTCTGACGCGGGCCGGAATAACTTCGGGAACAGCTTCTGGTAAGCCTGAATGATGGGGTCGCTGGGATCGAAGACATATAGCGACATCTTCCCCGTGTAGGCATCCACCGTAGCTTTCACTGCATTGCGAATGTAATTTGCGCCTTCCTCAATTCCGGCCACCGGAAGTGCTGCCGAATACGGATGGGAGAGAGAAGTTGTGTAGCCGTCCACCATCCAAACCAGCCTGCCGTCATCGGTAATCACCAGGTAGGGGTCCTGGTCCCAGTGCAAGAAACCGGCCAGATGCGCCAATCTCGCCTGCACCTTGCGATAGATCATCATGCGGCTTTGGCCGGTCAGATAGCCGGTGAAAACAATGTTCGGCTCGCCCTGGGAGATCGCGGCGGCAAGCTTCAGAGGAAACGAGCCGACCGGAAAGCCGCCCGTGCCCTGATAGGTCGAATACTTGTTCTGATCGCCGGAGGGATAATCGAACTCTTCGCGGGCGGTGTGAACAAAAACCGGGTCCTGGGTCTTCTCGCCAAAGTAAATCTCCGGCCGGTGAGAGCTGAAACGCCAGGCGACTTGATCTCCGGAGGAGCGTTCTTGATCAGCAGGACGGGCAGGCCGTCGGGCGTGATCTTGTTGACCTCTGCGACCACCACGCCAAAGCCGTGGGTATAAATGAAATGAGGATTGATCCAGCTCTCGCTGGCCTCGGCGGACAACTGGCTGACATCGATTTCGCGCGGCGACAGCAGCACCTGCTTGATGCGGCCGTTGATGAAGTAGCGATCAACGTCGGTGTCGGGAAAAGTGTAGTAGGGACGTAGCGCCTGAATCTGCGTGATGGTCGCGTTGTAGGCGCGCAGGTCCCAGAGCCGAACATTCGCCAGCAGCGTTGCGTCCTGGACCGGATCGACCACGCCCTGACCGGACGGTGTGAAGGGCTGTTCCGTGGCGTTCCGATTGAGGCCGAAGGCGGCGGTGGTCGCCTCGATGTGGCGCTCGATGTAAGGCCGTTCGATCGAGATTTCGTTCGGGCGAACGTAGACGGCGCGAACGATGGCCGGCAGCGCCAATTGCAGGACAAAACAGGCCGACAACCAGGGCGATCGCCTGCTTGAATTTCGACATCCAAACCAGCGGCAGCGCCGCGAAGGCAGAAATAATGAGCAGCCAGCGCAGCGGAAGAGTGACCTTTTCATCCACGAAATCGGCGCCGGTCATGAAGGCATGGGAGTTAAACAGCAGCTCATAGTTGCCCAGGTAAACCCAGGCGGCAAAGCCGAGCAAGAAAATCACTGCAATGACGCGGACGAACGGCACGCGTGGTAGCGCCGGGCAACCGCAGGTACTCCCGAAGATTAATGGTTCTCGTTCGCGCGTCGGTCACCAGGCGATAGCGAACCCGCTCGAACAACTGCCATCCGCGGGCCGTGACCCAGAACAGCAGGGCGGAAAGGATCGCCAGGACAAACACAAATCCCAGCAGGTCCGAATAGAAAGGCAGATCGAACAGGTAAAACGGCAAGGCGTGCGAGAAGACGTGGTCCTGCCAGGCCCCGGGCGGCGCCGCGATACCACGCGAGCCGAAAAAGCGCATGACCGTCCAGAAGTCAATCGAGGTCGACGCGAACACAATCGCGACCAGGGCCAGGGCAATCGGGACCAGTCGGGAGTAGAGGGGGTAATCCCGCTGACGGATGCCGGCGAAGTGCAGGCCGCGCGCATGCGCCACGTAAAGCGCAATGAAAGCCACACCGCGCCCACCGCCGCGGGCGCAATGCTGTACCACAGCATGCTGAACCAGGTATTGACCTGCGCGACCTCCTTCCACCAGTTGTACTCGATGACGAAATTGGCGGCCGTCGGGATGGCCCAACCGAGGAACGCTAAACACACTAGGCCAAGAATGAAAACGCGAATCTGTGAAGGACGCATAAGCGCTTGTTGCTTGTCCAGCAGTAGCGCCGCAGTCGAGCCAAGAGGATATGCCTCGGCGACACGGCATCACTATTAGGGCAGGTGGTCGAATCCTATCACAGGGCCGATGCGGAATGAGCACGCTGTGCGCAGCCCGGAGCCGCGCTGATCGCGATCAACTTGCACACAGACAAATCCGCGACTCCACCTCTACATGTTGGGGCCGCACCGGGGACCTCCGGCCCTGAAGGCCCATCAAACAATTACTTGGTGGCCGCGCGCTAAAGCGCCGCACTACCCTGACCGGGCGTTCCCATCAGTTTTTCAGCAGCCTGCTAGAGGCCCAAGTCGCTTAATCCGGGATGGTTGTCGGGACGACGCCCGAGCGGCCAGTGATATTTGCGATCCGGCTCCGCGACGGGGAGATCGTTGATTGAGGCAAAGCGAAGGGCCATTAATCCATCATCGTTGAACTCCCAGTTCTCGTTGCCATAGGAGCGATACCAGTGGCCTGAGTCGTCGTGCCACTCGTAAGCGAAGCGCACCGCAATGCGATTGCCGGTGAACGCCCACAGCTCTTTGATGAGCCGGTAGTCCAACTCCTTGGCCCACTTGCGGCTCAGGAAAGCAATGATGTCGGTGCGTCCGTTGACGAACTCCGAGCGGTTTCTCCACCGTGAATCGACGGCGTACGCCAGGGCGACTTTCGCTGGGTCGCGAGAGTTCCAGGCGTCTTCGGCCAGGCGGACTTTTTGAATCGCGCTCTCGCGTGTGAACGGAGGCAAAGGGGGGCGGGTGGTGATCGTTGCAGTTGCCATGATTTTCTCCTTGAGCCCTCCGGCTCTATCGGTCAACCAGACATTTCCGTCATTCTTTAAGTTTTCGAGCGGAAATTCAAGCTCGTCCGCGTATCGGAATTACTTCGAATTCGCCGCATACTTGCCATTGAGCCAGAAGCGTGGTGACGAAACAATTGGACGAAGATATCGGTAATACCTGCTTATCCAAAACTACAAAGTATCGCCTATACCACCGTCGAATTGTTCCTTCCGCGCCCCTTTGCTTTGACGAAGGGTGTGATATGGATTCAAATCTGCTGCGCGGCTAAGATAGTGCTCTCCTGCTTAGCCGTTTGGATGAAGAATGCGCATTCCGGACAGGCACCGAAAAGTAGCTTCATCGATCAGCCCCCTAACTTGCCTGCGAGCCAATAATCGACACTGCACTTTCCCGGACCCGAGCAGATCAGCCAGATAAAGAAGAGCACGTACAGGACTTCCGGAAGGTAGAGGAAATCGTCGAGCCAGTTAACAGGCGAAAGTCCCTTCGGCATGACGGATAGCTTGGTCGTCAGGATGGCGACAAGCATATCGACCAATAGAGCCAAGCAGGCCAGGCTCGAAAGCAACCCCACGATCAACAAGGATCCGCCAACCAACTCGACAGCCGACACGAAATAAGTCGTCAGGCGGGGAAGCGGGACTTTGGCCTTAATCAGCGTTTCGTACATAGTCTGCCTGCTGCCGGCGACAAACAATTTGTTTGCCCCGGAGATGGCGAAGAACAGCCCGATCGAAACGCGTACCAGCAGGATGGCATATTGTTCCAAATTACTGCTACCCAGCAGCGCAAACTGGACCAACCGATTCCAATCCATCTCTAGTCCCTCCATCGGAGAACGTGCCGTGACCTCTTAGAGTTACGTGTCCATCCGTTCGACCCATTGCGCGCGCGATGCGGGAGCCACGAATGGATCCGCAAAGTACTGCGTTTCCCGAGCAACCTTGTTGCCCCTGAACTCCATGATGCTCACGGTGTAAAACGGCTTGCTGTCATAGGTCAGGATGAGTTCGGTGACCCAAAGATCACCGCTGCCAAGGATTCGTCGGACAGTAAACCGCTTTTTGCTCGGCTGACTGGCGCGTTGGCCCTGTATATTGTGTCGACCGCGGGTTCGCTCGCCTGACTGCGGGTATTCCAGCACTGCATCCTCGTGATAGATGAGGTGCTCGGTTTCAAAATCGTTGGCATCGGACGCCGCCCAATGCTGATCCAGTGCCGCACGGATCTCTTGGTCTCGCACTGCAGAAGATTGCTCGTTCGTTGGTTGGTCGTTCATCTTGAGCTTTCAATTTGACAAGAAGCTATTGCCAGCAAGACGTGGTTAAAGTTCCATCCATTCAGCCAGAACAGAGTAGGACCGCGCAATTGGACGATGGTATCGCCCATACTTTCGTATCGACTGCTTCGGATTACCCAGAAGGGTCCCAGCCTCTGCAACCCGCGTCAACAAGTAAGCCAGCACCCAACTATCGTGGAGTTCCCCCAGTTGCGTGACTTGTGACGAGTAATACGAAGGTATTGGCGATACCATCGTCTAATTGTTTGACCTTCCCTCTTCTGTTCTGATCGTCTCACCACGGCCCGATCTGATTAAGAACTATACAAACCCGCGCAAAGGAGAATGAGCATGAAACGCTCGATGGCGCTAACAACGCACGATCAAGTCGGTCAGCGCTTGCGCAATTCGGAATTCAGGTCATAGCCATGTCCTCATCGCCCACTTTCAGTGTACCCAACGCGGGGACCGAGCCCCACCCGGTCCTTACGGAATACCGAAATAGATCGTGTGCGGGGGTGCGGACGGGTGCGGCGAGCGGATCTGGGTGAGACCCATTATCGGCCGGGAGAGGTGGGAATGCCTTGTTTCATTCTCTTATCGACCAGCCTTACTCGCGGTCTTTCAATCTAGCGGGTTGAGAAGACACTGTGAATTTCGTGGCTTTGAAGAATTTGACTGCTGATCGTGCGAAGTTTTGCAGTATGCTGGTCGCCCTCTGCCTTGCTCTGTTCGCAGGAGCTTCGCTTTACGCACAGTCGGAATCGAATGTTACGAGCCTGCGAACATACGGCACCGCTAGCTTTGCTGATGGGGATACCTCTACCCCGGACTTTCAGCTGCAGAGTCCTTACCTGGGAGGAGTTCCCGCGGGTAAAGCCAGTCCAACGCCTCTGTCGCTTTCCCTGGAAGACGCCGTAGCTCGTGGTTTGCGGCAAAATCTTGGGGGGCTGCTTTCCAGCGACGCAGTCTCCGGGGCACGCGGCGAACGGTGGCGGGCACTGAGCGCGCTGCTGCCCAATGTGACCACCGCTACTAGTTTCAGCGTTCACCAAGTTGATACGAAGGCGGTCATAGGGCTCATTGTTCCCGGCCATCCAGCCATCCTCGGGCCTTTCGGAGTATTCGACACACGTGCTTATCTTGATCAATCGGTCCTTAACTGGGAGTCGATTGAGCGTGCGCGATCTTCCGCTGCGCAAGTGAAATCGGCCCAGTACAGCTATAAGAACGCCCGCGAACTAATTGTTCTTGTGGTTGTATCAAATTACTTGCTGGTCATTGCCGACCGGTCGCAAGTCGAGTCCGCTTTAGCTCAGCGGGACACTGCGAAAGTGCTCTTCAATCAGACAACGGACCAGAAGGCGGCCGGACTCGCAGCTGCGGTTGACGTGCTGAGGTCTGATGTTGAGCTTCAGGCGCGCGAGCAGAGGTTGATCGTCGCGCGGAATAATCTCGCTAAGCAGAAGTTGGTTCTGGCGCGGGCAATTGGACTTCCGGCAGGTCAGACGTTCGACATCACCACCGAGATCGCTTATCAGCCGCTCACGACCTCCACCCTCGATGAGGCGTTGCAGCAGGCGTACACCTCTCGCGCCGACTTTCAAAGCCTAACCGAGCAAGTCCGTTCCGCTGAGTTGCAAAAGAAGGCGGCTTCCGCCGAGCGTTACCCGGCACTGTCGGCCCTTGTGGATTACGGAGATATCGGAACTAATCCAGCGTCGAGCCATGGCACAGTGAACGCAGCCGGGGTGCTCCGATTCCCCATTTTTCTGGGAGGCAGGGTTCACGGAGATAACCTTGTCGCAGATTCCCTCCTGGCCAGGGCCAAGCAGCGACTGGAAGACCTCCGCGCCAGCATCGACCAGGAGGTTCGTGACGCTTTCCTTGACTTGCAAGATACCGCCCAGGAAGTTTCTGTTGAGAAGAATGCCGTCCGGCTCGCTACTGAGACTCTGCAGCAATCACGCGATCGCTTCGCCTCCGGAGTCACCGACAATATCGAAGTCGTTCAGGCGCAGGAATCCCTCGCCGACGCCAACGACGCGTATATCGCCAGCCTGTACCGCTATAACACAGCAAAAATCTCCCTGGCGCGTGCCATCGGTTTCGCGGAATCGAACTACGCTCTGTATTTGAAAGGACAATAAAATGCCCGACCAGGAGACGGCCAAAGGTCCGGAAAGTTCATCGTCCTCGACACCCAACAGCGCGACTGAACGTCCAACCACAGCCCCGCCCGTCGTCTATCCCAGACGGCGTTCTCGCAAACGATGGATTATCGGCGCTGCCCTGGTGGTGGTTCTGGTCGGTGGCGTCCTTCTGTGGGTCTATTTCTCCGGTTTTGAGACCACCGACGATGCGCAAGTCGATGTTCATCTCTATCCGGTGAGCGCACGCATCTCCGGCTACGTGCAAGCGGTGCACGTGGGAGACAACCAGTATGTGCAGGAAGGCGCCACCCTCGTAGAGATCGACCCAAAAGACTATGAAGTCGCTGTGGCCAAAGCACAAGCGGACCTTGAAACCGCAGAGGCTTCCGCTCGTGCCCTCAACATCGATGTGCCCATTAGCTCGGTGGACACTGCCAGCCAGCTGAAGTTCACATCGTCGGACATCGAAAACGCCAAGGCCGCAATCGCTGCCGGCGAAAAACAAGTTGCTGCCGCACAGGCACGCATCCAGGAAGCCGAGGCGCAAAATGTGAAGGCGCAGGACGACGTCCAGCGTTACCACCTTCTGCTGGCGAAAGACGAAGTACCGAAACAAACGTACGACTACGCGGTAGCCGCAGCTCAAACGGACACCGCTGCTGTAACCGCCGCCAAGGCGGACGAAGCGGCTGCCGAACAAAATGTCGCGCAGGCGCGCAGCCGGCTCATCGAAGCGATCGCGCGCAATGAATCCGCCCGGGCTGGGCCGCAGCGGGTAGCGTCGACGCACGCACGCGCGCTCTCAGCCGCAGCCGATGTAGGACAGAAAAGGGCGGAGCTCGCCCAGGCCGAACTCAACCTGGGATACACGAAGATACTAGCGCCGGTCAGTGGTGAGGTGACGAAGAGTGTGGTGGTGGGATTGAATGTCGACCCCGGCGAACAAATGCTTACCGTGGTTCCGCTGGATCAAGTGTGGATCACGGCAAACTTCAAAGAGACGCAACTCAAGCACATGAGCGTGGGACAGAAAGCACAAATTGTCCTCGACTCGAACGGCCGCACGTACCACGGTCATGTGGACAGCATTGCAGGGGGAACGGGACCCATCTTCAGCTTGCTGCCACCGGAAAACGCAACCGGCAATTACGTGAAGATCGTTCAGCGCGTGCCGGTCAAGATTGTGCTGGAGCCGGGGGAGAACCGTGACCATCAGCTTCGCCCCGGGATGAATGTCGAGGCCAAAGTTTACTTGCGATGAGCACCGCAGCGCTGACGCTTCCATCGGAACAGGTCATCTGGCGCCCAAAGGTAAATCCTTGGGCGATTGCCGCCACCGTGTCGATGGCAGCGTTTATCGAAGTCCTGGACACGAGCGTTGCCAACGTTGCGTTGCCTTACATCGCCGGAGGCCTGGGAGCCAGCTACGACGACAGCACTTGGGTACTCACCTCGTACCTCGCCGCGAACGCGATCGTGCTACCCATCAGCGGATGGCTGGCGGAAGTAATTGGCCGCAAGCGGTATTTCATGATGTCGCTTGCTATTTTCACGGCGAGTTCATTGCTTTGCGGCCTGGCGCCTAGTCTGCCGCTATTGCTGTTTTTTCGCGCGGTGCAAGGCGTCGGCGGTGGTGGACTGCAACCGATGGCGCAAGCCATTCTCAACGATACGTTTCCTCCAGAGCAGCGCGGCCAGGCGTTTGCCGTCTATGGCATTACTGCGGTCCTCGCTCCTACCGTTGGGCCTATGCTCGGAGGATGGATTACTGACAACTACTCCTGGCGCTGGATATTTTTCATCACGCTTCCCGTGGTCCTCCTCGCTCTTTATTTGACTCACGCTCTGGTCGAAGATCCACCGTTCCTCCGTCACTTCAGGCGTGGGGGTATCCGGGTGGACTATATCGGAATATCCCTGCTGACGCTGGGAGTCGGTTCGCTGCAGGTGCTTCTGGACAAGGGGCAGGAAGACGATTGGTTCGGCTCGCACTTCATCACGACCCTGGTAATAACCGCAACGGTTTGCCTTATCTCGCTGGTCATCTGGGAATGGTTCCGCAAAGAGCCGATCATCGATGTCCGCATGTTCAAGAGCTTCAACTTCGCGGCGGCGAACCTAATGATGTTCATGATGGGCTTCATGCTCTTCAGTACCCTGGTTCTGATCCCAGAATTTCTGCAGACGCTTATGGGTTACACGGCAGAGCTGGCAGGTCTCGTCCTGTCCGGCGGCGGACTTGTCCTGCTGGTGATGATGCCTATTGTCGGCCGGCTTACATCAAAGGTTCAAGCCAGATGGCTGATCGCGACGGGATGGCTGTGCCTTGCCATCGGACTATTCTATTGCGCGCACAAGATTGATTTGTTCATCAGCTTCCGCTTTGCGATGTGGCTACGCGTCGCCCAGGTTGTAGGAATTGGATTTCTATTTGTCCCCATTACGGCAGCAGGTTACATCGGTGTTCCAGAGGAGAAAGGCAATAGCGTCTCCGGCATCATCAATTTCATGCGCAATATCGGGGGCAGTATCGGAACTTCCGTCGTGACCACCATGATTGCCCGGCGGGCTCAATATCACCAGCAAATCCTCGTTGGCCACTTGATTCCTGGTTCCTCTGCCTATCGTTCGGCACTTCATGCACTGAGCGCAAAAATCGCCCACTCTGGGCTTCGGGCCGCGGACGCCCACAACCAGGCGATCGCAAGGTTCTATGAATTGGTCCATCGGCAAGGTGGCGCACTGTCCTATATGGACATCTTTTGGACCTTGGGCGCTCTCTGCTCCCTGATGTTCGTACTTGCATTTTTCCTGAAGAAGAATGATCCAGGCGCGGGCGGCCAGGTTGCGGCGGGTTAGGTAATGTCATGATGATTCAAGCCGTATCGATCGAACGTGAATTTGGCTGTGGCGGTTCGGAGATTGCTGCCAAGCTGGCCGCACTTCTGGGTTGGAAGCTGTGGGACCACGAACTGACGCAGGAGATCGCGCGGCTGACCCACAGTACGCCGCAAGCGGTCGAGCAGCGGGAATGGAAAAATGATCCTGCGGTTTATCGCGTCTTCAAGTCTTTTCTTCGTGGAGCCTTCGAGGGAGCCCTGCCACCAACCGATCGGCTGGAACTGCTGGATGCGCGCCGAATCGCCATTGTCTCCGAGCAGGCGGTCAATCACGCACTCTCCGGCGGCCCCTGCGTGATTGTTGGCCGGGGCTCGCAATACTTTCTTCGCAATCGCAAGGATGTTTTTCGGGCGTTCCTCTACGCTTCCCGCAACTCCAAGATCCACAGACTGATCATTGCTGGAACGCCCCAGGAACAGGCAATAACGGACGTAGACACGATAGATCGAGATCGCGCCGCTTTCGTCAAGAGATACTTGAAGTTGAACTGGCCTGAGATCCACCTGTTTGACGCAATGTTGAATACAGAGAGAGGCGATTCGTTTGTCGCTGAAATGCTCGCTCACTGCGTGCGGCAACTTACTAGATCCACGTGAAAAAGCTTCAGCGTGCGGACCGCCGGCAGAGTTGTTATCCGCCCAACGGGAATGGAGATTAGGGGTCCTAGTTCACAAGGTCGGCGCGACTAGAAGACGTTCGCACATCGGTTCCGAGATTTCTGACGATACTCTGCTGCATCGATCCGGCTTGCCAATCGGGCCGAGGCCGCGATCGTAACCGCACGCCAATTCTTGGCGGTTGACCGTGGCAAGCTACCCATGAGGTCCGCCTCCTCGAGCCAATCCTCCGTCGAAGCCCCGGCCTGCTCTGGACCAAACAATTTCGTCACCGCGCCGATAAAAGCGGAGAGTTCGCGCTCTGCCAGATGTGTCTGATTTTCGTAGCTTGAATCGGACAGCGATTCACGATCGTTCATTTTGCGGCCTCCATCAATTGTCGATTAGGCGAAGCTACGTTTCAGCGGCCATTAGACATCGCGCGGGGATCTCGTTCTATTGGACAAACGTATCGACGGATACCAAAGTATCGGTTGGACATTGCCGTCAGGATCGTGCATCCTTGTATGCCAACAGGGGCGCTACTCGACATCCAAATGGGGGACACGCCATGAAAAGGGCCTCTGCTCCAATTCCTTTTGCCGGGTCGTTGCTTGACGACACTCGTCACGTCTGCGCCTTCTTCCATAACGACGAGGAAGAGTATCGGGTTTTGCTCCCCTTCATAAAAGATGGTTTCCGGTGCGGCCACAAGGCAATTCACGTCGTGAATCCCAATCAGCGTCAGAGTCACCTGCAACGATTGAACCAGGCTGGCATTGATCCGGCCATCGCGCAGCAGAGCGGACAACTGGAGCTTCGCATCAACACTGACGTCTACCTTCCAGATGGCCATTTCGATCCGGATCGCATGATAGCGGCCTTCGAGAAACTGGCCAGCGACAACGCCAAGGGAGCCTTTCCACTGAGCCGCATTTGTTGTCGTATGGACTGGGCCGTCGAGGATGGGTCGCATGTCGACGATGTCATTGAGTTCGAGTCGCGTGTGAACGAGGTGTGGCGCCGCCACGACGATGCCGTCATCTGCACCTACCATCTCGGCAAATTCGGGGGTGACGCGGTGATGGACATCATGCGCACCCATCCCATGGTCATCATCGGCGGCATCCTGCAACAGAATCCCTTCTTTGTCTCCCCGGACGAATTCTTGAGTGAATTTCGTCAACGTCGTGCCCATCGGAGCAATTCCTCCGCCGCGGCCTGACATGAACGCGCAGGTCGAAGATTCGGATCAAGAAGTCAAGCGCCTTCAGCGCTGCATTAATGATCTGGTCAGCCTGCTGGCGCTGCCCGCCATCTGGACCGGCAACGAGCCCGCGCAGATCGTCCAGATCCTGCTTGATGCGCTGCTCCGCATGCTGAATCTGGACTTTATCTGTGCACGATTGAGAGACCCGATCGACGCCCGGTTGCTGCAGATCCTCCGGGTCTCTGACTCGTGCAAACTGAGAATTGCTCCGCAAGACATCACCCGGGCGCTCGATGGATGGTTCGGAGTCAATGGACAGAAGCCGCCACCGCCGATCCGGCATCGATTCGGCGACGAAGACATTTCAATCTTCCCCGTACCACTGGGCATACACGGTGAGAGTGGCTTGATCGTGGTAGGTTCGGCTCGGCCCGATTTTCCTGGGCAAACTGACAACCTTCTTCTGACCGTAGCGGCGAATCAGGCATCCATCGGGCTCCACGACGCAAGACTGCTGGCCGAACAGAGACGGATCGCTCACGAGCTCGATCGGCGAGTCGCGGAGCGGACCGCAGAGCTTGCTACTGCCAACGAAGGCTTGCGGAGAGAAATTGTTGAGCGAAAGCTGGCGGAAGAAAAGCTTCGCCACGAAGAGAGGGAACTGCAGCGTAGCGAAGCGCACAAAGCGGCGATTCTGGACTCCTCACCCGATTGCGTCATAGCCATTGACCACGAAGGGCGAATTACTGAATTCAACCCAGCGGCAGAACAAACCTTCGGTCACCGCCGAACTGATGTGTTGGGCAGGCGTCTTGCCGATGTCATCATTCCGCCCTCGCTCCGCGAGAAACACCGTACGGGGTTCGCCCGCTACCTGGCTACGGGCGACTCGAGAGTATTGGGCCGGCGACTGGAGATGGCTGCACTCTGCGCCGACGGGAGAGAATTCCCTGTCGAGCTCACGATCACCCGCATTCCGCAAGATGGCCTCCCGGCCTTTACAGGCCACCTTCGCGACATCACGGAGCGCAAGAAAAGTGAAGACGCTTTACGTGCGGCTCATGCGCAAGTGCTGCGCAGCGAGGAACGGTGGCGATCTGTTTTTGAGAACTCCGCCGTGGGCGTTGCCCTCACAGACCTGAGCGGCCGCTTCATCGCCACCAATCTTGTCTACCAGCGGATGCTGGGTTACACCGAGGAGGAATTGCAGCAACTTACTTTCCTCGACGTCACGCACGAAGAGAGTGTCGAAGAGAGTCGGACGCTGATCGGCGAACTGCTCGACGGAAAGCGCCAGCAATTTCAAATCGAGAAGCAGTACCGCCGTAAGGATGGGCGACCGGTTTGGGTGCGCAACAACGTCTCCGTCGTGCCGGGCACCGAGCGAGTGCCGCGATTCCTGATGGCGATCTCCGAAGATGTAACCCAACGAAAACTGTCGGAGGAAGCTCTGGCGAGGGCAAGATCAGAACTCGCCAAGGTGGCAAGCATCACAAGCCTGGGAGTGCTGACCGCGTCCGTCGCGCACGAAATCAACCAGCCTCTCTCGGGGATCGTTACCAATGCCAGCACCTGCTTGCGGATGCTTTCCGCTGATCGCCCAAATATCGATGGCGCCTTGGAAACGGTCCGGCGCACGCTTCGTGATGGCAACCGGGTCTCTGACGTAATCACACGATTGCGGAGCCTCTACAGCAAGAAGGAACCGTCGCTTGAATCGATGGACCTGAACGACGCGACTCGAGAGGTGACGGCATTGTCGTTGAGTGAGCTTCAGCAAAGCGGTGTGACGCTGCGGTATGAGCTGGCCGATGACCTCCCGCCGGTCGTCGGGGACCGCATCCAGCTTCAGCAAGTCATCCTGAACCTGCTTCGAAATGCCGCCGACGCGA
Source organism: uncultured Acidobacteriaceae bacterium (assembly GCA_963747045.1). Lineage (GTDB taxonomy): Bacteria > Acidobacteriota > Terriglobia > Terriglobales > Acidobacteriaceae > Bog-257. Next base: position 162,344 of record CAVVDN010000014.1, on the reverse strand, counting down.
TGAGCACAATTGACGATCGCCCGCGCGAGGTTCTCATCCGTTCGGAACGGGTTTCGGGAAATCAGGCCCGACTAAGCGTGAAAGATTCCGGAGTCGGGTTCACTCCTGAAACCGCCGACAAGATCTTCGAACCGTTTTATACAAGTAAAACCGACGGTATGGGAATCGGACTCTTCATCAGCCGCTCCATTATTGAGGCCCACCAGGGACGTCTCTGGGCCACACCGAATGACGGTCCCGGAGCGACATTTTCCTTTGTCATTCCTTGTACCCTCAAGGTTTTGGCTGACGCCCAAACTCATACCAGCCGGAGTGAGCCATCGACCGACGCGGCATAGCCAGGCCCACTACTCATGTTCGGAGCAGAAGCAATACCAAAGTACAATGGACGTTCCTTATGGAATGTCGCATTGTTTCGTGATGGAGTCCCTGAAGGGCGGGGGCGGGAACAAACGACCGCTTCTATCCGTTGTTGATGACGACGAGTCGGTACGCGAGTCGTTGCCTGACCTGCTAAGAGAATTCGGCTTTGCGGCCCGAGTGTTTTCGTCAGGGGAAGAGTTTCTCTCGTCCGATGGTGTCAATGAAACCCAATGTCTGATTCTCGACATCGCGATGCCCGGCATGAGTGGACCGGAGCTCTACCAGGAGCTGAAGCGTCGCGGATATAGGATCCCCGTCGTGTTCATCACTGGTCAAAGGGACGATGCTCTTCGAATTCGAGTGATCAAGCAGGGCGCAGCGGGGTTTCTGCTGAAGCCGTTCAGTGACGCTGCTCTGCTTGCCGCTATCGAGACGGCGATGCAGGCCACTTGAAGGTTTCACATCTCAGTCTCCAGGGAATACGATGAATTCAGCGTGCAAAACTGGCAACGAAATGAGAGCATTACCAACGTCCCCTGCCAAGCCCATCGTGTTCATCGTTGATGACGACATCTCTGTGCGCGAGTCTCTGGAACTGCTGGTTCACACCCAAGGCTGGCAGCCGGAAACGTTCGCCTCCGCCGGTGAATTTCTCGATCGACCACGAGCGCTTGTTCCCAGCTGTCTCATACTCGACCTCTCTCTTCCCGGACTCGACGGCCTCCAGTTGCAGAAGCGGATTGCGGCGGAACGGACAGATCTGCCGATCATCTTCATTACGGGTTACGGTGATGTACCGAAATCAGTGCAGGCCATGAAGGCGGGGGCTGTCGAATTCCTGACGAAACCTTTCAATGACGAGGTTTTGTTGACCGCCGTCCGCCAAGCCCTTGAACGGAGTCGCCTCGCTCTCTCCCATGACACGGAGATGCAGAAACTCCGGGAGCGGTACGACTCGCTTACGCCCCGCGAACGGCAGGTTATGGCGTTGGTCGTTTCCGGCCTCTTGAACAAACAGGTTGGCGGGGAACTCGGCATTAGCGAGATCACGGTAAAGGCACATCGTGGGCAGGTGATGCAGAAGATGAAAGCAGATTCTCTGGCCGCACTGGTAAGAATGGCAGGCAAGCTTCATATTGCACAAGCATCTGCCGCCTCGCCTGCTTCAATCGAGTGAATGGTCGGCAATCCGGTTCTGCCCATGCATAGCATCGTCGTCAATCGCAGAACTTAATAATTGAATCGCCAGCGGAATTCGCCATAAACCGTTCGCGGCTCGTTCCAGTGAAATCCGCCAAAGGTCAGGCTGTTGTCCAACTGCACCCGCACGTCGCCCACGTTCAACGCCGTCACGGAAGCCGCGTACTTGCCCTCGGCAAAGCTCTTGCCCACCGAAAGATCAACCGTGGTGTGGGCCGGCAAATATGGCCCGGGATACTGCGCCAGAGGCGTCCCGTATAGGCCGTTGGTGAAACCCGACCCGTAGTACATATTCACCGAAGCGTAGCTTCGCCACGGAAGGCTCGTGTTGCCCCCTAAATTCAAGCGTGTTTCTCTGATCGTGGTCCACCGGCGAAAGCCCCGGCGGTATAAAGAGCGGGCAGCTCATATCGTTTGGGTCGGGGCAGATCAATCCACCGGTGATCGGTGACGTTGCCTGCGCGATCTGGTTGGCATAGACAAAGTGCCCCTGGAACCTATGCGCGATCAATGGCGATCGCAAAGTGAGGTCCCATCCTTGAATGAGCGCCCCTGCCCAGGTGATGGGCCAAAACAAGTTCGATTCGCCAATATTGTTGTGGTCCAGCCAGTTGGTCGCCGTGGTTTGGTAATTGTCGACTTCCAGGTTCCAGCCGCGATAGGGAATAATCACGCTGGCGATCCATTGCTTGTCACGTTCGCCGCGGAGTGGCGCGAAGGAAAAGTCCTGGCTGTTGGCATAGCCCTGAAGAGGGCCCGTAGCCGTCACCAGCGGCGGCGGCTGATAGTAGTGACCATAGAAGCCGCGCAGTACCCAGTTCAGACGCGGGATTCGTATCGCTGCGCCCAGCCGTGGGTCTGCCTCATGCTCCGAGAAGGTAGCGTTGAACTGCGTTACTCTTATGCCCAAGATGATGGTCAGCCAACGGTTTACATTGAAGCGGTCGTTGAGGAACTCGGCGGCAACTCCTCCATTCACACTGATCGATGACGGCGGAAAGTTCTGCGTCCCGTCGGTGAACTGGTTGAAGAAGTAATTGTGCTGGTGCTGGAAAAATCCGTAGATTCCGGCTTCCAGACTGTTCCTCCAGAAGGTGTAATTGACCGTCGCCTGCATGCCCGCGTAGTTAGCGGCCTGGTTGACAGTCGAGATCACGGGATAGTCATTGGGCCCGCCGGTGTAGTCGGCTGCGTTGTAGTGGTAGAAAGGCGAAATCGTGAGTAGCGTGTTGGGATTGAAGGTGTGAACCCACGAGAAGATCGCGTAGGCGTCGGGCTCGCGTTCGGAGTCACGCAGACCGTAGCTCGGAATCTCGCCCGACGCTTCCAGGATTTGATTGCCGACTGAGTTGGGGTCTGGATCAACCGGGATCTGGTAGTAATCCTGACGCAAAGATGTAACCACGCGGAACTGGTTTGCTGAATCCCTGTTGTAGATGAACGATGCAAATCCGCCGTAGCCGTTCTGCACATCGTGATAGATCTGCGGAATCGGCGGCTGCAATCCCAGGTTGCTGCGGTTGCCATCCAAGCTGGCATACCAGGCAAACCGCTGCGTGTGATCTCCGCAACTGAGCTGGTCGTCCGTCGAGTAGAAGTTCCCGTACGTCATGACGAGATCGCACTCGCGGTTGCGTTCGAAGCCGGTCCGCGGTGCGATGTTGAACTCTCCGTAAGTGCGATCGCCGTAGCTCGAATCGTAACCGCCGTTCATTATCTCCAGGTAGTCGATGTCCTTGGGATTGATCTGCGGACCCAAGTTCGTGGCGATGTTGGTATTAGGAATGGGAACGCCGTCGATCAGCCATGTCACTTGATGACCTCCCATGATATGGAGCTGGTCGTGTGTCACGTAGGCCGCGGGCGTGTAGTCGGTGATCATCTCCAGGCTGTTGGTGAGACTTGCACCGGGAGTTTGCTGAATGTCTTCCCGGTTCAGCAACGTGGTAGGTGTCACCGTGTCCATCGTCGGCTCAACGGGAGTTCCCGAAACCACGACGTTTTCTTTGGCGCCGGCGATCGCCAACTGGAAGTGCAGCACCGGACTGGTGTCGGATTGAACAATGACGTCCTGTTGCGTTTGCAGGAAACCCTTCGACGAGGCCGTGACCGTGTAGGTGCCAATCGGAACCGATTGGAATTCAAATTCGCCGTTGTCGTTGGATTCCTCGCGACTGCGTCCAATCGGAGGTTTGCGCCTTCAAGATGACTCGCGCAGCGCTGATGGGACGATGCTGCGGGTCGTGAACCACGCCACGAACCGAACCGAAAATGGTGGCCGACACATACGGCGTGCAGAAAGGCCGTCCAGTGAGAGCAAGTATCAGCCCGGCTCGGCAAAGCCGTCAGTGTTCGTAGTAAGCGAACTCATCCTGTCCTCGCTTAGCAACCGGCGAACGGTTTATCACACTCACGTCGGCCGCAAGGTTGCGGATCGTTTCTTTCTCGTTTCGGAATCAGCGGACAATACGCTTTGGTGCGGAGCTACAGTGTCACTGCGCTGTCTGGCGAGCGCATTGCGGATTTCCGGTTACAGTGAGAAGGCGAAGATCAGGCGAGAGGAGGACCGCGCTTCTGGACATCACCGGCTCGGACGCGGGCGATGTCGGGCGAACGCAGAACCGGCGAGGCTTGCCAACGCAAATCGATGAACGCGAATCGCGCCGGACTCCCAAGGCGGTGACGGAGGAAGAGTTCAGCGCCGTCGAATGTCGGTAAATGGAGCAGGGCGCAGCATGAAATCCGTCGCCCGAAGAATGTAGCGCGCAGTGGTGCTTACCATCAGCCCGGCAACAGGCCGGAAGATTGGATTGCGCCTGCAACAGCGGAGCACAGACACCTGCGACCCAAATCGCAAGCAACAGACTGGCAAGCGCCCGGCGCATAAGCACGAGGATTGTACTACATCACACTGTCTTGTGATGCGGTTGCAACTGCGCTGCGAAGCCGCGCGGCGCGCCAATCACGCGACTCGACGCGGCAGCGCAACCTCCGCCCTATTACAATTGAAGTATCATTTCAGGCGTCCGACGGAGAAGTCTGTGCGCATTGCGATCATCGTGTTCGCCATTCTCGGCATCGTCGTTTCCTCCCTTGCGCTCAAAGTCCATTACGACGATCCCGGCAAAGAGCCGTGCAGCATCAACGACAAGTGGGACTGCGGCGTGGTGAATCACAGTCCTTATGCCGTGATCTACGGCGTGCCCGTCGCGGCGATCGGCATCGCAGGATATACTGCTGATCGCCGCTCTGGCATTTCTCCGCGTCAACGCGGTGTGCTGCTGCTCCGGTGCTGGTCGCGCTCGGCTTCACGCTTTACCTCACGCACATCGAGGCGCACGTGCTCGAGGTCTACTGCCTCTACTGCGTGATCTCGCAAGGCATCATCGCGATACTGACGCTGCTGGCGCTGGTGTGGGCGCGTGGGCGAAGCGAAAACCCGCGACAGCGTAACTGCGCTCAGAGCTCACTCCTCAGTTATCAAAGAAATATCAGACCGTGGGTGCCCCGTTCTAGCCTTTTGTTGGGCTAGGGCGGGGCAGTTCCGTCACGAATCCCCAAACTCATCACGCGCCGCGCCGCGGATGCGTGACCATGTCGCGCACCTGCGCCAGCACGCTCGACAGCTGCATCGTGTTCAGCTTGCGAGGTGAACTCCATCAGCTCGACGATGAACGGGTCCGTCATCATCTGGCGAATATCGTCCTCGCGCGACGGCCCGCACTCGCGCAGCAGGTCGGGCACGCTGACCTCCAGCGCCCGCGCCAAGCCGCTCCAGCGACGACAGCGTCGGCGTCGCCTTCTCGTTCTCGATCTTCGAGACGTACGTGCGCGGCACGCCCATGCGCATCGCCAGTTGCCGCTGGCTCAGGCCGCTGCGCTGGCGCAAACTGCGGATCGCCTTCGCAACCTGAATCTCCGAGCGATCGCCTTCGTCGACTTGCATCAGCGGCGCCAGCAGGTGTGAGGATTGGCTCCGGCTCATCCTCATCCAGTGACGCGCGGCACCGACGGCAAAGATTGTTGGTGGTTTTGAACTGGACAAGATGGCAATCGTCGCATCTCACCACTTCCCGGTTCTCCACGGGCGCGAGAGTCGTAGCCATGCTAGGTTGGGAGTGCCAGAGCGGGCACCCAACTGCTTACGTCGTACTCTGCGCGATTCCTCTGCTACAGTCAAGTAATCGCTGCAGTGGAAAACGCGGCCGCAAACTCGCGGCAACCTTACTCTGGCTCGCGATTGTCAAGTATCGCCGGAACCCGCATCGTTACAGGAGAATCTCATTATGAACCGCGCCGATGCGTGGTGTTTACTAACTGAGTTCACCCAGTCAGAAAGTTTGCGCAAGCACGCGCTGGCGGTCGAAGCCTGCATGCGCGCCTATGCCCGCAAGCTTGGCGGCGACGAGGAGCAGTGGGCGCTCACCGGCCTGCTGCACGACTTCGACTACGAGCGCTATCCCAGCGCCGAAGAGCATCCTTTCAAGGGCAGCGAGATCCTGAAGGAACGCGGCTGGCCCGACGAGCTGCGCCGCGCCATCCTCTCGCACGCCGACTACTCCGGCGTGAAGCGCGAGTCGCCGATGGAGAAGGCGCTGTTCGCCTGCGACGAGCTGGCGGGATTCATCACCGCAACCGCGCTGGTCAAGCCCAACAAGTCGCTGGCCGAAGTGGACGCCCGCTCGGTGCGCAAGCGGATGAAGGACAAAGCCTTCGCGCGCTCGGTCAGCCGCGACGACATCATTAATGGCGCCGCCGACCTCGGCATCGACCTCGACGAGCACATCAGCGTTTTGCATCGAGGCGATGAAGACCATCGCGGCCGAGCTCGGCCTTGCAGGAACGGCGGGTGGGTAGAGCTGGCCTTCAGGCCAGCGTCCTGCGACGATCCGGGAGGTAGAGCGGGTTTTAGCCCCGCGTCCACGTGCTTCCCCAGACGGTTGTCATCCGGAGCGGAGCGAAGCGGAGTCGAGGGACCTGCTTTCCTGTTCCCTGGTGCCGTGCCGTACCCCCTCCCCCCCGTCATTTTGCCGCTGATTCTAAGCAGTTTAAACCAAAATACAGATAACAAAGGAGTTGCTGGAATCTCAGTCAAACAATTGCGCAGCTGTGACTTACAGGCCAACTGCGGCAATTTCCGCTCTGATCCCCTGACTCTGACCTCGACCTCTGACCTCTATTTTTCAAAGACCTCTCGCCCACCCGGAAATCCTCCGGAGGCGGTTGGGCAGATCTCGCCTAACCTATCAGCCTACCGCGTCGTGGAATGCCGTCAAGATTACGAAAGTAGGGGGTCTTTGGTAATCAGTTGTCGGTTGTCAGGAATCAGAGGCCCGTGGTTAGACATTGTGGGTGCCCCATCCTTGTCGCCTTCATTTGGCGACAGGATGGGCCCGAGAACCCGTGGTATAACAGTTATACTGATGCGCTTTGGCTTCGACGCTCGCAAGAGCCGCGCTTTGCGGCAGAACCGGAAGCGCGGCATCGGCTTTGAGGAGGCGCAGGAGATCTTCGAGCATCCGTACTATCTCGATCAGCGCTCGGACCTGCCATCGCAGTACCGCGCAATCGGATGGGTGGGAGACCGCCTGTACACGCTCATCTATGAAATCAGGAGCGATGAAGCCGGCGAATACTACCGCCTCGTCACTTTGTGGAAGGCCACGCGTGAGGAGCAACAGCTATATGAAGAAAACTCGTGACACCAGCAAACCCGTTTCGGCCGAGTCAATCGCCCGGAGCGCCGACCGCGGCGAGAACGTCTCCCGTTTCTTTACCAACGCGGGACGCATGATGCCGCCCATCCAGCGAGTGAATGTCGATTTCACCGCGCCCATGTTAAGCGAACTGGACAGCGCCGCCCGCGAGCTGAACATCAGCCGCCAGGCGCTGATCAAGACGCTGCTGCGCCAGGCCCTTGATCAGCACTACCTCGCGCGCAGCGCCGCCCCGCGAGCGAAGCGAGCCTAGCAGCTAGTCGCCACGGTAACCGCCCCGAAGCCCGCCGTGGCGGGTCGGTTGTCTCCGCCGCGTCGGATCAGTTGTCGGATGCTGGTAATCGCAATGCCTGTCGCGCCAGCATGGACACAGTGCCGAAGGCACGGCAGATTATAGCCCTGCGCGACTCCCAGGTTAGCCCAATAGAAGGGCGAACCTGGGGCACCAGGCTGAAGCCGGCTGAATCCCTTTCATGATTCGCATACCCACGACTCACGTCGTGGGCTACGATTGTGCCGCCCTTCGGGCTGGGTCTCTGCCAACAGAATTGTCGATTCAGTGGGACACAATCCTTCGCGTGCGGGAGAACCGCAGATCCCTCGACTCCGCCGCTGCGCGGCTCCGCTCGGGATGACAGATCAATAAGAAGGGGGTGGCGGCGCAGCTAAAGCTGCGCCCCTTCAAAACCACAATGCAAATTGCGCGGGGACGCGGGCTTGAAGTCGCGCGCTACCCTCCAGATCGACCCACAAAAAAACCCCGGCTCTACCCCCGGCTCTACCCGAAGACCCACTCATTCGAAATCGCGAATGAGTGGGGCACCCGAGCGCCGCACCTAAAGGTGCGCCCTTTCAAAGCGTGCGCCGGACGCGGGCCTGAAGGCCCGCTCTACCCGTCTGGCGAAGAGCGAAAAGCGAATGGCGAAAAGCGTTACTTGATATTCAGCGTGATGACCTGGGAGCCGGTGACGACGTAGTCGACCGGCGTGGCGGCTTCGTCGACCGCGCTCTCGCCGACGACGATCATGTCCTGCGTGCCGCGCATGCCGTCCATCACGTTCATCACCGACAGCGGCAGCGTGGGCATGACCTTGTCCTCGACCATGGCTTGCGGGTTGTTCTCCAGCAGCGAGACGTAGACGTCGGAGTTGGCGTGCTCCTTGTTGAGCAGCGCGATGGTCGAGCCGAGGTCGAGGTGGCGGGTCATGGGGCCGGTGACGCGATGCATCTTGTCGAGCGTGTCGCCGTCGCTGACCAGAATGTGCAGCGTGCCGCGCGGCGTTGAGGTGGGAATCTTGACCGGGATGTTGCGCACGATGCTCTCGCCGCGATAGGGCTTGAGCAGCGTCTCGATGGTGATCTCGTCGCCGGGCCGCGCTTCGGTGACGTCGGTGCGCGCGGTTTCGAGGCGCGCCGAGCGGCGGTCGGGCACGAGATCGAAGTTCAGCTCGACGCCTTCGATCTTCGGCGTCTCGTACGGGTTTTCGAAGATGCGGCTGAAGTGCTCGCCGATGGCGAGCGCGATCTCATACGCCGTGGGAGTCGAGCCATCGGCCGGCGCGTACATGTTGCGCACGTTGAGTTGCGGATAGCCGAGCACGGAGATGTCGCCCTGCAGGCGGTACGTCGTGTCCTCGCCGTATTCGTTCATGCCCTGGATGGCGTTGAAGACGGTGGCCATCATCGCGGCGGGCGTGATCTTGGCGTTGTTCAGCACTTCGTAGTGGAACTGTCTTGGGATGCGAGACGCCGCTGAAGGTGAGGGTCACGGGGATCATCTGCGGCTGGCGATCGAAGCGGCCCATGATGCCGGCGCGGCGGTCCTGCACGAACGCGCCGACGGGCTCGGTGCTGTTGACGATCTTGAAGGAATTCTGCGGCGAGGGCAGCGTGGCCAGCACGGTGGCTTTCGTCATCGGCATGTCGACGTTGCCGGACTGCATGAGCGGATGGCCGCAGGCCAGCAGGTGCGAGTCGTCGAGGTAGGTGACCGTGCAGGTGCCGGCGATGTTCATGTCGCCGCGCACCAGGATGGCGCTGACGGCGGAGCCGGGCACGAGCGGCTCAGGCTGCTTGTCGTTGCTGACCGAGCCGGCGCCCATCACCGGCATCACGCCGGCGGAGGCGAAGTCCTTGGCGAAGAGGCGCAGCGTCTCGGGACTGAATCCGGTGAAGACCAGCGGCGTGTCGATGGGCTTCAGCAGGTTCGCGTAGGGCGACGGCGAGGACGGGTCTGGTGCGGCACCGACGGAGGTCTGCGTCACGGGCTGCTTCTCGGGCGCGCCGCGCTCGGCGACGTCGGAGGAGACGGACTTCTCCATGCCGTTGATCTCCAGCATCTGCGCGGCGGGCGTGATGCCGCAGATGGGCTCCTTGGAGAATTCGCCGATGCGATAGGCGATGGCGCCGACCAGTTTGCCGTCGATGTAGACCGGGCTGCCGCTCATGCCGGCGACCACGCCGGTGTACTCCACGTGCTTGCCGTGCAGGCGCGCGAGGATGACGTCGGCCTTGCGGGCCGGCCATGTCGCGCAGCACGCCCAGAATCTCGACATCCATGGCCTCGGGCTGCGTGCCTTCGAAGACGGTGTAGGCGACGCCGTGCATGCCGGCCTTCACGTCGTCTTCCGGCATGATGGTTCGGCTTTGGGCTGGACGGCGAACGAGGCGATGGCGGTGAAGCAGACGGCGAACGAGGCGATGGCGCGGAACATGCTTCCCTTGGTCCTTAATTCCAGCGGTGCCGGAAAATCTCAGCGGCCTCTACCAATGCGGATAGATCCGCGTCTAAGCAGCAGGGATATCGGTCGATCACCCCACTCGGGACCCAGGTTAGACGGCCCACATCGTTCCAGAGAAGCTGAAATTTGGATTTATACTAGCATGAAGATAAGGCCTTCGAGGCGCCGGATGTATCGTGACAATCACCTAAGCGGTCCCAGTAAAAGACCTGTGTTCTGTAATACGGCTGCTCACCCCACCAAGCGCAGCAGCGGCGCTTGCCGGGGAGCCCGGGCTGGAAGCTTGCTTGCGACATTCGTCGTGTGGGCTTTGTTCGCGGCGCCCGGCTTCGCGCAGTCAAACAGCGGCGGCGCGACCGCCCAGCAGAGTCAGTCGCAGCAGCAACAGGACCAGACGCCGGCCGAGGCTGGCGGTCCGGCCGGTGAGTCGGGGCCGATCGCCGTGCCCAAGAAGAACACCGACGAGACGCCGCCTCCGCCGCCCAAGCCGAAAGCGCCGCCCGAGGCGCCGGAGTATTCGCTGCACGTCAACGTGCCGGTGGTCACCATCGACGCGCATGTGATGGGCAAGGACGGACGTCCGGTGCCGCTGTCGCTGGAAGAGGTGCAAGAGCATTTCAAGGTTTGGGAGGACGGCGTCCCGCAGAAGATCCAGAGCGTGACGGTCAGCAAGGCGCCGATTACGGCGGTATTGCTGGTGGAATTCGCGGCGAATAATTACAACTTTATGTATGACGCGCTGAATGCGTCGTATGCTTTCGCCAGCAGCTTGCAGCCGCAGGACTGGGTTGCGGTTGCGTCCTTCGATATCAAACCCCACATCATTGTCGATTTCACCCAGGACAAACAGGCCATCTTCGGCGCGCTGAACACGCTGCGCGTTCCCGGATTCCAGGAGACCGACATCTTCGATGCCATGTTCGATATGCTCGACCGGCTGGACCGCATTCCGGGACATAAGGAACTGGTGGTGGTGGCCACCGGCCGCGACACCTTCAGCAAGCTTAACCTCGACCAGTTGATGAAGAAGATCAAGGCGACGCCGGATGTGACGATTTATACCGTCGCCACGGGATTTGCTTTCCTGGACTTAGTTTCAGACCGCCAACAACACATCAATGCAGATTGAATATTTGCAGGCGCAGAACCAGATGGCGGCGTGGGCGAGGATGACGGGGGGCCGCTCGTACGTGCCGCACGTGATGGGAGAGCTCCCGGATGATTTCCGCGAAATCGCCGGCGCCATTCGCGACCAGTACACCATCACCTACAAGCCGACGAACACCAAGCAGGACGGCACCTACCGCAAGCTGAAGGTGGCGCTGGTAGGACCGGATAACAAGCCGCTGGTCATCCGCGATCAGAAGAACAAGGACATCAAGTACACCATCATCGCGCGCGACGGCTACACAGCCAAGCATGAGGTGGAGTAGGGCCTTAGCCGCATCCCAGAGCGAAGTTCACAGTCGCTTCCACAGTCAACTTGTCATCGGTGCGAACTTCACCCGAGATACCGCAGGAATTGCGCGGGCGAATTCTCGAATCCCGGAAAGACGGTCGCGAGTTGCGTGTTGCCGAGGTGATGCGCGACGGCTTCGCCCAGCACGCGACGAAAATCGGTGGTGAGCGCGAGGTCGCGGCCTTCGTTGAGTTGCGAGGGATCGAGGCCCGGCCAGCGTCCGTAGACGCGGCGACCCCGCACCGGTCCTCCCAAGACGAACATCACGTTGGCGTGACCGTGGTCGGTGCCGCGATTGCCATTCTCGCGCGCGGTGCGCCCGAACTCCGACATGCTGACGATCACTGTGTCCTCGCCCAGAGGACCGAGGTCGGTCCAGAAGGCCGCGATGGATTGTGAGAAGTCGCGCAGCACGTTCGACAGTTGTCCCTCGACCGCGCCTTCGTTGACGTGATGGTCCCAGCCCCCGATGTCGGTAAAGGCGATCTGCACGCCGAGGTTCGCCTTGATGAGCTGTGCCGTCTGTCGCAGCGCGTCGCCGAAGCGGCCTTTGGGATAGTTCGCGCCGGGTGCGGGCGTGTAGTGCTGCGGGTCGGCGGACTTCAGCATCTTCACGGCTTCGAAGGTTTCATTGCCGGTGCCGTGCAGCACGGTGTCGACCGATTGTGCGTACATCGCTTCGAACGTATTGCCCAGCGGCGCGGCTGCGGGATTGCCGCCGGCGATGCCGAACGAGTTGACGTTGCTCACCGCGACCGCCGGAGCCTTGCCGGAGAGAATGCGCGGCAGCGAGGCTCCTAGAGCGACAGCCTGGAATGGCGAATCGGTCGAAGCGTGCTCCGTTTGCAATGTGCGATTCAGCCAGCCGTCCTGCGTGCTCTTCACACCCGGCGTGCCCGATTCCATGTAGTCTTGCGCGTCAAAGTGCGAGCGCGTGGTGTCCGGCGAGCCGGCGGCGTGCACGATCGCGAGGTGTCCCTGCTCCCACAGCGGCTTGAATGATGCGAGCGAGGGATGCAGTCCGAAGAAGCCATCGAGGTCGATGACCTGCGCGCGCGGAATGTTGATGCTGGGCCGCATGGCGTAGTACGACGGCTCGGCGTGCGGCACGACGATGTTAAGGCCGTCGGCCGCGCCGCGCTGGAAGATGACCACCAACCGCTTGTTGGCCGGCGAGGCAACGGCACCCCAGGCGGCGCGAGTAAGAAAGGATGGAACGGCCGCCGTGCCGACCACTGCCATGGCACCGTGTTTGAGAAAAGCGCGTCGAGTAATCATAAGCAATCGGCTATCGGCATTCGGCTATCGGCATTCGGCATTCGGCATTCGGCAATCGGCTATCGGCTATCGGAAACCTCGACCCGAACAACAATGAGCAGCTCGCCCATGAAACGGTTTGGCTGAAGGCCGAATGCTGACTGCTGCTTGCTCACTTCCTCTGAAACTCCGGCGAGCCCAGCAACAGGCCTGCAATCACGTTCACGTTCGGCGGATGGCTGCCCGGTTGCGCCTGGGCCGCCGTCTGCGGCACAACAATACCCTGCTCGATGGTTTCATGCGTCTGCCGCGATATGTTGCCCGCGAGCAACGCCTGCTCCAACTGGAGCTGCGCCTGGTACGGGTCGGACTCCGGCACCGGCAGCGTCGCCGGCGCGGTCATCAGCTGCGCGAGATCGAAACTTGTGCCTTGCAGTTTGTTGGTCGTCAGCGCCAGCCCGAAGTTCATGCGATCGAGCAGCGCCGCGGAATTCACCCACACGTCCGACTTCGTCGAATAGCCTGTCGGCGGCTGGCAGCCGTAGAGCGGTTGGCCCATCTTGTTCAGCGTTTGCAGCAGCGGCAGCGGATCGGAGACGTCAGCCTGGGTGGCGCGCAACGACGACGCGACAAACTCGAATGGCGTCTTCACGCGCGCGCGATACGCATCGGGCGCCCAGAATTCCGGCGACCTGAACATCGTCCGCAATACCTCGCGAATGTCGCCATCGGTCTTGAGGAATGTCTTCGACATGGCGTCGATCAGTGACGGCGGAGGATTGTCGGAGACGAAGCGCTGCGCCAGCTCGGTCGAGATGAAGCGCGCGGTAGCAGGCTGATGCGCCAAAATGTTCAGCACCTGCACGCCTTCGTTCTCGCCGTTGTCTTTGATCTGATGGCCGAGAACGGTCTTGGTGCCGGGCTCATGCAGACGCGGGCGGAAGACAAATCCGCCACCCCTTTGCGGTTCCTCGATGGTCCAGCCAGTGAAGACGCGCGCGACCTCGGTCACATCTTTCTGCGTGTAGCCGCCATTGACGCCGAGCGTGTGCAGCTCCATCAGTTCGCGCGCGTAGTTTTCGTTCAGGCCGCTGCGACGCTTCTGACCCAGGTTAGCGTCCGGCGGACGCGAACCTGGGGCACCAGGCTGAGGGTAAAGCCCCGGACGTCGCGCGCGGTATGCTGCCGGCGGATGCGCCGGACGTCCTAGCGCGGCGTCGGAGTCCGGGCCTTCACTCTGCCAGTTGTCGAGGTAGAACAGCATCGCCGGGCTCTGCGCGGTCGCAACCAGCAGGTCCTTGAACTTGCCCAGCACGTGCGGACGAATTACGTCGCGCTCGTAGGCCGTCACCAGGTAACGGTCGGCGCCTTTGCCGATGAAGACGTTGAAGTGGTTGAACCAGAAATCGGTGAGGACCTCTTCCAGCTGGCGCTGGCTGTAAACCGCGCGCAGCAGCTTCGCCGATTGCACTTCCTGATCGACCACCGCCTGAGGATGATTCAGCGCGATGACGGTTTCACGTTGCTGCGGCGTCAGTCCCGCGAGCATCGCCTGCCGCTTGGGATACGGGATGCCTTGCAGAACATCATGCTGCTCAGCCACAGGCGTCGCGAGGATGCGCTGCATGCGCGCGTCGGGCGGCAGTGCAATGAGATCGTCGACCGCGCCGCGCGCCTCGCGACGGGCGGCCTGGCGCTGCGGCAGATCGGCCGCTTGAACATTGGCAGCAGAAGCGTTGGTCGTCGCAGGTCCACTGTTCGTGTTCATCGGCGCGGCGCTGTCCTTCTTCTCCTGCTTTTCTTCGACGCGATCGATGGCAGCAACGTAAATTGCACGCTCGTACGCGCCCGAAGGCATGGGGAGCTTGCCGTCCTTGACCTGCTTGGCGACAGGATTCGATGGGAAGGCGAGCACCATCTCGTGCGTGCTCATCCGCAGTGTGCGGTAGTCAGCGAGCCGCGCCTGCATGGCGCTGTCGTCAATGCGGTCGGGATGAAGCTGAAGGTCGATCCACTTGTCGACGCCCATCGCCATAACCGCGTTGACATCGCCCGGGCGTGGGCCGAAGGTCAGGCGATCGAGGGCATGCAGGGCGCGCTGGCGATCGTCGGGCGTGGGCGGCTTCTGCTTCTTGGCATAGGCGACGACGCCCGCGATGCTCAGCAGCAGAAGCAGAGCGAATGACAGGTTTCTTCGGCGCGCCATGTCAGCTCCCCTCCCGCATTCGTACTTTATAAACCTGCGGGAGGCGAAAAGTTGCCGGATTTCAGCGGGGAAATTCGGTTGGGTGGTGGCGACGACAGGAGGGTTACTTGGGTTCAACCCGGCCGGGCTGGTCCGATTTCAGCACTCCGCCGCGGGCGTAGTTCTCGCGGGGCACTTCAATCAGGGTGATGACGACCGCTTCCGGACGCACCTCGAGCTCCTCCGACAACGCCTCGGTGACGCGCGTGACGACGCGGCGCTTCTGTTCAACGCTGCGGCCGGCGAGCATCGTGATTTGCACATGCGGCATAGGAAAACCAAAATCCACCACAGAGACACAGAGGCACAGAGAAGAGTTCTGTTCAGACTTCGGTCGCGGCGAAGTCTTGGACGCTAAGGAATTTTGATTTGGCCTTCTCTGTGTCTCTGTGCCTCTGTGGTGATTTTCTTACTTCGCCAGTTCGTAGCCGGCGAAGAAATAACTGATCTCGAAGCGCGCGGTGTCTTCGGCGTCGGAGCCGTGCACGCGTTCTTCTCGATGCTCGACGCCCACTTCTTGCGGATCGTGCCCTCGTCGGCCTTGGCCGGATCGGTTGCGCCCATCAGCTTGCGGTAGTCGGCGATGGCGTCTTCTTTCTCCAGCGCCATGACGATGATCGGGCCGCTCGACATGAAGTTGGTCAGCGACTCGAAGAACGGCCGGTGCACGTGCACCGCGTAGAAGCCCTCAGCCTGATGCTTGTTGATGTGCAGCATCTTCATGCCGATGATGCGGAATTTGTTTTCCAGAAGCGTGTTGATGATGTCGCCGGATGCGCCGCGTTCGAAGGCGTCCGGCTTGATGATGGAAAGAGTGCGTTGCAGTGTTTTCATGCGTTGATTAGATCCTCTTCGGTCGAGCCGGCCTTACACCGGCGTCCCGGGGGTGAGCCGGCCTTCAGGCCAGCGCCGACCCCGCGTATGTGGTTGTCGAGTCGGCTTCAGCCGATGGCATAATGGCGTATATCGAAAGTTGTGCCGTCGGCTAAAGCCGACTCGGCAACCTTCCAAACAGCTCAAACGCTCGGCCTAAAGGCCAGCTCTACCCGTTCTCTGCCTGAACGCCAGCTCTACCCGTTCTCTGGCGAAAAGCGAAGAGCGAATAGCGAACGCCGGCCTTTCTTACTTCATCACCGCCGCTTGCGCCTTCACCAGCGTCTCGCCGATTTCGGCCGGCGACTTCGCCACGTGAATGCCCGCCGCCTCCATCGCCTTGATCTTCTCCGCCGCAGTTCCCTTCCCGCCGGAGATGATCGCGCCGGCGTGGCCCATGCGGCGTCCCGGAGGCGCGGTCTGTCCGGCGATGAATCCCACCACCGGCTTGCGCACGTTCTGCCTTGATGAACTCCGCCGCGGTCTCTTCCGCGCTGCCGCCGATCTCGCCGATCATGATGATCGCTTCGGTCTCGGGATCGTCGTTGAACAGGCGAATCGCATCGACGAAGTTGGTGCCGATGATCGGATCGCCGCCGATGCCGATCGCGGTCGATTGCCCGATGCCGCGCGTGGTGAGCTGATACACCGCTTCGTAGGTCAGCGTGCCCGAGCGCGAGACGATGCCGACGTTGCCTTCCTTGTGAATGTGTCGCCGGCATGATGCCGATCTTGCATTTGCCCGGCGAGATGATGCCCGGGCAGTTGGGCCCGATCAGCCGCGAGTTCTTCGTCTTCAGGAACTCCCACGGCGTTCACCATGTCCATCGCGGGAATGCCTTCGGTGATGCAGACGATGAGCGGCACGCCCGCATCGGCGGCTTCCATGATGGCGTCGGCCGCGCCCGGCGGCGGAACGAAGATCACGGTCGCGTTCGCGCCGGTCTTCGCGACGGCTTCGCGCACCGTATTGAAGATGGGCCAGCCTTCGTGCGTGGTGCCGCCCTTGCCGGGAGTCACGCCGCCGACGACGTTGGTGCCGTACGCCGCGGCGTTCTTCGCGTGAAACGTGCCTTCGCGGCCGGTCAGTCCCTGCACCAGCAGGCGCGTTGATTTATCGACCAGGATGCTCATGTGACCCCCTTGGCAGCGGCGACAACTTTCTCGGCCGCGTCTTTCATGGTCTCTGCCACGATGAATTTCAGCCCGCTGTCTTTCAGGATCTTGCGGCCCTGCTTCGACGTTGGTTCCTTCCAGCCGCAGCACAATCGGCAGCTGGATGTTGGTCTGCATGCGCGGCGCTGACGATGCCGTTGGCCAGCGTGTCGACGCGCAGGATGCCGCCGAAGATGTTGATGAGCACCGCCTTCACGTTCTTGTCGCTGAGCAGGATTTCGAAGGCGTGCGTGACCTGCTCGTCGTTGGCGCCGCCGCCCACGTCGAGGAAGTTGGCCGGCATGCCGCCGGCGTACTGAATGATGTCCATGGTCGCCATCGCCAGGCCGGCGCCGTTGACCATGCAGCCCACGTTGCCGTCGAGCTTGATGTAGTTCAGGTTGTACTTGCTGGCCTCGACTTCGAGCGGATCTTCCTCGCTGATGTCGCGCAGCTCCAGAATGTCGGGATGGCGATAGAGCGCGTTGTCGTCGAAGTTCATCTTGGCGTCGAGCGCGAACAGCCGGCCGTCGGTGGTGGTGATGAAGGGATTGATCTCGACCAGCGAGGCGTCGGTGTCTTCGGCCGCGCGCGCCAGCGCCATCATGAACTTCACCGCGCCGGTGATGTACTTGGCGTCGAGGCCCAGCCGGAAGGCGATCTTGCGCGCCTGAAACGCGCGCAGGCCGAAGCCGGGGATGATGTGCTCCTTGATGATGGCGTTCGGGATCTTTCGCCGCGACCTCTTCGATCTCCATGCCGCCCGCCGCCGACGCCATGAAGACGTTGCGTCCGTTGACGCGGTCGAGCACGATGCCGAGATACAGCTCGCGCGCGATGGGCAGCGTCTCTTCGATCAGCAGCCGCTGCACGTTCTTGCCTTCGGGGCCGGTCTGGTGCGTGACCAGCTTCATGCCCGAGCATCTTGGTCGCGAGCTCGCCGGCTTCTTCGGCCGACTTGGCGATCTTGACGCCGCCGCCCTTGCCGCGGCCGCCGGCATGAATCTGCGCTTTGACGACGACGCCGGTGGCGCCGTCGCTCAACAGCCCTGCGCCGCCTCGAGCGCCTCCTCGCGGGTCTCGACCATCTGCCCGCGCGGCACGGCCACTCCATACTTCGACAGAATGGCCTTTCCCTGGTACTCGTGAATTTTCATGTTGGTTGTGACGGGAGCGGGTGAACTCACCCGCACCTCCGGCCCGCCGGGCCGGAATGTCTGCTCCTTAACAGGATGGCGTAACAGCTAGGAAACCTGTGATTGTATAGGAGGGAACGCAGGCGATGCTAGTACACAGCGCACGCACCTTTCTTCAGGGGACGTGAATCTGTAGGCGGATGGAGAGTGCAAGATGGATTTAGGGCTGAAAGACAAAATTATTCTCGTTACGGCAGCCAGTCAGGGCATTGGGCGAGCCATCGCGGAAGCATTCGCGGCAGAAGGCGCCAAGGTCGCGATCACCGCCCGGCGCGGCGACCACATTCAACAAGCGGCGCAGGAAATCAGCCACAGCGCTGGAACGCAGGTCATGGGGATAGCCGCTGACGCGTCCAAGGCAGACGACAACATTCGGATGGTCGATGAAGTCGTCAAGCGCTTTGGAACGGTGCACGTTCTGGTGAACAACGCCGGCGGCGTCGGAGCGTTTGCTAACTTTGACCAGCTCACCGACCAGGATTGGCTCGACGTCCTCAACCTGAACGTCATGTCGGCGGTGCGCGCCTCGCGCGCAGCCCTACCGCATATGCAGCGGCAGAAATGGGGGCGCATCGTCAACATCTCGAGCGAATCGGGGACGCAGCCGGATGCGGCGATGCCTCACTACAATGCCTCGAAAGCCGCGATGAACAACCTGACGAAGAGCCTGTCGAAGGCTTATGCGAAGGACGGCATCCTGGTGAACACGGTCTCGCCGGCGTTCATCATGAGCCCACTGCTCAAGGACATGTTGCAAAAGATGGCAAAGGAGCAAGGCGTAAGTTTTCAGGAAGCGGTGAATGGTTTTCTCACGCAGAACCGGCCGCACATCGAACTCAAACGCCCGGGCGAGCCGGCGGAAGTCGCTTCAGCCGTGGTCTTCCTGGCTTCGGAGCGAGCGTCTTTCATCACGGGAGCGAACCTGCGCATCGATGGCGGTTCCGTCGCGAGCGTCTAACGCAGGCCGGCCGTTCCATGGCCGTTCTTTCGTGATCGATTGGGACGGCCCAGGGTTGGGTCGGCCGCCGCTCCCGCCAGCACCAGCCGGCAGACTTCCTCGATGTAGTCCTCGCTGAGCTCGTCGTGGCGGATGAGGAAGCGCATATAAATTGCGCCGTAGAGCATGTCGAGCACGAGGTCGAGATCGAGATTGCGCGGCAACTCGCCGCGTTCGATACCGCGGCGCAGCGTGGCATAAGCCTCCTGGCGGCGTGGCCGAAGCAGGCGCTTGCGAAATTCCTCCAGCAGTTCGCGATCGGATTGGCCGGCACCGATAATCGCGCGCACAATGCAGCCCCGCGGCGAGCGCAGCACTCCAAGAAATTTGCTCATCTGGTGTGCCATGTCGCGGTAGACCGACCCGCTGTCGGGGAAATGCAGTTCGTCTTCGGTGCTGGAGGCGAAGGCATCGACCACCAGCGCGCCTTTGCTCGGCCACCAGCGGTAAACGGTAGCTTTGCCGACGCCGGCATCAGCGGCAATGGCCTCGATGGAAAGATCGGCAAAGCCGCCTTTGCGCAGCAGTTTGACTGTGCTGCGCAGGATCGATTGCCGCGCATTTTCCGAGCGTGGGCGTCCCGGAGGCCGTCTCCCGTTCTGGTTGTCTACCGCCGCTTGTCGAGAAAAAGCCATTTGCGTGTAAATTTCTGAGTGGCCGTTGAATCCGATACGTACCGTATCGTATCATATTCTCTACCCCTAGCAATCCAGTGCCGAACGGTTTTGCGCGGTGCTGAAGGAGTTCCAGCCCACCGATGTGGATTGTTGCGTTAGCGCTCCGGCGTCCTTATACGTTTGTGGTGATGGCCCTGGTCATCATTCTGCTCATGCCGCTGGCGGTCGTGCGCACACCGGTCGACATCTTCCCCGACATCAACATCCCTGTGGTCAGCGTGCTCTGGAATTTCACCGGCTTCGCGCCACAAGAGATGGCCGACCGGATTGTCAGCAACTCCGAGCGCATTGCCACGGTCACGGTCAACAACATTGAGCACATTGAGTCGCAGTCGGTCTACGGCTTCGGTGTCGTCAAGATCTACTTTCAGCCGGGCGTCAACATACAAACCGCCCTGGCGCAGACGACGGCGGCGATGCAGACCATCTTGCGCAGCCTGCCTCCGGGAACGACGCCGCCCCTGATCATCCAGTACACCGCATCCACCACCCCGATCGTTCAACTCGGCCTGAGCAGCAAGACGCTGCCTGACCAGGTGCTGTTCGACCTCGGCCAGAATTTTCTGCGCACCCAGTTGGCGACGGTGCAAGGTGCGGCCACGCCGTACCCGTATGGCGGCAAGATTCGCCAGGTGCAGGTGGACCTGGACATGCCGCGCTTGCAGGCGCAGGGGCTGTCGCCCACCGACGTCGTCAATGCCCTCAACGCGCAAAACGTCATCACGCCGTCGGGTACGGCCAAGATCGGCTCCATCGAGTACCAGGTGGAGATGAACAGCGCCCCCAAGACCATCGCCGATCTGAACGATCTGCCGGTCAAGCAGGTGAATGGGGCGACTATCTACCTGCGCGACGTGGCGCATGTGCGCGACGGCTTTGCGCCGCAGACCAACATCGTTCGTCAGGACGGGGTACACGGCGTGCTGATGTCGATGTACAAGGTCGGCGCGGGATCCACGATCACCATCGTCAACGCGATCAAAGGCATCGTTCCCATCGCCCTGCAGGCGCTGCCCAAGGGAATCACGGTCAAGCCGCTGTTCGATCAGTCGTTGTTTGTGCGCGCCTCGATTAACGGCGTGCTGCGCGAAGGTTTGATTGCCGCCGCCCTGACCGCCTGCATGATCCTGCTCTTCCTCGGCGACTGGCGCCCGACCATCGTCATCTCGATTTCCATTCCGCTGTCGATCTTCGTCTCCGTGCTGTTGCTCAGCGCGCTGGGCGAAACCATCAACATCATGACCCTCGGCGGCCTGGCGCTGGCGGTCGGCATTCTGGTCGATGACGCCACGGTCGAAATCGAAAACATTGAGCGAAACCTTGCCCAGGGCAAGGAGATGAAGCAGGCGATTCTCGATGGCGCGGCGCAGATTGCGGTGCCGGCCTTCGTGTCAACGCTGTCGATTTGCATTGTGTTCGTGCCGATGTTTTTCCTGACGGGCGTCGCTAAATTTCTATTCGTGCCGCTGGCCGAAGCCGTCGTCTTCGCCATGCTCGCGTCCTACTTCCTGTCGCGAACCCTGATTCCGACGCTGGTGATGTACATCATGCGCGGCCACGAGCATCGCGAGGAAAGCGGCAAAACCTTCTTCGGCCGTTATCAGCGGCGGTTTGAGCGGGGTTTCGACAAGTTTCGCGCCGGCTACTATCAGCTGCTGGAAACCACGATGGAGCACCGCGCGGTCTTTGCCATCTGCTTCCTCGCCTTCTGCGTGCTGTCCATGGGCCTGGTATTTTTCCTGGGCGAGGACTTCTTCCCCAGCGTCGATGCCGGACAGATGCGTCTGCACGTTCGCGGGCCGCGCTGGACTGCGCGTGGAAGAGACGGCGCGCTTGTGCGATGAAATCGAGAGCTATCTGCGGACGCAGATTCCCAAAGACGAGCTGGTCACGATTCTCGACAACATCGGGCTGCCGAATTCCAGCATCAATCTTTCGTACAGCAACTCCGGCGTGATCGGCACCAGCGACGCGGAGATTCTGGTGGGCTTGAATCAGGAGCACCACCATCCCACGGCCGACTACATTCGCAAGCTGCGGCAGGGCTTGCCGCGAGAGTTCCCGGGTGTGGAGTTCTTCTTCCAGCCGGCCGACATCGTAACGCAAATCCTGAACTTCGGCCTGCCCGCGCCGATCGATATCCAGTTGATCGGCCCCGACATGCAGACGAACTACCAGATCGCGCAGCAGATTTCCAACCGGCTGCGACTGGTTCCCGGCGCGGCCGACGTGCACGTGCAGCAACTGCTTGATCTTCCCGACGCTGCATCTCGATATCCAGCGCACGCGTATCGCGCAGGTGGGATTGAACGCGCGCGATGTCGCGCAGAGCGTGCTGGTCTCGCTGAGCGGCAGCTTCCAGACGGCGCCCAATTTCTGGCTGAATCCCAGCGAACGGCGTCAGCTATCAGGTCGCGGTGCAGTCGCCGCAGTATCGTGTCACTTCGCTGCAGGACCTGATGTACACGCCGGTCAACAATCCCAACACGGCCGAATCAGCAGGTGCTGGCCAACCTGGTGCAGTTGAGCCCGGTGAAGCGCGCCGCGGTGGTCTCGCATTACAACGTGCAGCCGGTGATTGACGTTTACGCCAGCACGCAAGGGCGCGACCTGGGCGGCGTCATTCGCGATGTCAATCGCATATTGCAGCCCTTCCGGCAACACCTGCCGCGCGGCACGCAGATGATCGTTCGCGGCCAGGTCCAGACCATGCGGTCGTCGTTTATCGGACTGGGCGTTGGACTGCTTGCCGCCATTGTCCTGGTCTACTTCCTGATCGTGGTGAACTTCCAGTCGTGGCTCGATCCCTTCATCATCATCACCGCGTTGCCGGGAGCACTGGCCGGCATCTGCTGGATGCTGCTGCTGACCCACACCACGCTCAACGTGCCGTCACTGACCGGCGCGGTGATGTGCATGGGCGTGGCGACGGCCAATTCGATTCTGATGATTTCCTTCGCGCGCGACCGCATGAGCGCGGGCATTCCCGCCGCGCAGGCGGCGCTGGAAGCGGGTTACACGCGTATTCGTCCGGTGCTGATGACGGCGCTGGCCATGATCATCGGCATGTTGCCGATGTCGCTGGGACTGGGCGAGGGCGGCGAGCAGAACGCGCCGCTGGGACGCGCGGTCATTGGCGGACTGCTGTTCGCCACGGTGGCGACGCTGTTCTTTGTGCCCACGGTTTTCGCCATGATTCACGGACACCGCGAGCGGAAGGCCGAGCAGAGGTCATAGAATATTGGAGACCGTAAATAAGATGGATAGCCCACAAAAATCAGCGGCGGAAGTCGACGCGCAACGCAGGGCAGCCGGCTCCAATGACGACCCGTGGCGCGGGCCCGACCAGCCGCAAGACGGTCACGGCGCGGCGGAGCAGCACGACGGCCATGCCGCGCCACAGATCACGCCGCCGCCGAAGCTGCCGCCAGCCAAGCCGCGCCAGCGCGTTGTTTATTGTCGGCGCAGTGCTGGTCGTACTGGTGCTGGCAGGGCTCGGCTCCGATTCTGCTGCGCATGCACGACAACCACGTGCTGGCCGACGAGACGCAACAGAACGCCGTGCCTATCGTCGCAGTCGTCCATCCCACGCCGGAGAAGCCGGACGAAGAACTGGTGCTGCCGGGCACGTTGCAGGCGTATCGTCGAATCGCCCATCTATGCGCGCACCAACGGCTATCTGCTGCGCTGGTACAGGGACATCGGCAGCCACGTGAAGAAGGGCGACCTGCTGGCCGACATCGATACGCCGGAAATCGACCAGGAGTTGATGCAGGCGCGCGCGGCGCGGCAGCAGGTGGTGGCTGCGATGGACCTGGCGAAGATCAATGCCGACCGCTACCAGTCGCTGCGCAAAACCGATTCGGTTTCGCAGGAAGAAGCCGACACGCAGAGCAGCGGCTACGAGCAGGCGCAGGCCAACCTTGCGGCGGCCGATGCCAATGTGAAGCGCCTGGAGGAACTGGAAGGGTTCAAGCATGTGTACGCGCCGTTTAACGGCGTCATCACGCGACGCACTGGTCGATCCCGGCGCGCTGATCAACGCGGGCAACGATGGCGCGGCCGGGAAGGCAACTTTTCGACATCGCCACCAGCCGATCCGCTGCGCGTCTACGTCTCCGTGCCGCAGGCTTACGCGCCGGCGATCCACGTCGGGGTCGAAGCGACGATCACGTTGCAGGAGTTTCCCGGGCAGAAATTCATGGCGCGGTCGCGCGAACGGCGGATGCGATCGACATTACGTCGCGCACCCTGCTGACCGAAGTGGATGTGCCGAACAAAGACGGCAAGCTGCTTCCCGGCTCCTTTGGCGAGGTGCACTTCCGGCCCAATATCAACGCGCAGCAAAGTAACCATTCCGCAGAACGCGATGCTGTTCCGCAAGGAAGGACCGCAGGTTGCCGTGGTCGGAGCGGATGACAAAGTGGAGTTGCGGCACATCAGCATTGGCCGCGATTTCGGCAACACGCTGGAGATCGTCGGCGGCGTAGACGCGAACGATCGGGTGATCGTCAATCCCTCCGATTCCATCGAAGACGGCGAGCAGGTGAACGTCGCTCCCGAGCACCAAGGCCAGGAAGGGCAGAAGTCGTGAAGACGGTAGTGCGGGCTTAAGCCCGCTCCAGGTTCGAGAACGCGCGAGTGAGTCGGCGAGGCATCCTGCTTCTGGCTGTGTTTGCTTTGCGCTCTGGCTCTGCCGGCTGCGCCGTGGGCCCGAACTACCAGCGTCCGCCCGCGCCCGCCCCGGAAGCCTACAAAATCGCAGGCGCCGTGGCGCGTGGCCGCGCCCAAGGATTCGCTTCCCAAAGGCGCGTGGTGGGAAGTCTTCAACGACGCCGAGCTCAACGGCTACGAACAGCAACTGCTGGCGGCGAACCAGTCGCTGCTGGCCGCGAAGGATCGCCTGGAAGAAGCGCGCTCGCTGGCGCGGGTGACCTCGGCGGCATTCTTTCCGCAGGCCAATGTCGATCCCAACGCTACTCGCGGCAGCGTTACTCCGGGATACCGGCCGGAGGTCGTTGACCCTCGGCAGGCCGCTCACGCAGAGCACCTACGAGATCCCGTTCTTCATGAACTACGAGCCCGACCTGTTCGGCAAGTATCGGCGCAACCTGCAGGCATCGAATGCCAATCTGCAGGCGCACCGCGGCCGACATGTACAACGTGCAGCTGGTGCTGACCGCGGAGCTGGCAGCCGACTACTTCAGCCTGCGCGAGCTTGATGCGGAGACCACAGGTCGTGAAGGACTCGGTCGCCATCCAGCAAAAGGGTCTGCAACTGGTGAGTACCGCCACTGCGGGCGGCGTGGCTTCCGGACTGGACCTGGCGCAACAGCAGACGCTGCTCGACTCCACCGTAGCGCAGCTCTATCTGGTGCAAGCAGCAGCGCGAGCAGTTTGAACATGCCATCGCTGTGCTGACGGGCAATCCGGCTTCGACCTTCAGCGTGCCGGTGCGGCCGCTGACGTTGACGCCCGTTCCGGTGCCGCTGGGCGTGCCTTCCGACTTGCTGGAGCGGCGTCCGGACATCGCCACCGCCGAGCGGCAGATGGCTTACCAGAACGCGCTAGTCGGAGTTGCCAAGTCAGCGTTCTATCCGCAGCTCACGATTTCCGGCAGCGGGCGGATTTCAGAGCACCGACATCACCAACCTGATCAGCGCGCCGAATGCGATCTGGTCGCTCGGCGGCGACCTGCTGGAGCCGGTCTTCAACGGCGGCCGCAATCGCGCCAACCTGGCCTACACCCGGCAGTCTATGATGAAAGCGTCGCCAATTATCGCGAGGCGGTGCTGGTGGCGTTTCAGCAGGTGGAAGACGGGCTGTCGGGATTGACCGAGCTTTCGCAAGCGCAGCACCACTCAGAACGCCGCGGTGGCCGACGCTCGCCGGGCGCTCGAAATTGCCAACAATCGCTATGTCGGCGGAGTGACGAGCTTCCTCGATGTGGTTACTGCGCAAAGCACTCTGCTCAGCAACGAGCGGCTGGCGACGCAACTGTTGGGCCAGCAGATGGTGACCGAGGTCGCGCTCATCAAAGCGCTGGGCGGAGGCTGGGACGCTTCGCAGATCCAGAACCAGCAAGTGCATCCCAAGCGATCCAGGCGATACAGCAGTAGGGTAGAGCGGCGCTCCAGCGCCGCGTTCGTTTGCGGTCAGAGAAACACGCGGGGCTGAGGCGACCATTGAATGATTGCCTCAGCCCCGGTTGAGCTTAGCGTACGGTTATGACGCTGGCTGAAGGCCAGCTCTATCAAGTTGCTTTATCATCGTGCCATGTCAGCAACTGCTGACGTTCTCGTCATCGGCCTGGGCGCCGTCGGTAGCTCCGCCCTGTATCAAGCTGCCAAGCTGAAAGCCCGCGCCATCGGCATCGACCGTTTCGCGCCGCCGCACGATCAGGGCTCTTCGCACGGCGACACTCGCATCACGCGGCAAGCAATCGGCGAAGGCCGCGAGTTCGTGCCCTTGGTGCTGCGCTCCAATCAGATCTGGGAAGAGCTCGAAGCGGCGACTGGACGCAGCCTGATGACGCGCTGTGGTTGTCTGGTGCTGGCGTCGCCCAATATGCCCGGCCAGCATCACGGCTCGACTTCGTTCCTGCAGGACACAATCGACACGGCGCGCGAGTTTGGCATCGAACACGAAGCGCTGAGTGCCGTCGAGGTGCTGCGCCGCTATCCGCAATTTCGCCTGCGCGGCGACGAGGTGGGCTACTTTGAGCCGGGCGCGGGCTTTGTTCGCCCGGAGGAATGCATCGATGCGCAACTCGACTTGGCCCGGCGCCACGGCGCGCAGAGCTTGGTGAATGAAGCGGTCACGGAAATCGTTGCCGCCCGCGACACTGTCGAGGTGCGAACCGATCGCGCGACCTACTCCGCGGCTCACGTCATCGTGACCGCCGGCGCGTGGATTCCGATGTTGCTCGGGGACGAGTATCGAAATCTCTTCCGAATTTATCGCCAGAGGCTGTGCTGGTTTGCGATTGCCAAAAATGCCGACCGTTTCGCGCCCGGTCGCTTCCCTGTTTTCATCTGGATCACCGGAAATCAGCCGCGCGACATGATGTACGGATTTCCGGCGATCAACGGATCCGACGGCGGAATGAAGATCGCCACGGAGCAGTACGAAAAAACGGTAGACCCCGACGCGGCTCCGCGAGACGTCGCCGCTTGCGAGATCGCCGGACTGTACAACGAGTACATCGCACCTCGTTTTCCCGATGTGTCTCGCGAATGCCTGCGCAGCGCCACCTGCCTGTACACGGTCACCCCGGATGCGAAATTCATCGTCGACCGATTTCACAACTGCGACAACGTGTGGTTTGCCTCGGCCTGCTCCGGCCACGGGTTCAAGCATTCAGCGGCGATTGGCGAGGCGCTCGCGCGAAAAGCATTAGGCGCGGCGGCATTGGTTGATTTGTCGATGTTTGATTTGAAGAGATTCGAAGAGCACGGCCTGAAGGCCGCTTGGGGAGGGAAATAAGGCCTCAACGGCACGACGATCGTGCCCTGAATCATGTCATTCCGAAATTCACGCCGCTACCGGCTAACCGAAGCTGCCACCGTTTCGGCTCCCTGCTCCGCGAGAGACGCCGCCTTCGCCAGGCTGATGTTCGCAGGCACCGGCTGAAACTCGCTCTTCACCTCAGTCTGCTGTTCGCTGATGGTGTGGAAGAACAGCGCGCGACCGCCGATGTGTACGTCCAGCGTTGTGACCTCCCAGTCATTGGGAGCCAAGCGGGTCTGGCGAACCTTGAAGGTGCCGCCTTTATAGAGCTTGCCGAGAATGCCCCAGCCGAAATCGACGTTCTGCATGAGCGTTCCGCTGATGCCCGCCAGTCGCTTCTCGCGTTTGTTGATCAGCAGAAAGCCTTCCATGTTGTGGAAGACCTTCGCCTCGTCGGTTGGCGGCTGGAATTGCGGGTTGGGACGAAACTTCAGCCGGATATTGCCGTCCTGTTCGCCGTCATAGCTGTAGAGGAAAACGTCAGGCAGCATCTTCATCAGGTTTTCGGCCTTGTTGCCGTCCTGTGTTATGTCTTCGCGATTCTTCTTGCGGGCGGAGTCATCGTTGACCAGCTTGTCGATCTTCGCCTGCTGCTGCTGTTGCTGCTCAGCCGGCAGCGGTTGACCGTTGACTGACACCAGCCAGCGGAACCAGCAGTCGGGCGTCTCGACGACGCGCTCAACCTTGGTTTTGCCGTGCTCGGTGTCAACGTCCCGATACATCCAGTAGTTCTGCTGCTGGTTGGCGTTCAGCTCGTTGTAGATGGTTTCTTTGACAAGCTGCTGCGGATTCTCCTGACTCACGGCCAGAGCGGTTGCCGCGAGGACCAGCAGCAGAACCGCTGCCGTCCCGTTCAGCTTGCCCTTCCAAGCTTCATACGTCATGTTTACTTGGACGCAGAAATAGTGCAGCAGAGTTTTATCGGGCCGGCAGCTTAGCTTGGGAATCGTGAGCGGCCGACAGCCCCGGAGCTTGCATTGTGGGCTTGCGAGCTGCTGGGCTAACATGATTCGGGCATTCCTTCATTTCATCTGTGCAACCTATCCGCCCAAATCAAGATTGAGAGAGACCCTGAATGAGCGATTTTCAGAACATCAAGTTTGAGAAGAAGAACCAGATTGGCTACGTGACGATTGACCGTCCCAAGGTGCTCAATGCACTGAACATGGCGACCATGCAGGAGCTGAAGCAGGCCTTCGATGCGATCCGAGACGATGACGAGGTACGTGTCGTCATCCTCACTGGAGGCGGCGAGAAGGCATTCGTGGCCGGCGCCGACATCGGCGAGCTGTCGCAGCACACGCCGGTCTCGGCGAAGGAGTATACCCACCAAGGGCAAGCCATCATCGATGCCATCGAGGACCTCGGCAAGCCGGTCATCGCCTGCATCAACGGCTTCGCGCTGGGCGGTGGATGCGAACTGGCAATGGCCTGCACCATGCGACTCGCGAGCGAGAACGCGAAGCTGGGCCAGCCCGAAGTGAAACTCGGACTCATCCCCGGCTACGGCGGCACGCAGCGGCTGCCGCGCCTGGTCGGCAAAGGCATTGCCATGCAGCTGGTGCTGACGGGCGAGATGATCTCGGCGCAGGAGGCGCATCGCATCGGACTGGTGAATGAAGTCGTGCCCGCGGCCGAGTTGATCGCGCGAGCCGAAGCGATTGCGGCGAAGATCGTCGCCAACGCGCCGCTGGCGATTCAGTACGCTATGGAGGCGGTGAATCGCGGCCTCGATCTGCCGCTGGCCGACGGCTTGTTCCTGGAGGCGACGCTGTTCGGCGTCTGCTGCTCGACCGAAGACAAGAACGAAGGGACGAAAGCGTTTCTGGAGAAGCGGCCGGCGCAGTTCAAGGGGAAATAACTTCTAAACGAAAAAACCCACCCAAGCAGACGCTCGGGTGGGTACCTGCTGGCGTTCGCCCTACTCACCTACCACGACGTCAACGTCATCTTGTCCACCCAGATGTCGATGGGGTCCTGCCTCTCGTCGCCATCGAGCTGAATCGCCGCATTCATCTCGGAGGAGTTCACGCCCTCGGCGGCGTACGTGCGATTGACATAGTGCAGATTGCCGTTCATCGACACTGAGACGAACTTGGTCGATCCGTTGCTGTTGCGCTGGAACTGCAGCACAACGTGATTCCACGAATAGGCATGCAGTACGCATGACATTCCGGTGTGCTGCCACTGATCGTGCACCGCGTCGGAGACCTGCCAGGTGTTTCGGTATTGGCCGCGGGCATCGCACTCGGTCAGGAAGTAATTCTTGTGGCCGGCGCGCGAGTAGAACACATCCATCTCCAGCCCTTGAATGACGCTGGGATCGTGGACGTAAACATAGAAATCCAGCTTGAAATTGTTGGCGTGAGTATTGGGAGTAAGGCGCTTATAAAACAGAACGTTCGAATAATTGTGTTGGCCGTCGGTGGTGTGGCCCAGGTAAAACTCAGCGGTCTTTCCGTCCATCGAGGGATTGGTCTC
Source organism: uncultured Acidobacteriaceae bacterium (assembly GCA_963747045.1). GTDB lineage: Bacteria > Acidobacteriota > Terriglobia > Terriglobales > Acidobacteriaceae > Bog-257. Next base: position 132,474 of record CAVVDN010000014.1, on the reverse strand, counting down.
GTGCTGGTGCATCCAATGCACATTGGGATGGCCGTGACCGCCCGGTCCGGCGCAGGTGTCGCAACTGGCCCATCCGGACATGTTCTGAATGCTGTTGGAAACCTGCTGGTTGCTGGCGGCAGCGAAAGTGGAAAGCAATAAGGCCAAGCCGAGGATTGGAAGGATTCTCTGCAAAATTTGCTCCTGTGAAATATTTCAGGGGGTGCGTTTCAGCACCAGATTTGCCCTCGAAGGGCAATGTAGAGAGCCATCTACTCTGGCGCAATTAGGGATAGCGCTTAGGGGAAGAATTTTTTGTGCGGCTCGATCGACTTGTGCGGGCCGAAATCAGAAACAAAGCATATCGCTTGTTAAGAGCGCGTTATGGCAGAGACTCGGCGTGTTTCTCGCAAGATTGCGCTGATACTTAGTACTTCTTACTGAGTTGAACTTCAGGTGATGCTCGTAATGGGCGCCCGGTGTCGTCTGGCAAGTCCATCCCGCTACAATGGATGTCATGATCCGCTCCATCGTTTTCCCCCGGGTGCTTGGCCGCTCGCTTGCCGATCTGCAATCGGCGTTCGATCTGTTTCGCGCGCTGGGGTTTGCGCCCGGCAACGAGTGGCACGAGGGGGGCAATCACGGCGTCGAAATGCTTGCGCCAGCGGGGGGCGTCGAATTCATTGCCGCGCCGGATGCGCCGGGTGTGGACGCCATGGTGGAGGTTTCCGACGCGGATGCCGCATACGAGATCGTCAAAGGACTAATTCCCACCCTGTCCGCAACTGCGGCGGAGGCCGGTGGGGCACCCCAAATCCCACTCATCCCAAAACCAGGGATGAATGGGGCACCCGGAGTCAAGATCACCAAGGAGATCGGCGACACGCCTTACGGCGCGCGGTTGTTTGAAGTCGAAGTGAGTGGTCTGCGCGTCGGATTTCTTACGTACGCGAGATCCGGAGGGGCTCGCGAACTGGAAGGCACGCTCGACGCATCTGGCAAGAAGTTCGCCATCGTCGTGAGCCGGTTCAATTCGTTTATCACCGAGCGTCTGCTCGAGGGCGCGCTGCAGGCATTGCGGCAATGCGGCACGAAAGCGGAAAACATCACCGTCACCCACGTCCCGGGGGCATTCGAAATCCCGGCAGCGGCGCGGCAGCTGGCGGAGACGGGAAGCTACGACGCGGTCGTGTGTATCGGGTGTCTGTTGCGGGGCGGTACGTTGCACTACGAGGTCATCGCCAATGAAGTGACGCGCGGGGTGGGGCAGTCGGCGCAGGAGACGGGCGTGCCGCACGCCTTCGGCGTTCTCACCTGCGACACTCTGGAGCAGGCGATTGATCGCGCCGGGCTCAAGGCAGGAAACAAGGGATTCGAGGCGGGCTTAGCGGCGGTGGAAATGGCGTCGCTGCGAAAATCTCTGACGAAAAGAGCAAAGCGCCGCGGACGAACAGCAGGCCCCTCCACTCAGGCCGAAGGCCCCGGTCGGGATGACAAACAGACGGAAGAAGCCCCCTCCGCCCCGGATGCCAGATCGAAAAGCGTTGCAAGCACCTCGGACGGTTCACGATGAACAAGGTCGGCACTCGTCGCAAGTCGCGTGAACTCGCCTTGCAGATGCTGTTTCAGCTCGACATGGGACACCAAGAGCGTGAGCATGTGCGCACGACTTTCTGGGGTGAACGCAAGGACATGGACGAGAAGATCCGCGGCTTTTCCGACGACCTGTTCCGCATTGCCTGCGAACGCCGCGAGGAGATCGACAAGCTGATCGAACACAGCGCCGAGCACTGGCGCATGGAGCGCATGGCGGCGGTGGATCGCAATCTGCTACGCGCCAGCGTCGCCGAATTTCTCGGCTTTCCCAAGACACCGAAGGCGGTCGTCATCAACGAGGCGCTGGAGATTGCGCGCCGCTACTCCACGCCGGAGTCGGTGCAGTTCATCAACGGCGTGCTGGACAGTGTGGCGCGAGAACTAGGCGGACAGAAGAGTCAGACGTTATGATCAGTGGCTGCGAAGTTTGCGCGCAATCGATAAGAATCCGTCAGGAGGTCGCATGTCATTTGGCAGGTTGAGCAGTGGCAAGCTTCTCAAGTTTTGCATCGCCGGCGCGTTCGTCGTGGCCCTTGCGCTGCTTGCCCCCAAGGGCCGGAATCTTATCGCCCCACAGCAGGCGATGGCACAGTCAGCGGGCGGCGGGGATGTCGCGCGGGGCAAGTACATCGTGGAGGACGTCGCGATGTGCGGCAACTGCCACACGCCTCGGCTTGCGGACGGTCAACTGGATCGCAGTCGGTGGCTGGCCGGAGCGCCGGTGCCCTACTTGCCGGCACAACCCAGAGCTCACTGGCCGATCAACGCTCCCCGGCTCGCCGGGACGCCTCCTACGTCGAATGAGGGAATGATCACGCTGCTGACCACCGCCGTCTGGATCGACGGCAAGCCCCTCGACGACCCCATGCCGCACTTCCACATGACGCGTTCGGATGCGGAGGCTGTGGTGGCGTATCTGCGATCGTTGCGGTAGGACGCCGGTAAAGCGTCGGAGCGGTAGTCCAGGTTCGGTAGAGCGGGCCTTCAGGCCCGCGTGGCAGTGACGTGAAATTCTGAGTCAGCGACAGCTGACGGCAGGTGTGTCGCCGGCTGAAGCCGGCTTTGCCATCCTGAAATGGTCGATTAACGCGGCGCTAAAGCGCCGCACTACCCGGAATGCAGCGCTGAAAGGCCGCACTACCGGAATACCGCTGCGCTCAAGCGGCGCACTACACTTTTCCGACGCGGCGCACTACCCTTCTAAAGTGGCCGCCGCTTCTTGAAGTGCAATTCCGTACCGTTCTTGCGGTACGTGACTTCGTCCATCAAACTGCGCATCAGGAAAATCCCGCGACCGTGCTGGGTGAGGTTGGTGCCGTCTTCGGTGCTCTCGACTGCGCTTCCAGGATCAAAACCGTGGCCGGGATCGCGGATGGTGAACTCGAACGCGGTGGGACTCACTTCGACGGTGCAATGCACCAGCTTGGCGGGATCGTCATGACAGCCATGCAGGATGGCATTGGCCAGCGCTTCCTGCAGGGTCAGAAAAATGTCGATCTCGAGTTGCTCGTCGGCGCAATGCTCGTGGACGAACTCCATGATCGCGTCGCGTCCGGGCGCCAGGGCGGCCATATTGCCGGTGAGCACGAATTCGCGAGAGACTGCGCGCTGTTGCTTGGTTGCCCGGACCTCTCGCACCCATTTCCTCCGCTACGCCGTCATGGTCCGCCATTCATCGCATTCGCGCGACGCGACGTCGCTGCCGGTGATGTGCAGCACTCGATCCAGGCTGGTCAGCGCTAACAGTCTATACGCAGTCGGCGAGGGATTCGCAATCGTCAGACTGGCGGCGCGCTGCCGCGTCCAGTGGTGCAGTTCAACCAGAAGGCCGAGCCCCGCAGCGTCGATGCTATGTACTCGGCTCAGCTCCAGCGATACATTGCATTCCGGCCGCGAAGTAGCCATGCAGCGTAGTGTTTCCGCTTCCACTCCCAGGACCAGCCGCCCCGAACACACCAGGGTCACTGCCGGCGGCACACTCTCAATTTCAACTCTAAGCATAGTACTTCCCGCAAGCTCCCTTACCCATGGATACGTCGTTCTCTACGCAGTTGTTTCAAGTCAGATTGGCTTGTCTTCAGTATGGCAAAGTTCAGTTGCAGACGGATGAATATCGGGGACGAAAAGTTCAGCGGGTATTCGCCAGATTAACCCAAAGAGCAAAGCCGGAGCGAGCGCTCCGGCTTGCAACGAGCCGTGACGCTTATTGTTGCGGAGTGGAGCTCTTCTTCGCACCCGTTGATGGCGCGGACTTGTGTGCCGGTCCGGCCGCCTGTCCGGGCTGCATGATCTTGACGCGGATGATTTTGGGAGGATCGTAGGGGCGATCGGTACGCGGATCGGTCGCCAGCCGGGCGATCTTCTTCACCACGTCAAGGTCCTGGCACTGCCCGAAGATCGTGTAGTGGCCGTTGAGCGAGGGATATGGGACTTCCGTAATGAAGAATTGCGAGCCGTTGGTATCCGGGCCGGCATTGGCATAGGCCAGACGTCCCGGAGCATCGAACGTAAGGTCGGAGCTGACTTCATTCTTGAACTTGTAACCCGGATCTCCCCTGCCCGTACCCTCCGGATCGCCGCCTTGAATCATGAAGTTCGGGATCACGCGATGGAAGATGGTGCCGTTATAAAGCGGCACGCCTTTCATCATCTGGCCTGTCTTCGGATCTTTCCATTCTTTCTTGCCTGTCGCCAGTCCGATGAAATTGGCGACGCCGATGGGAGCTTTATCGGGAAATAGCGTGCAGGTGATATTGCCGGCGCTGGTTTCGATGGTCGCGGTTGGTTCGGCACTGGCTTTTTCCGTAGCCGCGTGCTGCTCCGAAGATGTGGTCTGCGCCGCGAGGAAGCCGGTCAGACAGAAAATTGCGATGATCAGTTTGCGCATCAAGCCTCCAAAACAGTGACGAGTGGTCAGGGGCCAGGGGTCAGGGGTCAGGGATAGAAAGCGAACTCATTCGGGGCGGATACTGGTCCAAACTACACACTAATCCCTGACCACGGACCCCTGATCACTGCTTGTTCATTTGCTGCGAAACTTTTTCTACTTCGCCGAAGACCCGCAGCAGATTGCCGCCAAGGATCTTATCAAGATCGGCGGCCGAATAGCCGCGCTGATACAGTGCCTGCGTAATTTTGGGCAGATCGGCAGCGGAATCGAGCCCCTGCGGCGAGCAGTCGATGCCATCGAAATCCGAACCCAGACCGACGTGGTCCACGCCGGCAACTTTCACCATGTGATCGATATGATCGATCAGATCGCTAAGCGGCGGCCGCGGCAGCTTGGGCGCGAGCCGCGCCTGGGCTGCGGCCAGCTCCTTCACGGTCTCCGGCGTCTGCGGCTTGACGAACAGCTCCTGCACTTTCAGGTAGTCGGGATCATGCTGCGCTCGCAGCTGGTTCGCCGTGTCGAGATACTTCTGCGAGACGAAGGCGCAGTAAAAGTTCGCCTGCGCGACGCCGTTCTTTTTGGCGAGCGCGCGCAGCATATCGTCGGTCATGTTACGCGGCGCGCTGGTCAGCGCCCGCGACGACGAGTGAGACGCGATCACCGGCGCGCGGCTCAGCTCCAGCGCCTGATAGAAGGTTGAGTCGGCCACGTGCGAGATGTCGACCATCATGCCCATGCGATTCATCTCCGCGACCACCTGCTTGCCGAAATCCGTCAGCCCGCCGTGGTGCTGAATGTTCTTGTCGCTGATGTCGCCACTGGAGTCGCCGATGTCGTTGGTGTTCGACCAGGTCAGCGTCATGTAGCGCACGCCGAGGCGGTAGTAGTCGCGCAGGATGCGGATGTCGCCTTCGATGGCGTGGCCGCCTTCGACGCCCAGCAGCGCGGCCAACTTGTGCTCGCGATGGGCGCGGAGAATATCGTCGGTGCTGAAGGCCATCATCATCTGGTCGGGATGACGGCGCGCCTGCTCGTAAACCGAATCGATCATATCGAGAGCGCGCTTGGCTTCGTGACCCTGGTTGCCCTTCGGCTCGACCCATATCGAGAAGAACTCGGCGCCGAGATTGCCCGCCTTGATCTTGCTGAAGTCCAGATAGCCGGTGCCCGCGTCCTGGGCGAGGTCGAAGTTCTCGTCGACCAGGCGGCCCGGGGTGTCGGCGTGAGTGTCGATGATGATGGCGGAATCGTGGATGGCCCGCCAGCCGTCATCACTGCGAGGCTGTGCCGGCGAGCCATGCGACGGATTCGCAGTTTGTGCGGAAGCGGCGGCAGCGCAGAGAAGCAGTAGCAGCGCGATGCGGAATGATTTGCACATTGATCTTCGCTGGATCGAACGATTGCGATTGTAAATGATGGATCGAGGCGATTCGCTTGACTTGGGCTTGATCGCTGGATCTGTGAGCCGCGCCGCGGGTTAGCAATTGGGAAGGTTGTCTCGGCCGTTGCCGGTTATCTTCTGCGGAACACCAGGATGCTCAAATGCGTCTTTGGCTCATAACCGCGGGCTTCATCACCCCAGAAATAGCGGTCTGTGCCATCGCGCACTTCCACCACGCCGTCCTGAACGTATTGCTCCTTGAGGTAAGGTCGCGCCCACTCCAGGATTGTATGCATGGAGCCAAGTTTCGAATACGTAATCCACGACATCGGAACGTTCACCAGCACCAGCATTGCGGGTCGTGAGGCTTCGATTTGCGCGATCATCTGCCGCTGCATGTCGAGCGCGGAGTCTTCCGGCTCCAGCAGCGGATACATGTAGATATAAGGGCTGGCCGAAAGGCGTTGCGCATAGAAGTAAATCTCCGGCTCCGAGCCGAGAACGGCCACTGTGTCGGTTCTCGCGGTGTGCGCTCGAATGTAGTTACCCACCTCCAGGGCTTCGGGGAATGGATTGTAGCCGTACATGCTCCGCAACGCTTCTGACGGGCTCAGGTTGAAGAAGAAGCTGCGCTGGAGGTAGATTGAGGAACCGAACGCAAGCAGAAATATCAGGGCCGGCAGTGTGGCGAGAAGCCTTCCTTTGGGGGCGAGCGCTTCCGTGGCGCAGCCGACGCCGACTCCGGCCAGAATCGAAAGCACCGGCAGCAACAGGACGAAGTAGTGCGGCCGGAAGTACAGCCCCGCGCTGACGCCCGCGAAGGAAAACAGCAATAGCGAGTAAACAAAGAACACTTGCCCGCGCGTGCGTGGGCTCGCGGCAATGGCAATTAGGCCGGCAAAGGCGAGCAGCCAGATTCCGGGAGCGTGGTGAAGGACTGACTTGAACTGAAAGACGAACAGCTTCAGGCCATCGCCGACAGGCACAGCCGAACCGTAGTCGCGTACGTAGGAGAAAGTCCAGAACCAGAATGCCCGGAACTCGCCAGTCGATACCATGAGCAGACAGGTAACGGCATACGGAAGCGCCGCGCCCGCCAGCAACAGGGCGAGTTCGGCGCTCAATCTGCGCCACGCGACTGGGCGCTTCCATCGGCAGCGAACAAGATAAAGCGCTGCCCAAAGCGTGAACACCGCTCCCGGCTGCTTCATCATGAACGCCGCGCCGAAAAGCAACCCCGCCGCGAAGATCAGCGCGCGGCTGCCTGTTTCAAGGCCCTTGAGCAAAGCCCAAATTGCCGCCAGAGCGAACATGACAACGAACTGTGTGGCATGCGCACCGAACCCGTTGACTTGCGGCGCGGCGGCAAGCAGCGCATAAGCTGCACCGGCAAGGAGCGCGGATAACTTTCCGAAGAGCTTGTGGACGATCCCGTACAGCAGCAGCGTACTGAGGACGTTCACCAGCAACAATCCAATGTGAATGCCGGCCGCGCTCTCGCCGAATGCACTCATCATGACCGCGTACGCCGCGTACACACCAGGCAACTTCACGCTGTACAGGTGCTTGTAGGGAGCCAAACCGTGCAGGAGCAATTGCCCCGCATATGCGTATTCGCCTTCGTCGCGCTCCAGCGGCATGTTCCGCAGGCGGATGCGCACGAACGAGAAAAGCAGGATTGCGGCGACCAGCAGCGCGACGTAAACGAAAGCCGGTCCGCCGCTAATCCAAGACGTCCGTTGAGTGACAGCGGGAGCACTGTCTTCGCGGACATAGGCGGGCTGGGCGCGAGTCATGGTCAGAGATCCAGCGCCTTACTATAACTCAGCGACTCGCTATGGCCGGACTGGGCTGCAGCGGCGCTACTCGGACGCCAGCACCAGATAATTCAGCGTGCCCGAGCGCTCCACTTGCAGCACGATACTCTCGCCGGGCTTGATGTTGTGCAGCTCGCGCTTGAGTTGCTCCAGGTCGTGTACTTCCATCGTATTGATGGCGTGAATGATGTCACCGGGCTGCGGTCCTTCGCCCAGCAGCGTGGAACTGGGAGTTCGCGCCGCCACCAGCACGCCGCCCGGAATCCGCATGTCGCCCAGCGCCTGACGTAATTCGTGGTTCACCGTGACACCGACAATTCCCAGGCGGTTCACCAGATTGTTCGGGCCCGTCACCAGATCGGCAAAGCGCTGCGGATCGTCGCGACGCTCGGTGACGCGCACCGATATCGTTTGCACCTGGCCGCCGCGCAACACGCCGAGCTGCGCATCCTGACCGATCTTGTAGTTGTACAGGTCGAGCGCGAAATGGCGGATGTCTTCCACCGGACTACCGCCGACGCTCACAACGATGTCGCCGACTTTCAAGCCGGCTTTGTCAGCGGAAGAATCGGGGAGCACATCCTCCAGCAGGATGCCATGATTGGTCGGCAGATGCAGTCCTTCGACGAGATCGGGCGTGATGGTGAGCGGATAGACGCCGATCTGACCGCGATGGACGTGACCCTCGGTGCGAATCTGGTCGTAGATATTTCGCACCACGTCGCTGGGGATCGCAAAGCCCAGGCCTTCGTTACCGCCGGACTGCGAGAGTATGAAGGTGTTGATGCCGACCACATGACCGTCGACATCCACCAGCGGTCCGCCGCTGTTGCCGGGATTAATCGGTGCATCGGTCTGGATGTAGATGTCCGGCCGAGCCGGATCGATCTGCCGTGCGGTCGCGCTGACCACACCCATGCTGACCGAGTTCTCCAGCCCGAGCGGGCTGCCGAACGCGAATACCACCTGCCCTTGCCTCAGGTCCTTGGAATCGGCCAGTTGCAGCGCCGGCAGTCCGGTCATGTCGATCTTGATGACGGCCAGGTCGGTCAGTGGATCGGAGCCGACGAGTTTGGCCTCAATCGGACCGTGCGGCGAGGCATTGATCTGTGCCGCTTCTTCCTTGTCCAGGCCCTGCAGACGAACACGGATGCGGCGCGCGCCTTCGACCACATGGTAGTTGGTGATGATGAAGCCGTCAGGCGACAGGATGACGCCTGCGCCGATGCCGCGCTCCGCTTGCAGATACGCGGTGTCCGTCTTCTCGCTCGTGGCGGTCAGGCCAAATCCTACAGTCAACACCTGCACGACGGATTTAGTGACATTGTTCGAGAGCTGCTGGACCGATTCGCTGAAGACGTGCAGGGGGTCGCTCTTCAGCAGCTTGGCCGATTCCGCCGAACGTGTGGGTTGCTCCGTTTGAGCGTGAGCCAGTGGAATGATCAGCAGGATGCAAGCGATGAAGATGGCCAGCAATGAGGAACGACGAAATGTCATTTCGCTCCCGCGAGGATCGATGGAAGATGAGACGTCATTGCAACGCTTACTCTTTAAGATGGAGTTCCCCGCCAAAAGACGCACAGTTCCGCGAAGTGTTCACCGTGCTTGACCCGAGCCTGCGCACGGGCCTCCGCGAAAGGCAACAAGCCAAGCCACTGACCACCATCCATTCTCTTTACCTTCGACTCGTCCACCTGAAGCCGACCCGCACCAGAATCGGCTGGCCGGTCTCCGGTGTCGGTGTCTTGGCGATGAAGTATTCGTCGTTGGTGAGATTTTCGCCCTGGAAGAACACGTCGAAGCCCTTGGGCAGCGGCCGCGACACCGTTGCGCTCAACACGAAGGCCGAGCCCAGCGGGAACTGGTTGAGATCGTCGTCGAACTCATTGCTCTCGGCGCGGCCCTGAATCGCCACAACAAACCTCTGCGGCGCCAGCCACGTTCCCTGGAAGGTGAAGATGCTCTGCGGCACCAGTGGAATGACGTTGCCCACCAGCGCCGGATTTCCCGGATAGCTCGCCACCGTTGAGCTCGTGAACTGATATCCGGCAGTCAGGCTGATGCGATTAGTGAAGCGGATGTCGGTGCCCAGCTGAAAACCGATGGAATCGGTGCGGCCAAGATTCTCGCGCATGCGCGTGATGAGAGACGGCGTCGAGGTGAGCGTGACATTCTCCACCGGATTAGTGACGACCCCTCCAAAAACGCTGCCGTGAATGGAGACGCGGTTGTTCAGCATCGAAGTACGGACGCCGGCCTCGCCGCCGCTGAAGCGCTCCGCGCGCAGGAATGCGTTCGCATTGGTCACCACGTTGCCCACGCGAAACGAGCGATAAAGCTCATTCAATGTCGGCGCGCGAAACGACCGGTATCCCGAGGCGTACAACACAACCCGATCGCTAACCCGATACGACGTAGAGATTCGAGGATCGAAGGCGTTCTGCCCACGCGAGGGATAATCGATCGTCGTCTCGGGGCCGTGCACGGGAATTCGAATCGAGCTGCCGTCGTAGTTGCTCCACAGGTCTTCCCTGCCCGCCAACGTCAACGACCAGCGCGGCGTGATTTGCACAATCCCTTCCAGGAAGGCCCCGAGCGACTCTTGCGTGCCGCCGTTGGAGAGATCGGCAGTCGGCCTGCCGGCGGAGAACGTCGTTTCCAGACTCACGCCTTGTACATAGGAGCCATCGAGCCCGGCCAGCATGGTGAATCGCGGCACGATTTGCTTCGACCACTGGCCAATCAGTCCCATCTGCTGCACGGGCACGTTCTGATTGTCGGTCAGCGACTCGCTATCGCGGTTCAACGCCACCGAAGAAAACGTCTGATGGTAGTTCTGCGTTCCGCCGTAAAGGCGCAGCGTGAACAAGCCGGCGGAGGGGCTGTCGTAATCGGTGCCGAATGCCAGCTGACGTATGGTCGTATCATTGATCTGTAGCTGCGTGCCGTTTTGCCGGTCTTCGCCGTAGAGTTCGCCATTCAGGAACATGCGTCCACGATCACCGAAGAGTCGCTCCAGCTTTATATTCCCGCTTCCATACTGCACGTTCACCGGCGTGTCGACCGTCCCGCGCAAACCGCTCGGCACCTGGATGTATCCATCGGTGCGATAGCCCTCGCCGCTTCCCGAGAGGTCCCATTGCCCCCAGCGAATCGCGCCCCAGCCCGAGCCGAAGGGAGAATTCTCGTTGCCGTACGAGCCTTCCATGTTCCAGGCAGTTTGAACCGCGGTGCGCGTTTCGAGATTGACGACGCCGCCCAGCGCATCACTGCCGTACAACGCCGAGACGCCGCCGGGCACGAGCTGCACTTCGTTCAACGACGATTGCGGCACGCGCGCCCAGTAAATCCAGCCGCCAAAGGGATCGTTGATGGGAATGCCGTCGACCAGCACCAGGGCGCGGCTGGCGCCGCTCGCGCCCAACCCGCGCAGCGAAACGCCTTGCGAAGTGGGATTCGCCGTCTGGCTACCTGAGCGCCGTAGCAACTGGAAGCCGGGAACGAGGCGCAGCTTGTCATCGGTGGTCAGTGGTCCCCACTGTTCCAGTTGCGTGTCGCTGACTACAACCGAGTCGGGTTGCGACTCGACGTTATCCACTCCGGTGGGAAGAATGGAGGTGCGCGTGGCCGTCACATCGAGGCTCTGCTGCACGGTCGCGGGAGGCAGCGTGACGGTGAGTGGCCCAGTGCCGGCACGCCAGGCGACATTGGCCGTCGCGAAGCCCGGGGCACCGACCTCGACGGAACCGGAATCGGCCGCGACGCCGCTGAAGACGAAAGTCCCGTCCGGCTGAGTAATCGCGCCAAAGTCCTGGCCGGCGATGTGCAGGATCACCTGCGCTCGCGCGACCACGGCGCCACTCCGGTCTTTCACCACGCCGCGCACGTCGCAGGAGCTGGCGGCGGAGAGCAGGGTTCCAGCGACTACCACGAAAAGCAGCAACATCCAAAACCGCGGCCCGGAATCCGACAACAGCAGCGGAAGGCGCAGAACTGCAACCGGATGTACCTTCCGTGTGAATGTCATGAGCCAACGATTGTACCGCGACTGTGTCTCAGCTCCGCAGAACCGTTGAGCAACCCATCGCCATCGGGTCCAGGCACCCAGATGGGCAATTGACCGGCGCGCTGCATCGCCCCCATAATCTCTATGCCTGACGATTTTTCGCTACTCACAAGGTGGCTTGCTGTGAACGAGCAAAACAAGAACGCCCGCCGTCCTTTCCAGACGGCCGGGGAGCGGCTCGACGATTTGCTGGGCGACGCCTCGGCGCGGATCGAGGAAGAGACGCAGACGCTGATCAGCTACATCAACGACGAGTTGGTGCCGGCGATTCGCCAGCACTCGACCTCGGCGCTGCGCATCGCCAGCGAGAAACTGGCGCAGGCCGCCGACCACATGGACTCGAGCCGGCGGAACAAGCGGTAGCAGCGGTTTCGGGACTCCAGTTTCCAGTTTCGAGTTGGAGCGTTGGGTATCTCTTGAACCTTGAACCTCCGAAGTGGAAACTGTTGCCGCTTGTCGGCGTTTCCGCGATGGCATTGCTGCTCTCCGGCTGCGGCGGCCACAAGACCGCCCGTAGCCAGCGAGTCCCGCCTCCTCCCACCGTAGCTAGTGAAGAGCCTGCCCCCGAAAGTCACAGCACTCCGTCTCAGCCGACGGTCTCGCACAACGCGAAGCCGATCTACGTTGAGACGGGATTCGCGAGCTGGTACGGGCCTCCCTACCACAACCATCGCGGCGCCAACGGCGAAATCTACAACCAGAACGCGATGACTGCGGCGCATCGCACCCTGCCGCTGAACTCTCTGGTGCGGGTGACCAACCTGAGCACCGGGCACACGGCGCTGGTGCGCATCACCGATCGCGGACCCTTCGTGGACGATCGCATCGTCGATCTCTCGCTGGCCGCCGCGAAGGCCGTCGACGTGTGGCGTCCTGGCATAGCCGAGGTGAAGCTCGAAGTGCTCTCTGCCCCGACTTCGATCAACGAAGGCGGACGCTGGTGCGTGCAGATCGGCGCCTTCCACAGCGAGCATGAAGCGCGCAAGCTCAAAGACAAACTGCAGGACCGCTACGAGAACGCCAACGTCATCCAGTTCACCGGTCCTACCGGCGAGTGGGTGCGCATCCGTCCCGAAGGCGACGACAAACGCAAGGCAGAAGAGGTCGCCAGCAAGACGCACGTGAAAGAGGGCGGAGTGTTTCTGGTGAGGCTGGATTAGGAAGCAGTTGTCCGTTGTCAGTTGTCAGTAGTTAGGCCGTCTCTGATTAAGGCTGGTCTTGAAGGGGACGGTCTTCAGACCGTCCGTAAATTCGGCCGTTTCGATGGCGGCTTTAGCCGCTGAGGAAGTCAATCAGAGTTGCCTTGGTTGTCGGTTGCCGACGCTGGCTATCACTATGACGTCAGCCGCAACGCGGCGGGATGAATTTAGGCGGGGGGCGGCAACCCCCGCACGATTCCCAAAGAACACCAGCCGCGGCAGCAGCGACACAATTTCCCATCCCAAGCTCACGTATTTGTCAAGGATTTGACTGGTTACTAAAGTCGAATTCCTTCCCAGTTTGAAATTAGCCTTTCGTGTAGTCCTCCATCACAGACCACAGCCGCCTGCATTTTTCAACATGGAAGTGTGGCTATAGTCGGCGCAGCGTTCTCAATCCGAACCGTTCCCGGTGTGGTATACACCGCGGACTTTTTTTCCAAATTATTTCGAATCAGCTTGCTCATCGCGCTTCTGGTCTTCTTGCGGCCGCTGTTCGCGCAGGATGGGTCGACCTCGTTGCAGGGAGCGGTCGAAGACGCCAGCGGCGCGCGGATCGCTTCCGCCGTGGTGGTCGTCAGCGACGTTTCTCGCGGTATCCGCCTGCAGAAGACCACCGATGCTGAGGGCGACTTCACCTTCGGCATGCTTCCGCCGGGCCGCTACTCGGTCACGGCGTCGGCTCGCGGCATGGCTGCCAAAACCAGCCACGGAGTGGATCTGCTGGTCGGGGGCGTTTCGTGGGTGCAATTGCGCCTCGCACCTGAGGCTCTCAAGCAGACGGTTTACGTAACCGCCGCTCGCGTTCCTGTCGAGACCCAAAGCGGCGAGGTATCGAACGTTGTGACCCAGACCGCGATCGAGGGGCTGCCGCTGAATGGCCGCCGCTTCACCGACCTCGCGTTGCTGTCGCCCGATGTTGTGCAGGATCCGCGCGGCCTCACCTCGAATTCCAACGGCGACTTGTCGGTGGGCGGAGTTCGCGGCTTCCAAAACAGTTTTCTGGTGGATGGCGCCGACGACAACAATTCGTTTTATTCGCAGGCACGCGGCCGTTACAGTGCCCCTTATCAATTCAGCAACGAAGTCATTCAGGAATTTCGCGTCTCGAAAAATTCCTACAGCGCCGAGCTTGGCCGCTCCGGCAGCGCCGTTTTCAACGTGGTCACGAAATCAGGCACCAACCAATGGCACGGCGGCGGGTTTTACTATTTGCGCGATAGCGAATTCGACGCGCAGCCGGCGTTTACGGATACCAAGCCCGACGATCGTCAACAGCAGTTTGGCGGCACGATCGGAGGCCCCATACAGAAAGATCGCATCTTTCTTTACGCCGGGTTTGACCAGCATCTGCTCACGGTCCCCTCGGTTGTGCAGTTCGGCGGAGGCACGCCGACCGTTGTTCCGCAGCCGACCGACTACGACTATCTCGATCAGCAACTCGTCCTGGCTGCAGCGCAGAAGCTGGACAACATGGGCGGAACCTATCCCACCACCATGCAGGGCAATGCCGGGTTTGCGAAAATCGATTTCAACCTCTCGCCCAGACAATTGGCGTTCATACGGCTGAGCACCTCGATGCTCACGGGCACCAACAACGTCTTCTTTGATCCGTCGAGCCCTCTCACCGGATACGCTGCCACGGCCAACGGTAGTCAGGACGTACATACCCAAAGCCTGGCGGGATCGCTGATCAGTTCGTGGACACCGAATCTCGCGACCAACTTTCGCCTGCAGTTCTCACACGACCTGCAGCAATTGACCAGCAACTCCGACCAACCCTGGACGAAAATTTACGACCTCATGGCTGGCTTTGGAGGCTCAAGCACATTACCGCGCGAAACGAATGAAAAGAAGTTGCACGCGGCGGAAACCGTGAGCTACGAGCATGGCCGCATGCACTGGAAGTTCGGCGGCGACTTCATCCAGGCGTGGGTCTATAACTACTACCCCTACTTGTTCGACGGCGAATATTACTTCGATGACGTCAAGGTTAATCCTTTCACCTTCGCACCCGAAGAATACGGCGAGCCCCTGTCGCCGTTGCGTGCGTATGCGCACGACGTCCCGCGCTACTACATGCAGGACTTTGGCAATGCCATCTCGCATCCCGACACCCGCTTTTATGACGCATTCGTGCAGAACAGCTATCGCGTGACCAGCCAATTCACGCTGAACCTGGGGTTGCGGTACGACCTGCAAACCTTCGAGCCGGGCACGCTGGTCAGCAATCCTCTGTACGCGCCATCCGGCAAACTTCCCAGCGATCAAACGAATTTTTCACCGCGACTGGGATTCGCCTACTCCGCGCGGGGAAAACATCCGCTGGTCATTCGTGGCGGCGCGGGTCTGTTTTATATGCCGATTCCGGCCATGTACGCGTCGCAAGTTGCCAACGACAACGGACAGTCGTCCCAGCTCTTCCTCGACTTGATGAAGCCGGCGCAGGCGGCGCTTTTCCCCGCCTATCCCAACCCGTTAGTGAATTGTCCTGCGGGAACGCTGGTGTGCACCGCGCCATCTTCCCTGGCTCCTTATCTGACGACAACCATCTCCGCGTTTGCGCCCGGCTTCAAGACGCCACACACCGAGATGGCGACGCTGGGCGTGCAGCGCGAATTCGGCCAGCATATTATCGCCAGCGCCAGCTATGAGTACGTGCATGGCATTAACGAAATCCGTTCGCTCGATGTGAATCTGCCCAAACCGGTGATCACCGAATATCCCGTCTACAACGACACGGGATCGGTGTTCTTGGGTATGGACCAGGTTGCGTCCTTTCAAACCTGGCAGACGACTCCGTCGGTGACGTGTCCTTATCCGCCTTGCATCAATCCCGTGCAGCGTCCGATTGCGCAGCTGGGAACCATTAACTCCTTTGAGAGCGAATCCAGCAGCATCTACAACGGCCTCACCGTCGCCGTGAAGCGACTGATGAGTCATGGCATGTATTTCATGGTCGGCTACACGCTGTCGAAGGCCATGGATGACGGTCCCGACGCACTGGTTGTGGGACGGCCAGGCAACGTTCAGAACTCGTATGACACCGCGGCGGAATGGGGACCGAGTACGACGGATCAGCGGAACCGCTTCGTGGCGGCATGGGTGGCCGAACCCAGTTTCAAGCTGGAGAACGGACGCCTCAACGCGCTGGCCAATCACTGGAAGCTTTCGAGCGTCCTGACCGCCGGTTCCGGCCGCCCCGTGAATGCAACCATCGCCGGCGATCCCAATGGCGATAGCGACATCTACAACGATCGGCTGCCGGGCTACATCAGGAACGCGTTCATGGGGCCTGACTATTTCAGCACCGACCTACGCGTGATGCGTGTGATCAAGTGCGGCGAGCGTGTGACCTGGAACGTCGCAGCCGAATCGTTCAATTTATTGAATCGCACCAATGCGCGCGTACAAATCAGCGACGACGGTTTCTACAATTCCGCGGGCCAGTTTGTCGCCTATACAACGACAGCGAAGGGAAAGGTCTATCCGGGACAGTTTCTGGTAAATTCCAGTTTTCTGACGCCTACCAATGCCTATGCACCTCGACAGGTGCAATTATCGCTAAGGATGAGTTTTTGAGGCTATTGTCGGCACAAAAGTCGTACACTGGAAGAGCTTAAGTACTATGCGTGAAGCAAGTCTTCACTTGACTTCCGTCAGTAACATAGCGATAACTACTAAAGTCCATATGGGACGAGTCTGGGGGTGTTTCCTGTTTGGCAGAAGTTCGCATTCAAGAGGGCGAATCTTTAGAGAATGCCCTGCGACGCTTTAAGCGCAAGGTCCAGCAAGAGGACATTATCAAGGAGGTCAAGCGTCATTCCTTCTACCTCAAGCCGGGCGAGAAAAAGCGCGTGAAGGAAGCGCTGGCGCGCAAGCGCAGCCGCAAAAAGGCTCGGAAAGAGCAGGACTAATTCAACCGTAGGGCCGCCGTTTCCAGGGCGGCCCTTACTTTTGCAAAACGAGTATTTCTCTTCATCCAGTCGGAGCGCAGTTCTATCAGTAGTGCCATGCGATTAAGCATGGTGGGCCGAACCCAGGGAGAAGGACCTGAGCACTGGAATTTGCGATCGTCAAGCGGACGCAATTCCGCCGCGGGTTGCAAGTTGATCCCCGTCCGTGTGCTCGGGAGTCGCGGGCTAAAAGGGAGCAACTCTCCATGGAATACCAGGACAAGGTTTTAAAGTGTATTGACTGCGGCGCCGACTTTGTATTCACAGCGGGAGAACAACTGTTCTTCCACGACAAACAGTTCAAGAACGAGCCCAAGCGGTGCAAACCCTGCAAGGCCAAGCGCGCCTCGACGTTGGGCACCACCACCCCGGGGAATTATCCCAAGGTGGAAACGCGGACCAATTGCTCCGAGTGTGGCAAGGAGACCACTGTCCCCTTCAAACCCACGCAAGGTAGACCTGTCTTCTGCAGGGAGTGCTTCCAGCAGCGAAGGACCAGCGCTGCCACTGCCTGACCCGCCGATTTTGGGTGCTTCCGTAGCGCCGTCGCTTTAACTTGGACGTCTATAGGATTTGTGTGTTCTATCCGCAAAAGCACAAATCGAACAGGGAGTCTTAAGTCCAAAATGCGCCGCGGCGGTAAGCTGAGCTATTTTCTATTTCTTCTCGTCGTCACATTGCAGGGCGCAGTCCCCCACAGCGCATTTCGCGACGTCTCCTGGAATCCCACGAAGATCATGAGCGGCTCCCCTTGCCTGTTTCGCGTGGAGATGTCGGTCGCCCCGCACGCGCTCACCGGGACTTGGCAGAACCATGAACTTAGCTTTGCACCGTCCACGAACCGGCGCGAGTGGTATGCCCTCGCGGGCGTGGATGTGGAAGCCAGTCCCGGAAGCTACGACCTCGACCTTCGAGCAACGCTTGCCAATGGCGAGGTGATTCGCGAGCAGCGAACCGTAGTGGTAGCGCGCGCGCAATATCCCACGGAGAAGTTGCGTGTCCCGCAACGTTATGTCGAGCCCGATGCAGAAACCCTTGTTCGCATCGCGGCTGACAAGGAGCTGAAGAAAGCCGCCTTTGCGCATGAGACGACGGCCCCCGAATGGTCGGGCGATTTCCGCCCGCCGGTGACTACTGCAACATCAGAGGGCTTTGGCACACGGCGCACCTTCAACGGAAAACTCGCCAGCATTCACCGCGGCCTTGACTATCATGCCGCTCCCGGCACGCCGGTGATGGCGGCGAACTCCGGCGAAGTGGTGCTGGCGCGTGAACTCTTCTATGAAGGCAACTGTGTAATCGTCGATCACGGTCTGGGCTTCTACACCATCTACATGCACCTGTCGCATCTGGACGTGAGTGAAGGACAACGGGTGCAAAAAGGTCAGGAGGTCGGTCTATCCGGTGCGACCGGACGCGCCACCGGTCCCCATCTTCATGTTGCCGTGCGTTGGCAGGGCGCCTATCTCGACCCCGCGCAGCTATGGACGTTGCAACTGCCCGAGCTGCAGTAAAAGCAGTTTCGGCTTTCCAGCAGACAAGGGTGCGCCCGCACAGAGCGCGCGGTGGGATATCAGCGAGTCCATCAGTTGCTTGAAATCAGTTGGAGCTGGAACTCGAAGCTGGTTTTTAGTGTGCTCGTTTCGCTGTGGTCTGGCGCTCGGTTTTTCCGACGCCTGCGATGGTAGCTTTCTTGGCAGTCTTCTGCGCGAGCATCTTGTGGTCCTGGTGGGTGATCAACAGGGCCTCAAGTTGACGCAAAAGCTCGTCGGTGTTGACCGGCTTGACCAGCAGAGACTGGACGCCCTTGCTCTTCCACTCATTGCCGAGTGAAGGATAGGCCGTGAGGAGTGCCGTGGCGGGATCGTAGGGCTGCTGGCGGGCGGCGTGAATCACGTCGTAGCCGGCGTGCTCGGTCTCCATGCGCATATCTGTGATGACCATCTCATAGACGTTGCTCTTCAGTTTGATTTGCGCCTCTTTCGACGAGGCGGCCGTATCGACCTCAAAGCCGTTCATTTCCAGAATGGCGCGCAGCGTAAGCAGAATCGCGAGCTCATCATCAACCAACAATATGCGACGCTTCATGGGGAACTCCAAAAGGGCGAAGGCCCTACCAGGTCAACTCTTAGATGCCGCAGCCAGGAACTCCGGTTGTACTCGGCTTGCAGTTCGGCTCGAACGGATCAAGGATTGGACTGATCGTACACCCTGTGCGAGTGCGACGCCAACCTAGGCGCATCTTGGCGCTCGTATAATCGATTTTGTGGCGACCTACCACGTACAGAACTTCGGATGTCGTGCGACCCAGGCCGACGGCGCGGCGATCGAGCGCCAACTGCTGGAGCGGGGATTGCTGCGCGCCGACGCCGCCAACCAGGCAGAAGTGGTCGTCCTCAACACCTGCACGGTGACCGCGTCTGCCGATCAGGACGCGCGCGCCGCCATTCGCCGCGTCCATCGTGAGAATCCCGGCGCACAAATTCTGGTGACCGGTTGCTACGCGCAACGCGCGCCGGAAGAACTGTCGGCGATACCGGGTGTCAGCGTTGTTGTCGGAAATTCGCACAAGCATGAGTTGGCGAACTACGTTCGGCCCAGTACCGACGGGTGCCCGACGTATCCGCTGGTTTCGGAGGAGTGGGAAAAGGACTTCATTCCGGTGGCACAGCTGACCGGACCAGTCCAGATCCCGCACGAACCCAATCATTGTCATTCCGAGGCCGCGGTGGCGGAGGAGGGATCTGCTTCCCCGCGTCGTGAAGCAAACGTCATCGTCGGTGACATCTTCGCCCACACCGAACTCACGGCGGCGCCGGTCTTTGACGGCGATGCGCAGGAGAAGACGCGCCCGAACCTGAAAGTGCAGGACGGCTGCAATAATCGCTGCTCGTTCTGCATCATCCCGTATGTGCGCGGCCGCAGCCGTTCGCTCAAGCTGGAGCAGGTGCTACGCGAAGTCGACGCGCTGGTCGCCAACGGCTATCGCGAGATTGTGCTGTCGGGCATCAATCTTGGACGCTGGGGACGCGAGCTGACGCCGCGCACGGATTTCGCTTCGATGCTGCACGCCATTTTGGAGCGCACGGCCATCGAGAAGCTGCGCATCAGCTCGGTCGAGCCGATGGACTGGACCAACGAACTGATCGAGCTGGTCGCGTCGTCGCCGCGCATCTGCAAGCACGCGCATGTGCCGCTGCAGTCGGGGAGCGACAAGATCCTTCGCAAGATGCACCGCAAGTATCGCCCGTGGCATTACTCCGATCGCATCGAGCGTATCCACGCGGCGATGCCTGATGCGGCCATCGGCGCCGACGTGATGGTCGGCTTCCCCGGCGAAACCGAAGGCGACTTCGAGCAGACGCGCGTGCTAATCGAGCGCCTGCCATTCACCTACCTGCACGTCTTCACCTATTCATCGCGGCCGGGCACGCCATCTGCCACAATGTCGGACCAGGTTCCAGTGCACGTCGCGCGCGAGCGCAATCGCGTCCTGCGCGAGCTGGCGGCGCAGAAGAAGCATGCGTTTATGGAATCGTTCGTCGGGCGCGAAGTCGAAGCAATCACGCTGACGCACTTCGACGGCGAGTACACGGAAGCGCTGACGGACAACTATTTGAAATTGCGAGTGCGCAGGCAGCATGACGCGAATCAGCAGGCGCGGGTCGCGATCGAAGCAATACAACTCGATGCCCTGGTCGGGTCACTTTTGGACTACCGCATTCCGCTCCCGATAACAAACGCGCGGGCGACCCCAGCCCGCAGGGCGACACAATCGTAGCCCACGTGAGTGCTTGGTCGGCTGCGATTTCTCGTCATCAGTCCGACAGGACGGCACAACCTTTTGTGTCGTCCCTGAAGGGACTGGGGATTCAACTACACGCTCTCCCAGCACTCACGTGCTGGGCTACGATTGTGCGGCCCTGCGGGCTGGAAGGTTAGCGACTGGATTGAAGTCGAGCTTTGCCGGTTAATTCGCGATTTGTCACTATATTTTTGCGAAGGCACTCACATGAACGAGATTCCTGGCTTTCCATTCCTGCATAAGGCTTCTGCGGAGGGGAACTCTCGAACCACGCTCACGTGTCAGAATTGCGGGGCGGAGGTCATCATTGAAGAATCTCTTTGGATCAATGAATACACTAACGAGCGGTATATCTGGTGTCAGAACTGCACAACCTTGGTTGGAATGTGGACTGACGCGCCGCCTAGAACTTCGCAGTCTCCGTTGCCCGATTCCACTTAGCGCTCAACGAAGAACTTAGATAACCCGGCTCCAGCAACAACTTTCATTGCTGGACCCCATGCTATACTTTTCGCAGACTAGCAGTTAGCAGCGGAGGACTGTATCGATAAACGTTTTATCCGCACGAATGAGCGTATTCGTGCCCGCGAAATTCGCGTCATCGACGACGAAGGCAACCAGCTCGGCATCATGCCGCCCTTCGAAGCGCTCAAAAAAGCCCGCGAAAAAAGCCTCGACCTGGTAGAAGTTTCTCCCACCGCGCAGCCCCCGGTTTGCCGCATCATGGATTACGGCAAATATCTGTACCAGGCGGAAAAGCGCGAGCGCGAAGCCAAGAAGCACCAGCACCAGATCACGGTCAAGGAAGTGAAATTCCGCATCAACGTGGACGATCACGACTACGAGACCAAGAAGAACCACGTGCTGCGCTTCCTCGACGAAGGCGACAAGGTGAAGGCAACGATCTTCTTCCGCGGCCGCGAAATGACGCGCCAGGGACTGGGCCGCGAGATCCTTGACCGGCTGATCAAAGACCTGGGCGACAAGGCGATCGTGGAGTTCCGTCCGCGGCAGGAGGGCAACACGCTACACCTGATTCTCGCGCCGCCGAAGGTGCAGCCGCCAGCCAAGCCCGCGAAGCAGCCGCAGGCATCGCCACAAGGCCAGCCGCCAAAGCCACCCGCGCCACCGCAACAGCAGTAGCTCCAACAACCAAACCTTACGACCACGTGCCCGAACGTAGCATCCATAAAACGGGAGGAACCGCGATGAAAGTTTTTATCGCCGGCGCTACCGGAGCCATCGGTCGTCCGCTGGTGACGCAGCTGGTCCGGGCAGGACACATCGTAACCGGCCTGGCTCGCGATGAGAAATCTGCCAAGCGGTTACGGGATCAGGGTGCAACCGCCGAAGTTGCCGATGCGCTGGATGCACGCGCGGTGCACGACGCGGTCGCGCGCAGCGCACCGGACGTCGTGATCAATCAGCTCACCGCGCTGCCCAAGCGCTACACCGCGGAAACCATGCAGGCGGCGATCGAGCCGGACCATCGCCTGCGCCGCGAGGGCGGAGCCAAGCTGCAAGCAGCCGCGGCGGCAGCGGGAGCCAGGCGCTACATTTTGCAATCGTGCGCCTTCTGGTACGAGGAGGGTTCAGGCCTGGCCGACGAAAGCGCCAGCCTCGCCGTCAATGCCACTCCTTATATTGCGCAAGGCAGTCGCTTTTATCGCGATCTGGAGCAGTCGGCCATCGCTGTGCGCGGGCCCGAGGTTGTGTTGCTGCGCTACGGCTTTCTGTACGGTCCAGTGACGTGGTACGCGAAGGATGGCGATGCCGCCGAGCAAGTGCGCCAGCAGCAGAGCCTGATCGTTGGCGATGGGCAGGGCGTGTGGTCGTGGGTACACGTGGAAGACGCCGCCGCAGCCGCCGTGCTCGCGCTCGATCGCGGCAGTGCAGGCGCGTACAACATCGTCGATGACGATCCGTCGCCGGTGCGCGCGTGGCTGCCGGCCTTTGCGAACTGGCTTGGCGCTCCCTCGCCTCCGCACGTCACCGAGCAGCAGGCGGGCAACGCGGACGCGATTTTCTACGGCACGAAATCACGTGGGGCGTCGAATGCCAAGGCGAAGCGCGAGCTGGGATTTCGTCCTCGCCGGCTGGAGTGGCTCAATCCGCCGCTGTGAATTCGCGCGCGATGCGGGCCCAGCTAGCCCAATTCCCGCCATCTATGTTGTAATAGATAAATCGCTATGCCAAAGCTTAAGACACACAGCGGAGCGGCCAAGCGCTTCCATAAGACAGGTACGGGCAAGATCAAACGCGGTCACGCGTTTAAGCGCCACATCCTGACTTCGAAGGGCACCAAGCGCAAACGCCAGCTCGATCGCGATACGATTCTGGACAAAGCTGACCAGAAGAAGATCGAAAGAATGATTCCGTACTAGCCGCATGATGCGGCAACCGGCGCGTATTTTTTACCACGGAAGCACGGAATTCACGGAATTTTTTAGATCTGAATTTTTCCGTGTATTCCGTGCTTCCGTAGTGAACCTAAAGTCGCGACGGTCAACAGCGTGTGAAGAGGTATATCGGCCCCCCGCCGCGGCGGGCGTGGTCAACTTCTTACCTCCAGCCGCTTAATCGAAGTTGAAAAGGAGAAGCCATGCCTCGCGTAAAACGTGGTACCAAGCGCCGTGCGCGCCGCAAAAAGATTCTTGAGCGTGCCAGCGGCTATTACCTCACAAAATCGAAGCTCTACCGCTCGGCAAAAGAGTCGGTCGAACGCGGACTGAAGTTCGCCTACAGCGGCCGCAAGCAGAAGAAGCGCCAGTTCCGCTCCATCTGGATTGTGCGCATCGGCGCAGCGGCGAAGCTGCACGGGCTGAGCTACAGCAAGTTCATCAGCGGACTGAAGAAAGCCGGCATTGAGCTTGACCGCAAGATTCTCGCCGATTTGGCGGTGAATGACCCGTCGGGGTTTGCGGCGCTGTGCAAGCAGGCGCAGAGCGCGACCGCGTAGCCGTCGTCATCTACTGCTCAGATGAATCCAGTCGTTGGGCACGCCCGGTTGAACAGCCACCGGTTGAACGGTGACCGGTAGCACGAGCCTACGGGTAGAGCGGGCCTTTAGGCCCGCGTTCCGGCTGTATTTTCATCTTGAGTCGGCTTCAGCCGGCGACA
Organism: uncultured Acidobacteriaceae bacterium; assembly: GCA_963747045.1. Classification (GTDB taxonomy): domain Bacteria; phylum Acidobacteriota; class Terriglobia; order Terriglobales; family Acidobacteriaceae; genus Bog-257. Next base: position 108,665 of record CAVVDN010000014.1, on the reverse strand, counting down.
GGTTTCGCCCGCTGAAGCGGGCTATTGCTGAAACTGGTGCGCGTGGACGCGGCGCTAAAGCGCCGCTCTACTTTTATCAACCCATGCGACTTTCCCTCAGGTCCGCATTGATCACCGCCCTGCTCTTGTCGCAGGCGCTCTGTCTCAGCGCGCAAAGCGGCCCGAGGTTCGAGGTCGTTGTCCCCGCAGACGCACACGCGCAGCCCATCACCGGACGTGTGTACGTAGTCCTGAGCCGCAAGGAGAGCACGAACCTGCTCGATCGCATTGGCTCGTGGGAGCAGGAGACGCCCTTCTTCGGCCAGGATGTCAGCGCGCTTCGCCCCGGCGAATCCGGCGTTATCAATGCCGACACCCTTGGCTATCCGCTCGCGAGCCTGAAGGACATTCCTGCCGGCGACTACTACGTGCAGGCGCTGGTCAACGTCTACACGGAGTTCCATCGCGCCGACGGCCACACGATCTGGGCGCACATGGACCAGTGGGAAGGCCAGCAGTTCAACAAGTCGCCGGGCAATCTCTACAGTGAAGTGCAGAAGGTGCATCTCGACCCGGCGAAGGGATACGACATCAAGTTGGAAGCCAACCATGTTATCCCGCCGGTTGAAGTCCCGCCGGACACGCCGTGGGTGAAGCACGTCAGGTTCGAAAGCAAGCTGCTCACCGCAGTTCTGGGGACACCCGATGTACCTTGGCGCGACCGTTCTGCTGCCCAAGGACTACGACCAGCATCCGAACGTGCGCTATCCGGTGATTTACGAGCAGGGACATTTCGGGCTGCATCCGCCCTTGTTCATGCAGATGGAGCCGCCGAACCTGACTCGAAGTGGGGCAAGCTTCGCTACGAAACCTTTCAGGCATGGAGCGGCGACAACTTCCCGCGCATGATTGCCGTCACCTTTCAGCATCCGACGCCGTTCTTCGACGACTCCTACGCCGTGAACTCGGCCAACAACGGCCCCTACGGCGACGCCATCATGCAGGAGCTGATCCCTTACCTCGAGGAGCACTTCCGCATCATTCGCGAACCGTAGGCGCGCGTGCTGACGGGCGGCTCGACCGGCGGCTGGGAGTCGCTGGCGCTGCAGCTCTATCATCCGGAATTCTTCGGCGGCACGTGGACGTTCTTTCCCGATCCCATCGATTTCCGGCACGACCAGCTGGTGAACATCTACCAGGATCCGAACGCCTTCGCTGTGCCGGGATTTGAGTGGGTGCAGCACGAGCGTCCCATGATGCGCTCGAACGAAGGCCAGGTGGTCGAGACCATGCGGCAGATGAGCCAACTGGAAGACGTGCTCGGCACGCACGGACGCTCCGGCCAGCAGTTCGAGGCGTGGGAGGCGGTCTACGGGCCGGTGGGCGACGATGGCTATCCCAAGCCGCTGTGGGACAAGCGCACGGGCGCGATCGATCGCTCGGTGGCCAACTACATGCGCGATCACGGGTATGACTTGCGGTACTACCTGGAACGAATTGGAAGCGCATCGGGCCGCAGATCACCGACAAGATTTTCATCTGGGTCGGCGACATGGATAACTTCTATCTGAACCTGGCCGTGTACGACATGGAAGACTTCTTGAAGTCGCATCCTGAGGCGCACGCCACGTTTCAGTATGGACGCCCGGAGAAGGGACATGGCTGGTTTCCGTGGCAGCCGGCCGAGTTCATCAAGATGATGGCCGGCCATATCGCCGCGCACGCGCCGGCAGGAGCGGATGTCAAGAGCTGGCATTACTAGAGCGCCGTAGGCGCGGAAAGAGGATAGCCCAGCGCTTCAGCGCTGGGTAAGCGGCAGTTTCGACATTGAGCCCCTTCAGGGGCGGCACAGAATCGTGTCGCCGGCTGAAGCCGGCTCAGTCAAGTATGGTGTGAGTGACGCGGACCTGAAGGTCCGCTCTACCCAGCAAAGTCAGACCATGTACACCGTTCCCAAACTCGACGACTACTCCCGGGCATCGCTTGATCGCGTTGCGAACGAACTGCGCAATGCTTTGCAAGCGGAAGCAGCGAAGGTTAATACCGCTTCGGAACATAAAGAGTTCCGGGACCGATGGCGAGCACGCAAGAATGGCATAGTGTCGCAAATCACCAAGGTTTGGCTAAGCAATGCTCCGACTGAGCGAAAGCCACAAGCTGGCGCTCTCGTAAATCTCCTCGCGTTGGAAATTGACGAGAAGATTCGGGAGTGCGAGCAAGGCGTTCGAGTTTACGAATCCGTAAAGGCAGTAGCCGAAAAAATGGACTGGTCGGACGTCCTGTCGCCGACGCAGGCCAGGCTCTCCTCCGAGCGCCTCGACATCACCCTCCCCGGCATTCAGCGCCCCATCGGCGTCAAGCATCCCGTGCTGCGCGCCATGGACGAAATCGTCGCCGTGTTCAAGGCGATGGGCTACTCCATCGGCGAAGGCCCCGAGGTCGAGACCGACTACTACAACTTCGAGTCGCTGAACTTTCCGCCGAACCATCCCGCGCGCGACACGCAGGACACGCTGTTCATCGCCGGCCAGGACGCGAAGCCCGCGCGCGACCGCCTGTTGCTGCGCACCCACACTTCGCCGGTGCAGATTCGCACCATGGAGAAGCAGCCACCGCCGGTGCGCATCGTCATCCCCGGCAAGGTGCACCGCAACGATCCACTGGACGCGACGCATTCGCCCGTATTCCATCAAGTGGAAGGTCTGGCAGTCGACACCAACATCACGTTCTGCGATCTGAAGGGCACGCTCGATCACGCCATGAAGGCGCTGTTTGGCTCGTCGGTGAAGACGCGCTTTTACCCGTCGTTCTTTCCCTTCACCGAGCCCAGTGCCGACATGCAGGTGAGCTGCATCTTCTGCGGCGGCAAGGGCTGCCGCAAATGCAAATTCAGTGGCTGGATCGAGCTGCTAGGCTGCGGCATGGTTGATCCGAATGTCTTCGAGTTCGTGAAACACAACGGCTACGATTCGTCGAAGATCTCGGGCTTCGCCTTCGGCATGGGCGTGGAGCGTATCGCGATGCTGAAATACGAGGTCGAGGAGATCCAGTTGTTCTACGAGGGCGACGTGCGGTTCCTGGAGCAGTTCGCGTGATGCAGCAAGTTCGTATGACGCAGCAATTGCGCGCGATGCAGCAGTTCAGCGCGGGAGGCCTGAAGTTGGAACAGACGCGCGGGCCGCTCTGGAACGAGCGCCGTAGGCGCGAAAGAGGGTAGCCCAGCGCTTCAGCGCTGGGCAAGACGTCGGCAATGAAACTGGTTCGAGTCCCTTTAGGGACGACATATGGGAAGGCGGGTTTCAACCCGCCGCAAGAGACGAATGAGAATCCTCCCTTCATGGTTGCGCGAATTCGTCGACGTTCCCGCTGACGACCGTCAGCTCGCCGAAGCCCTGACCTCGGCCGGCATCGCGGTGGAGTCTGTCCAGAAGGAGAACGGCGAGACCGTTTACGAGATGGACCTGACTACCAATCGCGTCGACGCGATGAACCATTACGGCGTCGCGCGCGAGGCGTCGGCGATTTATGACGTTGAGCTGAAGAAGGTTGAGCCTCAAGTTGTCTCCCACCCTTTCGCCAAAAGACGGCGAAAGAATGGGGCACCCGCACCTGCATTTCCCCATCGTCATCGAAGATCCGCAAGGCTGCGCGCGATACACGGCCCGCATCGTTCGCAATGTGAAGATTGGCCCTTCGCCGGAGCTTGATCGTCAAGCGTCTGGAACTCCTGGGCTCGCGCTCCATCAACAATGCCGCCGACGCGACCAACTACGCGATCAACGAGCTTGGCCATCCCACGCACGCCTTCGATCTCGATCTGCTGGAAGGCGGCACGATCATCGTGCGCCGCGCGCGCGAAGGCGAAGTGCTGAAGACGCTGGACGGCGTCGATCGCAAGCTCACAACCGACGATCTTGTCATCGCCGACGCCAAGAAGCCGGTCGCGCTCGCCGGCGTGATGGGCGGCTTCGACACCATGATCACCGAGCGGACGAAGAACGTGCTGATCGAGTCGGCATGGTTCGATCCGGCGACGGTGCGCTCGATGGCCAAGCGCCACGGCATGCACACCGACGCCTCGCATCGCTTCGAGCGCGGCGCCGACTACGGCATCACGCCGCTGGCCTGCGATCGCGTCGCGGAGCTGATTCTGGAAAGTGCGGGCGGCGAGCTCGACGGCGAGCGCATCGACGCGATCGCCCGCATGATCGAAGCGCGAGCCTATCCCGCTGCGCAGCTCCGAGATCAAGCGCAATCTCGGCATCGACATCGCACAGGCCGAGGTCGAACGTATTCTGGGCAGGCTTGGATTTGCCGCAACCGCCGTGGCGATTTTCTTACAAGTAAGACGAATCTCTCAAATCTTACTGGTAAGAATTTCTCGGATCCCAACGCTGATGTCGGCAGCGCCGTGTCCGCTTCGCCGGAAACCGCTTCGGCTGGGCAGGCGTGGACGGTGCAAATCCCGACCTGGCGGCTCGACGTCGAACGCGAGATCGACCTGCTGGAAGAGCTCGCGCGCATTTACGGCTACAACAAATTTCCCAACACGCTGCCGCCGTTCGCCGGCGCCGTGGTCGAGCTGCCCGACGAGCCGAAGAACGCGAAGGTTCGCCAGACCATGCTCGCGCTTGGCTACAACGAAGCCATCTCGATCACCTTCATCTCGGAGCAGGATGCGCGGACGTTCGCCGCCCATCCTCTCGCCAAAGGCGAGAAGGATGGGGCACGCACTTCTGATGGGACACGCGAGCCTCTGGCGCTGGCCAATCCGCTGAGCGAAGAGGCGGCGCTACATGCGCACGTCGCTGCTGCCGGGGCTGCTGAATCTGGTGAGCTACAACCTGAATCGCGGAACCAACGACGTGCGCCTGTTCGAGGCCGGCGAGGTCTTCGAGAAAATCGGCGATCGTCATGACGAGCGGCGCCACCTAGGATTCGTCGCGACCGGCAACGCTCAGCCCGCCACGGTACACGCCGCCGCGCAGCCGTACACGTTCTTTCACATGAAGGGCGACCTCGAAGAACTGCTTGCCGCCTTCGAGCACCAGTCGCTCACGTTCGACGCGAACACGCCGCCGTATCTGCATCCCGGACGCTCGGCGCGCGCGGTGATGGACGGCGAGACCGTCGCGCTCTTCGGCCAGCTGCATCCCGAGCAGGCCGGCACGCGCAAGCTGCGGCAGGATGTCTATCTCGCCGAGGTGATGCTCGACCGGCTTTACCGGCACGCCTTGCGCGAGCCACGCTACCGGCGCATCTCGAAGTTTCCCGCCGTCGAGCGCGACTTCTCCTTCGTCTTCGACGATGCGGTCACATGGGAGAAGATCGAATCGGCCGTCGAAGCCTTGCGAATCGCCGAGCTGATCATCTGCTGCCCGCCGAAGTCTATCGCGGCGAAAAAGTCGGCACGGGCAAGTACTCGATCCTGCTTCACGCCGAATTCCAATCGCAGGAGCGCACCTTGCGCGACGACGAAGTAGCGCAATGGTCGGCGCAGATGATCGCGAAGCTGGGAGCGCTCGGCGGCGTGCTCAGAGCGCAGTAGAAATCACCTCTTCTACTGAGTGCTTCCCTGCGCCCAGTAGCTGCTGCGCGCCAGCACCGTCGCGTTTGCCGGATCCTTCACCTTCACCGTCAACTGATGCAGTCCGGGATGCGGCTTCGAGGGCTGGAAGCTCAGCAGGTAGCGGCTGTGCAGGTGATTGTCAAAGTTGTTGAGCTGCGCGTCGAAGGCTTTCGCGTTGTCGAACATCTCATATTCGCCGCCACTCTGAGCCGCAATCGCCTTGGCTGTGTTCTTGCGCATGGCCTCCACGGCCAGAACCAACGGCGCCAACAAGTCTGGCTGGTCGTGGACCTCGGTCTGTTCGGGATGCAGATCGGGATTGTTCGCGCCCCGCAGCGTGTCCAGCACATTCGATTTCCATGGCGCGAAAGCCAGCGTGTACACCACGGTGTTGCTGTTGCCGATGGCCTTGATCACATCGTCGACCTTGGCGGAACGGCTGCCGTGGTCGCGGGTTTCGCTGATCAGCAGCAGCACGCGCTTGCGGTTGGGGGGAACGCCTTCCAGCAGCTTCAACGACTCGTTCACCGCATCCAGAATTGCAGCGCCGTCGTCTCCCGGCTGCAGGCCGGCCAGCGCTCGCGAGATGGCGCTGAAGTCGTTGGTAAAGTCCTCCAGCGGGTGTACCTGGCTGTCGAAGGCCAGCACGGCAGCCTTGCTTCCCGGCTGCTCCATCAGCGGATCCAACATCGCGCTAAGGCCCCGCATGCGCGGCAGTTCGAAGTTGGCGCGGCGTCCGACTTGGACCGCGACTACCAGCGACACCGGCTCCGTCTCGGCAGCCTCATCGAGGCGCGTCGGCTGCGCAATGCCATCGTCCAGCACAACGAAATCGCTGTTCTTCAAACCATAGACGATATTGCCCGCTTGATTTCTGACCAGAGCCGGAACCAGCACGACGTTGGATTGCGTGCGGAAGGTCGGCTCCTCTTGCGCCCGCGTGGTTGCGGCGAAGACGAACCAGTGAAGAGCGAGAGCTATGAGGCTCAGCCAGCCTTTATTTCTTGCCGCTCGAATCATTCCGCGCTCACCAACACAAACACCCCGTCAGATTTTAGTTGACCCACAACGGTAGACGTTGCACATTGAGGTTCATCTCGCCCGAATTCACTTGCAATCGAGGGTTGCCGAGTTTTGCACAAGAATTTCTGCGATATACTGCGCTCGGAATACTACTAAGTCTCGGAAGGTTACGCGTCACATGCCGGCAAACGCAGTTGAAATCGCTCCCACCACCGCCGACTTCAAATCTCTGGAAGAAAAAATTCTACGCACCATCGAGCTGCTGAAATCTGCGCGCGAGGGCAAGGCCGTCGCCGAGCGCGACGTGACTCGCCTGCGCGAGCAGTTGAACGAGCGCGAAGAAGAAGTGGAGACCATGCGTCACGAGTTGGTCTCCTTGCGCCGCGAGCGCGAGGAGGTACGCTCCCGCGTGGAGAAGATGCTGGAGCAGATTGAGACTCTGGCGGCGGAAGAGTAACGAAGGATTGAGGGATCAGGGGTTAGGGATCAGGGATTCGTCAAGGCGCAACCAGGATCCTGCCCGGGATATCTTTTAACTGACCTCTGGCCCCTATTCCCTGACCCCTCAAACGGAGGTTCAGCGTGAGTCAGTCGAACGGAAACGGCGGCGGCAACGTGCGCGTCGAGATCTACGACCAGACCTATCATCTGCGCGGCTCGGATGCGGAGTACATCGCGCAACTGGCCGACTATGTCGACACCAAGATGCGGCTGATTGGCCAGCAGGCGGCGACCGTGGACTCGCTGCGTCTGGCCGTGCTGGCGGCCTTGAACATTGCCGACGAGCTGCATGTGCTCAAACGTAAGTACGACTCCGTCGCCAGCGACTACAACGAACGCGCCGGGCAACTGGCGGGAGCGCTGGACGAAGTGCTGGAGGACGCTCGCCGTACGGGGTAGCGTCCGCAGCCTCATTTTGATCTTGTCCTCAGCCCTTCTGCATTGGTCCATTTACAAATCGTTACAGAATCATGGGAGCCAACTCTCCCCTGCATTCGTATGTTGAATTGGGCGCACTTGCGCCGTGTGTCGGAATGACAGCATCGAATGCAATACGAATGAACCCTTCGTCAGGTACTCACGCCGCTCAAACGGAGAACGTTTGCCGCTACTATCCCATGGGCAGCGGCGTCATCCGCGCGGTAGACGGCATTTCGCTCGCCATCGATCGCGGCGAATTCGTCGCGCTGCTGGGACAGTCAGGCTCAGGAAAATCAACCCTGCTCAATCTTGCTTGCGGGACTCGATCGTCCAACGCTCGGGCTCGGTCCTCGTCCAGGGCCGCGATCTGGCGAAGATGTCGTCGGAAGAGCTGGCGCGCTATCGGCGCAACGATGTCGGCATGGTCTTCCAGGCATTTCATCTCATCTCCAGCATGACCATCATGGAAAACGTCGAGCTGCCGATGCGGTTCGCCGAAGTGGAGCGTGCCGAGCGGGCGCAGCGCGTGCGCGAATCGCTGGAGCGCGTCGGCCTCGGCAAGCGTCTCGAGCATCGGCCGTCGGAGCTTTCTGGCGGCGAGCAGCAGCGCGTCTCGATCGCACGCGCGCTGGTGAATCGTCCGTCTCTGCTGCTGGCCGACGAGCCGACCGGCAATCTCGACAGCCGCACCGGCGAAGACATCCTGCAACCTGATTCGCGATCTGAGCCTGTCGCTGGGCATGACCGTGGTGATGGTGACGCACGAGCGCGCGCTCGCTGAGCGCTTCGCGCAGCGGCTCATCTTTCTGGCCGACGGCAAGCTGGTGTCCTCAACTCCGGTCAGTTCAAACCCGGAGCTCGCCGGGCGGAGCGCGGGAGACGCTGGCATGAAGCGCCCGACATGCTGGAACTTGCCGCGCGCAACCTGCGGCAATCGAAGCTGCGCAATGGGCTGACGACGATCGGCATCTCCGTCGGCGTGGCGTCGCTGGTGGCGATGCTGTCCCTCGGCGTGGGGCTGCAGCAGCTCGCCACCAAGACGACTCGCGGGTTCAGGAATGTTCGACACCGTTTTCGTTGCTTCCAAAGTCGACGCCCGCGGCTGGGATCGCGAAGAAGATCGTAAGGATCAGAATCCTGGAGAACGCCCCGGCCCTGGATGACGCCGCACGCGACAAGATGGCGCGCTTACAATACGTCACGGAGGTCGAGCCCGAAATCCGCGTGATGGGCGAAATTCTTTACGGCGGCCAGACACACTTCGGCTTCGTCACCGGTCTGCCGATGTCAGCACGCGAGAACGAAGCTTTCGACACGCTGCAAGGCAAGTTCTTTTCAAGCTCCGATGCCGACGAAGTCATCCTCTTGAACGACTTCGCCAAGGAGCTTGATCCCAAGGACCCGAAGTCGCTCATCGGCAAAGAAGTCACGCTGCGCTACGGCGAGCATCAGCCGCTGGCGGCGGATTCGCAGGCTTCCGGCACGCCGGAATTGGGCGCGCAGACCGGCGGCGCAGCCTCGGGCGGCGACTACGGTTTTTCCGTGGTGCGAAAGATGCAACCGCTGAAGGTCGTCGGCATCGTCGACGAAGAGCCCTACGGCGGCATGCGCACTGTCTCGCGCGGGCGCATCTTCCTTCCCGTCGATTTGACCGAGAAGCTGAACATGGCGCAGTTCAGCGACATGCGCAGCTCGCTCCGCGGCAACGGCAAAACCTACATGACCCTGACTGTGCGCGTGAAAGATCCCGCCAGGGTTGCGCAGGTGCAGGACGCCATCAAGCAGATGGGCTTCCGCACATTTTCGGTGCTCGACGCCACCAAGAGCCTGCGCCGCTTCTTCACCGTGCTCGATCTCTTCCTCGGCATCTTCGGCTCGCTGGCGCTGGCGGTGGCAACGCTCGCCATCATCAACACGCTTGTGATGGCGGTGCTGGAGCGGCGGCGCGAGATCGGCGTTATGAAGGCCATCGGCGCCAGCGACAGCGACGTAAAGCGGCTGTTCTTTGCCGAAGCCGGAGCGATGGGCTTTCTGGGCGGAGTGCTCGGCATCGCGCTGGGCTACGCGATCGGCAAGGCCATCAATCTCGGCACCGGCATCTATTTGCACAATCATCAGCTACCGGCCGAGCCGGTGTGGATTCTGCCGACCTGGCTCATCGGAGCTGCGATCCTGTTCTCGATTGTCGTGAGCCTGCTCGCAGGCCTCTATCCCGCCAGCCGCGCCGCGCGACTCGATCCGGTGCAGACGCTGAAATACGAATGAGACCTACTCGCCGGCTATTAATCGCCTGCTCCTTGTGTGCAGCGTCGCTCTGCTGCAGCTCGTTCACGCCCAGGGCCGCGCCGAGTGCTCGGTCATCCATTCGAAGATCCTGGCGCGCCCGGTGCGCTACTGCGCGTTTCTTGCCGGCCAGCTTCGATCAGGACAAGACGCGGCGCTATCCCGTGCTCTATTACCTGCACGGCCTGGGCGACAACGAGCAGTCGCTGCTGAACTCCGGCGGATGGGACATCATCTCCGAGCTGCGCAGCCAGGGCAAGATCGGCGACTTTGTCGTGCTTGCGCCCGAGCGCCGGCCACACTTTCTACCTCAACTCCGAAAACGGCAAGGTTCGCTACGAGGACTTCTTCATGAAGGAGTTCATGCCGCAGATGGAGAAGAAGTATCGCGTGCGAGGGCACGCGCGCCACGCGCGGCATCACCGGCGTTTCCATGGGCGGCTACGGAGCGCTGCGCTTGGCCTTCAAGTATCCCGACGAGTTCGCCGCCGTCAGCGCGCAGATGCCGGCGCTCATCGCCGAACTGCCGAAGAACATGGCGCCAGCTGGCCCCGGCTCGCCGGGCGCTCTGCTGGGCGACGTCTTCGGCCCGCCCTTCGACCGCGCCTACTTCGACCGCAACAACGTCTTCTACTTCGCGCGCACGGACAGCGCCGCCGCGCTCAAGCAGCATGAAGATCTACTTCGACGTCGGCAACAACGACGACTACGGCTTCGAGCAGGGCGCGCAGGTGCTCGATCAGCTGCTGACCTCGCGCGGCATCCCGCACGAGTTCCACATCTACCCCGGCCGGCACTCCGTCGAGTTTGTCATACAGCACTTCCCGCAGGTGATTGAGTTTCAGTGGGCCGCGATTAAGTGACGTCGATAACAATCAGCGTCGCGTCGTCGGGCAGCTCGGGCTCTCCGTGCCACGCCTGAACTTCCGCCATCATGCGTGCGGCCAGCTCGTTGGGCGCCTCGTTACCATTGCGAGTGAAGACGCGCTGCAATTGGCAGTCGCCAAACGCCTCGCCCGCGCTGTTCTCCGGCTCGGTGACACCATCGGTGTAGAGCAAGAGCCGGTCGCCGGGATGCAGCGTCACCTCCCGCACGGGATATTCGCCGTCGGGCAAAACTCCGAATAGCAGCCCATTGCTGTCGATGCGCTCCAAGTAGTGGTTCCAGCGCAGCAGCGGCGGGTGCCCGGCTGCCGAGTACAGTGCCTTGCGCGCGTCCATGTCGACCCACAGGTAGGCCGCCGAGACGAGTTGACCCCGCAGCGGCCCGCTCAGCGTGCGATTGAGCGTGGCCATCAGTTCTCCGGGCTTGTCGGGGAAGGCCGCCGCCGATTGCGCCGCCACCTTCAGCATCGAGGCGATCAGCGCCGCGGGCACGCCGTGTCCGCAAACGTCGGCCACCAGAAAGCCCGCGTGACGCCGGTCTACCGGCACAAACTCGTAGAAGTCTCCCGCCACCGCCGCCATCGGGCGATAGGTTGCGGAGATACGCAGATGCTCGACCTGCGGCACCTCGGTCGGCAAAATCGATGCCTGGATCTGCCGCGCCACCTCCATCTCCGCCTGAATTTCCGTCAGCCGATGCTCGTTCGTCAGCACCATCTTCAGGCCCGAGTAGCCGAAGGCGACGAGCAGCAGCAGAAATCCGAGATGATCAAACAGGACTGGCGTATGAAACCCAAATAACGGACGCGTCAGGTTCACACACAGCGCCTCCAGCGTGAACACCAGCGTGCCCACGACCAGAAAACCGCGCTCGGGCAGGAGCAGGTACTCCTCGGAGAGCCGCTTGTTCAGCAGCGTGACCAGCAGCATCAGGAGAAACACCGCCGCCAGCAGATTATTGAGCCGCATGAAGCGATCGTTGACGCCGGTCGCGATGAACCAGGCGATTCCGGCTGTCGCGGTGAGCGCACCCATGACCAGCAATCCGATCACCGCACGCCGCATCGCCCCCTTGGTCAGTTCGAGCCACGCACAGCCGGCAACCACTAGGACCGCATACACGATCACTGTCCTCACGTATGGGGACGCGGCCCGCAGCCCCGGTGGGAGCGCTGCGTCGACCGCGCTGACGTCCAGCAAGTGCAGCAAACCGTACGATGCGCTCCAGATTCCCAGCCAGAGGAAGAGCCGCACGCCCCCGCGGCGGCGCAGCCCCGCAATGGCAACCGAGGCCAGCCCGATAACCAGAAAGCTGGTGTCAATGCAGATCTCCAGCAACGAGCCGCGTAGTATCGACATCGGCTGGCCATGCATACCGCGAGTCTGGCACAGAGGCAGCGAGCGCGCAGTGACGACCGGCACATGGGCGTGCCATGAGGCCTTCCAGAAGAGTTACAATAGATTTTAGGCAGTAACCATGCAGTTAACAGTCTTACAACCTGACGTCCACGAAGCCCGCTGGTGGGAGACCATGGCCGATGGCCGTCTCCACTGCTATCTCTGCCCGCGTCACTGCCACATCGGAGAAGGCCAGCACGGCTTCTGCTTCATCCGCAAGAACGAAGACGGACGCCTGCTGCAGCTCGGCTACGGACGCCCCGCCGCGCTGGCCATGGATCCCGTCGAGAAGAAGCCGCTCAACCACTTTTTCCCCGGCACGAAAATCCTCTCCATGGGCACGGCCGGCTGCAACATGGGCTGCCTCTTCTGCCAGAACTGGGACATCTCGAAGGCCAAGTCCGACCAGGTCAACTCGCTCGACACTCAGCCCGCGAAGATGTGGTCGAGCGTCGCGCTCGAGCATCGCGCGCCGCACCTCGCCTTCACCTACAACGAGCCCACCATCTGGGGCGAGTACGTCATCGACATCGCGCGCGAGGCGCACGCCGCCGGCCTGAACAACGTCATGGTCTCGAACGGCTACATCACGCGCGAGGCCTTCTTCGACATCTATCGCTACATCGACGCCGCCAACATCGACCTCAAGGCCTTCACCGAAGACTTCTACGGCAAGATCACGCTGACGCATCTGCAGCCCGTGCTCGACACGCTGAAGTGGCTGCGCCATGAAACCGGCGTCTGGTTCGAGATCACCAACCTCATCATCCCCACGCTCAACGACGGCGACTCGGAGTTCAAGGAGCTGTGCGACTGGGTGCTCAACAACCTCGGCGACGACGTTCCGCTGCACTTCACCGCCTTCCATCCCGACTTCAAGCTGCAGCGACAAGCCCGCGACTCCGCCGGAGACGCTGCATCGCGCGCGCCGGATCGCCATGCGAGATGGGCCTGAAGTACGTCTACGAAGGCAACATCTACTCCGACGGCGCAAACACCATCTGCCCGGGATGCAAGCAGGTGGTCATCACTCGCTCGTGGCACTCGGTGATGTCGAACAAGCTGAAGAACGGCTGCTGCACGAATTGCGGCACGCGCATCGCGGGCGTGTTCACGCAGAGCCGAAGCCGAGAAGCGGCGCGAATGGGCGACGCAACTCGCGTAACGCCCGGCGCCGTTGCGTCCGCCGCGGCGGACCGAGCTCAGAATGACAACTTGTCGTTGCTGAGTGCCTGTTATTTGTCTTGTCCCGGCCGTCACACATCACACCTATTGTGATCTATGCACTTGTTCCATGTGCGCCAGGAATGTTCCGCTAGAGTGTATCTGGAGCAAAGCCTGGAATGCCGAAAGTGGGCCACATAGCGCCGCGCGAAGCCAGTGTTTACAAGGCTTTCACGCGATACCGGCGCGTCACCCGCAACCGTGACCGCCGACACTCGGCGACGTGCGCAGAGCAGAAAGTAGCGCGACACTGACGTTCTTGGCCCCTCGGAGCGGCTCGCACCCGCTCCGGCCGCGAAAGCGGGGATACGATGGATGTTTCAGGGGGGTGGTCGTGCTTACACCATACGGTTTGGACATCATAGAAAGCTGCCTCGCGTGCAAGATGCGGGCAGAGCATATTTTTTGCGATCTTCCACCAGCCGCACTGCAAATCTTCGAAACCATGAAGTATGCCACCGCGTATCCGCGCGGCGCCGTCCTGTTTGTCGAAGGCCAGACGCCGCGGGGCATCTTCGTTTTGTGCAAGGGCCGGGTAAAGCTCTCCATTTGTTCAACCGACGGCAAGACACTGATTCTGAAAATTGCCGAGCCGGGCGAAGTGTTGGGCCTGAGCGCCACCGTGAGCGGCAAGCCCTACGAACTCACGGCGGAGACGGTCGATCCCTGCCAGGTCAACTTCGTCAAGCGCGACGATTTCCTGCGCTTCCTGAAGGAGCACAGCGAAGCCTGCCTGCGCGTGGCCGAGCAACTCAGCGACAAGTACAACTCCGCGTGTCGCGAGATTCGCGCGCTGGGCCTGTCGCACTCCGCCGGCGAGAAGCTGGCGAAGCTGCTGCTGGAATGGAGCACGCGCAATGGCGAAGCCGCGAAGATGGAGCCGCGGGTGAAGCTGGCGCTGACCCATGAAGAGATCGCGCAGATGATCGGCACCTCGCGCGAGACGGTGACGCGGCTGTTTGCCGACTTGAAGAAGCGGCAGATCGTGCAGACCAAGGGCTCGACCCTGCTGATCCGCAATAAAGCGGCCCTGAAGGCGATGGCGATCACGCAGTAAGCGCGTCGGCCGGAGTGTGGCCACGCGTTCGGGTCCGACCCCGCAGGAATGATCGTTTCTGTGCTCGAATCGCATCGCTCTAAGCTTCTCTGGACAGCGATTTGCTCGCAGATGTGATAAGGGTCACGGGAAACGGTGACTGCAATCACTGCACCCGCCCCGCCCAGAGCAGTATTGCCTGTACATGGGAAGCACGAATCAGTCGAGTTGCTTGGATTGCGATTTCCGGCCTGATCGCTTCCTGTGCGACATGCCGGTCGGAGTCGTTGAAGGCCTTCGACGAGATCAAACTGCTGGCCTCCTACCCGCGAGGAGCGCCGCTGTTTGCCGAAGGCCGCCCGGTTCGCGGCATCTTCATCCTGTGCGATGGACGCGCCAAGTTGTCCATCTGCGCGGAGAATCAGAAGCGTCTCACCTTGCGCATCGCCGGCCCCGGCGAAGTTCTGGGACTGGGCGCTACCCTGTCCAATTCGCCCTATGAGGTTACGGCCGAGTTGCTGGATAATCGCGAGTGGTTTTCGTGCGCCGCAAGGAACTGTTAAAGTTCCTGCGGGAGAATCCGGCGGTATCCATGCAAGTGGTTCGCATGTTGAGCCAGGACTTGCATGGCGCCTACGAGCGGGTCCGCAGCATCGCCCTGGTTCGCGCGCGTCGTCCTCGCATGACCTTTCGGCCGCGTGCACTGATGGTGTGAGCCCAACGTAGCAGTCTTCGCCGCGCCACAAGGTTGGAGGCTGTTCGTGAGTCCAGCACTCAGGAAGATTCTCTATTGGGCGCCGCGGGTGATTTGCATCGCTTTCATCTTGTTTGTCGCGTCCTTCTCGCTCCACGTCTTTGACGAGTATCTCGACACCTGGAGTACGGTGACAGCGCTGCTGAGGCATCTGGTGCCCAGCTTCATCTTCGCCATAGTGCTGCTGTTTGCGTGGCTATGGGAGTGGGTCGGGGCTCTGCTCTTCTTGACCTTCGCCGGCTACTATGCGGCGGAGAATCTCCGGCATCCGCACTGGATTCTCACCGTCTCGGGCCCGTTATTTATTGTGGGACTGCTCTTCCTTGCGAATTGGCTGATGCGCGAGTCTGCTGAGAACGTTCAGCACTAAAGAGCTACAAATCGCGGCGGTAAATTCTGTTACTTCGAGCGGGACTTTTTGGGGGAAAATAATAAGGGTCACTTGCGGAGGCGAACTCTGGCCGAAATTCGCATCCGAGTGACCCTATGCGCCACTTCGTCTGGCTTACCATGTAGCATCCTGCGGGCCATATTCGGCGCGACGCATTCAAAGAACTTAACTTGGTGACGACGACTCTCAAACATGTAATCCTTTCATGCCTTCAGTAAAAGTTTCACAGAACCACGTAGGTGCTCAGGTTTTTTGCTGTCATGCGAGTTGTTTTTTTGAGGAAAAACACTGCTTTTCAACGCGACTTTTGTGCCATAAATTTTGAGCCGTCACCAAACAAATCAGCGAGCACCTGACAAAGGAGGAACATGGCTACTTTTGGCTACACTGAATACGCCGACGCGAGTCCCGAGGTGCGTGCGGTGTACGACGACATCATGGCGACCCGCAAGACCGACGCGGTCAATAATTTCTGGAAGGCGATGGCGCACGATCCCGTGCTGCTGCGGCGCACCTGGCACGACATCAAGCAAATCATGGCGCCGGGCGCACTCGACGCGCTCACAAAAGAGATGATCTACGTGGCGGTGAGCGTCACCAACGGCTGCCCCTATTGCATTGCTACCCACACCGCGGCAGCGCGCAAGAAAGGTATGACGCCCGAGATGTTCGCCGAGTTGATGTCGGTGGTCGGCATGGCCAACGAGAGCAACCGCCTGGCAAACGGATACCAGGTCGAAATCGATGAGCAGTTCAAGTGAGCCGCCAGGTGCGCTCGATCGCTGACCCGCTTCCTCTTCGCAGAGAGAGCGAAGCCGCACAAGGAACTCCGCCATGAAGCGAAGCCGCACGGTTGTCGTCTCGCTGTTGAGCGCGACAGCGCTGACCTTAATCAGTTGCGAACGCCGCGAGGAACTCAAGACCTGCGTTGACCGCGACAACGTCATGCAGGACGACGACAAGTGCCGCGACCTCCAGCAGCGTTATCCCTTCGGCGGCGGATACTATCACTGGATTTACGGCGGAAGGTCGGGCGACAACCACTACGATCCCGGACGCACGGTGATCCTCGGCGGGAGCTCGACTCCCGATCCCGGGGTCGAGACCGCAACCCCCGGCGAAGCCGCGGCACACAACGGATCGATCTCCGACGGCCACGTCACCTTCCACGGATTCGGCGCCACCGGACATGGCGGCGAAGGAGAAGGCGAAGGTCACGCCGGCGAAGGAGGTCATGGCGGCGGCCACGGCGGTGCCGGCGAATGAAGCGCCGGAGCCTTGCGCCGCGCACGAACTGGGAGTCCATCGTTTCGTCGCAGGGGCTCACCTACTATCGCGTTGGCGACAGGCCGTACTGGAACGAGACCACGTTCTACGAATTCACGGCGCGCGAGATCGACAACCTGGAGCAGGCGACGAACGAGCTGCACGAAATGTGCCTGGCGGCGGTGCAGCGCGTCATCGACCAGAACCTGTTCGCGCGGATGCGCATCTCCGAGCTCGCTGCAACGCTCGTCCGCAAAACCTGGGAGGCCGAGCCGCCCGCAATCTACGGCCGCTTCGACCTCGCCTATGACGGCACGCAAATCAAGCTGCTGGAGTACAACGCCGACACGCCGACCGCGCTCGTCGAAGCCGCGGTCGTGCAGTGGTATTGGATGAAGGACAACTTCCCCAACGGCGACCAGTTCAACTCCATCCACGAACGCCTCGTCGCCAAGTGGAAAGAGCTGCGCCAGTATTGCGCCTCGCCGCTGTTTTTCGCCGGCGTGGACGATCCCGCGCACGAAGACCTGATGACGCTCAGCTACCTTGCCGACACGGCGCACCAGGCCGGTCACTCTGTGACCCTGCTGGACATGGGCGACATCGGATACGACCACGATAACTACCGCTTTGTTTCGTCCTCGGGTGAGCCCATCAAGAGCATCTTCAAGCTGTATCCCTGGGAGTGGATGCTGGCCGAGGAATTTGGCCAGCACCTGAACGAACTCAGCGTCGCCACGGATTGGATCGAACCGGCGTGGAAGATGGTGCTCTCCAACAAGGGCATTCTGCCGATCCTGTGGGAGATGTATCCCAACCATCAGTATCTGCTGGCCGCCTACTTTGAAGACGAGGAGCCCGCGAGATTGCCTGAGTATTGCCGCAAGCCGATCTTCGGACGCGAAGGGAAGAATGTGTCGCTGCATCGCGGCACAGACACCGTCGGCAACGAGGGCAATTACGGAAAAGAAGGTTTCATCCGGCAAGCGATCGCTTCCATTCCTCAATTCGACGGACACTTCCCGGTTCTCGGAAGCTGGGTCATCGACGGAGAGTCAGCGGGCGTGGGCATCCGCGAGTCGGAAACGCCCATCAGCGACAACTTGAGCTGCTTCGTGCCGCACATGTTCTGAGCAGATATAATCATCCTTCCCATGAAAGCCTACGTCTACGTTTCGCTCAAGAAAAGCGTCCTCGATCCGCAGGGCAAGACCATTCACGGCGCGCTGAAGAAGATGGGTTATAAGGGCATCGACGATCTGCGCCAGGGCAAGTACTTCGAGATCGCGCTCGACGCCAGCGTGAGCCGCGAAGACGCGCAAGCGGAGGTCGAGCGCATCGCCCGCGAAGTCCTGACCAATCCCGTGATCGAGGAATACAGCTTCAAACTCGAAGGGTAGTTCGGAACTTACTTCACTCCGTCCGTAACGTGATAGCCGGATCGATGGCCGCGGCGCGACGCGCCGGAATCAGACATGCGACAACCGCCACGCCAAGCAGCAGTGCAATCACTCCCGCATAGGTGACGGGGTCCAGCGGCGACACCGCGAACAGCAGCGTCGTCAGCGCGCGGCTTGTAATGACCGCGCCGGCGTAGCCAATTGCAGCTCCTGCAACCGCAAGCCCCATTCCCTGCCGCAACACCAGCGCCAGTATTTGCCGCGGCGACGCGCCCAGCGCAGAGCGTACGCCAATCTCGCGCGTCCGCTCCGTCACGCTGCCGGAGAGAACGCCGTAAATTCCCGTCGCGGCGAGGAACAGCGCCAGCAGCGCGAATGCCTCAAACAGCACCAGCGCGAAACGACGCTGCGACTCTGAAGCAGCCACCAATTCGTTCATGGTCGCCACGCGCACGATAGGCTGGTTTCTGTCGACACTCCAGATTGCGGCCCGCACCGCAGGCGCCAGCGAAGCAGCGTCGCCGTCCGCTCGCACAACCAGCGACTGCGCGTTGTCCTCCGGCGTGGGTGAATCCCCGCATCTTGCAAAGCATTCGCGGCGCCGCATCGTGCGCCTCCTGCCCCAGACCTCGCATCCCATTCACAATCCGCATTCCTCCGTTCCTGACCGCATCTTGAGCACCGGCAACCACTGGCGCCTTCGTTGACTTGCCCGTTTCACAGAAGTAAGATTCGCGCCAATGCTTGGGCAAACCATCTCGCACTATCACATCGTCGAGGAACTCGGCGCAGGCGCGATGGGTATCGTATACAAGGCCGAGGATGTGAAGCTCGCGCGCTTTGTCGCGCTCAAGTTCCTGCCCGACGACGTAGCCCAGTGCTCCCTGGCCATGAGCCGTTTTCAGCGCGAGGCCAAAGCTGCTTCCGCACTGAATCATCCAAACATCTGCACTATTTACGAGATTGACGAGGCCGACGGAAAAACCTTCATCGCGATGGAGTTGCTGGAGGGCCAGACGCTCCGGCACCGCATCAGCGGCAAGCCTCTGGAAATCGAGACGGTGCTCGATCTCGGCATCGAAATCGCCGATGCCCTGGACGCTTCCCACTCGAAGGGCATCGTCCATCGCGACATCAAGCCGACGAACATTTTTGTCACCAACCGCGGTCACGCCAAGATTCTGGATTTCGGAGTGGCAAAGATCTCTCTCGCCGTCAACGATGAATCCGAACTTCAGCTCACAACCCCTGGGATTGCGCTGGGTACCGCAGCCTATATGTCTCCCGAGCAAGTGCGGGCCGAGGAATTGGACGGCCGCACCGATCTGTTCTCCTTCGGCATCGTTCTCTACCAGATGGCTACGGGGACGCTCCCTTTTCAAGGCCCCAGTTCCGGCGTCATCGCGGAAGCCATCCTCAACCGCGATCCTGTGGCTCCCGCGCAAGTGAATCCCGACATCCCGCCGGCACTCCAGGAGGTGATCCGGAAGGCGTTGGAGAAGGACAAGAACCTGCGCTATCAGCATGCGGCCGACATGCGGGCTGAGCTGAAACAGCTAAAGCGAGACATGGAGTCGGGCACCGGAATTGCCGAAGTCCCGACACCAACGACAGGTTCGTCCTCCGCCAAGCGCAGGGCCGATGGCCCTGCCATGCGAACCTCTGGCACGCGCTCACCCCGTGTTCCCAAGGTCATCGACTCGCTGGCAGTTTTGCCTTTCGGAAATGCAGGCGGCGATCCCGAACACGAATACCTCAGTGACGGGATCACCGGAACCCTCATTAATACTCTGGCGACGCTACCCAAACTGCGAGTGATGGCGCAGAGTACCGTCTCCAGGTTTAAGGCGCGGGACATTGACCCTCAGGCCGTGGGTCGCGAGCTCGGTGTTCGCGCCGTGCTCACCGGCAGAATCATGCAAAGCGGCGGCTCGTTGCGCATTGGCACCGAATTAGTCGATGTAGCCACGGGCTCTCAACTTTGGGGCGCGCAATATGATCGCAAACCCGGCGACATCTTTGCGGTCCAGGACGAAATCTCCAGCGAGATATCGGGGAAATTGCGACTGCGGTTGACGCGAGCGGAAAAGAAGCAACTGACCAAGCACCACACGCAGAATGCCGAAGCCTACCGGCTTTACCTGAAAGGTCGTCACCACTGGAACCGGTGGACCGAAGAGGGGTTCTACAAGGCGATCGAGCACTTTCAGCAGGCAGTCGAAAACGATCCCGGCTATGCCTTGGCCTACGCTGGTTTGGCCGATTGCTATGTGCTGCTGGGATGGAACAGCTATCTGCCGCCGAAAGAAGCATTCCCTAAAGGCAAAGCAGCGGCCAAGGCCGCGCTGCAGCTCGACCCGGATCTCGCCGAAGCCCACACCCCTTTGGCGGCCGTGTTGTGGCTTGACGATTGGGAGTGGGGTAAAGCCGAGACGGAATTCAAGCGCAGCCTCGAACTGAGTCCCACCTACCCCACTGCCAACCACTGGTACGCCGAGTACGTGATGACCATGGGTCGACACGACGAAGCGATGGTCAGGATCAAGAAGAGCCAGGACCTGGATCCGTTGTCGCTCATTATCAGCGTCGCAGTCGGATGGGCGCTCTACTATGCCCGCCGATACGACGAAGCCATCGAACAACTCCGGCGAACTGTCGATTTGGACCCCAACTACCCCGTCACCTACTGGATTCTCGGCGCGTTGCTCAGAAAAACGGGTCGCTACGAACTGGCTATCACCGAAGGTGAGAAGGGGGTGAAGCTATCAGGAGGCAGTCCTCTGATGCGCGCGGCACTGGCCCATACTCTCGGCGCGGCCGGCAGGACCAGCGAAGCACTCGAAATACTCGATGATCTGACAAAGCTAGCGAAGCAAAAATATGTCGCGCCGTACTTCTTCGCCGGAATCCACATCGGCTTGGGAGAAAACGAACGCGCGATTGAATACTTGCAGAAATGCTATGAGGAGCACTCCCACTGGCTCATCTATCTTCATCTGGATCCGAGCATGGACGACTTGCGGGACAACCCAGGCTTCCAGGACCTGTTGCGGCGAGTTGGTCTTCCCGCGCCGACAACCGCCGTTCCCATCTGAAAGAAGCCAAAGCGGAGCTACGTACTCCCCATTCGTCGATACCCTGGCAGTTCGAGCACGGGAAGAAGGGCGCTATTGCGTGCGATCCAGAAACTCCTCGTTCCAGGCTTTTCGAATCGCTTCCAATTTATTCTTATCGCAAGTTGTTAAATCATCCTTGAACTCCGCCAAATCTGTTACCCGCCGCCGCAGATCATCTAAATCGGTCGAGAGCGGATCAAGTGCAGGATGTTTTCTTGCGAGAAGCACTCCGACCTTCTCGGCATCGTCCCAGCTTAACTTCTCAGCCATGAGATGCTCCTTGGAACCTGGGGAATTATCCTACAGTTCTGCGAAGAAAACCGTTGCCCAATTGGAATCACACGGGCCTAGCCGGGTGCCCCATCTCATTCCCGCCTTTGGAATGAGTGGGAAATGCTGATGACACGCAATGGAGGTTGGATAAGACAACGGCCGCATCTGTCTGGTGTCGAGCAGCGAGAGCTTACGACCCTTTACGACCCTTAGATTTGCGCGATTCCGATACCCTTGAAAATCCCAGCTCTTGGCACATTCCCGTTCTGGGAACAGTAACTTTATATTGCCGTCTCAGCCTTGACCTGATTCTTCCCCGAGCCGGATACTAAAAGAGGTAGGGTGGAAGCGTCAGTTCTCCGGCGCTGCTGCCCTTTTGTTTTTGAGCCCCAGTTCGCGACCTTGTGAAGACAGTTGCGTGGCTCTGTCGCGTTGTTCAACCGGGCGCAAACGGGCAAAAGAGAATAAGCTAAGTGGCCGTTTTTAAAGCCGTTATCGACGCGTGATACGAGTCAGCCACTAAGTCCAATGTAATGAATATTTTGATATAAGTTCGTTGTTTTCAACAGCGATTTTGACGGGGGGCAGGGGGTTATGAATCTTGCGATTTGCCGGCACGTGAAGTTGGCTGGTGGAGGACGTTGCGGCTCGCCGGCGTTGCGCGGGCAGAACTATTGCTACTTCCATGCTCCCGCTCATCGCTTAATTCCCTCGGTGAACCTTTGGCCTTGTCCCAAAGCGGGCACGCTTCGGCAAGCTGGCGGCAAACTCTCGCAGCCAGCCCGTCAACATCGTCCGTGGGCACGCTGCAAGCTGAAGGGCGACGCCTTGGCCATTCAGGTCGGGCTCTCGGGGTTGGTCCAGGGCATTACGCAGGGATCACTGAACGTGCGGCAGGCGAAGCTCCTGCTCAACGCGTTGCAACGGGCGGCGGCTGACCTTCGAGCCGGTTCCGCGACCGGCGCTTCCGCTGTAACATCCAATGAGCTACAACTTCCAATTTCAGGCAGCTGTGGTGCTTTTACCAGCAAATCGCAAAGAGGCTGAGTTATGTGTGGCATTGTTGGTTACGTAGGACAGAAGCGGGTGGTGCCGGTCATCATCGATGGCCTGCGGCGGCTGGAATATCGCGGCTATGACTCCGCCGGCATCGCCGTGGCCGGCAACGGCGACGGCCTGCAGGTGCGCCGCGCCGAGGGCAAGCTGCGCAACCTGGAAGAGGTCATCCGCCTGAAGCCGCTCGACGGCACCTACGGCATCGGCCACACCCGCTGGGCCACGCACGGCCGCCCCACCGAAGAGAACGCCCACCCGCATCGCGACTGCACCGGCAAGATCGTGGTCGTACACAACGGCATCGTCGAGAACTATCTCAGCCTGAAGAAGAAGCTGATCGAAGAAGGCCACAAGTTCCGCACCGAGACCGACACCGAAGTCATCGCGCATCTGGTCGAGAAGAACCTCAATCCCGGCGGCAACGGCCATCAGGTACCGCTGGAAGAAGCGGTGCGCAAGACGGTGCAGCTGCTCACCGGCGTTTTTGCCATCGCGGTCATCTCGTCGGATGAGCCCAACAAGATCGTCGCCGCGCGCAATGGCCCGCCCGCCGTCATCGGCCTGGGCAAGAACGAATATTTTGTCGCCAGCGATGTGCCGGCGATCCTCTATCACACCCGCGACCTCTTCTTCCTCGCCGACGGCGACCTCGCGGTCATCACGCCCACCGGCGTGCAGTTGACCGACTTCGAAGGCCAGCCGATCACGCGCGAGGTGCAGCACATCACCTGGGACCCGATCATGGCGGAGAAGGGCGGCTTCAAGCATTTCATGCTGAAGGAAATTTACGAGCAGCCGCGCGCCGTCCGCGACACCACGCTGGGCCGCGTCTCGCTCGATACCGGCAAGGTCTTCCTCGACGAGATGGACATTACCGAGGACGATTTCCGCAAGCTGGAGAAGGTCTACATCGCCGCCTGCGGCACGAGCTGGCACGCAGCGCTGGCCGGGAAGTTCATGATCGAGCGGCTGGCCAAGCTGCCGGTCGAAGTCGATTACGCCAGCGAATTCCGTTATCGCGATCCGCTGACTGGCCCCGAGGATCTCTGCATTCTCATCACGCAGTCGGGCGAAACCGCCGACACCATCGCGGCCATGCGCGAGTCGCGCGCCAAGGGCGCGAAGACGCTGGGCATCTGCAATGTCGTCGGCTCGATGATCGCGCGCGAGGCCAACGGCACCATCTACACGCACGCTGGACCGGAAATCGGCGTTGCTTCGACCAAGGCATTTACCGCGCAATTGACCGCGCTGTTCCTGTTCGCCGTCTATCTCGCACAGGTGCGCGGCACGATCACGCTGGAGGAATCGAAGAAGCTGCTGGATGAGCTGACGCACATTCCCGCGAAGCTGGAAGCGCTGCTCGCACACGACGAAGAGACCGAAGATCTCGCCAAGGAATATCACCGCGCCCACGACTTCCTCTTCCTCGGCCGCGGCATTCACTATCCCATCGCGCTGGAAGGCGCGCTGAAGCTGAAGGAAATTTCCTACATTCACGCCGAGGGCTATCCCGCCGGCGAGATGAAGCACGGCCCCAACGCGCTCATCGACGAAGACCTGCCGGTGGTGATCCTCGCCACGCGCGATGTGAACGATCCCGGCTCGGTGCTGCGCTATGAGAAGACGCTCTCGAATCTGAAGGAAGTGAAGGCGCGCTCGGGCACGGTGATTGCGATTGCGACGGAAGGCGACGAGGAGATTCGCGAAGCCGCCGACCATGTGCTGTACGTTCCCGGAGCCCCGGAGCTGCTCGCGCCGATCCTGGAGGTTGTGCCCTGCCAGTTGCTGGCGTATCACATCGCCGTGCGTCGCGGCTGCGACGTGGACCAGCCGAGGAATCTGGCGAAGTCGGTGACGGTGGAGTAGACGAGCTTATGTCTCACGCAGTCGGTTGCCGCTTGTGGGTGTTGCGCCGCACCCAGGCGCTCCATTCTGTTTCTTTAACTTCACCAGCGGCGGCGCGCAACACCATTGCTGTTTCCTCTACTTCGCCGGACGTCATCTCGAAATCATTCAGGTCAAGAAACACGAGCATTGCGACCAGTGCGATGCGTTTGTTGCCGTCAACGAACGGGTGGTTTCGCAACAGACCCCAGGCATACGCGGACGCCAGCTCCGGTACGGTGATTTGCGGTTTGTATGCGGCCGGGTGCTTGGGACGTGCCAGCGCAGATTCCAACGATTGGGGAGCTCGGATGCCGGAAGCTCCTCCGTACCTGGCGATAAGTTCCTGCTGGATGGCAACGACCGCCGCGCTGGTCAGCCACCGGAGGCGTTTCACTTCGCCAGTTCTCGAAGACTATTGCGATGACGAGGCTCAATCCGCCGGAAAGCTTCCACCTGCTCCGAGAATTCGGCGTCGTACGGAGACAGCTGGATGCCCGCCTCCGTTTCCGAAATCGTCAGTGTGCTGCCCTCCGTCACCCGCAGGCGCTCAATTGCTTCCTTCGGCAAGAGAACGCCTAACCCGTTGCCAATCTTGCGAAGCTTCGTCTTCAGGGGGCAGTTATAACATTAGTTATAACGATGGCGGACAGAGAACGCGATGCTTGTTTAGTCCTGCGCTCTCCGGCATGATGATCGCTATGCGCACTCGCGCCGCGCTCGCTTGCTTGTTATTGATCAGCTTGCCGTCGTTCGCCCAGAATTGGAAGCAGGTCCACAAGAAAGACGAAGAGAAGTGGGCGAAGACGACCGGCCTCGACGTCTACACCATTCACAAGCTGTGGCGCGCCGCCTCGCGCGCTCCTGACGAGAACAGCGACGAATCGCGCATCGCCGATATCGATCTCGATGGCCTGGCCGAGCGCCACGAGATTATGCTGGTCACCTACGCCGGCGAAAACAACTGCCTGACCATCACCGTCTTCCGGCAACTTTCCGACGCCAAGTTCAACAAGATCTGGTCGGTCGAGCAACCGCCGGACGGAACCGGCTTCTGCGACAGCAGTCTCGGCACCGCCAAAGCCGTCGCCGAGAACGGTGCGATTACGGTGCGCGTGCCGCGCGCCACGCCGACAAAAGACGGCGCGATCTACACGCTCTACAGCTATCAGTGGAACGGAATCACTTACCGCATGGCCGGCGAGAACGAAGGGGCACAGTGACGCACAGCGACGCGTTAACTCTTCTCGTCGTCGCTTCTCGCCGAAACCCGTCGCGCGCGCTCGGCTTTGGCCGACTCACGCCGTCGCAGCGCGCCTTCATAGCGCCGCTTGTCGTCGTCCGTCTCGGGAATCACCGGCGGAACCTCGAGCTTTCTGCCAAAGCGGTCGACGGCCACAAACGTCAGGTAGGCCGTCGCAACCTTCTGCCGGCTGCCGGAAATGTAATTCTCCACCAGCACTTTCACGCCAACCTCCATCGAGGTGCCGAAGGCGCGATTCACCGCCGATTGCAGGATGACCATGTCGCCCACGTGTACAGGCACGAGGAAGTCGATGTGGTCCATCGAGGCCGTGACCGCGTAGGAACGCGAGTGACGATGCGCCGCCAGCGCGCCCGCCAGATCGATCCAGTGCATCAGACGTCCGCCAAGCAGCGCGCCCAACGGATTGGTGTCGTTCGGCAGAACGAGTTCGATCATCTCCGACTTCGACTCGCCTACCGGCTTCGGGGCTAGATTGCCGTCGTGCTGTTCCATGAGGTCAGTTTCGAGTTTGGAGTTTCAAGTTTGGAGTTTCCAGTTTCAAGTTTCCGACAGATGCGCATACAAAACCTGTTTCATCCTGGCAGCGCAACCTTGGCTGCCGGAGTCGAAGAGCCTGCCCCGAGCGCAGCCAAGCGAACCCCTATTCTGAAGCCGGCCCTGCTCGTCGCGCCAGTTGCGTCTGCACGTAACACTCGGCCATGCGCTGCACGCACGGCTCCTCATGCTTGCTGGTCCACGACGCGTGCGCCTTGTCGTACAGCAACTCGCCGTGGCTGGCTGGGAGATGCGCGCGCTCGCAGACAAACAGGACGTGCAGCAGGCCGTCACGCTCTTCTCCCAGCGCGAAACGCACGGCATCGGCATGACGATCGGGCGGCAACCGGCTGCACGCTTTCGCGTATCCCACATTGCAGCCTGAGGTCAGCTCTTCGCCGCTGGGACGCGCGCCATCGTGACCCGGCGCGGTACATCGGCCGCTCCAGCCCGCGCCTAATGGCAGCCGCTGCGGAAACGGCCAACTGGAATCGAATCGCTCTTCCGGCATGAAGAATGGGCAGGCCATAGTCCCTCGAAGGATCACGCCAATTGTACTAAGGCAGACGGCACTCGGCAGTCGGCAATCGGCACTTAGCGTTTCGCACTCAGGACCGTGCTGTTTCACAGCCGCTTTGGCTAAGCGCTAACGGCTGCCTTCCGAGTGCTACCATTCCCTATGCCCGACGCAGAACGGCTCGCCACTCTGAAGCAAATCCTCGACGCCAATCCCAATGACGCCTTCGCGCGTTACGCGCTCGGCCTGGAGTACTCGAACGCGGGTGACACCGACGCCGCGCTGGCCGAGTTTCAACGTCTGCTCGCCGCCAACCCCGACTACACCAACGGATATTTCATGGCCGCGCAAACCCTCGTCCGCGCCGATCGCACCCCGGAAGCGCGCGCCTTGTTGCAGCAAGGCATCGAATGCGCCCGCCGCACGCGCAATCAGCACGCCATGTCCGAGATGGAAGGCATGCTCGACGAAATCGGGCGCGAGTGAGCCAGCAGCCAGCAATCGGCTCTCGGCATTCGGCGGCCAGCACGCGAGCCGTCGGCGTTACGCTCGGTGCTTGGCTTTTCTGTCTGCAATTCCTAATGCGTAGCGCCGCAGGCGCGATATAGGTTAGCCCAGCCGTTTACGGCTGGGGACGCCATCCCCGAAACCGCATCAAGTTGGTTGGAGGCATGCAATTTCGAGGCGAGATAAATGCCCCAATGTCGTCCCTACGGGCCTATTGTTCACGAAGGTTCGCTGTCCCAGCCGTGAACGGCTGTCATAACCTGTGTCGCGCCGACGGCGCATGCCCCGCTAAATCATTCGGACCGTGCTAAATGCGGAATGCTGATTGCCGAGTGCTGATTGCCGATGCCGAGTGCCGACTGCCGACTGCTAAATGCCAAGTGCTATCCGCTGGTTCTATGCGCGATAATGTCCGCAGCTATGGCTCAGCTCTGGTCAGCCCGACAAACTTGTACGATCCTGCTGCGTGGATTCGCGCGATGCCTGACCTGCTGCGCCATGTTCCTATGTCTCGCCTCATTGACGAGCGCGCAACGGTCTCCCGCCGGGTTCGGGCCTCTGTTGGGGGGAACACAAGCGAAGCCGGCTACGCCAGCACCTGGGCCGGCGCCAGCACCGCCCGAAACCGCGAAACCTCCAGCCGCAATTCCGCTGCCCGAGGTTGCAGCGCGGTCGGAAGACATGAAGCGGACGCTGCGCAGCATCTCCAGCCAGCTCCCCACGCCGGAACAGATCGAGGAAGCCAAGGTCGCACTCGATGCGCAGGATGCCGAGTTCAATGCCCGGGCGAAGGAAGTGGATGCTCTCCTGGCTGGAGCGCCCAGCACACTGGAACTGCGCGAGGAAGAAAACTACTGGCGCACCGAGCACGATTCAACTTCAGACCTGCGCGCCGAATTGCTGGCGTGGGCCAATGCCGCACAGTCTGCCATTCAGCAGGTTGACTTGCAGCAGCCGATCTGGCAAGCCACCCTCGTTCAGAACGAGCACACCCCCGACTTAGGACCGGCTCTGGACCTCATCCAGCAGTCGGTTGATCAACTGAAGCGCCTGATGAAGCAGGCGCAAGACCAGCTCAGCACCATCGTCAACCTCCAGGTGCGCGCCGCCAGTCAGGACCAAGTTGCTGCCGACACGCTCGAGCGGCTGAAACAAGCTCGCGAGTTGGTCGACGGGCACCTGCTGGAGCGCGACAGTCTGCCGCTGTGGGAGCTCTCGGAACGGCGGCAGATGGGAGAGAACAAAGAATCGTTCCTCGCGGCCTCAACCCGTCTGCAAGGCATCCGTGCCTTCGCGCGTGCGGCCAAGGGCGCACTGGTCCTGCTGTTCCTGCTCCTGTTCCTGTCGCTCTTCGGCGCTTACCGGCTGCATCAGGAAACGGCCGACCTGCAACCGGCAACCGAGCGCCAGGCAGAAGTTCTCCGGATCAGCCATCATTGGGTTGCGGTTGGGCTGTTGCCCCCATTGTTCTTCGCTTACCTGCTCGCGCCCATAGCGCCGCTGCCGTTGATCGGGCTGGTGATTCTGGTCTCGTTTGTCCCCATTCTGATCCTGCTTCCGCCAGTGATCTCGCAGCGCCTTCGCATACTGTTGTACTGCCTGACCGGTGTCTACACCTTTAGCGCGTCGGTGTCCTGGCTGGGCTTTTCGCCGGTTCATAAACGCGAAATTCAGTTCGTGGTTACGCTCGCGTTCTTTCTGCTCTTCGGCTACCTGCTGCGCCCCGCGCGCATCAAGCGGATCGCGCCGGAAACCCGGCTTCACAAGCTGCGAATCTTTGCGGTTCGGCTGGTGGTCGCAATCGTGGGCATCGCCATCGCCGGCCAACTTCTTCGGCTACGTGAAGCTGGCGCAGTTCCTGGGCGTGCTGTGCCTGTACAGCACCTTTGTCGCGGTCAGCATGATGACCGGCGTGCGCGTCTTCACCCGCCTGCTGCTGGAGGGCATCGATGCTCCCGGCGGCGCAGCAACTGGCGATCGTGCGCATGTCACCACGACGGCATCGCACGCTGGGTGCCGCGCGTCTTTAAATGGGTCGCGGCGTTCTAGTCTGGTTCCTGGTCACTATCAATCTGCTGGGGCTGGGCGGCTGGCTCACCGAGAAACTGGTCCAGATCAGCAATTTCCACATTGCCGGCGGCTCCGCCAATGTCACCCTCGGCGGCGTGCTGGGCTTTTTCCTGATTCTCTCGCCGGCTACGGCATCTCCAGCGCCCTTCGTTTTCTGCTGCGCGAGGAGCTGCTCAGCCGCTTTCACCTCTCGCGCGGCATGCCCGAGCTCATCGCCTCCACGCTGCACTATTTGCTCTTGCTGCTGGTCTTCTTCTTCGCGGTCAACGCCGGCGGAGTCGAGCTCAACAAATTCACGGTGCTGACCGGCGCGCTCGGCGTGGGCGTGGGCTTCGGCCTGCAGAACATCGTCAACAACTTCATCTCCGGACTCATCCTGCAGTTTGAGCGCCCCATCCACATCGGCGACGTGCTCGAAGTCGACGGCGCCACCGGCAAGGTCACGCGTATCGGCATCCGCTCCAGCACGGTGAAGACCTTTCAGGGAGCCGAACTCATCATTCCCAACGGAAACTTGATCTCGGGCAAGGTGATCAACTGGACATTGACCGAGGCGCAGCGAAGGGTGGAGCTGCCGGTTGGCGTCGCCTACGGCAGTGATGTGAAGCTGGTGGCCGAGCTGCTCGAACGCGCCGCGACCGTGCACGAGAGTGTGCTTACCATCGCCGGCGCCCGTCGCTTACTTCAAGGAATTCGGCGACAGCTCGCTGAACTTCGAATTGCAGTTCTGGGTGATGCAGGAGAGCAACGTCGTCAGAGTGAAAAGCGACGTGGCGCTGACCGCCATCGCCTTGCTGGACCAGGCCGGCATCGAGATTCCCTTCCCGCAGCGCGACCTGCGCCTGCGCGCGGTCAATCCCGATGTCGCCGCTGCGTTGCAGTCCTCGAATGGCGCCTCGGGCGATTACGCCGACGAAACCGCAGAACATCGCCAGCCCGAAGCCGTGTTGGAGCGCGCGCGCCGCCAGCAGGCCGGAGAGTAAAGCTGATGCTTTTTCTGCTCCTGCGCTGGATCGTCCTCGCCGCGCTCATCGCCTACGGCTGCAAGCGCCGCACCCTCACCGCCTGGATCTTCATCGCGATGCTGCTGGGCGCGGAGCTTGGCCACGACTTCCCCAACCTCGCAACGCATCTGCGCGTGCTCGCGCTCATCTTTCTGCGGCTCATCAAGACCATCATCGCGCCGCTGCTGTTCGGCACGCTGGTCGTCGGCATTGCCGGACACTCCAACCTCCGCCAAGTCGGCCGGCTGGGCCTGCGCTCCATCATCTTCTTCGAGATCGTCACCACCATCGCTATCTTCCTCGGACTCGCGGCCATCAACCTCAGCAAAGCCGGCGTCGGCGTTCAGCTTCCGGTAACGCCCGCCGATACCAGCTCAGTCAGCAAGCTCAGCGCGGAAGACACCATCCTCCACGTCTTTCCCGAGAACATCGCCAAATCCGTCGCCGATAACCAGGTGTTGCAGGTCGTCGTCTTCAGCCTGATCTTCGCCGTGGCGCTGGCACTGTTAAGCGAAGAGAAGCGGCGTCCCATGCTCGCCTTCTGCGAGAGCCTGAGCGAGGTGATGTTCAAGTTCACGAACATCGTGATGTATATGGCGCCGCTGGGCGTGGGCGCGGCCGTGGCCTACACTGTGGGACATAGCGGCTTCGCCGTGCTAGGCAGCCTGGTGAAGCTGCTGCTCACGCTCTACGCCGCACTCGTCGTCTTCATCTGCGGCGTCCTGCTTCCCATCGCGTTGATGTTCCGCGTGCCGCTGCGCGCATTTCTGAAGGCGGTCGCCGAACCGGTGACCATCGCCTTCGGCACCGCTAGCTCTGAGGCCGCACTGCCGCGCGCGATGGAAGCGATGGAAGCCATCGGCGTGCCGCGCCAGATCGTCGCCTTCGTCATCCCCACCGGCTACAGCTTCAACCTTACCGGCAGCTCGCTCTATCTCTCCGTCGCCGCCATCTTCGTCGCGCAGGTCGCCGGCATTCATCTGACGCTGGGTCAGCAGTTGCTGATCATGCTCACACTTATGCTGACGAGCAAGGGCGTGGCCGGCGTCTCGCGCGCGGCACTGGTGATTCTGCTGGCGACCGCAACGTCCACCGGCTTGCCGACCGAGCCCGTCTTCTTACTCCTCGGCGTCGATCAATTGCTCGACATGGGACGCACCGCCGTGAACGTCTTGGGAAATTGTCTCGCCTCAGTGGTGATGGCGAAGTGGGAAGGCGAGTTCGCATCGGAGCCGGCCTCGGCGGTCGTCGCAGCGGCGCTGGAATAACGCGCGGATGCGACCTAGCGGTTCAGTCCGCCCCAATGGCTGAACACCTGGGCGCCGAAATTCGCCAGCATCGCGCTCATCTGCGGGCCGGGATCGCCGTACACTTCGAAGCGATCGAGCTTCACACACTGAAGCAATTTCGGCACGAGCTGTTGCACCACCGGCCCGTTGAAGTGCGCCAGCAGAGCGTCGGCGCCGGCATAAGTTTCCAGCAGCCGGCATCTCTTGCGGTCGCTGCTCACATAAAACTCGTAACCCAAACTGCCCGCCTCAGATTGAGTGCCGGCAATCATTTCCCTGGCGACGTTCTCAAACGCCGCGAACTGCCCATCGTGAATCGTGGTTTCCACCAGAAGATACACTGCTGCGTTGGCCATTGTGACCTCGTCTCAATCGGGATGGTTGACTGCATCTGTAATGTAACAAGTCGCCCGGCCAAAGTCTGATCGCCGCGGCACCGGCGGATTCGCTAGAATCATCGACTAACCGATATGTCGACCCGACTCGCGCCCGACCCATCACCCTCCACCGCGTTCCGCCATCGCAGCCGTGAGGTCTCGCGCATCGAAGCCTTCAGCGACGTGGTCTTCGGCTTCTCGCTCACCCTGCTGGTGGTCTCGCTCGAGGTCCCGCACACCTTTCACGAGCTCATGGCCGACATGCGCGGCTTCGTTCCCTTTGCCGTCTGCTTCGCGCTGCTGGCGCAGGTCTGGTGGCTGCATCATAACTTCTTTCGGCGTTACGGTCTCGACGACGCCACCACCGCAACCCTGAACTTCGTCCTGCTGTTCGTCATCCTCTTTTACACCTACCCGTTAAAGTTCGTGTTCGTGGGGCTCTTCAACCAAATCACCGGCCATCAGCCCGTCGATGCTGCGGGCCATACCGTCGCCTGGATGGAACCCGATCAGTCACCCGCGCTCATGATCATCTACGGACTGGGTTACGCGGCTGTCTTCCTCGTCTTCGTTTTGCTGTACCGCAATGCCCTGAGCAAGCGCCGGCAACTCGAACTGACGCCGCTGGAGATTTTCGACACGCGCACCAGCATGATGGAGAGCGGCTTTCAGTTGGGAGTTGGGGTTCTATGCGCGGTCGTCGCTGCCATCCTGCCGGCCAGAATTGGTGGGATGTCAGGATTTCTCTTCTTCCTGCTGCCCGTGGGGTTGACGACCATCGGCACGCGCCGCGGCAACCAGCGCCGGAAGCTGGAAGCGGCTGCGTCGCACCAGGAATCTGTATAATCGCGGCTTCGAGCGATGAGTACACCTGCTGACCAGCGACTCCTCCCCATCGTGACCGGGACGAATGTCACGACCATAGCCGATGTCATCGCCACGATGGAGGCCATCGACAACCTACTTGCCGGCAACGACGGTCTCAAATGGTTCAATCTGCTTTACCTTCAAGTCACACAGCAGGTGGATGGTCGTCCGCCGAACGGCTGGCAAGATGCGACCTGGCTCACTCGTCTGGATGTAGTTTTCGCGGAATTCTATTTCAAAGCCATTGCGGATTGGTTGCAGAACTCGTCCGACGTCGCGAGCTCATGGAAGGTACTGTTCGAGTCGCGCTTCATGACAGGCATCGATCGCATCCAGTTTGCCTTGGCGGGAATGAATGCTCACATCAATCATGACCTGTCGCTCGCGTTGTTACAGACCGACGGCGAACTGAACCTCGCGCCCGGCCTCAACAGCCCAGAACACAACGACTACGAGCAGGTGAACAGCCTGCTCGAGGCCGAACTGCCGCAGGCTTTGCAGTTCCTCGCGACCGGAATCATTGGCGAACTGGCGCAGGACACCGGAAAGATTGGCCGCCTGCTCGCTACCTGGAATGTTCGCGCCGCGCGCGACCTGGCCTGGAACTTCGCCGATCACCTTCGATCTTTGAGCGGCCTGAACCGCGAGTTCGCCCTTGCCGCGCAAGATCAGCTCACGGGAGTAATCGGTCGCAACCTGCTGCAAGCCGTTTGATGAGGGGGACGCGGTCCCTCGTAGAGCAGCTCTGGGCGTCAGGCGAAGGCGTAGTGAGCACACAGGTGCTGCAAGAGCTCTGCCTTAATCTTCGGCGCAAGGTTCTCCATCCTCTCCCCATCGGCGAGGTTCGCCAGCTCATCAGGGATTATTCTTCCTGGGAAGTGATAATCAACACCGCTGAGTCAGTGATCGAGGCGCTTGATATCGAATCTCGCTACAAGCTGTCGTTACGGGACGCCCTGATTATCTGCGCCGCCGAAACTGCCGGAGCCTCGATTCTGTACTCGGAAGGCCTCGGCACCGGACAGCGTTATCGCGGAATTCAGGTCGTGAACCCACTCCTCTCCTCCAAGGCAAGATAGTGGTCTTTTCCGGAAATCCACTTTGTGGGATACCGGTCAACAAGGTTTAAAGATTGCTCGCCGGCAGCTGAATCGTATTCTTACGCTGGCGGATTTGCAGGTGCCGTTGGCGGAAGTGTCCGATGGCGCGCTCGCCCCACAGCTTCACGAAGTAATAATTCAGTCCCGCGCCAATGGCCGAGCTGACGACCGGAATCAGCCGCGCGGTCCACTTCTCGACGATCTCCGCGCTGGCGCTGACGGCGATGCGCTGAATTACGCGTGGGATGAACCGCTTCACGAACTGCCGCTCCAGCAGGTCGCGGCTGATGTCGACGCCGGCTGCGCTGGCGGCGGCGACCCACAGCTCCGCCTGTTCCTCGTCGGTGTCATACGAGAAACCGTAAATCAGGCTGAGCTTCTGGATCATGCGCAAGGTAATGCCGGCGAGAATGCCGAGATCCGGCAGCATGGTAAAGAGTCCGCCTATGCCCAGGCCCGCGCCCTCGGCGGCGGCGATGCGCATGTGCGCGCGAATCGTGTCCTCGGCAATCTCGTCGAGCAGATCGGGATCGACGGAGTAGACGCCGTTATACGTGAGCGCCGGCAGATTGTAGGCCATACGCAGATGCTCCAGGTAGTTCGCTGGATCGACCTTGATGGTGTCGTAGGCCTTCATGAAGGCGTTGCGCACGGCATCTTCGACGCGGCGGCGGACCCAGGACTTGTGATCGGGGTTCAACATGATCGTTAGGGTTAAGTATAAATTGCGTTGCAGTGAGGGAAGTACACGCGCACTTCCCCGACTTATGGATCGTCACTCCCACTCTGCCGTGATGCGCGGTGCTGTTGCGGCGCCCGGGAGGGCTCTTTCATTCGTCCCCGACTCGGGTCGCTTGGGGGCAGACGTGTACTTACAACCGACTTCATGGGCTGTAACTGGATCACGCTGAAGCGCCGCTCTACCGTTCGCCGTGTGCTAGCATCGAGGATTGCAGATGCCCATCGGTAAACTCCAGGTTGTTCCCCTCGGCGGACTCGGCGAATTCGGCATGAATTGCATGGCCATTCGCTGGGGTGACGACATTATCGTCATCGATGCCGGACTGATGTTTCCGGAAGCCGAACTGCTCGGCGTCGACATCGTCGTTCCCGATCTCAGCTACCTCATCGAGAATCGTGCGCATGTGCGCGCGGTTATCCTCACGCACGGTCACGAAGACCACATCGGCGGCCTGCCCTGGTTGCTGATGGAGCTGAATGTGCCGGTGTATGGCACTGAGTTCACGCTGGCCCTGGTTGAAGGCAAGCTGGAAGAGCACGCGCTCCTCGATGACGCTGAGCTGAACGAGATCAAGGCCGGCGAGCGCTTCAAGGTCGGACCCTTCACCATCAATCCCATTCAGGTGACCCACAGCCTGGTCGATTGCGTGGCGCTGGCGATTCATACACCGCTGGGCATAATTATTCATACCGGAGACTTCAAGGTCGACCCCACCCCCACCGACAATCGTTTGTTCGACCTGCACGCCTTTGCCGAATACGGCAAGGAAGGCGTGCTGGCGCTGTTTCAGGATTCCACCAACGTCGAGCGGCGCGGCTATACCCCGAGCGAACGCGCCGTGCGTGCGCGATTCGAGCATATTTTCTCGCGCGCCGAACGGCGGTTGTTCATCTCCTGCTTTTCGTCGTCCATCCATCGCATCAAGCTGGCAATCGATCAGGCTTTCGAGAACGGGCGCAAGGTCGCAATCGTCGGCCGCTCGATGATGGAGTCGGCGGAGATCGCCCAGGACCTCGGCTACATCGACGTGCCGGAAGGGTTGCTGATTCATCCGGCGCAGATTCGCGAGCTGCCGCCCAACAAGGTTTGCGTGCTCATCAGCGGCACGCAAGGCGAGCCCATGTCGGCGCTGTCCCGCGCGGCCGTCGACAATCACAAGCACGCACGCATTCAGCCGGGCGATACGGTCGTGCTTTCGTCGCGCATTATTCCCGGCAACGAGAAGGCCATCTACCGCGTGGTCGATCACCTCTTCCGCCGCGACGCGCACGTTATCTATGACGACGGCTCGTCGCCGCCGGTGCATGTCAGCGGGCACGCGAGTCAGGAAGAGTTGAAGCTCATCATCAACCTGGTCAAGCCGCAATACTTCATCCCGATTCACGGCGAGTATCGCCAGCTCAAACTGCATGCCGAACTTGCCGGCGCGATGCACGGCTCGGTCGGCAAGGTGATGATGATTGAGAGCGGCGACATTCTCGAGTTCGACGAGCTGGGCGCGCGCAAGGCGGGCAAGATCAGCGTCGGACGCGTCTGCATCGACTCAAACTCGATGGGCGATGTGGTCGAGGACCTCGTCATTCGCGATCGCCGTCACCTGAGCGAGGACGGCATCGTGCTGCCCATCATCGCCATCAACAAAGTGACGGGCCGGGTGGAGAGCGCGCCGGAAATCGTGATGCGCGGCTTTGGCGCCGGCATGACCGACGATGGCTTCGTCGACGGTGCGCGACGCACGGTGATGAGCACCCTTGAGCTTTCCAGCGATGAAGAAAAGGGCGACTACGGCATGATCAAGGAGAAGATTCGCCAGGACCTGAAGCGCTTCATCGTCAAGAATACGTCGCGGCGGCCGCTGATTATGCCGGTGATTCTGGAAGTGTAGATTTCTAGCGATCGTTCGTTATTTGTTCCACGTGGAACAATTTGTGCGACCAGCTAAATGCCTTAAATCGAAGTAGTTGGAATTGCCGCGGCGGACGCCCGCTTCGCTTGCGCTGGAATCTCGATTGATCCGCTCACGATGACTACGGTTCCCTGGCAATCGCGCGGCATGTCGCGCAACTCGCGCGTGCTCGCCTGGTCGCTGCTGCTGGTTCCGGTGATTGTGGCCCTGGTTTATCCCCTCGCGGAAGACTACCTACGCGCCGCGTCGCTGCTCGAGCGCATCTCCGACCCGCATGCCTCCGGCTGGATCGCCAACTACGAGCTGCACCCCGTAGACGTTCACGACACAGCGTTCGATTTTCGCGGGCATGCGATTCCCGCGCGCGTGTACCTGCCGCGCGGCGTCGGCTTCGCGCCCGGCATCGTCGTGGTCCACGGCATGCACGAACTGGGCATCGACGAGCCGCGTCTGGTGAGCTTCGCGCGCTCGCTTGCAGCCAGCGGGTTTTTCGTCATGACGCCGCTCGTGCCCGGCGTCGCCGATTATCGCGTCGAGGCGCAATCCGCTGACGTGATCGGAACTGCGGTTCAGAGTTTCGCGCAGCAGATAAATGTGCCGCGCGTGGGTGTGTTGGCGATCAGCTTCTCCGGCGGGCTTGCGTTGCTGGCGGCAAGCGATCCGCAGTACGCTGCGTCGTTCGCGTGGATCGCGTCGGTCGGCGGATACTACGACCTTGCGCATGTGCTGCGCTTCTTCGCGACCGGCGAAGCGGTCCGCCCCGACGGCACCACCGAGCACCTTGCGCCGCACGAATACGGTCCGCTGATCGTCATCGAGGATGAGCCCGCCGATTTCTTCGCGCCGCACGACGCGCCGCTCGCGCACGACGCGTTGAAGCTTCTGCTCGCCGGTCGCGGCAAAGAATCGGAAGCGCTGACGCAAAAGATGTCGCCTGCTGGTCAGCAAATCATGCAGGACCTCTACCACAAGCAGCGCGCAAGCCTCACGCCCGCGATTCTGGCGGAGATCGACAAGCGTCGCGATGAACTTGCGGCAGCTTCTCCCGCCGGTCATCTGCGATTCCTGCGCGCTCCGGTTCTTCTGCTGCACGGTTCCGACGACACCGTCATCCCGCCAACCGAGCTGCTGTGGCTGAAGCACGACATTCCCGAAGAGTACCTGGTCGAGGCGCTCGTCAGTCCGGCGATCACGCACGTCGAGGTGGGTGGCAAGCCGGGCCTGCGCGAGCAGCTTGCGCTTGTACACTGGATGGAAGAGATGATTCGCGTCGCGCGCAACACGAGCGAAGGCAAGACTCCGGCGAACCTGCCCGCAGGCGCGTGGATCGCAATGCAATCGACATGGTGACACTCGAGCAAGTCCGGCACGCGCAGACGCGAATTCGCGGCGTCGCGTTGCGCACGCCACTGATTCCTTACTTCCCGCCTTCTGGGGATGGCAAGTGCGGGCAGCTCTGGTTCAAGCCGGAAAACCTGCAACCCATCGGCGCGTTCAAGATTCGCGGCGCTTACAACAAAATCGCGTCGTTGTCGGACGCCGAGCGGCAACGCGGCGTGATTACTTATTCCAGCGGCAATCATGCGCAAGGCGTTGCTTATGCCGCGCGCGCGCTTCACGCGAAAGCGGTGATCGTGATGCCGCGCAATGCTCCGCCGCTGAAGATGCAGGCCACCGCGGCGCTCGGCGCGGAGATCGTCACCGTCGGCGCTGCGAGCACCGAACGTCTGCGCAAAGCCGAGGAGCTTGCCGGGCAGCACGGCTACGTTATCGTGCCGCCGTATAACGACGAGCAGATCATCGCCGGTCAGGGCACCGCCGGTCTCGAGATTCTCGACGACTGCCGCGATGCTGACTTGGTGTTGGTTCCCGTCGGCGGCGGCGGCTTGATCAGCGGCATCTCAGCTGCGCTGAAGCTGAGCGGCTCGAAAGCGAAGATCGTCGGCGTGGAACCGGAGTTAGCGAACGACGCGCAGCAGAGCTTCCGCAGAGGTGAGATTGTCGAGCTGGCGGCTGAGCGCGTGTCGAGCACGCTGGCTGACGGGCTACGCACGCAATCGGTGGGCGCGATCAACTTCGAGCACATTCGCAAATTCGTGGACGACATCATCACCGTAAAAGAAGATGAGATTCGCTCGGCGATGCGTCAGATGGCAACGAGCGCTCACCTTGTTGCCGAGCCAAGCGGCGCGGTGACCTTCGCCGCGTGGTTGTTTCATGCCGAGGAACTGCCGAAAACGACGCAAGCGGTTGTGGTGGTCAGTGGAGGCAATGTCGATCCGCAGTTGTTAGCGCAGGTGTTGGCGCAGAGTAACCCAGACGCGACGTAAATCGGCGACTGTGCGGCCTCGCCAACCGCAACGCTTCATCGCCCCAATTCCAGCGGCTTGGCATATCCCGTCATCTCGAGATAACCAACCCCATTGATTGGCGCGCCGTGTCGCGTGCCGTTGACGTCGATCGCTCCCTCCCAATAGGACAAGCCCATATTGCCGGAGCTGGTCATCTCTTGCGAAGGCAGCGGGGTCTTAATTTGCAACTCCAATGCCAGCGATGAAATCGTGATATCCCATGATGTGGGATATGATGCTTTGGTCGTCGGGCTGACATAGGTCTCGCCCGCCGGCGTCATCGAGAAATCGTGGTCGCCGAGAAATGTGGTTTTGCCGGCGGCATCGACGTACGTCCCTGACGAGAACGGATCGACGCTGCCGTCTTTATGCCGCAAACGATAGAGCATAAGCTCAGTATCGTCAGTCAGTTGCAGGCTGAGCCAGTCCCAGCCGACTTCGGTTTTATCCAGTCCGCTGCTGAAGAACTCGTGGTCCATCCAGGAGCTGCCTGACACATTGTAAGATATACCACCCAGTGTGACTTCACCCGACGTGAGCAGGCGCGTGAACGAGATGTAATGCGAGGCATTTCCTTCGCCCGAGCCTTTTTGACTGATGCCGTTGCGGCCGTGAATCACGGGCGGCTTATCGGAATGCAAAACAAAGTCGATTGAGAAGTTATCTGCAGTGGCACGCAGATGCTGCTCGCCTTTGCTCCACTCGACCTGCCAGTTGCCGTTCCAGACCTTCTGCGATTGCAGGCTGACACCGGCAATCCCCGGCCCGGCGCGGTTCAACCGCTCGGTGTGGTAGAAGCGCTTGCCGTCGATGTCGCTCAACGCGAAATGTGCCAGGTAGAGGTCGCGAACATCCCAGTCGCCCCTCGGCTGGCCATCTCGGTTCACGCCCTGACGAAAGAATGTCAGCTCAAAGCCGAAGCGATGGCCGTCGGCCGATTTGAGATTGCCGGTGTAGTACCACCATTCGGTCTTGTAGTCGGGATGGTCGAAGTGATCGCGGGGAAATTCGTAATGGTAGCCGGGGAGCGCCTGCTGGTATTGGGCCAGCGCGGGAGCAGTCAACATCATAGTCACCAGGGACAGGCCCATTGCGGCACCCATGCGCGAGCAAATGGGATTGAGGCGCGACAGCGTCCGGCGAGCAAGCAGAGAGAGGTTGAGCGTCGCAGACGCGAAAGAGCCGGGTTGTGTCGCCCCTGAAGGGGCTTGCATCCCTTGTTCTGTGCCGTTCACCCAGCGCTTCCGCGCTGGGCTATTTACTTTCGCCTCTGCGAGGCTCCGCGCATAGGCAGAGTACAAGGCGTGTTCCATCGCACGGGCTAGAACGGCGACGATCCATAAATATCGGGCAAGCATGGGTAGCCGTTCGCGCCTATTCCTCATGCACCACCTCGATCGGGTTCAATCGCGTGGCAACACGCGCGGGATAAAAGCCCGCGAGGACCGTCGCGGCATACACCAGGCTCAGGGCGCCGAGCAATACCGTGACCGGCCAATGGAAGCGAATGGTCCAGCCAAACGATTGCTTGTTGATGACGAAGATGAGCAGCAGCGAAAGCACTACGCCGAGCGCCAGCCCCGCGATGCTGGAGAGCATTCCAATCAGCCCGGCTTCGAACAGAATGAGGTTGCGGACCTGCCACACGCCCGCGCCGAGAAAGCGCAGCAGTCCCAACTCGCGCCGGCGATCGATGACCAGCGCCAGCAGCGCGCCGGCAATGCCGATGACTGCGACCACGACCGCGATCACCTCCAGCGCGTAGGTGATGGCAAAGGTGCGATCGAAAATCCGAATGGCCTCCTGCCGCAGATTGCGGTTGGTGAAGACGAGCAGGTCGTGACCGGCAGCGAGCTTCTCGACTTCGGCTTTTACGGTATCGATGTCGGCGGCGGGCGCAAGATAAATGGCGAGGTTCGAGGGCGCGGGATCGGGCAAGTAGCGCAGCACGATGGATCGGTCGGCGACGATGTAGCCCTTCTCGCTGCCGTAGTCGTAGAAGATGTCGATGATGCGAAAGGGCACTTGCGCAGCGCCCAGCGGGAGCCTGATGACATCGCCGGTGCGCAGGTGATGCTTGTTGGCAAAAGGTTCGCTGATGACGACGTTGTCGCCGCTGCGCAACTGCTCGTCGACCACGGGCGAGGAGCGGCCGGAGAGAAACTCGACCTCGCTCATATCGTGATCGCCGGTGGTGTCGGCCGATCCCAAGGTTGCCGGCTGTCCCTGGTAGCTGATCTCGTATCCGCGGAAACGATCGATGCCGGCGACGCCGGGAAGCGCAGCCAGTTTGTCCGACAGTGTGGGATCGATGGTGGGATGCCGGTCGTTGGCGACGTCGCCGGCGGGACGGAGGAAAAGGTCGGCGCGGAGCTGATTGTTCATCCACACCTCAACCGTCTGACGAAAGCTGCCGACCATGATGCCGACCGCGGTGGTCATCGCAATGGCGGTCGACAAAGCTCCTACAAGAACTGAGGTTCGGCGCAGCGACGATGCCAGGCTGCGTGAGGCGAGAAATGCTTCCACCCCCGCGAATCGCCGGAGCAGGCCGGAGGAAATTGTGGTCAGCCCGGCGACGAGCGCCGGTATTGCGAAGGCTGATGCCGCGATGAACAGCAGCGCAGCCAGATAGCCGAAGAGCGGCTTGCCGGCGACCGGTTGCACGAAAGACGACGCTGTTCCCAAGGCGGCGAGCGCGACGGCGATCCAGAGATCGCGAATTTTGTGCACGCGAGCGGCGTACTCGCGCTCGGCCCGCGCCATGGCTTCGACGGGGGAGACCAGTGACGCCTCTCGCGCCGGCGACGCCGCCGATGCCAGCGAGATGCCGATACCGATGGCAAAGGCCAGCAGCACGGTTGCCGTCGTCAGCTCGATCGGCGCCGGCCGGCTGCTGACGTAGAGACCTTCAACGGTCGCGCCCAGCAGACGCACTGCGCCGATGGCCATCAGGCGACCGAGAAGAATCCCGAGCAGCGCGCCCGCAACGCCGAAGCAGACGGCTTCGCCAAGGAACGCAAGCAGAACGCCGGAGCGGGTGACGCCGAGCGCGCGCACGATACCGATCTCGGGTCGGCGGCGCACGACCGAAACTGAAATGGTGTTGAAGATGAGAAATGCGCCGACCACGAGCGCGACATAGCTGAGGATGCGCAGGTTCCAGCGAAAGGCGCTGAGCATGCGGCGATTCTCTTCCGTCTGCGCGCCCTGGCGGCGCAGCTCAACGCCGGCGGGCAGTGCCGAGCGCAGACGCTGCTCCCAGGTTTCGAGCGAGGGCGTGTGCGGAACGTTGATGAGGATGCGGTCGATGCGGCCGTCGCGGTGCAGCGCGCGTTGCGCGGTCGCGATGTCCATCAGGATGAGGCCGCCAGTGTCGCCCGAATCTTTGAGCAGGCCGCGAACCGTGTAGTCGCTGGTGCGATCGTTGATCTGCAGCGCGAGTTGGTCGCCGGTTTTCACTCCGAGGGAATTGCTCACCCAGACGTTGTTGCCGTTCAGCATCTGGTTGGCATCGTCAGCAGAGTTGGGGCTGGTGGACGGCAGGTTGTCGAGACGGTCGCCGACGAGATCGAGGCCGATGAGGGGAACGGATTGCCCGGTCTTCGCGAGTACGACGTAGTCGTCGATGCGCGGATGAATTTGAATCGCGTAGGGCAGCGTCGCGAGGATGCCGGCAACGGCGTCGGGAACGCCGCCGACGGCGCTGACCTCAAGGTCGGCATTGCCGGTCAGCGTCTCCATCGAGGAGCGGAAAGAACCCGCCGCGGCTTCGCCGGCGAGTTCGATCGCCAGCACGACAGCGACGCCGAGAGCGACGGCGAGAACGGTCAGCGCGGTGCGCAGCGGCTCGCGGTGCAGCGGGCGCACGATGAGGCGGTAGAAAATCTGGAGGCACGAGATCATCGCCCGCTGACCTCGGCGATGCGCCCGTCGCGCAGCTTTATGGTCGCGTCGGCGATGGCGGCGGATTCGGCGCTGTGCGTGGCCATCAGCACGGCGGTCTTGTGTTCGTCGGCGATGCGGCGCAGCAGGGCGAGGATCAGGTTGCCGGTTTGCGTGTCGAGGTTGCCGGTGGGCTCGTCGGCGAGCAGCAGTCGGGGCTGATGCACCATGGCCCGCGCGATGGCGACGCGCTGCATCTGGCCGCCGGAGAGCTGATGCGGCATGCGCGAGCCCAGCTCGCCGAGTTCGACGAGGTCAAGTTGTCGCTGCGCCCGCTGGCGCGTGTTGGTTTCACCGCCGAGCAGCAGCGGCAGCTCAACGTTTTCGAAAACCGACAACGTGTTCAGCAGCTGGAACGACTGGAAGATGAAGCCAACTTTCAGGCGGCGCAGGATGGTCAGGCCGAAGTCGTTCAGCTCGGAGGTCGATTGTCCTTCGAGGAGGACGCGGCCCGAGGTTGGGAAATCCATCGCGCCGGCGAGGTTCAGCAACGT
This sequence comes from uncultured Acidobacteriaceae bacterium, assembly GCA_963747045.1. GTDB lineage: Bacteria > Acidobacteriota > Terriglobia > Terriglobales > Acidobacteriaceae > Bog-257. Next base: position 65,234 of record CAVVDN010000014.1, on the reverse strand, counting down.
GGATTTGCCGCAGCCGCTGCGGCCGACGAGCGCGATGAATTCGCCCAGCCGCACGTCCAGAGAGACGCCGTTGAGCGCATCAACGTGCTGGCCGTTGCTGAGGTACGTCTTGGTGACCTCCTCGAGGCGGAGAAGCGGCGCATCGACAGGCGGGGGCGAGCAGTCGGGCGGTCTTGTCGCAGCTTGCGGCCGGGTCGGGTTCATGGAGAGTTTCGTGAACTGAAAGGATAGCGAATCTGGTTAGATGTGTGCAGAGCGAGAACGAATCGCGGGGCTCGACTTCCGCCGATGTTCGGCGCGCGCATTAGAATAGTCGCAGGCAAGCACTATGAAAGCCGCTGTTCTCGACCGTCCCGCTCCCATCAACCAGCGTCCACTCCAGATTCTAGACGTGCCGAAGCCGCAGCTTACGCCGGGGCATGTGCTGCTGAAGGTGCGGGCTTGCGGCGTCTGCCGCACCGACCTGCATATCACGGAAGGCGAGCTGCCGCAGCGGCTGAAGCCGGTCACTCCGGGCCATCAGATTGTCGGCGAGGTGGTCGAAGGCGCGACGGCCGCGCTGCCGCTGGGAATGCGCGTCGGCGTCTCGTGGATTGGCGGCACGGATGGCACGTGCTGGTACTGCCGTCACCAGATGGAGAACCTTTGCGACTCACCGACCTTCACCGGCTATACCGTGAACGGTGGTTATGCGGGGTACGCGCTGGCGCGCGCGGATTTCGTCTTCCCGCTGCCGGCGGAGTTGGACGATCTACACGCGGCGCCGCTGTTATGCGCGGGGATTATCGGCTTCCGCAGCTTGCGCGTGGCGGGAACGCAAGAGGGCGAGCGCGTGGGACTGTTCGGCTTCGGCGCCTCGGCACACCTGGCGATCGAGGTGCTGCATGCCTGGAAGTGCGACGTCTACGTCTCGACGCGCGGGGACTCGCACCGCAAGCTGGCGGAGTCGCTGGGAGCGAAGTGGGTGGGCGCGGAGACCGACAAGCCGCCGGTGGAACTGGATCGCGCCGTGACCTTCGCGCCCAGCGGCGATGTGGTGGTCGCGGCGCTGTCCAGCTTGCGCAAAGGCGGAGTGGTGGCGATCAATGCGATTCACCTCGACCACATGCCGCAATTCGATTACGACACGCTGCTGTGGGGCGAGCGGCAAATCCGCAGCGTGGCCAACATGACGCGCGACGATGCGCGCGATTTTCTGAAGATTGCAGCGGAGATCGACCTCAAGCCGAAAGTGACGTCGTTCACGCTCGATCAGGCGAATGAGGCGTTGCTGGCGGTGAAGCGGGATGCGATCGACGGCGCGGCGGTGATTTTGCCTTGACAGAGCCCACTGATTCGAAAACTGCGAATGAGTGGGCACCGGGCACCACTCAGGATGCCAACAATACAGCTATTTGATCCCCGGGAAGCCGACCAGCGGCACCATGCGTGCCTTGGAGGCGTCCCAGTATTCCGCCTGTTGAATGTCGACCTTGAGCAGGATCAGCGACGGATCGTCCACTCCGCCCGGGAGCCAGTCCTTGTAGCTGGGCTGCCACAACCGTTTGGCCAGCGCGTGATCGCGCACCAGCTCACAGAAGCCGCTGATGGAGACGTAGCGCTGGGCAGCATGATCGGCGAAGGCGATATTCACCCGCTGGCTTGTCCTCACCGCCTCCACCTTCTCCGAATTGTTGTGGGAGAGGAACCAGATGACGCCTTGGTCGTCGGCGGGGTGTGACGCCATGGGACAACTATGCAGCGTGCCATCTGGGCGCAGGGTAGTGAGTAGGGCGGTGTTAATTCCCTGGATAAGTTCATTCAGCTTCGCGATGGAAGCGGTCGTCTCCGGCATGGAGCCTCCTGCGACTCGTGAGGTAACTGCTGGTATCAGGATTAAAGCGCAACCAACGTACCAAACGGTGAACGATGTTTGCAATCTGGCTGCTACCGAAATCACAGACAGCAGTGTCTAAATATGTAACGATTTTTCTGCCGATTTCCGGTCCGTTACCCGGGGAACAAATCCCCCTAACTGTACGTACTACATTCCAGGAAAGCATTGCTGCCCGACAGCGGAGGAAGCGGTGGCGAACGGCAAGAATAATAAAAAAAGGCGCTGGACAATCACCATCGTGGCCGCAGCTGCGGTGTTGGTGCTGGTGATCGTGGCAGTGGCGGCCACGCGGGGCGGCACCAAGATTGACCCCACCAAGCTGGCCAAAGTCGAGAAGGGCGACATCACCAAGAGCGTGGTGGCGACCGGCAAAATCACGCCCATCACCAAGGTTGAAATCAAGTCCAAGGCCAGCGGCATCGTCAAAAAGCTGTATGTGGACACCGGCGACCGGGTGAAACAGGGCCAGGTTCTGGCCGAACTGGATCGGGTGGAAATTGAGGCGCAGGTGAATTCGGCACGGGCGCAACTGCTGTCGTCGCAGGCCAACCTGAAGAGCGCCCAGGCGGACGAGAAGCGCGCCGAAGTCGATGCCGAGGGCGTGGACATTCCTATGTTGCAGCGCGCCTATGACCGGGCGAAAGAGATGTCGCGGGACGGCGTGGTTTCACAGTCGACGCTGGACGATGCCGAACGGATGTACATTCTTGCCGTGAACAAGCGCGATGTGGCGCGCGCGCAGTTGACCGTCAATAAGGCGAAGGTATCGCAGGCGCAGGCCGAGGTTGAGAAAGACGAGGCCAGCCTGAAGCAGTTCGAAGAGCAGCTCAGCTATACGACGATCACCGCGCCCATCGATGGCGTGGTGCTTTCGCGCGATGTGGAAGTTGGCGACGCGGTCAGCTCGATCCTCGTCCTCGGCTCCGGTGCGACCCTGGTGATGACGCTTGGCGACACCAGCGAAGTGTACGTAAAGGGCAAGGTGGACGAGAGCGATATCGGCAAGGTCTATCTCGGCCAGCCGGCGCGCATTCGTGTGGAGACCTTCAAGGACAAGACCTTCACCGGACATGTGACGAAGATTTCGCCCATGGGCGTCGAGAAGGACAATGTCACGACGTTTGAAGTGCGGGTTTCCATCAACAACCCGGGCGGCGAACTGAAGGCCGAGATGACGGCCAACGCCGAGATTATCCTCGACGAGCATCACAACGTGCTGATGATCCCCGAGAGCGCGCTTCTGTACGACAAAGACAAAAACGCATCGGTTGATATTCCGGTGCCCAGCGCCAAAGACGGCATGAAGAAGATTCCCGTCAAGATTGGGATCTCGAACGGCGTAAAGACGGAAGTGACCGCCGGGCTTAAGCAGGGCGACCAGGTCGTGCTGCAGCAGTAGGCCCCATCGCACCGATCCATAGCTATTCAGGAGTGGCGTCATGAACACACGTAGGATTGCTGCGCTTCTCAGCCTTCTGTTCCTTCCGGCCCTGATGTATGCCAGCGAAGGGCATTTCGACCGGACATTGCAGGTTTCCGGCTCCGTCAATCTGGACGTGACAACCGGATCCGGCGATATCAAAGTCACGACCGGCAGCTCGAACCAGGTCGTGGTGCACGGGACCGTGCGCAACAGCAACTGGATCTTCGGAAGCGACAACGCTGTGCATCAGGTCGAATCCAATCCGCCGATTCAGCAGAACGGCAACAGCATCCGCATCGGCTACAACCTGCCGAGCGACGTCGCGCGGCACATCTCCATCGAATACGAAATTACCGTCCCTCCCGATACCACGCTGCAGGCCCACAGCGGCTCCGGCAATATCGAGGTGGCCGGAATTCGCTCGCCGGCGCAGGTGCAGACCGGCTCGGGCGACATTCGCGGACGCGACCTGGGGCGAGGCCTGAAAGCGCAGACCGGCAGCGGGAATATTCGGGTGCAAGATACCGCGGCGCCTCTCGATGCGCAGACGGGCAGCGGTGACATTGAAGCCAGCTTGACCGGATCGGGCGACGTCAACGCGCACACCGGTTCAGGCACGATCCGGGTGCGCGGCGTGAAGGGAGGGCTGCACGCCCGCACCGGCAGCGGCACCATCGAAGCGGATGGCGCGGTGGCTGGGCCTTGGGACGTGCATACCGGGTCCGGCGATATTCGCCTGGCGATCGGCTCGGGAAGCGGCTTCAACCTGAACGTTCATACCAGCTCCGGGTCCATTCACTCCGACCTGCCGATTACGGTGCAGGGTTCGGTGGGCAGCAAGCAGCTCAGCGGGACAGTGAAGGGCGGCGGCCCGACGGTGGAGGTTTCCACCAGCTCGGGGGACGTGGAGATTCGGTAAGCGGTGGGGTCGCCGCTGAATCGGCTCGGATAATTTTTTTATGCCTGTCCCGGGGCTTGCGCCCCGGGCTCACACCGCAGTCGCCGCTTCACGGCTCTTTCAGTCGCAATCCAAAATGTTTCCGGCTATGTACGTTACGTAAAATCTAGGCTTCCGCACTGTTTGCTCCACCGCGAAATCTATTTCCTGTTTCAGCTGAGGGTCGTAAACCAAGGTCGTTGCGGTTTCTTGTCCCCCACAATTGGGTGTTCTCTGGCCATTACCGCGGGTCGCGCGTCTGTTGCACGGCCGATCCGCAGAACTTGACTCCCGGCACCGCTGCGGCTAGTTTGCAGAAGCATGCCCGAGAACCGCGTCGTCACCTTCACCACCGATTTCGGATTGAGTGATCCCTTTGTCGGCGTCATGCATGGCGTGGTGCTGAACATTCAGCCGGAAACGGCCATCGTGGACATCAGTCATGCGGTGGCTTCGTATGACCTTCTCGACGGCGCGTGGACCATCGCGCAGTCGTATCGCTTCTTTCCGCCGCGCAGCGTGCATGTTGTGGTGGTCGACCCCGGCGTGGGCAGCGAGCGCCGGCCCATCATCGTGGAAACCGACAATTACATCTTCGTAGCGCCGGATAACGGGGTGCTCTCGCTGGTGGAGTCGCACGAAGAAAAGTTTCTGGTTCGGCACGTCACCGCCGAGCGCTATTTCCTGCAGCCGGTCAGCCAGACGTTTCATGGACGCGACGTGTTCGCGCCAGTGGCGGGATGGCTGAGCAAAGGCGTCGTGCCTGCCGAGTTTGGTCCGGAGATCTCCGACTACGTCCGGCTGCCGCTACGCAAGGTGGAGCGCGTGGGCGAGAACAACCTGCGCGGCGAGGTGATGAAAATCGACAAGTTCGGCAACCTCATCACCAACATCGGCGAGCTGGATGCTCCCGCGCTGTTCGGGCAGCAGGCGGGGAAGGTGAGCGTCCTCGTCGCTGGCGAGACGATCGCGCGGATATGCAAGTCGTACGCCGAAGGCGGCGACGACGAGTTGTTCGCGATTATCGGCAGCTCGGGATATCTGGAGATTGCGGCCCGGCAGGCCTCGGCGGCAGAGAAACTGGGGGCAGTGGTGGGAACGCCGGTTGGGGTGGTGCAGGACGCGTAGAGGGTCGCTGCTCCGCGGCTCGGCCTCTTTCTTGGGGCTGACCCCGGGGCTTGCGCCCCGGGCTAACTTCATGCCGCCGCTCCGCGGCTGTTTCCGATGCCAGCGGTCCAGGGAGACTCTGATTAAGTCCCCGCAGCGGCTAAAGCCGCTATCGGAGTAGCGAATTTGCGGACGGTCTCAAGACCATCCCTTTCAAAACCAACCTTAATCAGAGGACTCCTAATACGTGCGCACGTCCCAGATGGCGCCCGTGCCCCACACTCCCGAGACATCTTCGGCCATCACCTGGAATTGATGCCTGCCCATACTGGTGGAGACCCATGCCTGGAACGATGGCCCGCCACGCAACATCCGCACCATCGTTCCGTCCAGGTACACCTCGTAACGAACGATGGCTCCGTTCGGGCTGCTTGCGCCGGCGTGCAGGTTCGTGGAGGGACCGGCGTGCTGGCCGCTATACGGAGTGCTGATGGTCACCGTCGGAATCCCACCCGTGTTCGAGTACCTGGCTGCCGCAGACATATTGTTCTTGATGCTGGGTTTGCCCACAGCTTTGACAAACACGTAGTAGTTTCCCGGGGGGAAGTTGAACTGCGCCAGGTTCAGCGAGTTCGTGCCGATGTAATAGTCGCCGAGGGTCATCAGGTTGTGCCCATCGGTTGAGATGTAAGCGGTGTAATGGTCGAGCGTGGAGTCATCCGGCACGCACCAGTTGAGCTGCTGGCCTCTCACGCTGGCGGAAATGCTCAGGCAGTTGTCGATGCCGGTCTGGATCTCGGTGCCTTCTTCGTAGTCGTGCCAGGTGACAACCTGCACCGCGTCGAGGCGTCCGGTGTAGTTGCGCACCGCGCCCCAGGAATCGAGCCAGGTCTTGCCGCAAAGTTGCTGGATATGACGGCCGCCGGGAGGCGCCCACGACGCCACCACGTCATTGAAACCCTTCCAGGTGGAAGCCCAGTTGAGCTTCGACGGATGCTGGCCGGCGATCTGCTCGAAGTACTGTGTGTAGTCGAGACCTTCGTAGCCTTGTTGCAGCGGGTTCTTCGGCGAGAGCCAACCGTAGGCGCCGACGGTGTAGCTGTTCGTGAAGGCGCCGGCGTTCTCGAAGACCCATCGCAGATCGGTGTTCTGACTTTCGATGGTGCTCCAGTTGATGTTGTACGCTTCCATGCCGAACTGGAGGACGAGCGTCTTGCCGTTGCTGTCCCGGATGGCCGCGGGCGAGCTGAAATAGCCCTTGCCGCGGGCGTAGCTGATGATGTTGAGCAGCGCCTGCGTGGCCGAGCAACTGGGATAGCAGGAAAACCACTCAATCGCGCCCTGATCGATCATCAAGGCGAAGCGCAGCTGGTTCTGCTGCTCCAGCTGCGGCGTGAGGACCTCGGTAGCGCCTTCTTCGTAGCTGCCGGGGCCGTACCAGTCGATCAGCACACCGTCGAAGCCGCGGCTGCTGAGGTCCGCGATCTCCTTGGCGACCTGGTTGTGATCCTGCGAGCTATAGCCGATGTTGGGATGAGTGCCATGGACCCAGTAGGGAATATAGGTGGTGTAAATCTTCGCTCCCTGCTGCGACGCCGTCAGCAGAGTGTGCACGTCTACCTTGCTGACGTTGCTGGCTGCGAGGTCGCCGTTGTCGACGCACTGTCCGTTGGTTACGGTCGTGATCTCGCATCCGGGAAAGGAATTGGCAGCCGCGGTGTTATTGCTGGTCTCGGCGGTTAGCGTCGTATTGGGAACGATGGACTGGTAGCGTTTAGGTTGTGCCGCTTGTAAAGTTGTCGCAAAAGTCAGAAGAAGACTTACGCAGCAAAAGGCGTAAATTCGATACATCAGAGCACTCCGGACACACGGGTGGAACATCGCCGTGTGGTGAGAATTGGCCCTGCACAAAACCTTGGGAATGGAACGGTCCGAGTATAGGTTCCGGAGGAACTAAGTGAACCCCCGTCAACGCCTGAGCTGCTTTTGATTTTTCTACTTAGTTCCCGAATCGAAACGAGTTACTTCCCTAAGGTGTTGAGGTCGACCGCAGCGCAATGAACTACGGCGAAATCGCGACCCTCAATTATGCGAGGTGGGAAACCGCTACGCGTTGGGGCGTCATCCTAGCTATATCTCCACGCTCTCCAGCCAGGAGCGACGCTCATCCCAATGCAGACCCAGGTTGAGGAACGGCAGCTCGAACCGACAGTCGTAGTTAGTCCCCCGAAACGCAGCCGCCTGCTTTGGGCGATTGTGCTGCTACTGACTCTGGCTACTGTGGTCATCGTGGTTGCGCGAGAGTGGCCGTTCACGGAGCGAGCCGTTATCGTATCTCTCCAGCAGCAGGTGGGGACGGGCGTGCAGATCGCCAGTTTTCGTGAGTTTTACTTCCCTCACCCAGGTTGCGTGGCGGAAGGGGTCACCTTCCGCAAAAATCAAAGCGCGCCGGCGCTGCTGACGATTCAGAGGCTGACCATTGTCGGCAGCTATCACGGTGTGCTGACGCATCATCTGGACGAGATCCGGGCTGACGGTTTCCACCTGATCGTCCAAAAAGAGGCTGCGCCGAACTCGCTCGAGTCTCTGGGGAAGATTTACGGCGAACTGAGTATCGGGAAGATCGTTGCCGACGGAGCGGACGTCACGTTTCCCGCTAAGCAGGCAGGGCAGCAGCCGCTGGTCTTCCGCATCCCCAAGCTCGTGGTGCACGACCTGGCCGGCACTGAGCCGCTGAAGTTCAAAGCAACCTTGCAGCTGCCGAAACCCTCGGCTGAAGTGAGGCTGGCAGGCACATTCGGACCGTGGCGAGACGCACAGCCGGGCCAGACTCGCATGTCGGGCTCGTATGCGGTGCGCGATCTGGATCTGGACGAGTTTGGCGGCGTCGCCGGGAAGATCGCTGCCAGCGGAAAGTTCGATGGCGAGCTGGAAAACGTGAAGGTGCAGGGTTCGCTGGACGTTCCCGACTTGGAGGTGCGCCAGAGCAAGCATCGCATTCACCTCGCAGCGTTGTATGAAGCTACGGTCCACGGGCTGAATGGCGACGTGGATCTCGACGCCGTGCGGGTACATTTCCGCCACACAACCCTGGTGGGCGCCGGCTCGGTCAGCAGCCAGGGAACAGAGCGGGGCAAAACGGTTAATGCCGAGATCTCGGGTAAGAACGCGAGAATCGAAGACCTGCTGTGGATGTTTGTCTCCGAGAATCCCCCCGCCATGACGGGACCGATCGTCTTCCGGGCGAAGGTGCAGGTGCCTCCGAATAAGCGTGCCTTCATCAAAAAGCTGCAGATAGAGGGAGACTTCGGCATCAGCAACGCGCAATATCCCAATCCGGAGACGCAGAAGAACGTCGATGTGCTAAGCGCGCGGGCGCGGGGCGACGCCGACAAAATAGAGGATATCGACGACAAGTTGGGCAACGACAGCTACGATCCCGGCCGCGTGCTGTCAAACGTGAAGGGGCACGTTGTGCTACGCGATGGCATCGCCCATCTCAGCAATGTTTCATTCGATGTGCCCGGAGCGGAGACCGTGGTCAGCGGGACCTACAGCTTGCTGGACGAGCGCGTCAACCTGAGCGGTCACATGCATATGGTGGCGGAGCTCTCGAAGACGACCACGGGAGTGAAATCGTTTCTGCTGAAGGCCATTCAGCCGTTCCTGCACAAGAGCAAGAAGAAGGAATCGGTCGTGGCGATCAAGATCGGCGGGACATACGATCACCCGACGTACGGGGTCGTACCCAGAGCCGAGAAATGATCGTACGGCGTGGCCGTTCCTACTGTATCCGGGTAGAGCTGTTGCAGCGCCGGCGACGGGGTTGCCTTTGGTCGCGCGCAGCCGCCAAGGTTGCTCTCTTCAGTTGTTCGATCTCTGCGGCCTGACGCTCTGCCATCTCCAGCACCAGGTCGAGAACGGTCTTCTGTTTGACTTCGCCAATCTGAATGAGTTGCATGCGGGGGATTCTAAATACCCTGTCAAGCAGGAACATCCCCTGTGAGTAGCATGGGCCTACAACCTCCGCAGTAGACGGTTTTTGGATACCGCGAAAGTGCTAGCATTGGCCTGCGAGTGCAAAACCCGCCTTGGCAAACTGTTCATGAGGGTTGCATAGCGCGCCTGATGCCTTCGTCGCCTGAATTCCGCCCATCGCCTCCTGTACGATCCGTGGCCCTGACCGGCTTCATGTCGGCCGGCAAGAGCACGGCGGGCCGAGCCCTGGCGTGGCTGTTGAAGTGGCGCTTTATCGATCTGGATTGCGAAATCGAATGCCGCGAGGGATGCAGCGTCCGTGAGATTTTTGCCCGGCAAGGTGAGCCTGAGTTTCGCGTGATCGAGTCCAAAGCCTTGCAGTTCGTCCTGGAACGTCCGTCGCCGCCGACGGTGATCGCCCTAGGTGGCGGGACCTTCGTTCAGCCCGCGAACGCGGGCCTGCTGCGCCAGCATGGTGTCTCCGTGGTCTTCCTCGAACTCCCTATCACCGAACTGCTGGAGCGCTGCCGCGCTGCCGGCCAGCGGTCAGCAGAAAACCCGCGTCCGCTGGCCGAGGACGAGGAAGCTTTCTGCGCGCTATATACCGCGCGGTTGCCGTTCTATCGGCAGGCCGACCTCGTCGTGAGCGCCGAGAACAAGACGCCGGAGCAGATCGCCGCCGAGATTGCGCAGGCGTTGCGATTGCCGATCCCTGCGGCACAAGATTCCTAGCCAGAGGCGCCCGCTGCCACATATTCGAAACTACAACTGTCGTGGCAACCGGCACTCCGCTACGCATGATATAACTTGAATTTTCCACACAAAATGTCGCATATGTCTCAAAAGATACCGGTCGGAATTCTTGGGGCGACTGGCGTGGTCGGCCAGCGCTTCATTCAAATGCTGGAAGCGCATCCCTGGTTCGAGGTAGCGTGGCTGGCCGCCTCGGACCGCTCTGCCGGTCAGAGCTACGGTGATGCCGTGCGCTGGCGTCTGAAGACGCAGATTCCTGAAGCTGTGCGCCAGATGAGCGTATCGAACGCCTCTCCCGAGGGCGCGCCGCGCGTCATCTTCGCCGCCTTGGACGCTGGCATCGCGCGCGAACTGGAGCCGCAATTCGCCGCCGCTGGTTGCGCCGTGGTCAGCAACTCCAGCGCGTTTCGCATGCAGGAGAACGTGCCGCTGGTGATCCCCGAGGTCAATGCCGACCACGTTCCGCTCATCGAACAGCAGTGCTGGCGCAAGCGGTCGGGCGGCTACATCGTCACCAACCCGAATTGCTCCGCGATTGGGCTGGTGGTGGCTCTGGCGCCATTGCATAAGACGTTCGGAATCGAATCGATCTTCGTGACCACGATGCAGGCGGTCAGCGGCGCGGGATATCCCGGCGTGGCCTCGCTCGACATTCTTGGCAACGTGATCCCTTACATCGCCAAGGAAGAAGAGAAGATGGAGGAGGAGACGCGCAAGCTCCTCGGCAGGCTAGACGGCAATCACGTGCAGCCTGGCGGTTTCAGCATGACCGCGCACTGCAACCGCGTCGCAGTCGAAGATGGTCACACCGAATCGGTTTCGGTCAAGCTGAAGCGCAAAGCGTCGCCGGAAGAGATCATCAAGTGCTTCGAGGAGTTCCAGTCCACGCCGCAGGAGCTCAAACTTCCATCGGCTCCGGTTCGACCGGTGGTGTACGACGCTGCGCCGGACCGGCCGCAGCCGCGCTTTGATGTGGATCGCGGCAACGGCATGACGGTAAGCGTCGGCCGTCTGCGTCCGTGCGGCGTCCTCGACTACAAGTTCACCGTGCTCTCGCACAACACCATTCGCGGAGCGGCGGGTGCCGCTTTGTTGAACGCCGAGCTGCTGAAAGTTCGGGGCCTGCTGCCCGGGGTCCGGCTGGGTGGTAGCCAGCCGTGATCGTCATGAAATTTGGCGGCACCTCGGTCGAGGATGCCGCCGCCATCGACCGCGTCGCCGGCATCGTGAAGTCGCGCCTCCCCGAGCGCCCGTTCGTCGTGGTCAGCGCAATGGCCAAAGTCACCGACCAGCTGCTGGCCATGGCTGCGGCGGCGGGACGCGGCGACCGCAACGAGGCGCTCGACATCTGCCGCCGCCTGCGCGAACGTCACTATCTGACCGCCGGCGAGTTGCTGGGAACCGGCCTGCATACCGAACTGCACGCCGATCTGGGCGCGGAGTTCGATTCGCTCGACGAATTGCTGCGCGGGATCTCCGCCGTTGGCGAGCTGACGCCGCGCACCTCCGATTACGTTGTCTCCTTCGGCGAACGGCTGTCGAGCATGATTGCCACGCCGGCGTTTCTCGCCCGCGATATTCCCGCGGTGTTCGTCGACCCACGCAAGGTGATCGTCACCGATGCGCAGCACAGTCGCGCGGTTCCGCAGGTGGATGAAATCAACGATCGCCTGCAGGATGCGGTCAAGCCATTGATCGATGCGCAGCAAGTCCCCATCATGGGCGGCTTCGTTGGCGCCACGCGCGAAGGCGTGACGACAACCATCGGCCGCGGCGGCTCCGATTTTTCTGCTGCGCTGGTGGGTGCCGGGCTCAACGCAGAGCGCATCGAAATCTGGACCGACGTCGACGGCATGAAGACGACCGACCCGCGGCTTTGTCCCAACGCCCGCCGCATCAAGCTCATCAGCTTCGAAGAGGCCGCCGAGCTGGCCTACTTCGGCGCCAAGGTCCTGCATCCCGCGACTGTCTTGCCGGCCGTCGAGAAGAACATTCCCGTGCTGGTACTGAATTCGCGGAATCCCGCGAACGACGGTACGCGAATTCTGGCGCGGACACCGCGGTCGCATTCGCTGTTCAAAGCGATTGCCGCCAAAAGCCGCATCACGGTCATCGACATCGTCGCCGCGCGTATGCTGATGGCGCACGGATTTCTCGCGAAAGTGTTTGAGGTCTTCGCCCGGCATCGCTGCGCCGTGGACGTCGTGTCGACCTCCGAAGTCAGCATCTCTCTGACCGTCGATTCCAACGAAGCGATTCCGCTAATCGCTGCCGATCTGGAGAAGCTGGCTTACGTCAAATATGCGGGACGCAAGGCGATTGTCTGCCTGGTCGGCGAGAATCTGCGCGACACTCCCGGGGTCGCGGCCCAGATTTTTGATACCATCCGCGACATTAACGTGCGGATGATTTCGCAGGGCGCCTCGGAGATCAACCTGACGTTTGTGATCGACGAGGCCGATGTGCCGGAAGCCGTGCGACGGCTGCATGCCAAGTTTTTCGCCGCCGTCGATCCCGAGGTGTTCGATTGATATGAGCGAAGGTCTAAGAATTCTCGTGCTCGGGCCCGGCAAGACTGGCTCGATTGTGGCGAAAGTCGCGGAAGAGCGCGGCCATGCTGTGCGAACGATCGATGTTGATTTGAATCCCGGTGGCGTCTGGCTGAACCCGGAAAACCTGCGCGATATGGATGTGGTGATCGACTTCACGACGCCACACGTCGTGCTCAACCACATCGACCGATGTGTGCACGCGGGCAAAGCGATGGTGGTTGGCACGACCGGCTGGTATGGCGACACCGAACGGGTGCGCAAAATGGTGGAAGAGGCGGGGACTGGATTCGTCTTCGGCGCGAACTTCTCGTATGGAGTGAATCTCTTCTTCCAGACGGTCAAAGCGGCTGCGCCGGCGCTCACGCACGACTATGACGCGCACATCACGGAGATCCATCACATCCACAAGAAAGACGCGCCCTCAGGCACGGCTGCCAAGATGCAACAGATTCTGGAGGCAGCGGCCGGAAGCCGCGTCGAGATCACCTCCGAGCGCGAAGGCGAAGTCACCGGCACACACATTCTGGAGCTGAACTCGGCCGGCGATCGCATTGTGCTGACGCACGAGGCCAAATCGCGTCGAACGTTTGCCGAGGGCGCCGTGCTGGCGGCCGAGTGGATCGTGGGCAAGAAGGGCTTCTACGATTTCAAAGATGTGTTCGGAGAAATCTAAACCGGGGCGCCTGCACCATGAGTGATATGGGATGTTGCGGCAACGACAAGGAGCGAGGTCGGCACGGACGCAGACTTACGGTTTCTTCTTTTCGGCTGCTTCCACTGCTTTTCTGAACTGAGCGACAGCTTCGAGTTTCGGCGATGTGAGCGCGTCTATCGCTGTATAGGACCACACCGGCGGTTCGTCGAGTGGATGCTGCGTCGGGTTGCGAGCATCACCGGGTAGCGGTGTGCTCCCAAGATAAACGTCGAGTAGGTCCTCGTCAGAACCTAGTTCGGAGCCGGGCAGCGGCCCTGGTACCGCGACTGTGGAATTGGGTCGACTAAGCGGCGGGTTTTGCCCGCGGTGGATTCCGATGTTCGTCCCAGAACCGGTAGGGTCGATGAGCACGGGAGGCGGGGTTGTTGTGCCGCTGTCGATCGTCCCCGCGTGGGCATGACCTTTGCGAACAACCATGATGAGATCGGGATTGCCGCCCTCCGATACGATTTGATACTTGCCCCAGTTTCGCAGTGCCGTTTCCACTTCGAGACGCGCTCGTTGATTCTCCTGCGAGTCCTGCGCCGCCGATGTAGGATCAGCGACGACGGCAATTGTTTGCGCGTCCAGAATATCCCGCTTGTAGACTTGGGAGATGGGTTTCTGCTGTGCTCCGGCAAGCGACGCCAGAAGCACAAAAGACAACAACCACGACCGCTTCACAGTTCACCTCCCGTCTTGCTTCGCCGCACCCAGTGCAAGACCCTCTTCCTGCTTAACCCCTGATTCGGGTTATGGTTTCGCAGCAAGTTCCGAGATCATTCGATAGCATAACCGATCCGCTGTGCTGCCAAACACGCTTACTGTCGTGCTACGGATTCTTGGGTTTGGCTCGCGCATAGCGCTCCATCTCGGCCGTCCACTTGAGGAACCGCACCAGTTCTCTCCGCTCGCGCCACATGAATCCGAAGAACTCCAGAACGCCGATGCTCTGCATCTTGATGCCGGTATAGGTTTCGATCCGCCAGCGCAGATAGGGGCTGCGCCAAGGCGCGAGGCGATGTCCCCGCATAGAATTCCACATGAAACGCAGGATGTTGCGCATGCCTGCCGTTAGTATAACGAGCGACGGGAGTTTGGATTGCCGGGTGACTTGTGCCGAAGCTGAGTCCTGAAGCTATGGTGCGCGCCATCTATCGCACGCTGGCGCGCAGATGGGGTCCACAACACTGGTGGCCGGCGGAGACCGCCTTCGAGGTCATCGCCGGGTCGATCCTCACCCAGAATACTTCCTGGGCCAGCGTGGAACGCGCGCTGAACTCTTTGCGCGCGGCCGGCGCTCTCAACCCGGAGGGAATTCGTGCACTGCCAATCGCCGAACTGGAGCGACTGGTGCGCTCATCGGGATACTTTCGGCAGAAGGCGAGCAGGCTCAAACAATTTGTTGCTTACGTTGATGAGAAGTACGGCGGCTCGCCCGACAAGATGCTGCGCGCACCGACGCAACAATTGCGAGCCGAACTGCTTGCCCTGAACGGCATCGGTCCGGAGACCGCCGATGCCATCCTGCTCTACGCCGGTCATCATGAAATATTTGTAATCGACGCTTACGCGCGGCGCATTCTGGAAAGGCACGAGGCGATCGACAATAAAGCCAAGCACGATGAGGTGCGGGCGCTGGTCGAGCGCGCTCTGCGAAGAGAAACTCCACTTCCCTACTCATCGCGCCAAATTACGCCATCAGGGCCTGTGCGGCATGAGCCATCGATCATGAGCACGGCCGAGCGCACCCGGCTCGCTCAGGTCTATAACGAAATGCATGGCTTACTGGTACAGGCAGGAAAGCATTATTGTTTTCGCGAGGATCCCGACTGCCTGCATTGTCCACTCCTGAAATATCTGCCAGAGCCTTCTGTCACTACGCGAAAACATAGATAGATCGACAGCGCCTTCCCGAATCACACTAATGTCGTAGCAACCGTTTGGATTGTGCGGCAGATCACAGCAATCCGACTTTTCGTACCGGTATTTATAAAGTACGGTCGAAGCTTGTTTCGTCGTCAGGCTTCTACAACCGCCGCGCCATCGAGATTACCGTCGGGCAAGGAAAAGAACGGTCAAGTGCTTCCGGCTTCGCGAGCGGATTCTGCGCTTGATGGTTGCGGGGACAAATGTTGTTCGTGAGCGCTGCTTTTCGGATCTGGCCGGATGCCGATTGCCACAGTCGTCCTCTTCATCGTCGCCGCTGCACTTGCGCTGTGCCTAACGATGGTCTGTGTGCGTCAGCGCAAAACTATCGCAAGCCTATGTAGCAAAGTTTCCGATCAACAGGACGCTTTGCGTTCGTGCGAGCGGCACCACGAACTGATGTTCTCGGTAAACCCCTACCCGATGTGGGTCTACGACCGCAGTACCCTCCGTTTCCTGCAGGTCAACGACGCAGCTGTAAAGGCCTACGGGTACACGCGGGAAGAATTCCTGGCTATGAAGGTTACGGACATAAGGCCGTCGGAGGACGTTCCCGCATTTTTGAAGACCATTGGCGAACGCCATGAGGGATACGTGCGCCCCGGCATCTTTCGTCATCGCCGTAAGAACGGCAGCATCCTCATGGCCGAGATCATGGCGTTCCAGTACGATCGGAATGACGATTCGCGGGAAACCGTGTTGGCGCTCGATATCACCGACCGGTACCGGATGGAAGAGGCGGTGCAGGAATCGCAGGCCAGCATGAAGACCCTGGTCGACAACGCACCCTTCGGCATCGCGCAAGCGCTCATCGAGGAGAACCGGCTGCTGAATGCCAATCCGGCGCTGCTGGAAATGCTCGGCGGGTACAGTCTTGAGGAAATACGCCAGCTGGTCGTGTCGACGCAAATCTATGCTGATCCCAAAGAGCGCGACCGTATGCTCGAGGTACTGCGGCGTAGCGGGCAGGTGCAGGCCTGGGAAACCACCTTCCGCCGGCGTGACGGAAGCTTGATTCCGGTACGCGTGAGCATCGCCGCACGCACGACGCAGGGGGCTCCGCGGGTATTCTCCTCCTATGTCGAAGACATGACCCAGCAGACCCGGCTGGAGCAGCAAGTGCGGCAGGTGCAGAAACTCGAGGCCGTCGGCCGCCTGGCCGGAGGCATGGCGCACGACTTCAACAACATCCTGGTGGTGATTAAGCTTTCCACCGAACTCATGCTGGACCAGATCACTCCCGATAGCCCGTTCAGCAAGCCCCTGTTGCAAATTTCGAGCGCAGCCGATCGCGCAGCCGCTCTCACCCGGCAGATGCTGGCCTTTGGCCGCCAGCAAATCATGCAACCGCGCATCATCAACTTAAATACTGTGGTTGACGAGACCACGCAGATGCTGCGACGCGTGATCGGAGAAGACATCGATCTCATTACGAACTTGTCGCAGCAGGTGGAAAACACGCGGCTGGATCCCGACCAGGTATCGCAAGTCATCTTGAACCTGGCAGTAAACGCGCGCGACGCCATGCCACACGGCGGGAGCCTCCACATCGAAACATCGACCGTGAACCTCGACGAAACCTATGCCCGGGAGCACCCGCCGGTCCAGCCGGGACGTTACGTGATGCTGGCGGTCACCGACAGCGGCACGGGTATCGACAAAGCGGTTTTGCCGCGCATCTTCGACCCCTTCTTCACCACCAAGGAACTCGGCAAAGGCACGGGATTGGGGCTCTCGATTGTCTATGGCATCGTGAAACAGAGCGGCGGCTATATCTGGGTCTATAGCGAGCCGGGCCACGGAACGACCTTCAAACTGTATTTTCCGGCGACCACGGCCGGGCTCGATCGCGTTCCTCTGCGCATGGACGACACCAGCACGGCTTCGGGACAGCTATTGCTGGTGGTCGAGGACGAGTCGCTGATCCGCGCCAACGTGTGCGAGTGCTTGCAGCACCTGGGCTACCGGGTATTGGAGGCCGAAGACGCAGATACCGCGCTACGCATATGTGCGGAGCTCGAGGCGCAGATCGACCTGGTGCTTACCGACCTGGTCATGGCCGGCAAGGGCGGACACGAACTGGCCACCGCGCTCGCGGAAAAGTGTCCCAACATTCGCGTGCTATTCATGTCCGGCTACACCGAGGACAGCGCCAGCCGTCGCGATATTTTGCTGCGCGGCAGTCCCTTTCTGCAGAAGCCGTTCAGCGTGGCTGACCTGGCCAAAGCCGTTCGCGAAGCTTTGACGGCTCCTTCGGGAGTTCCGCAGTAACGCTCAAACGATTTGGATTACTGCGTGTGACCAGGCGCGGAACAAGCGCAGTTACCGTACGATTCCGCGTCCAGCCTTTCCATTGCGCAATACAGGAATGGAGCGCTGCCGGCAGGCAGTTGAGCGGCAGAGCTCGAGACGTTATAAAGCTTCAGCCACTCGGCGCGCGCGGATTGATCGTGGGCTACGGCCGCATAGATTGCAGCCAGGCTGCTCACATCGACTCCGTGTGTCTTCCACTCCTTCGAAAAGGTGTACTCCTTCATCCACTCGCCGGGCGTAGTGCCGCTGGCGAAAATCAGGTTGGTCAGATAATAGACGGAAGTATCGACAAGCGACCCATCTTTCCCGACGGTCGCTACTCGAAATCCGGGATTCTGGTTGTAGACGGGAGAAAACGCCGGATTCACCAGCACAAAACTCGGGCTCGCAGTCGCCGCGTTGATCACGAGAAAATCGTCGGTATGCGTGTGTCCCGCGAAGGAAGCGAGAACGGTGTCTTTGTATTGCGCCAGTAATTCATCGAACGCTGCTGTCCACTTCGGCGCCCACATCGGTACCAGCGAAGCTGCACAAATCTGTGCCGGCGGTTCCTCGCTCTTGGTCTTCAACGCCGTCTGATATTGAAAAAGAGACGTGTACCCGTCCATTCCCGGTGGGATGTGGAACATCAGCCAGACCTTCTCGTGCGCTTGTTGCGCCCGGGCCAGCCGACCCTTCAGCCAGGCCAGCAAATCATCGGGCGCAGTCGAGGGCACGCGCGCGCAGCCTTCGCTGAACCGCTGGGCCTGATATTTGGCGGAGAAGAAAATCGTATTCAATGAGATGATGCGCGCACCACGAACCGTTGGATGAGGAACGTCGTAGCTGCCTAGCGCCTCCCAGGAACTTGTGAATGAATCACTCGCATGCGCCAGCTTGCGAGCCAGTCCGGCGGTGTCCTGCAGAAACGGTCCAGCCGCGTTGATGCCATAGTCGCCGCAATCGTCATCGTTGTTTCCCGGCGTGATCATGATGCGCGTGTTGGGGAACCGTCTTTGCAGCTGGAGCGTCAGAAACTCCATCGTGTTTAGGATGAACTTGCGGTAGGACGCAGGATCATTGTGCTTCGCCGTCTGGCGATAGGTCGAAGGAAAGCGGTGCGCCAGCATATCGCCGGTGACAAGAATGAAGGCAGGACGCGGCAGAGTCGTGCGCATGGCATTCAACGCCGAACGCAGCAGCCACCAATTTGTGTCCTCGCCATACTGGCTGAACGCGGTCGATGTGGAGCGGTCGAGTATCGCTTCCCACTTCGCCGGAGGAGCGGCATTGAGTTCGTCAACCAGCTTGGGATCGGCCATGGGGTTGAAGTGCAGGTCGGACGCAATCAGGAACGTTTTCATCGCAGGCTGTGGCGGCGTGGCGAAAGTGAAAATGCTCGTCAGCGCGAGGAAGCTCGCCAACAGCAAGGTTCGCCAGCGACGATATCTTCCGCGTTTCATTGAAGTGGTTTTCCTGCGCGACTGTTCATACTGCACGCTGGATTCAGCGGCACTTTACGACCCGACCTTGACTGCCCTTCGTGAGCACGAACGGTGTTGGCTGCTGCGTCTTGTCCGCAAGCACAACTTCCAGGTGCATGGTGTTGCCGGTGATCGTACCTTTGTACGTCGCAGGCAGAGCGCGCGGCGGATTGTCCTTGCGAACCGGTCCGCCTAACTCCGGCGTGTAGGTGCCGGCGACACTGAACTCGCCGGCAGCGTTCGCCTTGATCGGCTCCGTGATGCTGCCCTGCGCACAATCAAACTCGATCGAGGCGCCCGACGCGGTCATGTGCAGCGAGATGTGGCGGCCTCCCCAGGCTTCCGAGCCTTCGTTGCCGCCGTCCTGCCCGTTCGCGACGAGGCAGGCGAGCAACGCGATCAACAATAATGTGCCGCATGTTGCGAATACGTAACGCACTTTCACCCCTCCGAATCGTTAGGGAATCTTACCTGATTGCCGGTCGGTCACGCGCTCGACAGGTGCGGCCCCTTCTGCTCTACAATCGCCCAGAGCATGATCGCCCCGCATCGCACCGTATTTCACGTTGATATGGACGCCTTCTTCGTCTCGGTCGAGGAGCTGTTCGATCCTGCACTGAAAGGCAAGCCGGTCGTGGTCGGTGGCCAGCGCGAGGAGCGCGGCGTGGTTTCGGCGGCTTCCTACGCGGCGCGGAAGTTTGGGGTTCACTCCGCCATGCCGTTGCGTACCGCAGCCAAGCTTTGCCCGCAGGCGATTTTCGTCAATGGACACCCCGAACGCTATCGCGATTACTCCACCAAAGTTTACGCGGTGCTAAATCGTTTTTCGCCCAAGCTGGAGATGGTTTCCATCGACGAAGCTTACGTGGATATGACGGGCACGGAGCGTCTGCACGGGCCGCCGCTGCGCGCGGCCCACACTTTGCACGCGACGATGAAGGCGGAGACGCAGCTGAACTGCTCCATCGGCATTGGTACCTCGCGGCTAGTCGCGAAGGTCTGCTCCGATCAGGCGAAGCCCAACGGTGTGCTGTGGATTCTGCCAGGGCGGGAGGTCGAGTTTCTTGCGCCGCTCGATGTGCGAAAAATCCCCGGCGTCGGGAAGGTGATGGAGCAGCGCCTGCATGAGAAGGGCATCGTCAAAGTTGGCGACCTGGCTTCGCGCGACGGACGCTGGCTACAGCAAAACTTTGGTGCGCTTGGCGTGGCACTGGCGGGCAAGTCGCACGGTCTCGACGCCGGGGGCTGGTTCGACGCCGACATCGGCGAAGACGAGGGCCCACGCTCCATCAGCCACGAGCACACATTTTCGCAGGACACGGCCGATGCGCAGAAGCTTGAGTCCACGCTGGCGCGGCTGTCGGAGATGGTCTGCCGGCGTCTGCGCGAGCAGAAGCTGCATGCCCGCACCCTGCAGTTGAAGCTGCGCGATTCCGGCTTCCACACCATCACTCGCGCCCATACCGTGGAGCGTCCGACGTCGGTCGACTCGGAGGTTTTCACCGCGATCCGTCGGCTCTTCCGCGAGAACTGGAAAGGCGGCGCCATCCGGCTGCTGGGCGTGCACGTCTCGCATTTCGAAGCTGAAAGCGAGCAGATCAGCCTCGACGGCCAGCGCTCGCACGAGAAGTGGAACCAGGCGTTGTCCGCCGCCGATCGTTTGCGCGAAAAGTACGGCGAGAACGCTATATCGCTGGCCACTGGAATGAAGGCGCGCTTTCGCGAGCGCATCCACGAAAACCCCGCCAGCTTGCCCGGCAAGAAAAAGCCAACGTAGTTCCCTGCGCACGGTTCTGTGATGGCGCGCCCAGGCCAGTGTTCATCGGTCACAGATTCCTGTGACTAGAATGTCTACGCTGGATTCTGGGCGAGACAGGCGCAGACATGCCTTGCCCGCGGATGGGAGTCAGCCTATGTGCCTGGCAGTTCCGGGAAAGATCGTGAGCATTCAGGGCGAGGACATCGCACGCACGGCGCGTGTCAACTTTGGCGGCATCGTGAAGGAGGTCAGCCTCGCCTATCTCCCCGAGGCCAAGGAAGGCGACTACGCGATCGTGCACGTGGGCTTCGCCATCAGTCTGGTCGACGAGGAAGAAGCGCTCCGCAGCCTGGAATATATACAACAGATGGGCGAGCTCGCGGAGTTAGAGGACGCAACGGAAGAAGCTCAGAGCAAATAAATGGCAACTCAAGCTTCTGGAGAATGGATGTGCCCGGTATTCTGATTATTGGTTACGGCAACCTGCTGCGCGGCGATGATGCCGCCGGAGCACTCGCCGCACGCGAGCTGGATCGCTACTTTCAGGACGACGACGAAGTCGAAACGATCGCCGTGCAGGAACTCACGCCGGAGATGGCCGAGATTATTTCCCGCAGCAGCTTCGTGCTGTTTCTCGACGCCTCGAATCAAGGGAAGTCCGGCAGCATCGTCTGCGCGCCGGTTGAACCAGAGGACGATTCTCGGCACTTTACTCACCACTTCACCGCTGCCACGTTGCTGTCGTTAGCGCGGCAAATCTATGGTCAGGCGCCACCGGCCGTCGCTTTAACTCTGTCCGGCTGGTCGTTCGCCTTGGATAGTGAGTTGTCGAGGAGAGCTCGCGAGCGCCTGCCGGAGTTCGTCCGGCAGGCCAAAGAAACCATCGCAAGTCACAGGTGGCTACTACACGAGACTACGGATTCCTGCTTGCCGGTGGGATGATGCCGTTCATCCGCAGATACACCACCATCTGCCCGTAGTGGTCCCAGGGATGGCTAATGGCGAAGGTGGCCAGACGCAGCCTCGTCGTTTTGTTTGATCCGAACGGCGATGCCACCTCGCCCATCGCATTGCTCTCGTCCAGACTATTAAGCGCCTTGTGCAGATACGTGAACGAATCCTTCAGGAACTTCACGATGTCGGCCTTCGACGTCATGCTGTCCGGCCCGTTCTCCCCGCCGAGCTCCACCGGCGGCTTTTCCGACAGAATGCCGGCCGCGAACATATAGTTCGTCGCAGCAATGTGTTTCACCTGCTGCGCGTAAGTGCGGACGCCCTTGAAGTCGCCCTGAGTCGGCGCAAAGTTGAACTTGTCCTCCGGCATCGCCTCGGCCGCAGACACGATCTCCTTCTCCATCCCATCGGCCGAGCGGACGAACGTGCCGCCGAACGTAGGTTTCTGGTCGGTTTTTGCCTGGGCGTTGGCAATCGCGACCGTTCCCGGTGCTCCCAGAGCCAACAGTAGAATCGCCGTCACAAACTCCTTCTTCATCGAAACCTCCACAAAGATAATGTTGCAAAGCTACGACATGGGCCCGTGTAATTCTAGAGCATCGCAGGGTGCGTTACTTCTGCCCACCTCGGCCGCAGGCAAATTGTGTCCAGCTGCGAGCAATCCGTGATGAAAAGCAGAGATCATTAGCCCGCAGCCTCGATCCCGGGTGTGGTTGCGGCGAACGGCCACTCGCGCCGCTTCCACGAACGCACGAAGTAAATCGCCAGGCCTGCCGCCAGGATCGCGATCGCGTAACGGATCTCGCGTAGAAAATTCGTACGCGCTAGCAGGATGAACATGAAGCCTGCGATCGCCAGCAGCGCCGGCACGGGATACAGCCACATGCGAAATGGTCGCGGCAAATCCGGGCGGCGTCTGCGCAGGACCATCACTCCCACTGCCTGCACGATGAACTGCAATAGGATTCGGATAACCACGAGCGCCGCAATCACATCGGCCAGGCGAAGGAAACAAAACAGCATGGCAACGGTACCCAGCGCAAGCAGCGATACCGTCGGAAAACGCCGCTTGGGATCGACGCGCGCAAATGCGCGAAAGTAGTTGCCGTCGAGCGCCGCCGCGTAAGGCACGCGCGAGTATCCCAGCAGCGTCGAAAACACCGATGCGAATGCGGTCCACATGATGAGGACCGTGACGAGCCTTGCCGCCCACGTGCCGTAGATGCGCTGCATGAAGATGGAGATGATGTAGTTCTGCTCGCCGGAATGTGCGGCCAGCTCGCGCCACGGAATCACGCCCAGCACCGCGATGTTCATCAACGTGTAAACCGCTGCAATGGAAAGGATCGAGATGATGACTGCGCGCGGGATGGTGCGCCCCGGATCTTTCACCTCGCCGCCGAGAAAGCAGACGTTGTAGTAGCCCCAGTAGTCGTAGGTCGAGATCAGCATCGCCGATCCCAGTCCCATGAAGAATGCCGGCGAAAGACGGAAGGCATCCGGCGGGAAGTCGAGCGCGCGCGCGGCGCTGAAGTGCGTGAGCCCGGCGACAATCACCCAGCCAACCGCGACTGCTACACCCACCCAGAGCAACTCTGCAAGCCGTCCGATGACGGAGATTCGACGGTAGAGCAGGAACATCACCAACGCCGCAGTCGCAATCGCCAGCCAGGTTCCAGGGGTGACGACTACGCTGACTTCGAGCTTGCCAAGCAGCGGAACGGCAACTTGCGAGGTATGCGCTGCGATTGTGCGCGCCGAAGCAGGCCAAAGATATCCCGCGTAATGCGCCAGCCCGATGCATCCCGAAGCGATGGAAAGCGGCGCACTGAACGATAGCTGCCAGATGAAGAGGAACGAGAGCAAGCGGCCCAGCGAATTCGGTCCGTAGATTTTCTTCAGGTAATGGTATGAACCGCCCGCGCCGGGCATCGCCGCACCGAGCTCCGCCCATACCAGGCCATCACACAGCGCCAGCACTGCGCCGAGGATCCATCCCACAATGGCCTGCGGACCGCCGGCCGCCGCGACGACCAGAGGAATAGTGATGAACGGCCCCACGCCGACCATGTCGATCATGTTCAGCGTGGTGGCTTGCGTCAGCCCGATGCCGCGAACGAGTTCTTCGTCGCCGCCGCGCGCACCATCGACGTTCGCTACAGACCCCGGGGGCGGATCCGGCAAATCACTTCGGCTCATGGCCGACGCTCAGCAGGTTGACGTAGAGTCGAATGGCACCCGGCACGCCGAACGGAAGCTGACGGAAAAAAGCGTAGCCGGTGTAGAGGTAATAGCCCTTGCCGTACTGCGCGACGAGCAGTCCGCCCTTTTGCGGCTGCTCGCCGGGATCGTTGGACGCCAGCAGCGGCGCGTAGTGCGAATCCCACTGGTCCATGAAGTACAGGCCGCGCTCCTGCACCCAGCCGTCGAAATCGCGCTGACTGATCGAGTTGGGATAGCGGAA
Source organism: uncultured Acidobacteriaceae bacterium (assembly GCA_963747045.1). Classification (GTDB taxonomy): domain Bacteria; phylum Acidobacteriota; class Terriglobia; order Terriglobales; family Acidobacteriaceae; genus Bog-257. Next base: position 41,032 of record CAVVDN010000014.1, on the reverse strand, counting down.
GACAGGGTTCTGCGGGTCAAGAATCGTGACCGGCGCCTCTTCCACCGTAACGCGATCGCGGCTCAACTGCGCCGCATAAGGCGTGTAGTGGCCGGCATTGAAGTCGGCGGGTGAAGTGTTGTACTGCACCAGCAGCGTGCCGCCATTGCGCACGTAGTCGAGCAGGCGCTGGTTGTTCTTCTTCACGTCTTCCTGCGTGTCATAGGCGCGAATGCCAAGCACGATCGTTCCGAAGCGGCCGAGATCGCCGTGTGCCAGATCGTCCGCTGCAAGCAACGTGACGTCGAGGCCCAACTCGCGCAGCACCAGGGGAATGTCGTCGCCCGCGCCCATGATGTATCCAATCTTCAGGTTCTGAGGCACCTTCACATCGACAATGCTGGCGCGCTGCAGCGCCTGCTGGTAATAGAAGAAGCCGCCAATGATCGGGGCGCGCCACCAGGCTGTAGCCCTCGTTATAGTCGCGACCGCCGGCGTCGAACTGCGCGTGGACCTGGTAGCGCGCTTCTGCCGCACCGTCGGGCATCTCTTTAAACGCGGAAGCCTCCTGGCCCGGTTCCTTGAAGGTGACGCTCGCGGTGCGAGGTTCAACCGTCCAGCCGGACGGGACCGTCGGATGCACCGTCCCGCTTCCTTTGTCGGCGGTGGTGCGCACATCAACATTCAGCTTCGCCGAAGGATTCGTGCCCGCCGGAATGATCTGCGTCGTCGGAGCGGCGTAGACGGAAAACGGCGGCACAACCGCTATCGGCATCGACCAAACCTCGCCTTTTTCGTCGTGCATGGGCGTACGCGCAACGCTTCGAATCACGCCGTCCGCGCCGTTCATGCTGTAATCAACACGGGCCGACAACGGGAGGCGGAGGCAGCGCCAGCGTGAGGTACTTCGGATTGTCGATCTTGTAAATTGCGTCGGTTTCGGGATCGTCGCGATGGAAGTAAGCTTTCGTCGGTTGCGCATCGATCGGCGGCGTCACCCGAAACGTCAGCGCGCACTCCGTCGCCGGGCGCGATGCGCCGCGGCGCCTTGTCCATGAAGAGCTCCGATTTCCAGCCCTCCGGGACCTCCAGCGCGAACTGCTTTACCTCCATCGGCGACGAGCTGCCGTTATGCAATGTCGCGCGCAGCAGGAACGGCTTGCCTGCCGTGATGACCGCGGCCAGCACGTTGCCGTCGCCGGTAGAAAAACTCGCGGCCATCGGCCGTCCGTCCGGCGTTCCCGGCCCGATCTGCAGCTCCACTCCTAGCGCCAGGTTCGCGGCCTCCTCGAATTCTTCTTCCTTTGTGTGCAGATTGACCAGCAGATCAGCCTTCTCGACGCGCCGACAGCTTCGACTCTTCTAGCCGCGCGATCAGCGCTCGCGTGAGATCCAGACCTTTCAGCAGCGGTGCGCCCGCCGACTGCGGGCTTTGGTTCGCGGCAGCCGTCGCGTCATCGACCGTTTTCGCGATTGCTTGCAGCTGCGGACGCAACCACGGCCACAGTCGCTTCGTCGGAACCGAGCCGCGCAGCCAGCGCCGGCAACGATGTGTCGATCCCGTCGAAGAAGTCGCTCTCGTGCGCGCCGGCCGCGGGCCGAGCGACATCAGCGCTATCGATCAGTTTGTAGTAGCTGAAGCGTTGGCCTTCCGGAAGCGTCCACGCTCCCGCGCCCTGCGAAAGCTGATGCTTCAAGCCTTTCCAGGCAAACTGGACATAGGTCTCGCCCAGCAACGGATCGAACTGCGAGGTTTCCAGCTTGATCGTCCAGTCCTCGTTGGCGCGAACGTTGTCCATGTACAGCTTCTTCGCCTGCCACGGCTCGAGGCCTTCGCGAATCTGCTCGGGAAAACGATTGGGATCGGCGGCAGCGCGAAAGGCCTCGCGCGTGAGAATTCCCGATGCCTGATGATTGCCGTGGCCATCGCGAGGACTGCCCTGGAAGCGCGTGCAAATGACATCGGGCCGAAACGTGCGAATCACGCGCACCATGTCGCCGAGTGCTACGTCGTGGCCACCCCATTTCTCGAAGGTCTCTTCCGGCGGTCTTGGAGAAGCCGAAATCGGCCACGCGGGTGAAGCGCTGCTCGACCCCGTAGTAGCGATCCGCGGCCAGCAACTCCAGCGTGCGAATGATGCCCAGCTCGTCGAAGAGATTGCTGCCGATCTTGTTCTGGCCGCCCTCGCCGCGATTGAGCGTCAACTGCAACACGCTGTCGCCGTGACCGCGCGATTCCAGCGTGAGCATGCCGCCGTCTTCATCGTCAGGATGCGCGACGGTGTGCATCAAGCGCGCCGTGGTGTGCAGGCGGCGCAGCATCAGCTTCAGTCCGGTGGTGCCGGTATCGATGGGCAGCGGCTTGGTATCGACCCACGGCGAGGCGATCTGCGCCGAGCCCGATAATTCGCCAGCAACGAAACGCAGATGAGCAGGAGAACGAACGATGTTCGGCGAGTGGTGCGGGAGAGAAGAGGCATTCGTCAGAATTGGCTTACAACAGAGTACACAAAATGAGCGCGATGCGGGCGAAAGCTGCACTTTCGCTATTCGCCTTCGCCAGAGGTCGCCTTGGACTAATTTCCACTCACCGCAAGCAGGTTGAGCATGCTATTCGCCAGCGTCTGAGACGAACTCTGGCGAGTAGCGAAAGGCGGCCTCCTCACACGTAGTCCTCGTGCACATAGCACCACTTCCAATTGCCCGCCTTGAAGGCCTGCATCACCGGATGTCCGGTATCGTGGAAGTGCTTGGTCGCATGCCGGCCCGGCGATGAATCGCAACAGGCCACATTTCCGCACACCAGGCACTGACGCAATTCCACCCAGCGCTGGCCGCTTTGCACACATTCGACGCAGACATCGCTGTTCGGCTTTGCGTCCGGATTCGCTTGTTTCAGGTGCTCACACTTTGCCATTCACCCTCCTGGAACAACCTAGCTTGGATGATGGCGCGTTCGCGGTGGATTCGGCGTCCGGAAGTGGGCACCTTCTGGGCTGCAATTCGAACGTACGGGCTATGGCTGTACTCTGCGCCGCAAATCTGCGACTAGCCACACATTCACAATTTGTTGACGGAACCTTTCTCCCTCTCGTTCGTATAACGATGCAGAAGCTGATTCGACAGCAATAAGCAACCTGCACAACCTCCGCATAGCAACCGGCGCGCGGTAGCGTTGTCAAAGGAAGCCGGCTGAAGGAGAGCAACATGGACGCGAAGTACAACTGGCTAATCGACAACGGTGCGGTCCGCCTCACGTTGAATACCTTGGCTCTGGCGCTGTGGTTGGCAATGGCGGTGGGACTGCTCGAACTTGCTTCCAAAGTGTAACCAGGATCTTAAGACGCGCGAGTCCAACTCGCGCCAACGAGGCCCCGGCTGGTCGCCTCCACTGCACCGGCCGGGTGACGTACGAAACCCCGCAACCCTCCAGCGGGGTTTCGTGTTTAACAGCAGTGGTTAGTGGTCAGTGGGTGCCGCAGCATGAGGGAGTAATAATTTCCGGCACGGAATGTAGGGTGCGCAGGTTATGATCACTCACCACTATCCACTGCTTCTATGGGTCGTGAACTTCTCTGTACTGTCCACTCCGGCGGCAAGACATCGAGCGGTAAGGCGCTGCTTGAAACCAATGAGATTATTTTCCGCGGCGACTTCCGCCTGAAGATTCCGCTGACATCGCTGAAATCAGTCACATCGCGCGGCGGTGAACTGCATTTGCGATGGCCGGACGGGACTGCGGTCTTCGAGTTGGGCGAGCAAGCGGACAAATGGGCACACAAGATTCTTCATCCCAAGAGCACCTCAGAAAAGCTGGGGCTCAAGCCCGGGCTGACGGTTTCCGTGATCGGAACCTTCGCCGACGGCCTCGTCAAAGAATTCAAGAACGCGGCGGAGGCTTTCTCTCAGGGCAAGACGGCCAAAGACACCGATTTGATCTTCTTCGCCGCCGAGCACGCGGCAGAGCTTCAACATGCCAAGAAATTGGCGGCTTCATTAGCCAGCACTGGAGCGTTATGGATTGTCTACCCGAAAGGGCGCCAGGAGATCACCGAACGTCAGGTACTCGACGTCGGCAGGATGGCGGGATTGGTGGATGTGAAGGTGGTCGGCTTCTCAGCGACGCACACGGCGCTCAAATTCGTGCGGCCGAAAGCTAAGCGTTAGCCAGACGGTAGGAGCACGCATAGGCGTGCTCCACCCCTGACATTCCGTCTTAGCCGCGCGTAGTTTCCACTTCGCGCAGGCGGGCCGCCTTGCCGCGCAGGGCGCGCAGGTAGTACAGCTTGGCGCGACGTACGTGGGCCGAGCGCAGCACATCGATCTTGTCGATGACTTTGGAGTTGATGGGGAAGATACGCTCGACGCCCTGGCCGAAGCTCATCTTGCGCACCGTGAAGCTGGGCTGCGTGCCCGCTCTTGGCGATGACCAGTCCTTCAAACGCCTGCAGGCGCTCCTTGTCGCCTTCCTTGATCTTCACCTGCACGCGAACGGTGTCGCCGGGCTTGAAGTTGGGCAGATCGGTGCGCCGTGTCTTGGCGAGCAGACGGTCAATAATCGGAGAATTCGACATTTTCTTTCCTTCCGTATCTGCAACTAGCGCCTGCTGCTGCAACTAGCTTAAGTAATGCTTGTCTTCAGGCCAGCTTCAATCTCTTCTTCTGCGGCGCTCCGACCCGGCTATTTACTTCCGCGCGTATTCGCCCGCGCCCATGAAATGCAACGAGACATACGGCTCATTGCCGACGACCCAACTGTCATGTCCCGGCGGAATATAAAACACATCTCCCGGGCGCATCTCGATCACGCGGCCGTCATCCATCGCTGCCGTCGCGCACCCGCAATGACCATGCCGACGTGCTCCACCGGGCAACTCTTCGCGCCCATCGCCTTGCCCACGTGCTCCGACCACTTCCAACCGGGTTCGTAGGTGGCACGGCCAATCGTCATGCCGCCAACGTTCACGAGCTCCAACTTGCCCTTCTCGAACACCCGCGTCTCGTCGGGCTTTTCGAAGCGCTTCAAGATCACGTCGGCAAACCAACGCTTGCTTCATACTTCCACTTCCCCTTCAATCTCGGCCAGCAATTGCCGGTCTTCCCTGCTCAGGGCTTCCGCGCGCAGCAAGTCCGGCCGGTTGCGCCATGTCTTCTGCAGCGCGCAACGCCGCCGCCAGCGGCGAATCTCGTCGTGGTTCCCGTTCACCAGCACCTCGGGAACCTGCATCCCACGAAACTCCGCCGGCCGCGTGTAATGCGGATAATCCAGCAATCCACCAGAAGCACAGGTCGAACTCGGCGGCTCGCCCTCGAGCCGCGTCTTCCCTGCTACCCCGGCGGTGAACGACTCCTGCTGCGACGACGCCGCATTTCCCAGCGCTCCCGGCAGCAGCCGCGTCACCGCGTCCACGATAATCGCCGCGCCAGTTCGCCGCCGCTGAGCACGAAGTCGCCGACGGAAACTTCACGATCCGCCAGATGCTCGCTCACGCGCTCGTCCACGCCTTCGTAGCGGCCGCAGATCAGCACGATCCGCTCACGCGCCGTCATCTCCTGCGCAACCGTCTGCGTGAACAATCGCCCTGCGGCGACAGCAGTACCACCGTCTCACGCGCGCCTTCAGTTGCCGTTTCTCACGCGGCCTCACGCCAAGCGACTCGAGGCACTCGAAAATCGGCTCCGGCTTCAGCACCATGCCTTCGCCGCCGCCGAACGGCCTGTCATCCACCGTGCGATGCCGATCGTGCGTAAAGGCTCGCAGGTCGTGAATCGCGATCTCAATGAGCCCAGCTTCGCGCGCGCGGCGCACGATGCCGTAATCCAGTGGCCCGCGAAAGAAGTCCGGAAAAATCGTGATGATCTCGAACTTCATTCGTCATACCGACCTGACCAATGTCCCTGCCGCGCCGGGCTGAAGCCCTGCTGTACCTATGCGTTATCGGCCGCTTACCCTACGCTGGAGCGCTGGGCTAACCTCTCTCGCGCCTACGGCGCTCAAGTTCACCGGTTTGACCTGATTGGCCAAAAACCAAATTCCGCCACAACATGCTGAGGCTCGACTTGCCGCACCTAAACTCAGTCTGTCGACGAGTCTAGTTGGCCTTCTTTGCCTCGCGCGCGCCTCTTGCCTCTTCGGCTTCCTGCTTCTGGCGCTGCTTCTCTTCGGCGCTCAGTGGAGCGTCCAACTCCAGCATGCCCTTCCGGCAATTCCATGTCGATGCGCTTGCCGGCAGGATCAAAATTCCTTCACATACTCCTGCGCAAACGGGACCAGCACCTCATTCTGCACTCGCACACGACCGGCAACTTCACCACCAGCAGCGGAGCCTCACCGGCGCCAAACCGCACTTCGCTCACGCGTCCCAGGAAGCGCAGGCCGTTATTAATCCAAACGTCGCTGCCGACGATCTCGCTGACGTACGCCGCGCCCGTTTCCAACTCGGCACGCTCCTCGCGCGGAATCTGCACCTCGCATCCGCCGAGCCGCTCGGCATCGCTGATGCCGTCCACGCCCGCAAACTTCAGGACTACTCCGCCCTTGTGAAACCAATGCTCCTCGAGCCGTAACTCGCGGCGGCTGCCATCGGCCGCCAGGCACCATAACTTCTCGCGCTCGGCGAAGCGCTCAGGAAAATCCGTGTACAGCTCCGCCAACACTTCCCCGCGCCGCCCTTGCGGCCCGAGCACGCGCGCAATCGTGATGAATTCGCCGGCTATTCCACGATCTCCAACTGATAACGCTTGTGCGTGCGCAAGCTGGCGGCATGGAGAATCGTGCGCAGGCTGCGCGCCGTCCGGCCGTGGCGCCCGATGATGCGGCCCACGTCTTCCTCGGCCACAACCAGCTCCAGCACCGTCTGCCCGTTCTCGTCGAAGGGCTCGACCGTGACCTCGTTCGGCGCTTCCACGATGGCCTTGGCGACGTGTTCCATCAACGCGACCATGTCGGGTTTGCTGTCTGACATTGTGAGACTCTCCAGAAGCCCCGCTCAGTGCGAGTCGATCGCCGGAGCAGGCGCGGTTTACGCGGCGCTCGGCGCCTCGGATGTAGCCGTCGGCTGCGGTGCCGGAGCGCTCGCCGGAGCTTTCTCCACGAGCTTCCTCACGCGGTCCGACAGCTGCGCGCCCTTCGACGTCCAATACTGAATGCGCTCGCGCTTCAGCTCGACGGTCGCGGGATTGGTCCGCGGGTTATAGGTGCCCACAACTTCCACCGAGCGGCCATCGCGTGCCCGGTCCTTCTCGATTACCACGATGCGGTAATACGGCTGCTTGCGCGCGCCTCGGCGCGAGAGACGAATCATCAACACAGAGAATGGTTCCTTTCCTGATGCTTACTCACCGCGGAGACACTGAGAACATGGATTCTTGACCTCCGTCTCTGTGATCCGGGTGAAAACGTTCCTCAGGCGAGATGACCGGCTTACGGGTGCTCCAGCGGGCCTTGCCGCTACCGCACCCCAATGAACGCAGCGTGGCGCCCATCGGACCTCACATTGCTTGAGGCAACAACTCTTCAATTATTACGGATGTGCGCTGGTTTGGCAAGACGACCCCCTACAACCAGCGACCGTCAAGACCTTTACAGCTTCTCGTAGAACTCGCACGCCGAGCAGGAGATATACATTCCTCCGGCGACGTTGCGCTCGCGGTCCTTCACTCGTTTGACCACGCGCGTCGGCTTGCCGCATTTAGGGCAATCCGTGCTCTTGCTGGTATCCATGACCTTCTTGCGGTCAGCAGTCTTTGCAATTTTGGCCATTCAATTCTCCTGACAATGAGTCCGCAGTGCTGCGGTTCTGATATGTAGTTGGCTGGGAGTAAAACGGAATCTAAGGATTGGGCGCTGCCCGCGCCTGTTTCTACTCACCGCGCGAAACTTTATTGTACATGAGCGGGTGTTTTACTCCTCCCGCTTGATCGGTAAGTCCTGCCCATCGGTGTGCAAGACCATCCCCGTGACCCGTCCTGACGGATCCAGTTCGAAGCTGTACTCGTCATCTGCCGTCTTGGAGAAAAACCGTGTCTCACTCTCGGCGCCCAGCTCCTGCGGAGTTTCGTCGTTCTCCTGGACCATCAGCTTGTTTCCCTCGCGCCTGATCGTGAGGACCACCTGGGGCGAGAAGCGATACCGGCCAGCATACTTGTCCAGAGCCTTCGCATCGAGGGTGATTTCCTTATGCTTCTTGAGGGCCGGCCGCGGCGGTAGCTGGTCGTACGGGGTGAAGCCTTCCCACTCGATCGGCGTGTAACTGTTGTGAAGCAGCGTTTCGAGCAGCTCCTTATACATTCCCTCGCCGTTGGAGCTGTTGGTCATGATCAGAATTCCCATACCGCTTTTCGGGAAACAGACCGTGTAGTGGCGCCAGCCTTCGTCGTGGCCTTCTTTAAAGAATGCCTCGCCGTAAGGCGTCAAGTACAGGCCCCAGCCCAGACCATAGCTGAGGCGGATGCCGTTGTTGGCGTCGGTCGTCTCGCTGTTTAACGACGGAAATTCATGCTTGCGACACAATCCGGATTTGCGGCGTGAGCATCTGCTCGCGCGTCTTTGCGTCAGGATTGCGGCCCAGCAAAATCGCCTGCAAGAAATTCGCATAATCGCGCACGGTCGTCTGCATCGAGCCGGCGGCATCGGCCGTCTTCCGCCGCTCGGGACCCAGCGAGCGGCCGTACTCGTCATAGCCGTTGGCGAAGTCGTCTCGAAGCGCTCCTCCCACACCATGCTGGTGCGCATCATGTCGTCCGGCAGGTAGATATGCTCGCGCATCAACTCGTTCACGGATTTCTTCGTGACCGTCTCGACTACGAACTGCGCCAGGTCGATTCCCTCGCCCGAGTACGCGAAGCGCGAGCCGGGCTGGAAGTTGATGTTCAGCTTGTGATCGTCGTTAAACGCCCGCCAGATTGGGAAAGCCGGTAGTGTGGTCCAGGCACATGCGCAAAGTGATCAGCTTGTATCGCGGATCGCCGGCGAGGTCGCATAGAGCGGGGTACTCCGGCAAAGGCTTCGGCAGATATTGGTAGATCGGCCTATCCAGATCGAGGACATGCTGCTCGACCAACTCCATGACCATGGTCGCGAAGGCGGACTTCGCCAGCGACGCGGCGGTCATCACCGAGTCGGGTGTGAGCGGCAGATTTTTCTCTTTGTCGCGCAGTCCGTATGTTTTGAGATAGGCGATACGGCCGCCATTGAAGATAGCGATGCCAGCGCCCGGCACCTCGGCCGCCTGCATCAGCCGCGTAACCGTCGCGTCGATTTCCGCGGGTGTGATCGCGCTACCGTCGAGGCGCTTGATCGCTTGCGGTTCGCTGGCCGACGCCAGTGCTGCCGAGACCACGAGAATCGGCGGCAGAACCAACCACCTTCGCCACCAAATACGGCGTCCACGCATGCGAAGCTATACGGCGGAAATATGTTGAAGGTTCACGCGCGATCCGCTTACAAGCAACGGCAGAGTGGCTCAGCCGTGCTCTTAGCCCTTCACTTGCACCTTGGAGAAGGTGAGGATCACGCGGCCCGACGTGGGCTGTCCAAAGGCAGTCGCGGGCTGGAAGGTCGTGAAGATCAGCATGTTCTTCAACTGCGGAAGAATCGCCTCTGCATCTTCTGGAGACGAAAGAATGCGGTAATCCTGCACGCGTCCGTCGGGACCAACGTAGGCCTCGACCACCAGCGACTCCGCAGAAGTCACTCCCATGGTCAACTCAAACGGCGTCGAGCGCAGCTGTGCCGGCGTATACAGCACGGTAGGAACATCGTTGGAAGCGCGCACCGGTGCCGGGGCGTAGAGGAAGCCGATCAGCACGCCGAAGATGATCATGGTGGTTACCAGCCCGGCTGTGGCCGGCACCATGATCGCGTTGAACGCATTCTCCCAGCGCACGCGCATCATCTCCCAGCGCGAGCGCCGGGCGTTGGCCACCTCCTGCGACAATGTGACCCGCAACTTCAAGGCAAGATCGGGCGGCGCGACCTTCCTGCCCAACGAATTGACCAGGGACTGCATGCGTTGCATGGACGCAAAGCGGGCGCCACACTCCTGGCACGCGTTCACATGCTCGTTCATCTCGGCCAGTTGGCGGCGCGAAACGCAACCGTCTATGTAGGACGACAGCAGCTTTTGCGCAACGGAGCAGTTCATGGCGTGACCTCGACTTTGCGACGCGCAACCCGGCTTTCGCTCGAATCTTTGGGAGCGAGACCAAAATCTGGAAGGTAGCGTTCCAGTCGCCTGCGCAGGGCCTCTCTGCCCCGCACCAGCCTCGACTTCACCGTACCCAGTGACGTCTGCGTCACCTCGGCGATTTGCTCGTAGGACAGCTCTTCAATGTCGCGCAGGATCACCGTCGTACGATACGGCTCAGCCAGGGCTTTCAACTCCGTCTCCACCCGCACGCGCAGCTCCTCATCGTAGAGATTCTGGAGCGGCGACTTGCGGTCATCGACCAGAGCGTCCTGGCTCGACAGCATCGCTTCGTTCCGTTCCGACGACATCTCGATCGGCGTCTCGCGGAACTTGTGGCGAAACCACCAGCGGCGGCGGTTGGCCGCTTCGTGCACGGCGATGCGGTAGATCCAGGTTTTCAGGCTGGAATCGGAGTGGAAGTTCTTGATCCCGCGAAAGACCTTGATGAAGACTTCTTGGGTAGTGTCGGCGGCGTCGGAAGGATCGTCGAGAATGCGGTATACCAGGCTGTAAACAGGCTGGTTGTAGTGCGCGATGAGCCAGGAAAAAGCCTCTTCCGATCCGGCCTTCAATTCGGCCACGACCGAGGCTTCCTCCGTGCGTACACCTATCGCACTTGCGAGTTCACTCAATGTTGTTGCTCCCGCCACAGGCGGCACCTCAATGATAATCAGTTTGCGAATCAGCAACAACTACCGCGAAAGCGATACGTCCCAGAAACCGGGTCGCCCACCCCGCCCTGACACTCATTTAGACCCCGAGGCGGGCAGGAATGTTCCCATTAAGTTGCCGCCCGGGATGACCACTTGTGCGCCATATCGGGCGGTGCCGTCGCAAGGCGGCCAAGTCGCTGTCAAGCTTCCGCGATTATTGGGCTTTGCTGGATGAGGATGCCGTGCCGCCCGCGTTTCCGGGGGTGGAAGACGCGTTGGAACCGCTTGCGCTGCCCGCCGTAGCGGCCTTCTTCTTATGGGTGGTCTTTTTCACCGGCTGGGTGTCGTCCACAATCACCTTCTTGGGGGGAGGAGCGGCCGCAGCCGCTTGTTGCAGGGTCTGCACGCGAGTCTGCAACTGCTTCAGCTCGGCCTCTTTTGCCGAGCTGAGGTTCTCCAGGTTGTCGCCGAGATCGTGCCGGACCGAGTCGATAACGTTCAACTGGCGAGCCAGCGCGTCATAGTCGCTCCGGGGTCCGAACGCGCCCGCGGATTCGGTGAACGACGCGAACACGTCGTACAGCGCGGTGAGATTGCGGTACAGCTTGAAACCGGCGCTCAGATCCTGCGGCGCCGCGCGAAATCCGTCGATCAGACCCGGCAAAGCCGTGGTCAGGTTTCGCTGGAGCGAATCGGCGTTGGCCTGCGCTTGCTGCTTGGAAGCGGAGTCGGCTTTCCACTTCTCAATTCGCATGTGCGAGATGTCGACGTTGGCTTGCGAAGCGGCCGACTGCAAGCGGTCGAGATCGGAAGCGAGCGAGGAGGAATGGCCGGCGTTCGCGGGAGGCGTTGAAGCTGCCGGAATCTGCCCGTGGGCAACCGAAGCCAACGTAACCAATAAGACGAATGCGGAAATACTTCTCAAAGCGCTCCTGCTAACGGCCAGCCAGACGAAGAGGGCCACGACGAATCAGCAAAATTAGGAGCTTAGATGCGGAAGCGCACTTCCGGGAGCCCTGCCTGCGAATTCCAGATCACGCGCTTCTAAGTATCTTACGCCGCGGTTTGACGAAGCCATAGCGCTGGGAGAAAATACAGAAGGCGTTCGTCGAACGCCGTCCTTCCGCAAAGTGGGCCTGTGGCGCAGCTGGGAGCGCGCTTCCATGGCATGGAAGAGGTCGTCGGTTCGATCCCGACCAGGTCCACCAATCGTTTGTCCATACCGCGCTGTACGAACTTCTTCCACTCGAAAGTTTATCGGAACCGGGAAAAAAAGGTGCGGTCCGCAGACCTCCTGCGCGCCCAGGGAATCACGAGCGAACCACGAATGGGTCCGCTCACGTTGCTTGCGCTCGGCCCAACCCTTACGGCGCGAAGTGTCCCGAAATATCCAGTATCAAGTGAGTCGGCGCCGCAGCATAGGCGTCAATCGAGCCGTTGATGTTCGGCACGATCGCCATGTTCGAGGTAATCAACCCGTCGTAGGCGTTCAGCGTGGATACCTCGGGCTGCATTTCAGTGTCGGGCCACAAGGTCAGATATCCCAACGAGTGGCTCGGTACCACCGTGGCATTAAACACGTACCCTTGCGCGCTGCTGGGCGGCCCGCAGGGACTATCCACGACGTCCACGGTCCGCTCACCGCTGAACGGCTGGCCATGGTTGTTGCGGCTATCATAGGTGCGGCACGGCGTTAGAGGATAAAACGACAATCCGCCTGCCCCCGGGGTAGCGAAGTAGCCGTTGACATCCATGACTACATCCGTGCTGTTGTAAGCGAAAACATCGATGTCGCCGGTGGCCGGATCAGCCGGGACAATGGCGGCATTGGCCACCACCGTCGCCGTCGGATTGTTAAGTGTCGAGACAAACGGCTGCTGCTGATTACTTGGCCACACGGTGAGATAGTTCAAAGGGCCGCCCGGGTTGGGCACGACGGTGACATTGAGCGAGTACGCCAATGGCTGATTGGGCAGCCCTTGCAGGCAAGGACTCGAGAGTATCGGCAGCTCGCGAGTTTCCCCATCGCCCAGATGCGGCGGTCCCAGTCCCGAAGGCTGATGCGAATCGCGCGTATCCATCACGCGGCATGGCATGAGCGGGTAGAACGCCAAGGTAGAACTGCTGTTCGGAACGAAGTACCCGTTGATGTCCAGGATTACGTTGGTCGTATCGGTCACATAGACACTGACCGATCCCGAAGGTGTACCGGCAGGAACAATCGCCGCATTCGCCTTCACCCGCCCATCTGAAGAATTCAAGGTCGAGACCACCGGCTGCCCCTCACCGGTTGGCCATATGGTCAGATACCCCAGCGTTCGATGCGGCACTACGGTGACGTTGAGGGAGTAGGCCACCGCGTTGGACGGGATGCCGCATGGATTGTCGCCTTCGGAAAGCGGAAACGAGCGCGAGGAATTTCCGCTGATGGCCGGACCGCCAAACGTCCCGCTCGGGTTGCGCGTGTCCACCAACCGGCACGGTGTCGCCGCAACGAATTGCAGCGCGACCGGCGCCGGGTTGACGATCTGCGTCAGCGATCCGCTGCTGGGCGCGTAATTGTTGTCGCCCGAATAGGCCGCAACCAGCGTATCCGTTCCAACCTGGAGCGCCGAGGTCATACAAACGGCGATGGATGAGGATAAGGGTACGGCCGTGCAATCGGGGATCGCAGTTCCGTTCGAGGTAAAGCTGACCGTACCGCTCGGCACGGGCGGCCCGGATGGACCCACGGACGCAGTGATCGTCACCGCCTGACCGGAGATTGAAGGATTCGGGGCGCTGGCAACATTCGTTGTGCTCAGGGACAGTTGCACCACTTGCTCCACGGTGTTGGAGGTACTGCCGGCATCGCCGTTCCCTCCCTGATAAGCCGCCAGCAAGGCATGCGTGCCCACCGCCAGGCTGGAGTCGTTCAGCACGGCAACGCCGTTGCTCAGCGCTACCGTGCCAATCTGCACACCGTCACTGCTGAACACGACGTTGCCCAGCGGAGTGCCGCTTTGCGCTTGCACAGTTGCGGTCATGGTTACGGTCTGGTTTAGCTGCGAAGGATTCGGCGTAGATGTCAGCGTAGTTGTGGTCGCGATCAGGCCCGGGCCGCTAAACCTGAACACCGTACCATCGCCGTCGGTCCCGCCATACCGGTTCGCTCCATAAAAGTTGCCATCATTGGCCTGAAGCAGCTCGCCATAAGGATAGCTGCCGTCGCTGCAATTGCCGCCGGAAGGACAAAAAGTGTAAAGCGCGGTGACCGTGCCGCTAGGGGTGAGCTTGTACAAGAAGCCATGTCCGTAAAGATTGGTGCCATAGAAGTTGCCGTCTGAAGCCTCGATCAACCCCGACTCCGGGGTGCCTCCAACCGTGCAATTGTGGTTTGGGCAAAATGTGTATACGACCGTGAAGTTGCTGCCATCCGGTCTGATTTTGAATATGGTGCCGGCGCCTCCAGACCCACCTGAAGCTGTCGTGCCATACAGATACCCGTCGCTGGCCAGCAGCAGCCTGCCGCGCGGAGTGTTGCCGTCGGTGCTACCGCTAAAGCTGTGGAGTACGGTATACACGCCAGCGGGCGTGAGCTGGAACACGACCCCATAGTCGCCGTTGGCACCCCCGTATTCTGTGGTGCCGTAGACGCTGTGGTCTGGGCCCTCCGCCAATCCGCCCAGCGGGTTTTCGCCGTCGGGGCAGTTGGCGATTGTGCAGAATGTGTGCAAGATCTGGAGGTTGCTGCCATCCGTACCAACTTTGAATGCGGTCCCGTAACCTGGAGCCCCGCCATTGGTGCTCACGCCGTACAGGTTCCCGTCGCTAGCCAGGAGGAGCGGAGCGTAGAGCGCAGCGCCACCCGCCGCGGTGAGGATGCTGAAACTCCCCTGCGGCGTGATTTTATATACAACGCCCGGATTAGGTCCCGGACCACCCCCGCGGGTTGTGCCATAAAGGTTACCGGCCGCGTCCTGTATCAGACCACTTGACGGCCACGTGCCGTCCGAGCCCACGAACTGGTGAAGCACCGTAACCGTGCCATCGGGAGTCATCCTGAACACGACTCCGTAATTGTCCGTGCCGCCCATCTCCGTAGTGCCATAGAAGTTACCGTCGATTCCCTGGACAAGGGCCGCTCGGTAAGGGTTCATGCCGTCGCTACCGTTGAAGCTGTGAAGCGGGGTAAGGGTCTGCGCAGGTGAGCTGACCATCATCGCTGCGCAAAACAAACAAACGCAGATGGCTTTGGCTAGCTTTAGGGTTGACGACAGGTTACCTGTAGGGCGCATTGTTCCTCCCGGATACCACTGCGCGCCCGCAACCCTTGACTCGCCGAGCTTAGCGGGTGGAACGGCGGTGCGGCGTGGCGCGCCGTTCATTTGCGAGGGCTAGAGATCGAGCACCCCACGCGCAGCTGTCACCCAGCCTCTCTCGGTTGCCGTCAAATTGTCCTAACGGAATCCTTAAGAACTCTAAAGAGGTCTCTTTGGATCTGATCTCCTGATAGCTGTTCACAAGCCGGCGCTAAAAAAAGGCAATCTCCGCCTTGGAGAGGCACATTGCCCCCGGTGAACGGTTGTGGGAGAATGGCACGCCAATGCAGGTGCTGGCGATGCCACGCCTGGGGTTGTCGCTCTCTCGCTCCCTAGCAGCACCCAAAGCCTGTCAAAAGGAATCACCGTGGACTCCGGCGCACCTCACACCGTTACTTCATCGGGCCGAGGACGCGTGTGGCAATTTGGCGACTGCGAATTCGACGAGCTCCGTTACGAGTTACGTGTGCGCGGAGTTGCAGCCGAGGTCGAAACCAAACCGCTGGAAGTCCTTTACCAGTTGCTCAGGCGTGCGGGAGATGTGGTTCGTAAGGAGGAATTGCTGGAGTCCGTCTGGCCCGGTGTTTTGGTCGTCGATGCCTCACTCGCAACTGCCGTCTCCAAACTGCGAAAGGCGCTAGGTGATGAGTCGCTCATCAAGACCGTCCCCCGGATCGGGTACCGGCTGTCCGTGCCGGTACGGTGTCGAGCAGCAGAGGATGCGCGCCTCCCGCTCCGAGCTGAAGCTTCGCCTTCCGCAACGATGCTCGCCCCAGGATCTTCGATTGCGAAAGCAGCCAGCGGGCGGCCACAGACGCTCGGCCGGCGCTTCACGGTTGCAGCTGCTGCGTCGCTGTTGCTCGTAGCGCTGCTTATCGGCCTCACCTCTTTCCGAACCCTGAACCGGATGAACCCCATCCCGCGCGCGGTCGCGATTCTCCCGTTCCAGAATGTCGGGGCGAATCAGAACCTGGAATATCTCCGGTCCGCGCTGCCCGACCAGGTTGGCAACAGCTTGAGCATGGCGCAGTCGTTGACGATACGGCCGGTGCCGGCAACCGGGCGATATGCCGACCCCGCTATCGATTTGCGCAAGGCGGCCCGCGAGCTCGATGTGGACCGCATTGTCACGGGCCATTACGTCCTCGTGGGCAACGAGCTCCAGATCACAATGGAAGCTGTCGACACCGACGAAAATCGCGTCCTGTGGCACGACACGGTCAACGTTCCTGCTGACAATCTGCTGCAACTGCAGGCGCAGGTCGCTGCCATCTCCAGAGGCAGTCTGGCTCGCAATCTTGGGATCACACAATTCGTGACCGAGAGCTCGCCGCCCCCGAACAATGAGAAGGCCTACGAGCTCTACCTGCGCAGCGTCGCCCTGGACTGGGATCCTGCTCCCGATCGCGAAGCGATCGAGTTGCTGCGCAAGTCTGTGGTTCTCGATCCCTCGTATGCTCCCGCCTGGGGCCAATTGTCACTCCGCTATTACGGCGTGTCGCGGTTCGCCGGCGGTGGCCCGGAGATGCTCCAGTTGTCGGATGCAGCGGCGGAGCGGCAAATGGAGCTCGATCCCGATGCTCCGGGGCCGGTGGCAGAATTGACGATTCACCGCACGGAGCGTGGAGATCTGGTGGCGGCACACCAGCAGGCCATCGAGTTGGTGCGCCGCCGTCCCGACAATCCCAACAATCACCATGTTCTCAGCTATGTACTGCGTTACGGCGGCTCGCTGGAGGAGGCAGGCCGCGAATGTGATCTTGTAGTGTTGCTTGCCACCAAGGTTGTTTGGGGCTCTTGTTCCACCACATTCATGGAGCTGGGAAACTACCAGCGCGCCATGGACTTCGTCCGCAGCGATCTCAGCTCGGAGTGGTCGAAGGCGCATGCCATCGAGGTCCGTTTGCGCGAAGGGAAGACGGAGGAAGCGATCCGGATCGGGCCGCCGAAGATTGCTCACTGGGACAGCTATAAAATGCTCTTGGCCTGCGCCCGGCATGAGCCCGAGTCGCAGATCAAGGCGCTGGCCGCCGGCGTCGAGGTGGATGACGATCCTGAGGTGAACTACTTCTTTGCCGCGCATCTCGCGTATTGCGGGCAAACCGACTCCGCGCTGCGAATGCTGAAGCTTGCCATCGATCGAAACTACTGCTCGTATCCCGCCATGGACAAAGATCCGTTCTTCGACCGCGTGCGTACCAACCCCGAATTCCTTAAGCTTCGAGAGGCTGGCATTGCCTGCCACGAGAGCTTCGTCGCAAATCGCCTGCCGCCGCCGATTCAAAACGCCTCTATCGTCGCTGCCTCGCGCCCGTAGCCACCCTTCTGCCGGCCGACGAATTCGAAGCGGTGTGGGCGGCCAACGGCTTACAATCCGCTGCCCCGTGTGGCGGGGGTTGAATTCTCTTTCATCTCAACGATGCGCCGATCACTTCTCGGCGTGCTCAGTTGCCAGCACTGCAAAAGGCCTGCCCGAGAGTTATGAGTTCTCCGAGCGCAGCCGAGTGCGAGTGCCGATCCACCAAAATCCTAAAACCCATGCTGCTTTACCTGGCGACACCAGCTCAATAACAGCCTTCTAATCTCCTTGAGCGGGAGCAGAGTTGCGCTTTCGCGTGGCATAGGAGACAACATGAGAAACCGTTTCGGAATTCTGTTTTTGTTTGTCGGTATTGCAGTGGCTCCGCTTTATCTATCGGCTCCCCGGGCGGCGCAAGCTCAACAAGACGAGGTCCAACGCGCCTACAATACCGGATATCAGAACGGTGTGAACGATGCCCGCCGGAACCGGCCAATGAACATGAATACCGGCGACTGGCACGGCGACCGCCTAACTGCCTACCAGCGCGGTTATCGCGAAGGCTATGACGGCGCCGCGGGCATTCACGGCGACCACGATCGTCACAACTTCGCTGATCCCGAAGCTCAACGTGCCTATCAAACCGGCTATCAGAACGGATCGCACGACGCGGAACGGAATCGGGCGATGAACCCCAAGACCGATGACTGGCACGGCGACAGGCTGCAGGCGTACCAGCAAGGCTACGACGAAGGGTATCGCAGCGCAGAACATCACTAGATTCGGACCTGAAGGTCGCAGCGGCGCAGTGCAAATTGCGCCGCGCGTTTACTGGCTGAAGCCCGGAAGCTCCACCCGCCTGGCAATGTGGTCTTTGATCCAGTGCACGTCCCACCATTCCTTCGGGTCAATCTGCACGCCGTCGAGCTGCATCGCGAAATGGATGTGGTCGCCGCCAGCCATTCCTGTCTGCCCGCTCAGGCCCATCACCTGTCCCTGCTTGACCACGTCCCCTTCATGGACATCAATCCGGCTGAGGTGGCCATAGATGGTCTGCAACCCGTAGCCGTGATCGACGACAATGCAGTTCCCATAAATTCCCAGCGGAGCCGCGTAGACCACCTTTCCATCATTCGAGGCTTGCACCCCCACGTGCTGCGTGACTGCCAGGTCGTAGCCGAGATGGACCTGCTGGTCGATCTTCTTGCCGTGATAGATATAGTTCCTCACATCAGCAAAGTTCGCTTCGGCCTGCGAATGCGGTTGCCGAATGAACGGACGCGACCACAGGAACTTGTCTGCTGTCTTCGTTCGCAGCTCAGAGAGCGTCTGGTTGTTGGCCCGGCGCATTTCGCTATTGATCCTCACAAATCGCGCGACCGGATCGCCGGTTCCGTTCGGGTCGAGTTCGTTGATCACCTTCTGCAGGAAGGCGTCGCTCACCTGGAGATCGTGCGTCGTGTAATGCGGCTGCTCCTTCTTCGGAAACACGACGGTCAGCGCGCTCCCGACATCGTTGCCGGCGCCGTTCTCGGCAAATACCACGGGCACGGTATCGGGCGGCATGTTCCAGGCAAACGCATACAGCGAAAATAGGCCGGGCTTGCCACCGGGCATTGGCCACGCCCGAAACGTCTGGTCGCCGACGCGCACTCCAGCGTCAGTCCACGCGCCCGACACACTGAAGGTCGCCAGGTCAGCCATTCCGAGATACAGGTAATGCTGCTCCGAATCAACGTTGAGCACCGGCGGTTGGGTGACCACGGTCACCTCGCGCTCAGCGCTGCCGCTCCTGCGAAGCAGATCGTTCGACGTCGCCTCCACCACGAGCTTCGCCTTCCCTGCCTGCAACTGCGGCGTGCTCTTGATCCCGGCAGTGAAATTCACAGTGCTTTCAGGCAAGGTCGACGCTTGTGCATTTTCGAAGATCGGATAGCGGGCGCCATTCTGCTCGACATACGCGTGCACACTGCGAATGCCATGCGGATCGCGTATTTGGACGGGAACCGGAGTCGACTGGCCCAGCGTAGTGAGCGATGCCGGAAGACTTACAACCGGCGTCGCCGATCGTGCTGCGAAGACCAAGAGCGAAACAACAACCAGGAGAGCGATGACAACAGCGACGAGTTTTTTCACGACATTTCAGTGTAGCTCGCAGCAGCCGCTCTGCTTTCCACAGTCAGTCGCGGGTATCGCGTGTGTTACCTCAACGTTCCCCGGCGATTGCACGATGCCGTTTATGTGCTTTTTGCTGAGCGTTCTTTCCCTCACGCGTCAAGCAAACCCGAATAGATCGCCATGCCAACGACCGCATCCACTCCCATCCGGTCCAGTTCCTCGATTTCCTCAACGCTTCGAATGCCCCCCGCCGCAATCAGCCGCCGCGAAGTCACTCCCCGCAGCTTGCGTACGATATCCAGCGGAATGCCCTGCATCAGCCCCTCGGTATTGATGTGGGTGTAGAGAAATGCCGAGCACAGTGCTTCAAGCTGCGGCATCATCTCTTCCGGCGTGATGCCGGTAAGGGTCTTCCATCCATGAATGGCGACATGTCCATCCCGCGAGTCGACGGCGAAGACCAGCCGCTCAGGACCGAACTTTTCGCTCAGCTCTGTGCCGAAGCTGCGGTCGATGTTTCCGTTCTTTACCAACGACGAGCCAAGAATCGCTTTCCGGGCGCCGCACTCGAAGATCTTCGCAGCCTCCGCAGCGGAGCGAATCCCTCCGCCCACCTGGCAGGGCAGCTTGCGGCAAAAGTCGGCGATCAGTTCCCGGTTCGCACCCCGGCCCATCGCCGCATCGAGGTCAATGAGTTGTACCAGCGGGTAACGTGAAAAGCGCTCCGTCCAGACTTCGACGTCAGCAAACTCCAGCGCTTTCCTCTCGCCTTGGACAAGCTGCACGATCTTGCCGCCCATCAGGTCGATCGATGGGATCAGCATGACAACCTCACAGCGATGCCGGCGCGGCGCAATTCTTCTTTGATCGCATGCACCGACTCCAGCCCAAAATGGAAGACCGACGCCGCCAGCGCCGCATCCGCCGCGCCTTGCCGAAATACTTCGACAAAGTGCTTCGGCTCGCCCGCACCGCCGGAGGCAATCACCGGAATGCGCACACTGTCCGAGATCGTCCGCGTCAGCGCGCAGTCGAAGCCGGACTTGGTTCCGTCACAGTCCATCGAGGTCAGCAGAATTTCACCCGCGCCTCTGGCCTCCGCTTCGATGGCCCACTGTTTTGCGTCGCGGCCGGCGGGTTTGCGCCCGCCCCAGACATACACCTCCCAAGCGCTGTCGCGCTGCCGCGCGTCCATCGCTACGACAACGGCCTGCGACCCGTAGCGCGCGGCAATTTCGGAGATCAGCTCCGGCGTGGCGATTGCGGCTGAGTTAATGGCAACCTTGTCGGCCCCACAGTCGAGGACCGCCGCGGCGTCACCCAGTGAGCGAATGCCTCCTCCGACGGTGAACGGAATGAAAAGCTGGTCGGCAGTGCGGCGGACGGTCTCCAGCAGCGTGTTGCGCGACTCCGCGGTCGCGGTGATGTCGAGCAGCACGATTTCGTCGGCTCCCGCCTCACTATGGGCCGCGGCCAGTTCGGCGGGATCGCCCGCATCGCGCAACTGCACAAACTGAATGCCCTTCATCACTCGCCCGCCGTGGACGTCGAGGCAGGCGATGATGCGCTTGGCCAGCGATTCACAGTACACAAAAGTTCTCCAGAATCTTCAGTCCCACATTGCCAGACTTCTCGGGATGAAACTGCACTCCGAACAGATTGCCGCGTTCCACGGCAGCCGCAAACGGAGCTTCGTAGGTACATGTCGCGACCGTGCCGTCGCCTGCGGGAGCACGGTAAGAGTGCGTGAAATAAACGTAGCTGCCGGATGGAATGCCGCGCAGGAGGGCGGAGCACGAGTTGATCGCGATTCGGTTCCACCCAACATGCGGCGATTTGACGCGGTCAGAAAATCGCGCACACGTGCCCATGAAGGCTCCCAAACCTTTCAGTTCGGGCGCCTCTTCGCTGCCCTCAAACATCCATTGCAGGCCAAGACAGATGCCGAGCAGCGGCCGTGCGGTCGTCTGGAATTGTCGCAACTGCTCCGCGAGCGTGCCGTGCGCCAGCGCGCGCGTGGCTGCGAAATTCCCCACTCCGGGAATGATGACCTTATCGGCGCGCTCCAGTTCTCGCGCTTCCGCCGTCACCTGGCACTCGTACCCAAGATGCCGGATGGCCTTGACCACCGAGGCCAGATTTCCGGCGCCGTAATCGACGATGGCTATCACAACAGTCCTTTCGTGCTGGGCAGCATGCGTCCGAGTTGCCGGTCCTTGGAGCATGCGACGCGCAGCGCACGGCCAAAGGCCTTGAAGAGCGCTTCGATTTTGTGATGGTTCGAGCGCCCGTACATGACCTTGGCGTGAAGGTTGGCTTTGGCGCCGCGCGCAAAGCCGTCGAAGAAATCGGTGATCAACTCCGATTGCAAATCGCCCACGAGGCGCGTGCGGACCTTCGTATCGACGACCACCGCGCTGCGTCCGCTGAAATCCACGGCAACCACGCTAAGCGTTTCATCCATTGGCATCACGAAATATCCGGCGCGCCAGATCCCGCGCTTATTGCCCAGGGCCAGCGCAAAGGCTTCGCCCAGCGCAATTCCGGCATCTTCCACCGTGTGGTGCTGGTCGACGTCCAGATCGCCCGTGGCGTTCATTTCGAGATCGAAGACGCCGTGACGGGCGACTAGCTCCAGCATGTGATCAAGAAAGCGAATGCCGGTCGAGATCTTGCCTTGGCCGCGGCCTTCGATGACCAGGAACACTTTGACATCGGTCTCCTTGGTTTTGCGGTGAATGCGGGCACGCCTCATGCCATCACCTTCCGCACGAGGTTGAATTCGCCGCATATCTCTTGCAGCGCCGCGATCAGCTGATCGGCTTGCGCTCGCGTTCCGATCGTAATGCGCACACAACCCTCGCAAGCAGGATCCGCAGAGCGATCGCGAATCAATATCCCACGTTGTCGCATCGCGGAGACAAACTCGCGATGAAGCTCGCCAATTCTCAGCAGCAGAAAGTTTGCCTGGCTCGGCCAGTACTGGATACCAAGCCGCTCCAACTCCGCTGCCAGCCGCTCGCGTCCTTGTTTCACCTGGGCGACGTAATCGGCGACGTAGGCTTCGTCCTCCAGAGCGGCGGGCAGAGCGAGCAGCGCTACGGCGTTTACGTTGTAAGGCGAGGAAATACGCCGCAGAGCCGGCATCTGCTCCGCCGGCCCGCAAAGCACGCCGATGCGCAGACCTGCCAGGCCGTACGCCTTGGAGAAGGTGCGCGCGATGAAGAGATTCTGCAAAGAACTGGTCTCATGGATCATCGTCTGGCCATGAAACTCGTAATACGCCTCGTCGACCAGCACCGCCGCATCGGACGCGGCGCCCGCAATCTGCAGCAGTTGCTCACGAGTGGCCGCGGTTCCAGTCGGATTGTTCGGGCTGGCGATCGCGATCATCCGCGTTGCCGGTGTAATCCGGTCCAGAATCTTGCAAAGCGGAAACTGAAGATCCGCGTCACATAGCACGCGAATGACGCGCGCGCCCGTGGCGGAGGCATAGATCTCGTACATGCTGAACGTGGGCGCCACGATCAGTACTTCATCGCAAGGTTCGAGATACGCCTCACACAGCAGGTGAATGGCCTCGTCTACTCCGTTCGCGAGAAGCACCTGGCCGCTCGACAGCCCGAGATGATGCGCGGCTAATTCCTCGAGCGGCTGGCGCTCGGGATAGCGGGCCAGATCTTCAGCCGTAATCTGTGTCAGACGCTGTAGGACATGGGGCGAGCAACCGGCCGTGTTCTCATTGAAGTCGAGTCGCATGCCCTCGCGGCGCGACAGTGGCGGATGATACTCCTGCAACTCCTGTACAATTCTGCGCGCGCTAAGCATGAGCAGCCTCCTTTTGCGTGGCGCGCACATGGTTCGCCTGAACGGCTTCGCATCTCGCCTGCACCGAAGCGGCGTGGGCGCGCAGGCCTTCAGCTCCGGCCAGCGTGATGATTGTCGACGAAATCGTTCTTAAGCCGTCCGAATCGAAGCGTTGCACGGTGATCAACTTCACGAAATCGTGAACGCCCAGGCCTCCGCGAAAGCGCGCAGCTCCGGCCGTGGGAAGCACGTGATTCGGACCGGCGCAATAGTCGCCCGCGGACTGGGCTGAATAGTCGCCTACGAACACCGAGCCCGCATTGCTGATGAGCGGAACGACGGCTTTGTCGTCTACGGTGAGGTGCTCAGGGGCGATGCGATTCACCCACTCCATCGCCTCCGTCGGCGACGATGCGACCAGCAACGCCGCGTTGCGGCGAATGGCTTTTTGCGCCACAGCATTTTCACGAGACGCCGCAACGATAGCATCGCTTACCTCTTCGGCCAATCGTCGTCGGGTCGTGACCAGCACCACGACCGCGTCGGGATCATGTTCCGCCTGCGCCACCATGTCGGCAGCAAGAAACAGCGGCCGGCCCACGTCGCTGTACAGCACGGCCTCCGTAGGTCCAGCCAGCATGTCGATGGCGCAGTCGAAGCTCACCAATTTCTTGGCGGCGGTTACGAACTTGTTTCCCGGCCCGACAATCTTGTCGACACGGGCAATGGTTTCGGTACTGTAAGCGAGCGCAGCGATCGCCTGCGCGCCTCCGCAGCGATAGACTTCCGTGACGCCGAGCAACGCGGCCGCAGCCAGGGTTACGGTATGCGGACGTGGCGACACGACGCAGATGCGCGGAACCCCCGCCACCTGAGCGGGAATGACCGTCATCAGCAGTGTGGAAGGAAGCGGATAGCGTCCTCCGGGAACGTAGCAGCCGACCGACTCGATAGGCCGGACGATCTGCCCGACCTCCCCGCCACTCACGCTCTTACTCCACTCGCGCGGCATTTGTTGGCGGCAAAAGCGGCGGATGTTGGCCGCTGCGGCCCGTAGGGCAGCACGAATTTCTTTCGGCGTGTCGCGCCAGGCTTGCGCGATCTCCTCCTGAGCGACCCTGATGGGTTGTTCCTTCTCTAGACCATCCCACAACGTGGCATACCGTTTCAGCTGACGATCGCCGCCGCGCCTCACATCGCGGAGGATGCGGCGCACCGCCGGTTCCACCTCGTCCAACGAAGTTTTGCGCCGCTCAAGTTTCGCAACCGACTGTGCCGCAGCTTTGCCCTCAAGGATCCGCATCACAACACCACCTTGTTCAGCGGATACTCGACGATGCCATGCGCTCTTGCCACCTTGAGCCGTGGAATCACGTCCCAGCACGCCGACTCTTCAAGGATGGTGTTCACCGCAACCCAGTTGGGGTCGCTGAGGGTTGAGATGGTTGGGCTGTTCAACGCCGGCAAGACGCTGAGGACGGCTTGCAAATCGTCAACCTGCACATTCAGCATCAGGCCGACCCGTCCTTGCGCCTCCATCGCGCCGCGTAGCATCAGCGCGAAGTTCTCGATCTTCAGCCTCTTGCAAGGCGTTTCCCATGCGGCTCGGTTCGCAATGACCTGCGTGTTCGATTCCAGCACTGTATCGATGATGCGTAGCCGGTTCGCCTTCAGCGAACTGCCGGTCTCCGTGACCTCGACAATCGCGTCCGCCAATGTGGGAGGTTTGACTTCGGTTGCGCCCCACGAGAATTCCACCTTCACGTCAATTCCCCGCTGCGCGAAGTACTTCGTCGTCACGCTCACCAACTCGGTCGCGATGGTCGCCCCGCGCAAGTCTTCGGCGCACTGCGCGGCAGAATCCTGCGGCACGGCGAGAACCCACCGAACCTTGCCGCGGCTTTGCTTGGCGTAAATCAGGTCCGCGACGCTGATCACGTCGAGCCCGCTCTCCAGGACCCAATCGAGACCGGTGAGACCCGCGTCGAGCGCGCCATGCTCGACATAGCGAGCCATTTCCTGCGCCCGAATCAGCATGCATTCGATTTCCGGATCGTTCGTCGCAGCGAAATACGAACGCGGGCTGACGTAAACCTGCAGGCCCGCGCGCGCCAGCAGCGCCAATGTCGCCTCTTGCAAGCTGCCTTTGGGAATGCCGAGTCGCAGCGTCATTGCGCGCCTCCGATGGGCAACACCGTTGTGAAGCAGGAGCGCGTCCCGGTGTGACAGACAACGCCTTGCCCTTCGACTTCGACACGGCACAAGATGGTATCGAAGTCGCAATCGGTGGAGGCTTCGACGACGCGCAAGCGGTTGCCGGAAGTCTCGCCTTTCGTCCACAGCTGGTTGCGAGTGCGGCTGAAGAAGGTCACATAACCTGTCTGCAACGTCATTTCGTAAGCTTCTCGGTTCATGAAGCCGAGCATCAGAACTTCGCCCGACACTGCATCCTGCACCACTGCCGGCGTCAAGCCATCCATCTTGTCGAAATCGATTTCCACTGCCATCGTTTTCCTTCCTTCGCGCAAAAGCAAAACCCCGCCGATTCTGGTCAGCGGGGTCGTGAGATCTTTTGGTATTTAGGAATTTATCCGGTGATCTCCGCTGACACGTTCGCCGCGTGATGATGGTGATGATGGCGATGGATCAGCGTAGTCATCTTGCTATCGAAACTACCGAATACTCCCAGGTGTTGTCAATACAACCTTCGGGCAATGCTACGGCGTCGGCGACGTGCACTTCACAACCGGCGGGCAGCAGCATGGTTTGATCTTCGACACGCTCGGCCGAATGCAGAGATTGACGTCCGCACAGACGGGAAGAGTCACAGGCGTGCTTTCCGAGAAGCGCCCGAACCTGATTTCCTAGCGCGCTTTGCTGACCCAGATCTTTTCCGCGGCGGGGCTGCCCAGTTCGGTCAGCTTGCGTCCGATGGCCAATGACACGGTTCCATCATAGTTGCGGGCCTGCACGCTGAGGCTGGTGCCGGGACGGATGCCCTTCTGCTCGAGAAACTCCAGCAGCTTGCGGTCGCGCTCGTAGACGCTTTGCACGGCGTAGCGCGTTCCGGGCAGCGTTTCGGAGAGCGGCAGCAGGCCGCGCTTGCGCTTGGTGTTGGGGGGCTCGGGAGTTGCGGCATTGCCGTGAGGGCACGAGCCCGTGCTGCCCAGCTTGCGCGAGAGTAGCTCCTCGAAGTCGCCGGAGACGGCGTGCTCCAGGCGCTCGGCTTCGTCGTGCACCTTCCACCACGCCATACCAAAGACTTCGTGCAACATGCGTTCGATGAGATGGTGCCGCATTGCCGTACGGCGCGCAATGTCGCGGCCCTCGGCCGTGAGCATGATTTTTCCATCCTGCCGCACCGCGACCAAGCCATCGCGCTTCAGGCGGCGCAGCGCCATCGTGACCGCCGGAGCCGATACGGAGAGCCAGTGCGCCAGCCGGGCCGCGATTACCTGCTCGCCTTCGCATTCGGCTTCCAGAATGGCCTTGAGATAGTCCTCTTTGGATACCGTGATCATCGTGTTTCGCGATTCCAGTTAACTACGGTTAAGGCGGAATTGCAAGGTGCGCTGGCGACTTAGCTCACGATCTTCCCGGCTGCATCGCTACGTCGCGTATGCTGCGCGGAATCGCCCTGGGTCAGCTCGAGCGCGGCATTCACCAGCGAGATGTGCGACAGCGCCTGCGGAAAATTGCCGACCAGGCACCGTTTGCGCGGATCGTACTCTTCCGACAGCAAACCGACATCGTTGCACAACGCCAGCAGGTCGGCGAACCGCTTTCTCGCTTCGTCCTTGCGGCCCAGCAGGCTCAGTACGTGCACCAGCCAGAAGGTGCAGGGCAGGAACGCGCCTTCGCCGGGAGGAAGACCGTCCTTGCTGGAGCCGGTGTCATAGCGCAGCAGAAGGCCGTCGCGCGTCAGGCGTTTCTGAATGGCGTCGACGGTGCTGACGACGCGCGGGTCGGAAGGCGGCAGAAAACCGACGATGGGCAGCAGCAACAGAGCCGAATCCAGTTCCTTCGAGCCATACGATTGCGTAAAGCTGCCGAGCTGCGGATCCCAACCTTTCTCGCAGACTTCACGGTGAATCTTGTTGCGAATTTCGCGCCAGGCTTTTACGTTCCCTTCCAGCCCAAACCGTTCGGCGTTCGTGATGGAGCGATCGAAGGCCACCCACGCCATCACCTTGGAGTACGTGAACTGTTTGCTCTGGCCGCGCACCTCCCAGATCCCACAATCGGGGAGCTGCCAGATATCGGAGAGGTGGTGGGTGAGCGCACTCAGCAAATCGAGGTCAGACTTCTGCGGCTTCATACCGCCGAGGTGGGCATGCAGCAGCGCGTCGGCAACTTCACCATAGACGTCGAGCTGCAACTGCTCGGAGGCGGCATTGCCCACGCGCACCGGCTTGGAGTTGCGGAAGCCGGGAAGCCAATCCACCTCCCATTCCAGCAGATGGCGTTCGCCGTGAATGCCGTACATGATTTGCAGCTGGTCGGGACTGCCGGCCGCGGCCCGCAGCAGCCAGTCGCGCCAGGCGCGGGCTTCGTCGAAGTAGCCGGCGTTCATCAGCGACAACAGAGTGAAGGTTGCGTCGCGCAGCCAGCAGTAGCGGTAGTCCCAGTTGCGGCTGCCGCCAATCTGTTCGGGCAGCGACGTGGTAGGCGCGGCCACGATACCGCCGCTGGGACGGTAGGTGAGAGCCTTCAGCGTGATCAGCGAACGCCGGATCGGCTCGCCGTATTCGCCCTCAAAATCGTGCTTGCCAATCCAGTCGAGCCAGAAAGCTTCGGTATGGCTCAGGGCTTTCTCGGCATCGATGGCCGCGGGCAGCTCGCGATACGAGTCGCCGTAGGTAAGCACAAAGGCAACCGTCTCGCCCGCGCTCACCGCGAACTCGCCGCGCACGTCGCCCTTCCGCGTCTCCAGCGCGGCCGAGGTCCGCAGAACTGCCATGTTCGGTCCGGCGACGATGCGGATGCTTCCGTCGTGCAGTTGCGTGACCCAGGGAACCGAGTGACCGTAGTCGAAGCGCACCAGCAGTTCGGTCCGCATAAGCACCCGCCCGCGAATGCCGGTCACGATGCGTACGATGTCGGAGTGCCGGCCGCGGCTGGGCATGAAGTCGGTCAACTGCACCGCGCCTTCCCCGGTTTCGAAGATCGTCTCCAGTATGAGGGTGTGCTTGCGATAACGCCGCGAGCATTTGGCCTTGGTCGTCGGATGAATGACCCAGTGGCCGTTTTCCTCGTCGCCAAGCAATTCGGCGAAGCAGGCCGGCGAGGCGAAGTTCGGCCAGCACAGCCAGTCGATACAGCCCTGGCGGCTGACAAGCGCGGAGGTTTCGAAATCTCCGATGAGTGCGTGATCCCCGATTTCAGCTGGCATAGGTGCGAACAGATACGTCCCGGGCTAACGGAAGGACGCGGCTGAGATTAGTACCCGTGTAGATGGATGTCGATTGCACGTCGCCGCGTTGGTTCGCGGTGGTGAACTGGATGCACGGCGCACGAACTCAATTCGCTTCGTCAGTCGAGAGAGCGTATACAACCGTCGCGCCAAAACGATTCGTATCGCCGCAATGCAAGAAATGCGACGAAAAATTCAAGAGCGCTCCACGGAGAACCCGCAGAGCGCTCAGAAGGCAGCCCTCCCCCAGAACTGCCTAACTTCAGGACAGATTTTCCCGCTTCTCTGCTCGTTTGTAAATACGCGGACGGTAATTCTTTCGTGAATGAACACGACCGCCGGAATTGCAAAATGTAAAAATGACACGGCGAAAATTCCGACACACGCAGTCGCATCACAGGAGGAAACCAACGATTGCGGCAGTTTATGTTGCGCTCTTGAATTTTTCACGCATGGCGGCGTTCACCTGCTCGCTCTGGCCTTTGGGAACGCTCAGCGATTTCCAGTCGGCGCCCTTCCAGTGCTTGGCGACGAAAACGATTTGCCCGGTGTGATAGGCGAGGTGCCCGGCGGCGCGGTTCAGCGCCTGCAACACCGAGTGCGGCTGGTTGCGAATGGTGACCGTGCGATCAAGGTCATCGGGCGCAAGCGAGTTGATGGTCTCGAAGACCAGCTGCCAGTGCTGCTCCCATGCGCGCAGGATCGCGTCGCGCGAGCCGTCGGCGGCCATCACGAATTCCTGGTCGCGGTTGCGGTCGGGCTTCTCACCGTCGCTGGTGAGAAAGTCGGTGAAGCGCGAGCGCAGGTTGCCGGCGACGTGCTTCACAATGATGGCAACGCTGTTGGAGTCGGGACTGGGCAGCGCGAAGAACTGCTCGTCGCTGAGCTGCGCGATGGCGTCGTCGGCCAGGCGCTTGTGTCCGCGCAGTCCGCGAAAGATTTCGTCAAGATATCTGTAGGCGAGGTCGGAACTCATGGTCTTTGGCGAGTTTACCGCAAGTCCGTTTGGTAGCAATGCAGGATTTTTTTGGGTTTTGGAAAAGAGGGTTGGCATCACGCACTTGACGACACAGGTCTGATACATCTGTCCCAGTCGCGCCGCATGTCGGGCTGCTTTAGCGCCCGCCATCGGCGGTGATAAACTGGTGTGGATCGAAACCCCTCCGGTTCGCAGGAACCGGACCTTCCGTAGAGTCGGGACGTGGCTCAGCCTGGTAGAGCACTCGCTTGGGGTGCGAGGGGTCGGCAGTTCAAATCTGCCCGTCCCGACCAATTCATCAGTCAGTAATCAGCAATCAGCAGTCAGCAACTAGCCCGCAGGCCCATAGCGGCGCTTACACTACGCCTGCCTCGCGGTCGAGCTCGGCGATGCGGCGGTCGAGCCGTCGTGCGGCTCGCATGTTCAGCCAAACAACTGCGGCGAAGACCGCGGCTTCAGAGAGATCCGTTAGCCGGCTGAGTGCCATCTTCCTGTCGGTTCCCGGCGGATTCAGCAAGGCATCAACTTCGTCCAGGCCGACCAGGGTTTGAGGACGCGCCCGCCGCTGCCGAATGACATACGAAGGCGCGGCATTGTGGGCCATGCGGTACACCCAGGTGCGCAGCGAACAGGATTGGTTGAAACCTTCGAAACTGCGCCAGAGTGAGAGATGGATTTCCTGTAGCAAGTCGCGACGCTTGTCCGCATCGGCCTCGTAACCACGCGCCAGCCGCGCCACCGCCGGGCCAAACTCCGATGCGGCCTGCTGGTAAAGGTCGTCCTGGCCTCCCACATAGGAGGCAGTCGCCACGGCGCGAATTTTCTTACACGCGTAGTGGCGAAGATAGAAAAAAGTGCGGAGGGCATTGCGGAATTCGGTATTTCCTACAGTTGACGCGACCCCTGCACCGACCTATCATCGTGGTTCCCTGCTAGCCGCTTCGCGATGATTGACACGACAATCTCCCACTACCGCATCCTGGCCAAGCTAGGCGGCGGCGGGATGGGCGTGGTGTATAAAGCCGAGGACACTCGCCTGCACCGCTTCGTGGCGCTGAAGTTCCTGCCCGAGAAGGTGGCCGGCGATCCTCAGGCGTTGTCCCGCTTCCGGCGCGAGGCCCAGTCCGCCTCGGCGCTCAACCATCCCAACATCTGCACGATTCACGACATCGGCGAGGAAGATGGCCGCGCCTTCATGGTGATGGAGTTCCTCGACGGCGTGACGCTGAAGCACCAGATCGCCGGCCAGCCCATGGAGCTGGAGCTGCTTCTCGACCTCGCCACTGAGATCGCCGACGGGCTCGATGCGGCGCACGCGCTAGGCATCGTCCATCGCGACATCAAGCCGGCCAACATTTTCGTCACGCGGCGCGGCCACGCCAAGATTCTCGACTTCGGGCTGGCGAAGGTGGCGGACAAGGTCGCCGCCTCCACCACCGGCTTGACCGCAACCGAGCTTGTCCAATCCGATGCCGACTATCTGACGAGCCCGGGCTTGATGCTGGGCACGGTCGCATACATGTCGCCGGAGCAGATCAAGGTTCGCGACCTCGATGCGCGCAGCGACCTGTTCTCCTTCGGCGCGGTGCTGTACGAGATGGCGACCGGCAAGATGCCGTTCAAGGGCGAAAGCTCAGGCGACGTCTGCGGCGCTATTTTGCACACTCAGCCCGTGCCGCCTTCGCAATTAAACCGGGAGATGCCCGCGGGACTGGAAGCGGTCATCGGCAAGGCCTTGGAGAAAGACCGCAACCTGCGCTATCAGCATGCGTCGGAGATGCGAAGCGACCTGCAGCGCCTCAAACGGGATGAGAGCGGGCGATTCGCAGCGGCAGGCTCAGGCTCTTCCCGAGGAGCGAGCGCGAGCGGAACGGCCTCCGCATCGAGCGGGGTTTGGACCGACAGCTCCGGCAAAGCGAAGGCAGTCGAAACGCCGTCGGCGCTGACGCAACCGAAAAACCGGCGCTGGATGATGATGGCGGCTGCGGCGGTAATTCTCATGGCGGCGATCGGTGGCGCCCTGCTCTACTACCACGCGCGTCAAACTCCGACTCCAAAGCTGACCGAGCGGGACACGATCGTCATCGGCGACTTCGCTAACAGCACCAGCGATCCGGTTTTCGACAACACGCTGAAGACGGCGCTGACGGTCGCGCTGAACCAGTCTCCCTTCCTGAAGGTGATCTCGGACAATCAGGTCGCGCGCACGTTGACGATGATGACCCGCGCCGCCAACACCAAGCTGACGTCCGACGTGGCGCGCGAGGTTTGCCTGCGAACGAACAGCAACGCCTATATCGCGGGCTCGATCGACAGACTCGGCAACGAGTACGTCGTCGGATTGAAGGCCGTGAACTGCCGCAGCGGCGAGCCGCTGGGGCAACAGCAGGTGACGGCGAATGGCAAGGAGAAAGTGCTGAATGCCGTGGGCGAGGCTGCGGCCAAACTGCGCAGCCAACTGGGCGAGTCGCTGGCCACGGTGCAGAAGTTCGACGTTCCGCTGGAGCAGGCAACGACCTCGTCGCTCGAGGCCCTGCAGGCCTACACGCTCGCCATGAACACGATGAATGAGAAGGGCGCGGCGGCCGCGCTGCCCTACGATCAACGCGCGGTCCAGCTGGATCCGAACTTCGCCATGGGCTATCGCTCGATCGGCACGGACTATGCGGTCGTTGGCAGAGCTGTCGCGCGCGAGCCAATACTTCACCAAGGCGTTTGAACTGCGCGACCACGCCAGCGAGCGGGAGAAGTTGCTGATCACCGCCGACTACTACGCCAACGTCACCGGAGAACTCGAAAAGGGCGCCGAGAGTTATCGCGAGCTCATCGCGGCCTATCCGCGGGACGACGCGGCTTACGGCAACCTGGGGACGGCCTATGGGGCTGAAGGACAGTATCAGGCTGCGGTGGAGGCGACGCGCCAGCAGTTGCAACTGACGCCGGACAGCGTCGTGCCGTACAACAACCTGGCCAACTTTCTCGTGGCCCTGCAGCGCCCGGACGAAGCCCGCAAGATCATTCAGGAGGCACGAGGCGCGCAAGCTGGACGACTATACGCAACACATCGCGCTTTACGGAATGGCGTTTCTCGCACGGGATGCGCGCGGGATGGCGGAGCAGCAGCGGTGGTTCGCCGGAAATCCGGGTCTGGAGAACAACGGGATTTCGCTCGTCTCCGACACCGAGGCCTACGCCGGTCGGTTGGCCAAAGCCCGCGAACTGACCAGGCGCGCGGTGGATGCCGCCGTTCGCACCGACAGCAAAGAGACCGCCGCGATCTGGTGGGAGAACGCGGCGTTGCGCGACGCAGCCTGCGGTAACTTCAAAGAAGCGCGACAGGCCGCGGATGCGGGACTCAAGCTGTATCCGGAAAGCCAAGGTGTGCAGGTGGAAGCTGCGCTGGCCTATGCGATGACTGGCGACCTGCAGCGCGCGCAGGCGATGGCGGATGCGCTCAACCAGCGTTATCCGCTCGACACGCAAATGCAGTCGCTATGGCTGCCCGCGATCAACGCGCAAGTGGCGCTGAACCGCAAGAACCCGGCTGCGGCCATAGAGCAACTCCAGCGCGCGCTGCCGCCGATTGAGTACGGGCAGATCGCGTTTATCACGCAGATGTCGTGCCTGTATCCCACCTATATTCGTGGTCAGGCTTATCTTGCGGCCGGACAGGGCAAGGAGGCGGCAACGGAGTACCAGAAGATTCTCGACCACGGCGGCATCGTGTGGAACTGCTGGACGGGAGCGCTGGCGCGACTTGGAGTAGCTCGCGCGAATGTGCTGCAGGCGAAGAGCGCGACCGGCGTCGAGGCCGACCTCGCCCGAAGTCGCGCCCTCACCGCCTACAAAGATTTCCTTGCGCTCTGGAAAGAGGCTGATCCCGACATCGCCATCCGCAAACAAGCGCAAGCCGAGTACGCAAAGCTGCAGTAGTCAGCTCCCAGCAGGCGGCTGAAAAAACTTATGAGAACGCCCGGTCAGAGTAGTGCGGCGCTTTAGCGCCGCGTTTGGCGGCAGTTATTTGATGGGCCGTCAGGCCCTGAGGTGTATGGCGGGGAAGCTCTGATTAAGTACTGCTTTGAAACGGTCGGCCTGAAGTGTCTGCGTGAGAACATGATTTGCAGTGAGGTGGTGGAGTAAGCCCGCGTGTTCATGGCGACAAAACGAGCGCCGTAGGCGCGGAAGAGTTTAGCCCAGCGCTTCAGCGCTGGGTAGAGTGAGGAAAAATGTCGAGTCCCTTCAGGGACGACAGGGTCCTCACGCAGACACTTCGGGCCGTCCGCAAAAGCTAGCCAAAACGGTCGGCCCTGGCCGCTGAGGCCGGCGGCATCGACGTAATCAGCGTCTTCTTAGTTGTTGACCGCTGAAGAGACAACGGCGATTGCTGATGGCCGACTACTGACCACGGACCACTGGCCTCCGACCACCGGCCACTGCTTACGCCGCCACCTGGCGTGCAAAGCGTTTCACCCGCTCCAGGCGCGAGGGCTGGCCCAGAGGCACGCTGGCCGGCCACGGCTCTTCCACGCCCATCAGCGCCAGTGCTCCGCCCAGCATCGCCATGTTCTTCATGAAGTGGATCATCTGTTCCTGTTTCTGGCTGGGCTCGTCCGCGCTCCAGAAATCGTGCATCACGGGCGAGACCCCGGCGAGGAAGGTCATGAGCGCGAGCGTTCCGAGCTTCGGCTTTACGCCCAGCGCAACGCTGGCGCCGCCGGCAATCAACATCGCTCCGGTTGCATCGACCGCGAGTTCGGGCATGGGCACCCCTTTGGCGCCGGCGTACTGCGCTATCGATTTTCTTTCCTGGAAGTGGTGAATTCCGCTGTAGACAAAGAAACCGCCGTAGATCAACCGGCCGAGCAGAAATGCAGCTTTCATGCAACTTTTCCTTTCGCGAGAAATCAGAACAATCATTCGATTCCGGCGCGGCCAGGCAGGTGGTATGACGAGGCGCTCGGAAAACGCCGCCACTCCCATTGGGGAGCGATGTTCAGGACAACTTTTGGCCGCGAATTCGGTTCGTATGTGACATGGCGGAACTGCTGCATACCTGCAAACGACGGAATTCGCTGCCGGTCTTCGCGATTGCCGTGATCACCGCTGCGCTGGTGTTTTGCGGAATCTGGCGGTCTCTAGATTCCCACCACGAGGTTCCGCCAACTCCGGGCGTGATCACGCACTCCACTCCCGTGGGCGGCCAGGTCGAAGACGGGGTCTTTCGGTCGCTGCCGGAGCGCGACCTGGGACTCATCCGTTCGCAGATTTGAGAGGCGCAGCCGGGTCGCCGCTGAGTGCCGGCACCAGCATGTGCAGCAGGCTTCGCACATCGTCGAAGCTGTAGCCGGCGCGTAAATCGGAGCGCCGGGCGATCACATGGTCGCGCATCATACTTTCCACCATCCCAATCAGCGCAGCGCGAACAGCTTCCAGATTTACGTCCGCGCGGATTAGTTCCTGAC
This sequence comes from uncultured Acidobacteriaceae bacterium, assembly GCA_963747045.1. Taxonomy (GTDB): domain Bacteria; phylum Acidobacteriota; class Terriglobia; order Terriglobales; family Acidobacteriaceae; genus Bog-257. The sequence goes on along the minus strand of CAVVDN010000014.1, from coordinate 5,831 downwards.
CGCGCATTTCACTTAACAATCCGTCGAACAGCTCGGTGAACTGCCGATAGCCACGGCTCATCAGCACATCGCGGCTGTCTTTGCGCACGCGGCGCGCCTCCAGCGTCATCAGCTCTTTCGACTCGTGATCGTGCTCCATCTCCAACACGATGGCGTCCAGCATGCCGATCATGCGATCAGCCGGCGTCCCGGCGCGTTGCAGTCCCTGCACCCGCTGAATAATGGCAGCCCAGCCGCGGTCGAGAATGGCCGACAGCAGCCCCTGCTTGCTGCCGAAGTGCTTCATCAGTTGCGACTCGCTGGTGCCGGCCTCGCGGGCGATGGCGACGGTGCTGGTATTCTCGTATCCGTTGCGCGCGAATAGATGTTTTGCCGCCAGGATGATCCGCTCTCGCGAGGAAGTGTGGTTCTTTTCAGCGCTGGCTACGGCGCCGTTTTCAGGCAGAGGCATACCCCTAGCAACCCGACCCGGCGAGCGAAGTTGCGCAACTATTGCTCCTGGCCGGTAGGATGGCAACTTTCAGCCCGACCGTGGGTTAGTGTGGGTGGCAGCCCCGCGCCACGGACTCGAATTGTGCCTTAACGGACAGGTGTAGCCCTTGACGTCTTCTTCATTTTTGCAGCGCCGGCTGGCACTGGTGACGGTCATCCTCCTCGCTGTGCCGCCTTTGCCAAGCCAGCAGGCTCCCGCTTCCAACCAGCAAGCGCCGGCGGCCGCGCAGCAGACACCCACGTTTTCTTCCGACGTGAAGGTGGTCAACGTGCTCGCCACCGTCCGCGACAAGCACGGCCAGATCGTCAGCAACCTCACCAAAGACGACTTCAAGCTGGAGCAGGAGGGCCAGCCGCAGACCATCCGTTACTTCGCTCGCGACACCGATCTGCCGCTCAAGCTGGGCCTGCTGGTGGACACTAGTGCGAGCCAGCGCCGGCTGATCGATCAGGAGCGCACCGCCAGTTACGGATTTCTCAACGAGCTGATGCGCGTCGACAAGGACAAAGCCTTCATCATCCATTTCGATCGCGAGGTCGAACTGCTGCAGGATATGACCGCCTCGCACGAAAAACTGGAGGCCGCGCTGGACAAGCTCGGCGCTCCGCAGTTCGACAATGCGAGCGGTGGCTCGCCGGGCGGAGGAGGCGGTGGCGGCTATCCGGGAGGCGGCGGCGGTGGTCAGGGTGGCGGCCATCACGCGGGCGGAGGCACCGCGCTGTACGACGCGGTCTTCCTCGCCGCCGACGAGCTGATGCGCAAGCAGGACGGCCGCAAGGCACTCATCGTGCTGACCGACGGCGTGGACAACGCCAGCAAGGTGAGTCTTGATCGCGCGATCGAGACTGCCCAGAAGGCAAACACGCTCGTCTATTCGATCCTGTATTCCGATCCCGATGCTTACTCACATCAGGGTTATCCCGGCGGCATGGGCCGGCATGGCGGATGGGGCGGAGGCGGCATGGGCCGCTATCCCGGCGGCGGCGGCGGTGGCGGATATCCTGGCGGCAGCTATCCGCAGCAGACTCAGCATCCCGACGGCAAGAAAGTCCTGCAGCGGCTCTCCAAAGAAACCGGCGGACGATTCTTCGAAGTCACGAAGAAAGAATCGGTCGGCCAGATTTACAGCCAGATCGAAGAAGAGCTGCGCAACCAGTACAACCTGGGCTTCACGCCGGACAAGGCGCTGGCCACGCCCGGCTATCACAAGATCAGTCTCACCACGACCAATAAAGATCTGACCGTGCAGGCGCAGGAAGAGTATTACGCCGGGCAGTAGGTTGGCTGCCCGGCCGGATGGTCACTGGCTGGAAGTTTTCTTCGCGGTGGTGGAGCTTTTCTTCGCGGTAGTCGCTGACTTCTTCGACTCGGCCGTACTCACGCCCGCCTCTTTCACTATCCCGTCCAACTGCTGATAAAGCTGCGTGAGGTCGGTCACTTCGGTGACACGCAGCGCCGTGTCCGCTCTCGTTCACGATGTAAACCGTGGGCGTGTGATCCAGCGGTATGCGCTCGCCCAGCTAGCGGTCGGCTTCGATCTTGGCAGCCGAAAGTTCCCTGCGGATCGACGATGAAGGGCAGCGTGGTCGCGTGGTCCTCGGCCCACTTCTCCGTGATGCCGCGCAGGTTCTGCTTGGTGATGTAGTTCTGGTTCGCGAAGACCTACAAGCGGTACTCGTCGCCCAGCTTCAGCGATTTGCTGTCGAAGTAGCGCGCATTCACCGCGGCCTCGTACGACCAGGGATGCTGGCGCAGCGGGAAATCGTATTGCACCAGCGGAATGTTGTACTTCTTGGAGGCCTCGTGCAGCATCGGCGCGGCCTTGGCGCACTGCGGACACTCCAGGTCCTCAAAAACGATAATCGCGACCTTGGAACCTTTAGGCGCCTTCAGCATGGAGGTGTCGACGCCCCAGGCCAGCGTGCTGACAAGCAACAGAACAATCGCCGAGGCAAATTGCACATGGGAAAAACGCTTCATTACGACAATTCCTTTTGCGCCGGACGGGCCGGCAGGATCAGCAGGGACGCTCGGAATATAGTAACGGATTCAGGGCCCGAGAGTCTTGCATCGCCCGGGTTCGCGCTTACAGCTTTTGCCGTGAGTTACGTCAGCTCGACGGGTGCCCAGGTCTTGCGATTTCCGAGACTTGGGTTGAATGCCCCGATTCTTTGCCGAGCATTTCGCCAAGAATCGCCTGAATGTGCAGCTCGGCGCAATCCAGATAGGGGAAGTCGATATTTCCCGCATGGAAGATTAACGATAGGTCCGTCCCGGCGAGAAGTATCGCATCAACCTTGTCGCGTTCGATGAGCGTGTGCGCCATCGCCGTCAGCTGCCTGCGCTCTTCCTCGGAACCTTCCCCGCTCAGCGCCAGCTTCGTATACATGGTGTGAATCTGCTCTCCCTCTTCCGCTCGCGGCCGCACGAACTCGACGCCGGGCACTTCGCCGTAGAGGTCAGACTCGATGACGTAGCGCGTGCCAAAAACGGCGACGCGCTTAAGCGTACGCGCCGCAATCTCGCGATTGAGCGGCGAGAAAATGTCGAGCACCGGCAGCGGAGAGATCGCCATCAGTTCGTGCATGCAGTAGTGTGGCGTCACCGCAGGAACAACGGCGAAATCGGCTCCCGCGTCGTTCATCCGCAAAATGAACCGCACCAGATACTTCGCGAGCCCCTGGCGGTCGCCGGCCTTGATAAACTCCATCACGCGCGGCGGCTCGGCGTGGACCATCACCATGTCCAGCGAGCGCTCCCGCGCGTGATGCGCCTTCACCAGGTTCACGTAGTAATGCACGGCAGCGCCCACGCCGAGCCCGCCGATCAAACCTAAGCACTTGCCTGAATTTCTTGGACTCACGAAAGCTCCAGTCTGAGTGGGACGGACGAGTTTAGCGCGGACAGTGGACGACGGGAAAGCGACCCTCAAGGGCGACGCCTGGCCACTGCTGCCAGGTTCCGCCACGCTCGTTAGGTGCTTGCTTCTGCGTGTACACTTGCCAGACACTTTGAGGTGAGCCATGGCCAGTGCGGTAACGGAAACCCCGGATCGCTCGACGACGGTCCGCAAACAGCAGCTCATGCAGATCGCCAACGGCTATCTGCCTTCCGCGTGTCTGCACGTGGCGGTGAAGCTGAACATCGCCGACCTGGTGGCGCATGGGCCGCGCTCTGTGCAAGCGCTTGCGGACGAAACCGGCACCAACGCCGATGCGCTTTATCGCGTCCTGCGCTTGCTGGTGAGTCTTGGCATCTTCTCCGAACCGCAGCCGCGCACCATTGCGCTTTCTCCGGCGGCCGAGCTGTTGCGCCACGATGCCGCGGGGAGCATTCGCGACATGGTGGTCTGGGTCTCAAACCCGTTCGTCATGCGCGTCACCAGCGATTTGCTGCATTCGGTGGAGACCGGCAAGCCGGCCATCGAACACCTTTACGGCAAGCCCGCTTTCGAGTGCTTTGCGTCGATGCCCGAGGTCGGCTGCGCCTTCAACGAGGGCATGACCGCCATCAGCGCCGAGCTCGCCCCGGCGGTGCTCGACGCCTACGACTTCTCCGGCGTGGACACGTTGATGGATGTGGCCGGCGGGCACGGCTTCTTTCTCTGCGAAGCGTTGCAGCGCTACCCGCAGATGAAGGGCATTCTGCTGGAGCAGCCCGCGGTGATCGAGGGCGCGAAATGCATGCTGTGCGAGCTGCGACTGGAGAGCCGCTGCCAGCCCGTCGGCGGCAATTTCTTCGAGCACATCCCCGCCGGCGCCGACGCCTATTTCATGCAGCACATCATCCACGACTGGAGCGATGAGCCTGCGCTGAAGATCCTGGGCAACGTTCGCCAGGCGCTCGCCGGACGTCCCGGCGGCCGCTTGCTCCTGGTCGACACGGTGCTGCCGGAGGACGCACGACCGCATCCCAGCAAACTGCTCGACCTGCTGATGCTGATGTTCCCCGGTGGACGTGAACGCACCGAGCCGGAGTGGCGCGACCTGCTCGCCCGCGCGGGTTTCACGCTCACCCGCATCGTTCCGACAAAGGCGCCGGACAGCGTGATCGAGGCCGTGACTCGATAACCAGAAATCTTAAGTGGGGTTGCGTTGTGGATGATTTCAACCGGCTCATCGAGGCCGCAAAACACGGCGACGAGGAAGAGGTCCGAGCGGTGCTGCAACGTCATCCCGAGTTCATCGATCGAAGAGATGAAGTCGGGGCGACGGCGCTTCATCACGCCGCTTTCGCTGGACATCGGAACATAGCGAAGCTGCTGGTGGAGCATGGCGCCGACATCAACGCAGGCGACAGCCAGTACGGAGCTACGCCCGCAGGTTGGGCGATCGAATACCTTCGCGAAATGGGCGGTTTTCTGGGGATTGAGCTGGCCGACTTTGCCCATGCCATCACTCATGGCGATGTCGAATGGGTGAGGCGGTACCTGCGGCGTTTTCCTTCGCTTCGTCGTGCGTGTGACCTGGAAGGCAACCCTTTCCGCCTGCTGGCGCAGCAGTCCGGCAACCCGGAGATTGCGCAACTGTTCGAATCGAATGGCGGTAGTTAATGCCGTGAGCGGCTCGGCTCCGCCTTCGGTGTGATGGAACTGCCTGATTCCGACACTTCGCAAAGCAGCGGAGATTCCCTGATAACCGGAGTTGGCGGCACTTCCTCATTGCTGTTTCTATGCCATCGACCAGCGCGACCCGAATATCGACGCGAGCGCGTCACCTGCCCGAGGTTACCTTGGTTTAATTTCAGGCCCCGGCATCCTCGCCAAAGATTACTTAGGACGATTATCTTGTCGTACAAAAGGGGAATGTTGGGCTTATGTCGCGGCGGGGGTACATTATTACTCTGGCGCTGGCAGTTTCCGCAGTGCTGTTGTTCCAACTCCTGTTCAATCCCGATAAATCGCCGCTGCTGAACTGGTGGTACGACGCATGGAAGTGGCCGTGAGCTTGACCAACCGCTTGCGCCAGGGTCGCGATTCTCTTTAGAACAGTTTGCGGCGCAACACGCCGACTAGGCCCAAAAGGCCCGATCCGAGGAGTGCCATGCTGTTCGGTTCGGGCAAGGGGTTAATGCCGGAGGTAGCAGTGCTGACACCCACAACTGTAAACGCTTCCGAAGGAATCGTTCCCACCGAGTTCTCCGAAGCCGAAGACGGACCCGAATTCTCGTCCCAGTAGATCGGGTCGCCATCGTTGACAACCGCATTATCCAGGTTCAGCCAGTAGGTGCCGGCAGCCAAATTCACGTCGAATCCGAACATACCCGTCTCAGTGCAGACGTTGAATCCGTACTGGTTGCCCGAGCAGCCGCTCTGTGTGAAGTTCACAACCTGATCCGT